>JAXMCG010000004.1:0-259736 GCA_046349475.1 Caulobacteraceae bacterium | reverse complement strand
GCAATCACGTAGGAGACGTGCTTGGACTGGGCGTCCAGCATGTGCGGATAGTTGGCCGTGAAGCCGGACTGGACATTGGAAATCAGAAAGCAGTTGGGGAAATCCCGCACGAAGAACCCGTGATAGGTCGCCGCCCCGTCTTTCCACTTCTCGGTCAGGCTGAGCCCGCCCCGTCCGGTAATTTCAAAACCCTGGCGCCGGGTGAAGGCCGTCCCGACCTCGAAGCCGGTCGCGTAGATCAGGCAGTCGATTTCGTAATGCTGGCCGTTCGCCCAGATGCCGGTCTCATCGATCCGCTCCACGCCCTGGCCGCTGGTGTCGATCAGGTGGACGTTCGGCCGGTTGAAGGTGGCCAGGTACTCGTCGTGGAAGCAGGGCCGCTTGCAGAACTGGTTGTAGTAGGGCTTCAGCGCCTCGGCGGTGGCCTTGTCGGTGACGATGGAATCCACTCGAGCCCTGATCTGCTCCATCTTCTGGAAATCGGCCAGCTGCATGGTCTCCGCCATGGCGGCGGGGCTGGCGAAGGCGCCCTGGTCGCGCCGGGCGATGGCCAGGAGGTTGCCGATGATGTCGGTCCAGCCGTCATTCACCAGGTCCTCGTCCTGCGGCTGGCCGGAAACGAGGGCGTTGAAGTTATCCATCCGCCGCTGTTGCCAGCCGGGCTTCAGCGAGGCTTCCCAGGCCGGGTCCGTGGGTTTGTTGTCGCGCACGTCAATGGAGGAGGGCGTGCGCTGGAAGACGAACAGTTCCTGCGCCGCCGCCCCCACGTGCGGCACGACCTGCACCGCCGTCGCCCCTGTCCCGATAATCCCCACCCGCTTGCCGGCGAGGCCCGTGAGGTTCCCGTTGGAGTCCCCGCCCGTATAGGCATAGTCCCAGCGGCTGGTGTGGAAGGAGTGGCCTTTGAAGGTCTCCACCCCCGGAATGCCCGGCAGCTTCGGCCGGTGCAGCGGGCCGGAAGCCGTCAGCACATAGCGCGCCTTGATCGCATCGCCGCGGTTGGTGTGGATCGTCCAGCGCTGGGCCGCATCGTCCCAGTCCATGGAAGTGACTTCGGTCTGGAAGAGGGCGTCGCGGTAGAGGTCGAACTTCTCGGCAATGGCGCGCGAGTGTTTAAGGATCTCCGGCGCGCGCGCATACTTCTCCACGGGCATGTAGCCGACCTCTTCCAGGAGCGGCAGGTAGATGTAGCTCTCGATATCGCAGGCCGCCCCGGGGTAGCGGTTCCAGTACCAGGTGCCGCCATAGTCGCCGCCCTTTTCGATCATTCGGATGTCCTGCACGCCGGCTTCCCGCAGCCGCGCCCCGGCCAGCAGCCCGCCGAACCCGCCGCCGATCACCACCACCTCCACATCATCGGAGAGGGGCTCGCGCTCGATGCGCGCCACATAGGGGTCATCCAGGTAGTGGGCGTACTGGCCCGCGATCTCCTGGTACTGCTCGTTGCCGTCGGCCCTCAGACGCTTGTCGCGCTCGGCCCGGTACTTCTCGCGCAGGGCTTCCGGGTCGAAGCCGAGTTCGGGTTGGTCGCCGTCGAGGGCCATGTCAGGCTCCAGCTTGCAAAAAAGCGCTCGCGCCGGGCGCGCGAAGACGCCGATAAAGGCTACTGAACACGCCTGCCCCAAGGTCGGGCAATAGGCCTGCAACTAAGAGGATACGTCGTATGAGCTTCGCCCCGGGCGCCCTTGAAGGGGTGCGCGTCGTTGATCTGACCCAATACATCCTGGGGCCCTACTGCACCCAGATGCTGGGCGACCTGGGCGCCGACGTGATCAAGGTCGAGGAGCCGGGCGGCGACCGGCAACGCACCTCCGGCCGGGCGCCGAAGTCGGACACCATGGGCCCGGCCTTCATCTCGCTGAACCGCAACAAGCGCTCCCTGGCCCTCGACCTGAAGAACGAACCGGGCCGCAAGGCGCTCGCCAAGCTGATCAAAGGCGCGGACATCTTCGTCCACAACATGCGCCCCGAGGCCGTGCAGCGCCTGGGCTTCGGCTATGAAGCGGTCAAGGCGATCAAGCCGGACATCGTCTATGTGGAAGCCGTCGGCTACGACCCGGCCGGGCCCTATGCCGGGCGCCAGGCCTTCGACGACCTGATCCAGGCGGCGAGCGGCGCCTGCGGCCTGGAGCAGCTGGTCTATCCGGAAAGCGAATTCCGGCCCCTGCCGAGCTTCCTGGCCGACAAGACCTGCGGCCTCTTCGCCGCCATCGCCTGCCTGGCCGCCCTGCGCCACAAGGAGCGGACGGGCGAGGGGCAGTATGTCTGCGTGCCGATGCTGGAGACCTTCACCGGCTTCCTGATGGCCGAGCATCTTTATGGCCAGGCCTACCAGCCGCCCACCGGCAAGCTCGGCTACACCACCGCCGTCTCGCCCCACCGCCGCCCGCGCAAGACCAAGGACGGCTGGCTGATGATCCAGATTAACTCCCGCCAGGGGGCGGCGAAGTTCCTCGAACTCGGCGGTCTGCCCGGAGCCTATGAGAGCGAGCGGTTCCTGCGCCACCAGGACAGCGAAGGGCGGGTGACTGAGTACAATCTGATGCTCGACGAGGCTGCCGCCACGCGGACCACGGACGATTGGCTGGCCCTATGCCAGCAGTTCGCAATCCCGGTGATGCGGGCCAATGAGCCCATGGGCATCTTCAACGATCCGCAGCTCAGCCAGACCCTCTTCGAGACACGCCACATCGAGGGCGAGGGCGACTACCACGCGATGAAGCCCGGCCTGCGCTTTGAGAAGACCCCCGTCTCCATCCGCTGCGACGCGCCCGCCATCGGGCGGGACACGGACGAAGTGCTGGCGGAGATTGGCGGAGGCTAAGTCCGCTCAACGACCCCGTCGGAGGTAATCGCGAACCGGCCCAGCGCCTTTTCGTCGTGGGCCATGCGCCAGGAGAGCAGCTTCTGGGCGAACCTCAGGGCGACGGCGGCGTAGGCCGGGTCGCCGGCGAGGTTGGTGGTCTCGCCCGGGTCCGCCTGAAGGTCGAAGAGCAGGGGCGGCAGGGTGGTGAAGTGGACGTATTTCCACTGCTCGGACCGCACGACATTCAGCGTGCACTCCTCCAGATCCACCTCGAGCTCTTGCTCCACCGTGTCGTCCGGCACGTTGCGGAAGTCGAACTCCCAGTGGGCCTCGGTGCGCCAGCGCTGCGGCGCCTCGCCCGCCACGAACGGGGCGAGGTCGTAGCCGTCGCCCTGGAGGGGCTCGGCGCCGATCGCGGCCAGCAGGGTGGGAGCGATGTCCACGTGCTCGGTGAAGCGGTCGACGCGGGACCCCCGGGTCGTCTCGGCGCGCGGATCGCGGATGATCAGGGGCACGTGGTAGGACTGGTCGAAATAGCCGCCCTTTCCCATCAGCCAGTGGTCGCCCATCTGCTCGCCGTGGTCGGAGGTGAAGATGATGAGGGTGTTGTCCCAGAGGCCGAGCGATTTCATCCGCGAAAAGAGCTTGCCGAGCTCGGCGTCGACTCGGCTCATCAAGGCGAAATAGACCGCCTTCAGACGGCGCAGGCGCGCCTCATTGGCGGTGGCGCGGAAGGACTTGCGGGAAAGCTGGTAGGCGAGCCAGGGGTGCTGCTCTGCTTCGGTGTCCGCGTCGGCGGCGCGAGTGAAGCCCGGGACCTCCGCCGCCTGATACATCCGGTTCCAGGGCTCGGCGGCGACGAAGGGCGGGTGCGGGCGCAGGAGAGAGAGGTGGGCGATGAACGGCCCCTCCGCCGTCGGCAGCCAGTCCATCAGGCGGCCCACCAGATAGGACGTGTCGTCCAGTTCGGCGGGATAGGCGTTAGGGCGCGGCGCCGGGGCGCCGTCTTCCGGTTCCGGGCCGGGCAGGCGGTAGCCATAGGGCTCGGCGCCCTCGGGGATTTCGAAGCCCTTGGCCGCCATCCAGGCCACCCACTCAGTGGGGTTCTCGCCCATCGGCGCGATCATGCGGATGCCGGGGAGGGGGCCTTCGTAGGTGTAGCGCCAGGGGTCATCCAGAGGGCGGCCGCGCGGGTCGAGGCTGATGTCGGTGTAGCCGAAGAGGACGGGGTCATAGCCGTGCTTGCCGGCCTGCAGGGCCCAATTGTTGTGCCGCGCATCCAGCGGCGTGCCGTTGGTGCCGGAGCGGTGGTTCTGCAGGTAGAGGCCGGTGTGGATCGTTGTGCGCGAGGGGCCGCAGGGCGCGGCATTGGCGAAGTGGCGGGTGAAGGTCACGCCTTCCGCCATCAGGGCGTCGAGGGTCGGTGTTTTCACGACAGGGTGACCGAGGCCCGAGAGGCATTCCCCGCGCCACTGGTCGGCGGTGATGAAGAGGATGTTGAGCGGCTCGGTCATTGGTGCGGGACCTTAGCCTTCGCCAGTGGCAGTCCGGCGACATCGGCGCGGGTCTTGTAGATCGTGCCGCAATCTCCGCCCGGCCCGCCGCGCGAGCCGGTGACGATGTAGAGGTCCATCAGGTCGTCGCCGCCGAAGCAGACGCTGGTGACCATGGGCAGGGGGACCTTGATGTCCATCCGATGCGTCCCGTCAGGCTCGAACACGGCCACCCGCCCGGCCCCTGCATCGGCCACCCAGACTGAGCCATCGGCGGCGACCTTCAGGCCATCGGGCGTGCCGCGTGGCGGGAACTTGGTGAGAGGCGTCCAGTCGCCGACCTCGCCCGGGGCCGAGACCTCATAGGCCCGCACCAGTTCGCTCTGGCTGTCGGAGTGATAGAGCCGGCGTCCATCCGGCGAGAAGCCGAGGCCATTGGTCAGCATCACCCCGCCGGAGAGCTGGCGGGAGGAACCATCGAGCTCGATGACATGCAGCCCGCCCGGCTTCGCCTCGCCGCCGCCGAACACGACATAGGCGAGGGAGCCGACGAAGACCCGGCCCTGATTGTCCGTGGTCAGATCATTGAAGCCGATCGCGCCCGGCATGGCGGCGGCGGGGGTCAGCAGGACCGATCCACCGCCCTTCAGGTCCGAATAGGAGATATCCCGCCCGCCGAAGATCAGGCCGCCGTCCTCGTGCAGAGCGAGGCCCCCGACCCCGCGCCGCTTAGGCAGGACGGTGGAAATCTCGCCGTTCAGACCCAGCAGGTGAATCCCACCGTTCTGGACATCGGTGAAGAAGAGGCCGCGCCCGGCGTCCCACAGGGGGCCCTCGATCAGGCCATAGCCAGTGGCGACCTCTTGCATGGGTGGCTCCCTTGTTTTGCGAGAGCTTAGCGCAAGGCCAATCCCCCACAACGCCGCTCATCCCGGCGAAAGCCGGGATCCAGGCGTTTTATTGTTTGGCCCAAGCCGGCCAAAGCATCGCAGCTTGAAAGCCCGGCGGAAAAAACCTGGGTCCGGGCTTTCGCCGGGATGAGCGGAAAGGATTGAGCTAGCTGGCGGCCTCGGTCTTCAGCGTATCGCGCAGTTCCCGCTTGAGGAACTTGCCCGAGGCGTTGCGCGGCAGGGCCTCGCTCATGAACCAGATGTAGCGGGGCAGCTTATGCTTGGAGAGGCCCTCGCCCATGGAGGCGCGCAACCCTTCGGCATCGATGCTGTGGCCCTCGCGCAGGAAGACCGCCATGCCAACCTCCTCGCCCAGGCGTGCGTCGGGCACACCAAACACGGTGCATTCGGCGACGGCGTGATTGCGGTAGGCGGCGGCCTCCACCTCGGCGCAATAGACGTTCTCTCCGCCGCGCAGCACCATGTCCTTCTTGCGGTCGACGATGAAGATGAAGCCATCCTCGTCGATGCGGGCCACGTCACCGGTATGCAACCAGCCGTCCGTGATCGAATCCGCCGTGGCTTCGGGACGGTTAATGTAACCCTTGATCACGCAGGCGCCCTTGACCCACAGCTCGCCCGTCTCGCCCTGAGGCACGGTGTTTCCGTCATCGTCCACGCACTTCACCTCGAAATTGGGCATGGCCGGACCGCAGGAGGAGGGCCGGTCGACGAAGAAGTCGGCGGCCACGGCGGTGATGATGCCGCAGGTCTCCGTCATGCCGTAGCCGGCATTGGGCCGGGCGGTGGCGACGGAGGAATCGATCTTGGCCACCAGATCGGGTGGCAGCTGCGCCCCGCCGCCGCCGAGGCTGGCGAGGGACGAGGTGTCCGTGGTGGCGAAGTCGGGGTGGGTGATCAGTTCGCGGCTCATGGTCGGAACGCCGCTCATGGCGGTGACCCGTTCGCGCTCGATGAGCTTCAGGGCTTCGCCGGCGTCCCAGCGGTACATCAGCACCATCTTCCCGCCCGCGGCGGTGAGGATGTAGGCGCCACAATTGTTGGCCGTGACGTGGAAGAGCGGCGTTGTCAGCAGGGAGGCCGGCACGGGCGGCGGCGGCGCACTGGGATCGGGCGCCGCGCCTGTCGCCTTCATGGTCGCCAAGGCCTGGACCTGACCAGAGAACATGATGTTGAACAGGTTGCCCGCGCAGCCCCGATGGGTCAGCTGGGCCCCCTTCGGAAAGCCGGTGGTGCCCGACGTGTAAAAGATGCAGGCATCGTCATCGGGATCAACCTCGACATCCGGCATGGCGCCGCCTCCGGCGATGACGTCCTCATAGGCGATCGAACCCGCCGCCGCCGGAGCGCGCACGGCCACCAGCTTGGCGCTCCCCAGGATCGAGGGCCGCTCCACCACCCGGGCGATGCGCTCGGCGTCGGCGAAGAGCACTTTCGGGGCCGAATCCTTCAGGGCGTATTCCATCTCATCGGTGACCCACCAGGCATTCATGCCCACGGCGGCGACGCCGAGGCAGACGCAGGCCCAGTAGATCAGCATCCATTCGGGGTAGTTGCGCATGGCGATGGCGACGCGGTCGCCGCGCTTCACCCCCTGCGCTGTCAGCCAGGCGGCGATGGCGGCCACATCGCGGTGCGCCTGGGCGTAGGTCATCCGCTCGTCCTGGTAGACGATGTATTCGCGCTCCCCGTAGGCGGCGGTGGAGAGCCAGATGGCCCGCACAGTGGGCGGGGCATTCTTGTAGGAGCGGATTTCGTTGCCCCTGACCTTGATGGTTTCGATTTCGAAGGGCGCGCCCGGCGCGGTCAGCTCTGCCCAGGCGGCTTTCAGCTCTTTGTAGTGCACGTCAGATGTCCTCCCGGCGCTCTTGGGGCCGTTTGAGTGTAAGGTTGACGGGTTCGCGCGCCGTCACTCAAGCGGTTTTATAACCGGTGTTCACAGGGGCGCTTGACTGGCGCCGGGTCACATCGCTTCTGCCTGGGTTCAAAGAGCCATGGGAGAGCGGCGCATGAAGGACTTCAACGGCAAGATCGCGGTGATCACCGGCGGCGGCACCGGTATGGGCCGGGAACTGGCGCGGGCCCTGGCGGCGGAAGGCTGTTCCGTGGCCATGTGCGACGTGCTCGAAAAGAACATGCAGGAGACGGCGCGGCTGATCGAAAGCGCCGGCGCGCCGCAAGGTGTGCGCGTCACCCAGCACGTGGCCGATGTCTCGCTGGAGGACAATTTCCTGCGCTTCCGCGACGAGGTCGCCGAGCAGCACCAGACCGACAAGATCCACCTCTTGTTCAACAACGCCGGGATCGGCGGCGGCGGCTCCTTCGTCAATGAGACGCGGGCCAACTGGGAGCGGACCTTCAACATCTGCTGGGGCGGGGTCTATTACGGCTGCCGCACCTTCCTGCCGATGCTGATGAAGGCCGACGAGGCCCACATCATCAACACCTCTTCCGTGAATGGCTTCTGGGCGTCGCTCGGACCGCAGACGGCCCACACCGCCTATGCCGCCGCCAAGTTCGCCGTGAAGGGCTTCACCGAGGCCCTGGTCAACGACCTTCGCCTCAACGCCCCGCACATCAAGTGCTCGGTGGTCATGCCGGGCCACATCGGCACGGGCATCGCCGGCAACAGCCGCAAGATCATCTCTGGCAATGACAGCGACACGCTCTCGGCGCAGGAGATCGCCAACAGCCGCGCCAACATGAAGGCGCGGGGCGTGGATGTCTCGCAGGTCACCGACGAACAAATCCAGATGATGAGCACGATGATGGCCAAGGGCTTCGAGGAGAACGCCCCGACCACGGCCGCCCAGGCGGCGCAGATCATGCTCGATGGCGTGCGCGCCGAACGCTGGCGCATCCTGGTGGGCGACGACGCGCACCGCATGGACGAGATGGTCCGCGCCGATCCGGAAAACGCCTATGAGCCGGGCTTCTTCGACAAGCTGACCGACGCCACGGGCTGGCGCCTAGGTGGCGGGCCGCAGCGTTAAGGCTGGCAGGCTCTCCAGAAAAGCGCGCAGGTCGGCGGCGGATTTCGCCGGGATCTGCTCCATCGGCACATGTCCGACGCCCGGATAGGTGACGAGGCGCGCGCCAGGGATCGCCTTGGCCAGGGCCTGGCTGGACGACAGCGGGATCAGGGCGTCGGCCTCGCCGTGCAGGATCAGGGTCGGAGCCCTGATTGTCGCCAGGGTCGCAGCGGTTACGGCCGGGCCGCTCTCGCGCCGGCGCAGCAGAATGTCGCGGTGGCCGGGCGCTCGGGAGAAATCCACATAGCGGCCAATCAGGGCGGGGGTGACGAGGCTCTGGTCGACATAGGCCGAGCGCAGGCCCCGGGCCGCGATCCCGGTCAGATCGAGATGGCGCACCATAGCCCGGCCCGGCGGGCTGGACATCAGGCCGCTCAATAAAGGGGAGCCGCCCCGGCCCATGGACGGCCCGATGGCGTCCACCAGCACCAGGGCCCGCACCCTGTCCGGGTGAGCGAGGGCCAGGGTCCAGGCCACGCCGCCGCCCATGGAATTCCCGGCGATGACATACTGCCCGCTGACGCCGAGGCGCCGCGCCACCTCATCCACGACCTCCGCATAAAGCGCCAGCGAGGTCTGATAGTTGGGCGGGGCTTCGGTGAGGCCGTGCCCGGGCAGGTCGAGGGATATGATCCTGTAGTCGGCGCCGAGCTCGCCCACCCATGGCTCCCAGGCGTGCAGGGAGGCCGAGAAGCCGTGCACCAGCACAATGACGGGGCCGTTTGGATTGCCCTCGTCGCGGTAGTGGACCTTCAGCCCGTTCTCGAGATCCATGTAGCGGGAGGCCGGGCTGGCGTAGCGCTCACGCAGGGTGTCGTAAGGAATGTCCGGCTTCTGCAGGGAGACACAGGCCGCGACCATGAGCACCCCAACCCCGAAACCCATCCAAAGCACGATGCGTCCAACACGCTTCCACATGACTTTGCCCCCTTCGCCCTGGCCCCGCCACGGACGCCGCCCTAACCTGCCGGCGAGGGAGTGACCGATGATCCGCATCAAGCTGACCAGCATCCTGGTCGACGACCAGGCCAAGGCCGCCGACTTCTATACGCGCGTCCTCGGCTTTCAGCTCAAACATGACATCGACATGGGCGGGCCGCGCTGGTTGACCGTGACCACGGCGGACGATCCGGATGGGGTGGAGCTGCTGCTGGAGCCGATGGGTGGCACGGCTGCCGCGCCGGTGTTTCAGAAAGCCCTGCGGGAAGCGGGAATTTCCGCCACCGCTTTCGGGGTCGACGACATCGAGGAAGAGTACAAGCGCCTCGACGGCCTTGGCGTGAAGATCAAGGGCCCGCCTCACCGCCCGCCCTCCGGCCCGGCGACGATGCAGATCGATGACACCTGCGGCAACTGGATCCAGCTCTTCGAGATCGATACGACCGCCCCCTAGGCGTGCCAGCTGCGCCCCGCTGGCGTGAGAGCCAGCGGTTCGGGCGGGCCTTCCTCGGCCCAGCCATAGGTGGTCTTCAGGCCCAGCAAGGTGGCCATCCGCGAGTCCGCGCCGTGGCGAGCGAGGAGGTCGTTGGGGACGCGGTGCTTGAAGTCTTCCTGCGGGGCCATGTACTGGCGGCAGAAGTACATGGAGAGATTGATCCTGAGGCCCGGCTCCAGGCGCGCGAAAGAGCCGTGCCAGGTGTTGCCATGCCAGATGATGGCGCTGCCGGCCGGGACTTCGATGGGAATGACATCCGGATTGCGCGCCTCCCCCGCCAGGCCCACTTCGCGGCCCGAGGGCTGGCGGAAATTGCGGTGGCTGCCGGGGATCATGGCGAGACAGCCGCCAGCCTCGGTGTAGTCGGTCAGGGCATAGTTGCAGTTGGCCACGTGGCTGTAGGGGCTGAACGGGGCCGGCATGCCATTGGCGGTGTCCGAGTGCAGCAGCAGGCCCGGCCCGTCCGGCCCCTTCACATGGCTGGTCAGGCTGGAGAGCAGACAGGACTTGCCGAGCAGGTAGGTGATGAGGGCCAGCGGCTTGTCGTTCAGCACGGCCTCTTCGAATACCGGATCGCGGTAGAGCAGGAAGGGCGCCAGCTTCCAGCCCCTGTGGCCCTCTTCGTTCTCAAGGTCCAGCGAGCGGTCGAAATGCTCTTCGGCATTGGCCAGCACAGCTTCGCGCAGGCGAGCCGTGAGTTCGGGCGAGAGGGCGTTCTCGATCACCGTGAAGCCGAAGGCGTCCAGCTCGGCGATGTGGGTCTCCAGGCCGAGGCTGCGGATATCGCGATAGAGGTCGTTGAGGTCCCGCGTCGCGCGCCAGTCGCCGATCTGCATGGCCGCTTCTCCCATACCGGATGTTCTTTTGCGCAAGGTGCGCCCGCGCCCGCGATCCTGTCAAAGGCGTAACTGGCCAAGCCGCGCCGCCGCTTCCACCTGCGAGTGATCTATCTCGTGGAGCGCAAGCACATGCCGCTGGCTGTCTGATGAACACTCCGCCGCCGGCGGTGGAGCTCGACTAGGAAATCCTCGCCGATGATGGGTGGCGCTAGCGCCGCGCCATCCGCACCCGCACGCGCTGACCATCGGCGCCCGGCCAGCCGCCTTCGACGCGGTCGAGGTCGATGACGATGCCGACGCCCTTCTTCTCCGCATCGGCGCGGCGCTCGAACTCGGGGGCGCTGTCATAGACCTTGTCGCGCTCGGCGCCGGAGACGACGCGGGCTCGGCCGGTGAACTGCAGGAAGGCGCGGCTTTCCGGCTTGCGCAGCATGGCCGCGACGTTCGGGTTGACCGCGATGGCCTCCATCGTCTCGCCTTCGCCATTGCGGGCCCAGAAGCCCAGCTGGTCGGCGCTGAAGGTCTGGATCGACCCCCGGAAGGAGAGGCGCGGCTTGCCTTCGCCATCCACGGCCGCCAGCAGCATCGGATATCCGCCCACCAGGGCGTTGTTCACCAGCTCTTTGATCTCATCGGTGATCGCGATCGGGTCGGCGTCGTCGGACATATGGGCTCTCCTCGTCTGGCATCGCAGATAGGCTTCGGCGGCAGCGGCCTCAAGCCTGCCCTTGCGGCAAAGCCTCTTCCCGCGCCGCCGCCCGGAACCTCTGCACGATCACCGAGCGCTCGGATTTGCGGGTGGCCAGGAGGAGGGGGGCGACGAGGCCCGGGGCGCTGGAGATGTCGAGATAGGCGACGCCATCCACATTCAGATGCCGCATCGAGGCCGGGACGATGGAGACGCCCAGTCCCGCCGCTACGAGGCTCAAGGTCGAAGGCAGGCGCGGGGCTTCCTGGGCGACATTGGGGCTGAAACCCGCCTCCAGGCAGGCGGCGATGATAGCGTCATAGAGGCCCTGGCCGGCCGGGCGGCGGTAGAGAATGAAGGTCTCGGCGGCCAGGTCCGAGAGGTCCACGGCGGCGGAGCGCCAGCCGTAGATGTGGTCCGACGGCAGGGCGAGGATCATCGGCTCCTCGAGCAGGGGCTCGACCGTGAGCCCGGTAAGGTCGGCGGTCGTCGAGCGGATGAAGGCGGCGTCCAGGCGGTCTTCGCGCAGGGCCTGGACCATGGCGCGGGTGGCGTCCTCCTCCAGCACGATGCCGACCCCCGGCCAGGCGCGCCGGAAGGCCCGGATCTGGCGCGGCACGAAGGGATTGAAGGTGGCCGAGGATGTGTAGCCGACGGCGATGCGCCCTTCCTCGCCCCGCGCCGCCCGCCGGGCGATGGCGGGCAGTTCGGCGGCCTGAGCCAATAGCTCCCGAGCCTCGGCCACGAAGACGGCGCCGGCCTCGGTGAGCTCCACGCCGCGCGGAATGCGGTGGAAGAGCTGCACGCCGAGCTCGGCCTCGAGATTGCGGATTTGCCGGGTGAGGGGCGGCTGAGCGATGCCGAGGGTCTCGGCGGCTCGGGTGATATGGCCCGCATCGGCCACGGCGACGGCATAGCGAAGGAGACGGAGGTCCATGGCGTGCCATACTTTCAGAGTATGAATATCACGCCTAGCATATATTGGACTTCATTCGTGGGCGGCCATAGCGTGACGGTGAAGTCGCAGAGGGGGACCGCCATGGCGGCGAGCAAAGCCATCGTTCAGGTCGCCGAAGGGCAGGTCGATCAGCTTCTCGCCTGGGTCGCCTTCCAGCCGCGTTCCTATGGCGAGGCGATGGATGTGTGGGTAGCCTTCTGCCCGATGCTCACTCCCTGGGAAGACGCCACCGCTGAAGGTCTGGTCCGCGTCATCCCCACCGGCCGGGGCATGGCCGCCGGCGCCGTCACCCTCACCGAAGCTGGCGCGAAACGCCTGGCCGGCCTCCACTGATGAGCTGGCTCTCCGCCCTCATCATCCTGATCTCCACCCTCGCCACCTCGGCGATCTCGGGGGTGTTCGGCATGGCCGGCGGGCTGATGCTGATGGGGGTTCTGGCCTTCATCCTGCCGGTCCAGCAGGCGCTCGCCCTGCACGGCGTGGTGCAGATCTCCTCCAATGGCTGGCGCATGCTACTGCACCGCATGCACGTGCAGTGGCGCATCGTCGCCTTCTTCGCCATCGGCTCCTTCGCGGCCATGGGCCTCTTCGCCATCGCCTCGTTCACGCCCACAAAAGCCTTCGTCTATTTCGCCCTGGGCCTCCTGCCGGGCTTCGTCTGGCTGCCGGAACGGTGGTTCAAGCTGGATGCGGCTCAGCCGGGCCAGGCGATCATCTGCGGCCTCCTCTCCACGGGCCTCTCCCTTACCGCTGGGGTCTCCGGCCCCTTCACCGATCTCTTCTTCATCAACACCAAGATCAGCCGCCACCAGGTGGTCGCCACCAAGGCCTGCATGCAGGCCTTCGGGCACATCTCAAAGATCGTCGCCTACGGGGCGGCCCTGTTCAGCGCGGCCGGCCAGAAGGCCGTGCCCTGGTGGATCCTGGCCGGGGCGGTGGCGCTCTCCATGGTCGGCATCGTCATCGGCGGCTGGATCCTCGACCGGATGAGCGACGAGGGCTTTAGGACCTGGCGCAAATGGATCGTGACCGTCATGGGCGCGGTCTATCTGGTGCAGGCGATCCTGCTGATCTGGCCGCAACCCTGATTGTCCTGGGAGACAATTGAACGCTGGCCTTGTGCGTCGCCCGGGTGTTGAAGCGGGGCCATGAGCTTCCCGGACCTTCCCCGCCTTGATCTTTCCGCCTTCGCGACATCGTCGCTGCAGGGCCGCTTCGTGCGCCTCGAACCCATGGCCGAAGCCCACAAGGAAGGTTTGCGCGCCGCTTGTGACGCCGATCCGGACACCTGGTTGAACCTCTATCCCTGGCCAATGCACGGCGAGCATTTCGAGGGCCGCTGGGTCCAGATGGCCAAGGACAAGGCCGCCGGCCATTTCCTCTGCTTCGCCGTAGTGCTGGACGGCGAGTGCGTCGGCATGACCAGCTTCATCACCCCCGATGCGGTCAACAAGTCGGTGGAGATCGGCGGCACCTATTATCATCCGAGGGTGCGCGGCGGGCCGGTGAATCCCGATTGCAAGCGTCTGATGCTCGGCCACGCCTTCGAGGCCGGCTTCGTGCGGGTCTTCCTGAAGGTGGACGCCATCAATGCCCGCTCCCGCGCCGCGGTCCTGAAGATGGGCGCGACGTTCGAGGGCATTCTCCGCCGCGACCGGGTGACCTGGACGGGCCGGGTCCGCGACAGCTGTTTCTATTCGGTGATGCCGGAGGACTGGCCGGCGGTACGTGACGGCCTGGATGCGCGGCTCGATGCCTTCACCCCGCGGGCTTGATTGACTCCGCGTCGCTTGCGCTGTGCTCTCCCCGAAATGAGGTTCCGCTGAGAGGGCCCGGGAGGCACGCCAATGAAACGCCTGATCGCCGCCGTCATGGCGCTTGTCTTTGTCGCCGCCCCCGCCCTGGCTGATCCCGCGCCCCGCGTGGCCCCCTCGCTCGCGGCCCACACCGCCGAGTTCGATCAGGCGATCCTCAATCCGGCGCCGGGTGTCTATGTGGCGGTGGGCTATGGGCTCGCCAACTCGATCATGGTGGTGGGTCGCACCGGCGTCGTGATCATCGACACCCTCGACAGCCTGGATGAGGCCAGGAAGGTCTGGGCGGCTTTCGAGCCCCTGGCCGGCGGTAGGCCCGTCGTGGCGATCATCTACACCCACAATCACAATGACCACATCAATGGGGCTTCGGCGTTCCCCCTGGCGCCCGGCGGCAAGATCATCGCCCAGGCCTCCCTGATGGCCGAGGCGGCCAAGTGGAACGGCGTCGCGGCGCCCGCTATCGCCGCCCGCGCGGCGCGGATGTTCGGTCCGTTCCTGCCGAGGGGCGAGACGGGCGTCGTCAATGCGGGGATCGGGCCGGGCCTGACGGCTTTTCGAGGCGGCATGGGCTTCGTCCCGCCCAACACCACCTTCGACGAAGCGCTCGATATCACCCTGGGCGGGGAGCGGTTCCAGATCCGCCACGCACCGGGCGAGACCGACGATCAGCTGTTCGTCTGGCTACCGGACCGCCGGGTGCTGATGCCGGGGGACAACATCTACCGCGCCTTCCCCAACCTCTACACGATCCGCGGCACCTCCTATCGCGACCCAGTGAAATGGGCCGATAGCCTCGACCGCATGCGGGCTCTGGGGGCCGTGGCTCTGGTTCCCTCCCATACCCGGCCTGTCACGGGTGAGGCGACGATCCGGGCCCTGCTCACCGACTACCGTGACGCCATCCGCTTCGTGCATGACCAGACGGTGCGCTGGATGAACCAGGGGCTTTCGCCGGACGAGGTGGTGGAGCGGGTGCGCCTGCCGCAGCGCCTGGCCGCCAATCCCTTCCTCGCCGAGCATTACGGCACGGTGGAATGGTCCGTCCGCTCGATCTTCGCGGGCTATATGGGCTGGTTCGGCGGCGATGCGGCTTTCCTCTCCTCCGACCCGCCGAAGACCCGGGCCCAGGAGATCGTCGATCTGGCGGGCGGCGGGGCGCCGGCCCTGGCTCAGGCGCAGAAGGCATTCGATGAAGGCCGATACAAATGGGCCGCCGAACTCTGCGCCTACATCGCCATGGCCGACGACGCCCAGGCGCCGGCCGCCCGCGCCCTGGAAGCCAGGGCCCTGCGCCAACTGGGCTATGACAGCGTCTCGCCGAATGGCCGGAACTACTATCTCACCCAGGCGGGCCAGCTGGAGGGGAAAATCCCCACCTGGGGCACGATCATCGCCGCCAATGCCGGCAATCAGGCCGGCCGCCTGCGGCTCGATCAGGTAATGGCCACCTTTCCCGTGCGGCTTAACGCGGAAAAGGCGGCCAATGTCACTGGCGCCCTGGCGCTTCACTTCACCGGCGATGATCCCGGTGACTGGACAATCGTCGTGCGCCAGGGGGTGGTGGAGCTCCAGCCGCGCCTGGCTGCCGACGCCCCCCTCACCGTGACCACCACCAAGCTCGACTGGATCGGCGCCCTACAAGGCCCAGCCCAGTTTCAGGCGGCCTTGGCGGCCGGAAAGGTCAAGATCGACAAGGGCGATGTGGCGGGCCTCGCCGCCTTTCTAAGCCTTTTCAGGGAGTAGGCGGCGAGGTTGGCTGAAGACGGCGGTGCGCCGGTGCGACCGGCTAGCCCTGGAACTCGCGCTCGTTGCTCTCGGGGAAGAACACGTCCGCCGCATGGGCCGCCACGTCCTGGGCGGTATAGGGGCCGGTGGGGTTGAAGCCCTTGGTCTGCAGCATCTTGATCTCCCGGACGCCCCGGGAGGACACGCCGAGGGTCTTGCCGGAGTGGTCGGCGGCGAGGTCCGAAACCATGTAGAGCACGCCCGGCGCGACATTCTCCGGCAGGCTCATCGGGTCAGGATCGCGGCCGACACGTCCCGGCAGGTCCGCCGTCATCCGGGTATAGGCGCCGGGAGCGAGGGCCATGACGCGAATGCCGTACTTGCGCCCCTCGATGGAAAGCACGCGCATGAAGCCGTAGATGCCCGCCTTGGCGGCGCCGTAGTTCGACTGACCGAAATTGCCGAACAGGCCCGAGCCTGAGGAGGTCATCACGATGACGCCGGGCTTGGCGTTGTCCTTCATCCAGGTCCAGACGGGCAGGGTCACGCAATAGGTGCCCTTCAGGTGCACCTTCACCACCAGATCCCAGTCCTGCTCGGAGGTGTTGGCAAAGGACTTGTCGCGCAGGATGCCGGCGTTACAGACGAGGATGTCCACCTGGCCGTAGTTATCCAGGGCCGTCTTCAGGATGTTGGCGCCGCCCTCCATGGTGGAGACATCGTCGCCATTGGCCACGGCCGTGCCGCCGGCCGCCACGATCGCATCGACCACCTTCTGAGCCGTCGGCGCATTCTCGGCGATGCCGACCCCGTTGCGGGCGCCGCCCAGGTCATTGACCACGACCTTGGCGCCTTCCTTTGCGAACAGCTTGGCATAGGCCTCGCCCAGCCCGCCGCCGGCCCCGGTGATGATCGCCACCTTGCCATCCAACAATCCCATCACATCTCTCCTTGTCTCTTGTTCTTGCTTCGAAAACGAAGACGCCCCTCCCGCACGGACGGAAGGGGCGCCAGGCCGGTCAGACTGACCGAATAGCCCTTAGGCCGGCGTCCGCTGCACTTCCTCGGGGAAGAACACGTCCTTCGACGCATTGGCCACATCCTGAGCCGTATAGGGCCCGGTCGGGTTGAAGCCCTTGGTCTGCAGCATCTTGATCTCGCGCACGCCGCGGCCTGACACGCCCAGCACCTTGCCGGAGTGATCGGCGGCGAGGTCGGAGACCATGTAGAGCACGCCCGGGGCGACGTTTTCCGGCAGGCTCATCGGATCCGGCTCGCGGTCCTTGCGGCCCGGAAGGTCGCTGGTCATGCGGGTGAAGGCGCCGGGGGCCAGGCCCATGACGCGGATGCCGTACTTGCGCCCCTCGATGGAAAGCACGCGCATGAAGCCGTAGATGCCAGCCTTGGCGGCCCCGTAGTTGGCCTGGCCGAAATTGCCGTAGAGGCCCGAGGTCGACGAGGTCATGACGATGACGCCCGGCTTGCCGTTGTCCTTCATCCACTGCCAGACCGGCAGGGTGCAGCAATAGGTGCCCTTCAGGTGCACCTTGATCACCAGATCCCAGTCGAGCTCGGACGTGTTGGCGAAGCTCTTGTCGCGCAGGATGCCAGCGTTGCAGACCAGGATGTCGATCTGGCCGAAGTTATCCAGCGCGGTCTTCAGAATGTTGGCGCCGCCTTCCATGGTGGAGACGTCATCGCCATTTGCCACGGCGACACCGCCGGCCTGCTTGATATCGTCCACGACCTTCTGGGCCGCCGCGGAGCCCGGCCCGGTGCCGTCGCGCGAACCGCCCAGGTCGTTGACCACCACCTTGGCGCCTTCCTTGGCGAACAGCTTGGCATAAGCCTCGCCCAGGCCACCGCCGGCCCCGGTGACAATCGCCACCTTCCCATCCAACAATCCCATCACATCTCTCCCTAGGAAATTATTCGTCCCGCCCATCTTCGGCGGGCTATGGCCCAATCATCGAACCCCATTGCCGCTGAGGCAAGGCGCTTGCGTGATTCTTGTTCGCCTAGTTGGCGCTGGCGGGCGTGCGCACCTCGTAGCCCCGCGCCCGCAGCTGTTCGAGTACCCCGCCGCGCGCCACAAGGCCCCTCAAGGGCAGCACGGCGACGGCATGGCCCGGCCGGCCAAGGGCGCGGACCACGGCCGCCGTTTCAGCCGCCATGTCCTGACGCGTGCGGTCCGGTATGCCGGGCAAGAGCGAAAGGCACTTCTCGAACCCGCGCTGAGCCGCCAGCGCGCCCCGAACATCTCCCCTGGCCCAGGCCGGCCCTGTCGCGCGCGCCTTGACGGCGCCCGCCTCGACCTCGGTCAGGGCGTCTTCCAGGCAGGCGAGGCCGATGGCCGGAGTGACATTGCGCTCCACGTTCCGGAACAGAGGTACGATGGGGTAGGTCGTGGCCGGGCGGGCCGTGACGCGCTTGGCGCGGGCGATCTGGCGGATGGCCGCCAAGGGTTGCGACCCGTCGAACCTGAGTGTCGAGCCATAGTCGGAGAGCAGGGTCATGGCCGCGCCGAACGGACTTAGCTTCTCGTACCGGCTTGGCTTCTGGCGCAACTGGGTGCGCGCGGCGACGAAGCGGTCACGCAAGGCTGGCGGCAGGCTGGGCTCCAGGGCGCCGGTTCCCTTCAGGCCCCGCAAGAGGCCATAGAGGGCTGGCAGGTCACGCAGACCGGCCTGGCCGGTTGACGGCAGGATCAGCTCGTTGGCGCCCGTCAGACGCAGGGTCATCAGGCTCTTGTCCCAGGCCTGGCCGCGCGGCAGGGCGCCGGGCGTGGACATGATCCAGACCACGCTGTCCCCGTCCGACACTCGCCACCAGGCGGGGCCGGCGCTACTGGCCTGCACCACCAATTCGTCGACCACGGCCGCCTGCGGATCGTCCGCCCGGGCGGGCGCCGCAAGCACGAGCCAGATCGCGCCGAAGAGTCCGAGAATTCTGTGGAGTTTCATGCCGCGTCCCTTGCGCCGCCTCCGGCGGAATCGACCTATAGTGAACAACAGGACCAAACCTTGACCATGCCGATCCGCCGCCTCCCCGCCGACCTCGTGAACCGCATCGCCGCCGGCGAGGTGGTTGAACGTCCGGCCAGCGCGGTCAAGGAACTGGTGGAAAACGCCATCGACGCCGGCGCGGTCCACGTTGAGATCCAGGCCGACGGCGGCGGCCTTTCGCGCATCCTGGTTTCGGACGATGGCGGCGGCATCGGGCCTGACGAGCTGCCTCTTGCCCTGGAGCGTCATGCGACGTCCAAGCTCGCCGCCGACGGAACCGGCGTCTACGATCTTCTGAACATCGCCACCCTGGGCTTCAGGGGCGAGGCTTTGCCGTCCATTGCCTCTGTGGCCCGCTTGACCCTTTCGAGCCGCGCCCGGGGCGCCGCCGACGCCCACGCCGTGCTGGTTGAGGGTGGGGCCATGGGGCCAGTGGCGCCGTCCGGCTTCGCGGGGCCTCATGGCGCCCGGGTCGAGGTGCGCGATCTCTTCTACGCCACCCCTGCCCGCCTGAAATTCATGAAGTCCGAGCGCTCCGAAGCCATGGCCATCGCCGAGGAGGTCAAGCGCCAGGCCATGGCGCATGAGGAGGTCGGCTTCTCCCTCGACCTTGATGGGCGGCGCACTCTGCGCCTGCCCCCGGAACAAAAAGGACCGGATGGCCGCCTCGCCCGCCTGGCCGCGATTCTTGGGCGCGAGTTTCAGGAAAACGCCCTCTTGCTCGACCAGGAGCGCGAAGGCGTGCGTCTGACCGGGTATGCGGGCCTGCCGACCTACAACCGGGGCAACGCCGCCCACCAGTATCTCTTCGTCAATGGCCGGCCGGTGCGCGACCGGCTGCTGCAGGGCGCCTTGCGCGCCGCCTATGCCGACTATCTGGCCCGCGACCGGCATCCCTCGGCCGCCCTCTACCTTGACCTTGATCCGGTGCAGGTGGACGTCAATGTCCACCCGGCCAAGGCGGAAGTGCGCTTCCGTGATCCGGCCCTGGTGCGCGGCCTGATCATCGGCGCGCTTCGCCATGCCTTGGCCGGGGCCGGCCACCGCGCTTCCACCACCGTCGCCGGCGCCGCGCTCAGTGGCTTCCGCCCGGGCGGCGCGCTCGGGTCCTACACGCCGCCGCCTTCCGCCGCCGGGTTTTCCGCCTGGCGCCAGGGCGGCTGGGCGCCGTCGATCCCCGCCGCGCCACACCTCCCCGGCCTCGCCGAAGTCTCCGCCCGCGTCGAGACCCTCACCGAATTCGCCGATCCGGCCACGGGCGAGGTCTATGCCCCGGCGCCGGTGTTTGATCCCATCGACTATCCTCTCGGCGCCGCCCGGGCGCAGGTGCACGAGACCTACATCGTCGCCCAGACCCGCGACGGCATGGTCATCGTCGACCAGCACGCCGCGCACGAGCGCCTCGTCTATGAGCGAATGAAGGCCGAGATGGCCGACGGCGGCGTCGCCCGTCAGGCCCTGCTTCTGCCCGAAGTGGTCGAGCTCGATCCCGCTGAGGCCGAGCGGGTGATCGCTGTCTCCGCCGAACTCGCTGAACTTGGCCTCGTGCTCGAGGCCTTCGGCGCCGGGGCCATTCTGGTGCGCGAAACACCGGCCTTGCTGGGCCAGACCGATGCGGCCGGTCTGGTGCGCGATATCGCCGACGACCTTGCCGAAAACGGCCAGGCCCTGGCCCTGAAGGAGCGTCTGGCGGATGTCTGCTCCACCATGGCATGCCACGGCTCGGTGCGCGCCGGCCGGCGGCTCAACGGCGCCGAGATGAACGCCCTGCTGCGCGAGATGGAAGCCACCCCCCACTCCGGCCAGTGCAACCACGGCCGGCCCACCTATGTGGAACTGAAGCTCGCCGATATTGAGCGCCTCTTCGGCCGACGCTAAGCTGCGTCTTGTGAAACGCCTGATCCTCCTGACGTTCGTCGCCCTGACTCTGGCCGGCTGCAGCACGTTGAACTGCGACGCCGACTCTGATCGCGGCGGCTCGTGTGGAGCCTCCAGGCGCTTCTAGCTGGAGAAAGCATGTCCGAGTTTGCCGCGCGCTAAGCGGTCTGGCCGGCCCTAGGGCTGGCATCGAAAGGCCGCCGATCAATCCCCGCACCTGACGCGGGACGACGCGCCATGCCTATTTCCGGACACTCCCTTGAACATTTCCAAGCGCGAACAGCGCACGCTCCACACCCTCGCTCAGGGCGGCCGCATCGTCATCGAGAAAGACGTGAAGGGCCACATCATTACCGCCGAATGCCTGACCCGCGAGGGTTGGGCGCTCAGTGACTGCGACCTGCCGCTCTTTAAGACGCTGAAACGCCGGGGCTTCGTCGCCTCGAAGAACGGGGCCCCTTACCGCATCACCCGCGAGGGTTTGGTCGCCATGCGCCCGCAGGGCGACAACCGCACCGATCCTAGGCGGTGGTAGGCCGCAGGAAGAACAGCCGGGCCGCGCCATAGGTGCGCTCGTCGAGACGCTCATAGCCGGGGTGCTCCGGGTCCTTCTCGTCGGACCCGCGCTCCCAGACCACCAGGGCGTTCTCGGCGAGCCAGGCGCCGGTCTTCAGCTCGGCCAGCGCCTTCTCGCCCAGGCCCTTTGCGTAGGGCGGGTCCAGGAAGGCGAGGTCGAAGGGCCGCCCGTCGCTGGCCGGCTTCACGCCGAGGGCCGTAGCGTCGCGCCGGTGCACCCGGGCGCGGCCGAACAGGGTGAAGGTCTCGAGGTTCTCGTTGATCGCGCCCCGCGCGGCGGCGTCCGTCTCCACGAACAGGCAGAACTCCGCCCCTCGTGAGAGGGCTTCCAGGCCGAGCGCGCCTGAGCCGGCGAAGAGGTCGATCACCCGCGCGCCATCCAAGTCGGGGGCGAACGCGGCGTGCTCCAGGATATTGTAGAGGGCCTGGCGCGCCCGGTCGGAGGTTGGCCTGGTCGCCTGTCCCTTCGGCGCCACAATGGCCCGGCCGCGATAGGCGCCGGAGACGATCCGCATGATTTGTCCTTCTTTGTTAAGCCCGCTTAGCCGAAGAAGGATCGGCGGTCCAAATCCCGGAGGGACCTTGGCCGCGGAGGAACGCAGATCAGATGAGCGTTGAGACCACGGCGTCCGAGGTGTTTCAGGCCCTGCGCCATCCGGCCTTTCCCGGCCGCATCGACGGCCGCGACCGCAATGTCCTCTGGTTTCTCCTGACCTTCATCCTGGCCGTGGCGGCCGGCGCCGTGCTGGCGGTGATCTGCTTCATCGCCGTCACCATGATCTTCTTCCTGATCAATGTGGCCTCCGGCGGCACGGAGGGCGCCAAAGCGGCGCTCGAACACGTCATGGCCCTGGTGCAGAACCCACCCGACCGCCTCGACCTGAAGGATTCCATCACCGCCTTCGTGCTGCTGGCGGCGATCAATACCCCGCTCGCGGCCGGGGCCGTCCTGGTCGCGGCCCTGATGGGGCGAAAGCCCTTCCGCATGTTCCTCACGGCCGCCCCGCGCTTCCGCTGGCGCCTGCTGGGCGCGGCCATGGTCATGCTGCCCGTCCTCTTCGTGCCACTGTTCCTTCTCGGATCGCTGATAGAGCCGATGCAGGGCGGCATGCCGATCCTCAGCGTCTCACCGGATGCCTTCGGGCGATTGATCTACCTGTTGGCGGCCTTCGCGATCCTGATCCCCGCTGCCTGGGCCGAGGAAATCGTCTTCCGAGGCTGGCTGCTGCGCCAATCCATCGCCTTTTTCCGCGACCCTTGGATCCCGCTGGTCCTCAACGGTGTCCTCTTCGCCCTGGCCCATACCAACCCGAACCTGGATGACAGCCTGCAGCTTGGCCTGATGGGCGTCGCCTTCGCCTATATGTCGTTGCGTCTTGGCGGGATTGAATTCGCGGTCGGCGCCCATGCGATCAACAACATTTTGATCGTGCTCTTTTTCCAACCCCTGACCCTGACCCCGGCCGAGGCGCACCCCTTCTCGATCGTCACTGCCCTGGGCTCTGTTCTGGTGCCGGGCGCCTGCGTGCTGGCCACGGAAATCGTGCTGCGCAATCCCCGTCTGCGCGCCTGGACCGGCGTCGACCGGGCGCGGAGCGATAGCTCTGCCGAAGCTTTCGGATAGGCCGCCGCTTTTCGAATTTCCGGTACGGGACCTTAACACGCCGCTATAGTTCATCGCGAATAGCGGAGAACGCCTCATGAGCCTGGTCACCGAAGAGCGCAAAGGCGCCACAGCCCTTATCACCTACGCCAACCCGCCCCTGGGCACGATGACCGCCTTGGGCTCGGTGGAGATGCTGGCCGCCATGCGACGGGCCGTTGAGGACGCCTCCGTCCGCGCCGTGGTCATCACCGGCGGACTGCCGGGCATCTTCGTGCGCCACTATGATGTGGGAGAGCTCTCGGTGATGTCAGACGGCCTTGCCGGCGCCCCGCCCGCGCCCGCCCCGCCCGCGGCGTCGGATCAGCCGGAAGGCGGCGCCTTCGGCCAACTCATCGACCTGATCGCCTCTGCGCCCAAGCCGGTCATCGCGGCCATCAACGGCCTTTGCATGGGCGGCGGCTTCGAGATCACCCTCGCCTGCGACATCCGCGTGGCGGGGTCCGACGTCACCGCCATCGGCCTGCCCGAGACCAGGGCCGGAATCTTCCCGGGCGGCGGCGGCACCCAGCGTCTGCCGCGCGTCATCGGCGAAGCCAGGGCGCTGGAAATGATCCTGCGCGGCCGTGTGGTGAACGGTGAGGAGGCGGGCCGCATCGGCATGGTGCATGAGGTCGCCGCCGACCCCCTGGCCCGCGCCCTGGAGATCGCCGCCGAGTTCGAGGCCAAGGGCGCCGACGGTGTCGCTTTCGCCAAGCGCCTCGTCAGGGCCGCCTTGGACCGCCCGATCTCGGAGGGCCTTTCGGACGAGCGCCGCTCTTTCGTGGAGGTGATGAAGACCGACTCGGCCCGCGCGGCCCTTCGCGCCTCTCGTCCCCCCGCCCAGATCCAGAACCAGCCTTAGGTGCGGAACGGGGTGGGCCGGATTTCGGCTTCGGCTTGGCCCAGCCGTCCTTGCGCTTTGGCGGCGCACGCTCCTCGGTTTTGACAGGCGGCGGGGCGGGGCGGCGCGCCGGGGCCGGTGAGGCAGCCTGATACTGGGCCCGGCCCGCCGCCGGTAGGCTGGCAGCGGGGATGTGTTCGGCGAACTGTTCGCGCAGGACTCTCGGCCCCACCTCTTCCACGGCGCCGATGGCAAGGGTACCCAGGGCCAGCGGCCCATAGGACAGCCGGATCAGGCGGTTCACCGTCAGGCCCAGGGCCTGCAGCACCTTGCGCACCTCGCGGTTCTTACCCTCGGTCAGGGCGACGGTGATCCAGAGGTTGGCGCCGCCGGTCTCGGCGTCCTTGGCCTTGTCCAGGGTGGCTTCGATGGGGCCGTAGCGCACCCCCTCCACCGTGATGCCGTCCTTCAGCCGGTCGAGCCCGGCCTGATCGATCCGTCCGCGGGCCCGGGCCCGATAGCGCCGCACGAGGCCGGTAGTCGGCAGCTCCAGGGCGCGGGCGAGAGCGCCGTCATTGGTCAGCAGCAGCAGGCCTTCGGAATTGAGGTCGAGCCTCCCGACTGAAATGACCCGTGGCAGACCCGGCGGCAGCGCCTCGAACACAGTGGGACGCCCCTTCGGATCGGAGTGCGTGGTCACCAAACCCGCCGGCTTGTGATAGCGGAACAACCGGGCCGGTTCGGCCGCCCCTACAACGGCCCCGTCCACGGTGAGCACGTCCCCCGCCGAGACCTTCACGGCGGGCGTTTTTAGGACCTTTCCGTTCAGCGCCACGCGGCCCGCTTCGATCAGCCGCTCGACCTCCCGGCGCGAGGCAATGCCGGCCCGGGCGAGAGCCTTGGCGACGCGCTCACCTTGACCTTCCATCCCGGGCGCGTTTGGGTCGAATCCGTGAGCCGTCATGACCTGCCCAACATGCGCATCGCCCTTGAAGAGGCGCAAGCCGCCGCCGATCGCGGCGAGGCGCCGATTGGCGCGGTGGTGGTCGATCCTGAGACCGGCGAGGTCATCGCTCGAGCCGGCAACAACCCGATCAGCGCCCACGACCCCACCGCCCATGCCGAAATCCTCGCTCTCCGTGCGGCGGCGCAAGCGCGGGGCAACTATCGCCTGACCGGCCTCACCCTGGTGGTTACCCTCGAACCTTGCGCTATGTGCGCCGGCGCGATCAGCCATGCCCGGATCGGACGGGTGGTGTTCGGAGCGACGGACGAAAAGGGCGGGGCCGTGGTCTCCGGTCCGCGCTTCTTCGAACAGGCGACCTGCCATTGGAAGCCCGCCGTCGAGGGGGGCGTCCTCGCCGAGGAAGGGTCACGCCTGTTGAAGGACTTCTTCCGCGCCCGGCGCTGAAGCGTTCCTAAAGTCCGGGAAGCTTGATGCGGCTCTCGCGCTGCCGGGAGATCACTACCGGCTGTGTGCCGGTCAGGGCCCGCAGACGCTCTTCCTCCGAGGCGGCGTCCACCGGCGCCGGCGTCGTGGCGCCTGGATCGGTCTGCGGCGCGTCCGGCGTCGCCCGGTTGCCCGAGCGCCAGAACATCACGAAGTCGGCGAAGGACTTGTCCTTGTGGGCGATGTCCCCGAACTCGTCATCCAGCACGAAACGGATCAGAGGGTCGGCCCTGTCGGCGCCCGCGCGGGTCACCAGCAGCTTCTCGCCGTCGGAACGGTTGGCGCTGTCGCGGGCGCCGAGGAGGGCGGTGCGGGCAGCGCTTTCGGGCTGCAGTTCCTGCGGGCGCGGTTCGCCGGGCGCCGGCGGGCGCAGGGCATAGTCAGGCGGCAGCTGCAGGGGGGCCTTGGTCACCACGCGGAATTCGTCGGGCTGCACCTTCTCGGCCCCGAGGGCCCGGGCGGCGCCGGCACATCCGGTCAGGCCCATGGCGCTCACGGCCAGGGTGCTCACGGCGGCGGCGGCGATCAGCGCGCGTTTGAAACTCATCGGGCAATCGCTCCTTGGGTCACGCCGGCCCCGGCGGGGCTTCTCGATAACGCAAATGATGGGACCGCGCCACTGGCCCGGTGGTCCCCCACTAACCCGCATCCTTGGCGGGGCTCGGCGGCGAATTCGTGGCGGTCTCGCCACTCGGCTGCAACAGCATGTCGAGGATCAAGAGGCCCACCCCGACGGTGATCGAGGCGTCGGCGATATTGAAGATCCACTGAAAGAACAGGTCCTTGGCGTCGATGAAGTCGATCACCGCGCCCAGGCGCACCCGGTCCACCAGATTGCCGATCGCCCCGCCCATGATCAGGCCCAAAGCCGCCGCCAGGAACGGCCGCTGCGCATTGCGCGCCCAGACCGCCAGGATGCAGGCGATCAGCAGGGAGAAGCCGGAGATCACCCACGGCCCCCAGGACACCGTGCCCAGAATCCCGAAGCTGACGCCCCGGTTCCAGAGGAGGTTCAGGTGGATCGGCCCGAAGAACTCCACCCGGCCCTTCTGGCCGAGCTCGAACACCTCGACGAGGTACCGTTTCGACGCCTGGTCGGCGGTCAGAGAGGTCAGGGCCAGGACGTAGGCGAGGACGCCCCAGCGGGTCACGAGCTTCACGCGGTCATTCTCCAAACGCCCCGGCGACAGAGATAAGCCGGTTGTTTTGCCGGGCCTAGAGCCTGTGCGCCAGATCCCAATCGGCAACGGCGTCGGCGTCGCGCAATGAAAGATCCGGATAGCGCGGATCGGTCCCGACTTCAGGCAGGATCCGCCAGGAGCGGGCGCACTTGGCGCCCACTGCCTTGAGAGGCTCCACCGCCACGCCAGACTGCTCGCCCAGGCGGAAGGCGCCGGCAGGGCCCGCGCCGGCGACGAGGGTCGCCTGGCTGGTGCGGAACACCTCCGCCGCGTCCAGACCGTCAAAGGCGGCCAGCAGGTCCTGATCGGCGATGTGCACCACCGGCGCGGCCTCCAGGGCCGAACCAATGCGCTTTTCGCGCCGTTCGATCTCCAGGGCGCCGGTGACGACGCTGGTGACCGCTTTCACCTTCTCCCAACGCGCCGCCTCGGCCGGATTGAGCCAGGCGTCCGGCGTCTCAGGGAACACGCGTAGCGAGTTGGAGCCCGCCTCCGGGAAGCGCGTGCCCCAGGCCTCTTCCGTGGTGAACGGGATCAGCGGCGAGAGCCACATGGTAAGGCGCTCAAAGGCCAAGTCCATCACGGTGCGCGTTGCGCAGCGTCGCGCGCTGTCAGGCCGGTCGCAATAGAGAACGTCGCGGCGCACATCAAAGTAGTGGGCTGACAAGTCGTCCTGGCAGAATTCGGTGACGAGGCGGTTCACGTCCTGGAACGCGAAGCGGCCATAGGCGGCGCGCACGTCACGGTCCACCTCGGCCATGCGGTGCAGCATGAAGCGCTCCAGAGGTGGCAGGTCCTCCACCGCTCTGCGCTCGGCCTCATCGAAGCCCGCCAGGGCGCCCAGCAGATAGCGGATGGTATTCCGCAGCTTCCGGTAGGTGTCGACCGTGGTTTGCAGGATGGCTTTGCCAATCCGCTGGTCGTCCTGATAGTCCACCACCGACGCCCACAAACGCAGGATTTCCGCGCCGTTCTCCTGAGTGATGATCGACGGCGCCATGGCGTTGAACATCGACTTGCTCATCTTCTCGCCGGCTTCGTTCATCGTGAACCCGTGTGTCACGACCGTGCCGTAAGGCGCCCGGCCGCGCGTCGCGCAGCTCTCCAGCAGGGACGATTGGAACCAGCCGCGGTGCTGGTCGGAGCCTTCAAGATAGAGGTCGGCCGGCCAGCGGCTGTCCGGCCGGTCGCCGATGACGAAGGTGTGGGTCGCGCCGCTATCGAACCAGACGTCGAGAATATCCTCGACCTTTTCGAACTTGGCGGGGTCGTATCGGTTGCCCAGGAAATCGCTGTCCGGCCGGGTGTACCAGGCGTCGGCCCCCTCGGCGGCGATCAGGCTGGTGATCCGCTCATTGACCTCCGGATCGTTCAACGGAACGCCTGTGGCCTTGTCGACGAACATGGCGAGCGGCGCGCCCCAGGCGCGTTGCCGGCTGATCAGCCAATCGGGGCGGGTTTCGACCATGGAGCGGATGCGGTTACGGCCCTGCTCAGGATAGAATTCCGTGGCGTCGATGGCCGCCAAAGCCGTCTCACGCAGAGTCTTGCCGCCATGGTTCGGCCCCTCGATGGGCTGGTCCATGCGGATGAACCACTGGGGCGTGTTGCGGAAGATCACCGGCGCCTTGGAGCGCCAGGAGTGCGGGTACTGGTGCTCAACCCGGCCTCGCGCCAGCAGATTCCCGGCCTCGATCAGCTTATCCATCACCGCGCCGTTGGCCGGCCCGAACTTGCCGGCCTTCTTGCCTTCGGTTTCCAGCACCTTCAGGCCGCCGAACAGGGGCACCTGATCATAGTAGGTCCCGTCGGGGTCCACCGTGTCGGGGATGTCATCGCGGCTGCGGCCGGTATTCACCCAGATATTGTAGTCGTCCTGGCCGTGGCCGGGGGCGGTGTGCACGAAGCCCGTGCCGGCGTCGTCGGTGACGTGATCGCCCGCCAGCATCGGCACGGCGAAGCCATAGCCCGCGTCCAGTTTGGCCAGGGGGTGGGCGAGGGTCAGGTCACCCGGCGAGGCGTCGCCGAGGCGCGTCCATTCGGCGATCTTGGCGTTGGTCCGCACGTCCTCGGCCAGCTTGTCGGCGACAATCAGTTTGTCGCCCGGCGCCGCCCACGGATCGAAGGGCAGGCCGGTCTCCATGGTGGTCACTTCGTAGACGCCATAGGCGATGCGGGGGCTGTAGCTGACCGCCCTGTTTGCCGGGATGGTCCAGGGGGTGGTCGTCCAGATCACCACGCTGGCGCCCAGATCAGGGCCGGCCGTGACCGGGAACTTCACCCAGATCGTCGGCGAGACGTGGTCGGCGTATTCCACCTCGGCTTCGGCCAGGGCGGTACGTTCCACGGGGCTCCACATCACCGGCTTGGAGCCGCGATAGAGCTGGCCAGAGGCAATGAACTTGTGGAATTCCCGGACGATCGCGGCCTCGGACGTGAAGTCCATCGTCGAATAGCGGCGATCCCAGTCGCCCAGCACGCCCAGGCGCTTAAATCCCGCCTTCTGGGCCTCTATCCAGCCGGCGGCATATTCGCGGCAGCGGGCGCGGAACTCGGCGGTGGGCACATCATCCTTACGCCGGCCCTTGGAACGGAACTCTTCCTCGATCTTCCACTCGATCGGCAGGCCATGGCAGTCCCACCCCGGCACGTAGTCCACGTCATAGCCCATGGCGAAGCGCGAGCGGACGACGAAGTCCTTCAGAGTCTTGTTGAGGGCGTGGCCGATATGGATCTCGCCGTTGGCGTAGGGCGGGCCGTCGTGAAACACGAACAGCGGCGCGCCGACCGCCTGGCGGGCCTTGCGCACGGTTCCATAAAGGTCGCCCCAGGCCTCGAGGATTTTCGGCTCCAGCGTCGGCAGGCCGCCCCGCATGGGGAATGGGGTGTCGGGAAGAAAGACGGTGTCGCGATAGTCGCGGGCGGGTGTGGCGTCGTCGGCCATGTTGGCTCCGGCAATGGGATGGGTTCGGTTGCGGGGTTTTAGCTGCCCGGCGCGCGCTGGAGCTTTGCCTCCGGCGGCGTCACGCCGGGGGGCTAATTCGCGAAGCGGTCCAAACCGAAGTCATGGGCGCGGCATGTAACAGAGGCCGGGCCGCCGGGCTAGAGCGCGATCGGCCCATTGGGCCCGTATGACGCCCACAATGGCGCCACCTTTGGTTGGTTGATGACATTAACTTAATGCCGATCATGAACCACTTGACGCTTACGTAAACGGAGAATAGCGTCAACTTCCAGAAGGGCGGAACGGCTTGGCCCGCCCCGTACAGAGCTCTTAAGGGCCTGAAATCAGGGAGAAATCGTGATGGCGTCCGAACTTCGCCGCCCCGAGCGTACCTTTACCATTCGTCAGCTTTGCCTTGAGTTCAAAGCGACCCCGCGCGCCCTGCGGTTTTATGAAGACAAGGGGCTGCTCAATCCGGCCCGCCAGGGCCTGAATCGCGTCTATTCCTATCGTGACCGCGCCCGCCTGCAGATGATCCTGCAGGGCAAGCGCGTGGGCCTCTCGCTGGCTGAGATCCGTGACATCCTGGACAGCTACAACAAGACCGAGGAAGGCGGCATCACCCAGAAGGCCAAGATGCTGAAGAAATTCCGCGAGCGGATCGTCACCCTCGAACAGCAACGCCACGATGTCGATGAGGCGATCAAGGCCTTGCAGACCTCCTGCGAAAACCTCGAAAAGCAGTTGGCCGATACGCGGCCGGATCTGCTGCCCAAGGCGGACGACTATGACAAGGTTGTCCGCGCCCGCGTCGATCACCACCACGAACTGGCGGCGAAGTAGAGAACTGGCGGCGGGGGCTCGCGTCGGCGGCCCCCGATCTCTAAGATTCACGCCCTAACCTCTTGGGACGGGCCATGACCTATCAGCCTCCGGTCAAAGACCACCTCTTCCTCCTGCGCGATGTGCTGGAGATCGAGAAGCACGCCAACCTGCCGGGCTTCGCCGACGCCTCGATGGACGTTGTCGAGCAGATTCTGGGGGAGGCGGCCAAATTCACCGCCGAGGTCCTCGCCCCGCTCAATCCGGTGGGCGACAAGGAAGGCTGCACCTGGCATCCGGACCATACGGTCACCACGCCCAAGGGATTCAAGGAAGCCTATGCCCAGCTGGTTGAAGCCGGCTGGCCGGCGCTCGGCGCTGATCCGAATTTCGGCGGCCAGGGCCTGCCCCATGTGGTGAACCTGGCGTTCTCGGAGATGAGCTCCTCGGCCAACATGGCGTTCTCCATGTATCCCGGCCTCACCCACGGCGCCTATTCGGCGATCCATGTCGGCGGCTCCGACGCCCAGAAGGCCCTCTACCTGCCGAACCTCGCCACCGGGAAATGGGGCGGCACCATGAACCTCACCGAGCCCCATTGCGGCACGGACCTCGGCCTCCTGCGGACCAAGGCGGTTCCGCAAGCCGACGGCACCTATCGCATCTCCGGCCAGAAGATCTGGATTTCCGGCGGTGAGCACGACATGGCCGAGAACATCGTCCACCTGGTCCTCGCCCGCATCGAAGGCGCGCCCATGGGCACGCGCGGCATTTCGCTTTTCATCGTACCGAAGTTCATTCCCAAGGCCGACGGCACGCCCGGTGAGCGCAACAGTGTCTATTGCGATGGCCTGGAAGAGAAGATGGGCATCCATGGCAACGCCACCTGCGTGATCCGCCATGAGGAGAGCACCGGTTACCTGATCGGCGAGGAAAACCGCGGCCTGCCGATCATGTTCGTGATGATGAACGAGGCCCGTCTCGGCGTCGGCATGCAGGGCCTGGCCCAGGGCGAGGCGGCCTATCAGGCGGCCGCGAGCTTCGCCAAGGAGCGCCTGCAAGGCCGCTCCCTCACCGGCCCGAAGAACCCGGACGGACCGGCCGATCCGATCATCGTCCATCCCGACGTGCGCCGCATGCTGATAGAGAGCCGCGCCCTCCTGGATGGGGGCCGGGCCTTCCTCTTCTGGACGGCCTTGCACGGCGACCTCGCCCATTCCCACCCGGACGAGGCGGTCCGCCAGAAGGCCGAGGACTACATGGCCCTGATGACGCCGGTGCTGAAAGGCTACCTCACCGACAAGGGCTTCAAGATCTGCTCGGACGCCATGCAGGTGCACGGCGGCTCCGGTTTCACCGAGCATTTCCCGGCCAGCCAGTACCTGCGCGATTGCCGCATCTCGATGATCTACGAGGGCACCAACGGTGTGCAGGCCCTCGACCTTGTCGGCCGCAAGCTGGCGGCCAATGGCGGGCGCGCCGTGATGAGCTTCTTCAACGAGGTGGACGCCTTCATCGCCGCTGAGGAAGCCAATACCGATCTGAAGCCGTTCCTGGACGCCCTCGCAGACGCCAAGGCGGACCTCAATGACGGCACCATGTGGCTGATGCAGAACGGCCTGATGAACCCGGACAATGCCGGCGCCGCCTCCACCGACTACATGCACCTCTTCGGGGTCACGGGCCTCGCCTATATGTGGGCCCTGATGGCCAAGGCGGCCCTGGTCCAGATCGCCGCCGGCGACACCGATCCCTTCTATGCCAACAAGCTGGCGGCGGGCCGCTACTTCATCGCCCGGGTGATCCCGGACGCGAAGGCGCACCTGGCCAAGCTGAAGACCGGGTCGGAGGTGCTGATGGGCCTGCCGGCGGAGGCGTTTTGAGCGTCCATAGGTGCACCACCACCTGGGCCCTGAACGGCGGGGACTTTCTCGGCAAGAAGTACAGCCGGGTGCATTCGATGGCCTTCGAGGGCGGCGTCACCGTCCCCGGCTCGTCTTCGCCCACCGTTGTCCCCGTCCCCTGGTCGAGCCACGAGGCGGTTGATCCCGAAGCCGCCTTTGTCGCCGCCCTCTCGGCCTGTCACATGCTGTGGTTCCTGGACCATGCTGGGCGCCAGGGCTTCGTGGTCGAGACCTACCGCGACGCCGCCGAAGGCATTCTCGGCCGCCTGCCCGGGGAAAAGAAGCTGGTGATGACCAAGGTCACCCTGCGTCCCGAGGTCACCTTCGGCGGTGACAGGCGCCCCTGCGCTTCTGAGGCCGAGGCCCTGCACCATGCGGCCCATGAGGACTGTTTCATCGCCAATTCGGTGAAGACCGAAGTGGTCATCGAGGCCGCCTGAGGCGCGCAATTGCTGCGCGTCATGCTGCGCAGCATCAGGTGCAGCATTTCGTGACTTTTGTGCGCCGCGCGGGCTGCAGCATAAGCGCGGCATTGCCTTGCGGGATAAGGCTTAGCCGAGCTCCGCGCGCTGCTTTTTGGTGAGGCCGCTGACAATGAGATCGTAGGAGGCCCGCACCAGCTTCTCGGTCTCCGCGAACGGCACGTCTTCGTCCAACATGATGTTGATCCAGAACCGCCGGTCGAGGTGCCCCCGGTGGCCGACGCCCTGGTAGGTCTCATTCAGAACCTCGATCAGATGCGGGTCCGCCTTGACGATCACATGGGCGAGCTTTCCCGCCCCTAGGATCGCGAACATCTTGCCTCCGACCTTGTAGAGGAGGGCGGAACTGGTGGAAGTCGCGGCGTCCGGGGCCGCGCCGGGCAGAGCGTCGAGGGTCTCTTTCAGGCGGGCGCCGGTTTCGAGCATAGCGGCAGGTTTACCCGCGTCCGACCCTGACGCAACCTCACGGCCAAGCTCATTGTCATGACCCCCTTCAAAGACGCCGCCCGCTACTACGACGCCCACCGCGCCCCCTACGCGCCGGAAGCGATCGCTTTCGTCGCAGAGACCTTTGACGTCGGCCGGGGGGTGCAAGTGCTGGACCTCGGATGTGGGCCGGGCTCGCTTGCCATCCGCTGGGCGCGTCTCGGTGCAGAGGTGACCGCCGTGGATATCGATCCGGCCATGCTGGCGGAGGCCCGCCGGCTGGCGGGCGACCTGACGATCAACTTCATTCAAGGCCGCGCCGAAGACATCATCCCGACCCTGGGCGAGTTTCGCCTGGTGACCTTCGGAAATGCCCTGCACTGGATGGACCGCGACGGCGTGCTGGCCGCCTTGGCGCCGAAGGTCGAGGGGCTCGCCATCTTTGATGAGGGGATGCGCCGGCCCCAGGAGCGCTGGGAACGCACCGCCGCGGAGGTGGCGCGGCGCTTTCTCGGGGACCAGCCCCGCCACCCCGGCAAGCATCCGGAGGTCCGCCACCAGCCGTGCCTGGAACGCTCCGCTCATTTCGCCGACTACGAGAGCAGGGAATTTCCGACGCGCGTCGTGCGCGACACGGAATCCATTCTCGGATGCATCTACTCCGGGATCGGCGTTTCGAAAGCGAAGCTCGGCGACAAGGTCGAGGCGTTCGAGGCCGAATTGAAGGCAGCCCTGCTGAGTCTTGAACCCTTAGGTGTCTTCGACGAGCAGATCGAGACGGCGGTGCTCACCGCCTGGAAGAGCTAGGCCGCCATCTCCGCCCGCACCTTGGCGCGCAGCACGTCGATGGGGGCGAGGCCCGCGTCGGAACGGAAGTGCCAGTAAGTCCAGCCGTTACAGGCTGGGGCGTCCTGCACCATGGCGCCCAGCTTATGGATCGATCCGGTCAGGTTCCCCGCCGACAGCGAGCCATCGGCCCGCACCCGGGCTTCCGGCGCGCCCTTAGGCCCATAGAGCATGTCCCCAGGCCGCAGCAGCCCCGCCTCGACGATCTGGCCGAACGGCACCTTGGGTTCCGACCGCTTGGAGCCGGTCACGGCAAGGTCTTCCGGCGCCACAGGCACGACCTGGGCGATGCGCTTCTCCGCCAGCTTGGCGTAGGTCTCTTCGCGCTCGATGCCGATGAAATGCCGGCCCAGCCGCCGGGCCGCCGCGCCCGTCGTGCCCACGCCGAAGAACGGGTCCAGCACCACATCGCCGGGCTGGCTGGAGGACAGCAACACCCGGTGCAGCAGGGCTTCGGGTTTCTGGGTCGGATGGGCCTTGGCGCCCGTCTCGTCCTTCACCCGCTCCTCGCCGGTGCACAGCGGCAGGGACCAGTCCGAGCGCATCTGCAGCTCGTCATTGGCCATCTTCATGGCGTCGTAGTTGAAGGTGTAGCGGCGCGAGCCTCGGCCCTTGGAGGCCCAGATCAGGGTCTCGTGGGCATTGGTGAACCTTGTGCCCTTGAAGTTCGGCATCGGGTTGGACTTGCGCCAGATGATGTCGTTGAGGATCCAGAAGCCGAGATCCTGCAGGGCCTGACCGACCCGGAAGATGTTGTGGTATGAGCCGATCACCCAGAGCGAGCCGTCATCCTTCAGCACGCGGCGCGCTTCGCTCAGCCAGGCGCGGGTGAAGCGGTCATATTCCTCGAAGGAGGCGAAGCGGTCCCAATCGTCGTCAACGGCGTCGACCTTGGAATTGTCGGGGCGCAGCAGATCACCCCCGAGCTGGAGATTATAGGGCGGATCAGCGAACACTAGGTCCACGGACTTGTCCGCCAGCTTGGCCATCTCGGCCACGCAATCGCCGATGATCAGCCGATCGCCGACAATCTGGTTGTTGGAACGCAGCGCGCCCATGAGGCCTCCCCGGAATGGCGGAGCCAAGGTGAGTCATCGCGGTTAAGGCTGGCTTAAGTGCAGCCGGAACAGGCTAGGGCGAATCCCGTTTATCCTTCGCAGAACGTCGAAGCTGATCCTCAACCAAGCGGAGGACATGGATCATGTCAGTTTCGGACCCCAACTACGTCCACCCGGCGCGCGACTTCCTGACGCGCTGTTTTGCCTGCGAACTCTCCTGGGTCGAATGCGCCCTGGTCTGTGCGGGTCTTTTCACCGCCAGCGCCCTGGGCGCGGCTGGCGGCGTCTTCGGCATCTAGCCGCCCCAGAAGATCCGCGTCCCATGCGGGTGAGACTGGGCGAGCACGCGTGTCTCGCCGCCCGGCCAGGTCGTCAGGCTGACCTGCATCACCGTTACATTCTCCGGATCGGGCTCCAGGCGAAGCCACGCGAGCGGCGCCGCCTTCGAGGCCGCGGCGCCGTGCGCTTCGATCGCGCCGCGGGTCGCGGCCTGCGCCTCCGCCGGCATGTATTGCCAGAACACCGAGTGATAGATCGCCGTCGCCCGTCCCTCGGCGGGCGCGCCCCGTGTCCGGGCGAAGTCCTGGGCGTCCATCGCCTCCACCTTCACCCCGGCCTCCACCGCCATCTTAGTGGCGGCTTTCACGCGCGCCAGGCGCTCGGTCTGGTCCGGCCAGACATAGGCGATCAGGCGACGGCGCTGCAGGGGATCGGAGAGGTCCACGGGCTTGCGGTCGCAGGCGCAGCGGGCGGCGACGCTGACGGGTGCGTCCAGAGGCGGTAGGGGGCCGCTCCATTCCGGCGACAGCTGCACCGGGCTTTGCGGATCGCCCCAGGTCCCGCCTCCAAGCCGATATCCGAACCGGTCCCAGATCTGGTTCAGGCCCGCACTGGCCCCCAGTTCGACGGTGGAAAGGGGCAAGCCCGTCTCCTGGGCAAAGGTCAGGAACCCGCCCAGCAGAGCGCCGGACCGGCCCACCTCATTGGTCTGAGGCTCATGCGCCATGAAGGCCGCGAACCCCGCCGGATCAGCCTCGATCAAGGCCCGTGCGGCGGCGAAGGCCGCCTCCGGGTCCGGGGTCCCGGCGCCGGGATAGTGCATGGTCAGCCACGGGGCTTCGCCGGAGAGGGCCCGGTCGTGCAGGGCGCCCAGGAACCGCAGCGGCGTCGCCGCATCGATCAGGGCTTCCCGCGTCGCCCTTCCCAGGCCTCGAACAGGCCGGCCACCGGCCCGCCTGCGTCATAGTCCTCACCCGCCGCCCTCAGCAGGCCCGCGGAAAAGCCGGACCCCAGGGCCATGCAGGCCCGGGCCTGCCACTCAAAACTCTCGGAAACAGCTTGGCTCATGCCCGGAAAGGGGCCTACCAGCGCGCGCCCGGTCAATCTTGATTGATCAGGTCAACCCAACAAGCTGGCGCAGCGGCGCCCAGGTCATGCGGTGGATGGGGCAGGGGCCCAGCCGCCCGAGGGCGTCGATATGGGCCGGCGCGCCGTAGCCCTTGTGGGCCGCGAAGCCATAGCCGGGATAGGTCACGTCCATTTCCGCCATCAGCCGGTCCCGCGCCGTCTTGGCCAGGATCGAGGCCGCGGCGATGGAGGCGGAAATCCCGTCTCCGCCGATCACGGTTTTCACCTCACAGGGCAGGGTGAAGCGGTAGTTGCCGTCCACCAGGGCGAAGGCCGGCGCCGTCGAGAGCGCCTCCACCGCCCGCCGCATCGCCAGCCCCGTGGCGTGCAGGATGTTGAGTTCGCCGATCTCCTCAACGCTCGCGAACGCGACCGCCCAGGCCACGGCCCGGTGCTTGATCTCGCCTTCCAGCTCATCGCGCTGGCGGGCGGTCAGCTTCTTGGAATCGTTCAGGCCCTTGGGGACCTTGCGGGGCGCCAGGATCACCGCCGCCGCGCTCACCGGACCGGCCCACGGCCCGCGCCCGGCCTCATCGACGCCGCACACAGGGCCCGTGCAGGCTTTCTCCAGCAGCATGTCCGGCATCAGGCCCAGAACCTCTTCACCGCCTCGTGGCGGTGGCAGCAGGTCAGGTGGTCATTGACCATGCCCACGGCCTGCATGAAGGCATAGACGATCACCGGCCCGCAGAACTTGAACCCCTTCGCCTTCAGCGCCTTGGCCATCTCCACGGCGAGCGGCGTCTGGGCCGGTACATCGCTGATCACGACCCAACGGTTATCCACGGGCTTCCCGCCGACGATGCCCCATAGGAATTCGGAGAAGTCCTCACCGCGATCGCGCATCGCCAGATAGATCTTCGCGCCGGAAATGGCCGCATCGATCTTGGCGTTGGAGCGGATGATCCCGGCGTCGGCCATCAGGCGGGCCCGGTCCTCGGCGCCATAGAGGGCGACTTTCTCCGGATCGAAGTTGTCGAAGGCGGCGCGCATGCTCTCGCGCTTCCTCAGGATGGTGATCCAGGCCAGCCCCGCCTGGAACCCGTCCAGCACCAGTTTCTCCCAGAGCGCTCTGGAGTCGTACTCCGGCACGCCCCACTCGGTGTCGTGATAGGCCTCATAGAGCGGATCGCCGGGCATGCCGCGCCAGCCGCATCGAATCGGAGAGGCGATTTCGCTCATCCTCCCCTCATAAGCTCGGCGATTTGGGCGCACGACCCCTATCTGATATGAGGCCCCCTGTTTTCCGGACCTGAATCTCCTTGAGCACGCTCGACCTTTCCCGCGCGACCGCAACGCCCGCCCCCGTGAACCTCACCGGGCTGACGCGCGGCCAGCTGACCGAAGCCCTGAAAACCAGCGGCGTCGTTGATCCGGCCAAGGCCAAGATGCGCGCCAACCAGATGTGGCGCTGGATGCACAATTTCGGCGTCACCGACTTCGAGCGGATGACCGACATCGCCAAGGATCAGCGGATCGCGCTCGCCGACAAGTTCGTGCTGAACCGCCCCGAAGTGATCGAGCGCCAGGTGTCGAAGGACGGCACCCGCAAATGGCTGATCCGCTTCGCGCCCGGCGTCGAGGCCGAGAGCGTGTTCATTCCGGATGTCGGCCGGGCCGGCGCCCTCTGCGTCTCCAGCCAGGTCGGCTGCACGCTGAACTGTACCTTCTGCCATACGGGCACCCAGCCCCTGGTGCGCAACCTGACCGGCGCGGAAATCGTCGCCCAGGCCCAGGTCTGCAAGGATGACCTCGACGAGTGGCTGACCCCGGTCGACCGGGCCCTCTCCAACATCGTCTTCATGGGCATGGGCGAGCCCCTCTACAATCTGGATGGGGTCGCCGACGCCATGGAGGTGGTCAGCGACAACGAAGGCATCGGCCTTTCCCGCCGCCGGATCACCGTCTCCACCTCCGGCGTCGTTCCGAAGATGAAGGAGCTGGGCGAGCGCACCCAGGCCATGCTGGCCGTCTCCCTGCACGCGCCCGACGATGACCTCCGCGACGAGCTGGTGCCGATCAACAGGAAGTATCCCCTGGCCGAGCTTATGGACGCCATCCGCGACTATCCGGGCCTTTCCAATGCCCGCCGGGTGACCTTCGAATATGTGATGCTCAAGGGCGTCAATGACAGCCCGGCACACGCCAAGGCTCTCATCCGGCTGATCAAGGGCATCCCCGCCAAGATCAACCTGATCCCGTTCAACCCCTGGCCCGGCAGCCCCTACGTCTGCTCCTCCTGGGAAACCATCGAGACCTTCGGCGATATCCTCAACCGCGCCGGCTACGCCTCGCCCATCCGCCGCCCGCGCGGCCGCGACATCCTCGCCGCCTGCGGCCAGCTGAAGAGCGAGAGCGAGAAGATCAGGGCCAGCGCCCGGCGCAAAATGGCGGCGCCGGAAGACTAGGTTCGCCCCGGAAGGGACATCGCTTGCCCCTATCGAGCGGGGCCGTGCTATCAGCGCCCATCTTACGGCCCTAAGCGGAAGGACCGCCCATGCCGCCACAGCTGCAGTCGCCCGAGCTTCAGGCTTTCGCCTACGGCTTCCCGCTGACCCTGCTGCACATCGTCGTCACCCTGGTCATGCTGGTGGTGGGGGCGGCGATCTATGCCCTCCTGACCCCGCACCGGGAGATCGCCCTGATCCGTGACGGCAATGCCGCCGCCGCCATCTCCTTTGGCGGTGTGATCCTCGGCCTCGCCATTCCCCTGGCCGCGGCGCTGACCCGGGCCCTCTCGGTCGTGGAAATCCTCATCTGGGGCGCGGCCACGCTGGCCGTGCAGCTGCTCGTTTTCCGGATCATCGACATGATCCTGCGCGGCCTGCCGCAACGCATCCAGGAAGGCGAGGTCTCCGCCGCCGCCCTCCTCGTCGGCGCCAAGCTCGCCGGCGCCCTGATCATCGCCGCCGCGCTCAGCGGATAGGTCACGTCGCCCAGTGCATTTCCCGCGCTTACCCGACTGGATCATCTACGCCGCCGTGGTGGCGGCCCTGCTGTTTGCCGCGCTCGGCCGGCGCGAGCGGGCCGACGCCCCGCCGCCGCCCCCGCCCGTGGCGGGTGAGGAGGGCGTGCCCCTCGGCCCCGCCTCGCCCTTCGATCCGGCGGTCGTGGTGCAGGTGCCGGAGCGGTCTGGCCCGGATAGCGGTACGGCTTTCTCCGTGGGCGATGGCGGGGTCTGGATCACGGCGCGCCATGTGGTCGAAGGCTGCGCCAAGACCGCCATCGTGGTCGCCGAAGGACGCGGCGTTCAGGCCCAGGTGCGCATCGATCCGGCCAGTGAGACCGCGATCCTGACCACCGATGGCGGCGCCGCCTCGGTGCCCCTGGCCCCTGTCACCTCGTTGCGCCGGGGCGCGCGCGGCTTCAGCCCAGGCTTCCCGCAGGGCCAGCCCGGCGAGACCGCCTCACGCCTCCTGGGCCGCGAAACGCTCGTCCTGCGTGGTCGCGTGCAGCGGCGCGAACCGGTTCTGGTCTGGGCGGAAGTCGGCCGTACCGATGGCCTGCGCGGCACCCTCGCCGGGCTCTCCGGCGCCCCGGCCTTGGATTCGGCGGGCCGCGTGATCGGCGTCACCATCGCGGAGTCTCCCCGCCGCGGCCGCATCTATACGACGACGCCGGAAAGCCTGAAGGCAGCCCTCGCCCAGGCGGGGCAGCGCCAAGGCCCGACCCTGCCGGCTGAAGCCATCACCACCGACAACTACGGCCGCGTCGCCGACACCCTGCGCCGCGACCTGCGGGTGGTTCAGGTGGTCTGCTTGGCCGCCTGAGGTTCGGGTTCCGCGTCGGGCTCGGCCGGCTCCTGGCCCTTCGGCGGGTGGGTGTAGAGCACGAAGGCCAGGATCACGGCGAAGATGCCGATGACGATCGAATAGAGGAAGAAGGTCACATATCCCGCACCGAGCGCGGCGGGCGACACATTCGATTTCTCCATCGCCTGGGCGAAAGTCCCCGCCGGCATGTTGGCGAACAGCGCCTTCAGCGGCGCCGAGAACCCGCCCTCATCGGCGGCATGGGCGCTGCCCTCGATGATCCGTCCGGTCTGTGAGGCGAGAAGCTTGCCGGGCAGGGCGTAGAGCGATGAGAAGAGGGCGTACTGGGTGGCCGTGAAGCCCTGTGCCGTCAGGCCGGACATGTAGGCAATCAGGCAGGTGCCGGAGAACCCGGCGGCGATATTGTCCATGCCGATGGCGATCAGCAGGGCATGGAACGCCGCCCCCTGCGTCGCCAGCCAGATGAAGCCGATGTGCGACAGGGGCCCGGCGAAGGCGCCGATCACCATGGTCGGCATGATCCCCAGCCGCCGCACCGAGAGCCCGCCCAGGAACACCCCCAGCATGGTCATCACCACGCCAAACACCTTGCGCGCCTCGGCCACCTGGTCCGGCGTGAAGCCGAGGTCGAGGTAGAAGGGGTTCATGACGTTCAGCACGAACTCGCTGATCCGATAGACGCAGATCATCGCCAGGATCAGCCCGGCGATGCCCTTGTAGCGCTGCAGGAAGTCAACGATCGGCTCGCCCAGCGAGCGGGAGAGATAGGTCCCGGGCCGGGTGGTGCGCCCGGGGATCGGCCAGGCGCCCAGGAAAATGATCGCGAAGCCCAGGAGGAGGCCGCCGATCTGGTAGAAAATCCCCGTCTGCTTGGATTCCCAGACGCCTTTCAGGGCCTCGCCCGCGGGGGTCTGGCCCATCGCGTTCAGGATCGACTGAAGGGCCGCCGCCTTGCCGGCCAGGGCTGAGCCCACCAGCACCGCGCCCGCCACGAAGATCAGCAGCCGCACCAGGATTTCCAGGCGGTCCTGCACGGGGCGGTTGGGAATCTCGTCCACGTGGATCGGCCGGATGTTGTGGGCCGCCTCGCGCGGCGCCAGCAGCACCGCGATCAGCGGAATCACCATCAGGGCCGACACCGAGGCAAAGGCCGAAGGCCAACCAATGCGGCTGGACAGCGCCAGGGGGGCCGCCCCCGCCACGATGATCGCCAGCCGGTAGCCCCACTGGTAGGCCGTGGCCATGGCGCCCTGGCGCGACTGATCCGCCGCCTCGATCCGCCAGGCGTCGACAACGATATCCTGGGTCGCGCCGGCGAACCCTGCGAACACCGCGAAGGCCGCCATCACCGGCAGGTGCGCCACCGGATCGCCCGTGGAGACGAGCAGCAGCGCCACCAGAACCAGAATCTGCGCCACCAGCATCCAGGAGCGGCGGTGCCCGAGCCACTTGGTCAGGAACGGCACCTCCGTGCGGTCCACCACCGGCGCCCAGAGGAATTTTGCCGAATAGGCCAGGGTCGCCAGGGAGAAGAACGCGATCACCTCCAGCGACAGGCCCGCCGTGCGCAGCCACGCCGACAGGGTGTCGAAGATCAGCAGGTTCGGCAGGCCGGGAGAGCGGGCAACACCAGCATCACCACCATCCGCCGCTCGCCGAACACGGCCAGGGACTGCAGGAAGGTGGGCTTCTCGGCGGGAGGCGCAGTCTCTCCGGACATGTGGGTTCCCCGATGGCGCGGGGATGCAGGCCGCCCGCTTATCCGGCGAGATTGGCCCGCTTCACAGAGTCCGTCCAGCCGGGGCCGGTCCATCGCGACAGAGCCGCGCGCAGCGCGTCGGCGCTCAGCGGCTTGACCAGGAAATCGTCCATCCCGGCGGCCAGACAGATGCGGCGGTCGTCCTCGAAGGCGTTGGCGGTCAGCGCCACCACCGGCGTCGTCACGCCCCTGGCCCGCAGAGCGCGGGTGGCGTCCAGGCCGGACATCCCCGGCATGCGCACATCCATCAGGACGAGGTCGAAGGGTTGGGCGATCAAGGCCTCCAGGGCCGCCTCGCCGCCGGTCACATGCTCCACGGTGCAACCCTCTCGCACTAGCAGAGTACGGGCCAGCATGGCGTTGATCGGATTGTCCTCGGCCAGCAGCACTCGCGCCCCGGGCCGCACCGGCGCGGGCGCCGCCTTCGGGCTGATGCGTTCGTCATGACCGGTCTCGGCCGGGGCGTCTCCGCTCTCGGCGGCCAGCACCCGCGCGGCGAGGGAGGCGCGCCGCAGCGGCTTGATCAGGTATCCGGCCGCGCCGGCTTCGCGGTAAGCGCTCACATGGCCGCGTTCCTCGGGCCGCACCAGGATGATCGCTGCCCGGTCCTCGGGCAGGCTCACCCGGCCTTCCCCCGCCAGGGCATGGTCCACCAGGAGCACAGCGCTCGCCGGCGCCCGGCTGATCAGGTCCTCCAGGGTCCCGGCGCTCACCGCCTTGCCCCCACTGGCCTCGATCTGGCCCCGCGCCGCTTCGCGCACGATGGCGCTCGGTGAGGCGACGCCCACCGTCCGGCCCGACAGGTCCTGTATTCCGTGGCTCGGCGCGGCCTCGGGGAAGGAGGCTTCGAACCAGAAATCGGCGCCGGAGCCCGGCGATCCGCCGACCCCCACTTCGCCGCCCATGGCCTGGGCCAGGCGCCGGGCGATGGCGAGCCCCAGCCCCGCCCCGCCCATCCGCGCCCCGTGCTCAGGGTCGGCGTGTGCGAAGGCCTCGAAAATGCGCTCCCTGGCGTCCAGCGGCACGCCGGGCCCGGTGTCGGAGACGGTCAGGCGGATGCGCCGCACCCCAGTCTTCTCGGCGGTGATCAGCACCCCGCCGCGCTCGGTGAACTTGATGGCGTTGCCGGCCAGATTGAGCAGGATTTGCTTCAGCCGCGTCTCGTCGGCGAGCACGGGCGCCAGGTCCGCCGGGGCGCTCCAGCCGATCTCGATATTCTTCTCGTGGGCGCGCGGGCTGAGCAGTTCGGCGACGGACCGCACCGTCTCCTCGATATCCACGGGGGCCACATGCAGCATCGCCCGGTCCGCGCCCAGCTTGGCGTAGTCCAGCACGTCATTGACGAGGCCGAGGAGATGCTCGCCGCTCTGGATCAGGGCCTGCACATAGGCCTGCTGCTCCTCGGTCAGCGCCGTGCCCTCCAGCAGCCGCGCCATGCCGAGCACGCCGTTCAGGGGCGTGCGGAATTCGTGGCTCATCGCCGCCAGATGTTCCGGCGGCATGCCTTCGCGGATCGGTGGGCGGCTCGACATGGCCCCATCTCATACGGCGCGCGCCTTAACGGGGCGTGTGCCCCGCGCCCCCTCTGTGGCGGCGCTGCAACGGCCCGGCGAAAGCGTCGCCGGCGATGAAACGCAAGGCCGTTCTCATTCGTATGTTCATCACCACGCGGGACAGTGTTGTCCGCATGAACCCCTGCCGCGTTTGGCGCGTTTCTCGTGAGCCAGTGAGGAGCCCCAGTGATGCGTACCGTGAGAGCCGACGATCCGCGCGAAGTGATCCGCCCCTTCATGACCGTGGCGGGGGTGTTCTACGCCACCGGCTTTCTGAGCTTCATCGCCTGGGCCCTGCACACAGGCGCTCTTTAGCGGCCCCCGCGAGCCACGAACCAGCCATTGCGGAACTTCGCGTCCGCCTTGCCATAGAGGAAAGGCTCGCCTTCGGGAGTCTCGAAGATTCCCCCCGCTGCCTCGACGATGGCGTGCCCGGCGGCTGTATCCCATTCCATGGTCGGTCCATGCCGCGGGTAGATGTCCGCTGAGCCTTCCGCCACCCGGCAGAGCTTGATCGAAGAATCCATCGCCTGGCGGGTCGCGAAGCCGTAGGTCCGGGCTAGGTCGGCCGCTTCGTCGTCTTTCATGGTGTGGCTGCACAGCGCCACCGCGCCATTTTTCGGCCATGGCCTCACATGAATCGGGCGGGCCGTCGCCTCGCCCTTGTCCCGCCGGGCCGCGCCCCCACGCACCGTGTGCCAGACATCGCCCAGGGGCGGGGCCGCGATGGCGCCCGCTACCGGTCGCCGGTTCTCGATCAGGCCGATATTCACCGTGAAGTTCGGATCGCCGCGCACGAAGGCCTTGGTCCCGTCCAGGGGGTCGACCAGAAAGAACCGCGGCCCGATCGCATCCGGCGTGCCGAACTCGCTGGCGTCTTCCTCTGAGATGATCGGAATGTCCGGATAGCGCTTGGTCAGCCGCTCCAGGATCAGGGCCTCGGCCCGGCGGTCGGCCTCGGTCACCGGGCTCTCATCGGCCTTGGCGTGCACCGTGAGGCCCGAGCGCCAGAGCGGCAGGATGAGGGCGGCGGCCTCCAGAGTGATTTCAGCCAGTTCCGCGCCCAGGGCGGCATCGTCATGCAGGGTCATGGGCGGCTCTATGACCCATGGCGCGCGGTTTGCCAAAGCGCCAAATCAGCGGAAAGTCCGGAGCCAAGATGACCGACCAGCCGCCTGAAGACGCCGCCCCCGAACATGCGCCGCCCACCAGGGCCGCCCCCCCCAGTCAGGGCGAGTTCGCCTCGCGTCTGGCTTCGCGCCTGACCCATGACTTCGCCAATCCGGCCTCGATGATCATCACCGGCCTCGATCTGATGGAAGACGAGTCCATGGCCGAGGAGGGTCTCGACCTCGTCAAGGTCGCGGCCAAGAAGCTGCTGGAAGTGGTCGAATATGTCCGCGGGGCCTACGGCGGCTCAGCGGCGGAGCCGGCCGAAAGCTCCGTCGTGGAGGCGCTGGTCAAGCGTCTATTCGAAGGCGTGCGGCCGGAGGTCGACTGGGCCGTCGAGCCCCAGACCTTCTCTCGCCCGGCCACCCGCATCATCCTAAATCTCGCGGAACTGGGAGCCGGGTCCCTGCCCATGGGCGGTGTCGCCCGCATCACCACCAAGGCCGAGAACGGCTGGTACGCCATACGCCTGGAAGGGACCGGCAAGCGCATCATGCTGCACGACCAGGTGGCCGCCGGCCTTCGCGGCGAACCCACCCCTACCGAGCCCGCCGCCCGCTGGGCCCAGGCCTATTACCTCTACATCCAGGCCAAGGAGGCCGGCGGCGCCGTTACGGTCGACGTGAGCGAGGACAAGATCGTTTACACAGCGGCGTTCCGCCAGGCCTGAACCGCGGCGTTTTTTCGCGGGCGGACAGTCGCTCCACACCCCTCCTTAACCAACGCACGGCGAAATGGGCGCTTATCCTTCGAAGGACCTCGCCCGCGCCATGCGCACCTGCCTCATCGTCGACGACAGCCGGGTCATCCGGAAGGTCGCGCGCCGCATCCTGGAGGATCTCGGCTTCGAGATCGCCGAGGCGGCCGACGGCATGGAGGCGCTCGCCTGGTGCCGGGCGGCAATGCCTGACGCGATCCTGCTCGACTGGAACATGCCGGTGATGAACGGCATCGATTTCCTGCGCCGCCTGCGCTCCGAACCCGGCGGCGCGGCGCCCAAGGTGGTGTTCTGCACGGTCGAGAGTGATGTCGAACACATCCGTGAAGCCCTCGATTCCGGCGCCGACGAGTACATCATGAAGCCCTTCGATGGCGACATCATCGAAGCCAAGTTCGTCGAGGCGGGCCTCCTGTGAAGCCTGAAGACATCAGCCTCCTGGTCTCCCTGTGCCGCGCCCGCGCCGGCCTGCGCGTCGCGCCGGAAAAGACCTACATGATCGAAAGCCGCCTGGCCCCCGTCGCCCGGCGCGAGAACTATCCCTCGATCTCCGACATGCTGGGCGCCGTGCGCACTCAGCGCGATGAACGTCTGATCTGGGCCGTGGTCGAAGCCATGACCGCCGGTGAGAGCGCCTTCTTTCAGGACCGCGCCAGCTTCAAGGCCCTGCGCAACGATATCCTGCCCCGCCTTGCCGCGGCGCGCGGATCCGCGCCGATCCGGATCTGGAGCGCCGCCTGCGGCGCCGGCCAGGAGGTCTATTCTCTCGCCATGCTCGCCGATGAACTGGCCGCCGACTATCCGGCCATGCGCGTCGAACTGGCCGCCTCCGACCTCGCCGAACGCTCACTGGAGAAGGCCCAGAGCGGCCTCTACTCAGCCTTCGAAGTGCAGCGCGGCCTGCCGATCCGCAAGCTGGTCGACTATTTCGAGAAGGACGGCGACTCGTGGCGCCTTGCCCCCCGCATCCGCCAGATGGTGCGCTGGCGCCGGATCAATCTGGTGGCGGGCCTTGCCGGGCTCGGCTCCTTCGACGTGGTCGTCTGCCGCCATGCCCTCTGCAACATGACGCCCCCGGCCCAGAAGCTGGTGCTGGAGGCTCTCGCCGAGATCGCCATGCCGGACGGCTACCTGATTCTCGGCGTCAAGGAGACCTGCGAGGCCACGGACGCCTTCCTGCCCGTGCAGGACGCCCCCGGTGTCTTCGCCCGCAACCCGGCGTTCCGCGCCGCCGCCTAAGGGGCCAAAGGCCTAAAGCCGGAGCGGTCGGGCTTTAAATCCAGCAACGGTGTGCCGTTCAGGCAGTCCAGGCCGCGCACGAACAGCACCGCGCCCTCCACCTTTTCCAGCACCACCACCGCCGTCCCGATCGGATTAGGCCGGATCGGCGAGCGCAGCGAAAAGGTCCCGTGGGCCACGCCGTTGCTGGCCGGGCTCTGACGGATCAGGTCCCGCCTCGATTGGTGCAGCCAATAGAGCACCTCTATCTTCTCGAACCTCGCGATGCCGTCCAGCGCACGGTCCCACGGCGCGAAGACCTCGATGCGGCAGAGCGGCCCGTCATGGGCGCCTTGCCGGGGGCAGTCCAGCCGGTCCTCCCAGGGCGTCTCGATGCGCCCGATGAAGGCCAGCCCCGCATCCGTCGCCGCCGGCGGGTCCACCACCACCTCACCTTCGCGCAGGTCAGATCCACTCATGTCACGGCTCCCGGCAAAACGGCGGCGCAGACGTGCCGGCCCAGCGCCTCCACATAGGTCACGGCCACATCGACTCCATAGAGCCCCTTCAGCGCCGCCGGCGTCAGGGTCTCCAGAGGCGGGCCATGGGCGATCAGCCGCCCGTTTTTCAACAAGGCGACGCTCCCGGCGCAAGCCAGGGCCTGATCCGGGTCGTGGGTCGAGAGCACGATGGCCAAGCCCTCGGCGGCGAGGCCGGTCACCGTCTCCAGCACCCGCGCCTGATTGCCGAAATCGAGGTTGGCCGTCGGCTCATCCATGACCAGCACCTGGGGCTGCTGAGCGAGCGCCCGGGCGATCAAAGCCATCTGCCGCTCCCCGCCGCTGATCGCCGTATAGGACCGTTCCGCCAGGTGGGAGATGGAGAGCCGCGCCAGGGCCTCGTCCGCCGCCGCGATATCCGCCGCGCCCGGCTGGGCGAACAGCTTCACCCGCGCCGCGCGGCCCATCAGAACCACTTCGCGTACGGAAAAAGGGAAGAAGGCCTCGTGCGCCTGGGGCACATAGGCGATGCGCCGCGCCACGGCTTCGCGCGGTGTGTCCGCCAGTGCAGCGCCGTCCAGCCTCACCGCACCGCCTTCGGCCGGGATCAGGCCCAGCAGAGTCTTGAAGAAGGTCGTCTTGCCGCTGCCATTCGGGCCGATCAGGGCTAGCACCTCGCCCGCCTGGATCGCCAGGCTGACGCCTTCGCCGACCTTGTGGCCGGGATAGCCGAACGCCAGGTTCTCGGCGGCGAGGATCATCGCCACCCCCGCTGCGCGGTCGCCAGCAGATAGAGGAAATAGGGCGCCCCGATCGCCGCGGTCAGTACGCCCAGGGGGATCTCCATGGCCCCCAGGCTGCGCGCCAGCATATCGACCCCCACCAAATAGCCGCCTCCTAGCATCAGGGCGGCGGGCAGCAGCCGGCGGAAGTCTGGCCCCACCAGCATCCTCGCCACATGCGGGATCAAAAGGCCGACCCAGCCGATCACGCCGGTGATCGAGACAGCTGCGGCGGTCAGCAGGGTGGCGGAGGCCAGGAACACGCCCCGCAGCAGCCGTGTATTGACACCCAGGGCCCTCGCCTCCTCGTCCTCCAGGCTCATCACGTTCATCCGCCAGCGCAGGGCGATGAGCGGGATGAGGCCCAGCACCATGGCCGGCAGCACCGAAACCACATCGCCCACCGTCACCGCCGAAAGCGAGCCCAGCAGCCAGTAGGTGATCGCTGGAAGCTGATTGTACGGATCGGCCAGCACCTTCAGCAGGGAGACAAGGGCCCCGATAAACGCTCCCACCGCCACCCCGGCCAGCACCAGCACGAGGGCCGGGTCTCGCGCCTTCACCAGCGATCCCACCGCATAGACCAGGGCCACCGCTCCGATGCCGCCGCCAAAGGCCAGGGCCTGGATCGCCCAGACTGGAAGGGAGAAGAATATCCCCAGCACGGCCCCGAGGCTCGCCCCCGCCGTCACCCCCAATATGTCCGGTGAGACCAGAGGGTTGCGGAAGAGGCCCTGATAGCTCGCTCCCGCCGCGGCGAGCGCGGCGCCCACCAGCAATCCCGCCGCCACCCGCGGCAATCGGATGCGCCATAGCACCACCGTTCCCGGATCGGTCGCCGGGCCAAACAGGTCGCTGAAATGCGCCCCATAGCGCCCGACCCCGAGCGCCAGCAGTGTCATCGCCGCCAGGAACAGCAGCGGGGCAAGGCGCTTCAGCAGTGTCACGCCGTGGCCGGAACAGCGCCGTCCAGCAGGCCCGCGATCTGCGCGTCCGTCAGGTCGACATGGTAGAACGTGCTGTAGAATTCCCTGGTCAGCCCCGGCAGGTCGGTCTCACTGCCTGGATAGAGCACCGAGCGCAGCCAGCGCACCCCGATCAGCCGGTTGATCCCCGGGGGCGAGTCGAACCATCCGAACGGGGCCGTGGGCGACTTGTAGACGCGGCGATCTTTCACCGCCTTGATCCCGGCCCACAGCGGATTGCTCCTCACGCTGGCGAAAAACCGCTCATCGCCGGTGATGATCACCTCAGGGTCCCAGGCCGTTACCTGTTCCATCGACACCTGGGCCAGGCCGCCACCGCCGCGCCGGCCACCCCCTCCGACCTTGCCTTCCGGTCCCTTACCTTCTGGCGCCTTGCCCGGTGTCGGGCCCATCCCCGGGCCGCGCGTCGCGACATTGGTTGCCCCCACCACCTTCAAGAGCTCGACATTGATCGAGCCGTCGAGCCCGGTCTCCAGCCCCTCCGGGCCGCGCGCCGCATAGACGCGGGGGCTCGGCCCATCGGGAATGGTGAGCCCCATTACCCCGTCGGCATAGGCCGCCAGGGCCTCGGCCCGGTCCTTCAAGCCCAGCGCCGTCCCGAGGTCGCGGAAGGCCTTTGGCGTCTTGGCGAAGGCCCCGTCCAGCAGGATGTAGGGGATGCCCGTCTGGTCTTGCACCCGGTCGGCCAGCGACACATAGGTCGGGTCTGTCCCGCCCACATCCAGGATCATGTCGGGCTTGGCGGCGATCACGGCTTCGAGGTTGGCCGTATTGCCCCGCCCGGTCAGCCGGCCGCTTTCCGGCAGGTTCTGATAGGCAGCCGCGATATAGGGTTTGTCCTTGGGGGAGGGGGCTTTCACCCAGCCGGTCATCATCTCCGGCGCCAGGGCATAAAGCATGACGTTGGCCGGCGGCCCGGCGGCGAACACCTTCTTCACTTGGCCCGGCAGCTTCACCTTGCGGCCCGCCCCGTCGGTGAATTCCGCGCCGGCCACGGGCGCCGTACAGGCCGCCAGCCAGGCGCCAAATCCGGCCGCAACGCCGCTCACCAGAAGTCCCCGCCGATTGAGCACGCGTCTCTCCCCTCTGTCCCGCCGGATATAGCGCACATTTCCGCAGGCACGCGCTATAGCTCACTCGATATAGCGGTGGAGAGGCTCATGCACAGGCGCGGCTTTCTGGCGGGCGTTTTGGGTCTGGCCGCGATGGCGGCGGCGGGCGGGGCCCAGGCGGCCGATACGGTTCTGGTGTTTGCGGCCGCGTCTCTGAAGAACGCGCTCGATGAGGTGGGCAAGGCCTATGACGCGGCGCGCGGAACCACCACCCAGTTCTCCTACGGCGCCTCCTCGGCCCTCGCTCGGCAGATTGAGCAGGGAGCCCCGGCGGACCTCTTCATCTCGGCGGATACGGATTGGATGGACTATGTGGCGGGCAAGCGCCTGATCGTAACCGCCAGCCGGCGCAATTTGCTGACCAATCACCTCGCCCTGATCGCGCCGGCGTCGTCACGCGTCACGCTACGTATCGGCCGCGGGATGAACCTCGTTGGCGCCCTGGGCGCCGAGGGCCGCCTGGCGGTCGCCGGCCCTGAAGTCCCCGCCGGCAAGTATGCACGCGCCTCTCTGGCCGCGCTCGGCGTCCTGTCCTCGGTAGGAAACCGTCTGGCTTCGGCGGAAAACGTCCGCGCCGCCCTGGCGCTGGTGGCGCGCGGCGAAGCCCCTCTCGGCATTGTGTATGACACGGATGCCAAGGCCGAGCCGAAGGTTCGGATTGTGGGACTGCTGCCCGACAGCAGCCATCCGCCGATCATCTATCCGGCGGCCCTCACCGCGCGGACCCGCAATCTCGGAGCGGCGGCGTTCCTGTCCTATCTCAACAGCGAAGCCGCCGCGGCGATCTTTCGCCGCAACGGCTTCATTGTTCTGCCGAGGACTTAAGTCCGGGCCTACTTTGCGTCTTGCGCTGCGTCGCTGACCGCGCCGCCGGCGGCTTCCACATCGCGGCCGACGCCTTGAACCGTATTACAGGCGGCAACGGCGAGGCTGGCGGCCATCACCGCGAAAAGGACAAGCTTTTTCATCTTTCGACTCCGACCCGGCCCCTTGAAGCGGGCCGAAGTCAGAACGGCTTGGCTGCCACAGGGTTCCGGGATTCGGCCTGCGCGGGGGCTCCGGCCGGCGCTGTCGCAGCCTTCGGGACCGGCGCCCGCTGGGGTTCGGCGATCGGGAAGGACAGGCGCGCCGTCAGGCCTCCATCCTCATTGGGAGTAAAGGAACTCGTTCCGCGCAGCTGCTTGGCGAAGGCGGTCATCAGGGTGCGGCCAACGCCCTGGCCCAGTTCAGGAACCTGTCCTTCGCGCCCCGTGTCGGAAATCGCCAGCTCGCCCAGGCCGTTATGGACCTCGAAGGTCAGCTTCAACGCCCCGCCTTCGCTGAGGCCGTGCTTTCGGGCGTTGCTGATCGCCTCCACGGCGAACAGGGAGAGGGGAGCCAGTCGGTCGGCGTCGATTGTCACGGATTCCGCGTCGAGTTCGGTCTCCACGTGCGGTCCGGCCGGCGCCTCGCCGATCAGCAACTGCGCCAGGAGTTCCTCCAGGAAGTCGCGCAGGTCGAGCCGCTTCAAGTCCGGGCCCTGGTAAAGTTGACGATAGATCAGCGCCAGGGCGCCGATCCTCTGGCGGGTGTCCGATATCGCCGCCCGCGCCGAAGCATCGGTCAAAGCCCGCTGCTGCAGGTTCAGCAGCGATGTCACGACCTGCAGGTTGTTCTTCACCCGATGGTGAATCTCCCGCATCAGGTCGTCTTTTTCAGCCAGGGACTCCATCAGGCTGGCGTCCCGGGCGGAGATCGTGGCGGCCATCTCGTCCAGCGTGCGAGCCAAGGCCGCGAACTCCGGGGGGGCTGTGTCAGCTTTGATAGGGTGCACGCTAAAGCGCCCGCGAGCGTAGATTTCGGCCACCCGTTGGAGATAGGCGATCCAGCGCAGCACGCCGCGCTCCGTCACCAGGAGCACGGCGATCAGGGCCAGCAGGAAGGCGAGGACCGGAAGCGCCAGGCTCGTCAGGGGGTTGAGGATAGCCCACGAAAAGATCGATGGCGCCGGCGCGGAGAGGATGACGAACACATCCTCGCCCAGAAGCCGCGCCGCGGAAAATACCCGCTCCTCGCCCCGGGCGTCGGCTTCAAACCAGACAAGGGAGGGGCGCTCCCTCATCTGCCTCACCCGCTCAGCGATATCTCCCGGAAAGGCCGTCGCCCGCGTGGCGTTCAGGTAGCCGCCTCCGGCCTCCGCCAGGGCGACTTCGGCGCCCCGGGGCAGGGTGGGATCGGCCACTTCCGGCCGCAGGCTCTGAAGCGTGATCACCGCCACGAGGGCGCCGTCGAAGCTTCCGTCAGCCCGTTCGGCCCGCACCGCCGTGAGCACGGCCGGCTCTGCCGAATAGGCCGCGTCCGGGTCGCGTACGACCCGCATGCGTTCACCCTCCCGCAAGGACGAGAACCAGCCTTGGTCGCGCCGCGCCGGATCGGGCGGCGTGGTCGCCGCCGAACAGGCCACGCGTCCGATTGAATCGAAGCGGATCAGGTTGGCATAGCCGGGGATGCGCTCCTTAACCTCGGCCAGGCGCTGGGCGCATTCGATCCCCACCGAAGTGGGCGCCAGGGTCTGAAGGAGGATTTCCGCGGACTCCAGCCGGGCCCGCACCGTCGCGGCGCTTCGCAGGGAAGCCGCCTCGAGGCTGACATCCCGTTCCAGGGCTTCGCGCCGGAATGCCAGGAAGGATTGGATGCTGCCCAACAACAGGACAGGTATGAGGGCAAGGGCCAGGGCAACCCCCAGTCTTACCCGAATCGTCTGTCCCGCCCCGGCGGGCGGCCATCGGCCTCGCAACCTGTCTGGCAGTCTCAACGCACCAGGCTCAGTCGCTCCGCGTCGGCCAGGATGGATCCCATGGCCTCACCCGCGGCGCGGCCGTCGCGTTCATAGTCTCCCTCGTCGAGGATGGCCTGCAGCGCCCGGCGGGCCCGGCTGACCCGGCTTTTCACCGTGCCGACCGCTACTCCGCAGATTTCGGCGGCCTCCTCGTACGCGAAGCCGCCGGCGCCTACCAGAATCAGGGCTTCGCGCTGCTCTGGCGGCAATTGGTTGAGACCCTGGCGTAGTTCATCGAGGGCCAGGGGCGATGTGGGATCATCCACGGCGATCAAGGTGCGTTCCGCCGCTTCCTGGTCCAGTTGTGTCGAGCGCCAGGACCGGCGCTTTTCCGAATAGAACTGGTTGCGAAGGATCATGAAGGTCCAGGCCTTCATATTGGTGCCCATTTCAAAGGAAGCGCGCGCGTCCCAGGCCTTCAGCATGGCGTCCTGGGCCAGATCGTCAGCGCCCGTCGGATTGCCCGCCAGGGTTCTGGCGAAGGCGCGCAGATGCGGAATCAGCGCCACGAGCTCCTTCTTGAAGGCGTTGTCGCGGACCGGATCGGAGTCGGCGTTCTTGTCGCCCGCCATCTACTTGTCCTCCGGCGCGCGTTCGTCCGCCCGTCGCAGAATGTCGAGAAACTCGTCCGGCACAGGTTCGTTGACCACGTCATCGAACATCTGACGCAGTTTCACGCCGATGGCCTGCTGCCGAAGCCTGGCTTCATCCAGGGCGGCCGAACCTTTGCCACGCTGTTCCATAGCCCTCTGTTCAATCATCATGGCGCAGGGCTGAACGCCCGCCCCCTTTTAAGTGGTCATTCGACACCCAAACGCCGGACAGCGTGTCGGGTTCCCAACCACCGTGGTCTGATGATGAAGAATTCTGCGCCCGGGGGGAACCGCCTTCGCTAAGGTGCGTTTCGACCTTAACCGGCGCGGCTGGATGTCCCCACGGATGATGGCGCGCGCTCAAATGAAGACATGCTTTTCGGAGGGGTCATGAGTCTTCTGGCGAAACTCGCACCGCATCTTCCTTACGTGCGCCGATATGCGCGCGCCTTGACCGGTGACCAGACCACCGGAGATCACTATGTCCGCATCGCCCTGGAGGCCCTGGCCGCCGGCGACAGGCAGCTGGAGGCCGCCTATCCCGCGCGGGTCGCGCTCTATCATGTGTTCCACACGATCTGGCTCTCCACAGGCGCCCAGTTGGAGCCGCGCCGTGACGACAGTCAGGGGACCGATCCCTCAAGCCGCCTCCTGCGCATCGCGCCGCGTTCGCGTCAGGCCTTCCTTCTGACCGCCCTGGAAGGCTTCACGCCGTCCGAAGCGGCCCAGATTCTCGGCGGGGATTTCGCCGAGGTCGAAGCCCTCATCGCCGAAGCCCAGGCCGAGATCGATGCGGAACTGGCCACCGACGTGCTGATTATCGAGGACGAGCCGGTGATCGCCGCCGACATAGAGGCGTTGGTCAAGGAGCTTGGTCACAACGTCACCGATATCGCCGCCACGCGTACGGAAGCAGCCGAGGCCGTCGCCCGCGCCAAGCCGGGACTGGTCCTGGCCGATATCCAGCTGGCCGACGGTTCGTCCGGGATCGATGCGGTGAAGGATATTCTCGGCCGGTTCGATGTGCCGGTGATCTTCATCACCGCCTTCCCCGAGCGCCTGCTCACCGGCGAGCGGCCGGAGCCGACCTTCCTGATCACAAAGCCGTTCCAGCCCGAAACCGTGAAGGCCGCCATCGGCCAGGCCCTTTTCTTCCATCCCCGCCGCGAGCGCCAAGCGGCTTAATAATCTCCAGGGTCTAACTGCGAAAAAGGGGCCGGATCGTCAGATCCGGCCCCTTTGACTTGCCTGGCGCCTTTATCGGGACGCCGGCCTCGCGGCCGGGGTGGGCGGCGACGGCGTCTGAAACATCGCGGCCTCGTCGCGGCTGGTGCCGGTGTAGCTTTCGTTCGCGTCGCCGAACTTGAAAGCCCAGGCGCCGAACAGCACGGCCACGGCCAGGATCGTCGAGGCGAGCAACACCCAGAACATGTGCCGGCCCCAGCGGGCGGAGCGCGCGCGGGTGGCGCTGATCACCGGACCATGATCGGCCGGCAGAGTAGGTGTCGGTTCAAAGGTGGAGGCCATGGGTCTCTCCTTTCGAGCTTGAGGCCTTAGAAGGATGCGGCTGCAACGGACACGGCGGCTTGCTCGCGTTCGGCTGCCCTTTCGCGGTCAGTCCATTGACCAATGGCGGCGAGCGTGGCGGTCACGGCAACCACCGCACCGGCCATCAGCCAACGCTGGCGCATGAGTTTCTGGCGGCGGGAGGGCCCAAGTTGGCTCACCACGCCGAAGTAGGTGTGTTCCGAGGTCATGAACCAGCCTCCCGCTGGACCGCGCGCCGCCGTTTTCACGCCGCCGCCTGATGCATTGGAAACGTCGCTGCTATGGCGGATGTTCCCCACAGAAGCGGTCGCCTCGCTTTTCAGAACTTTTTTCGCCTGGGGCGGGAACGATTGGGCGCCCTGCCACGTTCTTGGGTTGCGGAGGCGGCGACGCCCCCCCGACTTGAGGCCAGCGACCGCTGGTCTGCCGTCTCCGCACCCTTTCTCGATGATGCACAGACTTCCGGGCGGTTTCGCGATCAGCGGGCCGCCCGATCCTTGTGGGCTTAGGCCGGATGAAGGCGCCGCCACTCCTCGGCGGTCAGTTCCCAATAGACGGATTGCCTCGTTGTTCCGTCAGGCCGCACGGCCTGGCGCTGGCCCATCCTGCGGAACCCGGCGGCATCGATCATCCTGATCGAGCGGACATTATCCAGCGCCGCTGTCAGGCACATGATGCGCACGCCCAGGGTCGCGAAAATCCACCCGAAGGCGCCGCTCCCGCCCGCGCCCTGACGGGTCGCAGTACCTGAATTCTGCCGGCTGGCCGCCTTGCCGCCAGCGATCTCCGCGGCGGAGCGGTCCGGCCACACGGTAATTCGCGAATAGCCGACAAGCTCACCTTCCTCCCGGTTGGCGAACAGAAGGCATTCCCCTCGCTCGCGCGCCGCCACGGCCTCCTCGATCCAGCGGGTGACGCTTGAGAGGCTGAAGGGGCGCGGCAGGTCATAGATCGGATCGGAAACGCGCGGGTCGCTGAGCAGAGCCAGCATGTCGGTGGCGTCGTCTGCCGTTGCGATACGGCTATGGGGGCTGTAGGTCGCGGGGTCCGCGCCGCGCACGCGTTCGCGGATCGCCTCGGCCTCCTCGGCCGAAACCGCCAGGACAGTATCGGGCGGCGCGCTCATTCCGGTTTGTCCTCAGCCTATCCGGCGCAAAGGTTGGCACATGATCATCGGCCTCGACCACATTGTTCTGGTTGTCCGCGATCTCACGGCGTCCGCGGACCGGTTCAGCGCCCTCCTCGGCGTGGCGCCCGCCTGGCGCACCCAGGAGGACGGAGCGTCCAGCGTCATCTTCACCCTGGACAACGTCTCGCTGGAGCTGCTCGCGCCCGGCCTCGCCGCTCCAGCTTCGGAGCCGATCGAGGCGGTCCTGCGCGAGGACGGCGAAGGTCTGGCCAGCCTCGCCTTCAGCGTCGCCGATCTGGCTCGCACCCATCGCCGTCTGGCCAACCTCGGCCTCGAGCCGGAGCCAATGGTCGCGGGCTCGAGCCATGATGTCGCGACCGGCCAGCCACTTACCTGGAACCGGACGCGCACCCGCCACACCCACGGCCTGCGCGCCTTCTTAATTGCCCTGGACGCCCCAAGGCCGCATTCGCCGCCGACCGTATCGTCGCCGATCCGGGCCCTCGAGAGGGTGATCATCCGCACGGCGGACGCCGAGCGCGCCGCCGCCTTCTATGGTGCTCGCCTCGGCCTTGAGATGCGCCTCGACCAAAAGATGGGCCCCGGCCGGATGATGTTCTTCCGCTGCGGAGAGGTCACCCTGGAAGTTCTGGCCACCCCTGACGCAGATCCCGAGCGCGACAGGCTCTGGGGCCTCACCTGGCGTGGCGATCATATGGCCGCCCTGCACACACGCCTGTCCGGCGCGGGCTTCGCCGTCTCCGAATTGCGGCAGGGCCGGGGGCCGGGCACCCAGATATTCACGGTGCGGGACGGGACGAATGGCGTCCCGACAGCTGTCCTCCAGCCGGCCCCTGCTCGCTCCTAAAGTCTTCCCAGCGCCAGCAGGGTTTCGCCCGTCATCCGGCGCAGAATCCATTGCGCCTCGGACGTGGCGCCGATCCGGTCATAGAATCCGATGGCCGGCGCATTCCAGTCGAGCACCTGCCATTCCAGCCGCGCCAGCCCCTGGTCGGCGCAGCGTCGCGCCAACCCTTTCAGCAGGGCGAGTCCGGCGCCCTTGCCGCGCGCCTCCGGGATCACGAACAGGTCTTCAAGATAAATCCCGTGGCGGCCCTTGAAAGTCGAATAGGAATAGAACCAGATCGCCAGACCCACCCTCCGGCCCGAGATCTCCGCGATGTCGCAGAACACCCGGGGCGAGGGGCCGAAAATGTCGCGGACAATGTCCGCCTCGCTGATCACCGCCTCGGCCAGCAGGTCCTCGTACGCCGCAAGGCCCCGAATGAAGGTGAGGATCGCCCCGGTGTCGTCTGGCCGGGCGCTCCGGATCGTGACGCTCATGGCGCTCCCCTCACATGCGGCAGGGTCTCACCCACCAGCTTCTCGCGCCGCAGGTCGGCCATCAGCCGCTCCATCCCCCGGTAGTGGAGCGCCGTCCAGCCGTGCTGCCGCGCGGCCATGACATTGCCGAAAGCGTCGTCGATGAAGACAATCCGCTCCCCCGGCGCCCCAACCGCCCGCTCGGCGGCCTTGAACGCCGCGCGGGAGGGCTTGATCGCCTCCAGCTCCGACGACAGCAAGACGTAGCTGAACCCGATCTCCTCGGGAAACTTGCGCCGAACGAAGGGTGGGTTGTCCGAGAACACTCCCACCTCATTCTCCTGCGCCAGCCCCGCCGCCAGGCGCCAGAGGTCGCCCACCGGCTGAAAGACGCTCAGCCAAAGGTCCGCGGCCTCGTCCTCGCCGATCCGGCCCTCGGCCAGCCGCGACAGGGCCGCCGCCAGATCGCCGAGACTGGCCAATCCCAGATCCAGGTCGCCGCTCAGCGGGCCGGCCAGGAAGGCCCGAACCTTGTCCTCGTCCTCCAGCCTGCAAGCCGCCGCGATGGCCGTGACCCGGCGGGCGGGGACGAAGTCGAAGAGCACCCCGCCCAGGTCGAAGAGGATGACCCGCCCGCTCAAGCTCAGCCGATCTTCACGCCCGGCGGCGGCTTGGAGCTCTCCGGCACGAAGAAGTCCGGCATCAGTGCGGCGGTCGGATCGACCTTATACTTGTCGAAATCCCGCTCACCCTCATCATAGAGGAAGCTGTCGTCGATCAGGAAGTTGCCGGTGAAGGCCTTGGCGTCCTTCATGAAGATCGCGTGGGCCGCGTCAGCCATGATGTCCACTGTCCGGCACTGACGCATCCCCGCCTCTCCGGCCAGGGCGAACTGGATCGCCGCCGTGGCGATGCCGGTGCGCGGCCACAAGGCGTTGAAGGCGATGCCGTCGTCTTTGAACTCCGCGCTCATGCCGAGGACACACATGCTCATCCCGTACTTGGCCATGGAATAGGCCGTGTGGCCGGAGAACCAGCGCGGGTTCATGTCCAGCGGCGGAGACAGCATCAACACATGCGGATTCGCCGCCTGCTTCAGATGAGGAATGCAGGCCTTCGAGGTCAGGTAGGTCCCCCGGGCGTTGACCTGGTTCATCAGGTCATAGCGTTTCATGTCCGTGGCCAGGGTTCCGGTCAGCTGGATGGCGCTGGCATTGTTGACGCAGATGTCGATGCCGCCGAACGCCGCCGCCGCCTTGTCCACCGCCTCGAACACATTGGCGTCGTCGCGCACGTCCACCACCAGGGGCAGGGCCTGTCCTCCCGCCGCTTCAATCTCCTTGGCCGCCGAATAGATGGTGCCGGGCAGGTGCTTGTGGGTCTCCGCCGTCTTGGCGGCGATGGCGATGTTGGCGCCGTCCCGCGCGGCCCGCAGAGCGATGGCCAGGCCAATCCCGCGCGATGCGCCGGTGACGAAGAGGGTCTTGCCGTTGAGGCTCATGGTTCAGCTCACTTTCGAGAAATCGGGGGCGCGCTTTTCGGCGAAGGCCGCGAAGGCTTCCTTGGCCTCGGCGGAGCGCAGTTGCGAGGCGAAATGGCGGCCCTCGGCCAGCATGGCGCCGGCGATGGCCTCGATGTCGCGCATCAGGGCCTTGGTGGCGTGTACAGCGGCGCGCGGCTTGGCGGCGATGGCGTCGGCCGCGGCCCGGGCCCGTGTCCTGAGGTCGGCCAGGGGGACCTTGGCGTTGGCGATGCCCCAGGCCACGGCTTGATCGGCGTCCACCGCCTCGCCGAGGGCGAACATGGCGAAGGCGCGGGCATGGCCGATGCGGGAGGGCAGGGTGAGGGAGGAGGCCGCTTCCGGCACCAGGGCGAGGTTCACGAAGGGCGTGGTCAGGAGGGCGTTGTCGGCCACGAAGACAAGGTCGCAGTGCATCAGCATGGTCGTGCCCACGCCCACGGCGCGGCCGTTCACCGCCGCCACGATCGGCGTCTTGGCCCGGCCCAGGGCGGCCAGAAGGGGGTTGCCTCCCTCGCGGTCCGAATTGGCCTGGGCTTCACCGCGGTTCACCGCCGCGAAGGTGGCGAGGTCATTCCCCGCCGTGAAGATGTCGCCCTCGGCCTGGATCAGCACACATCTGATGGCCGGATCGTCGCTCGCCTTGTCGATGCCATCGCCCAGGGACTGATACATCTCCTGGGTCAGGGCGTTTTTCTTGTCTGGCCGGTTGATCGTCAGGGTCAGCACCCCGCCGGAAATCTCGGTCTTCACGTGCTCGCTCACGGCGGCGCTCCCTTGGCGTCTCTTTCTGCAATTCGACGCTAGCAAAGCCGCCCAGGGCCGTCATCGGCCTTGCTCGCGCCTTTCCCCAACGTCGATTCGCGGGTGTCTCGCGTTCAGGCTGCGTTCAAGGCCGAAGCTCATCTTGACCCACGGCGCACACGGGCGCTTATGCTCCGCGCCCGAGGAACGCATACCCAGGAGACATTCTCGATGAGGCTAAAAAGCCTTGGTTTATTCGCGGCCACCCTGGTCGCGATGGTCGTCGGGGCCCTCGCCCTCTCGGCCCCCACCACCGCCTCGGCCGCCACGCCGGCTCCCGCCGCCGCCGCCCCGGCCCTGCCGCCCGTCACGGCGGACGCCCGCAAGAAGGGCATGGCCGCGGCCCCCGCCCTGATCACCGCCGCCGGCCTGCCCTGCACACTGGCCGACGCGCGCATGATCGGCACGGCCAAGGAGCAGCAGCCGGACGGCCGCAAGGTCAATGTCTCCTACTTCGAGCTGGCCTGTAACAACGCCCTTGGCTACATCCTCGCCGTGCGCGAAGGCACGCCGAAGCCGGCGGCCTTCACCTGTCTCGAGACCGCCGCCCCGGGGCCTGACGGCAAGCCCAGCGCCCTGCGCTGCGCCCTCCCGGGCAACCAGAACATCAACGCCAATTTCCAGGTGTTCGTCACCAAGGCGAACCTGCCCTGCACGGTCTCCAACGCCCGCGCTATCGGGCAGACCACCACGGCCGCCCTGTTCGAACTCGCCTGCTCCGAAGGCGGCGGCTATATCCTCACCTCCTCGGCCCCGCCCAACCCGGACCAGCCGGCCCAGTTCACCACCTGCCTGGCCTATGACGGCTCCGGAAATGTGTTCTGCACTCTCACCGACCGCGCCCAAGGCCTTCTGGCCCTCGACCGTCTGGTGGCCCGTTCGGATCGCGCCACCTGCCAGGTGAAGGACCGCCGCTACGTCCTCTCCACCCGGGCCGGCGCCAACTACTACGAGTTCGCCTGTAACGATGGCAAAGGCTTCATCATGGAAGTCGACGCCCAGAACACGCCCAAGCGCACTATCGATTGCGCCACGGCCGACTTCATCGGCGGCGGCTGCACCCTGACTGACGCCCGCTCGGCCCAGACCGAACAGGCTGGCATCTATACCGGCCTGGCCACCCGCGCCGGCTACAACTGCCAGGTCGAAAAGTACGCGCCCCTGCCGGTCAATGTGCGTGGCGTCGACGTCGTCGAAATGAAGTGTTCGAACCGTCCGGATGGCGCCATCGGCCGCTTCCCGGTCAGCGGGGCGCCTGAAATCATCGACTGCGCCCATGCCCCTATCGCCAACTACCGCTGCACCTTCACGCCGGCGGCCGCGGCCTTCCCGTCGCTGACCAATGACCTGAAGAGCTTCAACCGCAACTCCTGCGCCGTGTCCGACTCCCGCTTCGTCGGCACCACCACGGAGGGCAAGTCCTACATTGAAGTCGCCTGCGCCGACGGCATGCAGGGCTACCTCATTGAATATACCCGCGGCCCGCCGATGACCGTTTCCAACGTGATCGTCTGCAGCCAGGCGCGCGGCATCGGCGGCGGGTGCAAACTCGCCACCAATGTCACCCCGCGCCCGGCCGCCGCGTCGGCCCCGCCCGCCGGCCGGTAAATCCGGCCTGACCTGTACGGGCTCCAGACAAGAAACCCCCGGTCGCGAGGCCGGGGGTTTTTTTGTGCTCAAGAGTTGCGGGCCGCCCGAAATCAGGCTCCGCCCAGCGATCGGAACGTTGAGGTCAGATGCCTGTTCTGGGCCTCCTAAGGCACGACCGCCTCGATGAACATCGGCCCCTTCTGCGCCATGGCCGCCGCGAAGGCGGCGTCGAAGCTCTCCGCCGTCTCGCAGCGCACTGCCGGCAGTCCAAAGCCCTTGGCCAGGCTCACCCAGTCGATGTTGGGATCGCCGAGGCCCAGGAGGCGCGAGGCAGATGGGCCGGGGTTGCCGGACCCCGTCCGCCCCATCTCGATGCCGAGGATGCGGTAGGCGTTGTTGGCGAACACCACGACGGTCACGTCGAGGTTCTCCCGGGCGAGCGTCCACAGGCCCTGCACCGTGTAGGCCGCCGCCCCGTCCCCGTTCAGCGACACCACCTTGCGGTCCGGGCAGGCCACCGCCGCCCCGATCGCCACCGGGATGCCCTGGCCGATCGCCCCGCCGGTCAGGCCCAGCCAGTCGTGATGGTGCGTGGTCCGCGTCTGGCCCACCGCCGAGGCGCCGGAAGTGACGCTGTCGTCCGAGACGATCGCCCCTTCGGGCAGGTGCCGGGCGATGCAGGTCCCCGCCGACCCGGCGGTCAGGGGCCCGGTGGGCATGCCGTCTGGCAACTTGAATTCCGCGACCTTGGGGGCTTTCGGGGCGCCGAGGGCGTCCGCCAGATCGGCCAAGGCCGCCTCGCAGTCCTGGCCCCGCTCAGCCAGCGGCAGCACCTCGCAGCCCTCCGGCACCAGCACGCTCGGCTTGTCCGGATAGGCGAAGAAGGCCACCGGCGGGACCGTGCCGATCAGCACCATCAGGTCCACGCCCTCCAGGTCCTGCAGCGCCCCTTCGCCGAAATAGACCATGCGGTCAGGCGTGAACCGGCCGACCCCGCGGGGCGTCCTGGCGATGAACGTGTCGGATAGCACCCGGATTCCCGCCGCCGCGATCCGGCCGGCGACAGCGAGCGCGCTCTCCGTGCAGACCGTGGTGCCGATCAGGATCACGGGCTTTGTCGCCGCCCGGATGGCTTTCGCCGCCGCATCCACCTGGTCTCCCGCCACCGGGGCGGGGCCCGGCCGGGTGATCTTCACCCCGCGCACGGAGGTCTCCGTCCAGGCCGTATCGGCGGGCAGGATCAAGCTCGCCGTGCCCCCTGGGGGGCCGTAGGCCGCGGTGACGGCCTCGCTGGCGAGCGGGCCCACGTCATCGGCGCTTTCCGCCGATTTCACCCATACCGAATTGGGGCCCGCGATGGCGGCGATGTTGGAGTTCAGCGGCGCGTCGTACTTGCGGTGGTAGGTGGCGTGGTCGCCGATCACGTGCACGATCGGCGTGAAAGCGCGCCGGGCATTGTGCGAATTGGCCAGACCGTTGCCGTAGCCGGGGCCCAGGTGCAGCAGCGTGCAGGCTGGCTTTCCGGCCATCCGTCCATAGCCGTCCGCGGCGCCCGTCGCTCCGCCCTCGAACAGGCACAGCACCGGCCGCATCTTCGGCTGGCGGTCCAGAGCCGAGACGAACTGCATCTCGCTGGTGCCGGGATTGGCGAAACAGGCGGTCACATCGTTGTCGATGAGCGTCTCGATGAGGGCGTCGGCGCCGTTCATGTCTCTCTCCCCTTGGTCCCCTGGAGTCAGAGGATGATGACCTCGTTGTCCGGGTCGGCGGCGAAAAGCCGCTTGATTTCGTCCGGCCGGCGTCCGCGCGCCAGCCCCTGGTTGATATAGCCCTTGTCGGTGATTTCGCCGGTCGCCGGGTCCGGCGCGCCGTCGAGCACCAGGGCTCGCGCCACCTTGCCCCCCGCGCCGAGGGCCGTCTTGTTGTAGGTCAAAAGCCCCTCGGCGATCACGTCCCGCAGGTTCGTATGCCGTCTGGCGACATCGGCGTTCAGGAAGAGCAGGAGGCCGAGCGAGGCCTCGCCTTCGCCGCAGACCAGGGCGTCGGAAATCACCCCTCCCAGGGCCGACACCGCGCCGATCCGCACGGCGCCCGCATCCACGAATGTGCCACTGGTCAGTTTGAAGTTTTCCGAGAGCCGCCCGTCGAAGGCGAGGCCCAGATAATAGTCCGTCTCGTCCACCAGCTTGGCCGCATCCCCCGTGCGGTAGAAGCCTTCCTCGTCGAAGGCGCCCGCCGTGGCCTCGGGGTTGTTCCAATAGCCGGGTGAAATCTGCAGCCCCTTCACCAGGAACTCCAGCTTGTCGCCATTGGGGGCCAGCTTCACCACCGTCCCCGGGATCGGCAGGCCGAGGAGGCCCATGGTCAGGTTCGGCCAATGCACGTTGGCGCAGGTCGGCCCGGTCTCTGTCGAACCATAGCCGGACGCGAAACTGATGGTCTCACCGCACACCCTTTTGGCTACCGCCTCGATGCGGTCGCAGGTGCTCTGGGCCAGCATCGCCCCGCCATACTGCAGCAGGCGCACGCGTGAGAAAAACGTCCGCGCCAGGGCCTCGTCGGTCTCCAGCTCGTGGGCCAGCAGGTCCCATCCGGCCGGCACCATGTTGTGGTAGGTGGGCGCGATCTCCTTCAGGTTCCGCACCGTCTCGCCCATCCGGCCGGGCGCCGGCTGGCCAGCGTCGATATAGATCGTGCCGCCCCGGTGGGTGACGTTCTGCAGGATCGAATTGGCCCCCAGGGAGTGGCTCCAGGGCGCCTGGTTGACCACCACGGGCGGTTCCGGATCGGTGAAGCAGGCCCCGATCTGGGCGGCCACCGAGGCCACGCCCGAATGCAGGCAGATCACCGCCTTGGGCTTGCCCGTCGACCCCGACGTCAGCAGCAGCTTGGCCGGATCGTGCCCCCGCGCGATCAGCGGGGCCGGGGAGGAGGTGGCGAGGTCCGCCAGCAGGATGTCGCCTGGCCGGGGGTTCGCCCCCACGATCACCGGCAATCCGGCCAGGGCCGGCAGGGAGAGGCCATCGGCGAACAGAGCCGCGTCCTCCGCATAAACGCAGGACGGCCGGATCACCTGTACGGCATGGTCCAGGCGCGAGAGGTCCGCTCCCTTCAGCCCGTATTGCGGCGAGACGGCCGCCACCGGAATCGCCCGGCACATGGCGGCATAGGCGATCATCGCGTGGTCGATATTGTTGCGCGCCAGGATCAGCATTGGCGCGGCGCGGGAAAGGCCCAGGGCGTGCAGCCCGCCCGCCAAGCTGCGGATTCGCTCGCGGCCTTCGCCATAGCTGAGGATGAACCAGCCATCGCCCACGCGCTCGGCCAGCCAGGGCCGCTCCGGATCCGCCTTGGCCCAGTGCGAGATCGGCCCCATCACAGTATCGAACGGATCGTCATAGGGGCGCGGATTGGAAAGCAGGATCGCGCCGTCCGCCCGGCGCTCCACCGACAGGGTGCGCGGACCATAGAGCGGGTCGCGCATGCCAAGGCGCGTCAGGGCGGAGGCGTCATCCATCGGGACGGTAAGGGCCATGAATCCGCGCTCAAGAAAAGGCCCGCTGGCTTGAACTCCCGGCCTCGCGCGCCCAAGACTCTGCCCTCACTCCAAGGAGAGTCGCCCGCGTGGCCGCTGCCGGACCGGAAATCGAGCGCCTGATCAGCCTCCTGGCCAAGTTGCCGGGTCTGGGCCCGCGTTCGGCCCGCCGCGCGGCCCTGGCCCTCCTGAAGAAGCGCGACCAGTTGCTGATCCCCCTTGGCCAGGCGATCAACGAGGCGGGGGCCAGGGTGAAAATCTGTGGCGTTTGCGGCTCCCTCGACACCACGGATCCCTGCCAGATCTGCGCTGACCATGCCCGCGACGCGTCCCTGATCTGCGTCGTGGAGGAGGTCGGCGCCCTCTGGGCCATGGAACGCGGGGCCTCCTACCGCGGCCGCTACCACGTGCTCGGCGGCCTCCTCTCCGCTCTCGATGGTGTCGGCCCCGAGGCCCTGCGCGCCGAAGGCCTCATTGCCCGCGCCTCCGACGGGGTGGTCAAGGAAGTCATCCTCGCCCTTCCGGCCACCGTCGATGGCCAGACCACCGCCCACTACCTCGCCGGCCGCCTCGCCCCCTCCGGCGTCTCGGTCACCATGTTGGCCCGAGGCGTCCCCGTCGGCGGCGAACTCGACTGGCTGGATGACGGCACCATTGCCCAGGCGCTCAGGGCGAGACGGCCGGCTTAGCTGAAGCCGGGGACGTAGGCATGCCTACGTCCCCATTCTTCCAAGTCCCTTTCGCCCACCGCGAATTCGTGCGAGACTCTCTCTTGCTGAGACCGGTCAGTGGGCCCGCGCACCGTAAATACGGTTGAAATACGGTGTCAGCAGTTGGCAGCAGGGGCATATTCCCTGGCGCGTCCGTGTCTGTCGTGGCGGCGTCCTAGGCACCAACCGAGACTCTCGCTAGGAACGGAGCATGAACCTCACCCTGGCCTTCGTCGCGACCGGCCTTGCCGCCTTAGGCCTCCTTGTCTGGGCCCTCATCGAACGCGGCCGGGCCGCCCGCGCCGAGGTGGAGCTGCGTCTCGTCCGTGAGCAGGCCGAGGCCAACCGCGAGATTCTCACAGGCCTTTCCGCCCAGACCGCCAACCAGGTCGCCGAGAGTCTCGTTGCCCGCGCCACCGAGACCTTCCAGGCCCAGGAGCGGATGAACCAGGCCCGCCTTGAGGCCCAGCTGAAGCCCGTCGCGGAAACCCTCGAAAAGTTCGGCGCCCAGGTCACCGCCCTGGAAGTGCAGAGGGCCGCCGAGACCGGCGGCCTCAAGGAACAGATCGCCGCCCTCGCCCTCGCCACCGCCGCGACCCAGGACGAGGCGCGCAAGCTCTCCTCGGCCCTTCGCCGGGGGGCGGGTGTTCAGGGGCGGTGGGGCGAGCAGATGCTGCGAAACGTCCTGGAAATGGCCGGCCTGCGCCACAAGGTCGATTTCGAGGAGCAGGTCTCGACAAACGACGCCGACTCCCTGCGCCGTCCGGACGTGACCGTGCGTCTGCCCGGCGGCGGCGTGTTCGTCATCGACGCCAAATGCTCGCTCAACGCGTTCCTCGAAGCCCAGGACGCCCCGGACGACGCCTTGCGCGAAGCCGGCTATGCGCGCCATGCCCAGTCCGTCCGAAACCACGTCAAGTCGTTGTCGGACAAGGCCTACTGGGACGCCTTCGACCGGTCGCCCGACTTCGTGGCCATGTTCATTCCAGGCGACGCGTTTCTGGCCGCCGCCACCGACCGTCTTCCCGATCTGATGACCGAAGCCATGGACAAGCGGGTTATCCTCGTCACCCCCTCCACACTGTTCGCCCTTTGCAAGGCCGTCTCCTATGGCTGGCGCGTCGAGCAGCAGGCCCTGAACGCCCGCGAGGTCGCCGACCTTGGCAAGGAACTCTACAAGCGCATTTCGGTGATGGGCGGCCATGCCGCCGCCATGGGCCGGGGTCTGCAGGCGGCGGTTGGCAAGTACAATGACTTCGTCGCATCCCTTGAGCGCAACGTCCTCACCCAGGCCCGCCGGTTCGAGGACCTCAAGGTTGATCATGAAGGCCGCGAGATGCCCGAACTCGCCCCCATCGAGGCGGCGGTGGCTCCCCTCGCGAAGCTTCAAGTCGTTGAGAGCGACGATCCGCCCGGCTTGACGGGATAGGGGGCGGACCCTACTTCGCGGTCATGGCGATCAGACGCATTCTCACCGTCGATACTGACATGGCCTTCCTCAAGCAGGTCTCCACCCCGGTCGAGGGGCCGGTGACGGATGAACTGCGCCAGCTCATGGATGACATGCTGGAGACCATGTACGACGCGCCGGGCATTGGCCTGGCCGCCGTGCAGGTAGGCGTCGATAAGCGCATCATCGTCATGGACATTGCTCAGAAGGAAGGCGAGCGCGAGCCACGCTACTTCATCAATCCGGAGATCACCTGGCGCTCCGAGGAGACTGTCCCCTACGAAGAGGGCTGCCTCTCCGTGCCGGAAATCTATGACGAAGTGGAACGCCCGGCCCGGGTGAAGCTCAAGTATCTCAACTACCAGGGCGAGGCCGTGGAGGAGGATGCGGAGGGCCTTTTCGCCGTCTGCATCCAGCACGAGATGGACCATCTCGAAGGTGTTCTCTTCATCGACCACCTCTCGCGCCTGAAGCGCGACCAGGCCGTCAAGAAGGTCAAGAAAGCCGCCCGCGCGGCCTGAAATCCTCCCCCGCCGGCCAGCGGGGGAGTTTCCAGTTCGGCTTAGTTGCCGCTCATGCTTTGGCTGGGACCATCGCCGCCGCCGCCGCTGTTGCCGCCACGGTCGCGGCTGAGTTCACGGTCGCTGTCGCGGCCGGAGTCGCGACTGGAATCACGATCACTGTTGCGGTCAGAGTCACGATCGCTGTTGCGGTCGCTATCGCGGTCGGAATCCCGGCTGCCGGAGTCGCGGTCGCTGTTTCGGTCGCTGTCGCGGTCGCGATCGCCGCCGCCATTGTCGTCGCCGCCGCGATCGGAATCGCGGTCGCTGTCATTGCCGCGATCGCTGTCGGCCTTGTTGGTTTCCGCGCCACTCTTGTTGGCTTCGGCCTTGGCGTCCTCGCCACCCTTGGCCGCCGGCTTGCTGCACGCCGCCGCCGACAAGGCCACGGCGACAATCGCCGCGATGATCAATCCGGTCCGCATCTGGAGTTTCTCTCTTTGCTGCCCTCTGAAAGGAGAAGGCCATCGTGCGTTGAGGTCACGCTATCGCGCAAGCCCCCGCGCGGGCTAAACCGCGTTCATGAAGATCGCTTTTCTGGGCACCCCTGATTTCGCCGTACCAGCTCTCGCCGAACTGGCGCGCCGCGGCCACGAGATCGCCTGCGTCTATTCCCAGCCTCCCGCCCCGCGCGGCCGCGGCAAGGAACTGCGTCCTTCGCCGGTCCACGCCTTCGCCCTGGAACATGGTTGGCCCGTTCGCACCCCGGTCTCCATGAAGGCCGAGGACGAGATCGCGGCCTTCGCGGCCTTGGGGCTCGACGCCGCCGCCGTCGTCGCCTTCGGCCAGATCCTGCCCGCCGCCGTGCTGGAGGCGCCCCGCTTCGGCTCCTTCAACCTGCACGCCTCGCTGCTGCCCCGCTGGCGTGGCGCCGCGCCCATCCAGCGGGCGATCATGGCCGGTGACGCGGTCACGGGGGCCGGGGTCATGCGTATGACCGAAGGCCTTGATGAAGGCCCGGTCCTCGCCGAATGCCGGCTTCGCATCGACGCTTTGGAAACCGCCGGGACCCTGCACGACCGCCTCGCCGAAGCCGGCGCGCCCCTGCTCGCCGACACCCTCGACGCCGTCTCCCGGGGCGAAGCGCATGAGACGCCGCAGACCGACGCCGGCGTCACCTACGCCAAGAAGATCCGGCCCAAAGAGGCCCGCCTGCGCTGGGCTGCCCCCGCCGCCGAGATTGATGCCAAGATCCGCGGCCTTTCCCCCTTTCCCGGAGCCTGGTTCCGTCTGAAGACCGAGCGCGGCCCGGTGCGCATCAAGGCTCTGCTGTCCCGCGTCGAAGTGGGAGAGGGCGAGCCGGGAGAGACGCTCGACGACCGCCTTCTCATCGCCTGCGCGCAAGGGGCCGTGCGCCTGCTCCGTGTCCAGCGCGAAGGGCGCGGGGCCCAGGACGCCGCGGACTTCCTGCGGGGTCTCCCCGTCCCATCCGGAACAAGGCTCGCCTGATGCCCCGCTACCGGATGACCGTCGAATATGATGGCGGCCCCTACAAGGGCTTTCAGGCCCAGGCGGACCTGCCCACTGTGCAGGGCTCCATAGAGCGTGCTGTCCTCGGATTCTCAGGCGAGTCCACCCGCCTCGCCGCCGCCGGGCGGACCGATACCGGCGTCCACGCCACGGCCCAAGTGATTCATATTGATCTCGAGAAGGCCTGGCGGCCCGATGTGGTCCGCGATGCGATCAATGCCCACCTGGTTCCGGAGCCCATCGCCATCCTTGAGGTTGATGAAGCGGCCCCCGATTTCCACGCTCGCTTCAGCGCTACCGGCCGCGCCTACGAATACCGCATCCTCAACCGCCGCGCCCCTCCGGCCCTGGACCAAGGCCGCGTCTGGCTTGTGAAAAAGCCCCTCGACGCCGAGGCCATGCATGCCGCCGCCCAGGCCCTCGCTGGCCATCACGACTTCACCACCTTCCGGGATGTGAACTGCCAGTCGAAGAGTCCGGAAAAGACTCTCGATGTGGTTCGTGTCTGGCGGCAGGGCGAGGAGGTGCGCCTAGCCTTCTCGGCCCGCTCGTTTCTGCACCGCCAGGTCCGCTCCATGACCGGCTCGATCGCAGAAGTAGGGGCGGGACGGTGGAGCGCGGCCGATCTCAAGGCCGCCCTGCAGGCTAAGGACCGTGCGGCCTGCGGGCCGGTCGCCCCGGCCCATGGGCTCTGTCTGGTCGGCGTGACCTACGCGAAATAGCGTTCAATCAGGGTCTCATAGACCTTCGACAGCTTCTGGATTTCCGACACCGGCGCGCGTTCGTCGACGGCGTGCATTGTTGTGCCGACCAGGCCAAATTCCACCACGGGGCAGAGGGCTCTAATGAAGCGCGCGTCCGAGGTGCCGCCTGAGGTGGAAAGCTCCGGCTCGCGCCCGGCCACATCTCGCACCGCCCCGGCCACCAGGCTGGTGAAGTCCCCTGGCTCGGTCAGGAAGGATTCGCCGCTGATCTGATGGGTGGCCTTCACCGTGCCGTTGAACCCTTCCGCCGCCTTGGCGCATTCCCCGTCGATCCAGGCCGCCAGGGCCGCGCCCGTATGGCTGGGATTGAAGCGGATATTGCACCGGGCCTTCGCCTGGGCAGGGATCACATTGGTGGTGGGATTGCCGACATCGACTGTGGTGATTTCCAGGTTTGAGGCTGGGAAGCCAGTGTAACCGCCATCCAGCACATGCCCTTGCAGCGCCGCCAGGAGACGCACGAGCACCGGGATCGGGTTGGCCGCCCGCTGCGGATAGGCCACGTGGCCCTGCACGCCCTCGACGGTGATTTGGGTGTTGATCGAGCCGCGCCGGCCGATCTTGATCATGTCCCCGAAGACAACGCTGGAGGTCGGTTCGCCGACCACGCAATGGTCTACCCTCTCGCCCTCGGCGATCAATTGCTCAACCACCTTCTTGGTGCCGTGGGTCGCGTCGCCTTCCTCATCTCCGGTAATCAGAAGGGAGATCGAACCGCGCGGCTCGCCGTTCTCCAGATAGCGTGAAACCGCGCCGATAAAGGCCGCGATGCCGCTCTTCATATCCACGGCCCCGCGGCCGAACAGTACGCCCTCGGCGATGGCGGCCTCGAATGGCCCCTGGTTCCAGGCGCCGGCGTCCCCAACGGGCACCACGTCTGTGTGGCCCGCGAAACAGAGATTCGGCCCCTGCAGGCCGCGCCGGGCATAAAGGTTCTCGATGTCGCCGAACTTCATGCGACGGCAGGTGAAACCCAACCCCGTCAGGGCCTGTTCGACAATTTCCATTGCCCCGGCGTTGGCCGGCGTCACGGAGGGGCGGCGCACGAGGTCGCGGGTCAGCTCGACGGGATCGATCAGGGTCATGACGCGGCTTTAGCGCAGAGCCGGCTTGAGTGGCTAGGCCGTCCGCGCCCAAGGCGCATTGGCCACCATGGCGCTGGCCGCGGTTTCCACAGCGCCGAACAATGCATCGGCGCTGACCGGCTTCGTCAGGTGCCCGTCGGCCCCAGCCTCCGCGGAGGCGGCGGCGTGCTCGGGCATGGCGTTGGCGGTCAGGGCGAAGATCATGGTGCGCGGGCGCCCTTCGCGCGCCTCGCGGCGGCGGATAGCGCGAATGGCGGTCAGGCCGTCCATCACCGGCATCTGCATGTCCATGAGGATCATGTCGAACTGGCCGGCGGCCCAGGCGTCCACTGCCTCGGCCCCGTCTTCCACGCAGGTCAGGTTAACCCCGGCGGCGCCGAGGATCAGCTCCACGACCCGGCGATTTGTCGGGTGGTCCTCGGCGAGCAGCACCTTGAACTGCGAGAGGTCGATGTCATCGCCTTCGCAGTCGGCGCAAGCGGCGTCACAGGCCGGCGCCGCGCCCGCCACACGTGGCAATATGACGGTGAAGGCGAAAGTCGCTCCCTCGCCAGGAACGCCTTCGGCCGTCAGACCGCCGCCCATGGCCTGGGCCAGGGAACGCGAAATGGCCAGGCCGAGTCCGGTGCCGCCATACTTGCGGGTGATCGAACCATCAGCCTGTTCGAAGCGCTCGAAAAGGCGTTGAGCCGTCTCGCCGTCGAAGCCGATGCCGGTATCTCGCACCGACACCGTCAGGGCCGCGCCCTCGGGCGTGTCTTCCGCGCGCGCGGTCAGGCGTATGCTGCCCCGGTCGGTGAATTTCACGGCGTTGGACACCAGGTTCGAAAGGATCTGGCGGATGCGCGGCGCATCCCCTTCAAAACGGCCCTCCACGGCCGGATCGATTTCGGTGATCAGGTCCAGTCCCTTGGCCTCCGCGGAAGCCTGAAACAGGGCGGCGACGTCCCTGATCGACTGGGTCAGGTCGAAGGGATCGGTTTTCAGGGTCAGGCGGCCGGATTCGATCCGCGCCAGGTCAAGCACGTCCGATAGCAGGGCCTCCAGGGTCTGGGCCGAGCTCTCGATCAGCCCGACCATTTCCCGTTGCTCGGGTTCCAGCTGGGTGCGGCCAAGGGCGCTGGCCACGCCCATCACTCCGTTCAGCGGCGTGCGGATCTCATGGCTCATGTTGGCCAGGAATTCGCTCTTGGAGCGGCTGGCGGCCTCGGCCGCCTCCTTGGCTTTCACCAGGGTGGTCTCGAAGCGCTTTTCCTTGTCGATATTTCGCAGCACGCCGACGACCCGGACGATGTCGCCGTTCTCGTTCCGCACGGCCTCTGAAGCGCTGTAGGTCCACTGGTGCGGACCATCCAACTGCATCATCCGGTAGATTTGACGGAAGGGCGTCCCGTTCTCGATGTGATCGTCCCAGGCCTTCTGGGCCGCCGGCCGGTCAGACGGGTGGACGCCGTACCAGATGTCGGCGTCGAGTTCTTCGAACGTGGACCTCGTACCGTCAGGCTGGGCGCCAGCGCCGCTCAGTTTCTTGCGCTGGTAGTCCATCTCCCACATGCGAAGGTCGCCGATTTCAATCGCCAGCTTGAGCCTTTGGGCTGAGCGCTGGGCGTCTTCCATCGCGTCGATCACGTCGGTGATGTCGTAGGTCGCGATGAGGAGGCCCCCGACCTCGCCATTCGCATGCCGCCAGGGGGTCTGCTCGGACCGCACCCAGCGCCGCGCGCCATCGAACCGGGTGATGCGCACACGGTTGTTGCGCACCGTCTCACCCGCCAGGGAGCGCTGATAGGATTCGCTCCACCGGTCGTGCGAGCCTGGGAACAGCTCATAGATCGTCTTGCCTTCGACGACGGTATCCGGTGGCAGGGCTCGCTCTTCGAACCAGCGAGGACTGGCGCGGACGATCCGGATGTCCTGATCCACGAGCAACAGGGCGAACGGCGCGTTCTCCACGAAAGAGGCCATCATGGCCCGGGCCACGGCGGCTTCGGTTTCGGCTTTGGCCAGGTCACGGCGGGTGCGCTCGGCCTCGCACTCATGGGCGACCAGGCTGGCCAAGTCGGTCAGGCTGGCCGCGAGCGAGGCGTCGTAGGAGCGTGGCGCCTGATCGAAGACATAGACCGCCCCCAGGCAGAGCCCGTTGGCCATGCGGATCGGAGCGCCCGCGTAGAAACGCAGGGATGGCGGGGCCAGGACGAAAGGCGTGTCGCGGTAACGCTCGTCCTCGAGAGCATCGGTGATCCAGAGCACGTCCTGACGCAGGATCACGTCATTGATGATCGTTCCCTCCCGGGGAAGCGTCTGGGGCGGATCTGAGGTGTCGGTGGCGCAGGCCAGCCAGGTCACTTCGGAATCGACGAAGCCGACGCAGGCGATCTGGGCGCGGGTGATGGTGCGCGCCAGGGCGGCCACCCGTTCAAAGGTCGGCTTGAGAATATCCAGCCTCAGGGCGCGGACCTCGGCTAGGCGCGCCTCTTCGTCAGCTGGAACAGGCGCGATGATCATGGCCGATCCCTGGTCACCCTTTCTGGGCAGGTGACTATGGGGCTTTGCTGGTTAAAGGTTTACGGCCCGCGATGCCGCACCCACGCGGCAATGCGACGCACCTAACCCCTTAGGTCAGCTTGATTTCCCGCAGCCGTTCCTTGAGGAAATCGTCGGACGTGATGGGGGTGGGATAACGATCAGGATTGGTCGCGGTCACGCAGGACGGCAGCGTCTCGATCAGGTAATCGGGCCGGAAGTGCAGGAAGAACGGCGTCGAATAGCGCGGGAAAGCCCGTCGTTCCGGCGGCGGATTCACGACCCGGTGCGTGGTTGAAGGCAGGACGTGATTGGTCAGGCGCTGCAGCATGTCGCCGATGTTGATCACCAGGGAGCCTGGCGGCGGGCTGATCGCCAGCCACCTCCCATCACGGTCCAGCACTTCGAGCCCGGCCTCTTCGGCGCCGAGCAGCAGGGTGATGGTGTTGATGTCCTCATGCGCCCCGGCCCGCACGCCTTCGGCGTCGAGGGCTATCGGCGGATAGTGCAGCAGGCGCAGGATCGAATTGCCGTCCTTCACCGTCTGGTCGAAGAAGCGGTCCGGCAGGCCCAGGTAACGGGCGATGGCGGCGAGAACCTCCAGGCCCATCCTGTCCAGAGAATTGAACAGCCAGGAGAGCTCCTCACGGAAGCCGGCGATTTCGTTGGGCCAGAGGTTGTCCGGCATCAGTTCACGGTAGGGATGGCCGGCGGGCAGGTCGCGGCCGACGTGCCAGAATTCCTTGAGGTCGGAGACCGACGCGCCCTTGGCGGTTTCCTTGCCGAAGGGGGTGTAGCCGCGCTGGCCGCCGCCGCCTTCAACGAAGTAGGCGCGCTTCACGGCTTCGGGCAGGCGAAAAAAAGCCTTCGCCTTTTCGATCGCACTGTCGATGCGGGCCTGATCGATGCCGTGGTCCGAGACCACCGCGAAGCCATAGCGGGCGAAACTGTCCCCCAGATCCTTGGAGAATCCGGACATGTCGCTCTGCGTACGAGTGAAGGAGACGGGCGTGAAGGCGGGCTTTTCTGAGAGGGCGTTCTGGGTCAAGGGCGTGCTCCTGGACCTTCCATTCTAGCGCAAGACATGGGCCATTAGAACGGCGGGACGGCGGAAGACTTTGAGGCGCCTCAAGTTTCGGCGGCGTTTGGCGGCGCTTGCTCTTCCCGCGCCCGTCGCTCCGCCTCGTCGAGGGCTTCGTCCCAGTCTTCCCCGCCTGGCCGCATTCGCGCCAGGTCCTCGGTCAGCAGCCTGTCCATGGTGCGGGCCGCATCGCGGGAGGCGAGGATGTAGTTCTCGGTCTCGCCATAGGCCGGGGCGAGGGCGGTGAACACCCGGAGGTCGTGCCGCCGGAAAAGGTCGGCGGCCCGGTGCGCCCGATGCTTTCGGAAGCCGAGCTTGACCAGGGCCTTGCGCCCCATGGCCAGGGCGCCCTCGAAGGTCTCCCGCTCCACTTCGTCCGCGCCATTGGCCAGGAGGTCATAGGCGTGCCGCCGGTCCCAGGCGCGGGCGATGATGGTCAGGTTGGGGAAGGCCTGGCGGGCCTTCTCGGCCAGCTCGACGGTTTTTTCCCGGTCATCGAGGGCGATGATCAGCATCTTGGCGGTCTCGGCGCCGGCGGTGCGCAGCAGGTCGAGGCGCGTCGCGTCCCCATAGTAGACCGGGCGCCCGAAGCGGCGGACGAGGTCGATCTGTTCGATGTCCGCATCGAGAACGACAGTGGAATGACCGTTCAGCATCAGGAGGCGGGCGACGATCTGGCCGAAGCGGCCGTAGCCGGCGACGATCACCTGGGGCGGGCCGCCTTCGAATACCGGATCTTCCGTGGGCAGCTTGGCGACGTGCTGGTCCAGCATGTGGGCGATGCGCTCATACAGGACCATGGCCAGCGGCGTCAGGGCCATAGAGACGGCCACGGCGGCGGTGAGCAGGTCGGCCAGCTGGGACCCGATCACCCCGGCGCCGACGGTGAAGTTCAGCAGCACGAAAGCGAATTCGCCGCCCTGGGCGAGAGCCGTGGCGACGGCGGCGGCCGTCGACGTCTGGGCTCGGAACAGCTTGGCGACGGCGAACATCACCAGGAATTTCAGGATCACCAGACCGATCACCACGGCGGCCAACTGCACCGGCTGGGAGACGATCAGGTTGAAGTTCACCCCGGCGCCCACGGTGATGAAGAAGAGGCCGAGCAGCAGGCCCCGGAAGGGCTCGATGTCGGTTTCCAGCTCGCGGCGAAATTCGCTCTCGGCCAGCACCACGCCGGCGAGGAACGCGCCGAGCGCAGGGGAGAGGCCGACCATCTGCATGATCACGGCGACGCCGACGACCAGCAGCAAAGCCGAGGCCGTGAAGATTTCCCGCAGGCGCGCGGCGGCGATGTAGCGAAACACCGGCTGGGTCAGATAGCGGCCGGCCCCGATCACGAAGGCGACAGCGCCCAGCACGGCCAAGGTCTTGGCCCAGGCGGGAAGCCCGGAAATCAGGCTGCCGCCATGGGCTTCACCGGCGGCGGGCGCGGTCACCACCCCTGTGGCCAGCAGGGGCAGAAGCGCGAAGAGGGGGATAACGGAAAGATCCTGCAGCAGAAGTACGCCGAAGGCCGCCCGGCCTACCGGACCCTGGCGCAGGCCCTTTTCATCCAGGGTCTGCAACACAATCGCCGTCGAGGACATGGCGAGCACCAAGCCGACCGCAAGCGCCGTCTGCCAGGAGAGGCCCGTCAGCATCGCCGCCCCCGCCAGCACTCCGGCCGTCGCCAGCACCTGGGCGCCCCCCAGCCCGAAAATCGCGCCGCGCATGGACCAGAGCAGGGCCGGCCGCACTTCGAGGCCGATCAGGAAGAGGAGGATGACCACCCCGAACTCGGCGAAGCGCGAGACGTCTTCCACGTCACCGACGAGGCTCAATGCAAAGGGCCCGATCACAGCCCCCGCGATCAGGTAGCCCAGTACGGAGCCTAGCTTCAGCAGCTTCGCCAGAGGCGCCGCGATCACACCGGCGGCAAGATAGACGAGGGCCTGGAAGAGGAGCGAGTGGGTGTTCATCCGCGGGCCGCTCCGATGAGGTCCTGCAGCCGCGCCCGATAGGTCTCCACGGCGTCGGCCAGGGAGACGGCGTCGCGCAGTCGGCTTTCGTGCAAAATGAAGGGCGGCGCCCAGTGCATGCCGCAGAGGGCGGCGGTGCGCTCGAGGGGACGCAGGAATTCTTCCATCGAATAGTGGTGGCTGCCGCCAGGTTGGTAGTCGGTGTCCGGGCTGCCGGATGAGCAGGCGACAAAGAAGGTCTTGCCCTTCAGGGCGTCGCCGCCCCGTCCGTAGGCGAAGCCGTGCCGCAGGACATTGTCGATCCATTCCTTCATCAGGGCGGGGGTCGAATACCAGTAGAGCGGAAACTGCAGGGCCACGACCTTGTGGGCTTTCAGAAGCGCCTGCTCGTCATCCACGTCGACCAGGTAGGTGGGGTAGATCTCGTAAAGGTCGCGCACGGTGACGCCGGCGACGGTCTCCGCGGCCTGGATCATGGCCCTGTTCGCGCGGGAACGGTCGAGCGCCGGATGGGCGAGCAGCAGCAGGACAAGGTTTTCCGCAGTTGCGTTGTTTGCAGTCATAAGGCCCGGCCGATCACGACTTTCTTTCCCACGCGCACCTCAAATGAACCCTTGTAACGGTTGAAAAAAGCCTGCATCGGCGCCACACCTGATATTCATTGTGCAGTGCGGGAGAGGGCGATGGCCGCGAAGACACGCAACGACGCCGCCGAGGCCTTGGCGGGCCTTCTGTTCGACGGCATGACTATCATGTCTGGGGGATTCGGCCTGTGTGGCATCCCTGAAAATCTCATCGCCGCCATCCGCCTGGCCGGGACGAAGAACCTGACCGTCGTCTCGAATAACTGCGGCGTCGATGGCTTTGGCCTCGGCATCCTGTTGGAAGGCGGGCAGATCAAGAAGATGATCTCCTCCTACGTGGGCGAGAACAAGTTGTTTGAGCAGCTCTATCTCTCCGGTGATCTGGAGCTGGAATTCAATCCTCAGGGCACACTGGCCGAGCGTATCCGGGCCGGAGGCGCGGGCATCCCGGCCTTCTTCACCAAGACCGGGGTCGGCACGCTGGTGGCGGAAGGCAAGGAAGTGCGCGAGTTCGATGGCGAACTCTATGTCATGGAGCGGGGGCTGACGGCGGATCTGGCGATCATCAAAGCCTGGAAAGGCGACCACGAAGGCAACCTCGCCTACCGGATGACCGCCCGGAACTTCAACCCGATGATGGCCACGGCCGGTAAGGTGACGGTGGCGGAGGTGGAGGAGCTGGTTCCGACCGGCTCGCTCGACAAGGACAACATCCACACTCCCGGCATCTACGTGGACCGGATCTTCCAGGGCGCCCTCTTCGAGAAGCGCATTGAGCGGGTGACCACCCGCGCCCGCGAGACGGAGAGCGCCTGATGGCCTGGACGCGTGAAGAAATGGCGGCCCGCGCCGCCAAGGAACTGCAGGACGGGTTCTACGTGAACCTCGGCATCGGCATCCCGACCCTGGTGGCCAACTACATCCCCGAGGGAATGCATGTAACGCTGCAGAGCGAGAACGGCATGCTGGGCATGGGCCCTTTCCCCTACGAGGGCGAGGCGGACGCCGACCTGATCAATGCCGGAAAGCAGACGATCACCGAGCTGGACTCATCGTCCTATTTCTCCAGCGCCGACAGCTTTGCCATGATCCGTGGCGGGCACATCGCCCTTTCCATCCTGGGCGGCATGCAGGTGGCCGAGAACGGCGACCTGGCGAACTGGATGGTGCCGGGCAAGATGGTCAAGGGCATGGGGGGCGCCATGGATCTGGTGGCCGGGGTCAAAAAGGTCGTCGTGGTCATGGACCACACCGAGAAGACCGGGGCGCCGAAGCTGCTGAAGCGCTGCACCCTGCCCCTGACGGGGGCGGGCGTCGTCGACCTGCTGATCACTGACCTCGGCGTCTTCGAGATCGACCGCAAGGGGGAGGGCGTGACCCTGATCGAGCTCGCCGCGGGCGTGGCCCTCGACGAGGTGAAAGCCAAAACCGAGGCGCACTTCCAGGCGCGCCTCTAGGCGCCTAGTCGACGACCCGCACGGCGCCTTTGGCAGCGCTGGTCGCGAAGTGCGCATAGGCCTTAAGCGCGGTGGAAACCTGCCGCGGACGAGGCTTGGCGGGCTTCCAGCCGTCCCGATCGCGCACCGACCGGCGAGCGGCCAGGGTCGCGTCGTCCACAGCCAGATTGATCGTTCGCCGGGGGATGTCGATCTCGATCGTGTCACCGTCTTCCACCAGGCCGATGAGGCCGCCTTCCGCCGCTTCCGGGGAGGCGTGGCCGATTGAGAGGCCCGACGTGCCGCCGGAGAACCGGCCATCGGTGACCAGGGCGCAGGCCTTCCCGAGCCCCTTCGATTTCAGGTAGCTGGTCGGATAGAGCATCTCCTGCATGCCTGGCCCGCCCTTGGGGCCTTCGTAGCGGATCACCACCACGTCGCCTTCCTTGACCCGCCCGCCGAGGATGGCGCTGACCGCGTCGTCCTGGCTCTCGTAGACCTTGGCCGGGCCGGTGAACTTCAGGATGCTCTCGTCGACCCCGGCCGTCTTCACGATGCAGCCGTCGAGGGCGAGGTTGCCGGTCAGCACGGCGAGGCCGCCATCCTGCGAGAAGGGCGTCTTGGCCGAGCGGATGACGCCTGCCTCACGGTCCGTATCGAGATCATCCCAGCGGCGGTTTTGCGAGAAGGCGGTCTGGCTGGGCACGCCGCCAGGGGCAGCCAGGAAGAACTCCCGCACATTGGCCGGGGCGCTCGGGCGGGCAATATCCCAGTTGGCCAGAGCTTCGCCCATGGTCGGGGCATGGACAGTGGAGCAGTCGGCGTGGATCAGGCCGGCCCGGTCGAGTTCGCCCAGGATGGCCATGACGCCGCCGGCGCGGTGGACGTCTTCCATGTGCACGTCGCTCTTGGCCGGGGCCACCTTGCAAAGGCAGGGCGTGGAGCGCGACAGGCGGTCAATGTCGGCCATGGTGAAATTGACCCCGCCCTCATAGGCCGCGGCCAGGAGGTGCAGGACGGTGTTGGAAGAGCCGCCCATGGCGATGTCGAGGCGCATGGCATTTTCGAAGGCGGCGAAATTGGCGATCTGGCGCGGCAGGACGCTGGCGTCATCGCCCTCATAGTAGCGGCGGCAGATTTCCACGCAGAGGCGGCCGGCTTCGAGGAACAGGGCTTCGCGGTCGGCGTGGGTGGCCAGGACCGAGCCGTTGCCGGGCAGGGAAAGGCCGAGAGCCTCGGTGAGGCAGTTCATCGAATTGGCGGTGAACATCCCCGAGCAGGAGCCGCAGGTCGGGCAGGCCGAGCGCTCGATGGCCGCGACCTCGGCGTCGCTCACCTGGTCGTCACCGGCGGCGATCATGGCGTCGATCAGATCGACGGCGATCTCCTTGCCCTTCCACACCACCTTGCCGGCTTCCATCGGGCCGCCTGAGACGAAGACGCAAGGGATGTTGATGCGCATGGCCGCCATCAGCATGCCGGGCGTGATCTTGTCGCAGTTGGAGATGCAGACCATGGCGTCGGCGCAGTGGGCGTTGACCATGTATTCCACGGCATCGGCGATCAGCTCGCGCGAGGGAAGGGAATAGAGCATCCCGTCGTGGCCCATGGCGATGCCGTCATCCACGGCGATGGTGTTGAATTCCTTGGCGACGCCGCCGGCCTTCTCGATCTCGCGGGCCACCAGCTGGCCGAGGTCCTTCAGGTGCACGTGGCCCGGCACGAATTGGGTGAAGGAGTTGACCACGGCGATGATCGGCTTGCCGAAATCGGCGTCCTTCATGCCCGTGGCGCGCCAAAGGCCGCGGGCGCCGGCCATGTTGCGGCCGTGGGTGGAAGTGCGGGAACGGTAAGCCGGCATTGTGCTGTCCTTGCGACGGAGCAGGCCAGATAAACCTTCGCGCGGCCCCTGAAAAGGCAGCGCAAAGTCAGCGAACGGCGCGGTCTGGTCCGGTTCGGGGCTTCGGGGCGAAGGCCTCGCCAATGAACATCTCAGCCCGGCGGCTGTGTTTGGCGTCCAGACGCACCGAGATGATCGACTTGCCGAGCGTGCGCGCGAAATCCGCCGCCAGTACCGGCGTGGCGTCCGGCGCCAGACTGACCGCCAGCACGCGGCCGCCCTCGGCGGGCGTCAGGGCGGCGACGGCCTCGGCCTGGTTGCGGGGCGCCGCGCCGCGCACCCACATGCGCAGGGGCGGCAGGTCGGCGCCGAAGGCGTCGCGGCCGTAGTAGGCGGCGGCGTTGAAGAGGAAGCGGTCCTCCACGGCCACGGCGGTGAGCTGGCCTGCCGCGTTCTCGTCGCGGGCCCGCTCGACGATCAGCCGCGTGATCTGTTCCCAGCCCCGGGCGCGTTTGAGGCTGTTGGCCATACCGATGCGGTCGGCGAGATCCGGCCGGGCGATGACGAACAGGAAGAGGATGGCGATCAGGCCCTGGATCGCCATGGCGGCGATGATCCAGGGCCGCGCTTTCCAGCGGACGAGGAGGCCGGCCACCAGCACGGCGCCGGGCGTATAGGCGGCGGCGGCCCAATTGGCGTTGGCGCCGGCGATGAAGGCCTGGGCGGTGACGACGATCAGAGGGGGCAAGGTGAAGGCGAGGGCCAGGACATCCGGCTTCGTCAGCCCGCGGCGCACCGCCAGGACGAGCGCCAAGGCGAGGACGGCGAAGGGGATCGGGCCGAAGACACCAAACTGCGCGACGAGGAAGCCGGCGAGCTCCGCGATCTGGAAGTGTTCGCCCTCGGACCATCCGGCGTTGCCGGCGGTGTGGGCCACGGTCTCGAAGCCGTGCGTGGCGTTCCAGATCAGGTTGGGCGAGGCGATGACCAGGAAGGCGAACGCAGCCGTGCCGATCACCGGCAAACGCCAGACCTTCCGCGCATCGCGGTCGGCGATCAGATGAATGGTAAGCCCGGCCAGGGCGTAGAGGGCGGCGTATTTGGAGAGAAAGGCAAGGCCCAGCGCCGCGCCGAACCCGGCGGCCACGGCCAGGGCCCGGCGGCCACGGGCCGCCTGCAGCTCGACATAGGCGAAGAAGGCCAGGGACAGGAAAGCCAGCAGGGGCGCGTCCGTGGCGATCACGAAGCTGGAAAGCTGCACGCCCGGCATCAGGGCGTACAAGACCGCCGCCAAGGCGCCGGCGGCCGGCCCGTGCAGGCGCCGTCCCGCGCCGTAGAGGGCGAGCGCGGCCAGGGCGTGCATCAGGGGGGCGGCCAGCCGGACGAAAGCCTCATCACTGCTGGATATTGTGGTCAGGCCGATCAGCCACGCGACCATTGGTGGTTTGGAGAAATACCCGAAGTCGAACGTCCGCGACCAGAGCCAGTACTGGGCCTCGTCCGGATAGAGATCGAGCGGACTGGCGAAGACTGCGACAATCCGCCATACCGTCAGCACACTGAGAAAAAGAACGATGTTCCGCCAGTGGCGCGATGCGCCCGCGGTGCTGCCCGGCTGCGTGGATTCCGCTGGGTTATCGGCCATTTCGGGCATCAGCCTTGAGTTTGGGCGCCCGCAGATGAAATCCTTCACAGGCGTGACATTTTTCTGTGAGTAGAGTGTTCGGAGCGTTCAAGCGTAGCAAATTCGTCACCACTGTGGCGCGGAGCGCTGGTAAACAAGGTTCAGATGTGGGTCCCGCGCGGGGGCGTGGGGACCTACGGGCTTGGAAGGGGATATTCCATGAAATTGATGAAGAGGCTCGCCGCGGGCGCAGCCGTAACGACGCTGGCCATGGCGATGAGCACCGTGGCGGCCTACGCGCAGGAAACCACCGGCAAGATTCGTGGCGTGGTCGAAGGCGGTGGCGTTGGCGTCGGCGGCGCGACCATCACGGTGACCCACGTTCCTTCGGGGACCACGGCCACGACGGTGGCGGACGAGGACGGCTTCTTCAACGTGTACGGCCTGCGGGTCGGCGGTCCCTATACGGTGACGGCCACGAGCGGCGGCCAATCCTCCACGGTCACGGTGCGCAACGTCGGCCTCGGCGACTCCTCGCTGATCAGCGTGCCCCTCAGCGGCGGCACGGGTGTTTCGGCCGTGACCATCACGGCGGCCCCGAATTCGTCGGCCAACTACAACAACTCGGTCGGCTTTGATTCCGGCGACATCGCCTCGATGCCTTCCGTGAACCGCGACCTGAAGGACACCGTGCGTGTCGACCCGTTCGTGGAGCTGGACGTCGCCAACCTGAAGGCCATGGTCGTGGGCGGGGTTTCCAACCGCTACAACTCGATCACCGTCGACGGCGTGCGCCAGAACGACGATTTCGGTCTGAACAACGGCACCGGCACGCCGACCCAGCGCTCTCCGCTGTCCCTCGAAGCCGTGGCCGCCGTGTCGGTGAACACCGCGCCGTTCTCGGTCATCTACAATGACTTCCTGGGCGCCAACCTGAACGCCGTGACCAAGTCCGGCACCAACGACTTCCACTTCTCGATCTACGGCGAAACGATCGGTGTGCGGAAGTTCAACTTCGATAGCGACACCAACGAACGGACCTGGGGCGTGACCCTGGGCGGCCCGATCTGGCCGAACCGCGCCTTCTTCTTCGTGTCCTATGAGAAGTACGACACCACCAACCCGTTCCCCTCGGGCCCCGTCGGCTCCGGCCGTCCGCTGGAAATCACCGAGACCACTCAGGCCCAGGTCGACACCATTTCGACCAATCTGAACACGATCTATGGCTTCAACTACGATGTGAACAATCCGCTGAGCTCCGCCGGCGGCCTGCCCGCCGTGGACGAAAAGTGGTTCGGCCGCATCGACATCAACATCACCGACGCCCACCGCCTCGCCCTGACCTATCAGAACACCTATGGGGACCGTCAGGTTGAAGGCATCCGGGCGTCCAATACCGTCACCCGCCTCCTGCCCCTGCGCAGCCACTACTACACCCTGTCCGACGAGCTCACGACCTATACGGCCCAGCTGAACTCGACCTGGACGCCCGAGATCTCCACGGAATTCGCCTATTCCTACAAGGAAGTGGTGCGCGGACAGGTGCCGAACGCGGGCTGCTCCACCGGCCCCACGGCGACAGGCGATGAGACGTGCGAATTCGGCCAGTTCACGATCTACGTCACGTCGAACTCGACGATCAACGCGGGCCCGGACAGCTCGCGCCACGCCAACGAACTGACCACCAAGACCACCGGCTGGATCGGCCGTCTGCGCTGGAACCTGGGCGATAACGCCCTGCTGTTCGGCGTCGAGTCGCAGAAGCTCGACGTGTTCAACCTGTTCTTCCAGAGCACCGAGGCGATCTACACCTTCCGCCCCTCGACGGGGACCAACGGTCTGCCGGCCGGCAATACGGGCCTGGATAACTTCCTGATCCGCCGCCCGGCGCAGATCAGCTATTCGAACGCCATCGCAGACGCGAACGGGGACGGCTTCCGCAACGAGCTCGATCTGGCCGCGGCCTTCGCCTACACGCAGACCAGCGCCTATGTGCAGGACGAATTGCGCGTCAACGAAGACCTCGATCTGCTGTTCGGTCTGCGTTACGTGAATTATTCGACGAGCGACGTGCCGCTGGCGAACGCGTTCTTCAATACCCGCTACGGCTTCACCAACGCCCTTTCCATCGACGGCAAGAGTGAATGGCTGCCGCGCTTCGGCTTCCGCTGGACCTTCAACGACTGGAGGTTCTCCGGCGGCATCGGCCTGTTCTCGGGCGGCCAGCCGAACGTCTGGCTTTCCAACAACTACTCCACGTCCGGCGTTCTCGGCGCCAACGTGTTCTGCGACCTGGAAACGGCCGGCCACAACACCTCGACCTGCCCGGCCGCCGTGGCCGATGCGGTGCTTGGCGTCGCCATCCCGGCCAATGCCGGATTCGACGTACCGCCGGCCATCGAGGCCCTGCTCGACCCGAGCCTGCCCTCGATCGACAACATCAGGCGGGCGGCGAACACCAACGCCATCGACCCCGACTTCAAGATGCCGTCCAGCTGGAAGCTCAGCCTCTCGGCCTCCACCCAGGCCTGGGATTGGAACTTCGGGATCGACTTCCTCTACACCCGCGTCAATCAGGCGATCACGTGGATCGATCTGCGCGGCGGCCTGACCCCGGTCGGCACCGCGCCGGATGGCCGCCCGATCTACCGCAACCGCACTCAGCGCGCCGCCTTCATCGGCGTTTCCGGTTCGGACGGCGGTTCGGACCTGATGATCACCAACACCAATGAAGGCTGGTCGCGGTCGTTCGCCCTCTCCGCCTATCGCAGCTTCGACAACGGTCTGGACGTGCGGATCTCGCACACCTGGAACCGCGCTATGGACGTCAATGGCGGCCTCTCGACGACCGCCTCGTCCAGCTACGGCAACAATGCGGTGTCCGATCCGGTGAACCCGGGCCTTTCGACGTCGACCTACGAAATCCGCTACTCGACCAAGCTGACCCTCACCTGGACCCACGAGTTCTTCGGCGACTACAAGACGATCATCTCGCTCTTCGGCGAACGCCGCTCTGGCAACCCTTACAGCCTGGTGTTCCGCCCGGTGACGTCCACGGGCTCGACCAGCAACGCTTCGGTCGATCAGTTCGGTGACGTGTTCGGCGGCCGCCAGCTGCTCTACATCCCGACCGTGGGCGACTCTCGCGTCACCTACGAAAACCAGCTGGGCTCCTGCACGGCCCGTCCGGGCGGCACGCCGGTGGATCAAATTCTGCCGTCGAACTTCTGCCAAACGGCGTCGAACACCCAGCAGCTGCTCAGCGAGTACATCCAGGCCAACAATCTGGCCCGAGGCACGATCGCGGAACGCAACTCGGAACGCTCGCCCTATGTCACCCGCTTCGACCTGCACCTCAGCCAGGAGCTGCCGGCCTTCTTCCCGAACGGGGCTCGCCTGCGCGCCTACATCGACCTGGAAAACATCGGCAACATGCTGAACAAGAACTGGGGCGTTCTGGAGCAGGTGGACTTCGCCTACCTGGCGCCGGTCGTGGATGTCCGCCTCGTCGGCGGCCAGTACATCTACTCGAACTTCCGGCTGCCGGTGATGACCACGTCGAACTCCGACGTGCCGAACCGGTCCAACTGGCTCGCCAAGATTGGCGTCAGCTACTCGTTCTAAGATCGCGGAAGCCCCATATGGGGCGGATGCGGAAGAGGGCGGCTTCGGCCGCCCTCTTTTTTTGTGCGGGCGGGAGCCTTAAGGAGCGCGCCATGAGTTTCGTCGTCCCCCCCGAATGGGCGCCGCACCGCGCCATGTGGATCGGCTGGCCCAGCCATCCGGAGCTTTGGCTCGACAACCTTGAGCCCGCCCGGGCCGAGGTCGCCTCCCTCGTTCGCAGTCTGGCCGAGACGGGCCGTGAGCGGGTGAACCTGCTGGTGCGCGGTGAGGAGGCTTCGAAGGCCGCTCACGCCGCCATGCCGGAGCTGGCCAATCTGCGCATCGTGCCGGGCGAATTCGGTGACATCTGGCTGCGCGACACGGGGCCGATCTATCTGTCGGCCCAGAAGGCCGCCGCCTTCCGGTTCAACGGCTGGGGCGGGAAATACGACCTCCCGGGCGACGACACCGTCGCGGGTCAGCTCGGCGCGCACGACGGCGCACAACTCGAACGGCATGACGTCGTTCTGGAAGGCGGCGCCCTGGAGCATGATGGCGAGGGCACGATCATCACGACGCGCCAGTGCCTGCTCAATCCGAACCGCAACCCAGGCTGGACGGAGGCCGACGCCGAAGCCGCGCTCGCCAGGTCCCTCGGCGCCAGGAAAGTGCTCTGGTTGGATAATGGCCTGAAGAACGACCACACGGACGGCCATGTGGACAATCTCGCCCGCTTCGTCGCGCCCGGCGAAGTCGTCTGCCCCATGGCCTGGGGCCAGGAAGATCAGAACGCCGACGTCTATGACGCCGCCGCGCGCGCCCTTGCCGGGATGACCGATGCGGCGGGCCGCAAGCTCACCGTGCACCGCATTCCCTCACCGGGCCTAGTGGAAGACGCGGAAGGCTTTGTCGTGCCGGCGTCCCACATGAACTTCATCATCGGCAACAATATCGTCGTCGTGCCCGTGTATCAGGAGCGGCCGGGCGCCCTGGCCGTGGAGGCGTTGCAGATGTTCATTCCGGACCGTCTGGTGGTGGGAATTCGCGCTCCGGCCCTGCTGTCGGGCGGCGGTTCCTTCCACTGCATCAGCCAGCAGGTCCCAGCCTGATGGCGCGCACCCTGGCCCTCGCGGCGATCCAGACGTCCTACGGAACGGACCTCAAGGCCAACATCGCCAAGACCGAGGCGTTCATTCGCGAGGCGGCCGCCAAGGGCGCCCAGGTGATCCTGCCGTCTGAGCTCTTCCAGGGGCCGTACTTTTGCGTCGCGCAGGAAGAACGCTGGTTCGCCGAGGCCCATCCTTGGCGGGAACACCCTTGCGTCACAGCCCTGGCCCCGCTGGCGGGCGAGCTCGGCATCGTGCTGCCGATCTCCATCTTCGAGCGCGAAGGGCCACACTATTTCAACAGCCTGGTGATGGCGGACGCGGACGGGTCCCTGCTTGGCGTCTACCGTAAGAGCCACATCCCCGATGGGCCGGGCTATATGGAGAAATACTACTTCCGCCCCGGCGACACGGGCTTCCGCGTCTGGGACACGCGCCACGGCCGCATCGGCGCCGGCATCTGCTGGGACCAGTGGTACCCGGAGGCGGCCCGCGCCATGACCCTGATGGGGGCCGAGGCCCTGCTCTATCCCACGGCCATCGGCTCTGAGCCGCATGACGCCACTCTGGATACCGCCCTGCCCTGGCGGCGCGCCATGCAGGGGCATGCGGTCTCGAATGTCATCCCGGTCGTGGGCGCCAACCGTATCGGCTTCGAGCCCTGGGACGGCTATCCCAATGGCGGCCAGACCTTCTACGGCTCATCCTTCATCGCCGACCATCGGGGCGACCTCGTCGCGGAACTCGGCCGGGCCGATGAGGGCGTGATCACCACGACCGTGGATCTGGACTTCCTGGCCGCTCACCGCGCCGCCTGGGGCTTCTTCCGCGACCGCCGTCCGGAGCTTTACACGAGCCTCACGACGGGCCGGCCGACCTAAGCGGGTTGTCGTAGACCTGACAGTTCTGGGGGGCTCGTCCACGGCCCCTGGCGCGTTTCAACTCGGCCGCCGCCCGCCTCATGTCGGACTGGAACTCCCGGTTGGACTGCAGCCGCGCCACCATCGCCGAGGCCAGCAGGCGCCCGGCCTCCACGTCGCTCTGATAGTGCACGCCGCAGATGATCCGGCTCTCGCCATAGGCCTTGCCGTTCTCGATGAGGACCTCGGACCGGTCCGGCAGCAGCTGAGCCAGGGTCAGGGCGTAGGACCAGCCGATCATCGAATGCCCGGACGGGTAGGACGCATTGAGGGTCAGCCACGCGGCGCGCGGCTCGCAGATCGAATAGGTGTTGCCGGTGATGGGCCGCAGGCGGCCATAGCGGTCCTTGGCGGGCCGGCCGACTGTGCGCACGTCGTACTCCAGTCGCGCCAGAACCTTCCAGGTGGCCGGGGTGCGCTGCTGGTCGATGGTGACGCCGGCGGCGCAGGAGAAGCGCGCGAAGGCGCCGGAGCGGATATCGACGTCCAGGCTTGCAACGCGCCAGCGTTCAGAGCCTTCCAACGACCGGGTCTCGATGAACCGCGCCCAGTCGGCGATGCCTCTCGGTGACCCGGGCGCCGGGGGCGGGCCGAGCAGGGCGGACGCGTCAATCTCGTCGGGCCGCAGGTACCCCCGATCGGTCAAGGGGTCGCCATTCAGGGCCTGGCCTGACGCCGTGGCCGCCTGCAATGAGGCGAGGAGGACGGCCGCCGCCGCCAAGGGTCCCAGGATGCCGGGCCGTCCTCTCATCGCACGTGCTCCCCTTAGCTCGCTCTGAGGACGGTCTTGCCGCCCTTGATCACCGTGGCGTTGCGTTCCTTCACCCGCGCCTCGAAGGAGATGACATCGCCATCCACCCACATATCGACGGTGATCAGGTCGCCGGGGATCACCGGCGCCGAGAAGCGCGCCTGGTGGGAGAGGATCCGTTCCGGCTCATAGTCGAGAACACCCTGCAGCACGGCCCGGCAGGTGATGCCGTAGGTGCAGAGGCCATGCAGGATCGGCCGCTGGAAGCCCGAGCGCCGGGCCGATTCCGGATCGGAGTGCAGCGGGTTGCGGTCCCCGTTCAGGCGGTAGAGCAGGGCCTGATCCGGACGGGTTTCCAGATCGAGCGAAATGTCCGGCGTTCGGGACGGCATGACATGCGGCTCAGGCGCGCCTTCGGTCGGGCCGCCGAAGCCGCCATCGGCGCGGGCGAAGGTCGAGCCGGTTACGGTCACGCAGGGCGTGCCGCTCTCATCAGTCCAGACCTGTTGATTGACGATCACGGCGCCCTTGTCCTTGCCCTTGTCGTAGGCGCCGATGGTGCCGCCGGACGCCGCGAAGGTCGCGCCCATGGGGGGCAGGGGCTTGTGCAGCTCCACTTTGCGCTCGCCGTCGACGACCATCAGGAAATTCATCTGGCTTTGGCGAAAACCTTCGCGCGGCTTCTGGGGCTCCACCGCGGGGGCCTGGAACGAGGGGCGGCCGCCGCCTGACATCAGCACCGTGGCAGCGGTGGGCACGACCTTCAGGCCGCGCTCATAGACGAAGGCCAGTTCCTTCTCGTTCATGGGGTCGCGGCCCATGCCGATCCCAAGGGCGTAGAGCATCACGTCCTTGTCGGTGTAGGCGAAGGTCCGCGCGGGGGTCTTCTGCTCAAGAATGTCGGGATAAAAGATCGGCATCAAACGTCTCCTCGCCTTGATCGGCGTCTTTGAAAAAGCTTTGCATCATTCAAGCCGCGCCAATGGCGCGGGCGCAAGGGGCCATCGGGCAGAGGCGGGGTTCGTTCGGGAAGCGGCCCGCATTGCCGGGGCTCTTCACATGGGCTAGAAGCGCCGACTTGCTTGGCGGGGGCGCCCAGGAACGCCCGCCTGTTTCATCAACACCTTAGAGTCTCTCATGGCCAAAGCGACCCCGACCGTCTCGCCGATCAGCGGCAACGTGCTCTTCTATTCCAAGCCCGAACCGCTCAATCGTGAGACCCACGCCAAGATGGGTCTGAAGCGTATGGATAAGCCCTTTGGCTTCGCGTCCACGGCTCACGTGGTGCCCCTGACTGTTTCGGAATTCGGCGTCGCGTCCCTGTCCTATCCGATCATTTTCGCCGGCGAAAAGCGCCAGCCTCTGGCCGTGATGGGCGTCAACACCGACCAGAACATGTTCGTCAACGCGGATGGCAGCTTCGACGCCGGGGCCTATATCCCGGCCTATATCCGCCGCTACCCCTTCGTTCTGGCGCGCGACTCTTCTGGCGAGCAATTGGTGGTCTGCATCGACCGCGGCGCCAAGATGCTGGGCGAAGACAATGATGTGCCGTTCTTTGACGAAGCCGGCGAGCCCACCGACTACACGAAGGGCTGCATCGAATTCTGCAATAACTTCGAAGCCGAAGCCCGCCGGACGGAGGCTTTCGTGCAGATCCTCAGCGATCTGGATCTCTTCGAAGTGCGCACCACCAACTTCACGCCGACCAATCCGGACGGCACTCTCGGCCAGCCTCAGAAGATCGCCGAGTTCTTCGCGGTCTCCGAGGACAAGCTGAAGAATCTGACCGACGGCAAGCTGCGCGAGCTGCTGAACAACGGCGTCATCGCCCAGTGCTATGCGCACCTGACCTCGCTGATCGGATGGGACCGCCTGATTGCGCTCGCCCAGATCCGCGCCGCCGAACAACAGGTCCAGGCGGCTAACGCCTAACAGGCTACCGTTTGAACACCGAGCGGGTCAGGCAGGAAAACACCAGCCGGCCCTGCTCATCCAGAAGGTCATGTGTGGCGATGACAATGCCCTTGTCCTCGCCCACCGGATCCTTGCCCATGATCGTCATCCGCCCGCGCAGGGTCTCCCCCGCCGGGGGATTGCGCAGCCAGCGCAGGGCGTCGATGCCCAGGCGTTTGGTCTGCGGCCAGAACACCGACGCTTCCATGTCCAGCTTCACCCAGATGGCGAAGGTCATCGGATCCGGCGCGCCCCGGTCGATCGTCCAGCCCGGCGAAAAGGCCTCGATGAATTGGGCGAGGGCTGTTTCATCCACCTTCGCTTCGCCTAGGGGCACCACTTCACCGATCACGATCTCGTCGAACAGGGCGGGCATGTGGCTCCTTGGGGCTGCCGGGTGACTCGTCTCCCGGAGATGATGCCCCAGGCTCCCGGCTTGTCGAGGCCCCGGCAAGGTCTATAGAGCGGCGATGCCCAAGCTTTGGACAATGGCCTTGCGGACCTTGGCCGTCGTGGCCGCGCTTCTGGCGGCGCCCGCTGTGGCCGCGCCGGTCAGCACCGGCCACGTCACCATCGAGCTCGCGCCGCAGGATGAGGCGGCCGTTCCGGGCGGCGTGATCTATGTCGCCCTCAGCCAGGTGATGGAGCCCGGCTGGCACACCTACTGGCGCAATCCGGGGGATTCCGGCCTTCCCACCAAGATCGCCTGGACCCTGCCGCCGGGCTGGCGCGCGGGGGACATCGTCTGGCCTCTGCCGGAGCGGATTTCGACGGGGGAGGGCGGGGCGGCGATCCTCAACTATGTCTATTCCGGCAAGGTGCTGTTGGCCGTGCCCATCGAGGTTCCAGCCAGCGCGCGGCCGGGCGACCTCGTCACCATCAAGGCCGCCGTCTCCTATCTGGTCTGCAAGGACGTCTGTGTGCCGGAGGACGGGGTGGTGACCCTGGCCATCCCCGTGGCCGCCACCAGCACGCCCCATCCCATCTGGGGCCAGGCGGTGACCGATGTCCTGGCCGCCGCGCCGAAAGACCATGGCTTTATGGCGGTGTATCAGCGGTCCGCCGGCCGCGTGCGCCTCTCCGTCACCGATCCGGCCCTCGCGGGGGCGAACCTCACAGGCGCAGATTTCTTTGCCTTCTCGCCCCTGGCCGCCGCCAGCAAAGCGCCGGTGCGGATTGAACGCGGACCCCAGGGCCTGACCCTCGATCTCCTGCCGGGCGATCCGGCCGCCGGTGCTGCGCCCGGCGATGTGTCCGGCGTTCTGGTGCTGGCGGGCGGCGCCTACGAGGTGAGCGCCCGAGCGGGCGCCTTGCCGGCGGCGGCCCAGGGCGCGGGCGCGGTGGCGCCAGGGCCGACGTCCGTTCTCAACCTGCCTCTCGCCGCGGCCTTCGCCTTCCTGGGCGGATTGATCCTCAACCTCATGCCTTGCGTCTTCCCGATCCTCTCCATGAAGGCGGCGACGCTCGCGGGGCATGGCGGGGACGCCAAGGGCGCGCGCATCCAGGGCCTGGCGTTTTTCGCGGGCGTCCTCGCGACCTTTCTGGGCCTCGCGGGACTGCTCATCGCCGCCAAGGCCGGCGGCGCGGCCGTGGGCTGGGGCTTCCAGCTGCAATCTCCCGCAGTGGTGGCCTGCCTCGCCCTGATCATGCTGGCCGTGGCGCTCAACCTCTCCGGCGTTTTCGAGATCGGCGCCTCGGCGCAAGGGATCGGGTCCGGCCTCGCCGGGCAAAGAGGCCTGGCGGGCAGCTTCTTCACCGGCGTCCTCGCCGTGGTGGTGGCCGCACCCTGCACGGCGCCCTTCATGGCCACGGCGCTCGGTTACGCCATGACCCAGCCGCCCGCAGTGGCCCTCGCGGTCTTCGCCGCCCTCGCCGCCGGCTTCGCCGCGCCGTTCACCGGCCTTGCCTTCGCGCCGGCTCTGATCAGCCGCCTACCGCGCCCGGGGGCGTGGATGGAGGGGCTTCGCAGGGTGCTGGCCTTTCCGATGTACGCGGCTGCCGCCTGGCTCGTCTGGGTGCTGGCCCAGCAAGGGGGCTCCGCCGGTCTGGCGCGGCTCATGGCCGCCGCCGTCGGCCTGGCCTTCGCCGCCTGGCTGTTCGGCCGGGCTCAGCCTCAGCTCGCCGAGGGCCGCCGTCCACTGGTCAGTCTCGGCCTTGCCGCGCTTTTCGCCTTGGCCGCTTTCGCGGGCGTGATCTGGCCGGCCTACGCGGCGCCGCCTGCCGCGGCGTCCAGCGCTGCCGTTGCTGCGCCTACGGGCGGAGCGGCCAATCTCCAGTCCGTGCCCTTCTCACCTGAGAAGCTCGCCGCCCTCCGCGCCGAGGGCAAGGTGGTGTTCGTGGATTTCACCGCGGCCTGGTGCGTGACCTGCCAGGTCAATGAGCGTACGGCCCTCGCCCGCGCCGCCACGGCCGCGGCTTTCGCCCGCACCGGGGCCGTCTACATGGTGGGGGACTGGACCAACCGCGACGCCGCAATCGCCGCGGTGCTCGCCGAAAATGGCCGGGCGGGTGTGCCGCTGTATCTGGTCTATCCGAAGGGCGGCGGGGAGGCGGCCGTGCTGCCGCAACTCCTCACCGAAGGTATGGTCATCCGCGCGCTTGAAGACGCGGCCAAATAGATCAGACCGGGGCCGCGGGCGGGGCGGTGATCACTTCGACATTGTCGTTCAGCAGGTACGACATGTCCTTCAGGGCCTGGTCGCGTTCCTGCGCCGTCGAGGCGTTTTCCAGCTGCTGCAGGCGCATGCCGAGATCCTGGGAGATGCCCTTCAGGATGCATTTAAGGTCGCCATCCGTGCCGCGCGCGGCGAGGGTCAGGTGGCCCTGCATATCAAGGGCGGCGAGAGCCTGGACGCGGCTTTTGAAGGCGGCGTAACCCGGCAGGTCGGCGGCGCCGCGATCGAGCCCGGCGGCGCGCAGGGTTTCAACCTCGGCCTTGAGGGCGCCGGCCTTCGAAACGATGTCCGCGAACAGGGGTTCGGATGACACAGAGCTCGGTGCGGCCGGTGCGGCGATCGGGATGATCTGGGCGCGGCCCTGGCCGGCGTCAGCGTTGAAGGAGGCCATGAACAGCATGGCGGAGAGGGCGACAGCGTCACAGGACATCGGCAGGCTCCACATTCGAATCGGGCGCCCGAAGGGGCGGCCGCGCGGAAGCCTTCTGGTAACCGGCTTGTGGTTAACCCAAGCCTACCGTGGGAGACTGAGGCATGATGGACGACGCCTGGGACCGGCTGATCGCCGCTGCGAAATCCGATGCAGAACGCCGCATCGTCTCCCTGTTCGATGCCGAACCCGATCGTCTCGCACGTTTCAGCCTCGAGGCGCCGGGTCTCTTCCTCGATCTCTCGAAGCAGCCCTGGAGCCGGGGCGGCTTCGCCAGCGCCCTGGAGCTGGCCCTTCTGGCCGGGGTGGAGCGGGCCCGCGAGCGCCTCTTCGCCGGCGAGGTGGTCAACGCGTCAGAAGGCCGGGCCGCCCTGCATATGGCCCTGCGCGCCCGGGCGGGATCGGACTTCAAGGCGGATGGCGCCCCGGTCTCCTTGGAGGTCGAGGCGGTGCGGGCGCGCATGAAGGCCTTCGCCGGAGAGGTGCGCTCCGGGGCGGTGCGCGGCGCCACGGGCAAGCCCTTCAAGACCATCATCCACATCGGCATCGGCGGCTCGGACCTGGGTCCCCGCGTGCTCTGGGACGCCCTCAAACCGCTCAACCCCGAGATCGACATCCGCTTCGTGGCCAATGTCGACGGCGCCGATATCGCCGGCGCCACGGCCGGCCTCGATCCGGAGGAGACCTTCGTGGTCGTCGTCTCCAAGTCGTTCACCACCCAGGAGCCCCTGGCCAATGCCGAGGCGGCGCGAGACTGGCTGCGCGGCGGAGTGGGAGAGGGCTTCGGCGCCCACTTCGCGGCGGTGTCGACCAACCTCGACGCCGTATCCGCCTTCGGCATCGCGCATGACCGTGTGTTCGGATTCTGGGACTGGGTGGGCGGCCGCTACTCGGTGTGGTCGGCGGTCAGCCTCTCCTGCGCCATCGCGCTTGGCTGGGAGACGTTCGGCGATTTCCTGGCCGGGGCGGGCAAACTCGACCACCATTTCCAGACCGCGCCCCTGGCCGAAAACGCGCCAGTCCTCCTGGCCCTGGCGCACATCTTCAACCGCAATGGCCTCGGCCGCGCCGCTCGGGTGGTCGTGCCCTATGCCAGCCGCCTCGCACGCCTGCCGGCCTATCTGCAGCAATTGGAGATGGAATCGAACGGCAAGAGCGTCACGGCCGATGGCGCACCCGTCTCTCAGCGCACCGCGACGGTGGTGTTCGGCGATGCGGGCACCAACACTCAGCACGCCTTCTTCCAGCTTCTGCATCAGGGAACGGACATCGTCCCTGCGGACTTCATCGCCGTGGCGCGGTCGGAGGAAGGGCCGGCCGGCGCCCAGGTCAAGCTGCTCGCCAACGCCATCGCCCAGGCCGAGGCCCTGATGGTGGGTGATCCGTCCACGACCGACCCGCAGCGTCGCTTTCCAGGTGACCGGCCCTCCAGCTTCATCCTTCTGCCCAGGCTGGACGCCGAGAGCCTCGGCGCGCTCCTGGCCCTCTACGAGCACAAGACCTTCGTCGAGGGCGTGCTCTGGGGGATCAACAGTTTCGATCAGTGGGGCGTGGAACTGGGCAAGACCCTGGCCGGCAGGGTGCTGGACGAGCTGGAAGGAGCCCCGTCCGGCGCACACGATCCGTCCACGATGGCTCTCATTGCGAGGCTGAAAACGACCTTTGATTGACATCGCGGAACGCTCGGCCCCATTCCTCTGCCCATAAACAAAAAGACCTTTGGGAGAGATGATATGAGCCTGCTGATCTATCCGGATGTCTGGGAAGCCGTGGCCGCCGCAGGGCCGGACCGGCGCGCTCAGGTTCAGGGCGAGCGCGTCATCACCTGGGGCCAGTTCAACCGCCGGGCCAACGGCCTGGCCCAGCATTTCATCGAGGCGGGCCTCACCAAGCAGTCCAAGGTCGCCGCCTATTTGTACAACGGGCCGGAATATCTCGAGACCTACTTCGCCGCCTTCAAGGCGGCCTGCGCGCCGGTGAACACCAACTACCGCTACCGCGCCGATGAGCTGCTCTATCTGTGGGACAATGCCGACGCCGAGGCCGTGGTCTTCCACGCCTCTTTCGCCCCCACCATCGAAGAGATCAAAGGCCGCTTGCCGAAGGTGCGCACCTGGATCGCCGCCCCGCAAGCCGGCTACGACATCCCCACCTGGGCCGTGAACTATGAAGAGGTCGCCGCCCAGGGAACCGACGCCAATGTCGTTCCACCCTGGGGCCGGTCCCTGGAAGATCTCAACATCATGTACACCGGCGGCACCACAGGTATGCCCAAAGGCGTCATGTGGCAGCAGGGCGACCTTTTCCGCGCCATGGGCGGCGGCGGCAACATGATCCTCGGCCTGGGTCCCCTGGCCAATGCCGAGGAAGCAGGCGATCGGATCCGGCAACAGATCGCCGACGGCACGGTTGGCGCTACGGCCCTGGCATGCGCGCCTCTGATGCACGCCACCGCTCAGTTCTCGATGCTGTCACTTCTGGCCGGCGGCGGCTGCGTCGTCACCCTGCCGTCGCATCGGTTCGATCCGGTGGAGCTGTTCAACGAGATCGAGCGCCTGGGCGTCACAAGCCTGTCCATCGTCGGCATGGCCTTCGCCGCGCCCATGCTGGAAACCCTGGACCGCAACCCGGGCCGCTGGACCCTGCCGACCCTGCGCCGCATCGGCTCGTCCGGCACGGTCTGGAACCAGGAGAACAAGGCCGCGCTCCTGAAGCACCTGCCGCACGTGGGCATGTTCGACAGCCTGGGCTCATCCGAGGCGATCGGCATCGCGAACTCGGCGACCACGGCGGAATCCGCCTCCCAGACTGCGAAGTTCACCGCCGGTCCCAACATGGCGGTCTTCACCGAGGACGGCCGCCGCGTCGAGAAGGGCAGCGGCGAAACCGGCCTTCTGGCCCATGGCGGCACATTGCCGGTCGGCTACTACAAGGACCCGGAGAAGTCCGCCAAGACCTTCCGTATCTTCGAGGGCAAGCGCTGGAGTGTCCCCGGGGACTTCGCCGAGATTGAAGCGGACGGGACGATCCGTTTCCTGGGACGTGGATCCCAGGTCATCAATACGGGCGGCGAGAAAGTCTTCCCCGAAGAGGTCGAGGAAAGCCTGAAGCGTCACCCGGCCGTGCGGGATGCGGCGGTGGTCGGCGCGCCGGATCCGCGCTTCGGGGAGCGCATCTGCGCCGTGGTCGAGCTGAACGAAGGCGCCAACGCACCAACCCTCGCCGAACTCGCGGCTCACGTGAAAAGCCAGCTCGCCGACTATAAGGCGCCCAGGGAACTGGTCTTGATGCCGGTCCACCGCGCCCCGAATGGCAAGCTGGACTACAAGGGGGTGAGGGCTCGGGCCCTCGAAGCCTTGGGCGTGAAAGCCTAGGCCGCGACGGGCGCCCAGAATTCCACGGTCTTCCCGGCCACGCCAGGCTCGAAGTCGGGCGGGTAGTATTCGATGTCCGGCGCCCGCGCGAGGGTGAAGCCCGAAGAGGGGAGCTTCTCGCCCCAGATCTGCTTTGTCGCCGCCTGCATCTGCTGATGCAGGTCGCCGGCGTCCAGGGTCTGGCGGAAGACGGCATAGGACGCCGGCTCGATCACCTTCAGCTCCAGACCTTCCGGGGCCTCGAAACCCTCGCCTACCTCAACGGCGGCCATGTAGCCCATGTCGCAGCCGTCTCCCGGATCGCCCCAGCAAACGCCGAAGGTGGCGAAGCTGGCCTGACCGGGCAGGGGCAGGCGGGGCACGAGTTTGTCCCACAGGGCCGGGATCATGAACTTGTTGGTCTCGGTGAAGGTCCCGGCGACGCCGACCAGGCGCAGGCCCGGCTTCTTCACGGGCGCGGGCTCCATGGAGAGGTCCGGAGTAATGGTGGTAATGGCGGTCATGGTGATCTCCGAGGGATCGAGGGTTCCGGTCTTGCGGAAACGGCCGGGAGAGGTCCCGAAGGCGCGTTTGAAGGCGCGCGTGAAGCCTTCCTGGGAATCGAAGCCGCAGTCATAGGCGATCTCCACCAGGGCGCGGTCGTCATCGCTGGCCAGGACCCGGGCGGCGATGTGCAGGCGCCGGACGCGGACATAGGCCATCACATTCTGGCCGAAGCGCGCCGCGAACTGGCGGGAGAAGTGGTAGGGCGAAAGGCACGCGACATCGGCGATCTGCTGCAGGGTCAGGGCCTTGAAAAGGTGGGTGTCGATATGACGCGCGGCGCGGTCCAGCGGGGCCAGGCGTTCCGGCGCGTTGATCCTGCCGGGAAAGGGGGCGCGGGCGTTCATTGGGTGATCATGCCGTGCGGATAGCGCAGAGTCTTGACCGGGCTTGCGGACTTCGAAGAACGGCGTCTGACCGAACTTTAATGGACGCCGCCGCGTGTGGCGGGCATGTTTGCATCCGGCTCCAACAGTCTGGTTTTGCTTTGAAGATGCCCCGTTTACGTCTCGCCGCCGCCCTCGCCGCGATCCTCTCCGTCAGCGCCCTCGTGACCTCGCCCATGGCGGCCCCCGAGCCGGACGCCACCATCGCGCCGCGCATGGGGACCTGGGGCTTCGACATGGCGGGGCGGGACACCAGCGTCTCTCCCGGAACCGACTTCAATCGCTACGCCAACGGCACTTACCTCGACAACATGGTCATGCCCGAGGACCGTGCCCGCTACGGCGCCTTCGACGCCCTGAACGCGCTTTCCGAAGTGCGCGTACGGCACATCATCGAGACCTCGGCCACGGACGCCAATGCCAGCGGTGACGAACAAAGGGTCGGGGCCCTCTATCGCAGCTTCATGGATGAGGCCCGGGTCAACGCTCTGGACGCCGCGCCCCTGGCCCCCGACCTCGCTCGCATTCGTGCGGCGACGACGCGGCAGGCGCTCGCGGCCCTGATGGGCGAATCCCCCCGCGGCTACTGGAACACCTTCTTCCCGATGTATATCGCCGCCGACGCCAAGGCGCCGACGCGCTACGTGGTCTATCTCGGCCAGGGCGGCCTCGGTCTGCCAGACCGCGACTACTATCTGGAAGCCAGCTTCGCCGACAAGAAGACCCTCTATCAAGCCTACGTCGCCCGTCAGCTGACCGCCATCGGCTGGGAGAATGCCAACCAGGCCGCCGCCGCCATCGTCGCCCTCGAAACCAAGATCGCCCAGGCCTCCTGGGACCGCGCCGAGAGCCGCGACGCGGACAAGACCTACAACGCCGTCAACCGCGCCCAGCTGCGCGCCGCCCTGCCGGGCTTCCCGGTGGACCGCTACCTCGCCGCCGCCGGTCTCGGCTCCGTGCGCCGCGTGGTGCTCGGCGAGAACACGGCCATGACCCGCATCGCCAAGATATTCGCCGAGACGCCCGTTTCGACCCTGCAGGCCTGGCAGGCCTTCAACCTCGTGGATCAGGCCGCGCCCTACCTGTCGCGCCGGTTCTACGACAACTACTTTGATTTCCGCGGCCGGGCCCTCTCCGGCCAGCCGGCCCAGCGCCCGCGCTGGAAGCGGGGCGTCAACCTCGTCAATGGCCAGATCGGCGAGGCCGTGGGCAAGCTCTACGTGGCGGCCTATTTCCCGCCCAGCTCCAAGGCCAAGATGGAGGCGCTGGTTGAGGACCTGCGCCGCGCCCTTTCGGCCCGCATCAATCGCCTGACCTGGATGAGCCCCCAGACCAAGGCGCGCGCTCAGGCCAAGCTGGCCGCCCTGCGCGTCAAGATCGGCTATCCGGTGAAATGGCGCGACTATTCCAGCTACAGGATCGATGAGCACGACCTCTACGGCAATGTCGCGCGCGGCATCACCTTTGACTGGGACTACCGCGTCGCCCGGCTGAACCAGCCTGTTGATCGGGACGAATGGGAGATGACGCCTCAGACGGTCAACGCCTACTACATGCCCACCGCCAATGAGGTGGTGTTCCCTGCCGCCATCCTGCAGCCGCCGTTCTTTGATCCGGACGCCGATCCGGCGGTCAACTACGGCGCCATCGGCGCGGTCATCGGCCACGAAATCACCCATGGCTTCGATGATCAGGGCCGCAAGTTCGACCTTACCGGCGCCCTGACCGACTGGTGGCTGCCCGCCGACGCCGCTGATTTCGAATCCCGCACGGCTCGCCTCGGCGCCCAGTACGCCGCCTTCGAGCCGTTTCCCGGTATGCATGTGGATGGCGACAACACCATGGGCGAAAACGTCGCCGACCTCGGCGGCCTGTTGATGGCCTATGACGCCTATCACCTCTCCCTCGGCGGCCAGACCGCGCCGGTGGTGGATGGCCTCACAGGCGACCAGCGCTTCTTCCTCGGCTTCGCCCAGGTGTGGCGCACCAAGAGCCGTGACGACTTCATCAAGCGCCAGCTGGTGTCGGATCCGCACTCGCCCGAAGAGTTCCGCATCCTAGGTACGATCCGCAATGTCGACGCCTGGTACGACGCTTTCGGCGTGAGGCCCGGCGACCGCCTCTATGTGAAGCCCGAGGATCGCGTCCGCATCTGGTAGGGGCGCTGGGCGCTCCTTCCCATGAAGGGGAGGGAGCATTTTGGCGAACGCGCCAAAATCATGATTGCTGGGGCCCAGAAAAAACCGAGCCCGCCACGGGGGATAATCGTGGCGGGCTAGTCGATGACCTTAGCGGTCGATCTTGAGGGCGTTTCCTCCCCGAAACGCCGGAGATCCAACCGTTGAAACGGTTTGTCTTATCTCTCGCAAGGGGGAGAAGACGGCAAATTCTCTCCCCTGTCAACGCCGCAAAGCCGGTGTGAGGGTAGATTCAAGCTTAACAGCAACACATCGGGGTGAGATTTGCGCTTTGTGTCAAAACCACGCGGGCAAACCGCACGATTTTGACAATTCGGTCAGAATTATCCCAATTTCCGGATCAGGGATTCCGCCGCCTCACTCCGCGCCTGGAAGACGAATTGCGGCGTGGTCACCGTAACGGGCTCCACGCCCGCCGTTGAAAGCGCGTCACTGACGGCGAAGACTTCACCGCTTGGAACCAGGAGACCATTGGCCCGAACCTGCGCGCCGTTGATCACGAAGGTCTGCGTCGCGTCGCGCGCCTTGGCGTCATTCTCCGGCGGCCAGGTCAGGCTGGAAAGGTGCTTGGCGCGCCGACGCGCCTCAAGAATGCGCAGCAGTTTTCGCGCGGCGTCCGCCTGGTCTTCATCCCACGGCGCGGTCAGAGAGGCGGCAAGCTGCGCCTGGCTCTTGAGGATCACCCCGTCCCTCAGGACGCGCAGACCGTTGGCCTCCAGGGTGGCGCCTGTCGTGGTGATATCCACCACCAGTTCCGCCGCCCCCGCCGCCGGCGCCCCTTCCGTGGCGCCTCCGGATTCGACGATCCGGTAGTCGGCGACGCCGTGCCGGGCGAAGAAGCTGCGCGTCTGGGCCAGATATTTGGTCGCCACGCGCATCCGGCGGCCGGTGCGGGCGAGATAGAGGTGCGCCACCTCGTCGATGTCGCTCATCAACTCGACGTCGAGCCAGCTCTTCGGGGCAGCCACCACCAGGTCGGCGCGTCCGAAGCCCAGGGCCTGAAGCAGCATGACCTTGGCTTCCAGGCCATCGCCCTGTTCGCGCAGCAGGTCTTCTCCGGTGACGCCGAGGTGGATCTCCCCGTTCCACAGCGCCGTCGCGATATCGGCGGCAGACAGCAGCCGCACCTGCACGCCGGGCAGGCCTTGCAGATTGGCTGAATAGCCGCGCGCCCCGCCGGCGATCTTCACATCGAGACCGCAGTCGGAGAGCCACTCCTCCACCTGTTCCTTCAGGCGGCCCTTGGAGGGGATGGCGATAATCAGGGGCTCGCTCATGCCGCGCCTCCATTGGCGAAGGCTCTGCCAGGGCGGACCATACAGCCGAGGGCGCCCGTGACGCTCTTCGCGCCTAGTCTGGCCGGCAAGCCGTCATACCGCCCGCCGGCCGCGATGGGCCGGTCTTCCCCAAGCGCGGCGCTGCGCACCTCGAAGAGCACGCCGTCATAGTAGCCGAACTGCTGCACGAACCCGGTGGCCAGGGTCAGGCGCTCCACCGGCACGCCGGCCGAGACGAGGGCGTCCAGCCGCGCCTGCCAGGCAGTCTCCACCGCACGCAGCGCCGGTCCGCCGCCAACCAGCTTGCGCACAGTGTCCAAGGTCTCCTTCGGCGGCTCGGAGATCGCCAGGACGTCGGCGATCAGATCGGCCTGGGCCGGCGTCAGATCCGGCGTGCGGGCGTTCTCGGCCCGGGTCGCCAGGCGGTGCACGATCTCCGCCGCGCCGCGCCCGCCCACCGGTTCGATGCCGGCGAGCGCCCAAAGCTCCTCAAGCACCGCTGTCGCCTCGGCTTCCGGCAGGCCGCTGAGCAGGCTGGAAATCCGCTCCCCGCCGCGCGAGGCGGGCCGTTCCCCGGCCTTAGCCGCCGCCAGCTCCGCCCGCAGGCGCCGCGGCTGGGCAAAGCCGCGCTTAAGGCGCGCGGCGAGGGGCGGGGCAAGGCCGAGGGAGTCGATGATCGCGCCGAACAAGGTCACGTCGCCGAACACGAGGCGCAAATCCTTGCGCCCGCCTGCGCTGGCCGCGCGCCAGGCCAGGGCGGCGATCTCGGCGTCGGCAGCGGGTCCGGCGCCATCGCCGAACACTTCCAGGCCGATCTGCAGGAACTCTTCGTCACGGTCGGATCCGGCCGGCGCCACGCGGAACGCCTTGCCCTCATAGAAATAGCGCCCGGCCGCAGCGCCGCTCTCGATGTGCGCGAACACGGTGGGGATGGTGAAGTCGGGCCGTAAAGCCCGTTCCTCACCGGCCTCGCCCTGCACCACAAAGAGGCGCTCACGGATCTGTTCGCCGGCCAGATCGAGCAGCAGGCCGAGGGGTTGCAGGACCGGAGCGTCGATAGGCGTCGCGGCCCGCTCCAGGAACGGGGCCCGGATCGCGGCCAGGAGATCCGGGGCGAGGGCGGGTTCCAGCCTCATGCCGACGCCTCCACGATCTTGCGCACCACCGAAACCAGTTCGGCGCGCGCGCAGGTGATCTGGCCGGGCCGGCCCTCGCGCCAGGCCGCATTGTCAGTGACGCCCTTGGCGAGGTCGCGACCGAGGTCGAGGTCTTTCACCGTCACCGTGCCCGCCGCGATCTCATCGCCGCCCAGGATGATCGCCGCTGGGGAAGACCGGCGGTCGGCATATTTCATCTGCGCCTTCATGCCCGACGATCCGAGATAGACCTCGGCCGCGAGGCCTGCGGCGCGCAGCTCACCGGCCACCGCGAAGTACTCCGCCATAGCCGACTGATCGAAGGCGATGATCACCACCGGCCCCCTCGTCTCGCCCTCCAGCCTGCGCCCCGCGGCGGCCAGGGCCGCGGTCAGGCGCGAGACGCCAAAGGAAAAGCCGGTCGCCGGGGTCCGCTCGCCGGTGAACCGCGCCACCAGGTCGTCATAGCGCCCGCCGCCGCCAATGGAGCCGAACCGCACGGTCTGGCCCTTCTCATCCACCGTATCGGCCAGCAGCTCGGCCTCGAAGACCGCGCCGGTGTAATATTCCAGGCCTCGCACCACGGCGGGATCGAAAAGGGCCGCCTCTTCGCCGACCCCCAGGCCGGCCAGGGCCGCGGCGATACGGTTCAGCTCCTGCAGCCCCTCATCGCCCTCCGCCGAGCCGCCGATCACATTGGCCAGCCGGTCGAGGGTTTCACGCCGCGATCCCGCGGCGGCGGCCACGAAAGCGAGCACCGAGTCGATTGCCGCGCCTTTCAGCCCGGCGCCCTTGGTGAAGGCGCCACTCTCATCCTTGCGGCCCTCGCCCAGCAACAGGGTCACACCCTCGGGCCCTAGGCGGTCCAGCTTATCCACCGCACGCAGCACGCCGAGCTTCTGGCCGGCGTCGGTCACCCCGGCCGCCGAGAGCAGGCCGTTCAGGAGCTTGCGGTTGTTGATCTTCAGTACGTAGTCGCCGCGCGGCAGGCCGGCGGCGGCATAGCCTTCCACCGCCATGGCGATGATCTCGGCGTCGGCTTCCGGGCGGGTCGAGCCCACCGTATCGGCGTCGCACTGGATGAACTCGCGGAACCGGCCTGGCCCCGGCTTTTCGTTGCGCCACACCGGCCCGAAGGCATAGCGGCGGAACGGCTTGGGCAGGGTCTCCCAGTTCTGCGCCGCGAACCTCGCCAGGGGCGCGGTCAGGTCATAGCGCAGGGCCATCCACTGCTCGTCGTCGTCCTGGAGGGCAAAGACGCCTTCGTTCGGGCGGTCGCTATCGGGCAGGAATTTGCCCAGGGCGTCGGCATATTCGAAGGCGCCTGTATCCAGGGCTTCAAAGCCATAGCTCTCATAGACCTTCGACACCGCCTCGATCAGGCGGCGCTGGGCCTTGAGCTCGGGGGCTCGGCGGTCGGCGAAGCCGCGCGGGGCTCGGGCTTCGGGTCGGAACGGGGCGTCGCTCACCATGGCCGCGCGCTTACCGGTTTGGGGGCGAAGGAGCAAGAAAAGGGCATCGGTCAAATCCTGAAATCGGAAAGACGGATGGAGCCGGGAACGGCGCCCCATCCGGTCGGCGGGGCGCGGGAAGAAGGGCTGGGCCTTAGGCCAAGCGACCCCATCCCGGCCCACGGACGTGGGTCGGATGCGAGGGGTGATGGTGGTGGCCAAGGCCGGTCATGGGGCGGGCCTATAGCGAATAACCGTTACCGGAGTCACGCCCTCTTGCATCCGATGCGTTTCAGATATATCTAAGAAACAGATATATCGTCTAAGTGAGAACAAATGTCAGGTTTCGTCCCCAGATCCTTCATGGCCCCCCGGCCGCAACAGCCTGTCTGGGCCCTCACGGTCGTCGACGCCTTCGATGTCAGCCCCCGGATGCGCCGCGTGCGCCTGGTCGGCGAAGACATGCGCGCCTTCGACTACTGGCCCGGCCAGGACCTCGTCCTCAACATCCCCACCGCTGACGGCCCGGCCCGGCGGCACTACACCATCCGCTCCTATGACCCGGTCGAACAGCGGCTCGACATCGACTTCGTCCTGCATGGCGACAGCCCTGCCGTGCGCTGGGCGAAGACCGCCGCCATCGGCTCGGCCCTGGCGGTGAACGGCCCGCGCGGCCGCACCAGCGTGCGCGGCCAGGCTGCCTTGCGCCTCTTCATCGGCGACGAGACGGCCCTGCCGGGCATCTTCCACATGGCCGAGAGCCTCGCGCCGGAAGAGAAGGCGCGCATTTTCCTGGAAATCTCCGGCGAGGAGGACATTCAAACCCTCGACGCCAGGGCCGATGTCGAGATCACCTGGCATGTGCGCGGCCATGGCGCGCAGAGCGTCCTGCCGGAGGTTCTGGCCGGCTACGACCTGCCGAAAGGCGCCATCCAGGCTGCGGTGATCGGCCAGACCGCCATGGTCCGGGCCGTACGCCAGGGGCTGATCGCCCGGTGTGTGCCTAAGGACAACATCGTCGCCGAGGGGTACTGGCGCCCGGGCCGCGTCGGCGGCCATGACCACGTCTTCGATGAAGGCGAGGGCCGTGGCGGTCTTGGCAGACCGCAACGGGGCGAACGCCGCCGCGAGCGCGGCTGATCACATGCCGGGCATGCCCGGCATCGATCCGCCCCCGCGCGGCGCCCCGGCGGGCGCGGTGGCCTGAACCAGAAACTCCACGTTCACCCGCCCGGCCTTGGCGAAAACCAGGGTCGCGGGAATCTTGTCGCCCAGATTGAATGGGCGCTTCAGCACCTCGAACATCACGTGATAGCCGCCGGGCGCAAAGCTCACCGTGGCGCCGGCCGGCAGGTCCACGCGCACGACAGCGTGCATCTGCATCACGCCGCCCATCATCATGGAGCGGTGCAGGGTTGTCCGGCCGGCTGCCGCGCATGTCACTGATGTGAGGACGTCCGGTATGGTTCCCTTGTTCTGGACACTGAAATAGCCGGCGCCATTCTGTCCGGCTAAGGCGGGCCGGGTCCAAGGGTGGCCGATGTGCAAAGGACCAATGTCGGCGCTGTGGGCAAGTGCTTGACCGGCAACGATGCTCGCCGCGCCTCCGAGAATGAGCTGTCTGCGGTGCATGGAACGGGCTCCTAGTAAGTGTAGGTCAGTTCCACCAGCATCGAGCGCTGGGGGAACGGATGGAAGAGGATGTAATTCCGGCCGGCAACGTTATCGATCCCCGCCGAGAGGCTCCAGCGGCGGTCGAATTTCCAAACCGCGCGAAGGTCGATGACCAGATAGCTGTCGAAGCCCTGATAGGTGTGGGTGACGATGTCGCTGTTGTCGATCGTGGCATAGACCCTGTCCGAATAGCGGGCCGCCGCGGTGAAGCTGAAGGTCTCCACCGGCCGCCAGGTCGCCACCAGGGTCGCCCGCCAGCGCGGTACCTGCGGGGTTCGCTTGCCGACGGTCAGGGGCTGGACCGCGTTGTCGACGATGCGTGCGTCCACGTAGGTCATCGCGCCGGAGAGATCGAGAGAAGGCAGGGCGTTCGGCCAGCTGAAGCTCAGCTCTGCCCCGTCCGCGCGCGTGGCGCCGATGTTCTGGACATAGGATACCAGGGTCGAGGAGCCGGGCGTGATCGGCGCCGTTTGAGAAATCAAAGCGTCCTCGATGGTCTCGGTGAACAGGGCCAGACGCAGATAGCCGCCGCCGCGCCAGTCCCGTTGAACCGTCAGTTCCCCTGAGGTCGCATGTTCAGGATTGAGGTTCGGATTGGGGGTGGAGAGCGTCGCGCCCGTGGTCACCGCCTGATAGAGTTCACTGACCGTCGGAAACCGGTAGGCATCCCCAACCGAAGCGCTGAACGTCCACGCTTCTTGTGGGCGCCATTCGAATACCGCCTTTGGCGAGACGCGCGAGGCCGAAAGCTCGGGCTGAGTGACGTTCAGGGCTGGGCTCGCCGAATAGTTCAGGCCGTCGAAGGCGCGCCAGCGCTCGGCACGCACACCAAGCGTGAAATCGGCGGTCTGACCAATGGAGATTTTGTCTTCAATCCAGAGCGCTGAGGTCTCCGTTTGGCCTTCCGACGCCGTCGTCAGGGCGCCCGCAGCGCCGATGCGCCAATCGGTGGTCGAGTACCGGTGACTGGAGAGGGTGTAGCGGTCCCAGTGGACGCCGGCCCGCCAGACCTGGCCGGTGAAGCCCGACCAGGCGAGATTCGCATCGCCTGTCCGCCACCCCGTCCCAGAGAGATCGACGATCGTGCCCGCGCCGCCCGTCGCGGCGGCGGGCAGGGCGGTCGTGGGCAGCCGCTGCAGATCGCGGTCGAAATCATAGGTGCTGGCGATCACGCGCCAGCTGAGAGCGCCACCGTCGGCGCTCTGGAACGTCAGGCTCTGGAAGATGTGTCCTTCGTCATAGGTATAGACCCCGTTCGAAAAGGCGCTGGCGGCGATGGTGTAGGCATAGCCGTTGATATTCAGGCTGCCCGAATAGAGCGGATTGCCCGCGCCATCGCGCAGGTAGGTCTGGGCCCGGGCATCGGCCTGGTTGCCGAAATAGCCGGCCGCATAGGTCGCTTCCACGCCGCCGGGCAGATCCAGGCCAAGACGCAGGCGCAGCGTATCCAACTGCTGGGCCTCGAAGCCGCCGGCGCCGATGACGACGATGGCGGCTCCCGTTCGATTGAGCGTGTCGAAGGCGCCGAAAGCCGGGGTCCCGGCGGCGCTCGGCGAGGCGGGCCGGGTCGCGGTGACGTAAGTCAGGGGCTGCGCTTCGGTGTCCACATGGGTCCAGCCCAGACGCCAGGAGAACGGGCCGGTGCGGTCGCCGATGCCCACGGCGCCGGCGTAGGTCCGATAGTCCTCTTGGGTGCCGTAGGCGCTGAAAGCCTGCCACCCGGCGTCGGCCCGGCCCGAGGCCTCGAAGCCCTGGGGCGCTTTGGTGGTGATTTCCACCACTGCCCCGATCGAATTGCCGGGATAGGCCGCCGAGAACGGTCCGAAGCGCAGATCGACTCTTGCGATGTCCTCCGGCGCCACCATCCCCCATCGGGGCGAGGCCGTGGAGTTGTTGTTGCCGATCAGGGCGGAGAGCAGCACCCCGTCCGCATAGATCAGGCTCCGGGCGCTGGCCCCGACGCCGGACGTGCGGGTGGTAATCGGCGCCTGCGTGTCCCCGATATGGCGTCGGCGGACGAAAACTGTGCCGAGGTATTTCAGGGCGTCCTCGGTAGTGACGGCGTTCACCGTCTCGGAAATCTGTTCACCGCCAATACTTTGGGCGTTGACCGGCAGCGGAACCGGGGCGCCGCTGGGCGCGTTGCCGGAGACAGTAACGCCGCTGACGGCAACGGGCGCGTCGACGTCCAAAACGTCGGCGTGGGCATGGCCGGCCAGGACGCCAGCGATCAGGGCGGCTGCACTGGCGGCGCGAAAAAGCGCTTTCATGGAGGTGATCTCTCGAAAATCAGACATGAACGGCTGCCTTCGCAGGCGGCCGGGCGATCAGACGTTCGAGAGGTCGGGTGGTCCTTGGCCTAGCGGCCGAGGCGGGGCGCGAGCCCCCAGGGGAGGGCCCGCGTCAGCGCGCGGCGTGAGGGAAGCCGGCGTCGCGTAGGTTACGCGCACGGCCAGGGCTGGCGGCTCCTCGGTCACGCTTGCCAGGCTCGCGGCCACGCACTGATGGCACTTAAGGCCGGCGAAACCGCCGTCGTGGTCCTGATGATCGAGGCTGACCGTCTTGGCGCCCTGAAGCGTGCATATGACGATCTGAGGTCCTGTCACATGCGCCTGGGCCGCGGCCGCCGGGATCAGCAGTTCCGTCGCCAGGGCCAGAACAGCCAGGATCGTCGCCCAAATGGGCGTTCGAAAACGCTTGGCTTGCCTAGGTGACGCCATGGCGACCGAATAGGGGCGCGCGGCCCAGATAGCAAGTTGGTGATTTGCCCGTGTTGGGAAGCTTCGCGATGCAGGGCGCATGGCTGGCGCGGCATCTCCCGAATCCTACAAGGACGTGGTCCTCTTCCTGGCCACGGCGGGCGTTGTCGTTCCGCTCTTCAAGAGGCTGAAGATCAGCCCCGTCCTCGGCTTCCTCGGCGCAGGCGTGGTGCTTGGCCCCCATGTTCTGGGTTCCCTGGCCAGCGTCGCCCCGTGGCTGAGCTACGTCACGGTGGGCAAGCCGGAAGAACTCGGGGCCCTGGGGGAACTCGGCGTTGTCTTCCTGCTGTTCATGGTCGGGCTCGAACTTTCCTGGGAGCGGTTGCGCTTGCTGCGCCGCGCCGTATTCGGGCTCGGCGCCGGGCAGGTGGTGATCGGCATGGTCGCCATCGGCGGCGTCGCCCTGATGTTCGGCCAAGGTCTCCCCGCCGCCTTCGCCATCGGCGCGGCCCTGACCCTTTCCTCCACTGCGGTCATCGTGCCGTCCCTGATCGAACAGAAGCGCATGCACGCCGAGGGCGGCCGGGCAAGTTTCGCCGTCCTGTTGTTCCAGGATCTGGCCGTGGCGCCCCTCCTGATCACCATCACCCTGTTCGGGGGGGCCGGCGCCGACATCGGCCGCACGCTGCTCTTCACCTTTGCCCCGGCCGCCATCGGCATGGTCGTTCTGGTGGTGGCTGGCCGCCTGTTGCTGCGGCCGATGCTGAAATCGGTGGCCCGCGCCAAGAGCGAGGAGCTGTTCATGGCCGCCGCCCTGCTGGTGGTCATCGGGGCTGGTGTGGTGGCGGCGCTCTCCGGCCTTTCCATGGCCCTGGGCGCTTTCGTCGCCGGCCTGCTGCTGGCCGAAACCGAATTCCGCCACGAGGTCGAGGTAATCATCGAGCCCTTCAAGGGCCTGCTGCTCGGCCTTTTCTTCGTCTCCCTCGGTATTGGCCTCGACCTCTCGCTCGTGGTCCGCGAGCCCCTCTTCATCTTCGGCATCGCGGCGGGCCTCATCCTCCTGAAGCTCGTCTCGGTCTTCGGTCTGGCCCGGCTCTTCGGCATGAAGACGCCCGCCTCGGCGGAAACCGCCCTGGCCCTCGCTGCAGCCGGTGAGTTCGCCTTCGTCCTGCTCGATCAGGCCATGGATCAGTCCCTCGTGGACCACGCCGTCGGCGAGGCGGTGCTGGTCGCGGCCACCCTGACCATGTTCGTCATCCCGATGATGGCCGCCCTGGGCGCGCGCCTGGGCGCCGGTGCGCCGGCCGAACCGTCGCCCGCCATGCTGCCCCCCGAGGAGGCCGCCGAGGGTCCGGCTCGGGTGCTGGTCATCGGCTATGGCCGGGTCGGCAAGCTGGTGGGCGAGATGATGACCGGTCACGAGATCGAGTGGGTTGGTATCGATCAGGACGCCCGCTCGGTGGAACAGGCCCGCCGCGACGGGGCCACGGTTTATTTCGGCGACGCCTCCCGCGCCGAATTCCTCAAGCGCTGCGGCCTGGAAAACGCCCGCGCCCTAGTCGCCACCATGGATTCACCCGAAGCCGCCGAGGCCGTGGTCGCCACGGCCCGTTCCTTAAGACCGGATCTGACCATCGTCGCCCGCGCCCGGGACGCCCGCCACGCCCAGAGGCTTTACGAATTGGGCGCCACTGACGCCGTGCCCGAGACGGTGGAGGCTTCCCTGCAGCTCTCCGAGGCGGCCCTGGTGGACATCGGCATCCCGATGGGCCTCGTCATCGCCTCCATCCACGAGAAGCGCGACGAGTTCCGCAAGGCCCTCAACCGGCCAGACGCCCTGGGCGGCCGGCGGCGCAGGCTGCGCGACGCCGCGCGCTGAAGATCGCGAAACGCGCGCTCGACTACGGTGTCTGGCGCCGTCTTCACCGCAAGAGAATCTGGTTTTGCACCGCTCCACCGTAAATTCGTGCACCGCGAATACGGAGAAATACGGTGCGAATACGGTGGTCACCGTATTTGAGAGGGCCGGACAGGCCGAAGCCTCGGGCGAAGGCGGTTCTTAGTGGCTCGGCTGACGGGACATGATGTCCGTCACCTTGATGATCGCGGGTCCGAGGATGACGACGAACAGCACGGGCAGGAAGAAAAGGATCATCGGCACGGTCAGCTGAGCCGGCAGGGCAGCGGCCTTCTTCTCGGCGGCCGCCAGGCGCAGTTCTCGGTTTTCCTTGGCCATCACCCGCAAGGCCGAGCCCAACGGCGTGCCGTAACGCTCGGCCTGAATCATCGCCGTGGCCACGGACTTGATGCCCGGGTGGTTGGCGCGCTTGGCGAGGCCCTCATAGGCCATCCGCCGTTCGGGCAGGTAGGAAAGCTCGGCGGTCAGCAGGGCCAGTTCCTCGGCCAGTTCGATGGAGGTGCCGCCGATTTCCGCGCCGACCTTCTGAATCGCCGCTTCGATGGACATGCCGCTTTCCACGCAGATCAGCAGCAGATCGAGGGCGTCGGGGAAGGCGCCGACGATGGAATCGCGCCGCTTCTGGGCTGTGTTCGAGATGTAGATGTTCGGTGCATAGTAGCCGAGCGCCAGGGCCACCACGCAGGCGGTGAGGCGGCTCATCGCCGGCAGGCCGAAGTCATTGATCACATAGAGGTAGAAGGCCGTGACCGCCGCCAGGATGAACGGCGTAACGAAGCGAAAGAAGTAGAAGGTCGAGATCGGGCGCGGACCCCGGAACCCGGCCTGGGCCAGCTTCTCCGCCACCTGCGGATCTTCCAGCAGGCTGGAGAGGTTCAACCGGTCGACGACGTTCTTGTACATCCCCTCGTCGGTCTGCCGTAGGGAGGCGCCGGGCGCTTTCTTGGCCAGGGCCTCGCGCGAGCGGCGGCGAAGTTCCTCACGCCGGTTGGCCACCGACTTCAGGCGGCCCTCCAGGCTATTGCCGCGCAGCATCGGCGCGGCCAGCGTGATGATGGTGGCGAAGGAGAGCACGGCCACGGCGGCCGAGACGATGTTCTCCGGCTTGGTGAGGGTTTCCGCGATGGTCATGGCCGGCTCCCCCTAGAACTTGAAGTTGATCATGCGGCGCATGACGAAGATGCCCATCGACATCCAGAAGATGCCGCCCATCAGCATCAGCTGGCCTCTGGGATCGTGGAACATCGGGGCCATGTAGGACGGCGTCGTCACGGTGATCAGCACCACCACGCCCGGCGGCAGGCAGCCGATGATCATCGCCGAGGCCGTGGCTTCGGACGACAGGGCCTTGATCTTCTCGCGCATCAGTTTGCGGGCCCGCAGCACGGTGGCGAGGTTGCCCAGGGCCTCGGCGAGGTTACCGCCGGTCTTGGACTGGACGCTCATGACGATGGCGAAGAAGCGCAGTTCCGGGGTCGGCATGCGCTCGAACATCTTGTCGAGGGCCTGCTCCATACCCAGGCCCATGCCGATGTTTTCGACGAGGCGGCGAAATTCGCCAGCCAGGGGCTCGGGCAGTTCGCGGCCGATGATCTTCAGACAGTCGTGCACCGGCAGGCCGGATTTGATGCCGCGGGTGATAACATCCATGGCGTCCGAGAAGCTCTCTGAGAACTTCTTCATGCGCCGCCCGGCCAGGAAGCCGATCACCCAGCGCGGCAGGCCAAGGCCCGTCACGAAGCCCGCGCCAAGGCCGATGAAAGCATTGCCCGAGGCCAGCAGAGCGATGGCGAAGACCACCGCGCCAACCACCGCGCTGATGATCCAGAAGGTCGGGACGCTGGTCGACAAACCAGCCTGCATCAGACGCGCGGAGAGCGTCAGCCGCGCCTTTTTCTGCTGCTGTTCCTGGTCCTTGAGACTCTTGATGATCTGCTTGCGTCGGCTGTCGGCGGTGGCGACCGCCCTGACGCGTGAGCGTGTGTCGCGGGTCGCCTGGGCGTTGCCGAAGGCCTGGGCGCGCTTCGCCGCCTTGGCGGCGGACGCATCGCCGTTGCCGGCGAAAACGAAACCAACCCCGGCCACGGCCACGAAGCCGAGGATCGCGGCGACAATGGTGAAAAGCCCGCTATCCATGGCGGCTACTCCGCCGCATCAAGGGCTTCGGCCAGTTCGCGCTCAAGGCCGTAGTAGCGGGCGCGGTCCCAGAAGCGGGGCCGGGCGATGCCGGTGGAGCGGTGACGGCCCAGAACCCGGCCATGCTCGTCCTCGCCGGTGATTTCGTAGACGAACAGGTCCTGTGTGACGATCACGTCGCCTTCCAGGCCCACCACCTCGGTGACGTGGGTGATACGGCGCGAGCCGTCGCGCAGGCGGGCGGCCTGAATGATCACGTCGACGGAGCCGACGATCATTTCGCGGATGGTCTTCGAAGGCAGGCCATAGCCGCCCATGGTGATCATCGATTCCAGACGGCTGATGCCCTCACGCGGCGAGTTGGCGTGCAGCGTGCCCATCGAGCCATCGTGGCCGGTGTTCATGGCCTGGAGGAGGTCGAAGGCCTCCGGGCCGCGCACTTCGCCGACGATGATGCGTTCTGGGCGCATCCGCAGGCAGTTCTTGACCAGATCGCGCATGGTGATCTGGCCCGTGCCTTCCAGATTCGGCGGCCGGGTTTCCAGGCGCACCACGTGCGGTTGCTGCAGCTGCAGTTCGGCGGCGTCTTCGCAGGTGATGACGCGTTCGGTGGGGTCGATGAAGGCCGTGAGCGTGTTGAGCAGGGTCGTCTTACCCGAGCCCGTACCGCCGGAGATGATGATGTTGCATCGGCAGGCGCCGATGACGCCAAGCACCCTGGCCCCTTCCGGGCTGATGGAGGCGTACTCCACCAGGTTCTTCATCGTCAGCTTGTCTTTTTTGAACTTCCGGATGGTAAGGGTCGGGCCATCCAGCGCCAAGGGCGAGGAGATGACGTTGACGCGGGAGCCATCTGGCAGGCGGGCGTCGCAGATCGGGGAGCTTTCATCGACCCGGCGGCCGACCTGGCTGACGATCCGCTGGCAGATGTTCATCAGCTGGGCGTTGTCGCGGAAGCGGACATTGGTCAGCTGCACCTTGCCGGAGACTTCGATGAACACCCGGCTGGCGCCATTGACCATGATGTCGGCGATATCGTCGCGGGCCAGCAGGGGCTCCAGCGGGCCGTAGCCAAGAACATCGTTGATGATGTCCTGAACCAGCATGTCCTGTTCGGACACGCTCATGGACACATTCTTGATCGCCACCAGTTCGGCGACGATGTCGCGGATTTCTTCGGCCGCTTCCTTCGCATCGAGCTGGGCCAGCTGCGCCAGGTCGATGGTGTTCAGGAGGGCGTTGAAGATCGTGGTCTTGGTGGCGTGGTAGTAGTCCGACTGCTCCCGAACGACCTCCTGGGTGGGGGCCGGTCCCTGGGCGTTCAGCAGCTGCTCAAAGCCTGGCGTCGATTTCGGCCCGGCGCCGGACGGCGCTGGGGCCGGGGCGGATGGAGCCGGGACGCCCGGATCCATCTTCTGCGGGCGCGTCGCGATGGCCGCGCCGCCGGCGGGGGCGGGTGGCGGCGCCTGACGCGGCGCTGGAGCGTTGGGTTGGTCGCGCTTGCCGAACACGGAGGCCTACTTCCTCTTGAACAGACCCGAGAGCAGGGACGCCTTGCCGCTGGCGGCCGCCGCTGGCGCGGGAGCGCCGGCTTCGCGCCGGCTGATGGCGTTGGCGAGCTGGTCGATCGCTTCCGCCGCCTTCGATTTTGGCCCGACCTCGTGAATCATCTGCCCGTTGTTGGCCGCCTGGCCGAACAGCTTCGCATCGAAGGGAATGACCATGGCCGGCGCGACGCCAAGGGCTTCGGTGAAGTCCTTCATCGGGATTTCCGGGCGGCCGGGCATGCCGGCCTTGTTGATCACAACGCGGGGCGGTGCGTCGTTCGGGCGGGCAAGCCGCACCAGATCGACCATGTTCTTGGCGTTGCGCAAGGAGGCCAGGTCCGGTTCGGCCACGATCACCACATCGTCGGAGGACAGCAGCACCCGGCGGATCCAGCCGCTCCAGGCGTGGGGCAGGTCCAGCACCACATAGGGGGCGGCCTGGCGGATTTTCTGGGTGACCTCTTCGTAGATGTCCGTGGGGATCTCGTAGTCGCGGTCAAGGGTGGCCGGGGCGGCGAACAGGGAGAGGTGATCCGAGCAGCGGACCATCATTCGGTCCATCAGCACGGGGTCGAGGCGGTCCGGCTGAGACAGGGCATCCGCGATGCCTTGCAGCGGGTCCTGGTTGAAATCGAGACCCGCCGTGCCCCAGGCCAGGTCCATGTCCACCAGCACGGTGCCCGCGCTCATGCGTTCGGAAATCGCGTGGGCGATGTTGTGCGCCAGGGTCGAGGAACCCGAGCCGCCTTTGGCGCCGCAGAAAGCGATCTGGCGGCCGATGAACGGCGAAGCCGGGTCCGCATAGAGACTGGTGATCGTCGAGATCAGCTGGAGCGTCTTCAGGGGCGGCACGAGGTATTCCGAAACGCCCCGGCGCATCAGCTCGCGATAAAGGGCGATGTCATTGGCCGCGCCGATCACGACGACCTTCGTCCCCGCGTCACAGACTTCCGCCAGACGGCCGAGAAGGGCGAGGAGCTGAGGGGCCGGGTCGAGCGTCTCGACAATGACCAGGGAAGGGGTGGGCTGGTTCTGATAGTACTCGACGGCGGCGGCGAGGCCGCCGGGGCGGACCACCGTCTGGGCGCGCTCCATGCGCCGGTCGGCGGCCGCGCGCTTGACCAGCTCGGCCATTTCGGCGCGGGCGCAGAAGGCGTGGATGGTGATGCGCGGCACGCTGGCCTCGCCAAGGGCGGCATTGGCCGTGGCGATCAGGTCCGCGACCGGGTGGCCTGACGGCGCGCCCATTAGATCATCGGTGGCCGGGGGCGGCTGCGCCGCGACGGGTTCTGAGGTGGACGGCGCATAGGCGTCCTCGTCCCAGACTTCGCGGCCGCGCGTCGGAGGAAATTCGGCGAAGGGATCCGGCGGAGCGCCAGGCGAAGCGCCGCCGGGTCCGCCGGCGGCAGGGGCGGTGGCGCGCTCGAAGGCCTGGGCTGGATCCACCGGCGCCTGGCGCCACGCATCGTCGCGTCCGGGCGAGGCGGTGAGGAACTCGTCGTCCGCCGCGAAGCCGGCTTCAAAAGGGTCAGAGCTCTGGGGTCGGGTGTTCACTGGGATTAGTCCACTGCTCTGGAGACAGCGCCATTGGCCTGGGCGTCGGCGGCCGAAGAAGTGACTTCGCCGGCGCGGTAGCGGCCAAGCACGGTGGCGCGCCGGCCGGCGTCGGCCGGGGTCATGGTGCGGGGCTGCAGCACGTCGCCCGGGTTGTCGATCATCGCGGCCATGTTGGCGGTGACGGCGCAGCCGAAATTCTCGTATTCGCGGTTGTTCATGGTCGCGGTCATGTTCGGCCAGGCCTGACTGCAATCCGGACCCTGGGCGGTGTACCGGGCATAACCCACCACCACCGGTGCGGTCGGATCGCCGCCGGCGTCGTAGCCGGCCAACTGGATTTTCGCCGGATCGACGCCCTGATCGATCAGGAAGCGGCGGGCGGTTTCCAAGGTGGCGCGCGCGGCGGCCGGATCGGCGCCGTTGCCAGGCGCGCGAAGGGTGATCATGCCGCCGTCGATGTCGCGCCAGCCTTGCGTGAATTCGGTGAGGGCGGCCGCCTGGTTCTGGGAGATGCCCCCGGCATGCGGCGCCAGGCGCAGTTCCACCGGCTGCGGCGTTACCGTGATGCCGAACCGCTCGGTCGGCGTCAGGGCGTCGTCATTGCCGACCGTGCCGGTAGAGGCGCAGGCGGAGAGGCTGAGCGCGGCCGTGGCCGCCAGGAGCAATCTATTCGACCACATAACCATAGGGTCCCTGATAGGTGCGCCCGGCGGTGGCTTGGGGCGGGCGGTTGTAAGCGCGGTTCAGGCGGCCCAGCAGAACCGTTTCCGGGTCGGAGGCGGTGCGGAAGCCGTCCGCTGGGGTCTGCAGGTTCGCCGGGCTGGTCGGAGAGACCAGGTAGGGCGTCACGATGATCACCAGTTCCGTCTGACCGGCCTGGTAGTCGCGGGAGCGGAAGAGCGAGCCCAGGACCGGCAGGTTCATCATGCCCGGCAGCGAGTCCAGGTTCTGGCGCATGCGGTCCTGCAGAAGGCCGGCGATCATCATCGCGCCGCCGGATGGCAGTTCGACGGTGGTCTCGGCGCGGCGCACCGACAGGCCGGGGACCACCAGGGCGGAGGAGCCATTCTGGCCGCCCAGGGTGAAGGAGCCCTGGTTGGAGAGTTCCGACACTTCCGTGGAGATTTTCAGCGAAATGCGGCCGCCGGAGAGCACGATCGGGGTGAAGCCGAGACCGACGCCGAACGGCTTGAACTCGATGGTCACCTTGCCGGTGTTGTCCTGGCCGGTCGGCACGGGAAATTCACCGCCCGCCAGGAAGCGCGCGCTCTCGCCGGAGACGGCGGTCAGGTTCGGCTCGGCCAGGGTACGCACCAAGCCCACCCGTTCGAAAGCCTGCAACACCCCGGACGCGGAGTTGAGACCGGCGCTGCCGGCGCGATTGGTCGCGATACAGGCCGCTTCACGCGTGCGGTCGATGACGGTGGAGCCCTCGTCGCCGCCCTCGCATTCCGTACCGGGCGCGGTCACTACCGGCTGGCGGGTGGTGTCCAGACGATAGCCGCCCGTGATGCCGCCGAGCAGCGAACCATTGATGCCGAAGGTGGCGTTGTTGCCGATGAAATACTGTGGCTCACCCAGCTGGTTGAGCACGGCGGACATGTTGAAGCCGAGCTGCTTGATGACATTGCGCTGCATCTCAACGATGCGCACCTTCAGCATCACCTGGTCCTTGCCGGCGATGGTCAGCATATTGAGGAGCTGTTCCGGCTTGGCCACTGCGGCGCGGCCGATCTGGCCCGCCTTTTCGGCGTCGCCCGCCGTCGGCACCATGCCGGTCAGGATGATGCTGTCACCGATCGACTCGACCCGCACGCGGGCGCCGGGGATAACCCGATTGATAGTGTCGGAGAGATTGCTGACGTCCTGGTCGACCCGGATGTTGAGGGAGAGGATCCGCCGGCCGGCGGCGTCGAAGAACACCGCGTCGGTGGAGCCCGAGGCCATGCCGAGCACGTAGATCCGCCGCGGTGAGCGCAGGACCGCGTCTGCCACGGCGGGGTTCGTCACCAGCACGTCGCGAACGTCGGTGGGCAGTTCGATGATTGCCGAACGGCCCCGGGGGAGGGTCAGAGACTGGGATGTCGGTCCGGAGCTCATGTCCACGCGCACGACCGAGGCGGTCTGCGCCGTGGCGGCGGCCATCGGCGCGGCAGTGGAGTCCGTTTGGGCGTCGGCCGGCAGGGAGATCATGAAGGCGGCGGCCGAAGCCAGGGCGGCGACGGCTCTGAAGAGGGCCCTTGGGGCGGTCATCTGGGGAACTTTCATCGGGCGACCTCGATCTCGCTCGCCTGTCCGGCGCGGAAAATCCGGACGGAGCGGGTTTCGGCGGCGGCGGGGCTGGCGCGGCCAGCGGCGCCGCCGATATCGGCGTAGGAGTGCAGGGCCAGGACGACATTGCCCTGCGCCTTGGCGCGGGCCATGACCTCGATGTCCCCTTGCGGAATTTCCAGCGTGACCACGGCGCCGACGATGGTGCGGCTGTCCTTGGCCGGCTCAGTGGTCTGGTCGATGGCCAGGACGCGCACGTTGCGCAGCACGGTTTCCGAGATGAATCCGTTGTCAGAGTCCCGGGCCTGGCGGCTGGTGATCACGTCCACCCGGTCGCCCGGCAGAATGAAGCCGCCGACAGCGGTTTCGGCATTGACCGGTACGGCCATCGCGCGGAAGCCCGGCTGCAGCACGACGGACATGTAGCCGCCTTCGCCGCCGCGCACGATCTTCTGGGCGGTGATCGGCTCTCCGGCCAGGATGGGGGTGCGGGCGATGGCGCCGGCCAGGGCCTGCATGGCCTGCCCGCCGCCCATCATGTCACCAGCGGTGCGCTGGGCGGTCTGGGCCGCGGCCGCGGCGCCGGTCGGGGCCGGAGCGGGGGCGGAGCCGTCGGTGATGAACTGCGGGTTGACCGCGTCGGCGGGCCAGCTCTGCCAGGACATGTTGGCCGGCGACAGGCTCGTGCCGACAGGCACGTCGATCTTGGCCACCAGAACCCGGGTCATCGGCCGGGTGTCGACCGGAGCGGCGGCGGCGGCCGGTTGAGCGGGCCCGGCGTTGTTGCTCGCCAGGTTGCGCACCACGAGGGCAAGACCGATCGCGGCCACGGCGGCGACAGCCAGAATGACAATTCGAATGGGGCTCATCGGCCTTCACGCGTGCCGCCCCTTTGCGCTGGGGCGAATGACTTGGGGGACGCGTCCGGCTTCGCGGACTTTCCGGGTTTGATTCGCAAGAAGCCTTCTGGCCCCCGCCAACTCTCACCGGCCCATGGTTAACGCGGGCCTAAATGCCGTTCACGTTTAACCGGCGTGCATCAGCGGGCTGAACGGAAACACTGTCAGGGCGCCGATGGCGATGGCCACGCCGTACGGCGCGGAGCCCCCGGGCGTCGCTAGCCGGCCCATCCAGGACGGGCCCGCGGCGGCGTAGCGGCGCAACCAGGCCGAGCGCAGGGCCAGGAGAGAAAGCGCCAGAATTCCTCCAGCGAGGCCGGTCACGACGAGATATTGCACAACGTCCGGCCAGCCGAGCCAAAGGCCGGCCGCCGCCATCAGCTTGGCGTCGCCGCCGCCAATCCAGTTCATGGCGAACATTCCCACGGCCAAGATAAAGCAACCGAGGCCCACCGCGACGCAAAGCCCAACCTCGGCCCAGCTCGATCCCGTCAGAAAGGCCGCCGGAATGAAGGCCAGGGCCAGGGCGGCGGAGATCCAGTTGGGAATGGTGAAGGTGGTTATGTCGTACAAGCCCGCGATTATGACCATGGCCGGGAACACGCAGAGCACGCTGGCTTGGATGAGATCGGCGGGCATGGGCGGAGCCTGAAATCGGGGCTGGGAACGAGACTCTGTTGAGAGTGGGGGATCGAGGTGAACCAAAGGTTTCCGCCGTCTGGCGGACGTCGCCAAAGCAAAGGGGCCGCGGTGTGAACCGCGGCCCCCTGCACGTCTGCCGTCGCCGGCGTGTCTTACGGCATCTTGCCGTTGATCGTCGTGAACGCGCCATCGAGCTTGGTGCCCAGCGTCGTCACGGCGGTGATGATCACCACGGCGATCAGGGCGACGATCAGGCCGTATTCAATGGCCGTGGCGCCGGACTCATCTTTCATGAACTTGGTGACGAACTTCGTCATGGCATAACTCCTTCTGAGCGGGTCTCAGCGTGATTTTCAGGGAACCGCAGAAGGGATCTGGCCGGTGGACCAGGCTGCCCCCCATCCGGTGGTTCGATGGCAGTATCCGCGAGTGCGGTGAATGAACCGTTTCCGTCTTGGTTCTTCGCGATGAATTTCTACTAAGTAGTACTACGTAGGCAGTATTCGCAGGTCCAAAAGGAAAAGGCCGCGGCGTGAGCCGCGGCCTTCCCGAGTTCTTGGGACCTTTGGTCTTCGGAATTCTTACGGCAGCTTGCCGTTGATGGTCGTGAAGGCGCCGTTGAGCTTGGTGCCCAGCGTGGTCACGGCGGTGATGATCACCACGGCGATCAGGGCGACAATCAGGCCATATTCAATGGCCGTGGCGCCGGATTCGTCCTTCAGGAACTTGGTCACGAACTTCGACATGTTTTATCTCCTAGCGGTGCAAGTTGGCGGTTGCGGGATCAAGCCTGCAACGGCCTTCTGCCCCCGAACACGAGTGCACTTTCGCTCGCCGCGCTTAATGGCCAGTAAACATCGTAAAACTACTCAGATTTTTGTTTGGTTTACTTGAATTTACTATTATCTTCCGTTAACCATACTTCCCGGTTTGTGCCGTTTTGACGCGCTTTCGGAGCCGCTCGCGCCGTCCCACATTGAAGACTGGCGCGCGCCCTACGTGCGTGCGCGCGCGATAGCCCTTCAGCTTTTGTTGACCATTCCGGAGGAGCTTTAGGGCCGACTCGTTCCTCCTCGGGGCATCCGCCATGCGCGCTTTTCTGACCACCATCGCCGCCGTGATCGGCTTCTTCACCCTCGTGGGCGCCGCCAGCGCCCAGACCATGACGGTGCGCATTGACCAGAGCGCCAGGGTGACTCTGCCGACCACCGCCAGGGACGTCATTGTCGGCAACCCGTCGATCGCCGATGTGGCTGTGCTGGATGGCCGGAACATTCTGGTGCTGGGCCGCGGCTACGGCGTCACCAGCCTGATGGTCACCGACGCCTCGGGCCGCACGATCCTTTCCACCCAGGTGGTGGTTTCCGCGCCGGACGAGAACCGCATCTCCTTTTACCGGGGCCCGGACGTCTACAACTATGCCTGCTCGCCGCGCTGTGAGCGCACCCCGATGCCAGGCGAACGCGGCAGCGGCGCCGGCGTCTATGATCAGTGGGCTCCCGCCTATACCGCCTATCCAGACCGCGCCCGCGGCGCGGCGGGCGCTTCGGCGCAGGCCCAGGGGTCCGGTCCGTCCGGTGGCGGCGGCTCCAGTTCAAGCGAATAATCAGGCGCTTAAAGGTCGGTTAGGGACACCAGCCTAGACTTCCCTCTCGCAGGGCGCCGCGCCCTCCAGGGAGACACCACGCCCGATGGCCACCCTCATGCAGCGCGTCAGATCCGCGTTGGCCCGCTTCTCGCGGGACGAGCGCGGTGGGAATACGACGGTCGAGTTCGCCCTTATCGCCACGCCCTTCTTCATGCTGATCTTCGGCGTGCTGGAACTTGGCTTGGTGTTCCTGGTCACGACCACCCTCGAAAACGCCACCATCGCCGCGGGCCGCAAGGTGCGCACGGGTGAACTGCAGAGCTCCGGGGGGTCGGCTTCGACCTTCAAGACGGAAGTCTGCAACAACATGTCCTGGCTGGGGTCCAGCTGCTCGTCCAACCTCTATGTGGACGTCCGCACCTTCACGAGCTTCTCGACAGTCACCCAACCCAGCCCAGTCGTGAACGGCGCGGTCAACCAGGCCAGCCTCACCTTCACGCCCGGGGCAGGCAACGACATCGTCCTCGTGCGGGCCTACTACACCTGGACCATCATCACGCCTTTGCTCAACGCCTCGCTGGTGAACCTGTCGGGCAACAAGCGGCTGATCACCACGGCGGTCGCTTTCCGGAACGAGCCCTTCTGATGGCCCCGGTTACACATGGAGGCGGCATCCTTCGCCGGCTCGGCCGCGATATCCGCGGCGTCGCGGCGGTGGAATTCGCTTTCATCGCCCCGGTTCTGATCGTGATGTATTTCGCCATCGCCGAGTTCACTCAGGCGATGATCGTCAAACGGCGGGTCAGCCACGTGGCCTCCACCATCGGCGACCTCACCGCTCGGACCACCCAGGTGGCGGCCGCCGACACCACCGACATTTTCACGGTCGCCCAGGCTCTAATGACGCCGTTCTCGACCTCCACCTTGAAAATGCGGATCACCTCGATCACGGCCAATGCCAGCAACGTCGCCAAGGTCGACTGGAGCGATGGGTCCAACTGGTCGGGCGCGGCCGTGGGCAGCACCGTCACCGTCCCCACCGGGGTGATCGCGGCCAACCAGAGCGTCATCCGCGCCGAGGTGCAGTACGTCTACACGCCGCCCCTGCACATGGTCATGTCCTCATCGGTGACCTTCAACCAGACCTACTACCTGCGCCCTCGCCTGTCGGACAAAGTCCTGCACAACTAGAGCTCAGCGGCCAGAGCCGCTTCGAGGTCCCGAACCATCGCATGGGGCGTGAACGCCCTCCCGTCCAGGCTGGCGACCTCGCGCACCCCGATAAGGCTGTTGGTCAGGAACATCGCCTGGGCTTGCCTGACGTCGACGCATTCCACTTCCCGCGCCTTCGTCAGTTCCAGAACCCGCCCGCGCATGATCCCGGGGAGCACGCCGCGGGCCAAGGCTGGCGTCTCCAGCTGCCCGTCGCGCAGCCAGAACACATTCGCCGCCGTCGCGCAGGCGACCGTGCCGGCTGTGCTCCACATCAGGGCGTCCTCGGCGCCGGCCGCGACCGCCTCACGGCGCGCCAGGATCTGGTCCAGATAGGCAAGTGATTTCAGCTCGCTTACCGGGGAAGAGGCGTTGCGCCGAATGCCGACCGTCGCGAGGCGGACCGGGCCGGCTGGAGGCGGCGCGGGCGCGGCCGTCACGATGAGGCGCGGCTCCAGGATCGCCGGCCGGTCGAGTCCCCGGCCGCCGGACCCCGCCGTCCACGTGACCCGGACGGCCGCACGGGCCCCGGAAAGCCGGCTCGCAGCAAGGGCGGCCTCAGCCTCTTCCAGAATGTCCGAGGCGTCCGGCGCCGGCAGCCCCAGAACCGCACACCCGGCCGCCATCCGCGCGAGATGGGCTTCGGCGTGCATCAGCAGACCGCCGCGCGACAGAATCGTCTCGAACAGGCCGTCTCCGAGCGTAAATCCCCGGTCGTCCTCGGGGATCACGATCCCGCCTTGCCTGCCGGCGCAAGTCCGCCCTCGCGCACGAAAAGCAGGCCGATGAATCCCACGAACAGCAGGATCGATATGGTCGCGAATCCGCCCTGCTGGGTGTGGGTCAGGTTGGTGCCGAGGTTCACCAGGAATGACCCCAGCCAAACCGTCGCGGTGCCGGACACCGCATAGGCCCCGAAGAAGGCGCCGGTCTGTTCCGGCGGGGTGAGCCGGGTCAGCAGGGTGCGGGACGATGCGTAGTGAGCCGTAATGAACACGGCGTTGGAAAAGCCGATCAGGATGAAGATCCACTCCGGCAGCGTCTTGAACACCGGCCCGCCCCACATAGGCGCGTGAGCCGCCACGTCGTAGTGCCAGAAGAACAGGATCTTATCCGGCGCCATGCCGATGATGGCGATGATGCCGAGGAACGACATCAGGATTTCCAGTTGCACCGCCCGCTTGGGCCCCAGCCCCGCGTCGAACCAGCGCGCCGCGAAGCCGCCAATCACCGCCAGGACGGTCAGGATGATGCCGTAGAGCAGCATTTCCAGCGGCCCCCACTTCATCACGCCCGTTGCATAGACCCCGGCATAGAGCAGCACCGCTGTCATGCCATCGACATAGAACATCCGCGAAATCAGGAAGATAAAGGCGTCCCGGCGCTGCCGTACGGTCTTGAGCATGCTCCAGAGATCTGCGGCCCCGGCCTTGAACGCGTCGACCACCTTCATGGTGCTGCGCGGGGCGTCAGGCGTGAACAGGAAGAGAGGCAGGGCGCCCAAGGCCAGGAGCAACCCGGCCATCGGCCCGGTGATCCGCGAGGTTTCGCCCGCCGCCGGATTGAGCCCGAACAAGGGGTGTTCTGGTACGAGCGGCAGGCCAAGCCCCGGCAGGGCGAAAGCCCAGGCGGTGAAGCCGAGCGCCACCAGGGCGAAGATGTTGGCCAGGGCGAGAGCCAGGCTGGAGGCTTTGTGAGCGCCCTCCATTCCGGCGGCCCGCACCAGCAGGGAATTGTGCAGCACCTCGGTGTAGGAAAAGAGCAGGCCAATGATCGTGGTGATGATCATCACCGCCGTAACGGAAAGACCGGATCCATCCGGCTTCGCCCACCATAGGGCGACCATCAACGGCGCCATGAGGATGGTGCAGAATGCAAGCCAGCCCTTTCGGCGGCCCAGCCGGTCCACAGATGCGCCCAGGAACGGCGCTGTCGCCATGGTGATCCAGCCGGAATACTGGCTCCACTGCGAGATGATCGCCTGGCCGCGCACGCTGTCGCCGACCATCGAAGAGGCGACATAGGGCATGAAAATGTAGATGGTGATCAGGATCACATAGGGGTCGCGCACCCCTTCATAGAGTGACCAGCTAAGAGCGCCCTTGGACAGTTTGGCATCGTCGCCTCCGGGCGCCGCGACGGCCATATCAGCCTCGGAATTCACCTGGCTCACGCGCTTGAACCTCCCCCTGGCCGGAGCGCTTTGTTGGCCCGCGCCCTCGACCGGAGCCTGCACCCTAGACCGGCTGACCGGGAAAACCAGACGCGAAAAAGGGCGAGCCCTGTGAAGGGCCCGCCCAGGTGCGCCGTCCCATGGTCAAGACCGGCGAGAGGTAGGGAGGAAGGTGGCAGGCCTAGGCGGTCTCCACCGTGCGCGCCGCGCTGTCGATCGCCGTGATGATGGCGTCCAGCTGCGCGGCGCTCCTGGGGCCGGAACGCATCCGGATCTGAATCGCCGCGCCAAGGTTCTGCATCGCCCGGGCGATGCGCGGCGCGGGGGTGTCGAACCGCTGGTGCAGCTCGTCCATCCGCTGGAAGATGTTGTCGATGGAGCCCTTGTTGGTCTCCAGGGCCGCACGGCCTTCGTCGGTGATGGCGTAGAGCCGCTTACCGCCCTCGGCGGCGCGCGCGGTCACATAGCCCATCTCCTCAAGCAGATTGAGGGTCGGATAGACCACGCCCGGGCTGGGGCTATAGGCGCCGCCCACTCGCTCCTCGATGGCGCGGATGATGTCGTAGCCGTGGCTTTCCTTTTCGGCGATGAGCTTGAGGATCACGAAACGCAGGTCGCCCTGGTCGAAAATCCGCTCGCCCCGTCCCCGTCCGCCACGCCCAAATCCCTTGGTGTGGTGGCCGAAGCTGTGCCGCGCGTGAACTTCGCGGCCGTGTCTGTGTCTGTGCATTCTAAGAGGTCCTTGCGACGGCCATTAGACCGTCTTTCGATATATCTGAATAATAGATATATCTAAGATATCTTTTTGCGCAAGCGCCTTTTCAAGAAATCTTCGGAGCACCCCGGCGCAAGCCTGGACCCATTGGCTGTTTCGGGGTTTCCACGCACGGCGCAGCAGGCAGCGCTTTGGTCCCGGCGTTCGCCGGGAAGCCCTCTTGTTGGGGTTCGAGGTAGCGGCCCTTTAGGCCAGCTTGGCCTCCGCCGCCGCCATCGCCGCGGCCGAGTGGTCCGGATAGTTTTGCGCCGCCAGGGCTTCGGTCAGGGCGGTCAGGCACAGTCGCACATGCCACGGGGTCGCGGAGGCGCCCATCAGCCCAATGCGCAGGATCTGGCCCTTCAGCGGGCCAAGGCCGGCGCCGAGCTCGAGATTGTACTTGGCCAGAACCCGCGCGCGCACGGCCGCTTCGTCAATTCCCTCCGGAACCTTGATGGCGTTCAGTTGCGGGAGGCGGTGTTGCTCGGCCACCAGGAACGACAGGCCCGCCGCCTCGACCCCGGCCGCCAGGGCCTCATGCACCCGGCAGTGACGCGCATGGGCGTTATGTAGGCCCTCTTCTTCCAGGATCACCAGGGCTTCATGCAGGCCGTAAAGGGCATTGATCGGGGCCGTGTGATGGTAGGTCCGGCCGCCTTCGCCGCCCCAGTAGCTCATGATCAGGCCCATATCGAGCAGCCAATTGCGCGCCTTTTCCTTGCGCGCGGCCACCACTTCCCGGGCTCTGGGGCTCATGGCGAAGGGCGATAACCCCGGGGGGGCGGAAAGGCACTTCTGCGTGCCGGAATAGATCACGTCCGCACCCCAGCCAATGGCGTCCACGGGGATGCCGCCCAGCGAAGTCACGCAGTCGACGATGGACAGGGCCCCGTGCTTCGCCGCGAGTTTGCACAGAGGACCCGGATCGCTCATTGCCCCGGTCGAGGTTTCGGCATGCACGAAGGCCAGAACCTTCACCTTGCCCGCGGCCTTCAGAGCGTCCTCGACCTTGTTGGGATCGACCGGCGTGCCCCAGTCGTGGTCGACGCGGATGACCTCGCCGCCGGCTCGGCCCGCCATGTCCACCAGGCGTTCGCCGAACTGGCCGTTGACCGCCACCATCACCCTATCGCCGGGCTCGACCAGATTCATGATCGCAGCTTCCATTCCGGCCGTGCCGGGGGCGGGCAAGGGGAGGCAGGCGTAGCCTTCAGCGTTCAGGAGACGCGACAGGGCGTGCTTGATCTCCTCCATCAGGCCCTGAAAAGCCGGGTCCAGGTGGCCGATGGTCGGACGCGCCAGGGCGGCGAGGACGCGGGGGCTCACATCGGAGGGGCCGGGGCCCATGAGGATGCGCTTGGGCGGCTCAAAGCTCTTCAAGATCAACTTCCTTCTCACACCAAGGTGATTCGATGCCGACGGCCGTCAGGCGCAGTGTGGCCCCAGGAACAGAGGTCCAAGGTCCACTAGAGCGCCCGCCGCGCCGGCAACGTCGCGGTGGGCGTTTTTCATGGGCAAAACCCCGCCGCTACTCAAGCAGCCGCGCTTCTAGCCGTTCTTTGAGTTCCGCGTCGATACCCAGCACGTCCCGAAGGTAGGCGTCGACGGAGCCGCATCGTGTCCGGATCGTCTCGAAAGCGGCGTCCAGGTAGCTCACTTCCACGCTGATCGCCTGGACCAGGGCCGCGTGCTCCACGTCCCGTCCCGCTTCCTTGAGGAAGATGTCGCGCAGCTCAGGAGCGCGCGTGGCGACGCGGTCATGGTCGTTGGTCAGCAGGAAGTCAGCGACGATGTGTTCGTGATCGACCCCCAGCAGGTAGTGGGTCAGGGCGCAGATCGTGCCCGTCCGGTCTTTTCCCGCCGCGCAATGCACCAGGACCGGGCCCTTCGCCTCGCCCAGCACATGGAAATAGCGCGAGAAGAGGTCGATATAGCGGTCCTCGAAGGGCGTCTGCCGATAGAAGCCCATGGCGTTCTGGCGAAACCACTCGACGCTGCCGTCACTCGCGGCGAACTCGGCCATCCAGGGGTCATGATCCAGATCGCCAAGATCATTCTCGATGACCGTGGCCGCGAATTCCGGCCAGCGCCGGCTGGGGGCCTTCTCCCGCTCCAGGCGCCGGCGAAGATCGACAATGGCGTGGGGCGCGATGCCGGCGATGATCTCGAGGTCTTCGTCCGTCGCATGCTGCTGGTGGGCCGATCGGTAGAGCAAGCCGCGCCGGATGCGCCGGCCGTCGCGGGTCGGATAGTCGCCGAAGTCGCGGAAGTTCTCCACGCGGGAGAGGGGTACCTTGCGGGTCATGCTCTTGCCGATAAGGCGCCTTGCTGGGGAACGCGAGACTCGACGTGAGGTCAAGCTGTGGACAGACTGGTCCGCATGAACGTGCCCTCCTCTTATGCCAGCTTCGATGGCGCGCGGATCGCCCTCCACACCCTGGGCGACGGCCGGCCGACCATCATGCTCCACGGCTTCCTCGCCAACGCCCAGTCGAACTGGTTCGGCCCCGGCATCGCCCAACTGCTGGCCGCCGAAGGCCGGCAGGTCATCGCACCTGATCTGCGCGGTCACGGCCAGTCCGCGGCCTTGCCCGCCTCAAGTCACGACTGGCCGGGCGACGTGCTGGTCGACGATCAGCTCTGCCTCATCGAACGGCTGGGCCTCGCCGACTATGACCTTGTCGGCTATTCACTTGGCGCCCGCACGGCCGCCCGCATGATGGTTCGTGGGGCCCGTCCGGCGCGCTGCGTCCTCGGCGGCATGGGGGCCTCGGGCATCCTTGAGGCCGGCGACCGGGCCGACATGTTCGAGGACGCGATCCGCAATGGCGAAAACGCCAAGGATCCGCGCGCGGGCCGCCGCATCCAACGCATGCTGACCGAGGGCGGGCTCTCGGCCGAAGCCATGCTGGGCGTGATCGCCTCCTTCGTGCCCACAACCTGGGCCGATCTGGCCGGCATTCCGGTCCCGACTCTGGTGGTCAGCGGCCTCGATGACCACGACAATGGCTCGCCGGAGGATCTGGCTCGGGTGCTTCCTCGGGGCGCCGTTGTCCGGGTCAGCGGCAATCATCTCTCGGCCGTAACCGATCCCGCCCTGGCCCGCGCCATAGCCGATTTTCTCGACGGCGACTTGCCAGAGAGCCGCTCCTAAGCGTTGATCCTACGGTGCTGGCCGGCTCTGGCAGCTGTCACGGTAGGTCATGTCGTACCTCCGCCCGCCGGCTTCGATTTCCTGGCCGCCTGTCTTCAAGGCCGGTTTCCCGGTGCGCAGAGCCTCCACCAGCGCCGCGCAGTCTCCGCCGAATCGCGCGCCGGGAAGCCAGCGCCCGTCCGGACCTTGGCGGTACATATAGATGTTCCCGGGTGCGGCGGCCGAGCCGGCGGGGGCCATATAGGGCTGGTAAATCGTCACCTCGACCTTACCGTCGCCGTCGACATCCGCCACGTCCGCTTCGCAGGGAAGCTCGGCGCTGTCGCACCAGGTCATGTCCTCCAGGTCGCGTCGCTGCAACTGGTCCAGGAAGCTGGCCGGAAGGGCTGCTCCTGTGGGAAAAACCTTCAGCCGGTCTTCGATGGCCTGCTGCGGCGCCTCCTGAGGCGAACTGCTCAAGGGGTATTCCCGCTTTTGGGCCATGACCGCGCGGTCGGCGATATCAGCGTCGCGAGGGCCGCCCGTCCGCGCCGCCAGGTTCGCCAGGGCCTCCTTGCCGAATCGGCCGGCCTGGAACCTCAGGAAATCAAAGTCGAACCTGTCCGGCGTCACCGCCCCGGACGTCAGGCGCGCCACCTGGCTGTCCACCGAGAGCCGCGCCGGGTCGGCCACCGGGGTGAAAATCGCCAGGATGGAGACGAGGATCAGCAGGGCCCCGCCGATATTCACCTTCTCGAGCAGCTGCATCCACCCGCCGCGGGGCGCAACGGCCGCCACCGCATATCCCACGGCATAGACCGCCCCAATCATCACGCACACCGCCGCGATCACCCGTTCCGGTGTCAGCCCGTAGGGCGCGATACGCAGTTCGAGAGCAAAGGCGGCGATGCCGATCAAGGGTACGAGGGCGACCGCTGCTGCCCGCCCTGTCCAGCGCAGGAATGCCGGCGCTCTTCCCTCGGAGCCATCCTGGTAGGCGGCGTTGATCAGGACGATCAGCCCCGCGGCGGCCGAGAGCAGAATCTGTGTCGCGCTCTTGGTGTCAAACAGGGGCTTGAGCCCCGTGAAGGGCAGAGCCAGCAGGAAGGCCACGGCGATAAATGTCGCCACCGGCAAGAGCCACGATAGGAGCACCAGCCCCACCGTCCTCACCCCCCGGATGAGGCCCATCCGCACATCCGTCAGCTGGACCGCAACGGCGAGGGCGAGGCCGGTCACCGGGAAGGCGAACCATTCCGACTCGATCAACCGCCGCACGGCTGTGATGCCGATCAGGTGAAAGAGGGCGGCCCCAAGAATGAGCGCCAACCAGAAAACGCCGACGAATGCCGCCGACAGGATCAGCTGCACCGCATCCTTCCAGGCGGCGTCGAAATAGCCCGGGTAGGGCGGGATCAGCTTACGCGCCGCGTCCGCCGGGACCACCAGGTGGTGGGCGATGAACAGAAACGCCACCGCCGCGGCCATCACTGAACCACCGGGCATGTGCCAGACGATATCCGGCACACCGAAGGGGCCGCGTAAGATGTCGTAGGCGCCCAGCCCCGCGCAGACCGCCACGGCGATGAAGGTCCAGACCGCCAGGGTCAGGGGCCGCAGACGTCCCAGTCCGCCCATCAGAACGAAGGGCGCGAAAGCCGTGCTGACCAGCAGGGCGGCATAGAGGGCAGGGTGCTCACGCCCCCAGGCGCCCACTTCGCTCAACTCCTTCAGCTGGCAGAGCGAGAGACCCTGGGCGAATCCCAGAATCGCCCGGGTGATGGCCGCGGGCCAGGAGAAGGCGTCCTTGTCGTCCTGGGCCGCCTCGTTCATGCCTGCGCTCCCCGGCGAGGCCTTGCCGCTACCGGAAGGGCGGCTCGTCGAAGCTTCGCAGTTTGCGCGAGTGTAGGCGCGGCCCTTCTTCGCGCAACAGGTTCATCGCCTCGATGCCGATGCGCAGATGCTGGCTGATCGCCCGCTCATAGAAGGCGTTGGCTTGGCCGGGCAGCTTGATCTCGCCGTGCAGTGGCTTGTCGGAAACGCAGAGCAATGTCCCGTAGGGGCAGCGGAACCGGTAGCCCTGGGCGGCGATGGTGGCGCTTTCCATGTCGATGGCCACGGCCCGGCTCTGGTTGAAGCGCAGGGCGCTGGACGCGTAGTGGAGCTCCCAGTTCCGGTCGAGGGTGGTGACCACCGTGCCAGTGCGCAGACGGGTCTTCAGCTCATCGCCGCTCTCGCCGGTGACATTCTCCGCCGCTTGGTTCAGCGCGACCTGCACTTCGGCCAGGGCCGGAACCGGTACTTCCGGCGGCAGCACGTCGTCCAGCATGTGATCGTCGCGCAGGTAGGCGTGGGCCAGCACATAGTCGCCGATCGTCTGGCTGGCGCGCAGTCCGCCGCAGTGGCCGATCATCAGCCAGGCTTCCGGCCGCAGGACGGCCAGGTGGTCGGTGATGTTCTTCGCATTGGACGGGCCGACCCCGATATTGATCAGGCTGATCCCCTGCCGGCCGGGCGCCATCAGGTGATAGGCGGGCATCTGGTGGCGCCGCCAGGCCGCGTCGCTGATGGCCTTTTCTGGATCCGGCGTGTCCCGGGTGACCAGGACGTGGCCCGCGCAGGAGAGAGCCGTATAGGGGCTGTCCGTCGCCAGCTGGGCCGCCGCCCAACGGACGAATTCATCCACGTAGCGGTGGTAGTTGGTGAAGAGGATGTACTGCTGCGTATGTTCCGCCGCCGTGCCCATGTAGTGGGTGAGCCGGGCCAGGGAGAAATCGGTGCGCAGCCCATCGAAAAGGGCGAGCGGCCGCGTCGTCGCCAGAGAGGGCTCCCAGAGCCCGTCCGCCACCTCATCGCCGATCAGGGCCAGCTCCGTGGACGGGAAATGCCGCGCGATCTCGGTGGCCGTGACATCGGCGAGCGCGATGTCCGCCGCGCCGTCGAGCACATAGGGAAAGGGGATTTCCTGGCTTGAACGCCCCACTTCCACCTCGATGTCGAAGTCGGACATCATCAGGCTGAGTTGCTCGGTGAGATAGTCTCCAAAAAGTTCGGGGCGCGTGATCGTCGTCGTATAGACCCCTGGCGCGGAGAACCGCGCGAAGGCGCGGGCGATGATTGGCGGCGGCCCGGCCGGATTGTAGGTGATCCGAAGCATCGGATAGCAGAACGCCCCCCCGGCGCGCAGCGAAGGGTCCGGCGTCACGCCAAGGCTCATGAAGGCCTTCAGGGCCGAGCGCAGGGCGTCAACGGATTTGCGGTATTCGGTTTTCAGCCGCTCAACGATGGCGGCGGCGTCAGTCTTTGCATTCATCCGCCCAATATGGCGCACGGCGGCGCTTTTCAGGCAAGACTTGGCGAGGTCGCACGGTGGACGCGGCGGGTGATGACCGCTTAAGTCAGTCCATCGCCAAGGGACGCCTGAATGAACCGCACCTTCACCTACTTCATCGTCGGGGCCATGGTCCTGGGCGTCGCCGTCGGTTTCGCGTGCAACCAGCTTCTCGGCCCCGACCAGATCAAGCGGGTCACCGAAGGGCTCTCGATCCTCACCGACATCTTCCTGCGTCTCATCAAGATGATCATCGCGCCCCTGGTGTTCTCCACCCTGGTCGCCGGCATCGCCCACATGGAAGACGCCGCCACCATCGGCCGCATCGGCGCCAAGACCATGGGCTGGTTCATTTCCGCCTCAGTCGTATCCCTGCTCCTGGGCCTGGCCATGGTCCACCTGCTGCAGCCTGGCGTCGGCCTGTCCCTGCCCAATCCCGGCGAGACGGCCGCTGGGGCCGTGGACATGTCGAAGTTCACCCTCAAGGACTTCATCACCCACCTGGTCCCGAAATCGATTGTCGAGGCCATGGCCAATAACGAGATCCTGCAGATCGTTGTCTTCTCGATCTTCGTTGGCACCGCCGTCTCGTCCCTGGAGGACAAGGCGCCCGCCGTACTCCACCTCGTCGAGCAGATCGCCCAGATCATGTTGAAGGTGACGGCCTTCGTGATGCGCTTCGCCCCGGTGGCGATCTTCGCGGCCCTGGCCTCGTCCATCGCCTCGCAGGGCATTGAGGTTCTGGCCACCTATGCGAAGTTCGTGGGCGGCTTCTACCTTTCCATGGGCCTGCTCTGGGCCGTGCTCATCGCCGCCGGCTTCGCTGTGGTCGGGCCTCGCATACTGCGGCTCGTGAACATGATCCGCGCGCCGGCCCTGCTGGCCTTCTCGACCGCCAGTTCCGAGGCCGCCTATCCCCGCACCCTGGAGCAGTTGCAGGTGTTCGGCGTCTCCAAGAAGGTCGCCAGCTTCGTCCTGCCGCTCGGCTACTCGTTCAATCTCGACGGTTCGATGATGTATTGCACCTTCGCGACCCTGTTCATCGCGCAGGTGTACGGCGTCCATCTCACCATTGCTCAGCAGATCACCATGCTGCTGCTGCTGATGATCACCTCCAAGGGCATGGCCGGCGTGCCCCGCGCGTCCCTCGTCGTCATCGCCGCGACCCTTTCCTATTTCAATCTGCCGGAGGCCGGCCTCGTCCTCATCCTCGCCGTCGACCATCTGCTCGACATGGGCCGGTCAGCCACCAATGTGGTCGGAAACTCCGTGGCCTCCGCGGTCGTGGCGAAGTGGGAGGGCCAGCTGGACGACGAGGTCACCGCCGTCAGCAATCCGGCCTGATATGGGCCACGACCACGAGACCCTGGCCTTCTATGACCGTGAGGCGCCGGTCTACGCGGCCCGCGCCCGGGGCGGGGATCATCCGCATCTGTCCGAATTTCTGGCCTGCCTCGCGCCGGGAGCGAGGATCCTCGAACTCGGCTGCGGCGGCGGTCAGGACGCGAAAGTCATGCTTGATGCAGGCTTCGATGTTGTGCCCACCGACGGTTCGACGGGCCTGGCCGTGGAGGCCGAACGCCTAATTGGCCGGCCTGTGCGCATCCTGCTCTTCGAGGATCTTGCCGAAGGCGAGGCTTATGACGCCGTCTGGGCAAACGCCTGCCTGCTGCATGTGCCGGAAGACAGCCTGGCTGACGTCCTGGCGCGCATTTACCGCGCCCTCAAGCCGGGTGGCCTCTTCCGGGCGAGCTACAAGTCCGGCCAGGGGGGTGATCGGGACGGCCTCGGACGCTACTACAATTTTCCCACCCGTGAGAGCCTTGCAGCCGCCTATGCGGCGGCGGGAGCCTGGGCGACGACTGAATTCGGCGAGACGGATGGAGGTGGATACGACGGCGTGCCGCGCACCTGGCTCATCGCTACGGCCCGACGCTAGACCCCAATTGAAGAAGGGGCGGACGTCCTCTCGGCGCCGCCCCTTCTCCTCGCCCCCGTAAAGCTGTTTCTATTCCGCCGGCAGGATCGTGTCGGAACGTTTGGCCATCATCTTGTCGAACTCGCCCCAGACCCCATCGGCGCCGCTCCAGGAGCCTTTGGTCGCGGCCTTCGAATACTCTGTGGATCGCGCCTCGAAAAAGTTCGCGTGCTCGACGCCACTGATCAGGCTCTGCAGCCAGGGCAGGGGGTTTTCCTTCACCCCGTAGACTTCAGGCAGCTGAAGTTGGCGCAGGCGCCAGTCAGCGATGAAGCGGATATATTGCTTGATGTCCTCGGGCGTCATGCCCTGCACCTCGCCCGCTTCGAAGGCCAGGTCGATGAAGCGGTCTTCCAGGCCCACCACGGTCTTGCAACAGTCGACGATGTCGTCAGCCACGGCCTTGGTCACGCACTTCGTTTCGGCGTTGAAGGCATGAAAAAGCTTGATCATTCCTTCGCAGTGCAGGCTCTCGTCGCGGATCGACCACGACACGATCTGCCCCATGCCCTTCATCTTGTTGAAGCGCGGGAAATTCATCAGCATCGCGAAGCTGGCGAACAGCTGCAGCCCCTCGGTGAAGCCGCCGAACATGGCCAAGGTGCGCGCGACATCGGCGTCAGTGTCGACGCCGAACTGCTGCATGTAGTCGTGCTTGGCCTTCAGGGCCTCGTATTCCAGGAACGCCGAGAACTCGCTCTCCGGCATGCCGATGGTTTCCAGAAGCAGAGCGTATGCGGCGATGTGGATCGTCTCCATGTTGGAGAACGCCGACAGCATCATCTTGATCTCGACCGGTTTGAACACCCGGGCGTAGCGCTCCATATAATTGTCGTTCACCTCGACGTCCGATTGGGTGAAGAACCGGAAAATCTGGGTGAGGAGGTTACGCTCCTTGTCATTGAGCTTGGCCGCCCAGTCCTTGCAGTCCTCGCCGAGGGGCACTTCCTCCGGCATCCAGTGCACCTGCTGCTGCTTCTTCCAGAAGTCGTAGGCCCACGGATAGCGGAACGGCTTGTAGCCATGGGAAGGGGTCATCAGACCCGGCAGCGGACGGATAAGGGCGGACATCGACGAGGCCTCCAGAACGGCGGCGAATCACCCCTCGCCGCTCCCCGACCGTGAAAATGACATCGGCCCATGCCGATATCTAGCGGCGAGATGACGCGGGTACCCTACATCTTGTGGGTAGCTCTGTATAATCCGAAATGTCTGTCGCCGCTCCGTCACGCAACTGTCGCACGCCCCCGCTAGTCCCGCCGGACGATGTCCGACGCCACCCCGCTCCAGCCGCTCCAGCCCGCGCCCAACAAGTCCTGCGGAGACTGCGGCCTCTGCTGCAAGCTCCTGGGCATCGAGGCGATCTCCAAGGAACCGGGAAAGTGGTGCGCTCACTTCAGGCGCGGCTCGGGCTGCGGAATCTATTCGGACCGGCCGACGGCCTGCGCCGGCTTTCATTGCCTGTGGCTGACCTCCGACCGCCTCGATGATATGTGGCGCCCGAACAAGGCCGGCTTCGTGATGTTCCCGGAGCAGGACGGCCGGCGGCTCAATGTCGTGGTCGATGAATCCAAACCGTTGGCCTGGAAGACCGAGCCCTACTATTCGCGCCTCAAGGCCATGAGCCAGCGGGCCCTCGACGGCTATGAGCTGCTGATCTCTATCGGCTGGCGCCGCATCATCGTCTTCCCGGACCAGGAGGTCGACCTCGGCGTCATCAACCCGGAGCACAAGATCATCTCCGGCTATTCCACGAAGGACGGCCAGCGGGTTCCCTTCGCCATGGTCCTGAGCGATCTTCCGCCGGATGACGCCTGACCAGGCCCGAGCCGTGATCCGCGCCCTTCCCGAAGTCGAGGAGGGGTTCAACATGGGCTCACCGTTCTTCAAGGTGGCTGGCAAGGTCCTCACCCGCATCCTGAACGAGGAAAACTTTCAGCTCGGCGGCATCTCCGCCGACGAACGCGAAATGCTCATCGATGCCGAGCCCGCCGTCTTCCATTCCACCCCACACTTCAACGACGCCAGGATGATGCTGGCCCGGATCGAGACCATCTCCGAAGACCAGCTGCGCGGTTTCATGGTGCGGCGCTGGCGGGAGCTGGTTCCCAAGGCGTGGCTCAAACGGCCGGACGCGCCCTAACCTCTCTCTGGGAGGGGACATTAATCTGCGCTTCCCAGAAACCATCGAGTGGCGCACCTTCCCCACCATGACCAAAGACGAAATGCGCCAGATCGTCATGTCCTTCCCGGGGGTCGAGGAGGGCATGTCCTACGGCTCGCCGGCCTACAAGGTGCGGGGCAAGTTCTTCACGCGGCTGCGCAAGGACGACAATTCCCTCGTCCTCCTGGATATCCCGCACGATGAGCGGGACATGCTGATGGAGGCCGCGCCCGAGACCTTCCACACAACACCGCACTACAAGGATTATCCCTCGGTCCTGGCCCGCATCGAGACCCTGCATCCTGGCTCTCTGAAGAACTTCCTCGAGCGGCGCTGGAAAGGCCTCGTCACCAGGAAGCAGGCCAAGGAGTATGACGAGGCGAAGAACGCCGCGTAGGCGCTAGGCGGGGGCCATGAAACGTTCGGGGGGCATCCAGGTCCCAGGGATATATCTGTTACCCCATCGGCAGATGTCCTGAAGCACAGGCCGAAGGGCCGCACCCATTTCCGTCAGTTCATATTCGTGCCGGGTGGGCCCTTGCTGATAGGGGCTCCGCGTCACCAACCCGCATGTTTCGAGGCGGGCAAGCCGGTCCGCCAGGACGCTCGTTGTGATGCCCTCCGGCGAATCCAGAAATTGTCCGAAGCGGCGTTTGCCGTTGATCAGGTCACGCACGATCACCAGCGTCCATCGGTCGCCGACGATGTCGAGCGTCGTCGCGATAGGGCAGCCGGAGCGCAAGGACAGGGGATTCAACTCACTCATCGGCAAAAAGGTGATCTTCTCACTTGTGTTTTGCAAGTCAGCGCGATTTAGTCACTTGCAATATCCAAGTGACCGGGAGAACGGGGACGTGTTCGAAGGGGGGTGCCTGTGTGGCGCGGTTCGGTATTTCTGCGACGGTGAACCCGTGATGGCCGGCCACTGCCATTGCGTCGATTGCCGGCGCTCCAGCGGAACTGGCCACGCCAGCCACATGGCGGTTCCTGCACCCAGTGTGCGGATTACGGGCGAGGTGGCTCGCTATGTCTCTCCCGCTGACAGCGGGGCGCTGGTCACCCGCGCGTTCTGCCCGGTCTGCGGGTCTCCCGTCTTCTCTACGAACGCCGGTCAGGAAGGCCTTATCTTTCTGCGCGCTTCCAGCCTCGACGATCCGGAAGTGTTTGAGCCCCAGATGGTGGTCTACGCCAGCCGCGCGGCCAGTTGGGATCACATGGACGCTGCCCTTCCGAGCTTCGCCGTGATGCCGCCTATGGGTTAGGGTTCGTAATGCCGCACGATCCCCACCTGGCCGATCTGATGCGTGAGGCCCTTAAGGGCCGGCGCGGGATCACAGAGAAGAAGATGTTCGGCGGCTATTGCTGGCTGCTCAACGGCAACATGATTTCTGGCGTCGAAGTCGGCCGCTTCATGTTCCGGGTCGGAAAGGCTCAGGAAGCCGAGGCTCTGGCCCGTCCAGGCTCGACGCCGGTCAATTTCACCGGGCGCCCCATGGGCGGCATCATCTGGGTCGACGCCGACGCAGCGTTGGATGCTGGTCTCCATACCTGGATCGATATGGCGGCCCGCTTCGCCGGGAGCCTGCCTCCGAAATGACACCCGCCTTCACTGGCTTCTCGCCCGACGCGATCACCTTCCTGCGCGGCCTGAAAGCCAACAACGACCGCACCTGGTTCGCCGCGCATAAGGCAACCTATGAGGCCGCGCTCAAACGCCCGGCCGAGGCCTTCGCCGCGGAGCTGTCGGCCCGCCTGGAGACGATGCTCGACCGCGCCTTCAAGGCGAAGATTTTCCGCATCAACCGCGATATCCGCTTCTCGAAGGACAAGACCCCCTACAACGCCCACCTGCACATCAGTTTTTCGCCGGTCTCCGATCCGGAGGGCCCCGCCTACCTTTTCGGCCTGGAGCCCGACCGCATGGTGGTGGGGGCCGGTCTCTTCGAGCAGTCCGGCGCCCGGCTCGACGGCCTTCGCCGCGCCATTGATCTCGATGGGGATCGCCTGGCGGCCCTGACGGCGGGCTGGCGCCTGCATGAGCCGGCGCTGAAGCGTGTCCCGGCGCCCTATGCCGCTGACCATCCCCATGCCGAACTCCTGAAACACAAGGGAATCACCCTCTGGCGGGACATGCCTGCCGGAGACGCCGCCGTCGGCCCGGCGCTCGCCGGCATCGTCGGCCAGGCCTTCGCCGAGCTCGCCCCGCTGAATGACTGGTTGGCGGACGCTGTCCGCTAAGTCTTGGCCCGCACCCGGTTGTTGCGGGGGCCGTGCTCGAGCTCCACCCAACCCAACTCCTCCAGGATGGGCGTCACATAGTTGGCGAAGCGCCCCCGGTAGCCTTTGCGCAGGCCATAGTAGCCGCCCACCGGATTGGCTTCATCCCGCGCCCAGGCCTCCACTGAGCCGTCCTTCACCGGCTTGCCCTCGTCGGCATTGCCCAACTCCACCCAATCAGCCCGGGCCTTCAGCATGTCGCGCAGGTCTTCCAGGGCCCTCAAGTGATAGGAGAGCTTCGTCGTCCCCACCTGGCAGATCAGGGCCGGCGGGCTCGCCGCCTCGTCCTTCCAGATCTGGTAGTCGCTCGTCAGGGACGGCGTCTTCAGAACCCAGGGATCATCCGCCGTGCCGCTGCCGGGCATCCTTAGAACTCGTCCTCAATGGTCGCCCGGAACTGGGCCATCACCTCGGCCATGCGTTCGTTCTCGGGCATGTCTTCCAGCGTTTCCTCCGGCGCTGGGGGCGGCGGGCCTTCTGACACCTTCAGCCGCGCCACCACGCCGCCATGCTGCACGATGACGATTTCCTCGTCTTCCGGCAGGTGATTGAAGAGCGCCGCCACCTTGGGCGGCAGGTCGTCCAGGTCGATCTGTCTCATGGGCCGGCAATTTAGCCCGGGGCGCCGCCAGGGCAAGACGTGACACGCCTGTCCCCATTCCCTAGCTTGCCCCCGCACGGGAGGGGCCATGGCCTATCGCAGCCTTCGGGATTTCATCGACCGCCTGGAAAAGGCCGGCGAGCTCGTTCGTGTGAAGGAGCCCATCTCCACCGTCCTGGAGATGACCGAGATAGGGGCGCGTGTGATCCGCCAGGGCGGCCCGGCCGTGCTGATCGAGAATCCGATCCGCGCCGACGGAACGATCTCCCCCTATCCCTGCCTCATCAATCTGTTCGGCACGGTCAAGCGCGTCGCCATGGGCGTCACCTTGGAAGGCAAGGCTCGTACGACCGCGGGAGAACTGCGCGAAGTCGGCGAACTCCTGGCCTTTCTGCGTCAGCCCGAGCCGCCCAAGGGCCTGGGCGACGCCATGTCCATGCTGCCCTTGGCCGGCACGGTGATGTCCATGCGGCCCTCGGTGATGAAGCGCGCGCCGGTGCAGCAGGTGGTTTGGACGGGGGACCAGATCGATCTTTCCAAGCTTCCCATCCAGACGTGCTGGCCCGGCGAGCCCGATCCCCTCATCACCTGGCCTCTTGTCGTCACCAAGGGCCCGACCGGCGCCAAGGAAGACGACTTCAATCTCGGCATCTACCGCATGCAGGTCATCGGCAAGGACCGCACCATCATGCGTTGGCTCGCCCACCGGGGGGGAGCCCAGCATCACCGCCGCTGGAAGGCTGAGGGCCGGCCGGAACCTCTACCGGCATGCGCCGTGATCGGCGCGGACCCCGGCACCATCCTGGCCGCCGTCACGCCGGTGCCGGACACGCTCTCCGAATACCAGTTCGCCGGCCTGCTGCGCGGCCAGAAGGTCGAGCTCGTCCCGGCCAAGACCGTGCCCCTGATGGTCCCCGCCCATGCCGAGATGGTCATCGAGGGCCACGTCATGCTGGACGAATACGAGGACGAGGGCCCTTACGGCGACCACACCGGCTACTACAATTCGGTCGAGAAATTCCCGGTCTTCAAGGTCAGCGCCATCACCATGCGCAAGGACCCGATCTACCTGACCACCTATACCGGCCGTCCGCCGGACGAGCCTTCGGTGCTGGGCGAGGCCCTGAACGAGGTCTTCGTGCCCCTGCTGCGCCAGCAGTTCCCGGAGATCACCGACTTCTGGCTGCCGCCCGAGGGCTGCTCCTACCGCATCGCCGTGGTCTCGATGAAGAAGGCCTATCCCGGCCATGCCAAGCGCGTGATGATGGGCGTCTGGTCGTTCCTGCGCCAGTTCATGTACACCAAGTGGGTGATCGTCGTGGATGACGACATCAATGCGCGGGACTGGAAGGACGTCATGTGGGCCATCTCCACCCGCATGGATCCGGCCCGGGATATCACCCTGGTCGAACGCACCCCCATCGACTATCTGGACTTCGCCTCGCCCGAGAGTGGGCTTGGCTCGAAGATCGGCCTCGACGCGACAGACAAATGGCCGCCGGAAACCCATCGCGAGTGGGGCCGGCAGATCGCCATGGACGCGGACGTGGTCGACAAGGTGACCCGCGAATGGAAGGGCCTCGGCCTTCCGGGCGACGGCAAGCCGGTGTGGAAGTAGGGGGCCCTTGGGGGGGAATTTGGTGCAGGGTTTGTTTCTTGAGGACCTGAGCGTCGGTCAGAGCGCCGAACTCACCGCCGAGGTCACGGGTGGGACGATCGAAGCTTTCGCCGAGGTGTCCGGCGACAACAATCCCGTCCATCTTGATGAGGACTATGCCGCCAAGAGTCAGTTCGGCGGCCGCATCGCTCATGGCATGCTCTCCGGGGCCTACATCTCCGCCGTGATCGGCACGAAGTTGCCGGGCCCTGGCGCCATTTACATTTCACAAGCCCTGCGCTTCCGCCGCCCCGTGAAGATCGGTGACAAGGTCACGGCCACCGTGACGGTGACCGAAATCGACGAGACCCGCGGCCGGGCGACCCTGAACACCATCTGCACCGTCGACGGCAAGTCCGTGGTCGAGGGCGAGGCCGTGGTCATGGTTCCGAGACGCCCCGCCTGATGGCCCTCACTGTCCATCATGGTTGGAAGAACCTGCCCCCGGAAGCGAGGGGAGCCGCCGTGGCCCACGGCAATTTCGACGGCGTCCACAAGGGCCACCAGCGTGTCATCGCCGATGCCGCCAAGGCCGCGCGCGCGCTGGGGGCGCCCCTGGGCGTCATCTCCTTCGAGCCGAATCCCCGCCTGCACTTCAATCCGGACGCCGACCCTTTTCGCCTGATGACGCCGCACCAGCTGGCCAGAACCCTCGACGGCCTTGGCGTCGATCGGCTCTACCTCCTGCCGTTCGGCACCGAGATGGCGGAGTTCTCAGCCCACGAATTTGTTCAGAGCGTCCTCGTCACCGGTCTTGGCATCCGCCACGTCGCCGTCGGCTTCGACGTCACCTTTGGCAAGGGCCGCACCGGGACGCCGGACGACATGCGCCACTACGGGCGGGAATTCGGCTTCACCGTCTCGGTCGCGGAGGCCATCCAGCATCGGGACGGGGAAAAGTTCTCCTCCACTCACACTCGTGAAGCGTTGCGCGAGGGCCGGCCGGATGAGGCCGCCGCCATCCTCGGGCGTCCGTTCGCCATCGAGGGCATGGTCCAGAAGGGCCGCCAGCTCGGCCGCACCCTCGGCATCCCGACAGCCAATGTGGCGCTAAACGACTATGTGGTGCCGAAGTTCGGCGTCTACGCCACGCGCACCCGCCTCAAGGACGGCCGGGAAATCCCCGGCGTCGCTAATATCGGCGAGAACCCCACCACCGGTAAGGTCGAGCCGCGCCTGGAGGTCTGGCTGTTCGACTTCGACGAGGACATCTACGGCGAGGTCATCGAGACCGATCTCATCGCCTTCCTGAGGCCGGAGCAGACGTTCCTGGACTCAGCTGGCAATTTCGATGTCCCGGCGATGGTGGAGCAGATCCACAGGGATGCGGACGAGGCGCGACAGATCCTGCTCCCTCCCCTTTAGGGGACCGTTGCGCTACGTGCCGGGATTGAGGGTCTGCGGGTTAGCGGCGTGCTCTGTGGTCCTCCGATGAGGTCTTTGGGGTGGTTCTGGTCGATTTTGGACGCACCTTGGGCGTGGTCAGGCGGTGAGAACCGCGGCGCGTCTGAGGTTGAAGGCCATGGCGGTGAGCAGGACCTGACCGGCGACCTTGGCCAGGCCGATGTAGCGGGTCCGGGCCAGGCCCATGCGCCGCTTCCAGGTGGCGAAGGTCGTCTCCACAGCGGCTCGTCTTCGGGCGATGAGGTCGTTCAGCCGCTGCTGGCGGGGCGTCAGTGTGTGATACTTGTTGGGCCTGCGCATCAGCCGGGACTTGGTTCCAGCGGCCTTCAGGGCCGCGTGCCTGGCATGGGTGTAATAGGCCTTGTCGGCATAGACCGCACCTTCGTCGCCCCGGATCAGACCGTCGGCCGGGGTGGTGTCGTTGACGTTGTTCGGCGTGGTGATCACCGCGCGCACGATGCCCGAGCCCTGGTCGACGCCAACGTGGGCCTTGTAGCCGGCCATTGGGCCCTTGCCCTTATGCTTCAGGATGGTCGCCGCCGGATCGGTAGCCTGGGCCTCCTTGCCCGGAGGGGGCTTCGGTCCCGCCGCCGCGATCAGGGTGGCGTCCAGCATCGTGCCTTCCTTCAGCACCAGGCCCGCCGACTCCAACTGGCGGTCCAACTCACTGAACAGCTTCTCCAGCAGCCGCGCGGAGACCAGCTGGTTGCGGAACCGGCACAAGGTCGTGTGGTCGGGGACTTCATCTTCCAGGCTGAGCCCCACGAAGCGCCCGAACGCGAGGCTATCGCCCAGCCTGAACTCCAGCTCGGCATCCGAGAGGCCATACCAAGCCTGCAGCAGCAGCGCCTTGAACATCAGCAAAGGCCGATAACCCGGACGGCCAGGACCTTCCTCGCGAAGGCCAGACAAGGTCCGCTCAACCGCCCCCCAGTCCACCAGCGACGCCACCCGCTCCAGAGCCGGGCTCCCGCGACGGCCACTCAAGGCCAGATCGCTGAACCCCAACTGCCCCGTTCCCTTCACCGACATCCAGCACCTCCGCTCCAACAGCAGAGAATCACGATCAGCGAATTACGCAACGGTCCCCTTTAGGGGAGGGCAGAGCCCGAAGGGCGAGGGTGGGGGACCGCCCGGCCCTCTTTCTAGATGTCTGGCGGCTGTCCCCCACCCGTCCCGCTGCGCGGTCCGACCTCCCCTGAAGGTTTCTCTCAGAAAAAAGCCCCGGAAGTTTCCCTCCGGGGCTCTCGTCTTTCAAGTGTGAACCCGATCCTAGCTGCGGCGCACGCCCATGAAGCTGAGCAGGATCTGGAAGAGGTTCATGAAGGCGATGTAGAGGTTCAACGCCCCCAGGCTGGTCATCGTGCTCATCCGTTCCGCATCGCCGGCGACCGCGTAGTAGGTCATCTTCAGCATTTGCGTCTGGGTGGCCACCAGCCCGGCGAAGATCAGGCCGCCGACGATGTTGATCACCAGGCTTGAGCCCGGAATGTTCACGAACATCGACAGGACCGAGGCGCCCACGAGCACCCACACGCCCATGATCAGGAAGGAATGGAAGCCCGAGAGGTCGCGCTTGATGGTGTAGCCCACCAGGCTCAGCACCCCGAAGGCCGAGGCGGTGAGCAGGAAGGTCGAGACCAGGGACGCGCCCGTATAGAGCAGCACCCAGATGCCGGACCCGGCCCCGATCAGGGAGACGATGGTCCAGAACAGGGCGCCCGCGGCCCTCGCCGAAGGCTGGCGCAGGGTGAAGTTGGTGATCAGGATAACCACCACCGGGGCAAATTGCAGGGCGACGCCGAAGCCGGTCAGGCCGAGGAGGCGCCCGCTCTCGCTCGTCCGGTAGAAGAGGTCGGCCACCGGGCCGTAGGTCCCGGTGACATAGGCCAGGACGGCCGAGAGCAGCAGGCCCAGGCCCATCTTCTGGTACACGCCCAGCATGAAGGTGCGCAGCCCGGCGTCCACGGCGACGTCGCTGACGACGGTCCCTTGGGCGCGGCCGGTGTTGTAGTCGCTCATCGAGGTCGAAACCTTGAAAATGCGCCCCAAAGCGGGCGCTCAAGGCGAAATATGGGGGGCGAGCCCCCCTTCGCGCAAGCGAAACAGATTACGTCCCTGTCATGGTCGTTAAGCTGGGGCGAGCCGCCCGGCGAATGTACCTGCCGCGGCGGCCACACCCGTCACCGCCGCGCCCCAACAGATATCGATCAGGGTGATCTTGGTGGACCAAACCGCCAGGGTCGCCTGGTTCGTCAGGTCGTAGGTCGCGTAGCAGAAGGCCCCGTAGAGGCCGCCCATCATCAGCGCCCCCATCCATCCGCCGCCGTCCTTCAGGGCCGGCGCCACCACGAACACCTGAATGCCCGCCAGATAGACGAGATAGAAGACGATCGCCGGGGCCAGCCGGAAACCCGGCGCCATGATCTGCCCGATGATCGGCCGGTAGAGCCGGTCGCCCGCCAGGGTCAGGAACACCGCATCCATCGCTGCGAAAACCACCCCGGTGGCGAGATAAGCCGCGATCATCCGAACCATTTCAGGCCTTCTTGAGCAGATAGTGGCTCACCCCCCAGACTCCGCCACCCTGATGGCCGAAGAGCCCCGCCGTCGCCAGGAAGAAGATCCGCCAGCGCCGCTTCCAGACCTGCCAGTCCGCGCCATAGGTCGCCTTCAGCACCTGATCCACGGCGGGCCCGTTGCGATCCATATTGGCCAGCCAGTCCATGGCCGTGCGCCGGTAGTGCTCCCCGCTCCAGCGCCATTCCTGCTCGACCTCGAAAAGGTCTGGGAAATGCCGGATCAGGCCGTGGCTCGGCATGATGCCGCCGGTGAAGAAGTGCTGGGCGATCCAGTTGTCCGGGTCCGTCACGTCGAACCGGTAGGGCCGGTTGCGGTGGGTGAAGACGTGCATGAAGAACCGCCCGTCATCGGCCAGCCACCCGTTCACCCGCTCCAGCAGGGCCCGCCAGTTGGCCATGTGTTCGAACATCTCCACCGAGACGATGCAGTCGAACCGCTCCCCCGTCGCGAAGTCGTTCATGTCGGCAGTGATGACGGTGAGGTTGGCGAGGCCGCGCCGGGCCGCCTCGCCCTCGATGAATTCTCGCTGCGAGGCCGAGTTCGACACCGCCGTGATCCGGCTGGCCGGATAGTGTTCGGCCATCCACAGCGACAGGGACCCCCAGCCGCAGCCCAGCTCCAGCACCGCCTGTCCGTCCGCCAGCCCGGCATGAGCGCAGGTCTCGGCCAGGGCGATCTCCTCGGCCTCGTCCAAGGTCGTGTCGGCGACGGGGTAGAGGCAGCTCGAATACTTCTTCCGTGCCCCCAGGCAGAGGGCGAAGAACGCCGCCGGCACCTCATAGTGCTGGGCATTGGCCGCGTCGGTCGCCTCGGCGATCGGGAAATCGGTCATGTCGCGGGCGAAAAGAGCTTCGCTCGCCGGGCTTTCGGCATCGAGTTGGCGTCGCGCGCGGCCGACCAGGAACCCCACGCCCAGCTTGGTCAGGGCGTCGGGGATCGGCGCAGTCTCGGCGGCTCTAGCGACGGCTTCGGTCAGGCTCATGAGATGGCGCCTTTCAGGTGGTTGGTCTTCGGGGGGAGGGGGAAGAACGGCGAGACCCGCCGCTGGTAGGCTTCGAAGGCCGCGCCCCGGCTTTTCAGCATCGCTTCTTCCAGGGGCGGCACGCCGGAGACGTAGCGCAGCAGCAGGAACATGAAGGCCGGCCCGGTCAGCGCGACAAACCCCAGCGGCCAGCCGCCGGTCAGGTCGATGGCGATCAGCGGATAGGCCAGCCAGCCCAGCCACTCGAAGAAGTAGTTCGGGTGCCGCGAGAGCGCCCAGAGCCCGGTGTCGCACACCTTGCCCTTGTTCGCCGGATCGGCCCGAAATCTGGCCAGCTGCGCGTCGGCCTGGCCCTCGCCCACGATCGCGACCAGAAGGATCATGCCGCCTATCAGGTCCATGGCCCCCAGATCTCCCGGCCTGCGCGCCGCCGCCAGAACCGACACGGCCAGCAGGGCGGCGCTGAGGGCCTGGATCATCAGGAAGCCGAAAAGCCGCCCCTGAAACCCGGCGCCCCAGTCGTTGCGGAATCGCGCATAGCGCGGATCCTCCTTGTCGGATTTCGCGGTGCGTACGGCGATATGGCTACCCAGCCGGAGCGCCCAGCCGATGACCAGACCCCCGACCAGCCAGCCTCGCGCGCCCGGCGCCTCGCCATGCAGGGGCAAGAGGGCATAGATGCCGCCCGCAGCGCCGGTGGCAAAGGTCCAGATGGCGTCGACCCAGCCTGAGTTGCCGGTCACCTTCTGCACCAGCCAGGCCCCGGCCATCGCGGCCATCAGGCCGAGGCTCACCGCGATGACCAGGCCGATCATGCCGGCGTCCCTTCGATGAAGGCCATCATCTTCTCGAAGATCGGCGCCTTGCCGCGCAGGGCCGGCAGTATGGTCAGGATCGAGCCCTGGTGATCGAGGCCTGGGATGATGTGCTCCTCGGCCCGCCCGCCGCTGGCGACGATCTTCTGGGCCAGGCGCCGGGTATTGCCCGGCCGGATCACCCGGTCCTCGCCCCCGACCATCAGCAGCATCGGCGGCGCCTTGCCGTGGGCCAGATTGATCGGCTGGTGCGCCGGGTCCTGCCCCGTCTCGCCGAACACCTGTTTCAAGAAGTCCGACTGCAGGGGCAGGAAGTCGTAAGGGCCGGCCAGCCCGATCATCCCAGCGATGTCTTGTCCCGGATCCATGCCAACTCGCCCGAGATAGGCCGGGTCGAGGCAGAGCATGGCCGCGTTGTACGCCCCCGCCGATTGGCCGATCAGAAACAGCCGTTCAGGATCGGCGCCCCAGTTGGACGGCGCCCCGCGCCCACCCCACCGCATCGGCGTTGTCGTGCAGAAAGGCGGGCCAGGCCGCGTCCGGCCAGACCGAATAGTCCGGGATCACGGTCACGATCCCCGCCGAAGCCAGGGTCGCGCCCACGAAGCGGTAGAAACTCCGGTCGCCCCGGAATCCCAGCTGCCGCCATAGATGAAAACCGCGATCGGTGTTCCCGCTCGCGCCTTCTTGGGCAGATAGACATCGGCCAGGCCGCGTCCATGGTCCGCATAGCGCAGCCCGCGCACCACCTTGAAACCGGTTGGCGCCGCCAGGGCCAGGAGCAGTCTCTGCACCGGTTCGGGCAGCTTCACGCCGGCCTCCTAGATGCGCACGAAGGGCTGGAAGAGCTTTCCCACCCAGTCCCGAGCGATCAGGGGGGCGTCGGCGCTGATCAGGCAGACACATTCGCTCGCCTTGGTCACATGCGGCCGGTGCTCCACCTGCTCGTCCACTTCGGCGAAGTCACCCGGCCCGTAGGCCTGGTCGCGGTCGATGAATTCGCCCTTCAGCACACAGGTCAGCTCAATGCCCTGATGCCCGTGGTGCGGCACGGCCATGCCCGCCGCGACCCGCAGCAGATAGGACTTCGCCCCGGTCCGACGGTCATGGCTGATCGGGGCCACCCATACGCCGGGCGCCGCCCAGCGCTTGCGCTTCTGAGCCGCGAGGATCACTTCGGGCGGCACGGTGATCCAGTCGGGCCGCTCGGGACGTGACTGGGCGGGCTCGGCCTGATCCAGCCGCGCCAGCACCGCGGCGAGCGCCCCCTGGCTCATCACCGTCGGTTCCAGTCCCTCGACGAACGCGCCGCCCGCAGCATTGGCGAGGTCCAACGTCTCGCGGCAGGCCGGACAGGCCGCCAGGTGAGCGGCCATCACGAGGGTTCGCCCGGCGGGCATGGCGCCGGCGGCATATTCCAGCACCAGGGCCGGGGAGGGGTGGTGTCGCGGCATTGGCTTCATGCGAGTTCGTCCAACAGGGCGCGCAGGCGGGCCATGGCCAGGCGCACACGGGATTTAACGGTCCCGAGGGGGAGGCCGAGATCCCCAGCGATCTCGGAGTGGGGTTTGTCGGAAAAGAAGGACAGTCGGATCACCTCGGCCTGTTCGCTGGGAAGGGCCGCCAGGGCGGCGGCGACCCTGGTGTGCCGTTCGGCGATAAGCGTTGAGGCGTCCGGCAGTTCCGGCGCCTCGCCCTGGTAGGCGGGATCATCCAGCTGGTCCGGATGCCGCTCGCGGCGGATGCGGTCGATGCGCAGGTTGCGCGCGATGGTGAAGATCCAGGTGGACGCCGCCGCCTTGGCAGGGTCGTAGGACCCCGCCTTGCGCCACACCGACAGCAAGGTTTCCTGCGCCAGGTCCTCCGCAAGGTCGGGACCGGCGCCCAGGCGCAGCAGGTAGCTCTTCACCCGGGGCGCGAAATGATCAAACAGCCGCGCGAAAGCCTCGCGGTCGGCCCGCGCCGCGATGGCGGTAATCATCGCGCCATGGTCCGGAGCTGGCGTCTCGATCACTCCGAATGTCCGCGGCTCGGGCGCGAGGCCGATCCAGACCGCGCGCGAGCGCATCGCCCGCGGGTTGGGCCGCGCGGTCCTGCCGCCCCAGCTGTCTTGAGTAACCAGCCCATGCATGACGCCTCTACGCCCACTGGCGACGATTGGATCACGAGAGAGGCCGGTGATCCACCTCCGCAGCGGAGCCGTAGAGGCTTCCATGACCGCCCCTCTCGATCCCGCCGCGTTTTCGCCCCCCGCCCAACGCCTGAAGATCGCCGTCGTCGGGGCTGGAATATCCGGCATGTCCGCGGCCTGGCTGCTCTCGAAGGCCCACGAGGTCACGGTCTACGAGGCGGAAAGCCGCCTCGGCGGCCACTCGCACACGGTCGATGCGCCTATCGCCTCGGGCGGCGCCGTTCCTGTCGACATGGGTTTCATCGTCTACAACGAGCCCAACTATCCCAACCTCGTCGCTCTCTTCGAGCACCTGGGCGTGCCCACCCAGTGGTCGGACATGTCCTTCGGCGTCTCCATCGATGGGGGCGGCATGGAATATTCGAGCCTCGACCTTTTCGCCCAGAAACGAAACGTCCTGCGGCCGCGCTTCTGGTCGATGCTTACCGACCTTCTGCGCTTCTACCGCGAAGCGCCTGAGCATGCGGTCGGGTTGGGCGAGCACCTCACCAGCCTCGGCGAGTATCTGGAGGCGAACCGCTACGGCCGGGCCTTCACCGACGACCACATCCTGCCCCAGGCCGCCGCCATCTGGTCCACCTCGATGTCCCAGATTCGCGAGTTTCCGGCCGCCAGCTTCATCCGGTTCTGCCAGAACCATGACCTTCTGAAAGTCTCTGGCCGTGTCGAGTGGCGCACCGTCACCGGCGGTTCCCGCGAATATGTCCGCCGCCTCACTGCCGCCTATGCGGATCGGGTCCATGCCGGTCGCGCGGTCCGCCGTATCCGCCGGCAGGACGGGGCCGTCTTCGTCACCGACACCACCGGCGCGGAGGCGCGCTTCGACCGCGTCCTTATCGCCGCCCACGCCGACCAGGGCCTGGCCCTCCTCGCCGACCCGACGGCCCACGAAAGGGAACTCCTCGGGGCCTTCGCCTATTCGAAGAACCATGCGGTCCTCCACAACGACGTCTCCCTGATGCCGCGCCGCCGCAAGGCCTGGTCGGCCTGGAACTATGTCGGCGGCGTGGGCGCCGATCGTGGCCGCCTTTGCGTGACCTATTGGATGAACAGGCTGCAGGGCCAGCCCGAATCCTCGCCGCTTTTCGTCACGCTCAATCCCGTGCGCGACCCGGCGCCGGGCACGCTCATCCACTCCGAAATCTACGAACACCCTCTCTTCGACGCCGCTGCCATGCGCGCCCAACGTCAGCTGTGGTCGCTTCAGGGCCAGGGCAATACCTGGTGGGCGGGCGCCTATTGGGGCGCGGGTTTCCATGAGGACGGTCTGCAATCCGGCCTCGCCGCCGCTGAACATCTGGGCGGAGTACGCCGCCCCTGGAGCGTGCCGAACGAGTCAGGGCGCATCACGCTTGCCCCCCAGCTCCAGGCGGCGGAATGAGCTTCGCCTCCGGCCTCTATGGGGGTGTCGTCTCCCACCGGCGTTTCGCCCCGAAGGTTCACGCCCTTCGCTATGCGATCTTCCAGTTACTGCTCGATCTCGACGAGGCGGACAGCCTGGACCGCGGCCTCAAGCATTTCGCCCGCAACCGCGCGGCGCTGATATCCTTCCATGACCGCGACCACGGCGATGGCCGCGCGGACCTGAAATCCTACGTCATGGACGTCTGCGCCCAGGCTGGCATCCCGGACGACGGCGGCAAGGTCCTCTGCCTCTCCATGCCGCGCGTCCTCGGACAGGCCTTCAATCCTCTGACCATCTACTGGCGCCATGACTGCCTCGGGCGCGCTCAGAGCGATGCTCTATGAGGTCAACAACACGTTCGGTGAGCGGCATTCCTACCTAATCCCCGTGGCTGAGGACGGCCCGGTCCTGCGGCAATCCTGCGCCAAGGACTTCTTCGTCTCACCGTTCATGGACCTCGCCATGATCTATGACTTCAAGCTCACACGGCCCGGAGATTTCCTCTCCACCACGGTGAACGGCGCCGATCTTTCCGGCCGGCCTCTGATTACCGCCACCTTCTCCGGCAAGCGCCAGGACCTCACCGATGCGGCCCTTGTCCGCACCTTCTGGCGCCATCCCCTGCTGATGCTGAAGGTCCTCGGCGCCATCCACCTGGAAGCCTTCAAGCTCGTCCTCAAAGGGATCACCCTGAAGCCGAAACCGGCCCCGCCCGCCGCGGTCACCGTTTCAGAAGCGCACCCGCCAGTTGGCCGAGAGGCCATAGACCGGGTCGGCGTCGCGCCGGTGCCCGCTCTGCAGGGCCGCCTGCAGGGCGATGCGCAGCATCCCGAAGCCGCCTAGGTCCTGGTCCGCGAAAAGGCCGACATCGAGCTCCCGCCCGCTGGGCGTGGCCGAAGCCGTCCGCGAGGAGAAGGTCAGCTCGTCGAAATAGTGTTCCGGCTGGTCCGCCAGACGCGCCTCGAAGGCGCCGCTCTCCATCCGTAGGGGCTGGGACATCTCGAAGGTCAGCCGCGAACAGGCCACGCGCAGCTGCCGGCATTCCCCGTCACGCCCAGACGCCAGGCCGAGGAATAGCCGCGCCGCATCGACAACACCGGGCCATCCGCCCGCGTCTGTCCGGCGCTGACATCGCCATAGGCGGAGATCCCATCGGCCAGCGGCGCTTCGGCTGAAAGCGTTACGAAGCCGGTTCGCGCCGACAGGGCCAAAGGCCCGGTGGTGGCGACATTCGACCCCAACGGTCCAAATGGCTCGGTCAGGGCCCCGACACTGAGCCGCGCCGCCCAGGGTCCATCACGATAGGTGATATCGCCGGCCGCATAAGTCGAGCCCTGGCGTTCCTGATACCGGGCGGGGTCGGCCCGGCGCGACCACGCCGTGCGCGCGCCGAAGCTCCAACTGCCCAACCGATAGGATCCGGCCACCATCCGGTCCGGCTCGGCCGCCGTCAGGAAGGCATTCTGGCCGCCCGCCGGCTGCGGCGCCGCCACCCCGCCTTCGCCGCGCCAGGCCGAGAGTGACAACCTGCCAAAGGTCAGAACCGCTTCGGCGGAGGTGGGATCGGCGCCCCGCAGATAGTTGGGCGCGTCGCTCCGCTCGGGGCTGGGCGCCACCGGGGTCTGGCTGGTCAGGCGCAGGGACATCGCCGGTCCGAACTCGGCCAAGGTCACATCGCTCCGGACGGCCGGCTCCAGCCCGCCAACCATGCCGCGCCGTCCAGCGGGCAGGCTATTGGCCAGATCGATCACGAACAGCCGCTCATAGCCGTCATGGATTACGGTATCGAAAGCGCCTGACCGGATCAGGGCGTCGCCAAAGGCAGGCGACAGGCTCGTTCCAGGCGGGCTCGTCAGCTCATAGGTCACGCCACCCGAGCCCGGCAGACTGGTGGTCCCGAGCGGCGAAAACGCGGTCTGAAGGTTGAGAATTCCGCGGCCGTAGACCGCATCCGTCCCCGGCGCGCCCGCGTCGGTCGCGGAGGTCAGCAGGATGTCCACGGCCTGACGCCCCGTCAGGTTCGGAAAGGCCTGCAGGAGGAGCGCCAGTGCTCCGGCGATTTCCGGCGCGGCGAAGCTGGTGCCGGAAATCGTGAAGCATCCTCCGGTGTCGCATCCGGACGTCAGGGCCGATCCTGGCGCCGCCAGATAACGGCTTGCCCTGTCCCCCGCGAGGTTCGAATAGGATGCGATGGTCAGGCTCTGGTCGAGCGCGCCCGCGGCGATGATCGCGCCTTCCAGGCCCGCGCCAGAATTGCGCGCCGGCCACTGCGGATTGGGGCCCGCGTCATTGCCGGCCGAAACCACGATCACGACGCCGGCATTGGCGGCATTGATCAGGGCGTTGGTCAGTATGCTGGTGTCCGGGCTGTCGCCGCCGATCGAGAGATTGATCACCCGGGCCCCATGCGCCACGGCGTAATTGATCCCCGCCGCCGTGTTGGCGTCGGCGAATCCGCCGCCGGTGCTGTCGGCGCGCACGGAGAGGATGGTTGATCCCCAGGCGACGCCAAGCGAGCCGGAGCCATTGTACCTCGCGCCAAGAACACCAGCGACCAGGGTGGCGTGATTGTTGGTCCCAACCGGCTGGTTGCGGCCCGCCACGATGTCGGTTGAATCCGCGCTGACCGCGCCGGCCAAGTCAGGCTGGCTTGGGTCGACCCCGGAATCGATGATCGCCACGGTGACGCCGGTCCCACTGGCCCCGGCGGCATAGGCGGTGGCGGCGTGGATCGCCCCAACGCCCCAGTTGCGTGTGAATTCGCCGCTCGATGCGCTGGGGACCGCGGGCAGGGCCGGTGGAGCCGCGGGCAGAACCGGCGGCGCCACCGTACTCCCGCCGGCATTCGGGCTGCCGCCCCCGCCGCACGCGGCCAGGGCCGCCGCCGCGGCGGTCACCACGACAATGACCTGTGCTGAATTGCGCATCTGGCGGGTCGCCTGTGACTGGAAAACATGCCCCTGCGGCGAACCCTAGGGTGATGCGCACGCGGCGTCACGGTGAGAGATTGCCTCAGCCGGCAGGCTGGCGAGGATGCCCGCCATGCGGCCTATTCCGGCCAGAGGTCCTGAGGCGCGCCCTTGCGGTTGAGGGCCCGTACCGCCCGCCCCGCCACGGTCAGCAGGTTGCGCACGCGCTCTCCGGAATCTCCGGCCAGGGCCGCCCGCGACAGACCTTCCAGCAGGAACCTCGCCATGTCGCGGCTGGCCTGGAAGCGCGCGCCTTCGCCGGCGTGGGCCAGGGCCAGGAATTCCCCCACCTGGGCCTTGTCGAAGGCCGCCTGGGCGGGGGCGATTCGCGCCCGCACTTCCGGGTCTGTCCGCGCCACCGATTCCAGCTCCGCGAAGGCGACGAAGGGCATTTCGTGCAGCAGCCGCCAATAGGAGGCGATGGCATAGTCCGCCGCGTCCGCCCCGGGCGGCTGGGCCTTGGCGGCGGCGTCGAAGAGGGCGAGGCGCGCGGCCTGGATATGGGCGATGGCCGCCTCAACCAGGTCCTCCCGTGTCGGGAAGTGATACAGCATCGCCCCGCGCGTCAGACGCGACGCCTCGGCGATCACCCCATTGCTGGCCGCGTGATAGCCGACCTCGGCGAAGAGGCGCATGGCGGCGTCCAGAATCCGCGCCCGGGTGCGCCGTGACTTGGGCGTGTCCTTGCTTGGCCGGAACTCGGTGATGGCGTTCACCTGGGGCGAGTCTCATTTTGCGATGCAACAATTTGGCTTACACCGTCGACAGGTCGCCCAGCGCCGAGCGGCCGGCTTTGCTGCTGAAAAGCCGATTTCATCGTTGGCGAGGGCGGTCGCGGCGAGATCGTCATCGCCAAAACGGGAAGGCCTCGCGCGCAGGGTTTGCCCTATGGATAGCGCAGGTCACAGTCGGAACAGCCGATGGGCTGTCCTGCGAGGTTTCACCGCGCAGCGGCGTTGCTGGTGCGCATTCGCCTGACCACCGATGCGGCCGAACGCGAGATCAGCAGCATGGTCCGCCTGCTGTCGTCGCCGAACTGGCCATGGAAGAACGATCAGGTGATCAGCCCCGACCAGTTCCCCACCTTCCCCACACCCATGTATCCGGAGATCAAGCTGGCTCGCGGGGCCTATGAGCCCATGCAGGAGCGCTTCGATCCGTTCAGGCGAGCCATCCACATCGCGACCGAAGGCCCGATCGGCATCGCCGCCCGGCGCCTTTGCCAGGAATGGAAGCTGCCCTTCACCACCAGCTACCACACCCGCTTCCCGGAATATGTCTCGGCCCGCCTGCCCCTGCCTCTGGCCGCCGGCTACGCCTACATGAAGTGGTTCCATAAGCCGTCCGGCCGCCTGATGGTCACCACGCCGACCATGCGTGAGGAGCTGGAGCGCAACGGCTTCCGCAATCTCTCGGTCTGGTCCCGGGGGGTGGACACAGAGCTCTTCCGTCTCCGCGCCGAGGGCGAGAAGGACATGTTCGAGGGCCTCGCCCGCCCGATCTTCCTCAATGTCGGCCGTGTCGCCGTGGAGAAGAACATCGAAGCCTTCGTCAGCCTCGACCTGCCCGGTTCCAAGGTGGTCATCGGCGACGGCCCGCAGCTGGAGGAGCTGAAGGCGAAGTTCCCGGAGGCCCATTTCCTCGGCGCCAAGTTCGGCGATGAACTGGCCGCCTATTTCCGCTCGGCGGATGTCTTCGTCTTCCCGTCCCTCACCGATACCTTCGGCCTCGTCATCCTCGAGGCCATGGCCTCCGGCGCCCCCGTCGCCGCCTTCTCCGCGCCTGGCCCTATCGACATCATTCCCGGCTCCGGCGCCGGCGTCCTCGCCCCCGGCCAGGAGACGGGCCTGAAGGAAGCCTGCCTCGCCTGCCTGGAGATCCCCAAGGCCGACGTCCGCCGCTTCGCCGAACGCTTCTCCTGGCGCGCCTGCGCCGAGGAATTCCAGCGCATGCTGCAACCCTATCCGGAACAGGAAAAGGTGAGGTTCTGGCGGAGGTTGAGAAGGTTGGCCCGGCTAAGGCGGCGGCCGAAGGAGATTTAGGCGCCGGGGGTTGAGAAGCCCGTTTCTGCCATCAGTCTTTGCCGTCAATCCGGCTTGAGGGTGCGAGGCGGCGTCGGTTTCAACGGGACATTTTGTAAAAGCGTGAAGGCGGGTCCAGGGTCCCGCAGCGACAGATCCGAAATTTCCGGATCTTCGGTGGCCAACACGGTTTGGTTGGTCACGCACACAGCCACATCGTTGTCAGTGTCTATGCAACGGGTCGGCCGAGGCCACCTGTCCGGGCAGCCTATGATAATTGCGCCAGAGCCGTTCGCTGCAGGCTGAGTGACGCATTCGGCCGCCGCCGTTTCCGCAACGAACGTCAGCATCACGCCAAAAAAATCCGAGCCGCCAGCCTCATCGGCATCATCCCGTCGAACGCATGGCGGAGCATGATTTCGGGAGCCCGGCTTCGTCAAGGACGACACGCCTCGCGTGTCGCCGCGCCGCGGCCGCCCTGCAAGGGCGGTCCTTGACCAAGCCGGTCGCCCGAAAAACCATTCCATCATGCGATCGAAGGGCCTTTCACCCTCTCCTCAAGTGGGCCAATGCAACGCCATGACCCTCACCATCTACGGCTCTCACCGCTCGCGGACGATGCGCGTCCTCTGGATGGCGGAGGAACTCGGCCTCGATTACGTCCACGTGCCCTATGCCCACGACGATCCGGCCCTGAAGACCCCGCATTTCCTGGCCATCAACCCGGCCGGGCAGATTCCCGCCATTGATGACAACGGCCACTGCCTCGCCGAGAGCCTCGCCATCTGCGTCTACCTGGCCCGCAGCCGGGGCCGGCTCTTCCCGGTCGAGGGGGGCGAGCTTTGGCGCTGGCTGCTCGTCGCCCAGGGCCACATCGAACCCTGGGTGCAGCGTGACGAGATCATGCTGGAACTCCGCGCCGGCCTGCCGCAGGGCATGATCGGCCGCATCGTCGGCCCCGCCCTGACGCGCCTCGAAACCCATCTCTCGGCCCACCCCTACCTCATCGGCCCGGACTTCACCGTCGCCGACCTCGCCGTGGCGTCGATCCTCTCGCCCAGCCGGACGGGGGAGCTGGATCTTGGGCCCTATCCGGCGCTGAGAGCTTGGCTGAAGGCTTGCCACGATCGCCCGGCGGCGAAGGCGGTGCGGGCGAGGTTCAGCTAGCCCGTATTCACACTTCGCGAATGGTTCGCTATATGTGTGGCCATGAACCGGGGCGCCACATCACCAACTGCGATAACCCTCCCCTTCAAGGGAGGGCAGAGCCCGAAGGGCGAGGGTGGGGGACCGCCCGGCCAATGGTTAGACTGTCTCAGGAAGTCCCCCACCCGTCCCGCTACGCGGTCCGTGCCTCCCCTTCAGGGGACCGTTGCGCTACGGGCCGGGATTGAGGGTCTGCGGGTTAGCGGCGTGCTCTGTGGTCCTCCGATGAGGTCTTTGGGGTGGTTCTGGTCGATTTTGGACGCACCTTGGGCGTGGTCAGGCGGTGAGAACCGCGGCGCGTCTGAGGTTGAAGGCCATGGCGGTGAGCAGGACCTGACCGGCGACCTTGGCCAGGCCGATGTAGCGGGTCCGGGCCAGGCCCATGCGCCGCTTCCAGGTGGCGAAGGTCGTCTCCACAGCGGCTCGTCTTCGGGCGATGAGGTCGTTCAGCCGCTGCTGGCGGGGCGTCAGTGTGTGATACTTGTTGGGCCTGCGCATCAGCCGGGACTTGGTTCCAGCGGCCTTCAGGGCCGCGTGCCTGGCATGGGTGTAATAGGCCTTGTCGGCATAGACCGCGCCTTCGTCGCCCCGGATCAGACCGTCGGCCGGGGTGGTGTCGTTGACGTTGTTCGGCGTGGTGATCACCGCGCGCACGATGCCCGAGCCCTGGTCGACGCCAACGTGGGCCTTGTAGCCGTAATAGGTTGGGCCCTTGCCCTTATGCTTCAGGATGGTCGCCGCCGGATCGGTAGCCTGGGCCTCCTTGCCCGGAGGGGGCTTCGGTCCCGCCGCCGCGATCAGGGTGGCGTCCAGCATCGTGCCTTCCTTCAGCACCAGGCCCGCCGACTCCAACTGGCGGCGGTCAACTCCACTGAACAGCTTCTCCAGCAGCAGCGGAGACCAGCTGGTTGCGGAACCGGCACAAGGTCGTGTGGTCGGGGACTGCTCGGCAGGCTGAGCCCCACGAAGCGCCCGAACTGCCGAGGCTATCGCCCAGCCTGAACTCCAGCTCGGCATCCGGGGGCCATACCAAGCCTGCAGCAGCAGCGCCTTGAACATCAGCAAAGGCCGATAACCCGGACGGCCAGGACCTTCCTCCTGCGCGAAGGCAGACAAGGTCCGCTCAACCGCCCCAGTCCACCAGCGACGCCACCCGCTCCAGAGCCGGGCTCCGCGACGGCCACTCAAGGCCAGATCCTTCGAACCCCAACTGCCCGTTCCCTTCACCGACATCCAGCACCTCCGCTCCAGCAGCAGAGAATCACGATCAGCGAATTACGCAACGGTCCCCTGAAGGGGAGGCAGGCGCGAACTGCGCGCGAAGCGGCGGGGAAGGCGCACGGAGTGTCCCAGACCGAGCGCCAAGCGCACGCGAGCGCGCACTTACCGCGCACGGAAGGCGCGCTAAGAGTCCCAAATACGGTCAAATACGGTGCGAATACGGTCAGGAGGCCCCTAAGCCGACCCCGCCGCCGCTCCGAACAGTTCCTCGTGCCGCGCCTCAATCTTCGGCCACACGCTCGCCGCCGCCGGGAAGTCGAGGTCGAACACGTCCTTCAGCGCCGCCACGTAGTCGTCCGCGTTCTCGATGATCCGCTTTGGCTGCGGCGCCTCGGCGGTGAACCGGCGCAGCACCTTGCCGATCAGGCTCGAAAACCCGCCGTCCGCGTCATGGTGGAAGATTACCGCGTTCTGCACGAACACGCTCTCCGGCGCCGTCTGCAGCCACTGGCAGCGGTCGGCCATGGCCGGCTCATCCGGCCCGCCGCAGTCATAGCCCTTGGCGGCGCCGAACGGATGGTTGTTCAGCCGCCAGCGGCCATCCCCATGGTCGTCGATGGAAAAGGCGAAGCCCCGCTGTTCGAACGGCCCTGGGGTCAGGCGGAAGGGCTCCAGCGGCCCGTCGGCGAAGCCCACATCCGCGATCCAGGTTTCCCCCTCCAGATCGACGCTCAGCACCAGATGGGAGTGTGGTTCAGAGCCGGCGCCCGCCAGACGCGTGACCTTGAACCCAGCCTCCTTCAGCGCCCAGCCGAAGGTCCCGTTCATCTCGTAACACCAGCCCCCGCGCTTCTCCCCGACGATCTTCTCATAGGCTTCGGCCGGGCTCGTCGTCCGCCGCCGGCCCATCTGCACGTCGAGGTTCTCGTACGGGATGGCCAGCAGGTGGGCGCGGTGAAGGGCTTTCAGGGTGGCCAGGTCCGTGGCGATCGGCGCGTCGAAACCGATGCGGTCGAGGTAGCGGGCGAGTTCCATGGCGGCCTCCTCAGGCTGAGCCCGTCTCTTATCGCAACCTTGAGCGCATCGCACGGGGCGCGAGGGCGATATTCCCTCATGCTGAGCCCTAGTGTGGCCGATCGGCGACCATTGTCTCAAAGACGCTTCAGCACATCCGCCGCGAAGGTCGAAAGGGTGTCGTCCCGGGCCCCCATCACCACGATGGTGTCGCCGGGCATGGCCATCTGCACCAGCCGCTCCCCGCAGGCCGGCCTGTCGGGCAGGGCGATGGCCTCGCGGCCGCCCGCGACGACGCCGGCCACGATATCCTCCGAGGAGACGGCCCGGTCCGTGGTCCCGCCGAAATACACCGGCTCCGGCATCAGCAGCACGTCGCGCTCGCCCAGTTCCTTGACGAAGGTCTCGATGAAGCCGTCCTTCATCAGCTTCAGGGGTCCAAAGCCGTGCGGCTGGAACATCACCAACAGCCGCCCGCCAAAAGCATGTAGGGTCCGCAAGGTGGCGGTGATCTTGTCCGGGTTGTGGGCGAAGTCGTCGATCACGGTGATGCCGTGCTGTGTCCCCACCAGGTCCAGCCGCCGCTTGATGCCGGTGAAACCCTTCAGGGCCTTGGCCGCGTCCGAGACCTTCACGCCCAGGGCCTCGGCCGCCGCGATCGCCGAGAGGGCGTTCGAGACATTGTGCAGGCCCGGCACGCCGAGGGTGACTTTCAATGGCGCCCCACCCCGATCGGTGAGGGTGAATTCAATGCCGGTCTGCAGCGGTTTCAGATCGCTAGCCATCAGGTCGGCGGGCTTGGCGATCCCGAAGGTGATCAGCCGGTCGGCCGGCAGGGTGTCGGCCAGCAGGGACGTCTCCTCATTGTCCCGGTTCAGCACCGCCGTCTTCGCCCGCCCGACAAACCCGGCGAACAGCTCCCGAAGCTCCTCCATGGTCTTGTGGTCATGGGCGATGTTACCGACCACGGCCACGGCGGGGTTGTACCTGGCGATCGAGCCGTCGCTCTCGTCCACCTCCGCCACCACCAGGTCCTCGGCCCCCACCCGTGCGCTGGCGAAGGGGGTTTCGGCGGTCATGAAGTTCTTCATTTCCGCGCCATTGATTACCGTCGGGTCGCGGCCGAGGGCGGCGAGGATCCAGGCGATCATGCCGGTGGTGGTGGATTTGCCGCTCGTCCCCGCCACCCCGACGCTGGTCCCGGCAGCGTTGAACAGCGAGGCCAGGAGTTCAGCCCGGAACATGATCTTGGCGCCCACCCGCCGGGCCGACTGGATGTCCGGCACGGTCTCTTCCACCGCCGCCGAGGCCACCACGATCTGGCCGGCGCTGGTGACGCCGCTTCCATCCTGGGCGAACAGCTCCACGCCCCGGCTCCGCAGGAAATCGAACTTCGGCGCGGTGCGGCCCTGGTCGAGGGCGCGGTCGGATCCGGCCACCACGCCGCCCGCCGCCTGCACGATCAGGGATAGGGGCAGCATCCCGCTGCCGCCGATGCCGCAAAAGAAATACTTCTGGCCGGGAGTCATAGGGTGAGACTAGGAATCCGGCTCATCCTTGGCAAGGAAACGAGGGGTCTAAACCCAGCATGCGTATCGGCGTTGTCGCCCCCTCCTCGCGGATCGAGCCCGGCTTCGAGACGTCCATCCACGACCTTGCCGCCAGGCTTTTCCCGTCGAATGCGCCGGAGATCGTCTTCCATCCCCAGTGCTACCTCGCCCACGGCCACTTCGCCGGGGACGACGCGGCCCGGGCCGCCGCCTTCCTCGACTACGCCAACGACCCGGCCTTCGACGCCCTCTGGTTCGTGCGCGGCGGCTATGGGGCCGGGCGCCTGGCCGAGGCGGTTCTCGACGGGGTCACCCACCGGGCCCGAGACAAGATGTATATGGGCTATTCGGACGCCGGCTCTCTGCTGGGCGCCCTCTACCAGGCCCGCTTCCCTTACATCGCCCACGGCCCCATGCCCCGTGACATCACCCGCCACGGCGGTGAGGCGGCGGTCACCCGGGCGCTGAAGTTCCTCGTCGAAGGCGATCCCGCTTCGCTGGAAGCCTCGGTCGGCGAGCCCCCCTCCGTCGCCTTCAACATGGCCGTCTTCTCGGCCCTGGTCGGCACGCCGTTCCAGCCGGACCTCACCGACCAGGTCCTGATGCTGGAGGAGATCAACGAGTACATGTACCGCGTCGACCGCTTCCTCTTTCATATCACCAGCAATGAGCAGGTGCGCGGCGCGGCGGGCCTGCGCCTTGGCCGGGTCAGCCAGACCCCGCCCAATGATCCGGATTTCGCCATGACCGAGGAGGAGGTCGCCCAGCTCTGGTGCGCCCGCTCCGGCATCCCCTACCTCGGCCGCGCCGACATCGGCCACGATGCGGACAACAAGGTGGTGCCCTTCGGCCGCTGGAAATGACGCCCACGCGGGCTTGTGCTATGCAGCATCCGGGCGGCCGGCAGAGGGCCGCCCGCTCGTTTTTGGGATCCCATGGCCGACGGCGCCAACACCTCCGGACCGCTCGACGTCGTCACCTTCGGGTGCCGGCTGAACGCCTATGAGTCCGAGGCTGTCCGCGCCCAGGCCGAGGCCGACGGCATTTCCAACGCCATCGTCTTCAACACCTGCGCCGTCACCGGAGAGGCCGTCCGCCAGGCCCGCCAGGCGATCCGCAAGGCCCGGCGCGAACGCCCGGACGCCCGCCTGATCGTCACCGGCTGCGCCGCCCAGATCGACCCCGCCGCCTTCGCCGCCATGCCGGAAGTCGACCTCGTGGTCGGCAATGCCGAGAAGGCCGCGCCGGGCGCCCTCTTCGCCGAGGGGCCGCGCGTCCGCGTCAACGACATCATGTCCGTGCGCGAAACCGCCGGCCATCTGATCTCCGGCCTGAAGGATCGCGCCCGCGCCTATGTCGAGGTTCAGAACGGCTGCGACCACCGCTGCACCTTCTGCATCATCCCCTTCGGCCGGGGGAACAGCCGCTCGGCCCCCGCCGGCGAAGTTGTCAGCCAGGTCCGCAAGCTGGTCGCCGAGGGCTACCGCGAAGTCGTCCTCACCGGCGTCGACATGACCTCCTGGGGCGCCGATCTTCCGGGCGCGCCCGCCCTCGGCAATCTGGTGCGCCGGGTGCTGAAGATGGTCCCGGAGCTGGAGCGCCTGCGCCTGTCTTCCATCGACGCCGCCGAGATCGACGATGAGCTGATGCGCGCCCTCGCCGAGGAACAGCGCCTCGCCCCCTATCTGCATCTCTCCTTGCAGGCCGGGGACAACATGATCCTGAAGCGCATGAAGCGCCGCCATTCCCGCGAAGACGCCCTGGCCCTGATCGCCGCCGTCCGCGCCGTGCGCCCGGACATCGCCTTCGGCGCCGACCTGATCGCCGGCTTCCCCACCGAGACCGAAGAGATGTTCGCCAACACCCTGGCCCTGGTGGACGAAGGCGGCCTCTCCTTCCTGCACGTCTTCCCCTATTCCCCGCGCCCGGGCACCCCCGCCGCGAAGATGCCGCCCGTGCCCGGCAAGGCGATCAAGGATCGCGCCCGCCGCCTGCGCGAGGCCGGGGCGGCTGCACTCGTTCGCCACCTGGATCGCCAGGTCGGCCGGGACCTCACCGTACTCGTCGAAAAGCCGGGGACCGCCCGCGCCGCCGACTTCACGGAGATCACGCTGGATGCGGCCTGCGAGCCCGGGGGGATGGTCTCCGGGCGGATCACCGGGCATGACGGATCGAAGGCCCACCTGGAGGTCACGCCATGACGCGGCGCACCGGCGGCTGCCAATGCGGCGCCATTCGCTACGCTGTGGAGGGCGATCTCGGCCGCGCCTCCATCTGCCATTGCCGCATGTGCCAGAAGGCCATGGGCGGCTTCTTCGGCGCCTTCGTTGATGCGCCGAGCCTGGTCTGGACGCGCGGGGCCCCGGCTCACTTTCAGAGCTCCAACAAGGTCGCGCGCGGCTTCTGCTCCGCCTGCGGCACGCCACTCACCGTCGAATGGGAGGGCGCCAAGGAAGTGCCGGTGAACGTCGCCATCTCCACCTTCGACGACCCCTCGGACATCACGCCCGCGATCCAGGTGGGCATTGAAGGCCTGCAGCCCTGGGTCAACCACATCGCAGAGATGCCCATCCGCCCGTCATCGGATGCCCCTTGGCAGAAGAACATTGTCTCCAATCAGCATCCGGATCACGACACCGAGGTCTGGCCGCCAGCCAAGACTCCAAGCTAGAAGCCCCGCATGACCGAACCCAAAAAAGGCTGGTTCCAGCGCCTCACCGACGGCCTCTCGCGCTCGTCGAAGGCGATGACCGACCAGGTGGCCCAGACCTTCCAGGTCAAGAAGCCGCTGGATCAGGAACAGCTCGACGCCCTCGAAGAGATGCTCATTGAGGCCGACCTCGGCCCGAAGGCCGCCGCCCGCATCACCCAGCTTTTCGGCGAGCAGCGGTTCGGCAAGGCGTCCACGGACGACGAGGTCAAGGAAGCCCTGGCCGAGGCCGTGGCTGGCGAACTGGTCCCGCGCCAGGGCGTTTTCGATCCCCTGTCAGGTCCCAAGCCCTATGTGGTGCTGTTCATCGGCGTGAATGGCTCGGGCAAGACGACTACCCTCGGCAAGATCGCCGCCGACCTTAAGGGCAGGGGCGCCAAGGTGCTGATCGCCGCGGGCGATACGTTCCGCGCCGCCGCGGTGGAACAGCTCAGCGTCTGGGCCGACCGGGCCGGCGCCGACTTCATGTCCCGCCCCACCGGTTCGGACGCGGCGGGCCTCGCCTATGACGCCCTCGAAAAGGCGCGGGCCGAGAACTACGACGTGGTTCTCATCGACACGGCCGGCCGCCTGCAGAACAAGCAGGGCCTGATGGATGAACTGCACAAGATGATCCGCGTGGTGAAGAAGATTGATCCCGATGCGCCGCACGAAGTGCTGCTGGTGCTCGACGCCACGGTGGGCCGTAATGCCCTGGCCCAAGAAAACATCTTCGGCAACGCCATCGGCGTCACCGGCATCGTCATGACCAAGCTCGACGGCACGGCCCGCGGCGGGGTGCTGGTGCCCGTGGCGCAGGCGTCCGACAGCCCGATCAAGCTGATCGGCGTGGGCGAAGGGATCGACGACCTGCAGCCCTTCGACGCTCGCGCTTTCTCGCGCGGCCTGGTGGGGTTGGACGCGGCATGATCCTCGAATCCGAACAGGACAGAAAGCGCCACCCGATGGTGGGGGCCATCGCCGATTTCGGCGGCCTCGCCCTGTTTCTCGTGGCCTTCCTGATCACCCATGATCTGATCAAGTCGACATGGGCCCTGGTGGCGGGCTCGGCCATCGGCCTGGCTGTCGCCTACGCCTTCGAGCGCCGGATCGCGCCGATGCCGCTGATCGCCGGCGGGGCGGCCCTGGTGTTCGGCGGGCTCACCCTGGTGTTCCACGACCCGATCTTCCTGAAGATGAAGCCGACCTTCATGAACACCGCCTTTTCCCTGGCCCTGTTCATTGGCCTCGCTATCAAGCGTAGTCCGATCAAGCTTCTGATGGGCGAAGCCATGCAGTTGCCCGATGATGTCTGGCGCACCCTGACCTGGCGCTACGCCTTTTTCTTTCTGTTCGTGGCTGTTCTCAACGAGATCATCTGGCGCACGCAGCCGGATTCCACCTGGGTGGTGTTCCGCTTTCCCGGCCTGCTGATCCTCACATTCGTTTTTTCGGCCCTGCAGGCGCCGTTGATGATGAAGCACATGCCGAAGGGCGGCGAAAACGGCGCTGAACCGCCGTCTGAATAGGCATCGCGCAGCCCACGGACGGTCTGTCGTCAAATCGACGTGAAACGCGCCTAAGGTGCGCATCGCGCGAGACAGGGGAGGCGCGAATGGCCAAGGGTAAGGGCAAGCCGGCGGGAGGAACGCTGGCGGATTCCGCCACGCATCTGTTGCACAGGGCCTTGCAGCTGGCGCTCGATTTCCATGCCGATCTGGCCGGGCCTCAAGGACTTACCCAACGCCAGTTCGCCGTGCTGTCCGCGGCGGCGGCGCGGGAGGGGCTGACCCAGTCGGACCTGGTGCGCGCCACGGGCATCGACCGTTCCACCCTGGCCGATCTCGTGGCCCGGATGATCAAGAAGGGGCTCCTGGCCCGCAAGAAATCGGCGTCCGACGCCCGCGCCAACGCCGTCAGCCTGACGGATGCTGGCCGCGCGGCCCTGGAGAGCGGCGGCGATCCGGCGACCAAGGCCGACGAGAAGCTCCTGGCCCTGCTCTCGCCGAAAAAGCGCGAAACCTTCCTGAAAATTCTAGGCGACCTCGCCCAGGCTGCTGACGAGGCGAAGACCGGCAAGCCCACCAAAGCGGCCAAGCCCGACAAGCCCAAGAAACGCAAAAAGAAGAAGGCCGCCAAGAAGGCGGCGGCCAAGGAAGACGCCTAGTCTCTAGACCTTGATGTCGATGATCGACCCGGGCCGCAAAATCTTTTGCGGCGGCGCATCGGGGATATCGATCCTAAGGTCAGGCTGGCGGGGCGCCTGGCGCCGCGGCTCTTCCTGGCTGGACGTGGAGACCGCTGCCCCGTTCAGGGCCTGTTGGAAGAACGCCCTCTGGGCAGCCGTCTTCGCATCCGTGCGCGCAGGCGCGGAGGGAAGATTCGGCCAGACGGGGGGGCGGATCGGATCAGCCATGGTTAACCATGGCCACGTTCCGAAAACATGGTCAATGAGGGGTTAATTGCGGCGTTTCAGCGCGCGCCGGGGCGGTGCTCCAGCAAAGCTTCGGCGCTTTCCGCCGTCAGGGGGCCACCAAACTTGGCGATGATCTTGCCGTCCGGGCCGACCAGGAAGTTTTCCGGAACCCCGGAAATCCCGAACTCAACCCCGGCCCGGCCGTCCCGGTCGAGCAGGATCTGGCTGTAGGGATTGCCATTGCGGCGAAGGAAGGCTTGGGCGTCTGCCGGCTCGTTCTCATAGGCGATGCCGATGATCCGCACCCCCTGGGCCTTGAGCGCCATCAGGGTCGGGGCCTCCGCAAGGCACGGTACGCACCACGAGGCGAAGAAATTGACGATTACCGGGCCCCGCGCGGTTTCGGCGATGGCCAGCTGATTGATCGCGCGGGGCGCCTCGCCAGCGAGACCCGGCAGAGCGTTGCCCGGGGCCGGCTTGCCGACCATGGCGTCGGGGATCACCCGGGGATCGCGGCCGAGAGACTTGAACGCGAACATCGCCGCCAGGATCACCAGCACGGCAAGGGGGATCACGGCCAGGAGGCGCTTCATGGGGCCGGGTCCTCGTTGTCTCCGGCCTTGGCTTTCCAGTGGCGGGCGGCGAGCGCCGTGTCGATGATCATGCCCGCGAAGGCGATCAGGGTGACGATGAAGGCCGGCCAGAGGTAGGCGCCGTAGTGTCCTGCGATGGCGTCCATCAAGCGTTGGCCTCCCGCCATGCGCGCGCCTGAGCCCGCCGCCGCCAGACCTCGGCCCGGGTGCGCACCAGCCAGAGGGCCGCGAAGGCGAAGGTGTAGCCGAAGATCATCAGCAGCAGCGGAACCACATAGGTCATGGGCATGGCCGGTCCGCCCGCCCGCACCAGGGTCGCGCCCTGATGCAGAGAATTCCACCATTCAACGGAGAAGTGGATGATCGGCAGGTTGATGCTGCCCACCAGGGCAAGGATCGCCCCGGCCCGCCCGGCCTTGGCTTCGTCATCGATGGAGGCGCGAAGGGCGATGTAGCCGACGAATAGCAGGAAGAGGACGAGCACCGAGGTAAGGCGTGCATCCCATACCCAGAAAGTTCCCCACATCGGCTTGCCCCACAGCGAACCGGTGATCAGGGCAAGCGCTGTAAAGACCGCGCCGAGAGGGGCGCAGGCCCTGGCCGCCGCATCCGCCAGGGCATGGCGGAATACCAGGGCGAAGAAACTAGCCCCCCCGAGCGCGGCGTAACTGGCCATGGCGATGTAGGCGGCCGGTACGTGGATGAACATCAGCCGCACCGTGGCGCCCTGCTGATAGTCCTCCGGCACGGTGAAGGTGAGGTAGAGGCCCCAGGCGATGAGTCCCGCCGCCACGGCGGCCAAGACCGGCCAGACGAAGCGAGAGACGGCCATGAACCGGTGCGGATTGCTGAGGCCGAAGACCATGGCCGCCGTTTAGAGGTTTTGGCCGAGCGAAGGAAGGCGGCGATAGGCGATAGGCCTCCCGGAGGTCGCCTCGCCAATCCGCGCGATGGCGGCGCCAAGGGGTTCGGCCGCCACGGCCATATGGTGGGCATTGGCGTGCAACAGGGTGTCGGTGTCTAGCATCATGCCGACATGCCCTTCCCAGAAGACGAGGTCATTGCGCTGTAGCAAGGCAGAATCGGCGGGCTGGCCGAGCGTCATCTGCAGATCGCTGTCGCGCGGACAACCTATGCCGCAGGCCATCAGGGCCTGCTGGACAAGCCCTGAGCAGTCGAGGCCGAAACCGTTGCGGCCGCCCCACAGATACGGCGTTCCCAAGAAGCGCAGCGCGACCTGGGCTGGATCGTGTTCGAACACGCCAATAGGGGCGAGATGCGTGGCCATGAACCAGGCGCCCTGATCATCGCGGGCGAAGCGGCCGTCCCATTCGACGATGCTGACAAGGCCATTGGGCGGGAAAGGACCGATGGCGCGCGACTTGATGTCCCGCTCGGCGAAGGCAAAGGAGCGCAGGGCCGCGATGCGGTGGGTCGGCGGTGGGCCCGGCTCCCCCAAGGCCCCGATGGCGACGTAGCCTACATGGCCGTCGCGGCGGGCCTGGCCGAAGGCGAAGTGCGGGTCCGCCGCCAGGACATCGAACATCTCGCCATAGAGAAGCTGGTCGAGGAGTTCGGATGCCGTATCCGGCCGGGCGAACAGACCGGTGCTGGGTGCGGCCATGCGCCGGGCGTCAGGGGTCGCATAGCGCGCCGCCGGCGACACGCCTTCCAGACTGGCGGCCGCCAGGTCGCCGCGCGCCAGGGTGACGCGCGGATCCAGGATCATGAGTAGCGGGCCTTGAGGACGCGATAGAGGGCGCGGATCACCTGGGCTTCGGCGCCGGAGGAATAGCCGGGTCGGGTCCGGGCGTTCCAGGCGAAGATATCGAAATGGACCCATGAACCGCTGGTGGGGGCGAAGCGGCGCAGGAAGAGGGCGGCGGTGACCGAGCCCGCCTGGGCCCAACCGTCCGGATCGTTCTTCAGATCGGCGATATCGCTGTCGAGGGAGTCCTCATAGCCGTCCCAGAGCGGCATCCGCCAGACCGGGTCGCTGACCGACTTGGCCGCCGACTCGATCTCGCCGGCGAGGGTGTCGTCGTCCGTGTAGAAAGGTACGAGAGTCGGACCGAGGGCGGCGCGGGCGGCGCCGGTCAGGGTGGCCATGTCGATGGTCAGGACCGGGTCGTGTTCGGCGGCGCGCGCCAGGGCGTCGGCCAGGATCAGGCGGCCCTCGGCGTCCGTATTGCCCACCTCGATCGTCAGACCCTTGCGGGAATCGAGGATGTCTCCCGGGCGCATGGCGTCGCCAGCGATCGCGTTTTCCACCACGGGCACAAGGACGACAAGCCGCACCTTCAGCCTGGCCGCCATGACCATGCGGCCAAGGGCCAAGGCATGGGCGCCGCCGCCCATGTCTTTCTTCATCCAGCGCATGCCGGCCGACGGCTTGATGTCGAGGCCGCCCGTATCGAACACCACGCCCTTGCCGACAATGCAGACGACCGGATCGCTGTCGGCGCCCCAGGCCATCTCCAGGAAGCGCGGGGCGCGGTAGGGCTCGGCGGCGCGGCCCACGGCATGGACGGCGGGATAGTTGGCCTCCAGCAGGCCATCCCCGACGATGGCCGTGAAACGGGCTCCGTACTGCTCAGCGATTTCCCGGGCGATGGTCTCCATCTGCAGGGGGCCCATGTCGTTCGACGGGGTGTTGACCATGTCCTTGGCGAGGGCGCAGGCGTGGGTGAGGGTGCGCACCTCCGCCACATCCACCCCATCGGGTACGACCAGGCGAGCCGCCGGTTCCCCCTTCTTTTTCTTGTAGCGGTCGAAACGGTAGGCCCCGAGGCCCCAGGCCAGGGCGACTTCCGCCGGATCCGCGCCCGCCGGAGCGTCGTCGAACACATAGTCGCCGGCCGGAAGGCGGGCCGGCAGGGCCCGCAGGGACATCACATCGAAGGCCGCACTATCACCGACCCCGATCAGCACCCGGTCCGTGCCGCCCTCGGCGCCTGGCAGGGCCAGCACCTGGCCTGGCTTGCCGGTGAATTTCGCGGCCTCCGCCAGGGCGCGGACCATGGGCGGGCGGTCGGCCAGCCAGGCCTCGAGATCCGCCGGACCGATCGGCTGCAGCGGCGTGGTCGGGCCCTGCGGCTCGGACAGAAGGGTCTCGGTCATCAGGCGGCCTCGCGGCGTCGGGTGAAAAACATGCTTAACGCTTCCTAAAGCCCCGAGCGCGCACCCTGGCGGCCTATCCTCGGAGCCTGCCTTCCATGTGTCGCATGACCGCGCTCGCCGCAACCGTCCTCTGCCTGGCGGCCTTCCCCGTCCTGGCCGCAGAGCCCGCCGCCGCGCCCGCCACCCCTCAGGCGCCGACCACGGAAGCCGCCCCGCCAACGCCGCAGAAGGCCGGTCCTCAGCAGCGCGCGGAGGCGGACCGTATGGACGCCCTGGCCCGGGCCGCGTTCTGGGCCAACGAATCCGACATCGATCCACGCGATGTGGAGGCGTCTCTGAAGCTGTCACGAGCCTTGCGCGAACTCGGCCGCTGGGATGACGCCGCCAATTCCGCCCAGCGGATTCTCGTCTATCAGCCGGAGAATGTTGAGGCCTTGTTGGAAATCGCCAAGGCGCGAATCGGACAGAATCAGGGCTTCTACGCCATCGAACCGGCTCAGAGGGCGGCCGAACTGAACAGCCGCGACTGGCGCCCAGTCGCCCTGCTGGCCATCGCCTTTGAACAGGCCGAGCGCGATGACGAGGCGCTCGCGGCCCACCAAAGGGCCCTGGGACTGGCTCCAAACAACCCTACCGTGCTCGCCAACCTTGGCCTTTTTTACGCCACGCACGGCGATCCGGCTCAGGGCGAGGCCCTGCTGCGGCGCGCCGTCTCTCTGCCTGGATCGACCGCCCAGATGCGTCAGAGCCTGGCCCTCGTGATTGGCCTGCAGGGACGGGTGGACGAGGCCGAACGCCTTGCCAGGCAAGACCTTCCGCCAAATGTCGTGGCCAACAACATGGCCTATCTGCGCGCCGCGGCCCAGCCCGTGGCCGCACGTTCGTGGGATTCCGTGCGCCAGCCGCAATAGGGCCACAAAGAAATCTTTCTCCCAATTCGGAACCGAAGGCCGACCTTCCGCATTGCGGGGGTTGCGACGATGGCGCCGCGCGAGGGGAGGGACTTTCTTTCTGATCGATTTGTGAGGTTGTCCGGCTGGCAAGGCGCCGCGCCGCATTTTCGCGCGGAAAAATCCACCGAACCGCCACAGCTAAGTTGATCGCGTGGCCCGTTGTTGTGTAAGTGTTGGCTATCCTGTCGCAGGGGCGAAATGTCTGATGGTGTGTCTGCGTCGTCACTTTCGCTTCGGGTTTGGCTTGGTATAACGTTGCTCCGTCAGATTGGCTGAGCAGGGCAAGGAAGGACTCTCGTATGAAACTCAAACTCCTGGCGGGAGCTGCGATGGTAGCGGCGTTCGCCGCGTCCACGGCCTGGGCTCAGCCTGCTGACACGGGCTGGTACGGCGCCGTCGACCTGGGCTGGCATGCTCCGTCCGATCTGGACGCCACGGGCTCGAACCTGGGCACCAGCACCTCGGCGCCTCTGACCTTCCCGTTCAACTGGAGCTTTGAGTCCGGCGACGACTGGGCTGGCTTCGCTCGGGTTGGCTACAAGCTTTCGCCGCACTGGCGCCTCGAGCTGGAAGGCGGCTACCGCCCCAGCGATATTGAAGCCGTGACCGGCGCTGCCGGGGTCTCCACCTCGGTTGGCCCGATCCCCGGCCTCTGCGCCCCGGGCGCGGCCACCGTTCCGCCCGCCGGCGGCGCCTGCGCCGGTTCTCCGGATGGCGACATAACCGCGTGGACCTTGATGGGCAACGCGATCTTCGATTTCTCCCCGGGTTCAAAGGTCAATCCGTTCCTGGGCGTGGGTGTCGGTGTCGCCAATGTGCGCGTCGACGTGACCGGCCGCTTCGCCAATATCCCGGCCGGCGGCGGCGCCAACCCGCAAACCCTGACCATCGACGACTCTGATATGGCGTTTGCCTATCAAGTCCTCGCCGGCGTCGCCTTCCAGGCGTCCGACCAGCTGAGCGTCGATCTGACCTACCGCTATCTGGGCGGTTCGGACATCGCGTTCGAATCCACCGGGTCCGGCACGCAGCAGCCGGGCGTGTTCAACGGCGAGTATCGCGACCAATCCCTGACGATCGGCCTGCGCTACCTGTTCGCGGCTCCGCCGCCGCCGCCGCCGCCTCCCCCGCCGCCGCCGCCGCCTCCCCCGCCGCCGCCTCCCCCGCCGCCTCCGCCGCCGCCGCCTCCGCCGCCGCAAGTGCGCTATGAGGCTCGCGAGTACATCGTCTACTTCCCGTTCGATCAGTATGGTCTGACGCCGGAAGCCACCTCGGTGGTGCAAGACGCGGCGAACTACGCCTCCGCCGGCCGCGCCAACAGCGTGGTGGTGGTGGGCCACACCGACACCTCCGGCTCGAACGCCTACAACGCCCGCCTCTCCGAGCGCCGCGCGAAGTCGGTCGCCGATGGCCTGGTGTCGATGGGTGTCCCCGCCTCGGTGATCTCCGCCGACTGGAAGGGCGAAAGCGCTCCGGCCGTCGCCACCGGCGACGGTGTGAAGGAACCGCTGAACCGTCGTACGACGATCACGGTGCAGTTCCCGAACTAAGTTTCGGGATCCTTCATCGATCCAAAGTTGGAGCCCGGTCGCAAGACCGGGCTCTTTCTTTTTGGAGCTGGGCGTTTTAGCGCGCGAAGCAGGCTGGCGAATCGGCCGTCGAGGCCGAGCTTCTGATCCCCGTCCTGCCGGCCCCTGGTGGCGCCTCCGCCCTCCGTTTTGTCCCCAATTTGGGGACCTCTCGCGGTTTGGCCGCGTCGCCGTGCCGTCATCCGCGCGCGGTCGATTTGTCACACGGTCGTGACCGCCTCCCGGCCCTTCCCGCAAAGCCTTGATCCGCCTCAGGCTTGGGGCGTCGTTAACCTTTGGTTTACGAAAAAGTCCGGTTCGGCGCCCAGAACCCCCGTTGACGGTCTATCAATCATAGGGCCCCATACATCTGGGTGTAGGGGGCGCTTCGCCCACAACATATAGCGATAGTCGGGAACCGGGGCGGTTCTCCGGCGATGCAATGAGGTATGGGTACCGGGGTCATGATGGGAAGCGAAGCCGCACGGTCGGCGACTTTTGAATCGGCGGAAGATGTCAGCGCACGCCCGGTGGAGCGACCGCAGCTGCAGCTGGTCAAGAGCGTGCAGATTGATCGCTCGCGCGACGCCCTGCTGACCGATTTCGGCCGCACAACCCTGGAAGACCGCTATCTGCTGGCCGGTGAATCCTATCAGGACATGTTCGCCCGCGTCGCGACCTCCTATGCCGACGATAGCGAGCACGCCCAGCGCATCTACGACTACATTTCGAAGCTGTGGTTCATGCCTTCGACGCCGGTGCTGTCCAACGGCGGCGCGGACCGTGGCCTGCCTATCTCGTGCTTCCTGAACGCGGTTGGCGACTCTCTGGAGAGCATCGTCGGCACCTGGAATCAGAACGTCTGGTTGGCCGCCAATGGCGGCGGCATCGGCACCTATTGGGGCAAGGTCCGCTCGATCGGCGAGAAGGTGAAAGGCGCCGGCCAGACCAGCGGCATCATCCCCTTCATCCGGGTGATGGATTCGCTGACCCTCGCCATCAGCCAGGGTTCCCTGCGCCGGGGCTCAGCCGCTGTCTACATCGACGTGCACCACCCGGAGATCGACGAGTTCCTGGAGATCCGCAAACCCTCCGGCGATTTCAACCGCAAGAGCCTCAACCTCCACCACGGAATCAACATCACCGACGAGTTCATGGAGGCCGTGCGCGACGGCGCTCTCTTCGACCTGCGCTCGCCCAAGACCGGTGAGCCCGTGCGCCAGGTTGACGCCCGCTCCCTGTGGCAGAAGATTCTTGAACTGCGCCTGCAGACCGGCGAGCCCTACCTGATCTTTTCCGACGCGGCCAACCGCGCCTTGCCCGCCCACCAGCGTGACCTCGGTCTCACGGTCCGCCAATCGAACCTCTGCTCGGAAATCCTGCTGCATTCCGGCCCTGACCACCTCGGCAATGAACGGACGGCCGTCTGCTGTCTTTCCTCGGTGAACGCCGAGAAGTTCCTGGAATGGCGGGACCACCCGACTTTCCTGGAAGACATCATGCGCTTCCTGGACAATGTCCTGCAGGACTTCATCGACCGCGCTCCCCCGGAAATGGGCCCCGCGGCTTATGCCGCCATGCGCGAGCGCTCCGTCGGCCTTGGCCTGATGGGCTTCCACTCCTTCCTGCAGGCCCAAAACGTGCCTTTCGAGAGCGCCCTGGCCAAAAGCTGGAACATGCGGCTCTTCAAGCATCTGCGCCGCGGCTGTGACGCCGCCAGCCGGCTGCTTGCTGAAGAGCGCGGCGCCTGCCCGGATGCCGCCGAGCGCGGGGTGATGGAACGGTTCAGCCACAAGATCGCCATCGCGCCGACCGCCTCGATCTCGATCATCTGCGGCGGCACCAGCGCCGGTATCGAGCCGATCCCGGCGAACATCTACACCCACAAGACCCTCTCCGGCTCCTTCGCGGTCAAGAACCCCTATCTGGAGCGGCTGTTGGAGGCGAAAGGCCACAACACGGACGCGGTCTGGAGCTCGATCCTGGAAAACGAGGGCTCGGTGCAGCACCTCGACTTCCTCAGCCAGGATGACAAGGACGTCTACAAAACCGCCTTCGAACTGGACCAGCGCTGGGTCATCGAACTGGCCGCCGACCGCACGCCGGAGGTTTGCCAGAGCCAGTCCGTGAACCTCTTCCTGCCAGGTGACGTGGATAAGTGGGACCTGCACATGCTGCATTGGCAGGCGTGGGAGCGGGGCATGAAGAGCCTCTACTACTTGCGCTCCAAGTCGGTTCAGCGGGCGGCCTTCGCGGGCGCGGACGGGGCGCCGGTCCCGGAAGGCTTCAACCCCGACAGCCTGGGCAAGACCGATTACGAAGAATGCCTCGCCTGCCAGTAGGCCGGGCTAAGGCATCGCCCAGACGGACGTCTTCTTGACCTCCATGTCTTCCAGCTCGCGGGTGGTGGGCACCTCGTATTGGGCAAGCTTGACGAGGCCCTCGCGGGGGAAATAGGCGCGGCCTGGATCGCCGATCAGCACTGAGGCGCCGCGCGCCCGAGCGGCGCCCAGCCAGGCCATCACCTTCTCGGCCAGGGGCTTCTCGTAGCAGATGTCTCCGGCCAGGAAGACGTCCGCTTCCGGGGGCGGGCTATCCAGCAAGTCCACGGTGGTGACATCGAAGGCGACGCCATTGGCGGCGGCGTTGAGCCCGCAGGCCGCCTCGCAGAAGGGATCAATGTCGCTGGCGAGCACGGCGGCCGCGCCCGCCTTCATGGCGGCGATAGCGACGATCCCAGAGCCCGTGGCGAAATCGACCACGCGCTTGCCGGCGACGATGACGGGATTGTCGATGAGGTGCCTAGCCAAGGCCTGCCCGCCGGCCCAGGCAAAGGCCCAGAACGGCGGCGGCAAGCCGATCTCCTCCAGCGCTTCCTCGGTCAGGCGCCAGATCGGCATGACCTCATCGGCCAGGTGCAGCGTCAGCTCCGGCGTATGCGGCGGGGACTGCCGGCGGGTGTTCTCAGTGATGAAGGCGCGCCGGCCTTCTGGCGTGGCGATGATGCTTTCCGGCATGGGCGGCTTGTCTCACAAAGGCCGCAGGTCGGGTAGGATGCTGAGGCCAAGACCCTACGGAGACAGATGATGAAACTTCCCACCGTTTTGAAAAGCGCTGCTCTCGCTCTCCTCATTAGCGCTGGCGCGAGTGCGGCCAACGCCGCCAGCTTCGACTGCAACCGCGCGCGCCTGCCTGACGAGAAGGCCATCTGTGCGGACCGCGCCCTCAACGACCAGGACGTCCGTCTGTCCTTGCTCTATGGCATTGTCCTCAGGATCGTCGGGATGGGCGAACGGGATTCCTTGCGTGATAGCCAGACCTACTGGCTACGCATGCGCCATGCCTGTGGGGCCAATCGGGCCTGCATCGCGCGGGCCTATGCCACGCGGATCGCCGACTATGATCGGATCATGCAGCGGATGTATGCCAACGCGCCGTTCTAGTTGAAGGCAGGCAGTCCCTGCGCCGAGATGTGCCCTGCGCAAAGGGCGAGAAAGAGGGTGAGCCCGGCCAGGGCGTTGGACTGAAAGAGCGCCAGCGCGCCCTTCGGGTCATCGATCCGGAAGCGCTGAGCCTGGCGCGACAACTGCACGCCATAGAGGGCGATGGCTGGCCAGAAGATCAGGCTGGCGCCGCCGAGCACACCGGCTGAGAGCGCCAGGAACAGGCTGATCGCATAGAAAGCCAGGACCGCCCGCGGCGCTGCCGCGCCCAGGCGGCGGGCGGATGACTTCACGCCGGCCAGGGCGTCGTCCTCAAGGTCCTGAACGGCGTAGATGGTGTCGTAGCCGAGCGTCCAGAACACGCCCGCCGCATAGAGCAGGGCGGCGGCGAGAGAGAGCCCGCCCCCGAGCGACACCGCATCGACGGGCGCCCCCTCAAGCAGCCAGCGCCACAACGGAACGCCGCCATCGGCTGCCGCGAACCCGAGCAGAGCGCCCCAGTTGAAGGTCAGGCCGAGCCAGGCCTGCGGCCACCAGGTGATCCGCTTCATGAATGGGTATGCGGCGACGAGGACCAGGGACGCGACACCCAGCAGCCCCGCCCAGGGATTCAGACAGACGAGAATGACCAGGGCAGCGAGGCTGCAAGCCATCAGGAAGGCCCAGGCCTGTTTGACGCTGATCTGCCCCGACGGGATCGGCCGCAGCGCGGTACGGGCGACCTTGGCGTCGATGTCGCGGTCGACGATATCGTTGTAGGCGCAACCCGCAGCGCGCATCAGAGCCGCGCCGGCGAAAAACGCCAGCAGCAGGGCCGGGTCCGGCCAGCGGTTCTGGCCGAGGGCGGCGAGCGCGATACCCTGCCAGCCCGGCAGCATCAGCAGCCAGATCCCCGCCGGCCGGTCGAAGCGGCCAAGCTTCAGCCAGGGCCGAAGAGGCGGCGGCGCGTGGCGATCGACCCAGTTGTCCGGCGCGGCGTCGGGAAGGATGGCGGTCATGTCCGCGTCTTAGCATGCCGATAGCGGGCTTGCTCGTTACGGCTGCGCCATGCTGCGGCGCAAAAAACGCCCCAACAATCAGCCCGATCAGCACGACCTGTGACGTTTTTGCCATCCCTGCTGAAACTTCCTTGCCGGCCCTCGCCCGTTTCAAGCAACGCGGGTATGTGATTGCCTCCCGGGCGGCCAGGCGCCTCATCACGACAATCAAAGAAGGTGCTCGCCCGGCCTCCGCCGTGCGGGCGAAACCCGATGGAACAATACGAAGACGAGGAAGTCGGCCAGGACCGCGCCTCGAACAATGGCCGGGTCCTGAAGTTCATGGCGCGCTACTGGCTGCGCCATCCGGTGCTGCTCACCTGCACGATCGGCTTCACGCTCCTGGCCATCGCTTTCGAATCTTCGATGCCGGAGATCGCTTCCCGGCTGATGAAGACCATTGAACATGGCGATCCCGCCTCCACGGAAATCTGGTGGGTGTGGGCCGCGTTCATCGGCATCTTCGTCGGCGGAAACCTGTCGCGCAATGTCGCCTTCCGATTCTGGAATCCGCTGGCCGCCAGGAACATGGAGGAAATGACCAACGAGGGGTTCCAGAAGGTCCAGACCTTCTCGGCCGATTGGCACGCCGACACCTTCGCGGGCTCGACCGTGCGCCGGATTTCGCGTGCGATGTGGGGCTATGACACAGTGTCGGACGCCGTGGTGCTTTGGATGGCGCCCTCGATCATCGTGCTCCTGGCCCTGTCGATCCAGATGTTGATCAAATGGCCCGTGGTCGGCGCCTTCTCCATGGTGATGGCGGTGCTCTACCTGACCTCGAACGTCCTTTTCGCCACCTACTACGTGCGACCGGCCAACCTCCGTTCCGTGGCGATGGATTCGCGCATCGGCGGCGCCCTCTCGGACAGCGTCACCTCGAACCCGACAGTGCGTGGCTTCGGGGCCGAGGCGCGCGAGGAGGCGCGGATCGGTCTCGTCACCTCCATGTGGCGCGAGAAGGTGCTCGATACCTGGAACCGCTACATCAATGTCTGGCTGATCCATAATCTGCTGCTGGTCATGCTGCAGGCGGGCCTTACCGGCCTTATGATCTGGCAATGGACGCAGGGCCGCGCCCAAGCCCCGGACGTCGTGTTCGTGATCCTGGCCTTTCAGACCATCGCCAGCCAACTGCGCCAGATGGGCGACTGGATCCGCATGACCCAAAAGGGCCTGGCGGATGCCGAGGATGTGGCCAACTACGCCGAGATGGAGCCTCAGATCGCCGATGCGCCAGGCGCGCCGGCGTTCCAGCCGGCTGATGGCGAGATCGTCTTCGACGATGTCGACTTCGCCTACAAGTCGGCGGAGAACGCCCTCTACCAGGATTTCTCCCTGCGTATCACGCGGGGCGAGCGGGTGGCGCTGGTCGGGGCGACGGGCTCGGGCAAGACCACCTTCGTGAAGCTGCTGCAGCGGCTCTACGACGTGCGCAAGGGCCAGATTCTCATCGACGGCCAGGACGTGGCGTCCGTGACTCAAGGCTCCCTGCGCCGCGCCATCGCCGTGGTTCCGCAGGATCCAGCCCTCTTTCACCGCACCATCGCCGAGAATATCGGCTATTCGCGGCCGGGGGCGACCCACGCGGAAATCGAGCTCGCCGCAAGGCGCGCCCGGGCGCACGAGTTCATTTCCAGGCTGCCCAAGGGTTACGACACCCTGGTCGGCGAACGCGGCGTGAAGCTCTCCGGCGGGGAACGCCAGCGCGTTGCGATCGCCCGGGCCTTCCTGGCCGACGCCCCGATTCTGGTGCTGGACGAGGCGACTTCCTCGCTCGACGTGGAGACCGAGCGCGACGTGCAGGCGGCGACCGAGGAGCTGATGAAGGGCCGCACGACGGTCGTCATCGCCCACCGCCTGTCGACCATCCGCGGCGCCGACCGGATCCTGGTTTTCCAGGACGGCAAGGTCATCGAGGAGGGGCGGCATGGCGAACTTGTCGACTTGGGCGGGACTTATGCGCGACTGCATGCCGTGACCATGAGCGGCGCCTAGGTCTGTCGTTAGCAGGCGCTTTCGAACTTCAAGTATTACCGCACCGCAAACTCCATCGCGGCCAGTCGGGGGGTGCGACACTTTTTTCGCACTGTATTCATTGACTCTTAGGGCTCCGGTTCCTATGTGCGACGCAACATATTGCACTGCACAAGGATTGTGATCATGAGCGCATTCGCTCACTACATCGAAGCCCTCTTTGCACCCGTCTTCGAACTCTTCGGCGACGTGCCCCCGCGCTACCTGTCGCGCATGTTCGCGCCGTTCTAAGAGCGACCGGCTTCCAGAGGCCTTCCAGCCTCAAGCGAAGATAGGTTGAAGGGCGGCCGAAAGGTCGCCCTTTTGCATGACCGCGACCCCGCCCAAGCCCAGCCAGGCGGCCATGGCGGAGAGTTCGGCGCCGAGCGCCTCGGCCACCTCACCGGCATCGTGTCCCGGCTGCAGATTGGCTTTCTGAACCCGCAGCACCCCGGCCTTGCGGTCGCTCTTCAGATCGATGCGGGCGGCGATGGCGTCCCCTTTCAGGAACATCAGCACGTAGTAGCCATCCACCCTCTGTTCGGCGGGGGTGTAGATCTGGATCTTGAACTTCAGGCCGAAGAGATCCTCCACCCGGTCGCGGTGCCAGATCATGTTGTCGAAGGGCGAGAGGATCGCCCCACCCGCCCCGCCGCGCGGCGCCTTGGCGCCCGGGACCATCCAGGCCGGGGCCGCCCAGCCCTCCACCTTCACCCGGATCAGGGCGCCAGCCTCCTCCAGCCGTGCGACCGAGGCCTTGGTCTGGGCGGCGGAGGTGCGGAAATAGTCTCGCAGGTGGTTCACGGTGGCCACGCCCATGGCCTTGGCGGCGACGGCGACCAGGGCGTCAATGGCCTCGTCTTCCGTGGGGGTCGGCGTGTTGAGAATGTCCGGCGGGATCACCCGCTCGGTGAGGTCATAGACCCGCTCGAAGCCCTTGCGCGTGGCGAGCGACACCTCCCCCACCCGGAACAGATATTCCAGCGCCGCCTTGCCGGCGTTCCAGTTCCACCATCCGGCCTCGCGCTTGCCCTCGGCGAAGGCGCCGCCGGAAACCGCACCCTGGTCGCGCAGATGGTCCAGCACCCGCTGGATCGCTCCCTTCACCTCGCCATTAGAATTCATCCAATAGTTCGGCCGCCGGTAGTCTTCCATGCGCCAGCGAAAGAGGGGCTGCATCTCCACCGGCATCAGGCAGAGGGCGTGGGCCCAATATTCGAAGAGGGAGGGGCGCTTGCCCCAGGCTTCCTTGTCGAGGTGGGCGGTATCGTAGTCGCCGAGCCTGGCCTGCAGCGGCAGATAATGGGCGCGGGCGACCACGTTCACCGAGTCGATCTGCACGGCGCCCAAGACTTGGGTCAGCCTGCGCACATGGGCGGCGCCCGGCTTGGCCGGCCTGTTCCCCGAGAGCCCTTGAGCATGGATCGCGATCCGACGCGCCGTCTTGAGTGAGATCTTCTCCATGCGGAGAGCCTAGCAGCGTTCGCGGATTGTTCCAGATGGCAGAATGGGGACGCAGGCGCGCCTGCGTCCCCACCAGACTGTTAGTCGACCTTGGCTTCGGCGTAGCCCTTGAGGACTTCCTTGCCGTCTTGGTCGACGGTGGAGACGTCGAATTCGACGCGCTTCTCACCGTCCACTTCGAACACACGCTTGACGGTGGCCGTGGCGTCCAGGGTTGCACCCGGGAACACCTGCACGGTGAAGCGCACGCCGTACTTGCGCAGGTTGCCGTCGCCGACCGTGTCGGTCAGCAGCTTGCCGGTCATGCCCATGGTCAGCATCCCGTGGGCGAACACGGAGGGGTAGCCGGCGATCTTCGTGGTGAAGATCTCGTCCGTGTGCAGGGGATTATAGTCGCCCGACGTGCCGGCATATTGCACGATCTGGGTGCGCTTCAGGTCCTCGACCAGGCGCTGGGTGAAGGTCTGGCCCTCTTTCAGGTCAGCAGCTTTGAGAGTCATGTGGCAGGTCTCCCTTAGGCCGCGTCGGCCGGGCGTTCGGTGCGGACACCGACGCTCTTGGCGGTGACGACCAGTTCGCCCTTCTGGTTGCGATATTCGGTGACGCTTTCGGAGAACAGCAGCTTGCCGCCGCGGCGGCCTTCCTTCTCATAGCTGGCGCCCGGCTTGGTGGTCGCGGTCAGCACGTCGCCGGCCTTCAGGGGCTGGTGGTACTCATAGTGCTGCTCGGCATGGAGGCCGCCGCCCCCACCGCCGCCGCCACCCCCGCCGCCACCGGCGTTGCGCTGGATGCCGGTGGGCTCCTTGCCGGAGCCGAACCAGAGCTGGCCAAGCTTGGGGCGAAGGCCATAGTTCGGGTCGAACTGGGCGCTGGCCTGCACGAAGGTCGGCGGGGCGAGCACGCCGCCCGGAAAATCGATGTCGTTGAACGCCGGATTGGGATCTCCAATCGACCGGGCGAACATCATGATGTGGCTATATTCGATGGGGAATTTTTCGACGGCCATTCCCTCTCCCTTTCAAATTGTGCGTTGCCTCATAAGGCGCCCCGCGGCGTCTTCGCCGATCAGAAACCCCATCGTGCGCGGGCGCGCAAGCCGGACCTAACGTCACCACCCTTTCGAGCTATTTCGCCAGACGGCCGTCCTTGATCGCCTTGGGCGTGAAGGTGAAGAGGATGTCCTTGTCCGGAGCCTCGATCCCTTTGGTGATCTCCTTGGGTGCGAATGTTCGCAGGATGTGCCGGATCACGGCCAACCGGGCGGGTTTTTTCTTGTCGGCCAGCACCACTGTCCAAGGCGCGAACTTGGAGTGGGTTTGCGTCAGCATGCCGTTTCGGGCCTCTGAATAGGCGTCCCACCGCTTCTGTGCCTCTGCGTCGAGGGGACTGGTTTTCAAGGTCTTCAGGGGATCGGTGCGGCGCTCCTCGAGGCGTCCCGCCTGTTCGTCCTTGGAGATGTCGAGCCAGAACTTGATCAACTGGATGCCGCTATCGACCAGCATCTTCTCAAAGTGCGGCGCGGCGTTCAGGAACTCTTTGGCCTGCTCGGGCGTGCAGAATTCCATCACCGGCTCGACGCCCCCGCGATTGTACCAGGAGCGATTGAACAGGACGAAGTTCCCCGCCGAGGGAAGGTGCGGCACATACCGCTGAAAGTACCATTGCGTCTTCTCGGCGTCGGACGGCTTCGGCAGGGCCACGGCGCGGGTGTCACGCGGCGAGAGAAACTCGATGATCCGCTTGATTGTGCCGTCCTTGCCGGCCGCGTCGCGCCCCTCGAAGACGATCAGCGTCTTCTGATGGTTTTCCATGGCCCAGACCTGCCAGCGCACCAGGGCGATCTGCAGTTTCTCCAGGTCGGCTTCGTAGTTGTCGTCGTCGTCGGATTTTCCCATGCCTGGAAGTCTTAAGGGGCCTTTGCCGCGCGCGCCAGACGTTGTCCGGCTTGACTTGAGTGCGCCGCGCGTCACGGTCCGGGCATGGCGATCCGGCTTTTCGTGGAAGACAGTCTGGCGGCGGGGGGTTCGATCTCACCGGCGTCCGATCAGGCGCGCTACCTCACCCAGGTGATGCGCCTCGGCCCCGGCGACGAATTGCGCCTGTTCAATGGACGTGACGGAGAATGGCTGGCCCGCATCTCGGAGGTGTCGAAACGCGGCTGCCTGCTCTCGCTTGAAACCTGCATCGCCGCTCAGACATGCGGGCCGGACCTTGACCTGATCGTCGCTCTGGTCAAGCGGGCCCGCCTGGAAACCATCGTCGAGAAAGCCGCTGAGCTGGGGGCGAGGCGGGTGCGCCTCATCATCACCGAGCGCACGAACGCTGACCACACCAACGTTCTTCGCCTCTCCGCCATCGCCGCCGAAGCCGCCGAGCAAACCGGGCGGCTGGATGTTCCGCAAATCATCGCCCCGGGGAAGCTGGGCGCGCTACTCGATGGTTGGGAGGCGCCTCGCCGGCTAATGTTTTGCGATGAAGACGCGCCGGTAACCTCCGCTCTGGCCGCGCTGGGGACGGCCGGACCGGGACCTTGGGCCATCCTCATAGGTCCGGAGGGTGGGTTTTCGCCGGCCGAGCAGACACGGCTCCGCGCCTTGCCTTTCGCCACCGCTGTTTCACTGGGTCCTCGCATTCTGCGCGCGGACACCGCCGCGATCAGCGCCCTCACCCTCTGGCAGGCCGCAGTGGGCGACTGGCGGGAAGCCTGAATGTCCGCCACCGGCGCTGAGCGCCGTTTTCATGCCATGAGCATCCGGCCCCGGGCCTCGATCGGGTCTCGTCCATCAACTTTCCTGACGCACCCTTGAGGTTGGCTGACTCGACGCCCACCTGACCTAGGCCGTATGGATAGAAAACGCGCTCGATGTGTGCCTAAGAAGCGTGAGTTTGGGAGTGAAGCATGGCTGCGACGGTGACGGACAACCGCCCGCTCACGTTCGAGGACCTCGTGGGCTGGTTCGATGCCGGATCCAAGCCCGCCAGTGAGTTCCGCGTCGGTGCTGAGCATGAGAAGTTCGTTTTCCGCCTCGGCTCGCACGCTCCTGTTCCGTATGACGGCCCCGACGGCATCCGCGCCTTGCTGGAAGGCATGACCCGTTTCGGCTGGCAGCCGACAATGGAAGGCGAGAACATCATTGGCCTCAGCCGCGGCATGGCCAATGTGAGCCTTGAGCCCGGCGGCCAGTTCGAGCTTTCCGGCGCGCCTCTCCTCGACATGCATGAGATCTGCGACGAGACCGGCCGCCACCTGGAGGAGGTCAAGGCGGTCGCCGACGAGCTGAAGGTCGGCTTCCTTGGCCTTGGCTTCACGCCGATCTGGAGCCGCGACCAGGTCCCGGTGATGCCCAAGGGGCGCTACAAGATCATGCGCAACTACATGCCCAAGGTCGGATCCATGGGCCTGGACATGATGTTCCGCACCTGCACGGTGCAGGCCAATCTCGACTTCGGGTCCGAAGCCGACATGATCGCCAAGTTCCGCACCTCTCTGGCTCTGCAGCCCATCGGCACGGCGCTGTTCGCCAACTCCCCCTTCATTGAGGGCAAGCCCTCCGGCTTTCTCTCCTCGCGCGCCAACGTTTGGACCGATACGGACAACAATCGAACGGGCATGCTGGACTTTGTCTTCCAGGAGGGCTTCGGGTTCGAAACCTATGCCCGCTACGCCCTTGATGTGCCGATGTATTTCGTCAAGCGCGAAGGGCGCTACATCGACGTCGCCGGCCGCTCCTTCCGTGACTTCATGGTGGGCAAACTGCCGGAGCTGCCGGGGGAAACCCCGACCCTGAAAGACTGGGTCGACCATACCTCGACGATCTTCCCTGAAGTGCGCCTCAAGCAATATCTGGAAATGCGCGGATCGGACTCCGGTCCCTGGTCGCGGCTGTGCGCCCTGCCGGCCTTGTGGACCGGAATTTTCTACGACCAGGCGGCCCTCGCCGCGGCCTGGGACCTTTGCAAGGACTGGACGGCCGAGGACCATGACGCCGTCCGCAATCAGGTGGCGCGCCTGGGCCTTAAGGCGGACGTGGGCGGCAGGTCCGTGCGCGATATCGCCGTCGACATGGTGGCGATCGCCAAGGAGGGCCTGAAGCGCCGGGCGCGGCTCTCCGGCGGCCTCGTCGATGAGACCGGTTATCTTGGCGAACTGGAAGAAATCGCCGCCACGGGCCTGACGCCCGCCGACCGTCTCCTCGAACTCTATCACGGCGCCTGGCAGGGCGACGCTGGCCGCGCCTTCGAGACCTTCGCCTACTAGGCCCTAGTGCGCCGGAGGCGGCGTCACATTGGGCGCCCAGTGGGCCTCCTGCGTGGTCCCGTCACCAGCGTCGGTGTGCTTGATCACCTCGTTTGGATCGATCCGGCGGCCCTTGTCATCGACCTCGTGGATCTCGTCGATGCGATCCGGATAGAAAGCCAGCAGCCCTTCGATAATGCCCATGTGCTCGAAAGGATGTTCATAGGACCAGACGGCATTTTCCTCGATGCGGCCGTCCATCGCCAAGGTGAAATAGCTGGCGTCGCCTTTGTAGGGGCAGTGGGTCGAGTGATCCGTGCGCGCCAGATATTCCATCGAGACGTCCTCGCGCGGGAAGTAGTAAACCGGCTTGTAGGCGGCCTCTTTCAGCACCAGGGCGTTGTCGCTGTCGACGATGGTGTGCCCCTGGAAAATCACCCGGACGCGGCGCGGGGCGGCGGTGACGGTGATCGGATGGTCTGGTCCTGGAATCTTCATCGTGGAGCTCCTTCGAGCCTGAAACGCATGAGCCGGGTGGGAAGGTCCCGCCGCGCCGCTTGTTAAGCCTAGCGCGGGTGTGATTGTCTCGCACCCTCAGTTGGCAGGGGACGCCCATGTTGTTGGATCTGGTAACCATCGTCGGGATCGTCGTTACGGTGGGGACCGCGATTCCGGTGGTGATGCAGTTGCGCCAGCATCCCCGGGGTCTGGGTGTGCTGTTCTTCGCCGAGATGTGGGAGCGCTTCTCCTACTACGGCATGCGCGGCCTGCTGATCTTCTATCTGACCCAGCAGTTCCTGATCGACGACACCACGGCCCAGCAGCGCTACGGGGCCTACACCTCCCTCGTCTACCTGACCCCTCTGATCGGCGGCTTCCTGGCCGACAAGTACCTCGGCACGCGCAAGGCCGTGCTGTTCGGCTGCCTGCTGCTGGTGGCCGGCCATTTCACTATGGCGATCGAGGGGGCGCCGGCGACGCAGGTGCTCTCCTACAAGGGCGCCAGCTACCAGTTCGTGGTCGAGGGGCGAGGCGCCGACCGCCAGTCGCGGATCGAGGTCGAGGGCCGGCCTTACGAATATACCGCCAGTCCGGACGGCGCCCTGGTGATCAAGGGCTTGCCGGCCGCCTCACCCCTGCCGGCCACCCTGCCCAATGGCAGTTTCGTACTCAGCGTCCAGCAAGGGCCGCCGATGTTCGAGCACATACTCAGCCTCGCCCTCGGCCTCATCGTCATGGGGGTGGGGTTCCTGAAAGCCAACATTTCATCGATCGTCGGCCAGCTCTATCCACAAGGCGACCCCCGGCGCGATCCCGGCTTCACCCTCTACTACTACGGTATCAATCTCGGGGCTTTCTGGGCCTCCATCGCTTGCGGCGCCCTAGGCGAGCGCATCGGCTGGTGGGCCGGCTTCGGGGCGGCCGGGGTGGGCATGCTGCTGGGGGCGATCGTGTTTGTCTGGGGCAAGCCGCTCCTCGAAGGCCACGGCGAGGCGCCCTCACCGGAAGCGCTCAAGAAGCCGCTTCTCGGGCCGATCAATCTGGAATGGGTGATCTACCTGGCGGGGATCATCGGGGTCGGCATCGCCTGGGTGATGGTGCAGAACTACGCCGTCGTCGGCTGGGCCCTCGCCATCGCCTCGGTGGTGGTAATCCGTTATTTCTTCAAGCACATGGCCGACGACCTCACCGTCGAGGAGCGCCACCGTATGTGGCTCGCCCTGATTCTGGTGTTCGGGTCCGTGGTGTTCTGGACTCTGTTCGAGCAGGCCGGCTCCTCGCTGAACCAGTTCGCCGAGCGCAATACCGACCTCGCCATCGGCTTTGGTCAGGAGATGACCGCGGCGCAGACCCAGAGCTTCAACGCCGGATTCATCCTGCTCTTCGCTCCGGCCTTCTCCGCCCTTTGGGCCTGGCTCGGGCGCCGAAGCATGGACCCGACCTCGCCCAATAAGTTCGCCCTGGCGCTGGTACAGGTTGGGGCTGGGTTTCTCGTCCTGGTCTGGGGGGCCGGTTTCGCGGACGCCAGCTACAAGGTGCCGGTGATCTTCCTGGCCCTGGCCTACCTTCTGCACACCACGGGCGAGCTTTGTCTCTCCCCCGTCGGACTCTCGCAGATGACAAAGCTCTCGACGCCCCTCTTCCTCTCGACGGTGATGGCGGTGTGGTTCCTCGGCAGCTCCTGGGCCCAGTTTCTTGGCGCGATCATCGCCGGCTTCACGGCCCAGGACACGATCGCCGGCCAGGTGGTGGACCCGAAGGGCGCGCTGGAAACCTATGTGAAGGTGTTCCAGGCGATTGGCGTCGCGGCCATTGTCATCGGCCTGGGATTCTGGCTGCTGGAGCCGTTCCTGAAAAAGCTGTCGCACGGCGTCGATGATCTGCGCGGCGACACGGCCAAGCCGGAGATCAGTGGGGACCGGTCGAGCGTCGATCTGGACGCGATCTAGCCGAAGAGTTTGCGCACACGAATGAGCAACAGGCGGCCCGGCTGCATATCGCGCGTATCGACATAGCTGAGCCCGGCGACATCACGGGCGCCGGAATAGACTTCACGGAAACGGTAGGAATCCCGAGCCGTGACGTTCTGGAACTCCGCGCGAATGATCCAGTCCGGGCGCGGCTTGTACTCCGCGAAAATCAGCACGTAGGTGTTGACGACCTTCGTCTCGATCTCGCTGACCCGGTAATAGGTCTCGCGCCACTGGCTGAAGACGTCGACGCCCCAATTGAGCCGCCAGGCTGGCAGGTCCTGCGAGAAGTGCAGGTCCCATTCCAGGGGCCGCAGGGCTGAGATTTCCCGCAGGTCCCCCGTCACCGGGTCGGTGACCTCCGAGAGACGGCGGGTCAGGTTGCCCTTCAAGAGGCCGCCGCGCACCCCAAGGGGGCCCAGGGGCAGGGAAAAGGAGAATTGGATGTCGTCACGCGTGCCATCGCCGATGTTGCCGGGCGAATCGACGAAGTTCGAAACCAGCGCCGTCGGCGGGCAGGTCTGGCCAGCGGGGCAGGTGAAGTAGACCAGCTTGATGCGGTCCGCGACATCGGTCAGCTCGGAGTGGCGATAGGTGATCGAAACCACGCCGCTGCCCATGAAACGCCGCTCATAGGCCGCTTCATAGACCCAGGCCTGCTGAGGGTTGATATCCGGGTTGCCGGCGATGGCCGTGCCGGTGGACGCCACCGACGAGGCCGCCACGAAATCGTTGAAGTTCAGCTGGCCGACTTCGCGCTCGGCCCGCAGGCGAATTTGGTTCTGGGCGTTCGGAGACCAGGTCAGCACGAGGCGCGGCTTCACGAAGGAGAGGCTTTTTTCCAGGCTCGTGTCGCCGGTGGCGGTGATCTGGGAATATTCGTAGCGAACTCCCGCCTCGAGATTGATGGTCGGCCGCATACGCCAGGTGGCCTCCACGAACGCCTCGCCGCGGTTCTCCTCGACCCGAACATTGGCGGAAGGGAGCACCTGCGCGACGGTGTTGACGGTCAAGGCCGTGCGGCTGGTTAGCCAGTTGGCCGCGCCTTCGCCGCCGAATTCCACGGAAAGGGCGTCGTTGGCTTTCCAGGTCAGGGCGCCCCGCAGGATGGTCTCGCCGGTACGGGTGTCGAGGGCGAAGAGGCGCGCCACTGTCGGTGAAGTGAAATCCACCTCGGTATCAGTGGTGGTCAGCTGTTCGAGAAACAGGCCTTCGAAATTGAGGGCCGGCCCAAAGCCGCGCGTGAAGCGCCCGCCCAGCTCCGCATTGGTGCGATTAATGCGGTCGAATTCCTGCTCCACGCCGCCGGGAATGGTCAGCACATCATGGAAATGCGCGCGGGACGGCGTGAACTGGTAGACGCTGGTCAGGCGCAGTTTGCCGCCCGCGAAAGGCGTCTCATAGGCGCCGGTGTACCAGTACTTGGTGCCCTGGGAGCGAGCTTCGAGGTTGGACTGGATCAGGGTCGTGCCGGCGGCCGAAAGGCGGATGCGGTCGCCGCCCGCCGTGGAGTCATCCGGACCCTGGCCGATGATGGCGGAAAGCTCCAGAAGCCGCCCGCCCCCCCGGCGCTGAAACTCCCCGCGGAAGCCGGGCAGGATACGTCCGTCCCAGAGAAACTGGGAGGAAAGAGCCACAGCGCCCGTGGTGGCCACGTCCGAGCGGCGCACCACATTGGCCAGAACCGTGCGCCCCTGCATGTCGATGCCGGGCGCCCCGCCCCGGATCACCTCGATGCGCAACACCGAGTTGGCGGGGATCTTGCGCAGGATGTCTTCCAGGGTCTCGGTCTTGGTGAGGGGGCGTTCGCCATCGATCAGGACGTTGCCGGCCCCGCCGGCGAAACCCCGCACGGATGAGCCGTTCTCGAACGAAAAGCCGGGTGTGCGCTGGACCATTTCCAACGCCGTCGCGGGGCGCGCCGCGGCGAAGAACTCCGGCGGATAGCTGATCACGCCTTGCTGATCCGGCGCGGCCGGCGGCGGCGCGGCGGCCGGTTCTTGCGCCCAGGCGGGCGCGGCCACGAGAGCGGCGGCAAGCGCGGCCAAGGAGATGGCGGTTCTCATATCTTCCCCCCAAGTGCCGGTCCGGGATGGCGAAAGCCATTCCGGAAAGCCATTGGCGTAGTGACGCATTCATCCGTCTGTTCGCGGATGTTGGTCCAAAGCTACAGCCTTGAGCGTAAGAAAAAAGTCAAAACGCACGACCGGTCACTTGTGAGCGCTAACGGCCGCCTGTTGTGGCGTCAGAGACTGGTTCCGCCCACCGTAAGGCCGGTGATCTTCAGGGACGGCTGGCCGACCCCCACCGGCACGCTCTGCCCGGACTTGCCGCACACCCCGACGCCTTTGTCGAACTCGAAGTCGTCGCCGATCATGGTCACGCGGGTCAGGGCCGAAGGGCCGTCGCCAATCAGGGTCGCGCCCTTGACGGGCGCCGTGATCTTGCCGTCCTCGATCAGGTAGGCCTCGGTGCATTGGAACACGAACTTGCCGTTGGTGATGTCCACCTGGCCGCCGGCGAAGCTCGCGCAATAAAGACCGCGCTTGGTCGATTCGATCATCTCGTCGCGCATATGCTGGCCGGCCATCATCGCCGTATTGGTCATGCGCGGCATCGGCATATGCGCATAGGACTGGCGCCGGGCGTTGCCGGTGGGCGCCACGCCCATCAGCCTGGCGTTCTGCCGGTCCTGCATATAGCCCACCAGAATGCCGTCCTCGATCAGGATGGTGCGTTCGGTGGGCGTGCCTTCGTCATCGACGGTCAGTGAGCCCCGGCGGCCGGGCAGGGTGCCGTCGTCGAACACAGTGACCCCCGGGGCGGCGACGCGCTCACCGATTCGCCCGGCGAACGCGCTGGTGCCCTTGCGGTTGAAGTCGCCCTCCAGACCGTGACCCACCGCCTCATGCAAAAGTACGGCGTTCCAGCCGGGGCCGAGCACAACATCCATTTCACCAGCCGGACAGGACACGGCCTCCAGGTTCACAAGCGCCTGGCGCAGGGCCTCATCGGCCTGTTCCTGCCACTTGTCGGGACTGATCCAGGCGTCGAAGCCCGCCCGCCCGCCCGCTCCGGCGAAGCCGCTCTCGCGGCGGCCGTCCTTCTCGACCGTGATATTCACGTTGACCCGCACAAGGGGGCGCACATCGCGGATGAGACGGCCATTGGCGCGGATGATCTCCACGACGCGCCGCTCGCCGGCCACCGAAGCCATCACCTGCACAACGCGCGGATCGCGCGCCCGGCAGAAGGCGTCGATTTCCTGCAGAAGCGCCACCTTGCCCGAGAAATCGGGTGAGGCGAGGGGATTGTCGTCGCCGTAGAGCTTTTCGTTCGTGGCGCGCGGCGCCTCGGCAGTGGTCCCGGTGTATCCGCGTTTGGCGAGGGCGGCGGATTTCGCGGCCCGTCCGATCGCTGCTTCGGAAATTTCGCTGGAATGGGCGTAGCCCGCCGTCTCGCCGGCCACGACCCGCAGGCCGAAGCCCTCGGTCGCGTCATAGGTCGCGCTCTTCAGCCGCCCGTCGTCAAAGACGAACGCCTCGCTTTCGGAACGCTCGATGAAGATTTCGCCGTCGTCGGCGCCGGCGATAGCCTCGCCCAGAACCTCGCGGGCGCGGTCTGGATCGACGCCCGAAGCGCCGAGAATCGAGGCGGCATGGACAGGAGCGTTCATGTGGTGAAACCCTTGTTTTCAACCTCTAGAGATAGGGTGAGAAAAGCCTTTCGTCACCTGCCATGGGGCCCGAAGCGCCCCTGACAACGACTTGTCGTCGCGAACGCCTTGGCAAGGCCAGATGTTACGCGTATGCACGCGACCAAAGGCCAAGGGGTTGGGTGCGACCATTTGGCCCGCTTTGCGCGGGCCCGGCATCTGATCCTTTGCGCTAGTGAAGCACCGGCAATCGGCGCTCAAAGGCCTCGAGAGGGATATGAAGGCGAAGTTTCAGGGGATCAGGCGGCTAGCGGCGGGGGCAATCTCCGCGGCCGCGGGTGTGATGTTCGGGGTTCAGGCCCTGGCGGAAGAGGTGGTTGGCCAGCCGACCGACGGGGCAATGGGGCTGCAGCCCGGCGCGTCGGAGCTGAAGTACGACGCCATCGCTTTCCACAATTTCATCCTGCTGCCCATCATCACGGTCATCACGCTGTTCGTGCTGGCCCTCTTGATCTGGTGCATGGTGCGCTACAACAAGCGCGCCAATCCGGTTCCAGCCACCTGGAGCCATAACACGGTGATCGAGGTGATCTGGACGGCGGTGCCGGTCCTGATCCTGATGGTGATCGCCATCTTCTCTTTCAAGCTGCTTTACAAGTACCACGATACGCCGACCGTAGACCTGACGATCAAGGCGGTGGGACGTCAGTGGAACTGGGATTACGAATATCCCGACCAGAAAATCACCATAACGGCCTCGTCCGTCCTGCCGGAAGCCGACGCCATGGCGCGCGGCGTGCCCTACCGCCTGGCCGCCACCGAGCCCCTGGTGGTTCCGGTCAATAAGGTCGTCCGGGTGCTGGTCACCGCCGAGGATGTGATCCACTCCTTCGCGCTTCCGGCATTTGGCCTGAAGACCGACGCCGTTCCGGGCCGGGTCAACGAGACCTGGTTCCGCGCCGACCGCGTGGGCACGTACTACGGCCAGTGCTCGGAGCTTTGCGGCCGAGACCATGCCTTCATGCCGATCGAGATCAAGGTCGTGACTCAGGCCGAATACAATGCCTGGGTCGCCTCAAAGGCCCCGCCCGCGCCCGCCGCCGTTGCAGCTCCGGCTGCCGCGGCCCCGGCCGCCGCGGCTCCGGCTCCCGCCGCCGCGCCCGCGGCCCCTGCTGCAGCTCCTGCCGCCCCCGCCGCGCCGGCTCCGGCCGCGGCCCCGGCGCGCTGATCGTTCGAGGATAGAGTAACCGTCATGGCAACCGCTGAACGCGCCGCACACGGGGAAGGGCACGACGCCCACGCCGAGGCAGACCACAAGCCCGGCTTCTTCACCCGCTGGTTCCTGTCTACGAACCACAAGGACATCGGCACCCTCTACATCATCTTCGCCATCCAGGCGGGCATCATCGGGGCCCTGTTCTCCGGTCTCATCCGCTGGGAATTGGCGGCGCCGGGCATCCAGGTCTTCACCGAAGGCTCCTGGCTGGCCACGCACATCCCGTTCATCGAGGCCTCGCGCCACGGCTACAACGTGGTCGTCACCGCCCACGCCCTGATCATGATCTTCTTCATGGTCATGCCCGCCATGATCGGCGGCTTCGGCAACTGGTTCGTGCCGCTGATGATCGGCGCGCCGGACATGGCCTTCCCGCGCATGAACAACATCTCGTTCTGGCTTCTGGTGGCGTCCTGGGTGCTGTTGCTGACCTCGGCCATGGTCGACGGCGGCGAAGGCAAGGGCTTCGGCGGCGGCTGGACGATCTATCCGCCGCTTTCGACCATCGGCCATGTCGGCCCGGCCATGGATTGCGCGATTCTCTCGCTCCACCTGGCGGGCGCCTCGTCGATCCTCGGCGCCATCAACTTCATCACAACGATCTTCAACATGCGCGCCCCGGGGATGACCATCCACCGCATGCCGCTGTTCGTCTGGTCGATCCTGATCACCGTGTTCCTGCTGCTGCTCTCCCTGCCGGTTCTGGCGGGTGCGATCACCATGCTGCTCACCGACCGCAACTTCGGCACCCACTTCTTCGATCCGGCCGGCGGCGGTGACCCGATCATGTTCCAGCACCTGTTCTGGTTCTTCGGGCACCCGGAAGTGTACATCCTGATCCTGCCCGGGTTCGGCATGATCTCGCACATCGTCTCCACCTTCTCGCGCAAGCCGGTGTTCGGTTACCTGGCCATGGCCTACGCCATGGTGGCGATCGGTTTCGTCGGCTTCATCGTGTGGGCGCACCACATGTACACGGTGGGCATGAACGTCGACCTGCGGGCTTATTTCGTGGCCGCGACCATGGTCATCGCCGTGCCGACGGGCGTGAAAATCTTCTCCTGGATCGCCACGATGTGGGGCGGCTCCATCGACTTCAAGGTGCCGATGCTTTGGGCGATCGGCTTCATCTTCCTGTTCACGGTCGGCGGCGTCACCGGGGTGGTCCTGGCCAACGCCGGCATCGATTACTCGCTGCATGACACCTACTACGTGGTGGCGCACTTCCACTACGTGCTGTCGCTCGGCGCCGTATTCGCGATCTTCGCGGGCTTCTACTACTGGTTCGAGAAAATGTGGGGCGTGAAGTATCGCGGCTGGCTGGCCGGCCTGCACTTCTGGATCACCTTCGTTGGCGTGAACCTGATTTTCTTCCCGCAGCACTTCCTCGGACTGCAGGGGATGCCCCGCCGTTACGTGGACTATCCGGATGCTTTCACGCACTGGAATCAGGTGTCCTCGTACGGCTACGTCGTCACTCTGGCTGGCCTTGTTGTCTTCCTGCTGGTGCTGATCGATGCGGCGGTCTTCCGCCGGAAGGCCGAAGCCAATCCGTGGGGCGAAGGCGCCACCACCTTGGAATGGACGCTGTCCTCGCCGCCGCCGTTCCACCAGTTCAACGAACTGCCGGTCGTCACGGCCGACCACCATTGACGCGTCTCGCCGCTGCGGATTCCGCGGCGGCGTCCCGCTCCTGAGATTTGAACCCGATGCCCGCCGACATCGACGCCGCAGCCCACACCTCCCGCCCTGCGGCAAGGTGGCAGGACTATCTGGCGCTGATGAAGCCTCGGGTAATGAGCCTGGTGGTCTTCACGGCTGCCACGGGCCTCGTCTGCGCCGGGCAGCCAATCCACCCTTTCCTCGCCGCGGTGGCCGTACTTTGTATCACGGTTGGCGCGGGAGCCTCCGGCGCGCTCAACATGTGGTACGACGCCGATATTGACGGGGCCATGCGCCGAACGCGCGGACGCCCTGTGCCGGCGGGCCGCGTGCAGGGGCCGGACGCCCTGGCGCTCGGCGTCTCGCTCTCCCTGGTATCGGTCATGCTCATGGGCGTGGCGGTGAATTGGCTGGCGGCGGCCATGCTCGCCTTCACCATCGTCTTCTACGCCGTCGTCTACACCATGTGGCTGAAGCGCTGGACGGCTCAGAACATCGTTATCGGCGGCCTTGCCGGCGCCCTGCCGCCCGCCATCGGCTGGGCCGCCGCGGCCGGCGCGGCGCCGCTCAACGCCTGGCTTCTGGTGGCGATCATCTTCATGTGGACGCCGCCTCACTTCTGGGCGCTCTCTCTCTATACCTCTGAGGATTATGAAAAGGCCGGCGTGCCGATGATGCCGGTGGTGGCGGGCGCCAAATCGACGCGTCTGCAGATTCTGATCTACAGCCTCCTGCTTGTGCCCCTCTGCCAGGTCCCGGCCTTTACCGGCCTTGGCGGACCGGCCTATCTCGGTGTCGCCGCGCTGGGGGGGGTCGTTTTCCTGATCCTGGCATGGCGCCTCTTCCGCAGCCGCGCCGGCGACGCGCCGGGTGACGCCCGCAACGCCGGTCCGGACGCCGAGCTCTACGACGTCAAGGCCGAGGCCAAGGCAGCGCGCAACATGTTCGCCTTCTCGATCCTGTACCTCTTCCTCCTGTTCGCCAGCCTGCTGGCCGAACGCATGCTGGGCCTGGACCCGGTCATGAACCTCGCTCCCGGAGCCTGACGGCATGACCGACCCGAACCGCGAGAGCCCGGACGACCGCAAGGCCCGCAACGGCCGCAACATCGCGATGGCGCTCGGCCTGACCGTCTTCGTGATCCTGATCTTCGTGGTCTCACTTGTGAAAATGGGCGCAAATGTCGGCCCCCATTTCTGATCCCGCGCCTTCCGGGCTCCCGGCCCCGGCCCCGATCGGCAGCCGCGCCAACGCCCGGCTGGCCCTCATCTGCGCGGCGGTATTCGCCGCCATGGTCGGCGCCGCCTTCGCCGCTGTGCCGCTCTACAAGGCCTTCTGCCAGGCCACCGGCTACGACGGCACGGTGCGCCGCGCCGAAGCCGCACCCACCCGGGTCCTGGCCCAGGAGGTCACCATCCGCTTCGACACCAACGTCAACGGCCTGCCTTGGCGCTTCACCGCCGACCAGCTGACCCAGACGGTGAAGATCGGTGACACCGGCCTTGCCTTTTTCAAGGTGACCAACCTTTCCGATCGCCCGATCACAGGACGGGCCGTGTTTAACGTGGTCCCGGAACAGGCCGGCGCCTATTTCTCGAAACTCGAGTGCTTCTGCTTCCAGGATGAGACCCTGCAGCCGGGCCAGAGCGTGGACTTCCCGGTGGTCTACTTCGTTGATCCCGCCTACGCGGACGATCCGGAGACACGCAATGCGCGTGATATCACCCTTTCCTACACCTTCTATCCGTCCACAGACGCACGGGCTTCCGGCCAAGGCGCTCCCGCGACCGCGAGGCCCCTTGGCGAAGCAAGGCGGCCGGGGCTATAGCAATCCGCATATTACGGGGCGGCCGCGCCGGCGGCAGCTCGGAGGGGAACAGAGACAGTCATGGCCCACGGCGCCGTTAAACACGACTACCACCTCGTCAATCCCAGCGCCTGGCCGCTGGTCGGCTCGATTTCAGCCACTGTCCTGGCCCTCGGCCTGGTCATTGGCCTGAAGGGCATTCTTGGCCTGGAGAAGGGCAACTGGTGGGTCTGCGCCCTCGGCGGCCTTGGCGTCATCTACACGATGATCGGCTGGTGGTCGGATGTGGTGAAGGAAGCTAATGCCGGTGACCACACGCCGGTGGTCTCCATCGGCCTGCGCTATGGCATGATCCTCTTCATCGCTTCCGAAGTGATGTTCTTCGTGGCCTGGTTCTGGATCTTCTTCGAGATGGTTCTGTTCCAGCAGCACCGCACCCTGACGCCGGACATCGCCGCCTTCGGCCCCGTCGCCGAGGCTTGGAAGACCTGGCCGCCCAAGGGCATTGAGCTGGTGCCGGCCTTCCACCTTCCGCTGGTCAATACCCTGACCCTGCTGCTGTCCGGCACCACGGTCACCTGGGCCCACCATGCCCTGCAGCAGGGTGATCGCCGGGGCGCGAAGATCGCCCTCGTGCTGACGATCCTCCTGGGCGTCCTGTTCACCTCGATCCAGGCCTACGAGTACAATCACATCCTCAGCCACCAGTACTTCTACTCCGAGGAAGCGGCCAATTCGGGCCTCTATGGCTCGTCCTTCTTCATGGCCACGGGGTTCCACGGCTTCCACGTCCTGGTCGGCACCATCTTCCTGGCCATCTGCCTGATCCGCCTCTTGAATGGCGGCTTCACGCCCAAGCAGCACTTCGGCTTCGAAGCGGCCGCTTGGTACTGGCACTTCGTGGACGTGGTCTGGCTCTTCCTGTTCGCGTTCATCTACGTGATCTTCGGAACGGTGAGCTGACCGGCGATCCATCGCCAAGCTTTTGGGAAGGCCGCGCTCTCCAGCGCGGCCTTCTTGCTTTCAGGCCGGGCGTCGGAGGGTTAGAACCCGCGCCATGGCCACCAATCCCTACCTTGCCGGCGCCGCCGGCCGCTGTCCGAACTGCGGGGAGGGGCCTCTGTTCGAGGGCTTCCTGAAGGTGTCGGCCCGATGCGAGGCCTGCGGCTTCGATCTCTCCCGGGCAGATTCCGGCGATGGCCCTGCCGTGTTCGTGATCCTCATCGCCGGCTTCGCGGCCGCATTCGGGGCGCTGGTCATGGAGGTCGTGGCCCACCCGCCCATCTGGCTGCACCTGGTCATCTGGCTGCCGGCCGCGACGGTGCTCTGCCTTGTCCTGCTGCGTCCCTTGAAAGGCTTGATGATCGCGGCCCAATTCACCAACCGGGCTTCAGAGGCGCGCCGGGATGACTGAACCGGCCCGCCGGGGGTTCCCCTTCGTCCTGACCGCCGTGGTCGCGGTCTGCCTCACCATCCTCATCGGCCTTGGGGCGTGGCAGCTACAGCGCCTGCGATGGAAGGAGGGGGTGCTCTCCCGCATCGCCGCCCTCCAGGCCGCCAAACCCGGCCCGGTCAATCTGGTGCTCCTCGAAGCGTCCAGGGGCCACGACGTCGCCTATACGCGGGTCACGGTTTCCTGCCCGGGCCTTGCCGCCGCCCCGTTCGTTGAGCTGTACTTCGTGCGCGAGGGCCAGGCCGGGGCCCGGCTAATATCTGTATGCCGCCTCTCCAGCGCGGCCTATGAAAGCCTGCTCGTCGACCGGGGCTTCGTCGCGGACACGATCTCCGCCCGCCCCGCGGTGGATCCCGCATCCACGGTCCCGGTCACGATCACGGGTGTCTTGCGGACGCCTGAACCGCCCGGGCTCATGGCCCCGGAAAACGACATCGCCGGCGGCCACTGGTATCGCCGCGACATCGGCGGCATGGCGGCGGCTCTGAAGGCTGGAAATCCGGCCCCGGTCTTCCTCGCCGCCGAGACCTCGAGCAATCCGCAATGGGCTGCGCTCAAGGCTGAGGCCCTGCCCAGCGATATTCCGAACAACCACCTCGCCTATGCCTGGACCTGGTTCGGCCTTGCGGCGGCCTTGACCGGCGTCTATGCCGCCATGCTCTGGCGCAGGCGAAGCGGGCAATGAAGTACGTATCCACCCGGGGCGAGAGCGCCCCGATCGATTTCCTGGAAGCCGTGATGGCGGGCTTGGCGCCCGATGGCGGCCTCTATTGCCCCGAAGCCTGGCCGACCTTCTCTGCCGATGAGATCGCCTCTTTCGCGGGCATGCCTTACGCCGACGTGGCGGCCGAGGTGCTGGGCAAGTTCGCCGGCGACGCCATCGACAAGGCGACCCTTCGCCACCTCTGCGCGGAAGCCTACGCCACCTTCAGCCATACGGCGGTGACGCCCCTGAAGCAGCTGCGCCCCGGTCTGTTCATGTTGGAGCTGTTCCATGGCCCCAGCCTCGCCTTTAAGGACGTGGCCATGCAGATGCTGGCGCGCCTCTATGACCACGCGCTCAAGGCGCGTTCGCGCAAGCTGACCATCGTTTGCGCCACGTCCGGGGACACGGGCGGCGCGGCCGTGGAAGCCTTCCGAGGCGCCTCCAACACCCGCGTGGTGGTGATGTTCCCCGACGGCCGCATTTCCGAGGTGCAGCGCCGCTACATGACCACGGCGACGGAGAAGAACGTCGCCAACATCGCCATCGCCGGCAATTTCGACGACTGCCAGACCATGCTGAAGGGCATGTTCCAGGATGGCCAGTTCGCCAATGCCGTGGACCTGGCGGCGGTCAATTCGATCAATTTCGCCCGCATCGCCTCGCAGGTGGTCTACTACTTCGTGGCTGCCGTGGCCCTGGGCGCGCCGCATCGCAAGGTGGCTTTCGCCGTGCCGACGGGCAATTTCGGTGACGCTTACGCCGGCTATGCGGCGTGGCGCATGGGCTTGCCGATCGAGCGCATCATCGCCGCCACCAATTCCAACGACATCGTGTCCCAGGCCCTCGAGGAGGGCCGCTATGCCCGGGGCGAGGTCCACCATACGGCCAGCCCGGCGATGGACATCCAGATCTCCTCGAACTTTGAACGCCTCTATTTCGAGGGCGTGGCGCGCAACGGTCTTGAAACCGCCCGCGCCTTCCGCGCCTTCCAGACCACCGGCTCTCTCGATATTCCGCCCTCGGCCCTGGCCGCCATGCGTGAGCTGTTCCGGGGCGTCGCGGTCAGCGAGGAGGAAACCGCCAAGACCATGCTGGCGACCCTCAACGAGACCGGCGAACTCATCGATCCGCACACCGCGGTCGGCGTCCGTGGGGCCCTGAAGATCGGTCCGGTGGATGCCAGGACCCCCGTTGTGGTGCTTTCCACGGCCCATGCCGCCAAGTTCCCGGAAACAGTCACGCCGATCACGAGTGTCGAGCCCAAGGCGCCGCCCCGCGCTCAGGAGATCGCCAGGAAGCCCGAGAAATTCGACCATCTGCCGGCCGATATCGAGGCTGTGAAGGCCTACGTCCGCGCGTTCGTGAACGCCTGAATTGGCGGCGCGCGTCCATCAGCTTTCCAACGGTGCCACCGTCATCTGCGATGCGGCGGCCGGGTACGAGACCTTCGCCCTGTCGGTTGTCGCCGGACGCGGCGCCCGCTGTGAGCCGAAAAACCGCTCCGGCTGGTCGCACCTCTTGGAACACATGGTCTTCAAGGGCGCGGGCCAACGCTCCGCCCGCGATATCGTCGAGGAGATCGAAGCCAGAGGCGGGTCGATCAACGCCGCCACGGGCTATGAGCGCACCAGCTTTCAGGTGCGCGCCCTGCGAGGCAGCCTTGGGCTTGGCCTGTCGGTCGTTTCCGATCTGATCCAGCGTCCGGTCTTCGATCCGCTGGACCTCGCCAAGGAAAAACAGGTCGTCGCCCAGGAGATTGCCGAGGCCGCCGACACGCCGGATGACCTGGTCTTCGAACTGGCCCAGGAAAAGGCCTTTGGCGGCCACGCCCTGGCCAGGCCGGTTCTCGGGACGGCGGCCTCCCTGGCGCCCGCGGACCCGGCCTCCATGGAGGGTTGGCGCGCCGCGCTCTACGCGCCGGACCGGCTGGTTATCAGCGCCTCAGGCGCCGTAGATGAAGACGAGCTCCTGCGTCTGGCCGAGCGGGAGTTCGGCGCGAGCGCTGGAAAGGGCGCGGACCCCGAACCGGACGCCACCTTCGCCGGCGGCCATGCGTCTCAGGCCCGCAAGCTGGAACAGGCCCACCTGGTTTTCCTCTTGCCCAGCGTCGGCCTCACCGATCCCGACTACTACGCCTCGCGTCTGTTCGCAGAGGCCCTGGGCGGGGGAATGTCGTCGCGGCTCTTTCAGGAGGCGCGTGAGAAGCTCGGCCTCGCTTACAATATCGACGCCTTCGCGGACGCCTATCCGGATGTCGGCGTGATGGGCGTCTATGCGGGCTGCGCCGCCAAGGACGCCGCCCGTCTGGCCGAGGTGGCCGGGAAGGAGCTCAAGAGCCTCGCCGCGTCCATCGACGAAGCCGAGCTTGCTCGCTGCAAGGCCCAGATGAAGGCTTCGCTGTTCATGTCGAACGAGTCCCTCGCCGCCCGCGCTGAACTGGCCGCCAGCCAGTACCTGGTTTTCGGACGCGTGCTCTCCAATGAGGAACTTGCCGCCTCGGTGGATCGGGTGACGGTCGCTGACGTCGCCCGCCTCGGCGCCCGCCTGCTGGCGCCCGGCCAGGTCGCCGCGGCCGTGCTCGGCCCGAAGCCGTCCTTGAGCGCCGGGACAGCCTTTGAGGCGGCGCTCAACTAGCGAAGCTGGAAAAGCCGCCGATCTCGTGCAAGATCGCGCCATGGCTCTCCTCGACTGGATCGCCCAGGAACCCGAACCGCGCATCATGGGCGACGGGGTTCGTCTGCGCCCGCACCGCAGCGCTGATTTCGCTGAATGGGCCGCCTTACGCGCCAAATCACGGGCTTTCCTGCAACCTTGGGAGCCGGTTTGGCCGGCGGACGATTTGACGCGGGGCGCCTGGCGCCGGCGCCTTTCGGCCTACGCCCATGACATGGAGCGCGGCCTTGCCTATCCTTTCCTGGTGTTCCGGGAACTGGACAACGCCCTCGTGGGGGGAATCACCCTCTCCAACATCCGGCGCGGCGTCGCCCAGATGGGAACCCTCGGCTACTGGGTGGGTCAGCCCTACGCGCGGCAGGGATTCACCCTGGCGGCGGTGCGCGCCGTAACCAAGTTTTCCTTCGAGCGCCTGGGCCTTCACAGGCTTGAAGCGGCTTGCCTGCCAACCAATGAACCGTCCCGCGGCACCCTTCTCAAGGCCGGGTTCACCCAGGAGGGACTGGCCCGAGCTTATCTTAGAATTAACGGTAGTTGGAGAGATCATCTGCTGTTTGGCATGGTCTCGCGCGCGCCGCCTGGCCAGGTAAGAGAAGAGGACGTCCTGGTCTGACCACCGGGCCGCTCTCGGCAAGGGGCGGATGGCCGACAGATTGGTCTGGGATGCGACGACGGTGCTGGAGGCTCTTGGGGCCGCCGACGTCGCCCTGTGGGTCTGGGAGCCCGAGAAAGACCGCCTGCGCGTGACCGGCGCCTCGCGCGCCCTGGGTCTGGGGCCCCTGGCCCCCGAATGCTCCTCCGCCGCCATACGCGCTCTGGTCCTGCCGCAGGACCGCGCCGCCACCGAGGATATTCTTCGCGTTCGTGAACCGGGCTCGGAAATCTCCGCCCGCATCCGCATGCGTGGCGGCGACACCTGCGTGTGGCGCGGCGTCTGGCTGGAGGAGGGGCTCCGCGCCGCCGGAGTCACCGCCAAGGAAACCGGCTTCGCAGGGTCGGAGCTCGACCGCCTCACCGGTCTTCTTGACCGCCGCTCCTTCGTCATCCGCGCCCGCGAGCGGCTGCAGACCCCGGGCCGCCACGATCTCGTTGTCGCCGACCTCAACCGTCTGCGCCGGCTCAACGAAGCCCTTGGCCACGAGCGGGCGGATCTCGTCCTGGCGGCCCTCGGTTCACGCATGGCCGCTGCCTTTCCCTCCAGCGCCCTGATGGCGCGGGTCGGCGAGGATGAGTTCGCGCTGCTCATTCCCGCGGACGCGGTGCCCGATCCGTCCGATGTCATGCGCCGGGCCATGGAGCAGCCTCTGCGCGTGGCAGGGTTTGATATCTTTCCGACCCTTTCCGTCGGCGCCGTGCAGGCCATGGGCGGCGAAGACGCACCTGAAGCCGCCGAGCTCCTGCGCCGGGCCGAACTGGCCGTGGAGGCCGCCAAGGGCGGAGGCCGGGGCGGCGGCGCGGCCGCCTATGGCCGCTCCCTGGAAACCGACGGCCTCTCCCGGCTCGCCCTCGAATCGGATCTGCGCGGCGCCATCGGCCGCGGCGAGATCGTGCCCTTCTTCCAGCCCATCGTCCGTCTCTCCACGGGCGAGCTTTCCGGCTTCGAGGCCCTGGCCCGCTGGCGCCACCCGCGCCGGGGCTATCTGCCGCCGGACGAGTTCCTGCCGATGATGGAAGAGATGGGCATGATGGTGGAGCTGGGCTCCCACATGATGCAGGCTTCTGCCCGCCAGCTCGGTGTCTGGAAGGCCGCCCACCCGGCCATCGCTTCCCTTACCTGCGCGGTGAACCTCTCCGTGGGCGAGATCGACAGGCCGCGCCTCGTGGAAGACGTCGCGGGCCTGGTTCGCCTCAACAATCTGCCCAAAGGCGCCCTGAAGCTGGAAATCACGGAGAGCGACATCATGCGCGATCCGGACCGGGCGGCCGTCACATTGCGGGCCCTGCGCGAAGCGGGCGCCGCTCTGGCCCTCGACGACTTTGGCACAGGCTTTTCCTCCCTCAGCTACCTGACACGCCTGCCCTTCGACACGCTGAAGATCGACCGCTACTTCGTGCGCACCATGGCCAGCAACGAAGGCTCGCAGAAGATCGTGCGGTCGGTCATCAAGCTGGGCCAGGATCTCTCCCTCGAGGTCGTCGCCGAGGGCGTCGAAAACGCCGTCATGGCCCGCCAACTGCTCGCGCTGGGCTGCGACTACGGCCAGGGCTTTGGCTATGCGCCCGCTCTCTCGCCGCAGGAGGCCGAGGTCTATCTCAACGAGAGCTACGTCGATGGCGCCGCCCCGGTAAAGGCGCGAGGCTAGCAAACCGCCGCGCCGATCCTCTAGGCTCCCCTGAAGCGGAGGGCGGCCATGGCGGACTACATCAAGACCTACGAGCGCACGGCCTTCGAAGGTGAGCTCAGCGACGGCGACATCATCCTCAAGGGCGGCGTCACCTCGGGCCTCGTCTACCCCTACGCCATTCTCGAACTGGCGACGAAATTCCGTTTCCGCTCCATTGGCGGCACGTCCGTAGGGGCTTTGGCGGCGGCCTTCGCGGCGGCGGCGGAATATTCGCGCGGCGCCCGGGGTGACGCCGGAGGGTTCCTGCGCATGCAGGCACGGTGCGAGGCCCTTCCCGAGCTTCTGAAGGGGCTCTTCCAGGCATCGCCGCGCTACCGCGATCTGATGCGCTTCGCCATGCGCGCCCAAACCCGCCGCTCGCCCCTGCCCATGGTCTGGGACCTGGTCTCCACTTTCTGGCTGACAACCCTCGCCGGGCTCACCGTTGGCGCCGCCCTGATGGAACTGACCCAATCAGGTCCCTTCGCCATTGGATTGGGCATGCTCCTGGGTGCGGTCCTGGCCCTGGCGGCCCGCATCGGTCTGCAGGTGCTCGACCTGCCCAACCATGCTTTCGGCATGTGCCCGGGCCTCGCCCAGCCGGGCTACAGCGGCCCGGCCTTGACCGACTGGATGCACCAATCGATCCAGGACATCGCCTTCGGGGATCCGGATCACCCGTTTCCCCTGACCTTCGGCGATCTCGCCGCCGCCGATCCGCCCATCGACCTGCGGGTGATCACGTCCAACCTGTCCATGGGCCGGCCTCACACCTTGCCTGCCTTTCGCCTCGATGCCGGCTACGACCCCGCCGCCTGGGCCAGACTGTTTCCAGCGCCGGTGACAGCCTATCTGGCGGCAAGAGCCGAGCCGCTCACCGGCTGGGCGGGAGAGCACCCCTACAAGGCTTTTCCGGCCGGCGACGGCCTGCCCCTGGTCATTGCGGCCCGTCTCAGCCTCAGCCTCCCGTTCGTCTTCACCGCCGTGCCCATGCACATGGCCGACCTGCAGGGGGCGGCTCTCGCGGCCGCGACCGGGGGCGACGGTACAGTGCGGCTTCGGCGCGTCTGGTTCAGCGACGGGGGCCTGGCGTCAAATTTTCCCATCCACATGTTCGACGGCCTGCTGCCCACGCGGCCGACTTTCGCTCTCAGTCTCGATGATCTGCCGCCCGGCGCCGACCGCGACGGCCCTCGCGTCTTCATCACCGCGCCGGACGCCGAGGGCGCCGGCCTGCCGGTCAGTGCTGTGAATAATCTCGCTGCCTTCACCAACAGCCTGATGGCGTCGGCCAAGGACTGGCAGGACAATCTCCTCGCCGGCATGCCCGGACAGAGGGAGCGGATCGCCCGCGTTCTCCTCGATCCGGCCACGGAGGGCGGCTTCAACCTGACCATGCCGCGGAGCGCCGCCCGCGTCCTCATGGGCTATGGCCTCGCAGCGGGACAAAGGCTCCTGGGCGGGCTGGACTTCGAAGAGCACTGCTATCGCCGCGCCCTCATCTCCTATGAGCAGCTGGAGACGGCGATCGGAAGTCTTGGCCGAACCTGGAAAGGCGGGTTCGCCGCCCTTTTCGCCCGGCAATCCGAGGTCTCGACGGCCTATCCGCGGCTCGGCCAGGACGAGCGCGACTTCATCGCCGCGCGCCTCGGCGTGCTGGCGGACGTCGCCCTGGATCCGCCGCCCATCGGCGAGCCGGACGCCAAGTTCCCGCGTCCGCAGGGCCGCCTGCGTATCAGCCCGAATACCTAGAGCGCATTCCCAGTCTGACGGGAACAGTCAGAGGCCTGGAAACAGCGATCGCCTAAAGACCTGGAGCGCCGCCCTGACGTCCGTCGGGTCGAACAGCGCTCAAGCCCGTCCCGCCGCGCTGGAGAGGTGCTCCGGCGCGATGCCGATCTTGGCCAGGGCCCGCGACCATTTATGTTCGTGATCGTCGTCGAAGATCAGGTCCTCGTCGCCCTCACAGGCCAGCCAGACGTTTTCCCTGATCTCGTCTTCCAGCTGCCCAGCCCCCCAGCCGGCATAGCCCAGGGTCAGGATTGCCTTGCGCGGCCGGTCATTGGGGCTCGCGATGGCCCGCAGGACATCCTTGGTCGCGGTCAGCAGGAGGTCGTCTGAAATCTGGATCGAGCCAGGCTCACTTGAGAATTCGGCGGTATGCAGCACGAAGCCGCGCTCTTTCTCCACCGGCCCGCCCATCAGCACGAGGTCGCGGGGCGCCTCCCCGGCCTCCACTCCCAGTTTCCGCAGGAGCCGTCTGACCGTCAGCCCTTCCACGGGGCGGTTCAGGACGAGACCCATGGCGTGCTCCGGATCGTGGGCGCAGACCAGGATCACGGCCCGCTCGAAGCGCGGATCACCGATCCCGGGCATGGCGACGAGAAGCTGACCGGTCAGGAACGCGGGATCGCTCTTGATCATCGCCAGCCAGGAGAGCCCGCGAAATGGACCGTTTCAAGCCCCTTTGCCGTCCCCGCCCTTGGCGTTGGCTCCTTTGCTCTCTATGTCGGAGGCCAGACCGGAGAGGAGACTTCCCCATGGCGATAAAGGTTGGCGACAAGCTGCCCCAGGCGACGTTCAACACCCCCAGCGCGGACGGCCCCAAGCCGCTCACCACCGATGATGTGTTCGCGGGCAAGACCGTGGCCCTCTTCGCCGTGCCGGGCGCCTTCACCCCCACCTGCTCGGCCAAGCACATGCCGGGCTTCGTGCAGGAAGCCGCCGCCATCAAGGCCAAGGGCGTCGACACCATCGCCTGCGTCTCCGTGAACGACGTGTTCGTGATGAAGGCCTGGGGCGAGGACCAGAAGGTCGGCGACGACATCCTCCTGCTGGCCGATGGTTCGGGCAACTTCACCCGCGAGATCGGTCTTGAGATGGACGCCAACCGCTTCGGCATGGGCACCCGCTCCCAGCGCTATTCGATGATCGTCAAGGATGGTGTCGTCACCGAGCTCAACGTCGAGGCCGGCGGCGAATTCCGCGTCTCCTCCGCCGAATACCTCCTCGAGCAGCTCTAGGGACGATGTCGGCGCCGCAACCCGCCGCGGGCCTGGCCGGGCTCACGGACGCTTACGATGTCCTGCTCAGCGATGTGTGGGGCGTCATCCACAATGGCCGGGAGAACTTTCCCGTGGCCTGCGAGGCCCTGGCCCGCTGGCGGCGCGAACGGGGCCCGGTGATCCTGATCTCGAATTCGCCCCGGCCCCGCGCTCAGGTGATCGAACAGTTGCAGGGCCTCGGCGTCAGCCACGAGGTCTATTCCCAGGTGGTCACTTCGGGCGACGCCACGCGCGGCATCCTTGCCCGGCACGCTCCGGGCCCGGCCTGGAAGATCGGTCCGGACCGCGACGGCCCCCTCTATGAAGGCCTGGGAATTGAGTTTTCCCGTCTCGAGGAAGCCAGCTTCATCGCCCTCACCGGCCCGGACGATGACGAGACTGAGACCCCTGCCGACTACCGCGAGCGCCTCGCCAAGGCCGCCGCCCGTGAGCTGCCCATGGTCTGCGCCAATCCGGACAAGGTGGTCCAGCGCGGCGACAAGCTGATCTATTGCGGCGGGGCACTGGCCGATCTCTACCAGACCCTCGGCGGAACCGTGGAAATGGCCGGCAAGCCCTTCGGCCCGATCTACGACATGGCCATCGCCGCCGCCGGCGCCGTTCTGGGCCACGCGGCGGAGCGTTCCAGGGTGCTTTGCGTCGGCGACGGCGTCGTCACCGATGTGCGCGGCGCCAATGCTCAGGGCCTCGACGTGCTCTTCGTCGCCCGCGGCATCCATGGCGACGAACTGATGAGCGGCCCCGGCCAGCTCAATCTCAAAGCCGTCGAGACTCGCCTCGCCGAAGACGGCTCCCAGGCCCAGTGGGTGATCCCGGACCTCGTTTGGTAGCTGGGGGCGTAGGCATGCCTACGTCCCCATTCTTCTATTCGAACCTCGGCGCGGCCTTGCGCCAGGCCCGCCGGTATTCGTCGTAGTTCTCCGCCTGGGTCTCCAACTGCGGCACGCCCGGCAGGATCGCCCAACTGTGGGCGCTACGCACGAAGTTCTGCACCGCCGGAAACACCCAGCTCGTATCGTCCAGCGTCCCTACCCGCAGCACGGCGACGCTTTCCGAGGAGAGGGCGAACAGCCGGCTGGCGCAGGTCCCGCAGAAATTCACCTCGCTGAGCCGGTCCCCCGGCATCTGGCGGCGAAACACCGCCGGCGCGCCCTTGACGATCTTCAGAGCGGCTCGCGGCGCGGGCATCGACATGTTGAACGCCGATCCCGACTGCGTCTGGCAGTCCGTGCAATGGCAGACATAGGCGAAGTAGGGGGCAGCGGAGAGCTCGTACCGGCATTCACCGCAAAGGCAGCCGCCGGTCAGGGGTAGTTTCACGGTCTCGGCCATATCGAAGCTCCAGGCTGCGTGCGGGGACATGTACTTGTTACCTGTCGGCTTTCCACCTAAAAGCCCGCCTCCCGCGCCGGGCGTTCGAGCCGCCGGCCGGGGTGAAGAGGTGAAAACCCCATGTCCCGCGCCCCTAGAGGCGGCCAAAGAGGCCGTCCCGCCCCCTCCGGTCCCTCGCAACGCCAGCTACGCGCCGGCGAGCTGATCCGCCACGCCCTGGTGGAAATCCTGCGCGAGGAGGACATCCAGGACGAAGCCCTCGCGGGCGTCTCGGTGACGGTCAGCGAAGTGCGCATGAGCCCGGACCTCAAGCACGCCCATTGTTTCGTCGAGCCCCTCGGCGGCGGCCATTCCGCCGATGTCGTGGCCGGCCTGAACCGGGCGGCGAAGTTCCTGCGCGGCCGCCTGGGCCGTCACATCGACATGAAATTCACGCCGGACCTGAAGTTCGCCCACGACGAGACCTATGACGAGGCCCAGCGCATGGCCCGGCTGTTCGACGATCCGCGGGTGCGCCGCGACCTCGACGCAGGTCAGGACGCGGACGAGGACTGATGGCCCGCCGCAAGAAGGGCGAAGCCGTTTCCGGCTGGCTCAATCTCGACAAGCCCTATAATTTCGGCTCGACCCAGGCCGTCGGCCGGGTGCGCTGGCTCTACAACGCCCAGAAAGCGGGCCATGCCGGCACCCTGGATCCCCTCGCCACCGGCATCCTGCCCATCGCCCTCGGCGAAGCCACCAAGACCGTCGCCTTCATGGTCGACGCCGACAAAGCCTACCGTTTCACCATCGCCTGGGGCCGCTCCACCACCACCCTCGATCGGGAAGGGGCCGTCACTGGCGCCTCTGATGTCCGCCCGACCCGCGCTGAGATCGAGGCTGCCCTGCCGGCCTTCATCGGCGAGATCGAACAGATTCCCCCCGCCTTCTCCGCCATCAAGGTGGATGGCGAGCGCGCCTATGACCTGGCCCGCGCCGGGGAGGACGTGGTCCTCGAAGCCCGCACCGTCGTCATCCACGAGGCCCGCGTCACCGCCACGCCGGACGCGGATCACACCGAGATCGAGATCACTTGCGGCAAGGGCACTTATGTTCGCGCCCTGGTCCGGGATCTGGCCGCCGCCCTCGGCGCCCACGGCCACGTTGCCGCCCTGCGCCGCACCCGTGTCGGGCCCTTCGACGAGCGTGACGCGGTGACGCTGGAAAAGCTTGAACAATTGTGCGATAGGGGCGCCGCGCTGGAGGCGCTAACTCCGGTCGAGACCGCGCTGGACGACATCCCGGCCCTGGCCTTGACCCAAGAGGAAGCCTTCAGACTGACGCAAGGACGGCCCATCGTCCTCCTTCCCCGTCAGGTCGAAACGCTGAAGCCTCAGGTCGATCCTGAGACCCGGCTCGTTTCCGCCTTCCGGGAGGAGACCTTGGTCGCCTTGTGCGAGATGCGCGCGGGGCGGCTCAATCCCGTGCGGGTCTTCCATCTCACCTGAGCCGGAGAAACCCGATGTCGATCACGACCGAACGTAAGGCCGAACTGATCACCACCCATGCCCGCGGCGAGCGGGACACCGGCAGCGCCGAAGTGCAGGTGGCTATCCTGTCCGAGCGCATCGCCAACCTCACCGAGCACTTCAAGACCCACAAGAAGGACAACCACTCGCGCCGGGGGCTGCTGAAGCTCGTGTCGCAGCGCCGGTCCCTCCTGGATCACCTGAAGAAGTCGGACGAAGGCCGTTACACCGCCCTCATCTCGACCCTGGGCCTGCGCCGCTAAGACGCCGATCCGGATCTACCCTACCGCGCCCTCGCTCGACGGGAATTCCCGGCGGGCGAGTTTCGGCGCATACTGAATAGACCCCTCATGCCGCACGACAGGCTGCGGCGGGCGGGGAATCCAAGGGGGATAAGGCCCCCACGACCGTACGAGGGCGTCAAAACGCAAGTCCTCGACCAAAGCCTGTCGTTAACGGAGAGGACTTCCGGAAACGCCGATCGGCAAATTCGCCAACAGCCAGACCGCCCTTTTCGCCCCATGAGGAATAGGCCTCGTGGATTGAGAGAAAGAAACGAACCCGATGTTTGACATCAAGAGAAAGACCATCGAGCTGGGCGGCCGCAAGCTGACCCTCGAAACCGGCCGCATGGCCCGCCAGGCCGACGGGGCCGTGCTGGCCACCTACGGCGAGACCATCGTGCTGGCCACCGCCGTCTACGCCAAGAGCGCCAAGGCCGGTCAGGACTTCTTCCCCCTGACCGTGAACTACCAGGAAAAGTTCTACGCCGCGGGCAAGATCCCCGGCTCCTTCCCCCGCCGCGAAGCCGCGCCGAGCCAGAAGGAAACCCTCACGAGCCGCCTGATCGACCGTCCGATCCGCCCGCTGTTCGTCAAGGGCTTCAAGAACGAAGTGCAGGTTGTCGCCACCGTCCTGGCCCACGACCTTGAGAATGATCCTGATATCGTCGCCATGATCGCCGCCTCCGCGGCTCTGGTGATCTCCGGCGCCCCCTTCATGGGCCCGATCGGCGCCGCCCGTGTCGGCTTCATCGACGGCGAATACGTCGTCAACCCGACCCTCGACCAGTTGAAGGACTCGGCGATGGACCTCGTCGTCGCCTCCACCGACGACGCCGTGATGATGGTTGAAAGCGAAATCAAAGAACTCTCCGAGGAGCAGGTCCTGGGCGGCGTCATGCACGCCTTCGAGTCCAACAAGAAGGTCATCGAGGCCATCATCGAACTGGCCGAACATGCCGCCAAGGAGCCCTTCGAGTTCCAGCCGGAAGACAACGACGCCATCAAGGCCGAAGCCAAGAAGCTGATCGGCAAGGACCTCGCCGCCGCCTTCAAGATCGTCGCCAAGGGCGCCCGTCACGACGCTGTCGAAGCGGCCCGCGCCAAGGCCCTCGCCAAGCTCGGCAAGTCGGATACGAACCCCGCCGGCATCGACGCCGCCAAGTTCGGCGACGTGTTCAAGGAACTGGAAGCCGATGTTGTCCGCCGCAACATCCTCGACACCGGCATCCGCATCGATGGCCGCACCGTCGACAAGGTCCGCCAGATTGTCTCGGAAGTGGGCGTCATGCCCCGCACCCATGGCTCGGCGCTCTTCACGCGCGGTGAAACTCAGGCCCTGGTGGTCGCCACGCTCGGCACCGGCGACGACGAACAGCTCATCGACGCCCTCGAGGGCAAGTACTATGAGAAGTTCATGCTGCACTACAATTTCCCCCCCTTCTCGGTGGGTGAAACGGGCCGCATGGGTGCGCCGTCGCGGCGTGATATCGGCCATGGCAAGCTCGCCTGGCGGGCCATCCGTCCGATGCTGCCCTCGCAGGAAGACTTCCCCTACACGATCCGCCTCGTCTCCGAGATCCTGGAGTCCAACGGCTCCTCCTCCATGGCCACGGTGTGCGGTTCCTCCCTCGCCTTGATGGATGCCGGCGTGCCCTTGAAGAAGCCGGTTTCCGGCATCGCCATGGGCCTGATCCTTGAAAAGGACGGCTTCGCCGTGCTCTCCGACATCCTGGGTGACGAAGATCACCTCGGCGACATGGACTTCAAGGTCGCCGGCACCGCCGATGGCATCACGTCCCTGCAGATGGACATCAAGATCCCCGGCATCACCAAGGAGATCATGCAGCAGGCCCTCGCCCAGGCGAAGGACGGCCGTCTCCACATCCTCGGCGAGATGGCCAAGGCCATCGACGGCGCCCGTGAGGACGTCGGCGAATACGCGCCGAAGATCGAAACCATCACCATCCCGGTCGACAAGATCCGCGAAGTGATCGGTACGGGCGGCAAGGTGATCCGCGAGATCGTCGCCGAGACCGGCGCCAAGGTCGACATCAACGACGAAGGCATCGTCAAGGTCTCGGCCAGCGACGGTGCGAAGATCAAGGCCGCCGTCGACTGGATCAAGTCCATCGCCTCGGAGCCGGAAATGGGCGCCATCTACGAAGGCAAGGTCGTGAAGATCGTCGACTTCGGCGCCTTCGTGAACTTCTTCGGCGCCAAGGACGGCCTCGTCCACGTCAGCCAGATCGCCAACGAACGCGTGGCCAAGGTCTCCGACGTGCTGACCGAAGGCCAGATGGTGAAGGTGAAACTCCTCGGCTTCGACGACCGCGGCAAGGTCCGCCTGTCCATGAAGGTGGTCGACCAGGTGACCGGCGAAGACCTCACCAAGAAGGAAGGCGCCAAGGAAACCGAGGAAGCCTAGAGCATCTGTAAACTGTAAGCACTGCGAACGGGCGGCCTGCGATGGCCGCCCGTTTTGCGTTTGGAGCGTGACCCTCCGTCACTCTTCACACCCGGCTCCAAATCCGCCATGACCCCGCCCATGACCACCGAAGCGCAAACCGCCGATCCGATCATGACCTTCGAGCCTCTCGGCCCCGGCCGCTGGCGGCTCAATGCCGATCCGAAGTGGTGCAATCCGGGCGGCGGACTTTGGGGCGGCTATGACATCGGCGTCGCCATCGGGGTTCTGAAGGAAGAGCCCACCGCCGCCGGCGAGGCGCTCTCCCTGACGCTCACCTATGCCTACGCCCTGCCGCCCGGGGATCTCGTGATCCGCACCCGCTGCCTGCGCCAGGGGGGCTCCATCGGGGTCTGGGAAGTCGAGCTCTGTTCCGGCCCAGACGAGGCCGTCGGCGTCCATGCCATCGTCACCATGGCCCGCCGGCCTGAAACGCCGGCCTTCCAGTTCGCCAAGATGCCCGACTACGCTGATCCCGAGAGCCTGCCGACCCCGCCAGGCTTCGGCAACACCCCCACACGAGACCACATGGCCGGCACGGCCTTCGAGCGCCGGGGTATGGAGCACACCTTCCCGCCCAAGGCTTCGGGCGACGCCTATACCCTCTGCTGGGTGCGCTCCAAGCGTTGGCCGCTGGACAAGATCACGCTGGGCATGATCACCGACAACATGCCGCCCCGCTCGATGTTCGCTCTCGGCGGCGGCATCATGACGACCACCCTTTCCCTCACCGTCTACCTGCACGCCACCGAGGCTGAGCTGGCCGCCATCGGTCACGACTACATCCTCGTGGAATGCGACGGCCGGGTTGGCCAGGGCGGCGCCTCCGATGAGCGCTCCAGCTACTGGAGCCGCGACGGCAAGCTCCTGGCCACCAGCGAACAGCTCGCCTGGTACCGCCAGCGCCGGCCGGACCCGGCCAAATGAGTCTCGCCATTCGCCGGTTCGCCGCGGACGAGGCCGACCTCTTCCGCCAGATCCGGCTGGAGGCGCTCGCGACCTCGCCCGAGACCTTCGCCATGACCCATGCGGAGGAACTGAAGCGGGCCCCCACCTTTTACGCTGACCACCTGTCCCTCTGGCCGGTCTGGGGCGTTTTCCATGGCGCGGTCCCGGTGGGAATGGCGGGCCTTAACCGCAACACGGGCGTCAAGATCGAGCATAAGGGCGTCCTCTGGGGGATGTTCCTGGCCGCCGCCCACCGCGGCTCCGGCGCCGCGGCCGGCCTCATCGAGGCGGTCCTCGCCGGCGCCCGCGCCATGGGCCTTCGCCAGGTTCATCTCACCTGCGCCGAAACCAACCCCCGGGCCCTCGCTCTCTACCGCCGCCTGGGCTTCGTCCAATACGGCCTGGAACCCGGCGCTCTGCACCAGCCGGACGGGGCGTTCGTAAATGACGTCCTGATGGTGCGGACGCTGTAGTCGCCTTCACAAATGGCGAATGGTTCGCTATATGGGTGGTTGTGAGATGGTGTTCAATAGACGACCTTCTCCCTCAAGGGGAAAAGGAGGCCTGCAAGAAGCGCGCACGAGCTGACACCCGCCGCGCACAGACCGCGCCGCAAGGGTCACGGACCGCGCGCGAACGCGCCCTGTCCGCGCACGGAAGGCGCGCGAAGCGGCGCAAATACGGTCAAATACGGTGCGAATACGGTGGCGCGGCCTTCAGGCGCGCTTCCAGAACACCCCTTCGCGAGCCACGTAGCGGGCCGGCAAGGCTTTCTTGCCGATTGCCACATAGCCCATCTCACCCATCAGTTCGGCCACCAGGGCCTGGGCAGAGACCACGGCGGCTTCGTTGCGCCGATAGTCCTCGCCGATCGCCTCGTGCAGCAGGGGGTCGATTCCGGCGATGGCGGGCAGGCCATCGAGGGTCGATTCCTTCGCGCCTGCCCGGCCCTCCGGCGAGAAGACGATCTCGCGCAGGGTGATCATCATCGGGTCGTGCTCGGGCAACACCTCGGGTTCGCGGTAGGGCAGGCCCAGGAGCTCGATGGCCCGGGCCAGGTGGTTGCCCTCGGCCGAGTGCAGGCCGCGCGCGCGTTTCCACACCGCGTGGCGCTCGGTCTGGGACTTCTCGCGCAGACGCGGCCGGGTCCAGCCGCCGATGAAAACTTCGTTGTCGTCCATGGGCGCTCAGATAAGGCGCCCGGGGTCCAAAGCTCAAGACCTTGCCCGCGCGGGGCGATTGTCAGACCATGGCGCCCATGGAAACGTTCAGCTCAGGCGGCTTCAAGATCGCCTACGACGACATCAACCCCCAGGGCCGGGCCGGCACATTCATGCTGGTCCACGGCTTCGTCACCAACCGCACCGAGAACTGGAAACGCCTGGGCTGGTACACGGCCTTCGAGCGCAAGGACTATCGGGTCATCGCCCTGGATCACCGGGGCCACGGCGACTCGGACAAGCCGCATGATCCGGAGGCCTATAATCGCCTCGACATGGCCAGGGACGTCATCAACCTCATGGACCATGTCGGCCTCGAGTGGGCCAATGTCATGGGCTATTCCATGGGGGCCCACCTCTCCCTATCCCTGGCCCGCGATCATGCCGAGCGCCTCGGCTACCTGATCCTCGGCGGCATCGGCGGGACCATGCTGCCCGGCTATAAGCGCCCGGACACGGGCCGCCCGCCGCCCAACATGACCATGGCCGAGGCCATGCTGGTGGACGATCCCGAGAAGATTTCCGACGCCACCCAGAAGGGCTTCCGGCAGTTCGCGATCAATCAGGGCGAGGACCTCAAGGCCCTGGCCGCCTGCACGCAGGGCAAGGGTGTCGGCGTCACGCCGGAGGAGATGGCTTTGATCAAGGCGCCCACCCTCGTCGTCGCCGGCTCGCACGATCACCTCGCCGGGGACCCCGCCGCCCTGGCCGCCGCGATCCCGGGGGCCAAGAGCTTCACCATACCAAATACCGACCATTTCAGCGCCATACCCCACGTCGCTTACCGTTCCGCGGTCTTCGACTTCCTGGAAGGCTGGATGGACGAGGACCTGCCGGAGGGCCTGCGTTAGGCGAGGTTGTAGGACCCGCCCTTTTCGAGGCCCTTCACGAAGGCCGGGCGGTCGTGCAGCCGCTGCACCCAGGCGGCCAGGTTCGGATGGTTAGCCGTGCGCCCGAAGGCCCGCGCGACTTCGCCGACGAAGCTCATCTGGATGTCGGCCGCGCTGAATTCACCCATCAGGTAGTCCTGGTCGCCCAGGGCCCCGGCGATGAATCCAATATGGTTTTCGATCTCGCCGGAGATGCGGGGCATGATCGGTGCGGCCCCTTCGCCAAGCCGCATGGCGTAGAGCTGCATCATCAGGGGCAGCATGGCCGAGCCCTCCGCATAGTGCAGCCACACCTGGTATTGGTCATAGGCGGCGGTGTCGGAGGACGGGGCCAGGCGGCCGTTTCCATACTTGCGCACGATGTAATCGATGATCGCCCCGCTCTCGATCAGGGTGCGATCTACATCGGTGATCACGGGACTCTTGCCGAGCGGATGCACCGCGGTCAGTTCGGGCGGAGCGAGGTTGGTCACCGCATCGCGCTGGTAGAACTTGATCTCGTAAGGGGTCCCCAACTCCTCAAGCAGCCAGAGTATCCGCTGAGAGCGGGAGTTGTTCAGGTGATGAACCGTGATCATTCGGGCGCCCCTTGCTGGCCTTGAGAGGCCATTGAGCCCGGGTCACCCTACGGTTGGCAAGCGGCCTTGGGTCAGGCGCGCGGCCTCAGGCCGTCGAACAGCAAGCCGATCTGGCCGTCCATCAGCGCGGTCATCTGCACGTCGTCGGCGCCGTCGGTCAGGACCCGGCGGTAGTTCCAGGCATAGGCCGCCATCAGGCTATCGATGACCATATCGATATCCACATCCGGCCTGCACTCGCCCTGGGCGATGGCGTCGCGCAAGGTGTTGGCCAGCATGCCCTTCAGACGGACGTTGCGGCCGTAGGGCGTGGTGCCGGTGGCGGGCTTCCAGTTGTAGGAGGCCGCGATGTGGGCAAGAAACAGCTTCACCCGGCGGGTCTCGAACGCATAGTGGATCGCGAAAAACGACCGCAGACGGTCCGCCGCGGAGCCGCGCAACAGCGGCGCCGTGCGTTCCAACTCTTCATAGAGCGGCTCCAGCCGGTCGAGCATCACCTGCGAGAGGATGTCCTGCTTGGAGGCGAAGGTCGTGAACACGCTGCCCACGGACACGCCCGCGCGCTCGGCGATCGTTCGGATCGTGGTGTCTTCAAAGCCAACTTCGTCGAATAGGTCGCGCGCTGAGTCGAGAACGCGGCGGCGCGTGGCCTGTTTCTGGTCTTCCCTTACGCCCAAAGTTTCCCCCAGTGTGGCGTGTCATGACGGCGAGGTGGCGAAGTGGGGCCTAGCCCCTGCGCGCACCGCCCAGGATGATGCTGACCTGCTCCTTCATCCGCGCCATCAACGCGTCCAGCCCCCAGCCTTCGAAGGCCGCGTGCCGGTAGTTGGCCAGATAGCTGTCCCAGAACATCTGAGCCATCAGAGAAACGTTTGCGTCGCGCGACAACTCGCCGCGCTGTTGCGCCGTGGTCAGGATTTCGCTGAGCAAGGCGGGGACGGACGGCCGGTTGATGCGGTTGCGGATTTCGGCGCCGATCTCCGGCGACCAGGCGGCGGCGATGGCGGCTTGCAGCAGGGGCAGGTCGTGCATGTGGTGCTCGTAGCCCTTGGCGAACAGTCCGACGATCTTGGCTTCCGCAGTGTCGCCCACGGCCGCATCGCGCATGGCGCCGAACACCATCTCATGGTCCGCGGTGAGGATTTCCTGGAAGAGCTCGGACTTGTCGGAGAAACTGGCGAAGACCGCGCCGGTGGACATGCCGGCTGTCGACGCGATGTCGCGGATGGTGGCGCGCTCATAGCCCTTTTCAGTGAACAGTTCGCGCGCCGAGGCCAGGATCTTTTCGCGCGTGCGCTGCTTGGCGAGGGCCCTGCGGGTCGGAGCGCGGACAGGCGCCGCGATGGGCTTCAAGGGCATGTGGTTCACGAGCGGGCCTCCAGGGTTTCGGCGTCGATTCGGGCGAGCAGCGCATCGGCGCGGGCCTCGAACTCGATGCAGTATTCATCGACAACTTTGCGCAGGATGTCGGCATAGCGCTCGGCGAGCATCCGCCCGTCGCGCGCCGCATCACGCAGGTCCCGCACCAGAAGGCGGGCTTCCTCCGAAGCGGAGATATCTACGCTCAGGTCCTCTCGGACCCGTTCACTGACCATGGGCATGGTAGTTCCTTTTAGTCTTGTCCTCTGCCGCGGCGCGTCCAGGCAGAAGTTCGATGAACGCGTTCACCGAGCCCGTTACGCGATACGGGCGGAAGACGACCCCATACACGCCAAGAGCGCGAAATGCGTTGTGGCGGGCAGCCACAGCGCTGTTTTGCCGCAGCTTAGCTTGCATTCATGGCCGTCGGGTGCCGCCCGGCGGCGTATCTGCCCTGCGCAGTGTTCGTCGAGTGAGTTCAGCTAGTTATGGTCAACGCGGATTTCAAGGCCATGGCGGCCCGGGCATTGTCGCGCTAGGTGTGGGACATGCAGATCCTGTTCAACATTCTCATCCCGCTTTCCCTCGCCGCGGTGGTGGTCACGCTGGGCTTTGGCCTCTACGCCTTGTTTCGCGGCGGCGATTACGGCCGATCCCGGTCCAACAAGCTGATGCGCCTGCGCGTGCTGCTGCAGTTCGTCGCCATCGTGATTCTGGTCGCCGCCTTCTGGTGGCGCAGTCATATGGCCTAAGCGCAGATGGTCCTGCTGAACCGCATCTATACGCGCACGGGAGACGCCGGTTCGACGCGGCTGGCGAGCGGTGAAAGCGTCTCCAAGACCCATCCTCGCGTCGCGGCCTACGGCGCGGTGGACGAAACCAATGCGGCCCTCGGCCTCGCCCGGCTGCACACGGCGACGGACGCGCGCCTCGATAGCATGCTCACCCGGGTGCAAAACGATCTCTTCGATCTGGGCGCGGACTTGGCGACGCCCGAGCGGGGCGGAGCCGCGGCGCGAGCCCTGCGGATCGTCGAGGCCCAGGTCGACGCCCTAGAACGCGATATCGACATCCTCAACGCCGATCTCAGCGAACTGACATCGTTCGTGCTCCCAGGCGGCAGCGCGGCGTCATCCTATCTGCACCTGGCCCGCACCATCTGCCGCCGGGCCGAGCGCGAGGTAATCGCCCTGGTTGAAACGGATGGCGAAGCCGTCGCCGCGCCGGCGATCAAGTACCTGAACCGGCTCTCGGACCTGCTGTTCGTGGCCGCACGCTGGGCAAATGACCTCGGGCGGTCGGATGTCCTCTGGGCGCCGGGAGCGGGCCGGGAAGGCTAGGGCGCTTTCGCGGCGGGTTGAGGCGCCGGCGCGGGGCGCTGGGGCACAACTTCAGTCCCTTCCGGCAGATCCGGGGCGACCGCCTCTTCGGCGGTCGGGGCGGGGGGCGCCAGATCACGGTTGGGCAAAAGATCTCTCACCAGCACCGGAGTGCCGCAGGCGCGCCATTCCGCCGCCCAATAGTTTCCGGCCGCTTCGCAGCGCTTCTTTGGCCAGACATAAAAGACCTGGTAGGCCCACACCGCCGCCGTCGCGAGGACGAAGACGCCGAGGAAGAACAGCTTCAGGCGGTTGAAGACATTGACCATGTGCGGCTTTTCGCAAGGGCGGGGCCGAATGGAAAGAGGCAAGCGGTCGAACGATGTTCGAAGAGCCGTGATGCGCTTCGCGGATAAGTTTTTCGCCGCGCCGCGACATTTTTGCGAAGTTTCGTGGTGTCCCTCGCCTTGCATTGCGCGCGCAAGCCGCTATGCCCTGCCCCACATTTCATTCGCCAATATGAGGGCTTGAAGACCCATGAAGGTGCTTGTCCCGGTCAAACGGGTGATCGACTACAACGTGAAGGCCCGGGTGAAGCCGGACCAGACCGGCGTGGACCTCGCCAATGTGAAGATGTCCATGAACCCGTTCTGCGAGATCGCTGTCGAAGAGGCGGTCCGTCTGAAGGAAAAAGGTGTCGCCACGGAAGTGGTGGCCGTCTCCATCGGCCCTGCCCAAGCGCAGGAAACCATCCGCACGGCGCTCGCCATGGGTGCGGACCGCGGCCTCCTGCTGCAGACCGACGCCGATCCTGAACCCCTTTCGGTGGCCAAGCTGCTGAAGGCGGTGATCGCCGAGGAAGCTCCGGATCTGGTGATCATGGGCAAGCAGGCCATCGACGGCGACAACAACGCCACCGGCCAGATGCTGGCCGCCCTGCTCGACTGGCCGCAAGTGGCCTTCGCCTCGGCGATCGAGATTTCCGGCGCCAAGGCGACGGTGACCCGTGACGTGGACGGCGGACTGCAAGTGCTGGAAGTGGATCTGCCGGCTGTGGTCACCGCCGACCTGCGCCTGAACGAGCCGCGCTATGCCTCGCTGCCGAACATCATGAAGGCCAAGAAGAAGCCGCTCGACGTGAAGGAAGCTTCCAGCCTCGGCGTCGACCTGTCGCCGCGCCTCAAGGTGGCCAAGGTCGCCGAGCCGGCCAAGCGTTCGGCCGGCGTGAAGGTCGAAAGCGCCGCCGAACTCGTCTCCAAACTCAAGACCGAAGCGGGGGTTATCTGATGGCCGTTCTCGTTATTGCCGAGCACGACAACGCGTCCCTGAAGGACGAGACCCAGAAAACCGTCGCCGCGGCTCAGAAGCTGTCCAGCGACGTGGACGTGCTGGTGGCCGGCAAGGGCGCCGACGGCGTCGCCAAGGAAGCCGCGGCCATTTCCGGCGTGCGGAAGGTGCTGCTGGCCCAGTCAGACGCCCTGGGCGCCGGCCTCGCCGAGGCCGTGGAAGCGCTCGTTGTTCCGCTCATGGCCGGATACGACGCCGTGCTGATCCCCGCCACCAATCAGGGCAAGAACATCAGCCCGCGCATCGCCGCCAAGCTGGACGTGCCGCAGATCACGGAAATCACCGAGATCGTCGACGCCAATACCTTCGTGCGCCCGATCTACGCCGGTAACGCCATGGAGACTGTTTCGTCTTCCGACGCCAAGAAGGTCATCACGGTGCGCCCGACGGCATTCCAGCCCGTCGCCGGCGGCGGCTCGGCCGCGGTCGAGACTATTGATGCCGGTCCCGGCGCGCCGAAGACCCGTTTCGTTTCCGAGCAGAAGGTGAAGTCGGATCGTCCGGAGCTCACCGCCGCGAAGATCGTCGTCTCCGGCGGCCGCGCCATGGGGTCTGCCGAGGAGTTCCAGCGGGTCATCGAGCCGCTGGCGGACAAGCTGGGCGCCGCCGTGGGCGCCTCGCGCGCCGCGGTGGATGCGGGCTACGCGCCGAACGACTATCAGGTCGGCCAGACCGGCAAGGTCGTCGCGCCGCAGCTCTATGTGGCGATCGGCATCTCCGGCGCCATCCAGCACCTGGCCGGCATGAAGGACTCCAAGGTGATCGTGGCGATCAACAAGGATGCCGACGCTCCGATCTTCCAGGTCGCCGACTATGGCCTGGTGGCGGACTATAAGGCCGCTGTTCCCGAGCTGATGGCGGCCCTCGGCTAGTGAGGGCCGCCCCAACCACGAAGGCCGGGACGGGGCGTCCTGGCCTTCGCGGCATCGCGGCGGTCCTGGTCCTGGCGCTCTTGGGCTTGGGGCAGGCCGCCGGCGCTCAGCCCGGGGGGGCTGAGCCCATCATTGTAAATCTGAGGCTGGGCAGCACCGAACCGCTGTCCTTGCGGCTCTATGAGGCGCTGCACGCCCGTATGGTCATGACGCCGGCCCTCCGCCTCTCGGGGGACGGAGAGAGCGCCCCGGTGGTGCTGACCGTGCCCCACATCGATTGGGGAGAGCTCTATGGCCGGGTCAAAGTGGTTTACGACGTCGAGTTGACCCGGCCGGGCGCGCCGCGCGCCAATCAGCGCGGTGTCAGGCATCTGCGCGGCTCCTGCTGGGATGACGAGATCGACGACTGCGCCCAGCAGATCGTGAACCAGGTAATTGCCCAGGGGCGCTGAGCCTACTTCGTGGGCGGCGTCTTGTTGGCTTCGGAGGCGGGAGCCGACGGCGCTGGCGGAGCAGCCTGGATGACCTGTCCCGACCCGGCGATATCGGTATGCAGGTCGGCCGGGCGCGACATCAGCACCACGGTCCCGGAGCCGGCGATGTCGAGGTCGGCCTTGTCGCGCGGGGCGATGGTGGCGCGGCCCGAGCCGGCGATGTCCACGGTGGCGTTCTCGACAGCAAACTCGGCAAGGTCCACCTCCCCGGAGCCGGAGATGTCGAGATTGACCTCCCTCGCCTTGCCGGCGCCGCCCACCCGGGCCGAGCCGGCGACATCCAGGTCGAGGCGTGGCTGGTCAAAGTCCTGCAAAGTCAGCCGATCGCGGCCATTGAGATCGAAGCCGGTTACGTCCGGCGCGGTCATCACGATCACCAGGTGGGCCCGGCGGTAGCGTCGCCCGTCGTAGGAGAGCCGGCCGTCACGCAACTGCACATCTTCGACCGCGGAGGCGGGCCCGGTGATGACCAGCCGTCCGGGTCCCGGCGCCTGGCGATAGGTGATGTCAGCGGAGACGTCGAGTTCGAGGGTGTCGGAGCCATCCCATGCCATCTCGCGGGTGGTCGAAGCACTGCTCTGCGGGCCCAGATCCCAGTCCTCATCGTCATCAAAGTCCTCGATGTGGATGTTCCAGCGCTCGGGTAGGGTCCAGTGATTGTCGCGGATGTCATGCGCGGCCAGGGCGACGGCCCCGCCGAGACAGGCCACGGACAGAATGGCGCCGATCAGGGCGGTGAGGGCGAGGATGCGGATCATGGCCTTGGCCCTCCCGGATTAAGGTTCGATGGCCGGCTTCAGCAGCCGGTAGTGCAGGCGGCCGTACCAGACGAGGGCGTTGACCAGCCCAATGGTGATAAGGGTCAGGACCGCGCCGCCCGACGCGCAGCCGAGCATCAGGCCAAGGCCGCCGAGCACGGCCGCCCAGGGTCCGCCAGGGCCGCCCATGAATGGACCGCCCGCGAAGACCGCCCCGCCGGCGAAGAAGCCCGCGATCACGGCCACGAAGAATCCGAAAATCACCGAGGCGACCGTCATCAGGATTGGCAACAGCACCAGAATATCGAAGGCGCCGAGGCCCAGCACGGCGAACACGGCCTGGGCCGCCGCTGAAGGATTGCGCTGGGCTTCCCAGCGGCCGAGCGCCGCCTCCGCACGCAGTTCCCGGGCCAGGCGGTCCGGATCGCCCAGAGCCTGCGCTACGGCCTCTTCGGTGCGTCCCGCCGCGAGCCCTTCGGTGAAATGCGCCTCGTAGTCGGAGACGATGTCGCTGATCGCCTGGGGCGTCAGGCCGGCCAGGCCCGCGCGCAGGCGCGAAATGAAGGCGTCGCGCGTCATGGCGCCTCTCCCAGAATGTCCTCGACGGCCTTGGCGAAGGCGCGCCAGGCGTCCTTCTGCTGGACGAAGCTGGCTTTGCCGGCTTCCGTCAGGCGGTAATATTTGCGCGGCGGACCCGCCGGGCTTTCCTTCAGATAGGTGTCGACGAGACCGTCGTCCTGCATCCGCCGCATCAGCGGATAGATGGTGCCTTCCCCCATATCGATCCCCACGGCCAATCGCGCGGCGATGTCATAGGCATAGTTGTCGCCGTGGGAGAGGAGCGCCAGGACGCAGAGCTCCAACACCCCTTTCTTCAGCTGTATCTGAACTGCCTCGACCATCACGCCTCTTCCTTGATGAGGTGACGGGTATCGCAAGGTAGTGTGCGGTACAAGGTACCATGCGCAACATGACAGCGAATTAATCCCGCGCCGCGCCTACTTGAGAGGGGAGGAGGCGTCCATGGACATCGAGATCACGCGCATCACGGCGGAGAACGCATCCTTGCTGGACGAGGTGGCGGAAGATGTCTTCGACGATGAGGTGCGGCCCGAGTGGGTGGCGGCCTATGTCGCTTCGCCCGGCCATGTCCTGGTGGTCGCCGTGCGTGATGGCGTGGTGGTGGGGCAGGGGGCGGCCGTGATTCACCGCCACCCGGACCAGCCGACTGAGCTCTACGTCGACAATATGGGGGTGACGCCGGCCCTGTGGCGGCAGGGAATCGGTGGGCGGCTCCTGGATGCCCTGTTCCAGATCGGCCGCGATCTCGGCTGTGAGGAGGCCTGGCTGGGAACGGAGCCGGACAATGCCGAAGCCCTGGCCCTGTACCGGTCTCGCAAGGGGCCGGAGCGGCTGGCGACGATTTTCGAATGGTCGTTTTGAGGCTCCAACTCGCCTCTCTGGCGCACCGCACTCGCTGCATCGCAGCAAAAGCTTGGCGAGGGCGTGACAGGCTGTGTTAGAAAGCCGCCACAAAAGAGGGACGCGAGGTCGGGATCGCGCCCCACATGGTCGCCAAGGGCAAGGCTTATGACGGAAATCAAGACGGTCGGCGTGATCGGCGCGGGCCAGATGGGCAACGGTATCGCGCATGTGTGCGCCCTGGCCGGATACAGCGTCCTCCTCAACGATGTCGCGCCGGAGCGGACCGAGGAAGCCGTCCGGACCATTGAGCGCAATATGTCCCGTCAGGTGGTGCGCGGCGTTATCGACGATGCGTCCATGAAGGCCGCCCTGGGCCGCATCCAGACCAGCGCCACCCTGGAGCAGATCGGCCAGACCGACATCGCCATTGAGGCCGCCACTGAAAACGAGGAGGTCAAGAAGTCGATCTTCCGGGCGCTGCAACCCCACCTCTCGGCGCAAACTTACCTGGCGTCGAACACCTCTTCGATTTCGATCACGCGCCTCGCCTCCGCCACCGACCGCCCCGAACGCTTCATCGGTCTGCACTTCATGAACCCGGTGCCGCTGATGAACCTGGTGGAGGTGATCCGCGGCATCGCCACGGACGCCGCGACCTACGAGACGGCGGTGAATTTCGCCAAGTCGCTCGGCAAGCAGACCACCAATGCCGAAGATTTTCCGGCCTTCATCGTCAACCGGCTGCTGATGCCGATGATCAATGAGGCGATCTACACCCTCTATGAAGGCGTCGGCACGGTGGACGGCATCGACACGGCCATGCGACTGGGCGCCAACCACCCGATGGGGCCGCTGGAACTGGGCGATTTCATCGGTCTCGACACAGTTCTGTCGATCATGAATGTGCTCTATGAGGGCTTGGCGGATTCGAAGTACCGCCCATGTCCTCTGTTGGTGAAATATGTCGAAGCCGGCTGGCTGGGCCGCAAGACGGGCCGCGGATTCTATGACTACCGCGGCGAACATCCGGTGCCGACGCGCTAGGTTGAACTTTGGGGTGCGGCCACCCCTGCGACGGTTAATCGTTCGACTCCGTTAACCACCGGCGTTGATACTTCATCAATCGATTCGCCGCGGGGCCGCGCATGCGCACGCTCACCCTGGCGCTGCTCACCGGCGCCTACATCTGTCTTTCGACGATCCTCGCCGTGCTCCTATGGCGCAATGGCGGCGGCTGGGCCGCGGGTCTGTCCGCCTGGATCGGTACGATGGGTCTGCTGTTCGCGTTCCACGGCCTGATTTCGCGCGCCCTGGAGACCGCCGGCCTGAAAGCCGAGCTGAAGTCGATTCGCGACGCCCACCTGATCCTTGCCACGGAGCTCGAGAAGATCGACGCGCGCCTGACCGAGGTGATTGAGACCGTGACAGACGACGCTTTGCGGCGCTCCGAGGAGCTTTCGAGCGAAGTCCACATGCTGGAAGACCTCGTCCAAAGGATGAGCGACCGTCTCGAAGAACGCATGGTTCATCATGAGGAAGCCGCCCGCGCCGCGCCCTTCAGCGCGATGCCGAACCAATCGACGGCTTTGCTGGCGACGGTCCGCGAGGCCCTTGCCGCCAACCGGGTCGATCTCTACCTGCAGCCGGTGGTGTCCCTGCCGCAGCGCCGGACGGTGTTCTACGAAAGCTTTTCGCGCCTGCGAGACGAAAGCGGCCGGGTGATGATGCCGGCGGAGTATCTCGCCGTCGCCGAGCCGGAAGGCCTTGTCACCGCCATCGACAACCTGCTGCTGTTCCGTTGCGTTCAGATTGTGCGCCGCCTGGCCAAACAGGACCGCAAGGTCGGGATATTTTGCAATATCTCTTTGGCCAGCCTCGGCGACGAAGCCTTCTTCCCCCGGTTCCTGGAATTCCTCTCGGCGAACCGCGATCTCGCCGGCGCCCTGATCTTCGAACTGGGCCAGAGCGCCTATGACAGCCGTGGCTCCATCGAGGCGCGCAACATGGGCAAGCTGGCCGACCTCGGCTTCCGCTTCTCCCTCGACAAGGTCGTCGACCTCGATCTGGACTTCCAGGACCTCTCGCGCGCCGATGTGAAGTTCGTGAAGATTGGCGCCCAGACCCTGCTTGAGGAGCTGATGGACACCGATGAGGGCCTGACCCTGCATGCTCTGCCCGACCTGCAGGCCTCGGACTTCGGCGCCCTCGCCGGCCGCTATGGTATCGATCTCATCGTCGAGAAGGTGGAGAGCGAGCGTCAGGTGGTGGACGTGCTGGAGCTCAATATCGGTTACGGCCAGGGCCATCTCTTCGGGGAGCCGCGCGCCGTGAAGGACAGTGTCGTCGCCGACGCCAGCCCGCCCAGCGACTTCCTGCGCGGCTCACCCCAGACCCAGCAACGCCGCCGCCCGAGGGCCTACGGATGAAGCCGTCAAAACCCCTGACCATCGCCGGCCTGCTTGGCGCCGGCGGTTTGCTCTCCGCCCTGGCCGTGCTCCTTACCGCCGTGTTTGGCGTGGGCGGCAGCCTCAAGAAGCTGAGCTAGAGTAGGGCCTCGATCGCCCGCCGTTCCTCGCCGAAGGGATCGTTTTCGAGCCGCGACGAAGCCGTGTCGAAGACCATGGTCGCCCGTCGCCCGGCGTCATATCCTTCCCAATCGCCCACGGCCGGACAAGACGGATTTCCGCCTCGTGTGAAGGCGAGCCAGGCGTCCATCATGTCGGAGGATAGGCGCTCCACGTCGGGGCCTGTCCCGGCGAACCGGTCCTGGCTGGGCGCATCGATGGTGCCGAAGACGAAGGGCATTTCCAGGGCGTGGCAGGCGCCAAGGGCCCCGCGCCGGGCCGGCGAGGCGTGGGTGAAGAGGAACATGTAAGTGGGCCGGTGGGCGCTCTGGGCGAGGGCCAGGCGCACGGACGGGATGCGGAAGCGGGCATCGGAATTCACCGCGTCGATGATGTCGAGATTGGTGTGGGGCAGGTTCTTCACCTGGCGCGAGGCGCGGTAGACGGCCACGAGATCGGCGGCGTCACCTTCGTTGGCCTTGGGCAGGGTGGCGCGGACCTGGGCGATCAGACCGGCCTCATCGGGCTCATCGCGCCTGGCCGGCACGAACAGCTTCACCTCATCGCGGTTGGACCCGATCAGGATGTCGATGCCGGCAGCGGCGCCGTCCTTCACATGCTTGGCCGGATCGACCGGCAGGCTGGCGGCGGAGAGCACGGGGCCGTGGCCGGCCTGGGCGCGGGCGATCTGCTCGCCCGTGGCGGTGCGAAGGGCGTCTGCGCCGCCCAGCTTGGCGGCCAGGGCTTCAGCGGCTCTCTCGGCCACATCGGCGGGGGCGGCGCGGCCGACGCCGCTCTGGAAGATGGCGCGCTTGAAGAGGCCTTTGGCCTGGGTGAGGGCCACCTGGCAGCCCACCGATGCGGAGCCGGCGCTTTCGCCGAAGATCGTCACCTGATCCGGATCGCCTCCAAAGGCCGCCGCGTTGTCGCGCACCCAGGCGAGCGCCAGGGCCTGGTCGAGCAGGCCCTGATTGCCGTAGGCGCCGATGCTGGGGAGGTAGAGGAAGCCGAGCGCGCCCAGGCGGTAGTTGCAGGTGACCACCACCACATCGCCGCGCACCGCCAGGGGGCCACCATTGTAGAGGGCCTCATAGCCTGCCCCATGGGTGAAGCCGCCACCGTGGATCCAGAACAGCACCGGACGCTTTTTGCCGTCGCAGGCCGGGGTGAAGACGTTGAGGTTGAGGCAGTCCTCATCCTGCGGGCCCGAGGCGGCGAAGCCTTGGACAAAGTGCTCGGTCTGAGGGGCGGCGAAGCCGATTTCGTGGGCCTTACGGACGCCGGCCCAGGGCTCGGCGGGCTCGGGCGGCGCGAACCTCAGTTCGCCCTTCGGCGCCTTGCCATAGGGGATGCCGTAGAAGGCCACGTGACCCTGGCGTGCAAGGCCCTCGACCCGCCCGCCCGTCGTTTCGACCACATCCAGAACACCGGCGCCCATGGCTTTTCGCTCCCTTTGTCGTTGGGAAACATACTCCGCCGTTGAAAGCGGCGGGGTCAAGCGTGGTAAGGCGTCAGGCGGACGTCCAGCCGCCATCGATGGAGAGCGCCGCCCCGTTCACCGAGCCGCCGAGATCGGAGACCAGGTAGAGCATCAGTCCGGCCAGCTGGTCGAACTCGACGAACTTCTTGGTGGGCTGGGCGGCCAGGATCACATCGCGCATCACGGCCTCCTCGGAGAGGTTCCTGGCCTTGGCCTGGTCGGCGATCTGCATCTCCACGAGCGGCGTCTTCACATAGCCGGGGCAGATAGCGTTGCAGGTGATACCGCTCTGGGCGACCTCCAGGGCCACGGTCTTGGTGAGGCCCAGAACGCCGTGTTTGGCCGCCACATAGGCCGCCTTGAAGGGCGAGGCCACGAGGGCGTGGGCCGAGGCGATGTTGACGATCCGCCCGCCGCCCTGCGCCTTCATCAGGGCCACGGCCGCGCGGGTGGTGTGAAAGGCGCTGGTCAGGTTGATGGCGATGATCTGGTCCCATTTCTCGATGGGGAAATCCTCGATGGGCGAGACGTGCTGGATGCCGGCGTTGTTGACCAGGATGTCGAGGCGGCCGAATTCGCGGTGGGCCGTGGCGACCAGGTCGGCGATCTGATCCGGCTTGGTCATGTCGGCGGGGTGATAGAGCACCATTGCTCCGGTCTCCGCCGCGAGTTTGGCGCGGGCCGTTTCGATGGCGGCCGCATCGCCAAAGCCGTTCAGCATCACATTGGCGCCCTCCGCCGCCAGGGCGTGGGCCATGGCCTGGCCGATGCCGCTGGTCGAGCCGGTAACGACGGCCGCCTTGCCCTTCAGGGACTGGGTCATGGGATGCTCCTATGCTGCGTCGCAGCATAGGCGAGGCGGGGCTGGCTTTCTAGGTTTGGATGGCCGCGGCCATCGCCTTAGCGAAGGCGCGCCCGCCGTCCGGCGCAAAGTCGAGGAAGAGATCGGGCTCGATCATCTCCAGCTCCATCAAGGCGAGGCGCCCATCCAGTCGGCGGATCAGGTCGACCCGGGCATAGGCGGGCGCTTCCGGCGTGGCGGCGAGCACGGCCTCGGCTGCCGCGAAGGCCTCCGGCGCCGGATCCAATGCGCCCACCTTGCCGCCCAGGTGCGGCTGCACCCGGAAGTCGCCGTTCTGCGCGACCTTCGCGACAGCATGAGAAAAGGCGCCGCCGAAGTAGAAGAGAGACATTTCCCCTTCCTCCGACACGGCGGGCAGGAACGGCTGGATCATCGCCGCGCCTTTCGGCGCGCCGATCAGAAGGTCGTTGGGGCCGAGCTTGAGGGTTTCCTTGGAACCGGCGGAGATGGTGGGCTTGACGACGATTGTGTCGACCCCAAACGAGGCCCGCGCCGCCTCGGTGTCGCGTGAGGTTACCCGGTCGCGAAAGAGGGTGGGCACGATCGGCGCGCCCCGCCCCGCCAGATCGCGCAGGTATATCTTGTCCGTGTTCCAGGCGAGCAGGCTGGCGCTGTTCGGCAGCTTGACCGGGAGCCGGGAGAGCATCGCCAGACGCTCGCGCCAGAGCGGCGCGTCGAAATGGTAGTTCCAGGCAAGCAGGGGAATTGCAGCGCACCCCTCCGGCAGGCTCTCCAGCGCCCCCATCGAGCAGAAGTCCACACCCAGCCCCTGGGCCCGAAGCGGTGCGGCGAGGCGCTCGCCGTAGGTTTCCAGTTCGCCGTCGCGGAGCGCGCCAAAGAGGATGAAGAGATCGGCGGGCATCAGGAGGCGCGGGTGAAAACCCAGTTCGTCTCATCCGAGACGTCGGGACGGAATTCGTAGCCCTCGCGATTGAAGGCCTTGAGGTCCTCGGCGCGCTCAATCCGATTGTCGATGGCGAAGCGGGCCATGGTTCCTCGCGCCTTCTTGGCCATGAACGAGATGATCTTTTCCACTTCGTCGCGCTGCTCCCGGAAATGGCAGGTGACGAGGGGCAGGCGCAGGGCCTTGCGATCCACGGCGCCGAAATATTCCTGGCTGGCGAGGTTCACGAGAGTTGGATCGGCGTGACGTTCAGCGGCGTCGGAGAGCGCTTCCGCCAACTTTGAACCCCAGAAGGCGTAGAGCGACTTGCCGCGCCGCGTCTTCAGCCGCGATCCCATCTCCAGGCGGTAAGGCTGCAGGGCGTCGAGGGGGCGCAAGAGGCCATAGAGCCCGGACAGAATCCGCAACCGGTCCTGCGCCCAGCAGAGCGAGGCCTTGTCTAGGCTGCGGGCGGCGAGGCCCGTATAGACATCGCCGTTGAAGGCGATGGCCGCCTGAAGGCCGTCCTCCACCGAGGGGTCAAACGCCTGGAAGCGCTCCCGATTAAGGACGGCCAGCTTGTCGGAGATGTCCATCAAGGATTTCAACTGCCGCACCGAGAGTTTTCGCGTCACCTGGTCGAGCTCGGCGATGTCGTCCTTGAAGAGGGCGGTCGTGAGCGGAAGGGTCTTCCCGGGCGGCGTGAAGTTGAGCGCCTTGGCGGGAGAAAGGACCATCAGCATGGGCTCACGCATAGGCCGATCCGGGGCTTGCCGCCAGCCGTCAAGCCGGACAAGCTTGGGATAACTTCGATACTCGAGGAGAGGCGCGATGAGGCGGCGTTCGATACTGGCGATAATCCCTGTGGCGGTGGCCATGCTGGCCCTGTCGGCCTGCGCCCTGCCGGCTTTCAACAAGCAGGCGGACGCCGAGAGCAAGGAGCTCTACAGCCAGATCGCGGAGGGCAAGGATCTCTCCAACAACGCCAATCTGTCCGATGACCTGCAGAATGGGGATGATCGCGAAGCCCTGGGCGGGATCATGAACCTGTTGCCCAACTCGCCGCCGACCAAGGTCGCGAATTCAGGCTGGAGCTTCAATTCCAACAACGGCGCGACCCGGGCCGTATTGCGCCACACCTATACCTATGGCGATGGCACCACGATTCTGGCCGAGGCTGTGCTGCACAAAGGCGGCGGAGCGGACCACTGGACGATCATCGGCTTTTGGGCGACACGCCAGAGCGACGGGAGCCGCCGTGGCGCAGGTGCGGCGCCAGCTGATAGTGGCAGCGACGACACCAGTAACAATGGCGCCAATGCCTCGAGACGCGCTGACTCGGATAACGACCGCAACTCGGATGACCGCCGCTCTGACGACCGGGATTCCGCGGATCGGGATTCGGGTGACAGAGACTCTGGCGATCGGGATTTCGGTGACAGGGATTCTGGCGACCGCGATGCTGGCGACCGCGATTCCGGGCGGGACAGCCCGCGGGACCACGGCAACACGCCGGCCAGCGAAGGTGGTGACCGTTCCTAGAAGAGGACTCTTGGGTTCATGATCCGTTTAGGGTCGAGGGCGGCGCGGATGGCGCGCAGGGTCTCGATCTCGAGCGGGGATTTGTAGGCGGCGGCCTCCGCCGTCTTCATGGAGCCGAGGCCGTGCTCGGCGCTGATTGAACCGCCCAGGCTGACCACCAGGTCGTGGACGATATGGGCCGCGCCGTCCCTTAGGGCGCTGAAGGCAGCGGGGTCGCCGCCCACTGGGCCGATGACGTCATAGTGCATGTTGCCGTCCCCGACGTGACCGAAAGCGACGATCCGGGCGCTGGGCGAATAGGCGATGATCTGCCGGTCCGCTTCGATCAGGAAGTCGGCGATACGGGAGACCGGCACCGAGACATCATGCTTCCAGGCCGGCCCTTCCGCCTTCTGGGCCGGAGACTGATTCTCACGCAGGGCCCAGAATGCCTTGGCCTGGGTATCGCTCTGGGCGACCGTCGCGTCGATGGCGAGGCCGTCCTCCAAGGCGCCGGCCAGCAGACGTTCCATCGCCGCGCCCGCCCCGCCGGGCTCGCCGCTCGCCACCTCGATCAGCACATACCAGGGATAGGTCCGCTCCAGGGGATCGCGCATGCCAGGGATATTTTTCAGAGCAAGGTCGAGCCCCGGCCGTCCCATCAATTCAAAGGCTTCCACCTGGCCGCCGGTCACTTCCTTGGCGCGCATCAGGAGGCGGATAGCCTCATGTGGACCCGCCAGGGCGGCGATGGCTACCGAGGTCGAGGCGAGAACGGGGAACAGCTTCAATGCCGCGGCCGTCACAACACCCAAGGTGCCCTCGGCGCCGATCAGCAGATGCTTGAGGTCGTACCCGGTGTTGTCCTTGCGCAGGCGCTTCAGCCCCCGCCAGATCTCGCCGTTGGGCAGTACGGCCTCCAGGCCAAGCACCTGGTCGCGCATATTGCCGTAGCGCAGCACAGCCGTGCCGCCGGCATTGGTCGAAACATTGCCACCGATCGTGCAGGATCCCTCTGAGGCGAGGCTGAGCGGGAAACGGCGGCCGACCTTCGTGGCCTCTTCATGCGCAGCGGCCAGAGTGACCCCGGCCTCGCAGATCATCACGTCGTCCAGCACATCCACGGCGCGTACCCGGTTCATGCGCTCCAGACTCAGCAGCACCTCGCCCTGGGGAATCTGGCCCCCAACAAGCCCTGTATTGCCGCCCTGCGGGGTGATCGCCGTCCCCGTCTCGTGACAGACGCCGACGACGGCGGATACCTCCTCGGTACTGCGCGGCAGCGCCAGGAGGGGGGTCTCCCCGCTCCAGCGATCGCGCCATTCCACCAGCTTCGGGGCCAGCCGCTGCGGGTCAGTGCTCCAGCCACCTTCGCCGAGCACGGCCTTGAGGCGTGAAATGACATCGGCGGGGACGGAGATGGTCATGGGCGCAGACTACGCCGAACCCCTAGCCGACGAAACCGGCGGCCCGCTTCAGGCGGTCATTGATCGCCTCGCCGAGGCCCTCGGCCGGGATCGGCGCGACCGCGATAGCGCTAGGTCCGGTCCGGTCGGCGGCGCGCAGGTGTGAGAAGAGGTTTGCGGCCGCCTCGGCGAGATCGGCTTTCGGGCTGAGATTAAAGGTCCGGGGCCCTGGATCGGCTGGGCCGAAGGCGAGGAAAGCCTCGCCCGGCGCAGGCGTCTCGACATTGAGGCGGACAGGTGCGGCGGGCGCATAGTGGCGCGCCAGGCGGCCAGGCGAGCGCTTGGCGTCTGTCTCCGCCTCGGCGAGGGGACCGATGACGGCCTCTATCTGGGCGCGGGTGACGGCGCCCGGCCGCAACAACCGCGGCGGCCCATCGAGCAGGGAGATGACCGTGGATTCCAGCCCGACCAGACAGGGGCCGCCATCGAGCGCCGCCGCCGCGGCGTCTCCGGTCTCGGCCAGCGCATCGGCGAATGTCGTGGGGCTGGGACGGCCGGACCTGTTGGCGGAGGGCGCAACAATGGGGCCGCCAAAGGCTTCGAGCAAAGCCAGGGCCACAGGGTGGGCCGGGATCCGCACAGCCACGGTCTCGAGGCCGGCGCGGGCAAGGTCGCAGACGGGCCCTTCCCGGGCCGGCGCCACGAGTGTTAGCGGGCCCGGCCAGAACCGGGCGGCGAGGGCTTGGGCGCGGTCGTCGAGCCCGGCGATTTGGCGCGCCGCCCCTAGGGTCGCGACGTGGGCGATCAGGGGATTAAAGCTCGGCCGGCCCTTGGCGGCATAGATCGCGGCCACCGCTCGGGCATTGCCGGCGTCCGCGGCGAGACCATAGACCGTCTCGGTCGGCAAGAGGACGAGGCCGCCGGCGCGCAGGGCCGCCGCCGCGGCTAGGACGCCTTCCTGGCGTTCAGGGCCACCGTCACCGTCACCGCCGAGGGGACGACCTGCGTCGACGCCCATTCTCCCTGCCCCACGCCGAACGCCAGACGATTGACGCCCACCTGAGCGGTCATCCGCGCGTTGGCGCCCGTGATGGCGAGGGTGAAGGGTAGAGTCAAAGGCTTCGCGACGCCCCTCAGGGTCAGGACGCCGTCGGCGGCATATCGGTTGGCGCCGAGTTTGCGGAAATGCTCGGCATGGAAGGTGGCCTGGCGGAAACGGGCCGCTGCAAACCAGGGCGTATCGGGCAACGCCGCATCGCGATCCGCATTGCCGGTGACCGCCGAGGTCATGTCGATGGCGACATCCACCTTCGAGGCGGAGAGATTGTCCGGATCGAAGCGGATATGCGCCGTCCATCGCCGGAAGGTCCCGTTGAATTGCTCTCCGTTCATGGAGGCGGCAAACCCGAGGCTCGACCCCGGCTGTACTGTCCATTCGGCCGGTGGCGGAGGTGTCGGGCGGCGGCGGGCTCTTGCGTCGGACAGATCAGGCGCCGGGATCAACAGACAACCCGCGAGCGCCCCCCAAATGGCGACAGGTTTCATGCGGAATGTCTCATTCTCAGCAAAGGAACCATGCGCGCGACGATATCATCGCGTTTGAAGAACTGGTGCCGCAAGGCCGCCCCAACATGCAGCAGAATCAGCAGGTAGGCGAGCTTGCCGAGCACCTCATGCCCGAGTTCAAAAGCGTCATGGGCCGCCTTCATCTGGTCGGTCGGGAGATTGGCTAGGGGCGCGATCGCCGGCCAGGGAATGACGCCGAAAAGGCTCAGCGGATAGAGGTGAATCAGGCGGCTGGCGGAAGAAAACGCCCAGCCGGTCAGCGGCATGCCGATCATAATCACGTAGAACAGCACGTAGGTGGCGTGCGCCGCGAACCTCTCCCAGCCGCGCACATAGCCTGGCAGCGCCGGAGGCGGGGAGATGAACCTCCATCCCAGCCGCGCCAAACTGAGCACCAGAATCGTGAGCCCGATCGACTTGTGCAACTGGATTGGGGCAATCTTCGCCATCCCCTCCAGCTTGTCGAAATACCAGGAGAGGCCGATGTTCCAGAGCAGCAGCCCGGCGATCAGCCAATGGAGCAGCATGGCGACGGCATTGTAGCGGCGTTCGGCCATCGGCTTATCTCTTCGTGAACTCGGTCTCGACGGTGATGATCACGTCGTCACCGACAAGGTTCTGCAAAAAGGTCGAACCAAAGTCCGACCGCTTGATCGTCGCTGTCGCCGAGAAGCCGGCGGTATTCGTCAGGGGCAACATGCCGGCTCCGGCGCCGTTGAAGACAACGTTGAAAGTCACGGGCTTGGTCACGCCATGCAGGGTGAGATTGCCAGTCATCGTTCCGGTCGAAGGGCCCGTGCGGGTCAGCTGCGTGGAAACGAAGGTCATGCGCGGTGACTTTGTGGCGTCGAGAAACTGATCGGCGAAGCGTCGGCCGTAGTCTGCGTTCACATCGAACGATGTGGCGTCGACGCTGGCGCTCAATCTGGAGGCCTCCGGATTACGCGCGTCATAGGTCAAGGTCGCATCCACGACATCGAAACGCACCACGTACCAGGACCGCTCCATGTGCATGACGCGCGCGGTGACCGTGGAGTGAGAGCGATCGAGCTGCCAGGTCCCAGCCGGCATCTGGGCGGGATCACGCGAGACGGCGCTGGCCGCCGGAAACGCGGCTGCGAGAATCAGGGCGGCGGTCAGGGCAACGAGGTGTCGCAACGGTGTCCTCTCAAGGTCGCTGAACGGAGAAAGCCGGGACCATAGTGGCGCTTGTCGGGCCCTGTCATGGGCGCCTTCACACGAACGCGTGACGTCGGGGCTTGATCCTGCTTTGCCGGATGGCCCCGCATCGCATAGATAGGCGCAAATCCCGGAGGCCGTTGATGACCTTTAAGCCGCCAGTTCGCGACCTGCTCTTCTCGCTCTACGAAGCCGCCGACTTCGCGCGGCTCTCAAAGGCTTTCCCCGAGGCGGACAATGACACGGTCGCCGCCGTGCTGGAGGGCGCCGGTGTATTTTCCGCGGATGTCCTGGCGCCGCTGAACCGGGTCGGCGACAAGGTCGGCGCCCGCATGGAGAACGGTAAGGTCGTTGCGGCCCCTGGTTTTGCGGACGCCTATAAGCAGTTCGCCGAAGGCGGTTGGGCCGGGCTTTCCGCCGAAACGGCGCATGGCGGACAGGGCCTGCCCAAAGCGGTGGAAATCGCCGTCTATGAAATGATCCAGGCCTCGAACATGGCGTTCGGCCTATGCCCGATGCTGACGCTAGGGGCCGCCGAAGCCATCAGCCTGCACGGATCGGACCGCCAGAAAAAGCTCTACCTGCCGCGCATGGTCTCCGGCGAATGGACCGGCGCCATGAACCTGACCGAGCCGCAGTCCGGCTCGGATCTCGGCGCCATCACCACCCGCGCCGAACGCGCCGAGGGCGGTGGCTATCTGCTGACTGGCCAGAAGATCTTCATCACCTGGGGCGACCACGACGCCGCCGACAATATCGTCCACCTGGTGCTGGCGCGCCTGCCCGACGCCCCACCGGGCACCCGTGGCCTGTCGCTCTTCCTGGCCCCGAAGGTGTTGGTGGGCGAGGACGGCTCATTGAAGGAAGCCAACGCCCTGCGCTGCGGCTCTATCGAGCATAAGCTCGGCGTCCACGCCTCACCGACCTGCGTGATGTTGTTCGAAGGCGCCAAGGCCGAGCTGGTCGGCGCGCCGAACCAGGGACTGGCGGCGATGTTCACAATGATGAACTCGGCGCGCCTGCACGTCGGCGTGCAGGGCACGGCCATCGCCGAGCGGGCCTATCAACAGGCCCTGGCCTATTCGCTGGAGCGCACCCAAGGCCGATCTGCCTGGACAGGCGCCTATCCCTCGCGACTGTTCGATCACCCGGACGTGCGGCGGTCCCTGATGCTGCTGAAGGCCAAGATCGCCGCCGCGCGGGCCATTTGCCTGAGCACCGCCGTGGCGGCGGACATCGCCCGCACCGCCGGCAATCCTGTGGATCGGGACGCCGCCAAGTTCCGCGAAGAGCTGCTGACCCCCATCGCGAAGGCGTGGTCCACGGACCTCGGGGTCGAAGCGGCGTCCGTCGGCCTGCAGATTCACGGCGGCATGGGCTTCATCGAAGAAACTGGCGCGGCCCAGCACTACCGCGACGCCCGCATCCTGCCGATCTATGAAGGCACTAACGGCATTCAGGCCATCGACCTGATGGGACGCAAGCTGGCCTTGGGCAAGGGCCAGGCTGTACGCGAACTGATGAACGACATCTGGCCTACGGCAGCCGCGCTCAAGAGCTCGGACGACGCCTGGCTGCACACCATCGGCCATCACCTGGAAAGCTCCATTGCCGCGGTTCAGGCCGCGACCGGCTGGCTGGTTGAACGCCGCGGCCACGCCCAGCCTGACGCCCTGGCCGGCGCCACTCCCTATCTCAAGTTGATGGGCGACCTCGTGGGCGGCTGGATGCTGGGCAAGGAAGCCTTGGCGGCCTCGTCGCGCCTGGCGTCCGGCGCATCGGACCCGGACTACTGGCGCACCAAGATCGGCCTTGCCCGGGTGTTCGCTGAACAGGTCCTGGCCCAGGCCCCGGGCCTGACGGCGGCGGTCACCCAGGGCTCGGTGGATCTGTTCCGCGCTACGCCCGAAGCCCTCGGGGCCTGATCAGCCTGTCGATGGCGGCCTGAACGCGGCTACTGGAAAAGCTGAAGCAGCATCTGCGGCGCACGGTTGGCGATGGATAGCGCCTGGATCGCCAGCTGTTGCTTGACCTGGAGGGCCTGGTAGCGGGCGGCTTCCTTGGCGATATCGGCATCCACCAGACGGCCGATCGACGCCTCCATCGTGTCGTGCAGCTTCTCGATGAAATTCAGGTGCGTATCGAGCGCCTTGGCGCCGGACCCCAGCTTGGCGACCGCCGCCGTGGCCGCTTTGATCGAGGCCTCCAGGTTCGCCATGTTGACGTTCCCGAACGCATCCGGGATCACCCCGGAAAGGATCGATCCGGAGGTTGAAAGGTCCACGTGGTCGACGTTGATCGTCGCCGTCGCTCGAGTATTGGCCAGAGCTTTGACGCTGCCGGCAGAGCCGGCCGATATCAGGCTGACCCCGTTGAAATCCGAGTTGTTGGCGACCTGGTCGATCTGCTTGCGCAGGGCGTCGTAGTCCTGAAGCAGGCTGGCGCGTGAGGCGGCGTCGAGGCTGGTGTCCTGCGCCGCCAGAGCCTTCTGCTTCATCTGGCCGAGAATATCGACGATCGATTCACCGGCGGTCATGGCCACATCGACGATGGACTGTCCGCGCTGCAGGGATGCGGTGACCGCGTCGAGGCCGGAAAGCTCGGACCGCTGGTGCTGGGCGATGGCCCAAGTCGCCGGGTCGTCCTTGGCGCTGGCGACCTTGAGCCCCGTCGAGATGCGGTTCTGAACGGTGAAGAGCTCGCGATTGATTGCGTTCAGGCTCTGCAGGGCGAGCATCGCGCCCACGTTCGTATTGACGCTGTTCAGCGACATCACCGAGAGACCCAATTCAGGACCGGCCGCAGCCGAGGGGCGTTTTGCCCTGGCTCAACCTCTAGGGGACCAGACGTTAGCAAGTGGTTAGTTTTTGGCGCGCCGTTCCTCACCCCGGGTAAGACTTGACCCCAGGCCCCGATGCCGTCTTCTGCCTGGCAACACCCGCGGGAGAGCGAAAACCATGGCCTTCAAACCCTTTGATCTGACCGGCAAGGTCGCCCTGGTGACCGGCGGGAACGGCGGCATCGGTTTCGGCATGGTCGAGGCCCTGGCCCAGGCCGGCGCGGACGTCGTCATCTGGGGGACAAACGCCAAGAAGAATGAAGACGCCGAGGGCAAGCTCACCGAATACGGGGTGCGGGTGAAGACCCAGGTGGTGGATGTCTCGGATGAGGAGCAGGTGGTGAGCGCCATGCTGGAAGCCGCCACCGCCATGGGGCGTATCGATACGGTGATCGCCAATGCCGGCATCGGGGCCGGCGCGCCGTCGTTCTCGCAGATGTCCACCGAGGTCTACCGCAAGGTGCTGTCGGTGAATCTGGACGGCGTGTTCTTCACCTTCCGCGAGGCCTGCAAACACATGGTCGAGCGCGCCAATGCGGGCGACAAGGGCGGTTCCCTGGTGGCCATTTCCTCGCTATCGGCGATCTCCGGCGCGGCCCGCAACGAGGCCTACGCGGCGACCAAAGGCGCCCTGATCTCGATGATGTTGGGCATCGCCGTGGAGCATGCCCGCTATGGGGTGCGGGCCAACACGATCCTGCCCGGCTGGATCGCCACGGATATGACCGCCGGCGCCCAGACCAGCCCCGCCTTCGCCGAGAAGGTCATTCCCCGCGTGCCGGCCCGGCGCTGGGGTGAGCCGGAGGATTTCGGCGGCATCGCGGTCTATCTGGCGTCCGACGCCTCGCGCTACCACTCCGGCGACAGCTTCGTGATCGACGGTGGCTACAACATCTTCTGAGGCCCCATTCTGACGCTGGGTCACGGTTGCCAGGGCGGATGCTCGGGGTTCATGGTCTACGAAAGACACAAGATTCCGGGAGGCCCGACATGACCCTGAAGACCCCGCTCTGCGATTTCCTGGGCGTCGAATACCCGATCATGCTGGCCGGCATGGGCGGCGTCTCCTACGCCGAGCTGGTGGCGGCCGTGTGCAATGGCGGCGGATACGGCGTGCTGGGCATGGCCGGGCGCACCCCGGAATTCATCCGCGACGAGATGCGCAAGGTGAAGGCCGCCACGGACAAGCCGTTCGGCGTCGATCTGCTGGCCGCGTCGCCAGAAAGCCTGACCGCCTCGGTGGACATCATCATCGAGGAGGGGGCGTCATCCTTCGTGGCCGGGCTTGGCATCCCGATGCCGATCATGGAGCGCCTGAAGAAGGCTGGCCTGAAAGTGATGGTGGTCTGCGGGGCGGTGAAGCATGCCGTGAAGGCCGAGCAGGCCGGCTGCGACGCCGTGATCTGCCAAGGTGGGGAGGGCGGTGGCCATACCGGTCTCGTCGGCACTATGCCGCTCGTTGCCCAGGCGGTGGAAGCCGTGAAGATCCCCGTGGTCGCCGCCGGCGGCCTCTATGACGGGCGCGGCCTCGCCGCCGCCCTGACCCTCGGCGCCCAGGGCGTGTGGATGGGCACACGCTTCATCGCCTCGACCGAAGCCCACGCCGGCGGCCTCTACAAGGAAGCCGTGGTCGAGGCCCAGGACGAGGACACCATCCGCACCCGCTCCTATTCCGGCAAGCCGATGCGGGTGAAGAAGAACCCCTATGTCGAGGAGTGGGAGACCCGCCCTCAGGACATCCAGCCCTTCCCGATCCAGGCTGGAATCTCATCCCGCGCGGGGGTGATGGGCGGCATCGGCGGCCAGATCGACGGCCTCGATCCGGACAAGTCCTGCTTCGCCATGGGCCAGAGCGCGGGGGGCGTGCACGAGGTTCTCCCAGCCGCTCAAATCCTGCGCAATCTGATGAGCGAGGCCGAGGCCGCCATCACGCGCGCCGCCGCCCTGCGCCAGGGCGCGCCGGTGAAAGCCTGACAGATCAAAGGTCTAGGTTAAGGTCGCGTCACAATTCGGGTGAACGAAACTTAACAGGATAACGATTTAAGCCCGCGCCATTCCGCTCTAAGCTCCCCACGAGATTGACTGAAACAAATCAGGGGCACTCCGTGGAACTTGTCGCCGCTATCGTACTCTTGGTCCTGGCCGCGTTCGTGGTCTTCGGGGCCATCAAGATCGTGCCGCAAGGCTTCGAATACACCGTCGAACGTTTCGGCCGTTACACCCGTACGCTGAAGCCCGGCATCACCATCCTCATGCCTTTCGTCGAAGGGGTTCGCCGCCGGGTGAACATGATGGAACAGGTGTTGGATGTGCCGCGCCAGGAAGTCATCACCAAGGACAACGTGATGGTTCAGGTGGACGGCATCGTCTTCATCCAGGTGATGGACGCCGCCCAGGCCGCCTACCGCGTGTCGAACCTCAACAACGCCATCACCCAGTTGGCTATGACCAACCTGCGGACCGTGGTCGGCTCCATGGAACTCGACGAGGTGCTGTCCCAGCGCGACCACATCAACTCGCGTCTGCTGGAAGTCATCGACCAGGCCACCGGCCCCTGGGGCGTCAAGGTCGCCCGCATCGAGATCAAGGACCTGCAGCCGCCGCCGGACATCTCCAACGCCATGGCCCGTCAGATGAAAGCCGAGCGGGAACGCCGCGCCGTCACCACGGAAGCCGAAGGTGAAAAGGCCGCCGCCGTGTTGCGCGCCGAGGGCTCCAAGCAGGCCGCGATTCTGGAAGCAGAAGGCCGCCGCGAAGCCGCCTTCCGCGACGCCGAAGCCCGCGAACGCGCCGCCCAGGCCGAAGCCCAGGCGACCACCGCCGTGTCCGACGCCATCGCCTCGGGCAGCGTCAACGCCATCAACTACTTCGTCGCGCAGAAATACGTCGAAGCCTTCGGCAAGCTGGCCGATAGCCCCAACGCCAAGACCGTCATCGTGCCGGCCGATTTCGCGGGCATCGCCGGGTCACTGTCCGGCGTCACCGAACTGATCCGCTCGATCGACCCGCGCAATCCGGGCGCGCCGCGGCGGGAGGGCTAATCGATGGATGCCTTGATCGCCTTTCTGGACACCAATGCCTTCTGGGTCTGGCTCGGAATTGGCGGCGTGCTGCTGGCTGTGGAGATCGGCACGGGGTCGGGCTGGCTGCTCTGGCCGGCGGGTTCTGCAGCGGTGACGGCGGTGTTGAGCCTCTTCGCGCCGTTCAACGCGGCGGCCGAGATCGGCATCTTCGCGGTGCTGACGATCGCTTCGACCCTGGCCGGGCGGCGCTACCTGTCGCGCACGGCCCCCACCGGGCCGGACATCAACGACACCTCGACCCACCTGATCGGCCACTCAGGCCGCGCCGTGCACGCCTTCCATGACGGACATGGGCGGGTCGTGGTCGACGGCAAGGAATGGCAGGCCGAGCTGGAGGGCGCGATCACCCTCGATCCCGGCGCCAAGGTGGAGGTGACCGACGTCCTCTCCGGCGCCCGGGTGCGCGTGCGGGCGGCCTGAGGCCGCCCCGCATCATTTCTTTGACAGCGCCGCCAGCTGGGCCTGCATGGCTTCCATCTGACGCTTCAATTCGGTGAGCGAGTCATCCGCCTCGGGGGCGGCTTTCGGCGCCGGTGGCGGAGCGGCCTCGGGGGCCTGGAAGGCGAAGGGTGAGAACATCTTCATCGCTCGCTCGAAGAGCTGCATGTTCTGACGGATCTGTTCGTCATAGGCGCCGGTCCCAAACCCGGCGGCCCCCGGCGTCATGGAGCTGAACTGCTTACGCATCCGCTCCTGCTGCTGAATGAAGCTGTCGAGGGAAAGCTCCAGATAGCTCGGCAGGAAAGCCTGCATGTTGTCGCCATAAAAGCGGATCAGCTGGCGCAGGAACTGGATCGGCAACAGGCTCTGGCCGCTGCTCTCTTCCTCGAAAATGATCTGGGTTAGCACCTTGCGCGTGATGTCTTCATTGGTCTTGGCGTCATAGACCACGAAGTCGACGCCCTCCTTGACCATGGCCGACAGGTCCTCGAGCGTGATGTAGGTGCTCGACGCCTTATTGTAGAGCCGCCGGTTGGCGTACTTCTGAATGACCACTTTCGGCTTGCCGGTGGCGGCGGACGTATCGTCGGGCATTTCGTTCCCTGATCTGACGGCGTTGTGCAATTTGCCGCGCCGCAGTATCGCAGGTGCGAAGGCATTTCGCCAAGAGGCCTAAAAAACGGTCAAAGGGCGCAGCCTCGCGGACTCGTTGCGTGACGGGCTTGCCTTGCCTGTGCAAGGTGGGCAGGCCGGCGTGGCGGTCCGGCACCGCAACCGCCAGACGCCCTGCCCAGGAGCATTCCATGAGTGACATCGTCATCGTTTCCGCCGCCCGCACTCCCGTTGGGTCCTTCAACGGCGCCCTTGCGGGGCTGCCCGCTCATGAGCTCGGCAAGATCGCCATCCAGGCGGCCGTGGAACGCGCCGGGATCGCCGCGGCGGATGTCGATGAGGTGATCATGGGCCAGGTGCTGCAAGCGGGCGCCGGCCAGGGCCCCGCCCGACAGGCCGCGGTCAATGCCGGCATCCCGGTGGAAAGCCCGGCCTGGAGCGTCAACCAGCTGTGCGGATCCGGCCTGAGGGCCGTGGCGCTCGCGGCGCAGCAGATCGCCCAGGGCGACGCCGACATCGTCGTCGCCGGCGGCCAGGAGAGCATGAGCCAGTCGCCCCACGCCGCCCAGCTGCGCGCCGGACAGAAGATGGGCGACATGCAGTTCGTCGACACCATGATCAAGGACGGCCTGATCGACGCCTTCCATGGCTACCACATGGGCCAGACCGCCGAGAACATCGCCGCCCGCTGGCAGATCACCCGCGAGGACCAGGACAAGTTCGCTGTCGCCTCGCAGAACAAGGCCGAGGCCGCCCAGAAAGCCGGCCGCTTCGCCACCGAGATCACCCCCGTCACCATCAAGGGCCGCAAGGGCGACACCGTGGTCGACCAGGACGAATATATCCGCCACGGCGCGACGATTGAGGCCATGGCGGGCCTGCGCCCAGCCTTCAACAAGGACGGGTCCGTGACCGCCGCCAACGCCTCGGGCCTCAATGACGGCGCCGCTGCCCTCGTTCTGATGAGCGCCGGCGAAGCCTCCAAGCGCGGCCTTAAGCCCCTCGCCAAGATCGCCTCCTGGGCCCATGCCGGGGTCGATCCGGAAATCATGGGCACCGGCCCGATTCCCGCGTCCAAGAAGGCCCTGGAAAAAGCCGGCTGGTCGGTCGGTGACCTCGATCTGATCGAAAGCAACGAGGCGTTCGCGGCCCAGTCGATCAGCGTCGTCAAGGAACTTGGCCTTGATCCGGCCAAGGTGAACGTCAATGGCGGCGCCATCGCCATCGGTCACCCGATCGGCGCTTCGGGCGCGCGCATCCTCACCACCCTGCTCCACGAGATGAAGCGTTCCGGGGCCAAGAAAGGTCTGGCGACCCTCTGCGTGGGCGGCGGCATGGGTGTGGCCATGTGCGTCGAAGCCGTCTGATATCAATCTCTTGAACTAGGGCCAGCAAAGGGAAACGCATGACGCGAGTTGCATTCGTCACGGGGGGCACCCGCGGCATCGGCCGGGCGATCACGGCCCGCCTCAAGGCCGCGGGATACAAGGTCGCCGCTGGCTATGCCGGCAACGAGGTGGCCGCCCAGGCCGCCGCCCACGATCTCGGCGTCATGGTGGTGAAGGGCAATGTCTCGTCCTTCGAGGACTGCGCGCGCGCCATTAAGGCCGTGGAGGCCGAGCTTGGGCCGGTTGACACCCTCGTCAACAATGCCGGGATCACCCGCGACGCCGTGCTGCACCGCATGACAGAGGAGCAGTGGACGGAGGTGATCCGGGTCAACCTCGCCTCAATCTTCAATATGAGCCGCAATGTCATCGAGGGCATGCGTGAGCGGAACTTCGGCCGCATCATCAATATCACCTCGATCAACGGTCAGAAGGGCCAGATCGGCCAGACCAACTATTCTGCCGCCAAGGCTGGAGTGATCGGCTTCACCAAGGCGCTTGCCCAGGAAAACGCCAAGAAGGGCGTCACCGTGAACGCCATCGCGCCCGGGTACATCGACACGGAAATGGTCATGGCGGTGCCGAAGGATGTGCTGGACGGCATCGTGGCGCAGATCCCGGTCGGCCGCCTTGGCATGGCAGATGAAATCGCACGCTGCGTGGCCTTCCTGGCCGCCGAGGACGCAGGGTTCATTACAGGAACGACTCTCACCGTAAACGGCGGGCAATATATCACCGGTTAGGAACCTGCCCCCGGCGCCCGAAAAGCGCCCTACTCGGCAGGCATGACCGAAGAAATGGCGGGAGCATCCAACGCCCTCCGGAGAACTGTAAGCCTCGTCTTGGCGTCGGCCTTGGCGGGGCTTTTCGGATTCGGGGATGCGGCGCCAGCGATCGGCCAGCCTTCATTGCGGGAGGCGTTGCAGGATCGCGACGAGGCCAGCCGGCGGGTCACTGCCCCGGTAGTGGCGCGCTACGAGATCGATGACGGACAGAGTTTCATTCTCGACCGTTCCGCTCCGCAGCCCCTGCTGAAGTTCGAGAACAGTTCCGAGGTCTGGGTGCTTCAGGCCTTCCCCGGGCCGCGCGGCGACACCATCTACAAGAACGACCTAGGCCAGCCGATGCTGCGCGCCACGAAGGTCGGGGGCCTAATTCTTTTCACGCCCCAGCGCCCTGCGGGCACGGCCGCGGCGCTGACCGGTGGCACCACGCCGATTGGCATACTGGTGCCCGTGGGACCGAGTATCCTGTTGCGCCGCCTCGCCCAGGCGAGTGTCCGGGTCAGCCGCGCCGCCCAGCACCTGGTGCCTATGGAAGCTGACTTCGACCCCAGTTCCGCCTCCCTGATCGCCGACGCCGCCGTGGTTTGCGCCGAGGCCTTCGTTCGTCTGGCGTCGCGCACCGATGGGCGGGCCCTAATGGGGCAGGTGGGAAAGATCGGATTTGCTGAGGGACAACGTCCGGCCGTCACCCTGGTCAACGGCGTCATGACCATCACGGTCGCGCCCAGTCTGGGCATGGCCGGACGGCCTTCTTCGGACCGGATCATCTTCACGGTGATGCGCGCCCGCATCGCCCCGCCGCGACGCTAACTGGGCGACCACCCTGGCGGGGCGAGCTCGAAGCCTTCGAAGCGAAAGCCCGGAGCCACTGTGCAAGTGACAAGCGTGAAGACGCCCCGGCTGACCGCCGACTGCCACCAGCCCTTGGGTACAATGGCCTGAGGCCGCTGCCCCTCGTCGAGGTCCGGCCCGAGAACAATGGTGTCGATATGGCCGCCCTCCAAGGGGGCGAGGCGCAGGGTGAGAGGCGCGCCAGCGTGATACAGCCAGGCCTCGACGGCGTCGATGCGGTGCCAGTGCGAGACTTGGCCAGCCTCCAAGAGGAAATAGATCACCGTCGAGGCGGGCCGCCCGTCGATCTCGACGTCCGCGAAAGTCTGCCGGTACCAGCCGCCTTCGGGATGCGGAGCGAGGTCCAGAAGCGAGATGATTTCCCTGGCCGTCAGCTCGCCGGACTCGCTCAACCGCGAAACCCGTCCTTGGCCTTGCGCACGGCGGCGAAGGCGAGGTGGTCGGGGAGACCGGTCTCGCCCATGGCCGGCGCCAGGAGCGGCGCGCGCAGGAAGGGATTGGTCGCCTTTTCCAGGCCGATCGTGGTCGGCACGGTCGCCTCGCCTCGCTCCCGCGCGGCGAACACCTGGTCGGCGCGAGCCTTGAGGGCTGGATCCTGGTCCACGGCGAGGGCGAAGCGGGCGTTGGAGGCGGTGTATTCGTGGGCGCAATAGACCCGGGTCTCATCGGGCAGGGCGGCCAGACGTTGCAGTGAGGCCCACATCTGGTCCGGCTGGCCCTCGAACATCCGCCCGCAGCCGAGGGCGAAGAGTGTGTCTCCTACGAAGGCCACCTTGTCCGCAGCATCGAAGTAGGAAATGTGCCCCAAGGTGTGGCCGCCGGTCTCGATCACCTGGAAGACCGTGTCACCGAGGCGCACTTCGTCGCCGCCGCAGACCTCTCGGTCGAGGGGAGCGATCCGCGTCACCTCCTGGGGGCCGACAATGGTGCATCCCGTGGCCGCCTGAATCTCGGCGTTGCCGCCTGCGTGGTCCTGGTGCCAGTGGGTGTTGAGGATGAGGTCGAGGCCCCAACCCAGCTTCTTCAGTTCGGCGAGGATCGGCGCGGCCTCGGGCGTATCGACCGTGGCGGTCTTGCCGGTGGCCTCATCGCGGATCAGGAAGCCGTAGTTGTCCGAGAGGCATGGGAACTGGTGAATGGTCAGGGGCATGCGACTTTCCGATCAAAGCTTCGCCCAATGTGATCTGGGCTTTGTCGCGAACGATCCTACATTGAACAGGCCGGCAGGCGGGAGGATTCATGCGTCGTGATGTGCTGGAGATGCGGGGGTTCTACGCCTCGCCCCTCGGCCGCGCGGCGCGGACGATGATCGCACGCAAGGTCGCCGAAGCCTGGGGTGATGTCGCTGGTCAGGATGTGCTGACCTTCGGCTACGCCACGCCATTCGTGGATGGCTTCGCAGAGCGTGCCCGCCGCGTGGTGGCCGCCATGCCGGCCTCGCAAGGGGTTGAAGCCTGGCCGATGGGAGGCGCCAATCGGGCCTGCCTCGCCGACGAGACCGACCTTCCCTTCCCGGCGGCGCTCTTCGACCGCGTGCTCTTCGTCCACGCTCTGGAAGAGGCGGACAATCCCCTGCGCGTGCTGCAGGAGGCGGCGCGCGTGATGGCCCCCTCCGGCCGCTTGGTGGTGGCGGTCGCCTCGCGCCGGGGGCTCTGGGCCAACGCCGAATCCAGTCCCTTTGGTCATGGGCGGCCCTTCAGCCGCCGCCAGCTGGAAGACCTCGTACGCGAGGCCGATCTGGAGCCCGCTGGCTGGACCCGCGCCCTCTACCTGCCCCCCGTGCAATGGGCGGCGCCGTGGGCGGAGGGGTTCGAACAGGCCGGCGCCTGGCTCTGGCGGCCCTTCGCGGGGGTGATCCTGCTGGAGGCGGTCAAGCAGGTGTTCGCCGTCAAGCCCAAGCGCGCCCGGGCGCGTGTGCAGGTGCTTGCGCCTGGAATTCTCGCCCCTTCGCCAACAGGCGCAGCGACCCCGCACCCGGCGCCTCGTTCTTCGGCGCCAAACAAAGCGGAGCCTTTCGGGGCTTGGAGGCGTTGAGGCGAGGGCCTAGGCTTAGTTTCGTCCGCTCGGACATGAATCGGAGGCACACGCCATGAAAATGATCGTCGCGGTGATCAAACCCAGCCGGCTGGATGCGGTGCTCGACGCCGTCACCGAGGTGGGCGCTTCCGGGCTAACAGTCACCGAAGTGCGCGGCTATGGCCGCCAAAAGGGCAAGACCGAGGTCTATCGCGGGGCTGAATACGAGGTGAAGCTGCTGCCTAAGGTGAAGCTCGAAATCGCCGTGGCCTCCGACATCGCCGACGCGGTGGTCGACGCCGTGACCCGTTCGGCCAACACGGGAAAGATCGGCGATGGCAAGATCTTCGTGCTTGATCTCCTGCAGGCTATCCGCATCCGCACGGGCGAGCAGGACTCCGCCGCGATCAGTGGCTAGAGCCCAGCCGTTCCGCCGAGCGTTATGTAGAGCTCGCTCTCTATGACCCACTGGCCAGTCTGTTTGCGCCAAGCCGCCAGGTAGACCCCCGACCGGACTGCCCCGCCTTTCCATGTTCCGATCCAATGGCCGCGTTCGGCGGCCCGCTCAGCCTCGTCATCGAGATCCACGGTGTCGGTTGTGCGCACGTACGAGATAAAGGTCGGATCGCGGAACTGGGCGCCGAAGGCGTCGATCACCGGGTCCGCCCCATGGATCATGCCGCCGTCGCCGACGATCACGGTGACGTCCTCGGTGAAGAAGGGCTTCAGGCGCAGCTCGGTCTTGGCCGCGATGAACTTGTTGAGCAGCTTGCGGCGCGCGCGGATGGCGTCATCGGGGGCGGTCATGGAGGGGCTCTGTACGGCGCCCGGCTGAGCTTAACCATGCGGCGGTTTGGGCCGCCGCCGGTCATCGAGTTCCGTTTTCCGCCAGACCGCCGCTTTGGATGGGCCCCGGACCGGCCTATCCTGCACACATGCCATTTTGCCTTTTCGAGACCGCCATCGGGGTCTGCGGCCTGGCCTGGCGCGAAGCCGGGATCGCCGGATTGCAGCTGCCGGAGGCTACGCCCGCGGCGACCCGGGCGCGCCTGATCCGCCGTTGGGGCGCCGAGGCTGAGTCGTCGCCGCCGCCGAAGATTGCCGCCGTGATCGAGGCTATCATGGCCCTGATGCAGGGCGAGGCGCGAGACCTGGCGTTCGCCGAACTCGATATGGACGGCATCGAGCCCTTCAATCGCCGGGTCTATGACGAGGCCAGAAGGATTCCGCCCGGCGAGACCCGCACCTACGGCCAGATTGCAACCGCTCTTGGCGACAAGCAGCTATCGCGGCAGGTCGGTCAGGCCCTGGGCCGCAATCCCTTCGCGATCATCGTGCCCTGCCACCGCGTTCTGGCCGCGGACGGCAAGACGGGCGGGTTCTCCGCCGGAGGAGGGGTGACGACCAAGATGCGGATGCTGTCTATCGAGCGGGCGCGCACGGACACGACGCCCAGCCTCTTCAATGACCTGCCCCTGATGGCGCGGCCGAAGCCCTAGATATTTTCGAGGAGGTCGCCCGTAACGGAGGGCGCCGGCCCGGGATCAGGATTCTTGCGGCTGAGCAGAAACAAGGCTGCCTCCGAGCGCCAGTTCTCGACCATTCGTGTAGGGTCGATCGGACGCGCCGCTTTGCCCGTTGTCAGGGCCGCACAGGCGTCGATGCGAAGGCCAAGGTCGTCGACCAGTTCGACGAAGTCGCGCAGCGTGCAGAGGTGAATGTTTGCCGTGCCCCACCACGGATCGGGAAGGGCGCCAGTCACAGGCATGCGGCCCTTGGTGAGCATTTCCAGACGCACTCGCCAGTGGGCGAAGTTCGGCACCGAGACGATGGCCCGTTCGGAAATCCGCATCAGTTCGGACAGGACATGCTTGGGCCGCTGCACTTGCTGCAGGGTCTGGGAGAGGATCGCGTAGTCGAAAGCCCGGGCCGGGAAATAGTCGAGGTCGCGGTCGGCGTCGCCCTGCACGACGGCCAGGCCCTTGGCGAGGCAGGCCGAGACCTTCTCACCCGCCGCCTCGACGCCGCGTCCATCCACCTGCTTCTGGCCTTCGAGCAGTTCGAGAAGTTCGCCCGTGCCGCAGCCGACATCGAGCACCCTGGCCTTGGGCCGGATGAGACGGAGGATCTCCTTAAAGTCCTCGCGGATCGGCAGTGCTGCGGCGGTGGTCACCTGAGGCCCCGGGCCTCCGCGGCGGAGGCCAGAAAGCCATTCAGGGCGCTATCCAATTGCGGCTCGTCCAGGAAAAAGGCGTCATGGCCCTTGTCGCTTTCGATCTCAACGAACGAGGCGCGGCAGCCGGCGGCGTTAAGGGCCCGCACGATCTGGCGGCTTTCGGGGGTCGGGTAGAGCCAGTCCGAGGTGAAGGAAAGTACGCAGAACCTGGTCTCCCGCGCCCGGCGGAAAGCCTCCGCCAGAACCCCGCCATAGGCTGCCGCCAGGTCGAAATAATCGAGGGCGCGGGTGATGTAGAGATAGGAGTTGGCGTCGAAGCGGTCGACGAAGCTGGCCCCCTGGTGGCGCAGATAGCTCTCCACCTGGAAGTCGGCGTCGAAGCCCCAGGAGAGGCCGTCGCGGCGAAGCTCGCGGCCGAATTTTCGCTGCAGAGCCGCCTCCGAGAGGTAGGTGATGTGGGCGCCCATACGCGCGACGGCGAGCCCCTTTTCCGGGCGCACGCCCTCGGCCGTGTAGTCGCCACCCCGCCAGTCGGGATCAGCCATGATCGCCTGGCGGCCGACCTCATGGAAGGCGATGTTCTGGGCCGAGTGGCGCGGGGCCGCGGCAATACAGACCACGGAGAACACCTTGGCGGGATAGTCCGCCGCCCATTGCAGGGCCTGCATCCCGCCCATCGACCCGCCGATCACCGCGAACAGGGTCTCGATGCCCAGGGCTTCGATCAGCATCGCCTGCGCCCGCACCATGTCACCAATGGTGATGACGGGAAAGGCGAGGCCATAGGCCTGGCCGGTTGCTGGGTTTTCCGAAGAAGGGCCGGTGGAGCCCATACACCCACCGATCACGTTGGAGCAGATGATGAAATGCCGGGCTGGATCCAGAGGCTTGCCAGGCCCGACCCGTTCGTCCCACCAGCCAGGTTTGCCTGTGATGGGATGTGGTGAGGCCAGGTGCTGATCGCCGGTCAGGGCATGACAGACCAGGACGGCGTTGGAGCGGTCGGCATTGAGGCGGCCATAGGTCTTGTAGGCCACTTGCAGTGGCGATAGCTGCGCCCCGCTCTCCAGCCGCAGGGGCTGGTCAGCCGCGAAGGTCATCACCCCGCCGCCGATCTCCACCGTCCCCATCGATGCGTCATCCGCGCTCATCGCCTGCTTGCAGCGCCAAACCATGGCCGATGTCAACCAACGACGGTTTTCACACACGAGCGCGTCAGGCTATGAGGGCAGGGATGAAACGGCTCTTTCCATGCGTCGATTGATTCTCTTCCGCCACGCCCAGGCCGAGGCCCGCGCACCGTCCGGAGAGGACTTCGACCGGCCTCTAGCACCCGCCGGAAGGCTGGACGCGGCGCTGATGGCCGATGTCTTGGCCAAGGATGGTCTGACGCCTGATGTCGTCCTGGTTTCGGCCGCGCGCCGGACGCAGGAAACCTGGGCTTGCATGGCCGCGGCATTCCCGAACGCGAAGGTCTTTACCGTTCCGGCGCTCTACAATGCCTCAAACGACGAGATCATGGCCGAGGTCGACAATGTCTCTGTGCTCGGCGACACCCTGATCGTCGTGGCGCACAATCCGGGCCTGCAGGAACTGGCTATGGATCTCCTCAGCGAAGGTCAGGCGCCCGGGCCTGATATCGACAACATGGCCGCTCGTTTTCCCACCGCCACCGCCGCCCAATTCAGCTTCGACGAAGAAGGCACGCCGCGCGGGGAAGGAGTCTACTATGCCCGGGACTTCGGCGGGACTGGCGAGTGACACGGATCTACAAGCTGCTCGGCAAGGCCGATTGGGAGGCCGCGATGGCTGCCGGGCGCTTTGCCGGCGCCGGGGTCGATCTGGAAGATGGATACATCCATTTCTCGACGGCGCTCCAGTGCGCCGAGACCGCCCGCAAATACTACCTCGGCCGCACCGCACTGATGATCCTCGAAGTTGAAAGTGAAGGCCTGGGCGCGGGTCTGAAATGGGAGCCGTCGCGCGGTGGCGACCTGTTTCCACACCTCTACCGGCCACTTGAGATCTCCGAGGTGATCGATGCCCGTGATGTCGCGCTGGGCGGCGGCGGGGTTCCCGTGCTCGGCGACCTCAGGCCATGAGCCTGCATGGCCTCGCCACCCAGGCCCTGCGCAACCTTGATCCGGAAGACGCCCACGGCTGGGCGATCCGTGGCCTGAAGTGGGGCCTTGGGCCCGTGGCGCCCAAGGGTGACGCCTTCCTGGCGACGACCCTGGCAGGCCTGAAGCTGCCCAATCCGGTCGGCCTCGCCCCGGGCTTCGACAAGAACGCCGAGGTGTTCGGGCCCATGCACCGGGCGGGCTTCGGCTTCGTGGAGTGCGGCACGGTCACGCCTCTGGCCCAGCCGGGCAATCCCCGCCCCCGCATGTTCCGGCTCTCCGAGGACCGGGGCGTGATCAATCGCCTGGGGTTCAACAATCAGGGCCTGGAACCCTATGCGGCCCGCATGGCCGCGCGCGATCCGGCGAAGATCACCGGCGCCAATATCGGGGCCAACAAGGACACCGAGGACCGGGCCGCCGACTATGTCATTGGCCTGAAGCGGCTCTGGGGCCTCGCCTCCTACTTCACGGTCAATATCTCATCGCCCAACACGCCGGGCCTGCGCGCCCTGCAGACCAAAGCCGCGCTGGAAGACCTGCTCGGCCGCCTCTCCGAGACCCGGTCGGCGCTGCCGAGGGAGAAGGACGTTCCCATTTTCCTGAAGGTTGCCCCCGATCTGGAAGATGGCGAGGTCGTAGCGATCTGCGAGGTGGTCAAGGCCAGCGGCCTGCAGGGAATCATCATCGGCAACACCACTCTCTCGCGGCCGGAGAGCTTGAGGTCGCCCCTCAAGGCGGAGGCCGGAGGACTCTCCGGCGCCCCGCTCAGCGCCCTTTCCACCCGCATGGTGCGGGCCTTCCGCCAGGCGGCGGGTCCAAGCCTGGCGATTATAGGCTGCGGCGGCATTGGCTCGGGGGGCGAGGCCTACGCAAAGATACGTGCTGGGGCAGGGGCCGTGCAGCTTTATAGTGCGCTCGTTTTCGAGGGACCGGGCCTCGTACAGAGCATCAAGCGTGACCTTTCGGCCCGCCTGAAGGCCGACGGCTTTGCTTCGGTGGCCGAAGCGGTCGGCACAGGCTAGCATCGGCCTATGGCGACCGACGCGCCCCCGCCCGAGCCGGCCACGCCCTGGTGGCGGCGACGCTTTGTTCTGCCCGTGGGCCTTTCGGCGCGGCTGCTGCTGCTGACCGTCCTGTTCGTCGCCATCGCCAACCTCTTCATCATTCCCCCAGCCCTGGCCGCCTTCGAGGAGCAGTGGCTGCTCGACCGGGTGCGCGCCGCCGAGCTGGCCTCCTTCGTGGAAGAGGTAGTGCCCGAGGGCCCGAGCGCGCGGATGAGCCAACAGCTGCTCTCCGGGGCGGGCGTGGTGCGGGTGGCGATCCAGACCGAGGGCATGCGCCGTCTGGTCATGCAGCAGGACAATCTGCGCTTCACCGAGACGCCCTATCACGTGGACCTGCGCCAGGCGCGGGACGTCTGGTGGCTGACAGCGCCCTTGCAGACCTTCTTCGGGGCCGGCGGCTATGTGCGGGTGACGGCCGAGGCCCGCTTCCGGGCGGCGGACTTCGTCGAGGTGGTGGTGCCGGACGCCCGGCTGAAGACCGAGCTGATCACTTACCTTTGGAACCTGATCGCCGTGGCCATCTTCACCTCGGCCGTGGCGGGCCTGCTCGTTTATGTGTCGCTGAACCTCTTCCTGGTGCGGCCCATGCAGCGGATCACCCGGTCCATGGAGCGGTTTCGCGCCAATCCAGAGGATGCCGAGGCCGCCCTGCCGCTCTCCGGCCGCCAGGACGAGATCGGCCGCGCCGAGGAGGAACTGGGGCGCATGCAGGCCGACCTGCGCGTCGCCCTCACCTCCCAGCGCCGGCTGGCGGCCCTGGGTGAGGCGGTGGCCAAGATCAATCACGACCTGCGCAACATGCTGACCAGCGCCCAGCTGGCCTCTGAAAGCCTGGCCGCGATCGACGATCCCAAGATATCTCGCGCCCTGCCGCGCCTGGAACGGGCTCTGGACCGCGCCATTACCCTGGCATCGAACACCTTGGCCTATGGCAAGACCGAGGAGCCGGCGCCGGATGCGCGGCCCGTGGTGCTGACCCAGGCCCTGGAGACCGCCGCCGAAGATGCGCGGCTGACGCCGGATGGGGTGGCGCTCGACAGTGGCGTCCCGCAGCGGGCCCAGGTCCTCGCCGACCCGGAACAGCTGCAGCGCATGCTGGTCAACATCCTACGCAATGCCCGCGAGGCGATCGTTGAAGCTCCGGGGCGCAACGGCAAGGGCAAGGTGACGGTGGGCCTGACCCAGGCGGATGGGGTGAGCCTGATCCGCATCGAGGATGATGGCCCTGGCCTGCCGGACAAGGCGCGGGCTGGGCTCTTCCAGCCGTTCATGGGCTCCACCCGCCGGGGCGGCACAGGGCTCGGCCTCGCCATCGCCCGGGAGCTGGCCCAGAACCACGGCGGCGATGTGGTGCTGGTGGAATCCAGCGCCGCGGGCTCGGTGTTCGAAATCAGGCTGCCGGGCGCCCCGCCGCCGGCGCCGGCCAAGCGCGTCGCCAAGGCTGAAAAGCCTCAGTAGGCCCCAACTCTAGTAGCCCTTCGCGATGCCTTCGCGGCGGGGATCGGCGCCGCCTTCCAGACCCCAGGGCCGGGCAATGACGCCATGGACGCCGGAATCCTCGCCGCCGCCGGGGCGCAGGGTGATGCCTAGGCCCGCGAGGGCCGTGACCACTTCCGCCGGCAGCTTGTCGGTCTCGGCGGCGTAGAAAGGGCCCTGGGCGATGAGGTTCGGCAGGCTGATCGCTTCCTGCATGGTCAGATGCCAGTCGATCAGGGCGACAATGGTCTTGAGGTTATAGGCCAGGATCGATTGGCCGCCCGGCGAGCCGAGGGCGGCCACGAAACGCCCCTGCTGGTCGAGGATGATCACCGGCGACATGGAGCTGCGCGGCCGCTTGCCGCCGGCCACGGCATTGGCCGCGGGGGCGCCGTCCGTGTTGCGCGGCTGGAAGGAGAAGTCGGTCAGCTGGTTGTTGAGGAAGAAGCCCGCGACCATGCGGCCCGAGCCAAAAACGCTCTCCACCGTGGTGGTCATCGAGACGACGTTCCCGGCCGCATCGACGATGACCATATGGCTGGTGCCGGCGGGCTCGAGGGTGTGGTCCTCGCCAAACGCTGCCTGCTGCGGCAGGGCGCCGAAGCTGGGGGGCGGACCGGCCCGCTCGCCGATCAGGGCCGCGCGGCCGGCCACGAAGGCGGGGTCGAGCAGCTGGCGGGTGAGGTTGGGGACGAAGGCGGGGTCGCCCACATAGCGGTCCCGGTCGGCGTACATCAGGCGTTCGGCCTCGGCGAGCAGGAACCAGGCGCGGGGGTCATTGGGGCCGCGGGTGGCGATGTCGGTGCGCTCCAGGATCTTCAGGCCCTCGAGCAGGCCCACCCCAGAGGAGGCCGGGTTGTTCGTGCAGACCACATAGATCCGGTAGGGCGTGCAGAGGGCCGGCGCCTTCAGAGGCCTGTAGTTCGCCAGATCCGCCAGGGTCATGGTTGAGGCGTAGTCGCCCTGATGCACCCGGTCGACGATGGCCTGGGCGATGGAGCCGGTCAGGATCGCTGAGGGGCCCTCGGCGGCGATGCGGCGCAGAGTAGCCGCGTAGGCCGGGTTCTTCAGGGTGTCGCCGGTCTGGATGCGGGTTCCGTCCGGCTTGGTGAAATAGGCGGTGGCGTCGGGCTGGCGGGCCTGGGGCGCGTTGTTGGCCATGCGGCCGAGGCGGCCCCCGACGGGGAAGCCTTCCTCGGCGAGGCGGATGCCGTCTCCGAACAGCTGCGACCAGGCGAGCTTGCCGTGATCCTTCTGAGCCATGGCCAGCATGGCGATGGCGCCCGGCACGCCGGTGGAGCGCCCCGAGGTGACGGCGGTGAAGAAGGGCAGGGGCTTGCCGTCGCGGCCGAAGAACCACTCGGCATCCGCCGCGGCGGGGGCGGTCTCGCGGCCGTCATAGGCGGTCACCTGACGGGTGCGGGCGTCGTAGAAGACCATATAGGAGCCGCCGGCGAGGCTGGAGCTCTGGGGCTCGACGAGGGCGAGGACTCCCTGCACGGCGACAGCGGCGTCGATGGCCGAGCCCCCGGCCCGCAGCACCTTCAGACCGGCTTCCACGGCCAGGGGATTGGCGGCGGCAACCATGACGTGGGGGCCCGTGGGCCGGGTGGGGGCGGGCGCGTCAGGCGTCGCCTGTCCGCCGGCGCAGGCGGCCAGCAGCAGTACGAAGCAGAGGGTGATCACGCGACGCATGCCAACGCTTCTAAAGTGCTTTTCCGCCCCTGGCAGCCTCAGAGAGCCTTTTCGCGTGCGCAGGTAATCTCAAGGCCCTAGAGAGCCATCCCTATGGCCAAGCCCGGACCGCGCAACCTGATCACCGACGTGCCCGGCCTGAAGGTGGGGCAGGCGCAGGATGAGGCCGCGCGCACCGGGGTCACTGTGATCCTGCCGGATGACCGCGCCGTGGCGGCCTGCGACGTGCGGGGCGGCGGGCCAGGGACGCGGGAGACCGATGCGCTCAATCCGGAAAACCTCGTCGACGCCATCGACGCCATCGTGCTCTCCGGCGGCTCGGTCTATGGCCTGGCGGCCGCCGATGGGGTGACGGCCTGGCTGGGGGCGCAGGGGCGGGGCTATGGGCTCGTCACGACGCCCGGCGTCCCGCGCTCGCCGGTGATCCCGGCGGCGATCCTCTATGACCTCGCCAATGGCGGCGACAAGGCCTGGGGCCTCGATCCGCCCTATCGTGGCCTCGGCGTACAGGCAGCGGGCGCGGCAGGGCAGACCTTCTCCCTCGGGACGGCGGGCGCGGGCTATGGCGCCATGGCCGGGCGGCTGAAGGGCGGCATCGGCTCAGCGTCAATCGTGACGGATGAGGCCGTGGTGGGCGCGGTCGTGGCGGTGAACAGCTGGGGTTCGGTGACGGCCGCCGATGGGCGGACGTTCTGGGCCACGCCCTTTGAGATCGGCGGCGAGTTCGGCGGCCTGGCCCCGGCGGGCCTGACCACGGCGCCGGATGACTGGGGCCTCGCCAAGGGCGCCGCGACGGCCCGGACCAACACCACCATTGCCTGCGTGGCCACGGATGTGGCGCTCACCCCCGCCCAGGCCAAACGGGTGGCGATGATGGCCCAGGATGGACTCGCCCGGGCGATCCGGCCGATCCATGCCCCCTTCGACGGGGACGTGGTCTTCGCGCTCTCCACGGCGCGGCGGCCGATGGAGGGCGTGGCCAATCAGGTCGTGGCGCGGATCGGGGCAATGGCGGCCGACGTGCTCGCCCGGGCTGTGGCGAGGGGGGTCTTCGAGGCCAGGGCGTGGCCGGGCGCAAAAATCGCCGCCTGGATTGATCCAGGTCGCTGACCGAACGCGGTTCTCGCGCTAGCTTGGCCTTCGTCCCCCAAGCCGGAGAGCGGAGCATGGTGAAGAACAAGCTGCCCGTGGCCCTTGTCGCGAGCGCCGCCTGCGCGGCCCTGATCGTTGGCCTGACGGCCGAGGCCCAGCCGCGACAGCAGGTCACCGGCCCCGTGGCCACCTACTGGATGAGCGCCAACACCATGGCCGGCTTCGGCGGCGCCCCTGGCGGCGGGCGGCCCAGCATGATGAGCATGATGATGGGCGGCCAGAACAACCAGCCCTTGGGCTACCTGACCTTGCAGCTCGGCACGTCCCGCACGGCGCCCAGTCCGGCCGCTGACCATGCGCCGCCTCCCGGCCTGAAGGTGGGGCGGTTGTTGCCTCTGCTCAGCCCGCAGCCTCAGACCAACGGACCGCGTACGCCAGACGAGGTCCCAGACCAAACCCAGCAGCCTCAGGGCAAGATCATGATCTTCTGGGGCTGCGGCGAACATGCCGGGGCGGGCCAGCCGATCACCCTCGACTTCTCGCGCATGACCCCGCAGCAGGCGGCCCAGGTGATGGCCCAGACCCTGCGCAATGTGAACTTCACGCCCCAGCAGCCGCCATCCCCATCGCGCAACACGACCTATGGCGAATGGCCCAATAGCCGTAGCCGGGACAACAAGGTGCCGATGGGCGGGTCCTTGGTCGGCGAGCACCTGGTGCGGGGCAACTACACGCCCGACATCCGCTTCAGCCTGACCCCGGACCAGGACATGCTGGCCCAGATCCAGATGACCCAGAACACCAAGAACCCCAGCGGGTCGGCCAGCCTCGCCTGGCGGCCGGTGGCCAGGTCCCAGGCCTATTTCGTGGCCTTGATGGGCGGGCAGGAAGGCCGGGGCGGTCAGGGCAACACGGCGGTGATGTGGTCCTCCAGCAATGTGCAGATGCTGGGATGGGCAATGCCGGAATATTTGGTCCCGGGCGACATCCCTCGTCTGATCCAGCAGGGGGTGCTGCTGCCCCCCACGACCACGGCCTGCACGATCCCGCAGGAAGTGCTGCGGGCCGCGCCGCAGGGGATGTTCACGACCACGGCCTTCGGGCCGGAGACCAACATCGCCTACCCGCCGCGCCCGGCCAATCCGGCGACGCCGTGGAACATCGAGTACCAGGTAAAGGTGCGCTACCGCTCGGCCTATAGCGGCATCCTCGGCATGGACATGGGGGGCATGGGCGACGACGATGATGACCGCAGCTCGGGCCAGAACCAGCAGCCCTCCCAGCCGGCGCCCCGTCCGCGCGGACCCTTCGGCATTCCTATACCGGGGATGTGACCTGGATTGACCGGCCGACGCGAAACCTAGGCCGCCAGCATCGCCTTTCCCTGGAAGGCCTTCCACAGGCTGGGGGCGGCGGCGATAGCGAGGGCCCGGGTGCGCGGATAGATCAGAAGGCCGAGGACGATACCGACCCCGGCGACGATCATGGCGGCGTTGGCGCCCTTGGCTGGGGCCGGCGGGGCGGCTTGCCGAGGCTCGGGATGGCGCATGTCGCGGACGCGCTCCATGGCGTCATCAGCGACCTTCCGGGCGCGGGCCTTAAGGGTGCGGCCGGCGCGGGCGAGGCGTTCGGCGGGCTTCTCGTGGGTTTCTTCATAGGCTGCGGAGGGCATGATGTTCTCCTTGTCTGGATCCAGGAAAAGCCTCCGAAAGTCGCAAGGTTCCCCTGCGCGGTTCCGCCCCTTGCCTTTCCCCGATCTCGCGACTAGGTTCCGCGCCTTCGCCGAAAGGCCAAGCGCGCCCGTAGCTCAGCTGGATAGAGCATCAGACTACGAATCTGAGGGTCGGACGTTCGAATCGTTCCGGGCGCGCCAATTTCTCCAGGCCATGAAAACTTTCGCCGCCGCACCGCAAGCTAAGCGGCGTTTGGCAGCTTAGGTAAGTTCTGCGCGCTCCTCGTTAGTGACTGAAGAGCACGGGAACCGGGGCCGAAGACAGGAGGCTATCGGTCATGCCGCCCAGGGCCCACTCGCCCAGGCGTGTGTGCCCGTAGGCCCCCGCCACGATAAGGCCGGCCTGCTCCTTGACGGCGAAAGAGGTGAGCGCCGCATGGGCGTGGCCTTCAGAGGCTTCCAGTGTTTCCGGTATGGCGTTTACGCCATGGCGGGCCAGCCGCGCCGCGACCGCCTCTTCGCTCCGCGCGCCGGTCTCCGGATCTGGCGTTGGGTGTATGCGCAGGATCGTCACGCGTTCGGCTGCGGCCAGCAAGGGGATCGCGTCGCTTACGGCCCGCCGGGCCTCCCTCGTATTCTTCCAAGCCACGACAACATGCCTTGTACTGACGGGCGGTCTGTCGGCCTGCACGGTCAGGACAGGCAAGCCGGAGCGCAGCACCAGGTCGGCGGCTGCGGCCGTGGAGGCGCGAGGCCCACGGTGAGCGCTGGCAATGATGATGTCCGCGCCGGCCGAACACGCCGCAAGCACACGGTCGGGATAGTTCCGAACAGACAGGAATTGGGCCGCGTCGCCGAGGCCGGCGCTGGCGGCGGCGAACCGTTCCGCGGACTTCGCCAGGTCTTCGGTCTCCATGTCGGCAATGGCCTGCACCAGGGTTCCGTCGTCATAGCCGGACAGCAGCATGGGGTTGTCGAGATAGGCGGGCTTACATCCGCCAACGCCGAGCAATGCGGCGCCCCAGTTCGACGCCAATTCGACGGCCGTGCGAAGGCGCAGGTCTGATTCCGCCGTCGCCTCGACGTGGACGAGCAAGGTCTTGAAAGGCAATGGGATGCTCCAAGGGAGGGTGGGCCGCGCTCGACGACCCGGATTGTGGGAATGATGCTCTCCGCGGCATTGGCCGGCATTGACGATGAGCAATTTGCCACGGAGCGCGGATCGTCGGTTTGGTGCGCTGTTCGCGGTCCTATGCCGGGCCCTACCGGGACGTCGCCACGCCGGCGTCGACGGCCCGGGCGAGCGCAGCGATCACGGCCTCGCGGGCGGCGTCATCCGGTAACGATTCGAGCTTCGTGTTGAGCTCAAGAAGCAGCCGGGCGCGTGCATTGTGCCAGTCGGGCCGCGCCCCGGCGCCGGCCAAAAGGCGCCTGGGGGAAGCTTCCTGGGACGGGGAGGCGTCCACGGTGTCGAGCCGGAAAGCCTGATCGAGAGCGGGGATTGTCAGCCGATCAGCCGGCAGGCCCGCCTCGACCAGGGCGGCTTTCAGGCCTTCCAGCCCTTCGGGCTCACCGTGATTGAGGAAGATCGAGCCGCGCACGGGCGCGCGTGCCTGAACCCACCCGGCCAGCGCCGACTGATCAGCATGCACAGAATAGGTCTCCAGCGCGCGGACCCGGGCCCGGACTTTGAATTCCTCCCCCTGGATGCGGACTGAACTGGCGCCCTCCTGCAGGATCCGCCCCAGTGTGCCGACAGCCTGATAGCCGGTGAGCAGGACCGTGGCCTCGCGCTGCCAGATCAAGCGCTTCAGGTGCTTGCGCACCCGGCCGGCGTCGCACATGCCGCTTGCGGCCATGATGATGTGCCAGCCGCGCAGGCGATCTAGCCGGTCGCTCTCCGAGGGTTCGAGCAGGAACTGAAGGCGGCCGGAGGCGACCAGGTCTTCGAAGGGGTTGCGGTCCAAGGCCGCGTTCCATCCCCACCGGCGGAAAATCTCGGTAGCTTCGATGGCGAGGGGCGAGTCCAGGAAGATGTCGGTCTGCGGGATGTCGCCGTCCCGCATCAGGATTTGCAGGTCCGTCAGCAGTTCCTGCGAGCGTTCGACGGCGAAGGCGGGGATCAGCAGCGGGCCGCCCGCGGCCTTCGCTTCAAGCACCTCACGCGCCAGGGATCGCCGGCGTGCGGCGGGGTCGTGAGGCGGGCGTGGCCGCGAGCCATAGGTGGATTCCACGATCAGGTGATCGATGCCGGCCGGCCCTTGCGGATCGGGCAAGAAGTCACGAAGTCCGGTGCCGAGATCGCCAGAGAACAACAGGGTCGTGGGGCCTTTGGGCCCTTCGACGGTCACCTCGATCGACGCCGATCCGAGGATGTGGCCAGCTTCCCAATAGCGCGCGGTGATCCCCTTCGCGGCCTGCCTCGTCTCGCCGAGTTTCACGGGCTGGAATTGTTCAATGGTCCGCGCCGCGTCCCGGGTCGAGTAGATCGGTTCCACCGCGTCGCGCCCACGCTGCTCGTTTCGGCGGTTCAGGAAGCGAACCTCGCTTTCCTGGATGTGGGCGGAATCCGCGAGCATCACCTCGCAAAGGTCGCGTGTTCCGGCGGTGGCGTAGATTGGCCCGCGATAGCCCGCGCGCACCAGTTTCGGAAGCAGACCCGAGTGGTCGATATGGGCGTGGGTCAGCAGCACCGCGTCGATGGCATGAGGGTCGAACGGGAAGGGCTGATAGTTAAGTTGCTTACGTGTTTTCGGCCCCTGGAACATGCCGCAGTCGATGAGCACGTTGGCCTGGTCGGTCACCAGGTGGGCGCACGACCCAGTCGTACAACCTGCCGCGCCATGAAATGTGAGCGTGAAGGACATGGTGTGTTCCACTTGGCCGGGCCGGTCGCGGCCTTTGCGGCAAGTCTCCCGGCGCAAGGCTCGACTTGCCGTGACAAGGATCAACTGAGGCCGGCGGCGCCCTCCGTAGTGATACTTAGTGAGCGGCCACGAATATCAGCCCTGTCTTTCGGTCCCTAGCTTCCGGTCATCAGATCGGAGCCGCAGATGACCCAGGCCAGTCGCGTGAGTACGCCCGCCCTACCTCCCGCGCCCAGCGCGCTGACCCATGCTTTCGAGCGTCTCGGCTCGCATATCTCCTTCGCCAATGGGACCGAGATTTATGCTCAGGACGATGAGGTGGAGATGCTCTACCGCCTCGTCAGGGGTGTGGTCCGCACCAGCCGCCTGACACCCGATGGCCGTCGCCAGGTGGGCGACTTCTACTATCCCGGGGAAATCTTCGGATTGGAGCCCGGTCCAGATCACCGGTTCGCAGCCGAAGCCCTGACTGACTGCGAAGTCGTAGCGGTGCGCCGGGCCGCGGTGCGCGCCTATGCGGGCGACGCCGAGTTGGACCGCGCCATTCTCGAAGCCACCTCCCGCGAGATGGAACGCCTGCAGGACCACGTGGTGATGCTGGGCCGCAAGAGCGCCCGCGAACGGGTAGCCAGTTTTCTGATGTCGATTGCCCAACGCCAGACCGAGGAGCAGGTGGAGCTGCCCATGGGCCGCCAGGACATGGCCGACTACCTATGCCTCACCATCGAGACTGTCTCGCGCATGCTGACCCAGCTGCAGGGCGATTCGATCGTCGCCTTCCCGTCCCCACGCCGCTTCGAGGTGCGCCGGCGCGGCGCGCTTGAGGCCCTGGCGGCCTGACGGCCGCGCCTTCTCCGGAGTCGCGCCATGGACCGCGCCAAGGACAAGACCGAGGCAGACATCTTGGTCAGCCCCAATGCTTTCGCCACGATCCTGGTTCATGCCCAGCCGGGTACGGCCTCCAGCCACAGGGTCGAGGCGGCGAGCCGTCTGGCGCGCGACCTGGGCGCCACCCTGATCGGTCTGGGCGCCGAGACTTTCACCCTGCCCCCGGCGACCGATTCCTACATGGGTTACGCCGCCGGTGAATGGCTGGCGCAGAGCGAGGCGCAGATCATCAGCGACCTCGCCGCGGCGGAAAGCGCGTTTCGGCGCGACGCGGCCGGGGCAGACATCGAGTGGCGCACGGCGCAGGACTACCCCCGCGAAGCTCTGAAAGCTCTAGCCCACGCGGCGGACCTCATCGTCGTCAGCCCGCGCGGCGCTCTGGGCGACTCATGGACCGCCGACCCTGCCGATGTGGTGATGGGAGCCGGCCGCCCGGTGCTTCTAGTTCCCGAGGGCCGAAACCACCTGCGTGGAAAGGCCGTGGTGTTCGCCTGGAAGGATAGCCGTGAAGCCCGCAGGGCTCTGACGGACTCACTTCCCTTTCTGCAGCGCGCTGAAGACGTCATGGTCACCGTCGTCCACGGACCGGATGAAACAGTCGAGGAACAACAGCTGGCCGACGTGGTCGCCAATCTCAAACGCCACGGTGTCCGGGCCCGCGCCTTGGTGACGAGCGCCAGACCGGACGATGTGCCTGATGAACTGCAGAAGGTGG
>JAXMCG010000003.1:0-261260 GCA_046349475.1 Caulobacteraceae bacterium | reverse complement strand
TGGCGACGGGCGGTCTGGAGATCGGCCGGGTCAATGTGGCGGCCCGGGGCGTCGGGATTGCACGGCGGGCCCTGAAGGAGGCCGTGGCCTATGCCCAGGTGCGCGAAACCATGGGCAAGCCCATCGCCCAGCATCAGGCGATCCAGCTGAAGCTGGGGGAAATGGCCGCCAAGACCCGCGCCGCCGAGCTGCTCGTCGACGATGCGGCCAAGGCCTATGACACGGGCCGGCGGATCGACATGGAAGCGGGCATGGCCAAGTACTTCGCCACCGAGACCGCCTTCGAGGTGGCCACCGAGGCCATGCGCATCTTCGGGGCCAACGGCTATTCGAAGGACTATCCGATCGAGCGGCTCTACCGCGACGCCCCCCTGCTGATCATCGGCGAGGGCACCAACGAGATGCAGCGGATCATCATCGCCCGGCAACTGATCACGCGGAATCCGGTCTGATGAGAGCCGTCTGGTACGAACGGACGGGGGCGCCGCATGAGGTGTTGGAACACGGCGAAATGCCGACGCCGGCGCCTGGCAAGGGCGAGGTGCTGATCCGGGTGAAGGCGTCGGGGGTGAACCCGTCCGATGCGGGCGCCCGGCGCGGTGGGCAGGGGCGGCAGATGGCCTATCCCCGGATCATCCCGAACAGTGACGGAGCGGGGATTATCGAGGCGGTGGGGCCGTGGGTGTCCGAGAAGATGATCGGCCAGAGGGTGTGGTTCTACAACGGCCAGAGGAATGGCCGGGCCTATGGGGCCTGCGCCGAGTACATCGAGCTGGACGCCGACCTGGTGACGCCGCTGCCGGATCACGTCTCCTTCGCCGAGGGGGCGACCCTGGGCATTCCCTGCATGACCGCGCACCGCTGCCTGTTTCACGACGGGCCAGTGCAGGGAAAGGTGGTGCTGGTGACCGGCGGGGCCGGCGCCGTGGGGCACTATGCCGTGCAGCTCGCCGCCTGGGCGGGCGCGACGGTGATCGCGACCGTCTCCGACGATGTGAAGGCTGAGCGGGCGCGGGCCGGCGGGGCGAGCCACACCATCAACTACAAGACCGAGGACGTGGCGGCGCGGGTCCGGGAGATTACAGGCGGGGAAGGCGTGCACCATGTGGTCGACGTCGATTTCGGGGGCAATGTGGGGCACACCCTGGCGGCCCGGCGGATGAACGGCTCGCTCTCCTACTATGCCAGCCGGGGCGGGGCCTCAGCGCCGATCGGGGCCCTCTCGATGAAGAACCTGACCATCTCCGGGGTCTATCTGCCGGTGTCGCCGCATGAGGCGCGGAAGCGGGCCCAGAGTGACATCGGGCGCTGGATCGCGACGGGGAACCGGATGCTCTCGGTGGCCGGCCAGTTCCCGCTGGAGCAGGCGGCGGACGCCCACCGGATGGTGGATGACGGGGGCAAGGTGGGGACGGTGGTGGTGACCGTCGACTAAGCCTTGCGCAGGCAGGCGGGCGGGCTCAGGCTCCCCTCCAATCAAGACCGTGAGGAGACCGCCATGGACCGCCGACAATTCAGTTTCGCCCTGGCGGCCGGGGCGGTGAGCCTGCCCTCGCTAACCCTTCCTTCTTTGGCCTTCGCCGATCCCGGCCCGGCCCTGGCGGCGGCGGTGGCGGGGCCGCAGCGGACGGCCCAGAACACGGTGCGCGACCCTTGGCGCAAGCCCCTGGAGGCCCTCTCCTTCTGGGGCATTTCCCCCGGCCAGATGATGATCGAGATCAGCCCGGGGACGGGCTACTGGACCGAGATCCTGGCCCCCTATGCCAAGGCGACGGGCGGCAGGTACATGGCCACGGCGGGGCCCGGGTCCTCGGCCTTCAAGGCGCGGTTCGCCGATGAGGCGGTGTTCGGCAAGGTGGAATACACCAGCTTCTCCCAGACCAGCGGCCCGCTGGCCCCGGCCGGCACGGCGGACTGGCTGCTGACGGCGCGCAACATCCACGACTGGATGTGGGTGGCCGGCTATCTCGATAAGGCCCTGAAGGATTTCCGCGAGGTTCTGAAGCCCGGCGGCATTCTCGCCATCGAGGATCACCGCTCAGACCCACGGCCGATGGTTCCGGAAGCGCGTGACGGCTATGTCTCCACCGAGTTCATGATCCGCACGGTGAGCGCGGCGGGCTTCCGCCTGCACAGCCAGTCCGAGCTGGGAGCCAATCCGCGCGACACCAAGGATCACCCGTTCGGGGTCTGGACCCTGCCGCCGACCCGCCGGAACATGACCGCCGACAAGCCGACGCCGCCGGGGTTCGATCCGGCCAAGTACGAGGCGATCGGCGAAAGCGACCGCATGACCCTGCGGTTCGTGAAGGTCTGAGAGGGCGGCCGTGGCCCGGGGCCTTCGCCCACATACCCATGAGGACCGGCGCCGGGTGCTGGAGCGGGTGGCGAGCCAGGCGCGGGCCCATTTCGGCGATAACCTGATCGCGCTCGCCTCGACCGGCTCCTTCGCGCGCGGGGATGACGGGGCCTATTCGGACCTGGAGGCGACGGCCTTCCTGACCGAGATGCCGCCCGGCAAGCGGGGGGTGGGGCGGATCGTTGATGGGCTCCTGATCGAGCTGATCTGGACGACGCGCCAGGCCTGGCTGGACATGGTCTGCGCCTCGCCCGGGGAGGAGGGGCACCTGGCCGGGTCCGATGTGCTGCAGCCGGTGATCAATCCGGAATTCATCGCCGGCCTGAAAGCCGAGGCGCGGCGGGTGCGGCGCGACACCTGCCTGACCCTCGCCCACAATCACTGGCACGACGTGCAGGAATCCACCGCCAAGGTGCTGAAGGCCTCGGCCTGCGGCGACGCAGAAGCGCTGAGCCTGGTGTTTCCCGACATGGCCCGGCACGTGCTGATCTCGCTCGCCTTCCTGAACGCCCGGCCGTTCACGACCTTCGCCCGGTTCATCTCCGAGGCCCGGACCTTTGACCTCTTGCCGCCGAGCTTCGAGCCGATGGCAGCAGCCCTGCGCAGTGATTATTCCGACACGGCTGGCATCCACGCCCTGGCGCTCGCCCTCTTCGACGACATGGAGGGCCTGCTCGATCTGACCGAGGTGAGGCCCTATCAGGAGGCGCTGAAACTGTTCGAGTGAGGGAGGTTTGGGCCTTATTTCACCTATATCAGCCTTATTCGCGGGACGCGAATTACGGTGGACGCCTATTTTCGGTGCGCGCAAACGGTGCGGGAAAATGGCTGGGGCGGTTTTTGAGGGGCCCGCAACGGCGAATTGGAAACAGAAACCGTAGTCCCTCCCCTTCATCGGAGGGCAGGACCGCGCAGCAGGACGGGTGGGGGATCCCACAAACCGTTGTTTTTGTGCGTAAGATGGTCCTGACGCAGCCTGAATACGGACGCGCCGCGTCAATTTGCCGGGCGGTCCCCCACCCTCGCCCTTCGGGCTCTGCCCTCCCCTGATGGTGAGGGCTTTTCCTAGCGATGTCGGCCTCTGATCCATGGCGCCACATATAGCGAAATATTCGCGAAATGTGAAGGGAGGCGGGAAGTTCGGGTTGCAGGGAGACGTTCCTGAAGGAGCTCGTCCTCTAGGTTCCTAATGTCGCCTTCACCGCCTTGGTCAGCTTCGAGCGGACCAGATCGTAGGCGTGGTCGATGAGGCGTTCGATCTCGGCGTCGGGGAGGCGGGCGTCCTGGCGGATGGTGACCCAGTGGCGTTTGTCGGTGTGATAGCCGGGGGTGATGGCCTGGTACTGTTCGCGCATCAGCTCGGAGAGGAAGGGGTCGACCTTCAGGGTGATGCTGGCGCTTCCGGTTTCCGGGGAGATGGCGAACATCTTGCCGCCGATCTTGAAGACGAGGACGCCGGGGCCGAAGGGGGTTTCGCGGGTGGCATGGGGTTTGGCCCCGCACCGGGCATGAAGATCCTCGAGGGTCAGCATCAGGCGTTCCCGGTCCACGCGCGGGCCGGCTCGGCCATGCCCCCTTCACGGGCGGGAGCGAGGCGGCGATAGACCAGGGCCTCAGCGATGTGGACCCGGCGGACGGCCTCGGAGGCCTCGAGATCAGCGATGGTGCGGGCAAGGCGCAGAGTGCGCGTCCAGCCCCTGGCGGTGAGGCCGCCGAGCTCGGCGGCACGGGTGAGAAGGGCGTGACCTTGCGGATCGAGGGCGCAGATGGCCTCGAGATAGCGGCCCTCGGCGGCGGCGTTGAGAGAGGGCGCGCCCTCCCCATGGGCCTCGGCCCTGGCCTGCTGCCGGGCGCGGGCGGCGGCGACCCGGACGGCGGCCTCGGCGGAGCCTTCGGTGGGTGGCGGCAGGGCGAGGTCGGCGGCGGTGACCGGGGGAACATCGACGGCCAGATCGATGCGGTCGAGGAGCGGGCCGGAAACGCGGCCCTGATAGTCCTGCAGGCAGCGCGGGGCCCGCCCGCAGGCGCCCCGGCCAGAACCCCCGTGACCGCAGCGGCAGGGGTTCATGGCGGCGACCAGTTGGACCCTGGCCGGATAGCGGACGTGGTGGTTGGCCCGGGCGACCATGACCTCACCGGTCTCCAGGGGCTGACGCAGGCTGTCGAGCGCCTGGCGGGAGAACTCCGGAAGTTCATCGAGAAAGAGCACGCCGTTGTGCGCGAGAGATACCTCCCCCGGGCGGGCGCGATGGCCGCCGCCGGTGAGCGCGGCCATGGAGGCGGAGTGGTGCGGGGCGCGGAACGGCCTGGCGCGGGAAAGAGCGCCCTTGGCGATCAGGCCGGCCACGGAATGGATCATTGAGGTGTCGAGCAGCTCCCGCGCCGAAAGGGGCGGCAGGAGGCCCGGCAGGCGCTGCGCCATCATCGACTTACCGGAACCAGGAGGACCGACGAACAACAGGTTATGACCGCCGGCGGCGGCGATCTCCAGGGCGCGCTTGGCGTTTTCCTGGCCTTTCACATCACGCAGGTCCGGCGGCGTCTCGCCATCCAGCAGCGGCCCCGGGGAGGGAGCGGCCATGACTTGAAAGCCCCGGAAGTGATTGAGCAGGGCGATAATCGACTTCGGCGCGAGAATCGGCGTGTCGCCGGCCCAGGCGGCTTCCGGACCGGAGGCCTCGGGGCAGATCAGGCCGAGGCCCATTTCATGCGCCGCCATGGCCGCTGGCAGGGCGCCGGTGACCGGCGCGATGCGGCCGTCCAGGGAAAGTTCCCCCATCACGGCCCAGCCGTCCAGGGCGTCCTGGGGCAGGATGCCCATTACGGTGAGGATCGCCAACGCGATGGGCAGGTCGTAGTGACTGCCTTCCTTTGGCATATCAGCGGGAGCGAGATTGACGATTACTCGTTCGTGCGGAAGGGCCAGGCCCATGCCAACGAAGGCCGCGCGCACCCGTTCACGGCTTTCCGCCACCGCCTTGTCGCCCAGGCCAACGATACCGATGGCGGCCTCGGCCTGGTTCTTGACGGTGGTCTGAGCCTCGACCTCGACGCGGCGCGCCTCAACCCCTTGAAAAGCCACCGTGACCACGCGCGCGGCCATGACCCATCTCCCCAATTGGCCCGACTTATCCACAATTGCAGCATGAACCAAAAGGCCGGATCAAGAACAAAAATGGAACTTTGGAGAAACCGAGAGGATTCCGTGACCTACGTGGGGAACCTCGACTCGCTTGGTAGGCGAAGCTGGGGGACGTGAACTTGTTCATGTCCCCCGTCTTTTGAAATGGGTCGGGGGAAGAACAAAAAAGACTGGGGACGTGAACGAGTTCACGTCCCCGCCCGGATCGCTTCCACCCTGTCCCAAAGCACCGCGGCCGCATCCGCCCCGCCAAAGCGCTTCAGCTGCTGGGCGCCGGTGGGGGAGGTGACGTTGATCTCGGTGAGGAAGTCGCCGATCACGTCGATGCCGACGAAGAGCATGCCCCGGGCCTTCAGCTCCGGGCCGATCTGGGCGCAGATTTCGAGGTCGCGTTTGGTCAGTTCCACCTGTTCGGCGCGGCCGCCCCGGGCGAGGTTGGAGCGCACCTGTCCCTTGGCGGGAATCCGGTTGATGGCGCCTACGGGCTCCCCGTCGATGAGCAGGACCCGCTTGTCGCCTTTGGACACGGCCGGGATGAACTTCTGAGCGATGACCGGCTCACGGCCGATCATCATGTGGAGCTCGAGAAGGGCGTCGAGGTTGGGATCCTCCGGCTTCAGGCGCACGACGCCGGAGCCGCCGCCGCCATAAAGGGGCTTCAGCACCATGTCGCCGTGGCGATCGCGGAAGTCGTAGATGGCCTCAGCGTCCCAGGCGATGAGGGTCGGCGGCTGCAGGCCGGGGAAACCGGTGACGAACAGCTTTTCCGGGGCGTTGCGCACCTCTGCCGGATTGTTGACCACAAGGACCCTGGGGTGGATGCGCTCCAGGAAGTAGGTGGCGGTGATATAGGCCATGTCGAAGGGCGGATCCTGTCGCATCAGGACGACGTCGAAATCGGTGAGCTCGCGCACTTCATAGGCGCCGACGCTGTGATGGTCGCCCTTCACGGCCCGGACATTGAGGGGCCGGCCGCGGGCGAAGATTCGGCCGTCGTCCTGCCAGAGGTGTTTGGGCTCGTAGACCCAGAGGCCGTGGCCGCGCAGCTGGGCCTCCAGCATTAAGAAGAAGGTGGAGTCGGTCTCGATCTTCACCCCTTCGATAGGGTCCATCTGGATGGCGACCTGCAAGACCATGAAAGCTTCCCTCTTTGGGCGGCGGGTTTCGATGAAGGACTTCCTAGACGCCGCGCGGCCAGGGCCAAGTGAATATTTCTGGCGCCGCAGGTAGTGCGGCTAGTTCAGGCGGAGGCGGACGCGCTCCCGCTGGGCGCGGGCGGCCAGGGCGGCCCCGCCATCCAGCAAGGTCGCCTGAGCCAGGGCTTCGAGGGCGCCGGCAAGGGCGCCCTGCCCTTCGCGGGCGGCGGCGACGTCGAGCCAGGGGTGGTGGTCGGTGGGATCGAGGAGGGCGCGGCGCAGGGCCGAGCGCTCGGCCCTGGCGAAGTCGCGGGCCTGGGCGGCCCGGGCGAAGATGTTGTTCTGCAGGCGGATCAGCACCTGGCGGTCGCTGGCCGGGGCCATCAAGGTGTCGAGCTGGTCGGCGACGCCGGGCATCAGGCCGGCATGAAGGGCCCGGCGGGTCAGTTCCGACGGCAGTACGACCCGGCCCTCGCTGAACGGGTCAATGGCCAAGGGCCCTTCCTCGGTCTCGATGCGCAGCAGGAAGTGCCCGGGGAAATCGACGCCACGCACCTCCAGGCCGCAGCGGCGGGCCACGTCGAGGTAGAGCAGGCCCAGGGCCACGGGCAGGCCCTTGCGCCGCTCGCAGACGGCGAGAATGTCGGCGTTGTCCGGATGGTCGTAGGTGATCAGATCGCCGGCGAAGCGCAGATCCCCCGCCATGGTCTCGGCCAGGGCCTCCTCGGGGGACTCGCGGGAGAGGCGTTTTTTGAGGCGTTCAGCTCCCTCGAGGGCAAGGGCCCGGCAAAGCTCGGGGTCGCGGTCCGGATCCTCATGCACCGAACAGGCGATGGCGGCCTCGAGCAGAGGAAAGTCCCCGTCCGGGGCGGCGCCGGCCTCTCTGAGGGCCTGTTCGGCGTCAGATCGCGTCATCGGCCTTTCCGGGTCACCACTTCTCCGGCCCCCTTCTAAACGCCCGGCCACGCGTCGGGAATATGGCGGGGCCAGCGTCCAGGGGCGAAGGCAACGAGATCCAGGCGGACTTGTGCGCCCGCGAGCATCGGGCGCCGGGCGATGACCGCCCCCGCCGCGCGGCGCAGGCGCTCGCGCTGCATGTGGCTGACGGCGGCGAGGGCGGTCTCCAGAGTCAGTCGCGTCTTCACTTCGATAACGGCGAGGACGCGGCCCTTGAGGGCGAGGATGTCGATCTCCCCGGCACGGGTCTTCAGCCGGTAGCCAAGGATCTTGTAGCCCTTGAGCATCAGCCAGAGCGCGGCGAGAGCCTCGGCCCGGCGGCCGGCCTGACGCGCGGCGCGGCCCCGGGCGCTGCGCCCGGACGTCGCCTTGCCCGGGGTCACCGGGCGCCCTTCAGATCAAGAGCGCGGCGATAGAGGTCGCGGCGATTGAGGCCGAGGGCGCGGGCGACCTCGGTGGCGGCGTCGGCGGGGGAAAGGCGGGTCAGGGCGTCGGCGAGGGCGCGGTCGGCGTCTTCCGGACCGGCGGCCACCTCCTCGGCGGGGCCGACGACGATGACGATCTCGCCCTTGGGGCTGGCGAGGCGCGGGTCGGCGGCGAGGTCCGGCAGGGGGCCGCGCAGGGTGGTCTCGTAGAGCTTGGTCAGCTCCCGGGCGACGGCGGCGGGGCGGGGGCCGAAGACCTGGGCCATGTCCTTGAGGCTGGCGGCGACGCGCGAGCCGCCTTCGAAGAACACCAGGGTGGCGCGGACAGAGGCGAGTTCGGTCAGAAAGGCCTGGCGCGCGGCGCTCTTCGGCGGTGGGAAGCCAGCGAACAGGAAGCGGTCGGTGGGCAGGCCTGCCACCGAGAGGGCGGCGAGACTGGCCGAGGGGCCGGGGATCGGGAACACCGCCGCCCCGGCGGCCAGGGCCTCCACCACCAGACGGTAGCCGGGATCGGAGACGAGGGGAGTGCCGGCGTCGGACACCAGGGCGACGCGCTGGCCGGCGGCGAGAGCGGCCATGATCTTCGGCCGGGCCCGGGCGGCGGCGTGCTCGTCATAGCGCTCCAGGGGCTTCGCGATGCCGTAGTGATTGAGCAGTTTGGCGGTGACGCGGGTGTCTTCGGCAAGCAGCAGGTTGCAGCTGGCGATGACGTCGAGGGCCCGAAGGGTGATGTCCCGCAAGTTCCCGATAGGCGTCGCCACCAGATAGAGGCCGGGCGCCAGGGGGGCGTCGGACAGTTCGGGCGCGGGGGGGTGTTTGGGCAAGGGGCGTCCTAGGTTGCGAAGGCAAGCTATCTGGGCAGGGAATCCCCATCAATCGCTTGGCGGAGCATGATTTCGGAGCGGCCGGGTTAGTCAAGGATCGCCCTTGCAGGGCGACCGCCGCGCGGCAAGGCGCGCGCGCCTTGTCCTTGACGAACCCGGACCGTCCGAAAAAGCATTCCATCAAGCGTTCGATGGGGCGTTGTGAGTGCGGAGGGCGTGTCAGCGGCCCCCCACTTTGCCGTTCCGCGAAACCAGCTTAACATCGTTCAGATAGGGACAGGGGCGGCCCCTTGAGTGGCGCGCCCACGAGTCTGGGAGGATGCGCATGGCCTTTACCCTCGACATCAATGGCAAGGCGACGACGGTGGACGCGCCGGCGGGGACGCCCCTGCTCTGGGCGCTGCGCGATACGCTGGGCCTCACGGGCACGAAGTACGGCTGCGGGGTCGCCCAATGCGGCGCCTGCACGGTGCACGCCGACGGCCAGCCGATCCGGTCCTGCCAGGCTCCGATCGAGAGCCTGGCCGGGGTGAAGATCACCACCATCGAGGGCCTGGGCGGGACGCACGCCCTGCAGGCGGCCTGGGAGAAGCTGGATGTGCCGCAGTGCGGGTACTGCCAGTCCGGCCAGATCATGGCGGCGGCGGCTCTGCTGACCACATCGCCGCATCCGACGGACGCCCAGATCGATGAGGCGATGAGCGGGAACATCTGCCGCTGCGGGGCATATCAGCGGATCAAGGCCGCCATCAAGGAAGCCGCGAACGCGCCCGCGCCGGCCCCCGCCGCGGCCCCGACGGCTTAGGGAGGGCGGGGTGAACCAGATTCTGCAACGTCTTCTGAAAGCCGGCCCCTCCCGCCGCGAAGTGGTGGTGACGGGTGTGGCCGCCTCCGGCGCCCTCCTGGTGGGTTGCTCGCCCGCCGATCTGCTGTCCGCCGGCGCCAAGACCGAGGTCGGCGCCTTTGGGCCCTTCATCAAGATCGCCGCCGACGGCGCCGTGACGGTGATTTCGAAGCACATCGAATTCGGCCAGGGCAATCACGCCGGCCTCGCGGCCATCGTCTGCGAGGAACTCGGCGCCGACTGGGACAAGGTGAGCATCGAGCAGGCCCCAGCCAATGCGAAGCTCTACGCCAATCTAGGCATGGGGGCGCAAGGGACGGGCGGCTCCTCGGCGATCTCCAATTCCTGGGAGCAGTTGCGTAAGGCCGGCGCCTCGGCGCGGGCGATGTTCGTGGAGGCCGCGGCCAACCGCTGGAGCGTGTCGGCGGGCGAGGTTCAGGTGGCGAACGGGGTGGTGAGCCATGCCTCGGGCCAATCGGCGACCTTTGGCGAACTGCTGACCGACGCGGCCAAGGTGACGCCGCCTCAGAACCCGACCCTGATGGACCCGGCCAAGTTCACCCTGATCGGCACCGACCGGGTGCGGCGCAAGGACGCCAAGGCCAAGTCGAACGGCACGGCGATCTATACCCAGGACGTGCGGATGCCGAACCTGTTGGTGGCGATGGTGGCCCATGCCCCCCGTTTCGGGGCGACGGTGGCGAGCTTCGACGCCACGGACGCCAAGAAGGTCCCGGGGGTGCATGAGGTCTACAAGATCGCCACCGGCGTGGCGGTGACCGCTGACACCACCTGGGCCGCGCGCACAGCCCGGGACGCCCTGAAGGTGACCTGGGATGAAAACAAGGCGGAGAAGCGCTCCAGCGACGCGATCCTGACGATGATGACCGACCTCGCCGAGGGGCGCGGCCCGGCGGACGCCAAGTGGCAGGCCTTCGAGGCCAAGGGCGAGGGCGGCGGCACGGTGGAAAACCCCACGCTCGACCTGACCTACAGCTTCCCCTATCTGGCCCACGCGACCATGGAGCCGATGAACTGCGTGGCCCAGGTGGGAAGCGGGCCGCCGAAACTGACCTTCGGCTCGCAGATCCCCACGCTCGACCAGCTGAACACGGCGAAGATCGCCGGGGTGTTGCCTGGCTCGGTCCAGATCGAGACCCTGTTCGCGGGCGGCTCGTTTGGACGCCGCGGCAATTTCCAGTCGGACTATGTCTCCGAGTGCGTCGCCGTCGCCAAGGCGGTGGGCGGCGGGCGACCGGTCAAGCTGGTCTGGACCCGCGAAGACGACATGACCGCCGGCTACTTCCGGCCGATGACGGTGCACAATGTGAAGGTGGCCTTGGGCGATGACGGCTTGCCGGCCCGCTGGCGCCACCGGGTGGTCAGCCAGGACATCATGAAGGGCTCGCCCATGGGCGGGAACGGCGTCGACACCGCCGTGGAAGGCGCCAAGGGCTCGCCCTATCTGGCGGCGACGCCGGTGGTGGACGCCCAGGCCAATCTCGCCGATGTGGGCGTGCCGGTGCTGTGGTGGCGGTCCGTGGGGGCGACCCATACAGCCTTCGTGATGGAGCACACCATCGACCAACTGGCCAAGGCGGCGGGCAAGGATCCGGTGGATTACCGCCGGGCCCTGTTCACCAAGGCCAATGCCACGCGGCACCTGGCGGTGCTGAACCTCGCGGTCGAGAAGGCGGGCCCCACCGCCACGGCGGGCTGGACCCGCGGCGTGGCGGTGCATGAGAGCTTCGGCTCGGTGGTGGCCCAGGTCGCCGAGGTGCAGCTGGTGGACGGCGCGCCGAAGGTGGGCCGGGTGGTGACGGCCATTGACTGCGGCACGGCGATCTCCCCGGATCAGGTCGCCGCCCAGATGGAGGGCGGCACCTGTTTTGGCCTTTCGGCAGCGCTCTTCGGCCAGGTGACCCTGAAGGACGGGCAGGTGCAGGAAACCAACTTCGACACCTACCGGGTGCTGCGCATGAACGAGGCGCCCACCGTGGAGACCTACATCCTGCCGAGCAGCAACAAGCCGTCGGGGGTGGGCGAACCGGGGACGCCGGTGATCGGCCCGGCCGTGGCCAACGCCCTCTTCGCCCTCAATGGCACGGTGACCAAGAGCCTGCCGTTCGTGAAGCCGGCCTAGGCGAGGTCTTCCGGGGTATCGATATCCCGGAAGATGCCCTCGCCCTCGACGGGAATGAGCCTCAGGCGGTCGCCGAGACCGCCGAGGATGCGGCGCGCCCCTTCATCGCCGCCGAGGGTTTTCAGCTGGGCGAAAAGCGATTTCGCGAAGGCCACGGGATGACCCCTGCGGCCCTCAAGGACGGGCGCGGCGGCTTCCGCGCCGCTGGAAACGGCGGCCAGCAGCTTTTCCGCGAGGTCGTGCGGGACGCCCGGCATGTCGCCGAGGAACACGATGACGGCGCCGGCGTCCGCCGGCAGGTCGCCCGCCCCGGTGCGGAGGGACGCGCCCATGCCTTCCAGGTGATCGGCGGCATGGACGAGGCTCAAACGGGCGGTCTGGCCGGCCTTCGCGGCGAAGGCTTCGGCGGCGGGGGCGACCTTGGGATCAGCGCCCGTGACGACGGTGACGGTGCGGACGGGAGCGGCGAAGGCGGCGGCGAGGGCGGCGTCGATCAGCAGGCCGCCCCGCCACGGCGAGGTCAGTTTGGAGCCACCGAAGCGGCGCCCGGACCCTGCGGCCAGCACCAGAGCCTCATTCATCATCCCCGCCACTCGCGCCAAGGCCTCATTCTCGCTATGTTTGGCCGCACATGACGCCCTACGACGCCAGCTCCGCGCAAGCCCTGAAACCGGCGCCCGCCCTGATCGACGGATTTGGCCGGGCCGTGACCTACTTACGCGTCTCGGTGACCGACCGCTGCGACCTGCGCTGCGTCTACTGCATGGCCGAGCACATGACCTTCCTGCCGAAGGCCGAGGTGCTGACCCTGGAAGAGCTGGACCGCATCTCTTCGGCCTTCATCGGGCTGGGCGTAAAGAAGCTGCGCCTAACGGGCGGCGAGCCCCTGGTGCGCAAGGGGTTCATGACCCTGGTGGAGAGCCTGTCGCGACACTTGAAGTCCGGCGCCTTGGAAGAACTGACCCTGACCACCAATGGCACCCAGCTGGCGGCCCACGCGGCGGAGCTGGCGGCGCTGGGCGTGAAGCGGATCAATGTCTCGGTGGATACGCTCAATCCGGACCTCTTCCGGCGGCTGACCCGGGGCGGGGACCTGGAAAAGGTGATCGGCGGCATCGATGCGGCGCGGGAAGCCGGCCTGCGGGTGAAGATCAACGCCGTAGCGCTGAAGCACGACAATCACCGGGAAATCCCCGACCTGATCCAGTGGGCGCATGAGCGGGGCATGGACATGACCCTGATCGAGACCATGCCGCTGGGCGACATCGATGAGGACCGGACGGACCAGTATCTCTCCCTGCGCGAGGTGCGCGACGAGCTGGAGAGCTATTGGACGCTGAAGGACATTCCCCTGACCACAGGAGGGCCCGCCCGCTATGTGGAGATCGCCCAGACGGGCGGGCGGCTCGGGTTCATCACGCCGATGAGCCACAATTTCTGTGAGAGCTGCAACCGGGTGCGACTGACCTGCACGGGCACTTTGCACTCCTGCCTCGGGCGCGATGACGCCAAGGATCTGCGCGCCGTGATCCGGGCCGGCGCGACGGACGCGGAGCTGGTGGAGGCGATCAAGGCCGCCGTCGACGCCAAGCCGCAAGGGCACGATTTCCATATCGACCGCCGCCATGCCGCCCCGGCCGTGGCGCGGCACATGTCGACGACGGGCGGCTAGGCGGTGACCAAGGTCCTGCTTTTCGGACGGCTGAGCGATATCGCCGGATGGCGCGAGCGCAGCTTTGATCGCGCCCCCGCCACCCTGTTCGCTCTGAAGGCCCTGCTGGCCCAGGAAGACGGGGAGCTCGGCAAGGCTCTCGACGGCAAGGGCGTGTCGGCGGCGCTGGACCGGGTGCTGGTGCGGGGCGACCGGCCGCTGACCCACGGATCGGAAGTGGCCTTCATGCCGCCGATGAGTGGAGGCTAGGGGAGCGGCGGATGATCCGGCTGACTGACCAGCCCTTCGAGGCCGGCGCGGAACTGACCCAGTTCTGTGAGGGCCGCACCGAGACCGGGGCGGTGGCCAGTTTCACCGGGCTCTGCCGGGGCGAGGCCGGCCAGGCGACGGCCTTGGAGCTGGAGGCCTATCCCGGCTTCACCGACGCCGAGATCGAGCGCTTCGCCGAGGCGGCGAAGGAGCGGTTTTCGCTGCAGGACTATGTGATCGTGCACCGCACCGGCGAAATCCGGCCGGGCGAGCCGGTGGTGTTCGTGGCCTGCGCCTCATCGCACCGGCGCGAGGCCTTCGAGGCCTGCGACCACCTGATGGATTATCTGAAATCCCGCGCCCCGTTCTGGAAGAAGGAGCACGGCCCGGACGGCGCCCGCTGGGTGGAGCCGACGGCGCGTGACATTTCCGACGCGGCGCGCTGGGATGAGCCGTTTGAGGAGACCACGACCCGATGAACGTCCCCGTCACGCTTCCTATTGGCGGCAAGATCAACACCGACCTGGCGATCACGCCGGTGCGGATCGCTGTCCTGACCATTTCCGACACCCGGGACGAGGAGAGCGACACCTCCGGCCACACCCTGGCTGAACGGGTGAAGGCGGCCGGGCACATCGTCGCCGAGAAGGACATCGTCAAGGACGACATCAGCGAGATCCGGGCGCGGGTGAAATCCTGGACGAAGAGCGGCGAGATCGACGCCATCATCACCACGGGCGGCACGGGCATCACCGGCCGGGACGTGACGCCGGAGGCCATCGAGCCCCTGCTGGACAAGAAGATCGACGGCTTTTCGGTAATCTTCCACCTGGTCTCCTACCAGACGGTGGGGCTCTCGACCCTGCAGTCGCGGGCCTTGGCCGGGATCATCGACGGGGTGTTCATCTTCTGCCTGCCGGGATCGCCCAGCGCCGTGCGCGACGGCTGGGACAAGGTGATCGCCGCCCAGCTCGACAGCCGCCACTCGCCTTGCAACATGGTGGAGCTGATGCCCCGCCTGATGGAGACGTGAAGCTGAGATGAGCCCGCGATCGCTCATTCGTCTGATCGGGGGGATCGCCTCGGTGATCGGGGCCACCGTCACCGGCGGGCTTTGGTTCATGAGCTCCGGCGCGGACATCATGGCGATGATGCAAGGCAAGAGCGCGCCGCCGCCGGCCGCCGCGCCCGCCACGCCAACGCAGACTGAGCCTGCAAAGCTGACGTCCGCAGCGTCGTCCAGCGACGCTGACGCGGAGCTGGACCGCTGCACGGTGAATGACCCGAGCCCGACAGCGCTGAACATTCGCTCCAAGCCGAATGGGGATGTGATCGGGCATCTGTCGAACGGAGTGACGGTGCGGGTGCTTCGCCGCGATACGGTGAATGACAAGGATTGGCTGCTGATCGAGCCGGTCAGTGGGCGCGGTGAGACCGGTTGGGCCTTCGCGCGGTTTCTGGATTGCGACGGGGGCTGAGGCCAAACGTCAGTCAAAACGCCCCGTCGATCGCTTGATGGAATGATTTTTCGGACGGTCGGGCTCGTCAAGGACGAGGCCTTGCAGGCCGCGCCGCGCCGCGGCGGCCTCGGAGAGGCCGTCCTTGACGAGACCGGCCGCTCCGAAATCACGCTCCGCCATGCGATTGATGGGGATGTCTCGCTCTTTGGGCGGCGTGGCTTCTGAGCTAGGAAAGACGCATGGCCAAACTCACCCATCTCGACGCGGAAGGCCGGGCCCGCATGGTCGACGTCTCGGACAAGGCCGTGACGGCGCGTGAGGCGCTGGCGGCCGGGTTCGTGCGGATGTCGCCTGCGACGCTCGAACTCGCCGTGGCAGGGACCGGCAAGAAGGGCGACGTCCGAGCCGTGGCGGAGATCGCCGGGGTCATGGCGGCCAAGAAGACCAGTGAACTGATCCCGCTCTGCCATCCCCTGCCGATCAGCAAGGTCGAGGTATCGGTGGAGGCCGCCGAGGGCGGCATGGCGGTGACGGCGCGGGTCAAGACCACTGGGCAGACCGGGGTGGAGATGGAGGCCCTGACGGCGGTCTCCGTGGCCTGTTTGACGATCTACGACATGCTGAAGGCGGCGGAGAAGGGCATGGTCATCGAAGCCGTGCGGCTGGTCGAGAAGGCCGGCGGCGCCTCGGGCGACTGGCGCGCCGCATGAAGCTGCTGAGCGTCGAGGACGCCCGCGCCCGGATGCTGGGCCGGGCCGTGGCCACCGGCGATGAGGTTGTCGCGCTGTGCGGCGCCCATGGCCGGGTGCTGCGCGAAGACATTGTCGCCCACCGGCCCCAGCCCCCCTTCCCCGCCTCGGCCATGGACGGCTGGGCGGTGCGCGCCGCCGATACGCCGGGGGTGCTGAAGATCATCGGCGAGAGCGCCGCGGGCCATGCCTTCGAGGGCGAGGTCGGGCCGGGGGAAGCCACCCGCATCTTCACCGGCGCACCGGTCCCAGCGGGCGCGGACGCCATCGTCATCCAGGAGGACGCCACGCGGAAGGGCGAGGCGGTGACCGTGCCGCAGGTGGCGGCGGGCCACCATGTGCGCCCCGCGGGGGTGGACTTCAAAGCCGGTGACCGGCTGCTGAAAGCAGGGGCGCGTCTTGACCCCTGGCGCCTGGCGCTGGCGGCGTCCTCCGGCGCGGCGGAATTGAAGGTGGCCAGGAAGCCGCGTGTGGCGATTCTTTCCACCGGCGAGGAAGTGGTGGCGCCGGGAGGCAGCCCCGGCCCGTTCCAAATCTTCAATTCCGGCACCACGGCGCTTTCCGAACTGATCCGCCGCTGGGGCGGGGAGCTGATCGACCTGCCCAATATCGGCGACAACGAGGACGATATCGAAGCGGCGGCCCGCGCTTGCGGTGGCGACGTGATCGTCACCCTGGGCGGCGCCTCGGTGGGGGACCATGACCTGGTGAAACCGGCCCTTTCCCGGCTCGGTATGGAGATGATCGTCGAAAGCATCGCCGTGCGGCCCGGCAAGCCGACCTGGTTCGCCGTGCTGGCGGATGGGCGGCGGATCGTTGGCCTGCCGGGCAATCCGGCCAGCGCCATGGTCTGCGCCGAGCTCTTCCTGCGCCCGTTCCTGGCCCAGATGCAGGGGGCCGATCCGGCGGTGAACGTGATCAAGGCCAAGGCGGCCCTGCCCTTCGAGGCCAATGGCAACCGCGAACACTGGATGCGGGCGAGGATTTCGCCGGCCCCGGATGGCTCGATGCAGGCGACCCCGTTCCGCGATCAGGATTCGTCCCTGGTCAGCGTGTTCGAGGCATCCAACGCCCTCTTGCGGCGCATGGTTGGCGCGCCCGCCGCCGAGATCGGCGACGTGGTGGACGTGCTGCCGCTGGAACGGCTTTAGCCGCCTATTTCGGACCCTGGTGGAAGATCACGTCCACCCGGCGGCGGAGGGGACGGGCCTCGCCCGAGGCCGTTTCGGCCCCGGCGTCGCCCGCGGCCCCGACCTTGAACTCCACATTGGAGAAGCCCCGGCGGGCGAGGGCGGAGGTGACATTGGCCGCGCGGCGCTGGGAGATGGCGAGGTTGGTCTGGCTGTCGCCGACGGCGTCCGAGAGGCCGAGGACATCCACCTGGGCCACCTTGCAGCCCTTGGTGCGGTCGCCGGCGGCCTTCATGATGGCGGCGGCTTCGCGGGTGATGTCGACGCTGTCGCGCTCGAAATAGATCGAGACGGTGAAGTCCGTGCAGGTGACGGGGGCCCGCACCGGGCCGCCGAGATTGGGCAGGCTGGAGCAGGAGGAAAGGCCAAGACTGAGCGCCGCCAGAGCCGCGACGCCGGTCCACGAGGCCCGGTTCAGTTCACGAAAGCCGTTCATCCCACGTCCCTTCCTGTCAGCCGCCTAGCCATAGAACAGCAAACCGGCGTTCGGCGAAAGCCCGGGCGGATTCTCACAAAAAGCTTCACCGTTCCCGGAACCTGGGCGCGGGGCCGCCGTTTCACAGGCCTCGAACACAAGAGGAGAAGGGCCATGAACTGGCTTGATCGCTTCTGGACCAACAATGCTCACTCTGGCCGCCGCCCTGTGACATTGGTGGAGGCGAACGGCCTTTCCGAGGCCGACCTGCGCGCCGCCTACAAGCGGGGCCGCAAGGATGAGCGCGCGCGCCATCCGCCCCGCCCCCTGCTGTCCTTGGGGATGATCCTGCTGGCCGCCGCGGGCGCCGTGGTGCTGTTCCTGGCCGCGCAGCAGGGCTCCTTCGGGCGCGGCGGCGCGGTGGTGGACACCAATCTGGCCGTGGCCGCCGACCGGGCTGAGCCCGTGGTGCGGGGCGCCGCCGACGATGCGGGCCGCACCCTGCGCGGCGCCGGCGAAGCCCTGAGCGACAAGGCCGCCGCCATCGCCTCGCCCGACCACCGCACCGACGGCGCCCCCAGCTAGGCGCGCGTCATGGGGGGCATCAAGAGCGCGCCGGAGATCCGGCGCATCGCCGTGGTGGTCAATCCGCTGTCGGGCAGCACCAATGCCAGGAGCCTGGATGAGGCCAAGGCCATCGCCGAGGCGGCGGGCGTGGAGGCGGAGTTCAGCGCCGCCTCGGGCGCCGACCTGATCCCGGCCCTGACCGCCGCCGTGGAGGCCAAGCCGGACCTGCTGGTGGTGATCGCCGGGGATGGGACGGCGCGGGCGGCGGCGGAACTGGCCGGGCCGAAGGGGGTGCTGATCGCCCCCCTGCCCGGTGGCACCATGAACATGCTGCCCAAGGCCCTCTATGGGAGCCGCGACTGGAAGACAGCGCTGAAGGACATCCTAGAGGACGGTGTGGTCTGCGACGTCTCCGGCGGGGAAGTGAATGGCTCAAGCTTCTATGTCGCCGCGATCCTGGGCGCCCCCGCCCTCTGGGCCGGGGCCCGGGAAGCGGCGCGGGAGTTGAAACCCCTGACCGCGCTGCGCCGGGCTCAGCGGGCTCTGGCCGTGGCCTTTACCGGGCGGCTGAGATTCGCCTTCGATGGCGGACGGCCGGACCGGGCCGAGGCCCTGACTTTTCTCTGCCCGCTGATCTCCACCGAGCTCGACGCCGATGAGCGGGCCCTCGAGGCGGCCGCCATGGACCCGGCCAGCGCCGCCGAGGCCTTCCGCCTGGCCTTCCACGCCGTGACTGATGGCTGGCGCCGGGACCCCTCCGTCAACGATATGAAAATCCGCAAGGGCAAGGTCTGGGCCTCGGGCCGGATTCCCGCGGTGCTGGATGGCGAGCCCTGCCGCCTGCCGCGCCAGGTGGAGGTGCGGTTCAAGGCGCGCGCCTTCAAGGCGCTGCGGCCGCGCCAGATCGTGGTGGTGGAAAAGGCCGCGAAGGAAGCCGAAGCCGTGTGACCTTCCGTATCGCCCAGATTTCCGACGTGCATTTCGGCGGCGAGAACCAGGCCGCCGTAGCCGCCGTGGCCGCCTATCTCGCCGAAACGAAGGTCGACCTGGTGGTGTTGGCGGGGGATCACACCGTGCAGGGGCGGCCCGGCGAATTCGCCGCCGCCCGGGCCTGGATCGAGACCCTGCCGGCGCCCCGGGTGATTACGCCCGGCAATCACGACACGCCCTACAATGCCATCGACCGGCTGATCTCCCCCTTCAGCCGCTATGAACGGGCCCTCGCCCCCACGGGCCTGCCCTACTGGGCCGGGCCGGACGCGGCCCTGGTCAGCATCAATACAGCCAGGGGCATCCAGCCCCGGGCCAACTGGTCGAAGGGCCAGATCTCGGCGCGGCAGACGCGCGAGGCGATCGGCCTCCTGGCCGGGCGCCAGGCCGGGGCCATGGCGGCGGTGGTCTGCCACCACCCCCTGACCGAAATGCTGGGCGGGCCGATGACCGGGCGAGTGTGGGGCGGCGAGGCGGCGGCGAGGGCCTTCATCGAGGCCGGGGTCGACCTGATCCTGACCGGGCATATCCACGCCCCTTTCGCCATGCCGCTGGGCCTCGGTGACAACCGCACCTATGCGGTGGGGTCGGGCACCCTGTCTGTGCGCGAGCGCGGCGTGGCGGCGAGCTTCAATCTCATAGAAGCGACCGCCGAGACGCTTTCAGTCTTGGCGGTCGCTTGGACCGGTTCGCATTTCGAACCCTGGCGTTCCTGGGCTTTCCCCAGAAGGGTCCTCTAGTTCAAGCCGGTCAGATAGGTCCCGGGCCCGTCCCTCGGCCTCGAAACAGGTGAAGCACCAGGGAGACCAGGAAGAGAACCACGAAGACGAAGAACAGAAGCTTGGCGATTCCGACAGCGGTGCCGGCTATACCACCGAATCCCAGGAACGCCGCGATCAAAGCGACGACCAGGAAGATCAGAGCCCATCGAAGCATGATGGCGTTCCTTCTAGTTGATTTGACTTCTGCTTAACGCCTTGGCCTGTAAGGCGTTCCGCGCTTTGCCTAAGCGGCGGATGGATAGGTCCAGGCTTCGCCCTCACCTTGGGCGGAGAGGAACTGGCGCTCGGCGAAGGTCCAGTTTGGCAGGCGGTCAAACCAGGCTTTCAGGAAGCCCTCGCGGTCATTCTGGTAGTCGAGATAGTAGGCGTGCTCCCAGAGGTCGCAAACCAGGAGCGGAGTCATCTGTCCGGTGGAGAGAGTGTCGTCGGCGTCATGGGTGGACATCACCTTCAAGGCGGCGCCGTCAGCGGCGAGCCAGACCCAGCCGGAACCGAAATGGCCCGCCCCTTCCTTGACGAAAGCGGCCTTTAGCTGTTCGAGGTCGCCGAAAGCCTCGTTGATGGCGGGCGTCAGGCGGCCGTTGGGCTTTTCCGCTTCCGGGCTCATCGCCTCCCAGAAAAAGGCGTGGTTCCAGGCCTGGGCGGCATTGTCGAAGAGCTTCACGCGGCGCTCATCGCCGGCGGTTTCCTGGATCACGGCTTCCAGATGGGTGGGATGCATGCCCTCGTCGGCCAGCAGCTTGTTCAGCGTCTCCACGTACTTGGCGTGATGCTTGTCGTGGTGCAAATGCATGGTCTCGGCCGAGATTACCGGCTCGAGGGCGCCATGCGGATAGGGCAGCTCAGGAAGCTTGAACATCGGGATACTCCATCTCCAGCAGGGAGATGGGGAAACCCCTCAGAGCACGTTGGGTTCTGTTGGAACCAACAGAACCCTGAATCGTGCTCGAAGAATCTCAGGCTCTAGCGCCGGGGCTGGTTGCTCTCGGCGCCGAAGAAGGCGCCGACCAGGGCCATCACCGCCGCGGGGTTGCGGAAGGCCGCGACGGCGGCCGCGGCAACGGCGGCGATGGAGACCAGGGGCTTTTCCTTGACCGCCGACATCACCGTTTCCACCGGGCCTTGCGGGGTGCGGCTTTTGGGGGCGGGGGGGGGGGGGGCGACGAGATAGAGGATCAGGCTGGCCAGCAGCATCAGGAGGGCCACAGCCCCTACGAGGGCGCCGGCGGCTCCGGCCTTACCGAGGCTGGGCTCCAGGAGGGCGTAGAGGCCAAAGGCGGCGGCGAACACCGCCACAGTGGCCCCGGCGCCCAGGAAGGCGATGGCCATAACGCCGAAGATGAGCCGTTTGATCACGGGCGCGCCCTACCTGCTTGCAATGTTTACTTGCGGCCGGAGAGCAGCAGGCCGATCAGCACGCCAACGCCGAGACCGGCGAGAGCGGCCGTGACCGGCTTTTCCTTCACGCGCTCGACGAGGTAGCGCTGCACGTCATCGAACTCCTGGGCCGCTGTTCCGGCATAGTCGCGGGCGCGGTCGGCATAGGGCCCGGATTGGGAGCGGACGGCATCGACCCCTTCGCGGATGGCGCGTTCAGCGCGGCGGGCGGCGTCATTGAGGCTGCGCTCGGCAGCGTCGACGGCGTCCTGGAAGGAGCGTTCCCCGGCATCGACCGCGGCTTCGGCGGCGGCTTTGGCGGAATTGGCGGCGGCTTTGGCGTTACGCTTCAAGGTGGCCCTCATTGACTTCTGTCCGGGACGGCGCGGCGCGCTGCGGACGATCAGGATCGGCCCGAGAACGACAATCGCCTGGGCGCTGGCGGCTGAACGGCCACATCGCGCTTCAGGTTCCTGCCTTAGGCCGGCAGGGCTGAATATAAAGATAAGCTTTGCCGTTTTCGAGCCCGGCGCCCCCTCGCCTAGCGCGAAACCTCGCTCTATGGTCGTCCTATGAGCGATGAGCGTCCCGAAAACGACGCCGAACGCGTCAGGGTGGTGGGCCTGCGCGCCGAGCTTGCCCTCCAGGCCGCAGGGCTTGGCGAGCTCGAGTGGACGGCCGCGGATGATACCCTGACGATCAGCGAACGCGCCTCGGCGATATGGGGCGTGCCGGCGGGCCGGGTCCCGGGCGAAGGTGGCCGAATCCTGGCCAGATACCTGCATCCCGATGACCGGCCGATGGTCGATGACATCGTGCGCAGCGCGATGCGGAGTAAGGACCGGTACGAATACGAGGCGCGGGCCATTCGCCCGGACGATGGCCGTACTGTCTGGATTCGTTCGGCCGGGGTTTTCGTGCGCGACGAGGCCGGCGCCATCACCGCCTATTACGGCCTCGTCGAGGACATCACCCAGCGCAAGATCGACGAGGCGCAGCGCGACCGGTTCGTGGCGGAGCTGGACCACCGGGTGAAGAATGTCCTGGCCTCGGTGCAGTCCCTGGCGGCGCAGTCCGCGAGCAAGACGACGTCGGTGGACGTGTTCCTGAAGGATTTCGCCGGGCGGCTGGAGGCCATGGCCTCGGCCCACACCCTGCTCACCGCCACCCGTTGGCGCGGGGCCGAGATCGGCAATATCGCCGCCGCCGAACTGGGCGGCCTCGCCCCCGGCCAGGCGCGGTGGGAGGGGCCGGAGATTGTGCTCAATCCGCGCGCCACCAACAGCCTGACCCTGGCGCTGCATGAACTGGCCACCAATGCCCTGAAATACGGGGCGCTCTCCGTGGAAGGCGGGCGCATCGAAGTGCGCTGGCGGGGCCTCGACGACGGCGGCTTCGAGCTGACCTGGCAGGAGAAGGGCGGGCCCTCGGTCTCGCCACCATCGCACCAGGGCTTTGGTTCGACCCTGTTGCAGCGGGTGACCGGGCGCGAATTGGGCGGTTCGGCCACCATCGAATTCCGGCCCGATGGGGTCCGCGCCACCCTGATTTCCGACGCCAGCGCCCTGATCCAGACCACGGCCCCGGCCCCCAGCGCGCCTGCCCAATCGGTGGCCCCGCCGCCCGAGCGCTCCGCCGAGGCGACGGAAGGCGCCTCCCACGGCTCGCCGGAAGCGGCGGGGGTGGAAGGTGTGAAGGTGCTGATCGTCGAAGACGCCATGCTGCTCTCGGTGGAGCTAGAAGCGGGCCTCACCGATGCCGGCGCCGACGTGGTGGGCTGTGCGGCGACGGTGGAAGAGGGCCTGGCCCTGGCGCAGCTGAAGTTCGACGTGGCGGTGCTCGACGCCAATCTCAACGGCCAGTCGGTGACGCCGGTGGCAGAGTTCCTGCGCCAGAAGCACGTGCCCTTCATCTTCGCCACCGGCTATGGCGATGCGGGCGGGGCGCCGGAGGGCTTCGACGCCCCGGTGGTGCGCAAACCCTACAATGTGGCCCAGATCGCCGTGGCTCTGACGGAGGCGATGGGCCGGGCGTGATTGAGGCGAAGGGGGCGGACGAGACGGCGCCGACGCTCTGGCGCCACGGGGATTTCTTGCGGCTTTGGAGCGCCTCGGCGATCTCCGGGTTCGGCGCGCGGATCACACGTGAAGGCCTACCCATGGCTGCCGTGGCGAGCCTTGGGGCGACGCCGGGCCAGGTCGGGATCCTGGCCGCCTGCGCCATGGCGCCGGCCGTGGCGGTGGGTCTGTTCGGCGGATCGCGCATCGACCGGGCGAGGAAGAAGCCGGTGCTGGTGGGGGCGGACATTCTGCGCGCCCTGACGCTTGCCCTTCTGCCCCTGGCGGCGCTGGGGGGCTGGCTCTCCCTGCCCCTGGTCTGCGCTGTCGCGGCGGTGGTGGGGGCGTTGAACGTGGTGTTCGACGTGGCCCACCACGCCTTTCTGCCGAGCCTGATCCCGCGGGACGCCCTGCTGGACGGCAACGCCAAGCTGGCCTCGACGGACAGTGTCGCGGAGGTGGGCGGGCCGGCCCTGGCGGGGGTGCTGTTCCAGGCCCTCACCGCGCCGATCGCCGTGGCCGTCAACGCCGCGACCTACCTGGCCTCCGCGGCCTTCCTCTTCACCCTGAAGGGCCAGGAGGCGCCGCCCGAACCGGCCGAGCCCGAGCATTGGCTGGCCGACATGACCTCCGGCGTGCGGGCCGCCTTCGCCCACCCCCTGGTTCGGCCGATGCTGCTGATGAGCCTGACCCAGACCCTGTTCGGCTCGTTCTTCGCGGCCCTCTATGTGATCTACGCCCTGAAGGTGCTAGGCCTGACCCAGGCCCTGCTCGGCCTCGCCGTGGCGGCGGGGGGCTTGGGCGGGTTGTTGGGCGCTTTGATCGCGCCGCGCATGACCAAGCTCATCGGCATCGGCCCGGCCCTGATCGGGGCGGCGATGATTTCCGGCGCCATCGCGCTCGCGACGCCTCTGGCCCCGGCTGGCGCGATCCCCGGGACCACGACCCTGGTGTTCGGGCAGTTCTTCGGCGACGCCTTCGCGGTCGCCTCGGTGATCACGGCCTCGTCCCTGCGCCAGAGCGTGCTGCCGGGGGATGTGCTGGCCCGGGTGGCGGGCGCTTTTCACGCCCTGCCGGGGCTGCTGGGGATTTTCGGGGCCCTGATCGGGGGCCTGCTTGGCGAGACCATCGGGCCGCGCCATGGCCTTCTGGTGGCGGCGATCGGGTTCTGCGCCGCCCCGCTCTGGGTGCTCGCCTCGCCGCTCCGGCGTCTCAGGACCGTGCCCTCAGAGGACGCCGCGCCCGCGTAGGTCCGCCACCTCGGTTTCGGAGAAGCCGAGCACATCCTGCAGCACCCCGTCCGTATGTTCGCCCAGATCCGGCCCCGGCCAGCGCACGGCGCCCGGCGTCTCGGCCAGTTTCGGGGCAACGTTCTGCATGCGGATCGGGCCGAAGACCGGGTGATCGACGCTGACCACGGCCTCGCGGGCGATGAACTGCGGGTCCTCCAGCATGTCCGGGGCGCGGTAGACGCGGCCGCAGGGCACACCGTTCTGTTCGAGGAGGGCCAGGAGCGCCTCGAGGGTTAAGGTCTTGCTCCAGGCGCCGATGATCTCATCGAGCTCGGTCTGGTTGACCCCGCGCGCCGCGTGGTCGACGAACTTGGGGTTCGTGGCCAGGTCCGGCCGCTGCATGGCCTCGCAGAGCCGGGCATAGACGGTGTCGCCATTGCCGCCGATCAGGATCATGCCGTCGGAGGTCGGGTAGACGTTCGAAGGCGCGATGCCGGGCAGGATCGAGCCGGAACGTTCGCGCACATAGCCGGTGATGTCGTACTCGGTGATCAGGTTTTCCATCATGGCGAGGACGGATTCGTAGATCGCCGCATCCACCACCTGGCCGCGCCCGGACTTTTCGCGGACGTGCAGGGCCATCAGGGCCCCCATGGCGGCATGGGAGGCGGCCAGGCTGTCGCCGATGGAAATACCGGCCCGGGCCGGGGGCCGGTCGGACTCGCCGGTGATGGCGCGAAGACCGCCCATGGCCTCGCCGATCAGGCCGTAGCCGGCGCGCTTGGCATAGGGGCCCGTCTGACCGAAGCCGGAGACGCGGACCATGATCAGGCCGGGGTTCTCGGCGGACAGCGCCTCATAGGTCAGGCCCCACTTCTCCATCGTGCCCGGCCGGAAATTCTCGATCAGGATGTCGGCGCTGGCGATCAGGCGGCGGGCGATGTCCTGGCCGGCCTTGTCACGCAGATTGACGGTCACCGATTTCTTGTTGCGGCCGATCACCGGCCACCAGGGGGAGAGGCCCTTCGGCAAGGACCGGCCCCACTGGCGCATGGGATCGCCCGTGCCAGGATCCTCCAGCTTGATCACCTCGGCGCCGAAGTCGCCGAGGATCTGGCCGCAGAAGGGGCCGGCGATGAGGGTGCCCATCTCGATGACCCTGAGGTCCTTTAGGGGACCCTGGTTCGGCGCCTGGCCACTCATCACGTCACTCCTTGGCTGTAGGAACCATCACGCGCCCGTGATGTTCAGACAGGGCGCCCAAGCGGACGCGCCCCCTCCCCGCTTAGAAAGTTCCCCTCCATGCTTCGTCAATCACTTATCGCCGCCGCATCCCTCCTGGCCCTGGCCGCCTGTTCCAACCCGCCGGAAACCAAAGGCGCTGCGTCGCCGTCGGAACAGGCCGCGACGCCGGACGCCAACCCCGCCGCCACCGTCCCCACCCCGGCCGACGAGGCCGCCGCCCCGGACTTCGCCAGCCTCGCCGCCGCCTCTGACATGTTCGAGATCGAGGCCAGCAAGCTGGCCCTGCAGCGGTCGAATAATGCCGAGGTGAAGGCCTTCGCCCAGATGATGATCGACGCCCACACCAAGACCTCCGAGGCCCTGAAGGCCGCGATCACCGCCTCCGGCGCGACGGTGAACCTGCCGGCCACCCTGCCGCAGAACCTGCAAGAGGCGATGGACAAGCTGCGCAGCGCTTCCAACGAAGACTTCGATGCGGCCTACATGAACGCCCAGGTCGACCGCCACCAGGCGGCCCTCGACCTCTTCCAGCGCTACGCCCAGGACGGGGACATCGCCGCCCTGAAGACCCTGGCCGCGGCCACCGCGCCCGCCATCCAGCAGCACCTGGATAAGGCCCGGGCCCTGCGCGACAAGGTGGACTAGGCTTTCCAGGCGGGCGGGGGAGCGCTACCCCTGGCAGCATGAGCGCCTACGCCTTTCCCCCGCCCGTCCAGGCCGCCGTTCCCATTGAGGGCACGGATGCCCTGTTCCCCGTCCGCCGCGTCTTCTGCGTCGGGCGCAACTATGCGGCCCATGCCCGCGAAATGGGCGGGGATGAGCGCGATCCGCCATTCTTCTTCTCCAAACCCGCCGACGCCCTGGTTCCGCCCGGCCGCGACCCGGCCTATCCCAGCGCCACGGCCAGCCTGCACCACGAAATGGAGCTGGTGATCGCGCTGAAGGGGGGCGGCGCCAACATCGCGGCGAGCGCGGCTGAAAGACTGATCTTCGGCTATGCGGCCGGCGTCGATCTGACCCGCCGCGACCTGCAGGACGCGGCCAAGGAGAAACGCCAGCCCTGGGAAGCATCGAAGGGCTTCGAGCAATCGGCGCCGATCTCCGCCATCCGGCCCTGGACCGGCGCGCCGCCCCAGGGGCGCATCACCCTCTCCGTCAACGGCCAGGTGCGCCAGGATTCTACCCTGACCCACATGATCTGGAACGTGCCCGAGATCATCGCCGAGGCCTCCAAACTCTGGACCCTGGCGCCGGGCGACCTGATCTATACGGGCACGCCGGAAGGGGTCGGGCCGCTGGAGCGCGGCGACAAGGTGACGGGCGAGATCGAAGGCGTCGGGACCTTGGCCTTCACCGTCCGCTAGACGGTTCGACCGTGCTGGGCGTTGTGAAGGGCCCCCTGACCCGCACGCGGGACTTGGCGGTCCGCCCCTGAATGTCGGTGACGCTGATCTGGTAGAACCCCGGCCCGGCGGGGCGCCAGATGGCCTTGCCGCTGACCGGGTCGACGGCGATCGGGATGCCGTCCGCGTACCAGGAAAGCCCCTCCCCGCCGGCCGCCAGGACGAGACCGCGTGAGCGAGGGCCGAAGGCGTCCACCTGGACGGTGGAGCCATTGGGCGGGAAGATCAGGTGCGGGCCTGAATCCGGCGGATCGAGCTGGGTCAGGGCCTGAGGCGCGGCGCGCGGCGTGATCGGGCGGGGCGCGGTGGGCCGGGCGCCGATCTGGTCGGCGACGTCGAAGAGGATCGGCAGGGCGACATCGCGCCCGGTGAGGCCCGGGCGGGCGCCGCCATCGGCGCGGCCCGTCCAGACGACGATGACATAGCCCCCCACCACGCCGGCGGCGACGGCGTCGCGGAAACCGTAGGAGGTGCCGGTCTTGAAGGCGAGGATCGGGGCGCCGCGGGTGAGGGCCGCGGGCGTGCGGCCGCGCGGGGTCGGCGCCTCGCGCAGGATGTCGAGGATCTGGTCGGCGGTCTGGCGGCGCACCATGCGCAGGCCGCGCGACCGCTCGCGGCGGGCCGCATCCCCCTCGGTGAAGGCCAGGGGCTTGGCGAGGCCGCCATCGCCGAGGGCGCAGTAGAGCAGGCCCATATCGCGCAGGGTGATCCCTTCCCCGCCCAGCGCCAGGGCGAGACCAGCATCGGAGAGGCCCGCCCTGGGCCGCACCAGACGGGCGCCGGTGGCCTCGATCCGCGCCTCGAAGGCCGGAGCGCCGATCCGCTGCAGGGTCGTCACGGCTGGGACGTTCAGCGAGTAGATCAGGGCCTCGCGGGCCGAGACCTTGCCCCGGAAGACGCGGTCGAAGTCCTCCGGCTGGTAGTCGCTGAACCGCCGGGGCGCATCGTCGATCTGAGTGTCGGGCGCCACCAGCCCGTCGTCGAAGGCGAAGGCGTAGATGAAGGGCTTGAGAGCCGACCCTGGCGAGCGCAGGGCGCGGGTCATATCGATCCAGCCTCCGGCGCGGGCAAGGCCGCCGGAGCCGACCAGGGCCCGCACCGCCCGGCCCTTGATCTCGATGACCATGATCGCGACCTGGCTCTCCGTGCCCTGGGCGCGGGCGGCGGTGGCGGCGAGGGGTTCTAGGCGGCGCTGCAGGTCCGCATCAAGGGTGGTGACCACCGAGGCCTGGGAGAGGGGCGCGGCCGCCGCTAACTGCCCTGCGATGTGCCAGGCGAGGGCCGGGAAAGGAATACGGCGCGGCAGGGCTTCGGCGTCGCCCTCGGCGGCCTGGGCTTCGGTGAGCATGCCAAGGCGGATCAGCTTATCCAGCACATGCTGGCGCGCGGCGCGGGCGATTTCCGGGCGCCGGTCCGGGCGGCGGGCTTCCGGCGACTGCGGCAGGGCGATCAGCAGGGCCTGCTCGCCATTGGTCAGGCTCGACGGCTCATGGCCGAAATAGGCGAGGCTGGCGGCCCGCACACCCTCCAGATTGCCGCCATAGGGGGCGAGGGTGAGGTAGAGGGCGAGGATTTCGCGCTTCGAATATCGGGCCTCCAACTGCAGGGCCCGGACCATCTCGATCAGCTTGGAGCCGATATTGCGCGGCCGGGGCTCCAGGAGCCGCGCCGTCTGCATGGTCAGGGTCGAGGCGCCGGAGGTGATGCGGCCCCGGATCGCCCAGGACCCGGCGGCGCGGATCACGGCCAGGGGGTCGACGCCGGGATGCTCGAAGAAGCGGGCATCCTCGATGCGGATCAGGCGGGTGACGAAGCTGGGATCGGTGCGGGCGAGGTCGGCCCGGATGCGCCAGCGGCCATCCTCCACGGGCAGGGCCCGCAGCCAGGCGCCCCGGCGGTCGAGGGCGACCGGGCTGGAGCGTTCGCCGCGCGCCATGTCCGGCGGAAACGCCGCGTCGAGCCCGGTGAGCAGGGTTTCGAGCGCCAGGAACGCGATAAGGCCAAAGACGACGAGGCGCATCGGGCCAAGCTTAGAGCCTAGGGGGGAGGCGGCGCGAGGATTTCCCGTTTGCCGGCGTGATTGGCGGCGCTGACCACGCCTTCGCGCTCCATCCGCTCGATCAGGGAGGCGGCGCGGTTGTAGCCGATCTGCAGGCGGCGCTGGACGTAGGAGGTGGAGGCCTTGCCGTCGCGCGTGACCACGGCCACGGCCTGGTCGTAGAGCTCATTGCCCCCGGCCCCGCCGCCCTCGCCCATGTCGAAAGCGCCGATATCGCCGTCTTCATCGTCGCCGCCGGCCGTGACCTCTTCGAGGTACTGCGGCGTGCCCTGGGTGCGCAGGTACTTGGCCACGGCCTCGACCTCGCCGTCGGAGACGAAGGGGCCGTGCAGGCGGGTGATGCGGCCGCCGCCGGCCATGTAGAGCATGTCGCCCTGGCCCAGCAACTGTTCGGCGCCCTGCTCGCCCATGATGGTGCGGCTGTCGATCTTGGAGGTGACCTGGAAGGAGATCCGGGTCGGGAAGTTGGCCTTGATGGTGCCGGTGATGACGTCCACCGACGGGCGCTGGGTGGCCATGATCAGATGGATGCCGGCGGCGCGGGCCATCTGGGCGAGGCGCTGCACCGCGCCTTCGATGTCCTTGCCGGCCACCAGCATCAGGTCGGCGACCTCGTCGATCACCACCACCAGATAGGGCATGGGTTCGGGGCGCAGCTTTTCGGTCTCGTAGATCGGCCGGCCCTGTTCGTCGAAGCCGGTCTGCACGGTCCGTTCGAAGTGCTCGCCCTTGGCGGCCAGCTCGACGGCGCGCTCGTTATAGCCGGCGACATTGCGCACGCCGATCTTCGACATGCGGCGATAGCGGTCTTCCATCTCGCGCACCGTCCACTTCAGGGCGACGATGGCCTTCTTCGGGTCGGTGACGACGGGGGTCAGGAGGTGCGGGATGCCGTCATACACGGAGAGCTCCAGCATCTTCGGGTCGATCATGATGAACCGGCACTGGTCGGGCGACAGGCGGTAGAGGATCGACAGGATCATGGCGTTGACCCCCACCGACTTGCCCGAGCCGGTGGTCCCGGCGATGAGCAGGTGGGGCATCTTGGCGAGGTCGGCGATGTAGGGCTCGCCGCCGATGGTTTCGCCAAGCGCCATGGGCAGGTTCTGGCTCGCCTTGTCGTATTCGGCGGAGGACAAGAGGTCGCGCAGATAGACCGTCTCGCGGTGCTGGTTCGGCAGTTCGATGCCGATGGCGTTGCGGCCGGGCACGACGCTGACCCGGCAGGCCGTGACGCTCATGGAGCGGGCGATGTCGTCCGACAGGGCGACGACCCGGGCCGACTTCACGCCGGGGGCCGGCACCAGTTCATAGAGGGTGACCACCGGGCCGGCGCGGATGTGGTCGATGTTGCCGCGCACCCCGAACTCGGCGAGCACGCTTTCCAGAAGGCGGGCGTTTTGGCGCAGAGCCCCTTCGTCCAGCTGGGCCGAGCGCGGCTTCGGCTTGGCCAGCATGGCCAGCTCCGGCAGACGGAAGGCCTTGGAGTCTTCGAAGGCGAAAGCACCCTGCTGTTCGCGGGCCTCGCGGGTGGAGGGCTTGGGCGCGGCGACAGGGGCCCTGATGGTGGGTTCTGGGCTCTGGGCGACAGGAGCGGCAGGGGCCGGAGCGACTGGAGCGTCATCCCAGGGCGGCGCGACCGGTGCGGCGGAAACTTTCGGGGCGGCCGCGCGGCGCACCGGTTTGGCCGGCGCTGCCTCTTGCGGGGGCTGCAAGGCCCGCAGCCATGCTTCGGGAACGGTGAAGTCGAGGCGGCGAACGCCCGAGGCATAAGCGACGGCGGCAAGGCCGGCGGCCAGGAAGATGAGGCCTGAGATCAGGCCCGCACCCGGCAGACCCGCGAACCGGAAAAGTCCGGCGAGCGATTGCCATAGTCCATCCCCGAAAAGGCCTCCGAGGCCCTTGGCGAGCGGCCAGCTGGCTGGTGGCCGCGGTCCGGCGAGAGCGGCGGCGAGAGCCAGAGCTCCGCCTCCCCCGGCCAGGGCGCGAAGCCGCAGGGCGGCGCGGGAGCGGGCCGGGTGGTGGTCGGCGGCGCGGGCGAGTCCCAGGACCACCATGACCAGGGCGGCGATCCAGGCGGCGAGTCCCAGCGATTGCACCGAAATGTCAGCCAGGGCGGCCCCGGCGGCCCCAAGGATATTGGTTACGGCCTGTCCGCTGGCGGCGTTCAGGCTGGGGTCGGCGGCATTGTAGGTGGCGAGCGCCAGGATCACTCCGGCCCCTAGCGCGGCGGTCACCCCGCCCCGGAAGCGGGCCGTGGCCGGGTGCTCCCAGGAGAGCCGGGCCAACTGCCAGATCACCTCGCCCGTTCCTTTTCTCGCCGCACGCGCCATCAACGAAAGCCTCGAACACCCGCCCTTTGAACCGCCTTTGTTGCGCCAAGAGGGTTAAGGGGCGTTTACGCTGGCCGCGGCGCGGCGCCGCTGGCCGACATGTTTTGACGCCATAAGATTCGCCCGTGACGCGAAGACCCGCGTTCGCCGATTGACGGTAGGATGGTTTCGGCGTTCCCATCACCGCCAAAGGCCCCAGAGGAACCCGCGTCAGCCTAGGGCGTCGGGAAAAGGGGGTTTCGGAGGGTTTCATGAATCGCAGCGGGATCGCGGCGGCTGTTGTCGCGCTCGTCATCGGCCTCGGCGGCGGCGTCTTGCTGGCCAAGGCAGCGCCCGGCCTGTTCGCCTTTGGCGGCGGTGGCGGCGGAGCGCCTGGGCAGGGGACGGCGGCGACGGCCCCCAATGCCTCGCCCTGGAACCTGTTCGGCCGGCCTCGCGCCGCCAACGCCCCCCGGCGCGGCGTGCCCAAGCCCGAAGGCTTCGTCGTCTGGCGCACCCGCCTCGACACCTCCGGCGCCCAGCCCCTGGCCTGCATCGAGCTGACCAAGCCCCTCGATCCCACCAAGCCCTATGGCGATTTCGTCCTGGTCTCCCCTGACCTCGGCCACGCCCCGGCCGTCAGCGTCAGCCGCACCAACCCGGCGGAGCTCTGCATCGGCGGCGTCGGCTTCGCCGAGCGCACCATCACCCTCCTGAAGGGCCTGCCCGGCGCCGGCGGCGTCACGCTCGCGGCCAATTCGGACGTCAACTTCACGTTCGGTGAAAAGCCGCCCTATGTGGGCTTTGCCGGGGAAGGCGTGATCCTGCCGCGCGACGAGAGCGACGGCGTGGGCATCGAGACCGTCAATGTCACCCGTCTGGCCGTCGAGGTCTGGCGCGTGCCGGACCGCAACCTCGTGCGCCGCTCGATCAGCGCGCCCGAACCCACCGCCCAGGGCGAGTGGGCCGATGATTGGGGCGATGACAGCCCGGACAGTGAAGGCCGCGTCGTCTGGAAGGGCGAATTGGCGGTCAATCAGGCCACCGGCGGCGACACCGGTCAGCGCACCACCACCGTCTTTCCCCTCGGCGCCGTCCTGAAGGAGATGCGGCCCGGCGGCTATGTGATCAAGGTGCGTGACATTTCCGCTGGTCCGAGCGCGGCCAATGACGAGGAGGGGGACGATGAACAGCCCGCCCAGGCCCGCCGCTGGGTGATGTTCACCGACATGGCCCTGATCGGCTATACGGGCTCGGAATCCCTGGATGTGGTGGTCCGCTCCCTGAAGACTGCCCGCACCCTGGCCGGCCTGCGCGTCGCCCTGGTGGCCGCTGACGGCGAGGATCTGGGCGAGGGCCGCACGGATGCGGCCGGCCGGGTAGCCTTCCCGAAGGCCCTGCTCGAAGGCGACGGCGCTTCCCGTCCGAAAATGGTCATGGCCTATGGGCCGCAGGGCGACCTGGCGATCCTCGACCTGGAACGCTCCCCCATCGACCTGTCGCGTCAGGCCGGCGGCGGGCGCACCGATGAGGGAACCACCAATGGCCGGACCACAGCCATTCCCGTCGACGGCTATCTCTATGCCGACCGGGGCATTTTCCGGCCCGGCGAGACCGTGCACCTCACCGCCCTGCTGCGCGACCGCCAGGTCCGCGCCATTTCCGATCGCAAGGGCCAGCTGGTGATCTTCCGTCCCTCTGGCGTGGAATTCAAACGCGTCGCCTTCGCCAACTCTCCGGGCGGGGTGGTCTCGACGGACATCGCCCTCCCCCGCTCAGCCCCCCGCGGGCGCTGGACGGCCCAGCTGCTGATCGATGGCTATGAAGCCTCGGCCGGGGACATGAGCTTCTCGGTGGAAGACTTCGCGCCCCAGCGCCTGGCCGTCACCGCCACCCCGCCCGCCGGGCCGATGGCCGGGGGTCAGGACACGGTGGTCAATATCGCCGCGCGCTTCCTCTACGGCGCGGCGGGGTCGGGCCTGCAGACGCAGGGCGAGGCGCGGGTCCGCGTCGACCCAAACCCCTTTCCGCAGTTCGCGGAATTCCGCTGGGGCGACGAAAAGGCCCCTTTCGCGGAGAAATTCATGGAGCTCGGCTCCACCGTCACCGACGGTGATGGCAAGGCGACTCTGACCATCCCGGCCTCGGAGATCGGCGACACGCCCGATCCCCTGGTCGCCGCCGTCACCGCCTCGGTATTCGAACCGGGCGGCCGGCCGGTGCGCGAAGGCTTCAATCTCAAGGTCCGCACGCGGCCCCTCTACCTCGGGGTGAAGATCGACGAAGGTCAGGCCACGGGCCGCGATCCGCCGGTCAGCTTCGACATCATCGCCGTCAACGCCGCCGGCCAGCGCGTCGCCGCCAACGGGGTCAGCTACACCCTGATCAGCGAGAACTGGGATAGCGACTGGTTCCTGCAGGACGGCAAGTGGCAGTGGCGGCGCACCAGCCGCGACGCCATCGTCATGAAGGGCGACGTCAATATCGCCGCCGGCCAGCCCGGCCGCCTGACCCGCCGCCTCGGCTGGGGCGACTACCGCCTGGAAGTCACCGGCCCGGATGGGGCCCGCACCGTCACCCGCTTCGCCGCGGGCTGGGGCGGGGTGGCCGCCGAGACCGATGCGCCGGACGCCGTCCGCGTCTCCGCCGGAACCCGCACCTGGAAGCAGGGCGACACGGTGGAGCTGACCATCAAGTCGCCCTATCCCGGCGAGGCCCAGGTGGCCATCGCCACTGACCACATCATCGACTTCAAGACCGTCAGCGTCGGCGCCAGTGGCACGACGGTGCGCTTCAAGACCACCGGCGAGTGGGGCGGCGGGGCCTATGTGCTGGTCACCGTCGTGCAGCCGCGCGATCCGGTGGCGACGCCGCGTCCGCGCCGGGCCCTGGGGGTCGCCTATGTGCCCCTCGATCCCGGGCCGCGCCGTCTGGCCGTGACGCTTGGCCGGATGCCGGCGACCCTGGATTCCAAGGCCGCCGTGGAAATTCCGGTGCAGGTCTCGGGCCTCGGCCTCGGCCAGCGCGCCCGCGTGACCGTGGCCGCCGTGGATGAAGGCATCCTGCGCCTCACCCGCCAGGCCAGCCCCGATCCCGTGGCCTGGTACTTCGGCAAGCGCGCCCTCACCGTCGATTACCGCGACGACTATGGCCGCCTGCTCGACCCCAACCTCGGCGCCCCCGCCAACGTCAATTTCGGCGGCGACGAACTGGGCGGCGAGGGCCTGACCACCACCCCGATCAAGACGGTGGCGCTCTGGTCCGGCGTCGTGGAAACCGGGCTCGACGGCAAGGCGGTGATCAAGTTGCCCGCCGCCGACTTCAACGGCGAGCTGCGGATCATGGCCGTGGCCTGGACCGATGAGGCCGTGGGCTCCACCTCGACGCCGCTCACCGTGCGCCAGCCGGTGATCACCGACCTCAACCTGCCGCGCTTCCTGGCGCCCGGGGATACGGCGACGGCGATCCTGGAACTGCACAATGTTGCCGGGGCGCCGGGCAACTATGACGCCACCACCAGCGCCACCAACGGCATTCGGGCGGCCTTCCACAAGGTGTTCAACCTTCTGCGCAACACCCGCATCGCTCAGCTGATCCCGTTCAACGCCCCGACCCGCACGGGGGTGGGTGAGATCAGCGTGCACGTCACGGGTCCGAACTTCGACACCACCAAGACCTACCCGATCCAGACCCGGCTCGGCTGGGGGCCGGTGACGCGGGCCTATGTGGACGCCCAGCGCCCTGGTGAAGCCTACACCCCGCCCGTCGCCCTTCTGGCCGAAATGGCAGGAGGTTCGGACGTGAACCTGCAGGTCAGCTACTCACCGTTCCGGGGCTTCGACCCGGCGCCGATCGCGCTTTCCCTGTCGCGTTATCCCTATGGCTGCACGGAGCAGGTGGTCTCGGCCGCCCTGCCCCTGCTCTACGCCCAGGAGATCACCACCGACCGGCGCCTGGCGCGGACCCCGGCGGCGCTCAGCGACGCCATCGGCCGGCTGCTCGACCGCCAGACCCTCGACGGGGCCTTCGGGCTCTGGCGGGTGGGTGACGGCGAGGCGGACGCCTGGCTGGGCGCCTATGCCACGGACTTCATGATCGAAGCCCAGCGCCGGGGCGCCCCGGTGCCGCAGGAAGCCATCGACCGCGCCCTGGCCGCCATGCGCCAGATCAGCCGGCCGGACGCCTTCGCCTCGGTCGCCTACCGGCTGGAATATCCCGGCTGGTGGATGGCCACGCCTGACGCCTCCAAGCAGGCGACGGAGCGGATGCGCTCCCGCGCCGCGGCCTATGCCCTCTATGTGCTGGCAAAGAGCGGCAAGGGCGACCTGGCCCGCCTGCGCTGGTGGCATGACGTGCAGCTGGCCAATGAGCCCTCGCCTCTGGCCCGGGCCCATATCGCGGCTGGCCTCGCCCTGATGGGGGATCACGCCCGCGCCCAGTCGGCCTTCCGCAAGGCGGTGGCGGCGCTCGGCTATCGCGAGCCCTCCGACTGGTATCAGAGCCCGCTGCGCGACCTGGCCGGCATCATCGCCCTCGCCTACGAGAGCGGTGAGACGGAAATCGGCCGCTCCCTGCAGGCGCGCCTGGAAAACGCCGTGCGGGATCCGGACGCCCTCAATACCCAGGAGCAGGGCCGCCTGCTGCAGGCCGCCTACTTCATGCTGAAGGCGGCCGGGCCGGTGCGGATCACGGCCACGGGGGTGGTCAACATGACCCCCGCCGCCGGCGCCCCGCGCTGGGCCGTGGTGCGCCCCGCCGACGCCCGCTTCGTCAACAGCGGCACGGGCACACTCTGGCGGACGGTGACCGTGCGCGGCACGCCGATCGCCTCGCCGGGCGCCTCCAGCAACGGCCTCACGGTCTCCAAAACCTACTACTCGTTCACGGGCGGGCCGGTGGATCTGCGGGCCCTCAAGCAAGGCGACCGGGTAATCGTGCTCATCTCCGGGCGCTCGATACAGGCGAGATCCATGCAGCTGGCGATCAATGACGCCCTGCCGGCCGGCTTCGAGATCGAGACGACCCTGGGGCCGGATGACGCCCAATCCGGGCCGTTCCGGTTCCTGGGCCAGCTGACCAGCCCCGACGTCTCCGAGCAGCGTGATGACCGTTATGTGGCGGCCACCGATCTGGCCGGCGACACCTCCTTCGCCTTCGCCTATGTGGCGCGGGCGGTGAACCCGGGGGACTTCTTCCTCCCGGGCGTCGAGGCGACGGACATGTATCACCCGCAGATCTCGGCCCGCTCGGCGGCGGACCGGCTGATCATCGCGGCAGGGGCCAGCTAGCAGCCTAACCCGCTCAGCCGGCGTTCATGCCGGGCGCGTCATGGAAGACGCGCCCGGATCGCCCTATGCTGGACCCTAAGATGACAGAACGATTTTCACGCCGAACCGCCCTTATTGGCCTGGGCATGACCTTCCTGGGAGGCGGCGCCCTGGCCCAGCCTGCCGCGAAGGCTGCTCCCGCCCCCGTGCTCAATGCCGCCGACAAGGCTCTGGTCGACAAGGCCGTGGCCTATCTGCAGGGCCTCACCTCGGCCAAGGGCCGTTTTGTGCAGACCGATGCGCGGGGCGCCGTCGCGCGCGGCAGCCTCTATCTGCAGCGGCCGGGCAAGGCGCGCTTCGCTTACGATCCGCCTTCCGGCCTGATCATCGTTTCCAATGGCTCCACCGTCTCGGTGTCCGACACGCGGCTGAAGACCTTCCAGAGCTATCCGCTCGCCGCCTCGCCGCTTTCCCTCTTCCTCGCCCGGGAAATCCGGCTGGACCGGGGCGTGGTGGTCGACCGGGTGGAGCGCCTGGCGGGTGGTTTCGCGGTCAGCGCCCGCGATGGGCGCCGTCAGGCCGAGGGCCGCATCAAGCTGATGTTCTCCAACGCCCCTGCGCTCACCGGCTGGGAGATCACCGACGCCCAGGGCGCGACAACCCGGGTCGCTCTCATCGAATTGGCGCCCGCCGGCGCCCTGGATCCGGCGCTTTTCGTTCTGCGTGACCCGAGGCCACGTCCGGGCGGCGGCCGTCCGTGACATATTCGGCACGGGCAAGAGGTGATGCGCGACATTCTTGACATTCATTCGCGCGAGTGACAATTTTGACACTACCACGTCTGAAGCGTCCGACCTCGCTTCCTGACGTATCCGTGCCGGAACCTATCCCCTCCCGGACGCGGCATGAGAGACCACTTTCCACCGCCCTGGCGCTGCCCGCGCCGGGGCGGCTTTTCATTGAGACGTGACGCGCCACTCCAGGCCCTCTAAGCACAGCCGATGCGCCTCAGAATCGCTTCCTGGAACGTCAATTCCGTGCGCCTTCGGGCCGAGCAGGCCCAGAAGTTCATCGCTGAATATCAGCCGGATGTCCTGGTCATGCAGGAGATCAAGTGCCAGGCGGGCGAGTTTCCGGCCAATGCCTTTACCGAAGCCGGTATGCCCCACCTGAAGATCGCAGGCCAGAAGGGCTGGCACGGCGTCGCCATCGCCTCGCGCCTGCCCATCGAGGACGCACCCGTGCTCGATCTCTGCCGCGAGGGCCATGCCCGGGTGGTGGGCGCCAAGATAGCCGGCGTGGAAATCCAGAACTTCTACATCCCGGCCGGCGGCGATGAGCCGGACCGCATCGCCAACAAGAAGTTCGACCACAAGCTCGATTTCTATGAGCGCCTGACGAAGCTGATGGCGGCGCGCGATCCGAAGGATCCCCTGATCATCGCCGGGGATTTCAACGTGGCGCCCGGCGAGAACGACGTCTGGTCCCACCGCCAGATGCTGAAGATCGTCAGCCACACCCCGCCGGAACTGGAGGCCATGGCCAATCTCAAGGCCAGCCTCGGCTTCATCGACCTGCACCGCGAAGCGATCCCCGAGCCGCAGAAGCTCTATTCGTGGTGGTCCTACCGCTCGCCGGACTTCACCAAATCAAGCCGCGGCCTGCGCCTCGATCATATCTGGGCGTCACCGGGCCTTCGCGAAGCCGCCACGCGCACCGGCAAGGTGGAAGCCGCCGTGCACCTCGGCCCCCGCGGCTGGGACCGGCCCAGCGACCACGCCCCGATCACGGCGGATTTGGCGCTCTAGGGCTGCAGCCGGTAGCCGCCCGCCTCGGTGATCAGCAGCTTGGCGTTGGCCGGATCGGGCTCGATCTTCTGGCGCAGCCGGTAGACGTGGGTTTCCAGGGTGTGGGTGGTGACCCCGGCATTGTAGCCCCACACCTCCGTCAGCAGCTCCTCGCGCGACACCGGCTTGGCGCCGGCCCGGTAGAGGTACTTCAGGATGTTGGTTTCCTTGTCCGTGAGGCGCGTCTTCTTGCCCTTGGCGTCGACCAGCAGTTTTCCGGCCGGGCGGAACTCGTATGGCCCGATCTTGTAGACGGCGTCTTCGCTGGCCTCGTGGCTGCGCAGCTGGGCGCGTATGCGGGCCAGCAGCACCGAGAACTTGAAGGGCTTGGTGACATAGTCATTCGCCCCGGATTCCAGGCCGAGGATCGTCGCCTCATCGCTGGAAGATGCGGTCAGCATGATCACCGGCGTCGAAACCCCGCCCGTGCGCATCAGGCGGCAGGCTTCGCGGCCGTCCATGTCGGGCAGGTCGACATCGAGCAGGATCAGGTCCGGACGAGTCTCGCGGGCCTTCTTGACGCCCTCCCCCGCCGTGGCCGCCTCGTCAGCGTTAAATTCTTCGTGGAGGGCCAGCTGTTCGGCGAGGTCCGAACGGACGTCCTCGTCGTCGTCGACAATCAGTATCGTCTTGCGTTGAGCCATGGGTGCGAACATGACCGTTCGGCGCGCGTTCGTCGAGGGGAAGCGCAAAGGCATGATCTTCACGGCCGCTTCAGAAGGATGGCTCGACGTCGGCGGCAGCTTGGCGCGCTGCGCCTTAGGCGCGGGCGGCGTCAGGCCCGCTGGCGCCAAGATCGAAGGGGACGGCGCGACCCCGGCGGGCGTCTGGCCCCTACGCTGGGTGCTTTACCGGCCGGATCGGAGCGGGCCGCCGAAGACCGCCCTCCGCTGCTTGCCGATTTCGCCGGAGGACGGCTGGTGCGATGCGCCGGAGGACCCTTTCTATAACCGCCCCGTCGCCCTCCCCTACCCCGCCAGCGCCGAGCGGCTCTGGCGCGAGGACGGGCTCTACGACCTGGTGGTCGTGCTGGGTCACAATGACGATCCGGTGGTTCCAGGGGCCGGGTCGGCGATCTTCCTGCATGTGGCCAGGCCCGATTTCGCCCCCACCGAAGGCTGCATAGCGACGGCGAGGGCCGATCTCGAAGCCCTGCTCGCCCTGGCTCAGCCGGGCGATGCGCTGGCGGTCACATGACGGGCGCCGAACAGGGCCGAGCCCACCCGCACGGCGGTGGCGCCGAAGCTGATCGCCGTCTCGAAGTCGGCGCTCATGCCCATGGAGAGCTTGAAGAGACCGTTGCGCGCGGCGATCTCGGCCAACAAGGCGAAGTGCGGGCCGGGCGGCTCATCCTCCGGCGGAATGCACATCAGGCCTTCGATTATAAGGCCGTGGACCTCCCGGCAGGTCTTGATGAAGGCGTCAGCCTCCAGCGGGCCGATCCCGGCCTTCTGCGGCTCCTCGCCGGTATTCACCTGCACATAGAGTCGCGGCGCCTTGCCGGAGCGTTTGATCTCGGCCGCCAGGGCCGTGGCGAGCTTCTCGCGGTCGACGGTCTCGATGACGTCGAAGAGGGCGACGGCGTCCTTCACTTTGTTGGTCTGCAAAGGCCCGATGAGATGCAGTTCGATCCCCTCCCGGCGGGCGCCCCAGCGCTCCTCGGCCTCCTGAACGCGGTTTTCGCCGAATACGGTCTGCCCGGCGGCGAGGACCGGGGCGACGTTCTCCCAGGGCTGGGTCTTGGAGACGGCGACGAGCGTGACCTCATCGGGCCAGCGGCCGGACTTCTGGGCGGCCGTCGCCATCCGGGCGAGGATGTCCTGCCGCGCCTTTGCCGGGTCGAAGGCCGATGCTGAAGCCACGTGAAATCTCCCAACTCGAACGCCTCACAGGCGTGGCGCGGACGCTAAGGCGCCGGGCGTCTGGCCGAAAGCCCTTGCCCGGCTTGTTGTTCTTCACCGACCCGGCCCGCACGCCCGATCCGGAGGCGGTGCTGCGCCGGCTGCCGAAGGGAAGCGGCGTCGTCTTCCGGGCCTTCGGCGCGCCGGACGCCTTCGAACAGGCGGCCCGGCTGCGTCTGATCGCCAAGACCCGGCGCCTGATCTTCCTGGTGGGCGCCGATGCCCGGCTGGCAGCCGCCGTGAAAGCCGATGGCGTGCACCTGCCGGAACGCGGGGTCGCCCAGGCCGCCGCGATCCGCCGCCGTCATCCCACCTGGCTGTTCACCGGCGCGGCGCATTCGCCCAAGGCTCTTTGCAAAGCGCGCCGCAGCGGTCTCGACGCCGCGGTGCTGTCCCCGGTGTTCGCCAGCCGGAGCCCCTCCGCCGGGGCGCCGCTCGGGCGGGTGCGCTTCGAGGCCTGGATCAGAGCGGCGGGGCTGCCGGTCTATGGCTTGGGCGGAATCTCAGAACGTACGGCGCAACAGTTGCGCGCCTCGCGGGCGGCAGGCCTGGCGGCGGTGGACGGGCTCAAGCCCTAGAACTTGAAGGCGGTTTCCAGCCGGACGCGGGGCGTCGGCGCGGCCGTGGGCGGTGCGCTGGGCGAGGCCGTGGGCTGCTGCTCGACGCCGACGCCCGCGCCGACGCGCAAGGAACGGGTCAGACGGTAGGAGGCGCCCACCTGAACATCGCGCCAGTCGGCGTCACGGCCGCCGGGCTGGTCCACATCGACCTGCAGACCCCAGCGGCCGCGGGCGGCGTCCCAGCGCATGGTGCGGCGGGGTCCGGGAGGGTTCAGCTGGTTGTTGGAATCGCCGCCGCGCACGGTGAAGGCGTCGGTGGCTGGCGTGGAAGACGTGGTGGCAGGAGGCGTGGCGCCGCGAGCGCGCGCGGGATCGGCCTGCGCCGCGCCAGCCATGGCCAAGCCCGTGACCATGGCGCCCATGATCATGAAGCCCGTCACATGTGTGCGAAGGTACGCCCGCATCGGCCCTGACTTACGCCCCTCTCGAAAAGCTTCCGTCCAAGGAGAAATCCCCAGCCGGTAACCCTACGCCCCAAGTCCTTAGCCGCGATTAAAGGCGGCATGAGGGCGAGGTCAACGGCGCCCGGCCAAGAATCATTACCTTGCCGTTAGAATGAGCATTCCGTTGTGGCCGAAGGGCCACGCGAATCCGCTTGGGCGGCGCCAAGGCCGTGTTATAGACGCTCCCATCGGGCGGGGCGCCCATCGGACCGAAGTATCGGGACGACAATCGTGGAGCGGACTTAGATGGTCTTTCAGCGCGGGTCCTTGGCGCGAAAAGCGGCTCTGGCGGCGGTGCTCACGGCGGGCCTTGTCGGGCTTGGCGCTTGTGGCGGCGGCTCGCGGACGGAGGCGGAAGCCAGCGCCAACCGGATCGCGGTCAACGGCTATCTGTGGCGCGCCTCGCTGGACACTCTGTCGTTCATGCCCCTGGTTTCGGCCGACCCCTATGGCGGCGTGATCATCACCGACTGGTACGTCAATCCGGAGGCGCCGCATGAGCGTTTCCGCTGCACGGTCTACATTCTCGACAGCCGACTTAGGGCCGACGGCCTCAACGTGGCCGTCTTTAAGCAGGTCTCCGACGGAGCCGGGAACTGGGTCGCTTCGACCACGTCCGCCCAGACCGAGACCGACATCGAGAACGCCATCCTGACCCGGGCGCGCCAACTGCGCCTTTCCAATATCCGGGGCTAAGCCACCCCCGAAGAGAGCCTTATGGCCCGCTACAATCCGAAAGAGACAGAGCCCCGGTGGCGCGCCGCCTGGGATGCAGCAGACGTATTCAAGGCCTCGAACCACTCGGACAGGCCGAAGTACTATGTCCTGGAGATGTTCCCCTATCCCTCGGGGCAGCTCCACATGGGGCATGTGCGCAACTACGCCATGGGCGATGTGATCGCGCGCTTCAAACGCGCTCGCGGTTTCAATGTCCTGCACCCCATGGGCTGGGACGCCTTCGGCCTTCCCGCTGAGAACGCCGCCATGCAGCGCGGCGTGCATCCGGCCGCGTGGACCAGGTCCAACATCGCCAACATGAAGGGCGAACTGCAGCGGCTTGGCGTCTCCATCGACTGGAGCCGCGAATTCGCCACCTGTGACCCGGAATATTACGGGCCGCAGCAGGCCCTGTTCCTGGATCTGTGGAAGCAGGGCCTGGTCTACCGCAAGGAAGGCCTGGTCAACTGGGACCCGGTGGACATGACCACGCTCGCCAACGAGCAGGTCATCGACGGACGCGGCTGGCGCTCCGGCGCCCTGGTGGAGCGCCGCAAGCTGAACCAGTGGTTCATGCGCATTACCGACTATGCCGATGACCTGCTGGAGGGCCTGAAAACCCTCGACAAGTGGCCGGACAAGGTGCGGCTGATGCAGGAGAACTGGATCGGCAAATCCAAGGGGGCAAGGCTGACTTTCGCCTTTGCCGGCGGCGCGCCGGCGGGGTTCGAGGGGGGCCTTGAGGTCTATACGACGCGGCCGGACACCTTGTTCGGGGCCGGCTTCGTAGCCATCGCGGCGGATCACCCCCTGGCGGCCGCTTTGGCCAGTGATCCGAAGGTGGAGGCCTTCATCGCCGAATGCCGCAAGGGCGGGGTTTCACAAGCGGAAATCGAGCAGGCCGAAAAGATTGGCTACGAAACCGGTCTGAGGGTCGCCCACCCGTTCATCACCGGCGCGACCCTGCCCGTTTGGATCGCGAATTTCATCCTGATGGACTACGGGACCGGTGCGATCTTCGGCTGCGCGGGCCACGACCAGCGCGACCACGACTTCGCGTCCAAATACGGCCTGCCGATCATCCCCGTGGTGCTGCCGGCCGGCGCGGATCCCGTGACCTTCTCCGTCGCCGCCGAGCCCTATGTGGGGCCTGGAACGATCTACAATTCGGACTTCCTGAACGGTCTCGACGTGGAAGCCGCCAAGGAGGCGGCGATCGCGCGGATCGAGGCCCAGAACCAGGGCCAGGGCGCGACGGTGTTCCGTCTGCGTGACTGGGGCGTTGCCCGGCAGCGCGGCTGGGGCGCGCCGGTGCCGATCATTCATTGCGACAAGTGCGGCCCGGTCGGCGTGCCGAAGGACCAGCTGCCCGTGCGCCTGCCGGACGACCTGGATTTCTCCAAGCCGGGCAGCCCGCTGCTGCGCCACCCGACCTTCCGCCACACCATCTGTCCGGACTGCGGCGGGGCGGCGACGCGGGAAACCGATACGCTGGACACATTCGTTGACAGCTCCTGGTACTTCGCCCGCTTCACCAATCCGGACGCCGCCGAGCCGATCGACAAGGCGGCGGCGGACTACTGGCTGCCGGTGGACCAGTACATCGGCGGTATCGAGCACGCCGTCCTGCACCTGCTCTATTCGCGATTCATCACCCGCGCCTTGAAGGACCAGGGAAAACTTTCCGTGGCCGAGCCCTTCGACGGCATGTTCACGCAGGGCATGGTCACCCACGAAACCTATCGCCGGCAGAGCGGCGAGTGGCTGGAGCCGCGCGAGGTGGAACTGGTGGCCGAAGGCCAGGGCCGGCGCGCCGTGCTGCTGGACGGCGGCGAGCAGGTGATCATCGGGCCCTCGGAAAAGATGGCCAAGTCGAAGCGCAACACGGTCGCGCCGGGCGAGATCTTCGACACCTTTGGCGTCGATGCGGCGCGGCTCTTCGTCCTGTCTAATTCCCCGCCCGAACGGGACGTGGAATGGACCACGGGCGGCGTGCAGGGCTCCTGGCGCCTGATCAATCAGGTCTGGGACGAGTTTGACAGCCAGCCCCGCGATGTGGCCGACACCCCGACGTCCGGCGACGAGGCGGCTACCGCCCTGGTCCGCGCCACCCACCGTCTGACCAAGATGGTGACCTCTTCCATCGAGGACTTCCGGTTCAATACCGGCATCGCGCGCTTCTATGAATTCCTGAGCCTTTTGAAGGCGCATCCGGCGGCCAAGGCGTCGCCCGCCGTCCTGGCGGCGCGGCAGGAAGCCCTGTCGGCGTTTGCCCGCCTGATCGCTCCCTTCACGCCGCACCTGTCCGAGGAGTGCTGGGCGCGGATCGGCGGCGAAGGCATGCTGGTGAACGCGCCCTGGCCGGTGTTCGACGCGGCCTTGGCGGCGGACGACGAACTGGTCCTGCCGATCCAGGTGAACGGCAAGCGGCGCGGCGAAATCCGCGTGGCGCCGGGCAGCGCCGACGAAGACGTGACCAAATTGGCTCTGGCGGATGAGACCGTGGCGGCGCACCTTGCAGGCCAGACCGTGCGCAAGGTGATCGTCGTGAAGGACCGCATCGTCAACATCGTGGCCGGGTGACGCGGATGCAGCGCTTCCTGCTTCCCGCGATCCTCGCCGCCTGCGCCCTGGGCCTTTCGGCCTGCGGGTTCACCCCCCTTTACGCGTCCCCGGGCGTGTCTCCGGGCCTCTCTTCGATCCAGGTGGCGGCGCCGGACGGGCGTGTGGGCTACCTGCTGCGCGAGACCCTGGACGACGCCCTGCCCCGGGACGCTTCACGGCCCGTGGCCTACCGGCTGGACGTCTCGATCGACGAGAGCCGCGAGCCCCTGGGCCTGCGCCTCGATGACGTGGCCAAGCGCTACGAGGTTTCGCTCACCGTCAACTACACCCTCACCGATCTTTCCAATGGCGAGGTGGCCAAGCGCGGCGTGGCGACGAGTTTCATCTCCTATGACGCCGCCGAGCAGCCCTACGCCGGCATCGCGGCGCGGCAGGACGTCCAGGAGCGGGTCGCCGCCGAGGTGGCCCGGAAGATCCGCATCGACCTGGCAGCCTATTTCTCGGCCAAGGGCGGCTAGGCCCCAGCTGTGATCCTCAGCCGGCGCCCGGACATCGAGCGGTTCCTGGGGCATCCAGACCCCAATGTCCGCGCCGCCCTGATCTATGGCCGCGACCGGCAGGTGGTGCGCGATCGCGCCGTGGCCCTCGCCGCTAAGGTGGTTCCGAGGCCCGATGATCCGTTCGACGTCACGCGGCTGAACGATGGGGATCTCGACGGAGACGGCGGACGGCTGGAAGGCGAGCTGACCGCGCTTTCGATGATGGGCGGGCGGCGTCTGGTCTGGCTGCGCCTTGCCGCCGAAAAGGGGCCGCTGGACCGGCAGGCCAGCGACATTCTCGCCAGCCACGTCGCCGGCAACCTCAATCCGGACTGCTTCTTCCTGATCGAGGGCGGCAATCTTGGCCGCGAGTCCCTGCTGCGCAAGGGGGCGGAGAAGGCGCCGGGCGCCGCCGTGATTCCCTGCTACGAGGACGAGGCGGGTGACACGGTGCGGCTGGTGCGCGAAATCCTGACCCGGGACCGCATCGCCATCGAGACGGCGGCGGTGGAGCTTTTCGTCTCCCGCCTGCCGCACGAGCGGGGCGTGGCGCGCCAGGAGGCCGAACGCCTGGCTCTCTATCTCGGCCCAGGCCGGACCTCGCCAGTGACATCGGCGGAACTGGAGCCCTTTCTGGGCGTCGAGCCCGAGGCCTCCTTGAGCGAAGCGGCGATTGACGCCTTTGGCGGCCGGCTGGGCGCGGCCCAGGCCCATATCCGGCGGGCGGCAGCCGAAGGCGAGCAGGGGCCGGCGGTCGTCAGAGCGCTCGGGATGCACCTGGGAAGGCTGCGGCGCGCCTTGACCCTGGCCGCGGCCGGAGCTGGTCTGCAGGAAGCGGCCAAGGCCTCGGGCGTGTTCTGGAAGACTGAGAAAGAGTTCCTGCGCCAGGCCCGCGCCTGGACCCTGCCTCTATTGGACGAACTGCAGCATGACCTCCTGGCCGCGGATCTCGCCTGCAAGACCACCGGCTCCCCCGACCGGCTGATCGGTGAGCGTCTGGCGATGAGCGTGGCGGCGAAGGCGCGGCGCTTGGGGCTCTGAAGCCGTGTTTCACCTTATTCGACCGTAGTTGACCTTATTCGCGGGGCGAAAAATACGGTGAGAGCCTATTTTGAGAGCGCGGAAGCGGCGCGGGAAAAGGCTGGGGAGCGGATTTGGGAGGCTGAGAGGCGCTCGAACCCGCGAAAGACGTAATCCCTCCCCTAAAGGTGAGGGCTTTGTCTAGCGATGTCGGCCTACAATCCACAGCCACACATATAGCGGACTGTTCGCGGAAAGGGAAGGCTCCCAATGAAAACGTTTCTCGCGGTCTATATGGGCGGGGCGCCGGAGGCGGGGCGGGCGGAGCCCGGGTCGGACGATATCGCGCGCGGCATGGCGGCCTGGGGCCAGTGGATGCAGGACCACGCCGACAAGGTGATCGATCAGGGCGGGCCCCTGGGCAAGACCAAGGAAGTGTCGGCGAAAGGGGTGGCGGACATCAGTAACCTGCTGACGGGCTATGTGACCCTGAAGGCCGAGAGCCATGAGGACGCGGCGAGGCTGTTTCTGAACCACCCCCATTTCGCGATTTTCCCCGGTCACTCTGTGGAGATCATGGAGGTCATGCCCATCCCCACGGCCTGAACGGACCTTGATCCTGATCATTCTCCTTCGGGCGGCCGGCGTGCAGCGTCTTTCGGGATAGCTTTGGAGCACGCGCTATGGCGGCCGCAGACCTTCTCGAGCAGCTGCGCCAGGCGGTCGGCAAGGATCACGTCTTCGACGGCGCCGACAGCGCCCTGCTGGCGGGTCCCGCCTGGGGCCGGCTGGGTCAGCCCCTGGCCGGGGTGAGGCCGGGCTCGGCGGATGAAGTCAGCGCGGTGGTGAAAATCGCCGCGGCGGCGGGCGTGCCGGTCGTCCCCTGGGGCGGGCGCACGGGCCTGGTGGACGGGTGCCGGGCGGACGGCGCCCTGGCGCTGAGCCTGGAACGCATGCGCGATATCGAGGACATCGACACCGCCTGCGGCACGATGACCGTCGAGGCGGGCTGCGTGGTGGAAGCCGCGGCCGACGCCGCTGAAAAGGCGGGACTTTTCCTGCCGCTCGACCTGGGCTCGCGGGGCTCGGCGACCATCGGGGGCGTCATCTCCACCAATGCCGGCGGCAACCGCGTCCTGCGTTACGGCATGACGCGCGACATGGTGCTGGGCCTGGAGGCTGTGCTGGCGGACGGGCAGGTGGTCAGCGCCATGAACCATCTCATCAAGAACAACGCCGGATACGACATCAAGCAGCTGTTCATCGGCACGGAAGGGACCCTGGGCATCGTGACGCGCGCGGTGTTGCGCCTACGGCCGGCGCCGCTCAGCCAGATGACCGCGTTTCTCGGGGTCGGACGGTTCGCGGACCTTTCGCCGCTTCTGCGCCACCTCGAACGCGGCCTTGGCGGCCAGCTGTCCGCGTTCGAGGTCATGTGGCCGGAGTTCCACCGGCTGGTGACGACACCGCCGGCCCAGGGACGCCCCGTCCTGGCCGGAGAGCACGCCTTTTATGTGCTGGTGGAGGCGTTGGGCGGGGATAGAGCCGCCGACGAGGCGCGTTTCGAGGCGGCGCTGCATCAGGCGTTGGAGGGCGGGCTCATCGAGGACGCGGTGCTCGCCAAATCACAGGCCGAGCGTGACCGGATGTGGGCTCTGCGCGACGACGTGAGGCAAACCGGCCGCGATGGCCCGATCATGGCCTTTGATGTCAGCCTTCCAGTGTCTGCCATGGAAACCTATGTCGCCAGAGTGCGCGACGGCCTTGCGGCGCACTGGCCGGACCCGCGGCTGACGGTGTTCGGCCATCTCGGCGACGGCAATCTGCACGTGATCGCCGGCGTACCCGAACCGGAAGACCGGGAGGCCGTGGAGGAGATCGTTTACAGCGCCCTTCCCAGGCTCACGGGCTCGATTTCGGCGGAGCATGGTATCGGCCTGCAAAAGAAGGCGCATCTCTCGCAGAGCCGTACAGCGCCGGAGATCGCCTTGATGCGCCGTCTTAAAGACGCGCTTGACCCCACCGGTTTGTTCAATCCAGGCAAGGTCTTAACCTGAAGGGCGGCGCTGCTCCGGCGCCTAGCCGCGCATCAGGCGGCGGCAGAGATCGTCGAGCTGTTCGAGGGTGGCATAGGTGATTTTCAACTCGCCACCGCCGGCGCCGCGGTGGGTCAGCTGTACGTCGAGACCGAGGATTTCGGCGAGATCGGTTTCAAGAGCGCGCGTATCCGCGTCCTTGCGGGCGGGCTTCGGCGGGGCTTTGGCCGGCGGCGGAAGTGGGCCATTGGCGATCTTGCGGGCCCTGGCTTCGGTTTCGCGCACGCTCAGGCCCCGGCGGACGACCTCCTCGGCGAGCGCGGCCGCCTCGCCTTCCGCCATGGCCAGGGCGCGCCCGTGACCGGCGGTCAGGCGCCCTGCCTCCATATGGGTCAGCACGGAGGGCGGCAGGGACAGCAGACGGACGGTGTTGGCGACATGTGAGCGGCTCTTGCCGATCAGGTTCCCGATCACATCGGCGGTGCGGCTGCCGAAATCCATCATCTTCCTGTAGGCGCGCGCCTCTTCCAGGGCGGTGAGGTCCTGGCGCTGAACGTTTTCGATGACAGCGATGTCCATCACATCGGTGTCCGACAGAACCCGCACCAGGGCCGGCACGACGTGGAGGCCGATCTTCTGGGATGCGCGCCAGCGCCGTTCGCCGGCGACGATCTGGTACGAGCCGGCGTCGTCAAGCAGCGGGCGCACGAGGATCGGCTGCAGAACGCCGCGCTGGCGGATCGATTTCGCCAGTTCGTCGAGTTCCGCCTCGGAAAAATGGCGGCGCGGCTGGTCCGGGTTGGCCTGGATCAGCTCGATAGGGATTTCCTCGACGCCGGCGGCGCGGCGAGCCTCCGGGGTCGTGGCGGCTTCCGCCTCATCGAGCAGGGCCGAGAGCCCCCGGCCAAGGCCGCGTCTGCCTTCAGCCATGGTTTAAGCCTCCACCTTGGCGCGGCGCGCCTTTTCGCGAGCCACCACCTCCCGGGCAAGCTTCAGGTAAGCCTGGGAGCCCGCGCACTTCAGGTCATAGATCAGGGCCGGCTTGCCGAAGGACGGCGCCTCCGAGACCCGGACATTCCGGGGGATCACGGCGTCATAGACCTTGTCGCCGAAATGCTCGCGCACATCGCGGGCCACTTGAGCCGAAAGGCTGTTGCGGCGATCATACATGGTCAGGACGACGCCTTGGATTTCCAGGGCCGGGTTGAGGCTGCCGCGCACCAGGTCGATCGTGCGCATCAGCTGGGTCAGGCCCTCGAGGGCGAAGAACTCGCACTGCAGAGGCACCAGGACCGCATCAGACGCGGTCATGGCGTTGACGGTGAGCAGGTTCAGGGACGGCGGGCAGTCGATGAGGATGTAGGTGTAGGCGCCGGAGGCCCGGAGCGGCGCGAAAGCGTCGCGCAGACGGAAGGAGCGGCGGGGCTTCTGACCGAGTTCCAGCTCGATTCCGGAGAGATCGGCGTCGGCGGGTAGCAGGTCGAGGCCGGGCAGGGTGGTTTTCACCACGCTCTCGGAGATCAGTTTTTCCTCCATGAGCACGTCATAGAGGGTGGTCGGGCGCTGGTGGCGCGCCACGCCGAGGCCGGTGCTCGCATTGCCTTGGGGATCGGCGTCGACGAGCAGCACGCGCTCGCCGACCGCGGCGAGGGCCGTGCCCAGATTGATGGCGGTCGTGGTCTTGCCGACGCCGCCTTTCTGGTTGGCGATAGAGAGGACGCGCAGAGGTTTCGTATTAGGCGGCACGGCTTAGCCTCTCAATGCGCAGGACCTGGCCCCTCGGGTCGCTGAGGCTTGGAAGGCGCTCAACGTCGAAATTCCAATATTTAGTAGCTTCCTCGATCTCAGCCCCAACATCTAGTCCTTTGAGGAAGAGACCCACAGCTTTTCGGGCCATGTAGGGCTGAGCATAGCCGAGAAGTTTGGAAAGGGGCGCCACCGCTCTGGCCGTAACCACATCAACGGTGATTTTCAGAGCTTCCGCCCGCCCATTGTGCACCTGGGCGGGGAGGGCGAGGGAGGCCACGACTTCGCTCAGGAACCGGCAGCGCTTGGCCATGGATTCCACCAGATGCACCTTCGCGCCCGGCCGGCCCTTCAGGAGAATGGCGAGGACGAGCCCGGGAAACCCGGCCCCAGCCCCGAGATCGGCCCAGGTGAGGGCGTCCGGCGCACGCTGCAGCAGCTGAGCGCTATCCCACGCATGGCGGGACCAGAAGGCGGGCAGGGTGGCCGGGCCCACGAGGTTCATGTTCTCGTTCCACTCGGCCAGCAGACCCCGCAGGGCTTCGAGATCGGCGATCTGAGCCTCGGTCGTCCCGGAAACGGCGGCGAAATCCGCGGCCGTCATAAGGTCTTCCGCCGCCTCAGGCGGCATGGGCGCGGCGGACATGGCCGAGGAGGGCGGTGATCGCCCCCGGAGAAACGCCTTCGATACGCGCCGCCTGGCCGATCGTGAGGGGGCGGATGGCCGACAGCTTCTCGCGCACCTCATTGGAAAGGCTGCCGATGGCCCGGTAGTCGAGATCGGCGGGCAGGCGCAGATCCTCGTCACGGCGGAAGGCCTCCACATCGGCGGCCTGGCGCGCGAGATAGCCGTCATAGGTGGCGTCGATGGTCACCTGTTCGCGGATTTCCGGCGGCCAGGACGCCAGTTCCGGCCAGATCGTCTCGAGGGCGGTGAAATCGACGCCCTTATGGTTCAGGAGCTGGATGAGGTCGCGGCGGCGGCCGTCGGCCTTGATTTCCAGGCCGGCGCGCTGGGCTTCCTGCGGGGTGAGGGAGAGGGCGCGCGCCCGGGACCGGGCCTCGGCGAGGGCGGTTTCCTTGGCGGAGAAGACCTCATCGCGCACTGATCCGACGACGCCAAGCTCGATACCCCGGCGGGTGAGGCGCTGATCGGCATTGTCGGCGCGCAGGGTGAGGCGGAATTCGGCCCGGCTGGTGAACATCCGGTAGGGCTCGGTGACGCCGCGCGTCACCAGGTCGTCGATGAGGACGCCGATATAGGCCTCGTCCCGGGCGAAGATTGCCGGTGCTGAGCCGCCGGCGGCGCGGGCGGCGTTGAGGCCGGCCACCAGGCCTTGCGCGGCGGCCTCTTCATAGCCGGTGGTGCCGTTGATCTGGCCGGCCAGATAGAGGCCAGGCATGCGCTTGGCCTGAAGGGTTGGGGAAAGCTCGCGCGGATCAACGTAGTCGTACTCGATGGCGTACCCGTAGCGGCGCACCTCGACGTTCTCCAGGCCCGGAATGGTGCGCAGGAAAAGGTCCTGGGTCTCGGCGGAAACCGAGGTGGAGACGCCGTTCGGATAGACGGTGTCGTCGGTCAGCCCTTCCGGTTCCAGGAAGATCTGGTGGCTGGTCTTGTCGGCGAAGCGGACGACCTTGTCCTCGATGGAGGGGCAATAGCGTGGACCCCGGCCGGTGGCGCGGCCGCCATAGACAGCGCTTTCCGTGAGACGCTCGGCGATGATCCGGTGGGTTTCATCATTGGTGTAGGTGACGCCGCACTGGACCTGGGGCCGGTCGATGGCGCCGGTCAGGAAGGAGAAGGGGGAGGGCGGGTCATCACCCGGCTGCATCTCGAGGCCGTCCCAGTTGATCGACGACGCCACAAGGCGGGCAGGCGTGCCGGTCTTCAGGCGGCCCATCGCGAAGCCGGCCCCATAGAGACGGTCGGAGAGACCGATGGCCGGCGCTTCGCCAACTCGGCCGGCGGGGGTGCGCTCCTCGCCCCGGTGGATGACGCCTTTCAGGAAGGTGCCCGTCGTCAGCACCACGGAGGGCGCGCGGAATTCCTGGCCGTCGGCGCCGATGACGCCGGCCACGTGACCGCCTTCAACGATGAGGTCTTCCACCGCGGACGCGATGACGTCGAGATTGGCGTGGTTCAGGAGCTCGCGCTGCATGGCTGTGCGGTAGAGGGCGCGGTCGATCTGGGCGCGGGGGCCGCGCACGGCTGGGCCCTTGGAGCGGTTGAGCAGCCGAAACTGAATGCCGGCCTCGTCGGCGAGGCGGCCCATCAGGCCGTCGAGGGCGTCGATCTCGCGCACCAGGTGGCCCTTGCCGAGCCCGCCAATGGCTGGATTACAGCTCATCTCGCCGATGGTCTCGATCTTGTGGGTCAAGAGCAGGGTGTGCGCGCCGAAGCGGGCCGCCGCCGAGGCCGCCTCGCAACCGGCGTGACCGCCGCCAATGACAATGACATCCCAGGTACGGATCAAGCGGAGAGGTCCGGGTGCGAAAGGAGGCGGGGATATACGCTGAAGACGGGCGGGCGTCGAGATTGCGCTATCCGGCAAGGAAGGAGGACGGCCGTTTCACGTGAAACGTCTTATTTTCCAATGCAGAAGCTGGAAAACACTCGATCCAGAATCTGTTCGGCGTCGATGACGCCGGTCACGCGGGCGAGGGCGCGGGCGGCTAAACGTACATCTTCCGCCGCCAATTCGACGTCTAAATGGGCCTGAAGCGCCTCGAACGCGCGGTCTAGGTGGGTCAAAGCGTCCTGAAGATGCTGGCCATGACGCAGCCGGGTAGCGGCGGGAAACTCCGCCGCCGAGAGATCCCGGGCGAGGCGAGCCTCCAGCCAGGCGCGAACCGGGCCGGCGCCAGCCGGTGATGTCAGGGCGATGGCGGCTTTCTCCGGCGCGTCCGCCGCGGCGTCGGCGCCAGACGGCAAGTCGGCCTTGTTCATCACCAGGAGATCGTCCGGGAGGGCGAGGCCCGCGGCATGGCGCCACTCGCCATCCGAGCGGGAGGCGTCCACCACCCAGAGCCGGAGATCGGCGTCCTCGGCCCAGGCCCGGGCTCGACGCACGCCCTCGGCCTCGACCACGTCCACGGTGTCCCGCAGGCCGGCCATGTCGGCGAGCAGGATCTTGTAGCCACCGATCACGAGAGGGACCTCAATGATATCCCGGGTGGTCCCCGCGATGGGTGTGACGATGGCGGCGTCCCGGCCGGCGAGGGCGTTCAGCAGGGTGGACTTGCCGGCATTGGGGGCGCCAATGATGGCCACGCGATAGCCTTCGCGGATTCGGCGGCCGCGGTCCGCGTCGGTGACGGCGGCGGCCAGGGCGGCGCGAAGCGCGCCGAGCGGGCCGAGCGCGCCCGAGGCGACGTCCTCCGGCAGCTCCTCGTCCGGAAAGTCGATGGCCGCTTCCAGCTGGGCGAGCGCCTCGATCAGGGCGCCGCGCCAGGCGTCATAGCGGGCGGTGAGGGCTCCGCCGAGCTGGGCGAGGGCCTGGGCCGACTGGGCCGCGGTCTCCGCATCGATGAGATCGGCGACCGCCTCGGCCTGGGCAAGATCGAGCCGGCCATGTTCGAAGGCGCGGCGTGTGAACTCACCCGGCTCAGCGATGCGCAGGCCATGCGCGGAGAGGGCGTTGATCACGGCGTCGACAATGGCCGGACCTCCATGCAGGTGCAGTTCAGCGGCGTCCTCCCCGGTGTAGCTGGCCGGACCGGGAAACCAGAGCACCAGGGCCTCGTCGAGAACCACGCCCTCATGCCTCAGACGCCGCAGGCCGGCGGTCCTCGGGCCTGGCAGCCGGCCGGCGAGCGCCTTCAGAATTGGGCGGGTCTCCGGACCCGAAATCCGCACCACGGCGACCGCCGCCCGGCCGGCGGCGGTGGCGGGGGCGAAGATCGTATCGGTCATCCGGAGGACTTGCCGCCTATGCTGGATGTGGCGGCGTTGGTCATCATCTTCATGAACTGCTCCTGGGCCAGACCGCCGAACGCCATCCAGGATTTGACCAGTTCATCGGGAGAGGCGAGCGCCATGTTCTGGTCCATCCGTGCTTTCATCTCCGAGACCACATGCTCATTGAGGGCCGTGACATCGGGCAGGCCGAGGAACGCCCGGGCTTCCTGAGGGGTGCATTCGACCTCGACCTTGACCTTCATCGCCGCGAACTCCTTGCCTCGTCCGACCCGGACCGCTTTGTTATGGGCCAAGCCTCCCGGTCAGTGCAATGCGCGCTGGCGGAGCGGGCGGCGAGTTCTTGGGAGGGAACGATGGGTGAGATGATTCAGGTGCAATCGAAAGACGGCGCCTTCGCGGCCTATGTGGCCAGGCCCACGGCGCCGAAAGCGCCGGCTATCGTGGTCATCCAAGAGATTTTCGGCGTGAACGGCTTCGTGCGAGGCGTCGCCGACCGGCTGGCCGCGGAGGGTTTCCTCTGCATCGCGCCAGACCTTTTCTGGCGGATCGAACCTGGCGTCGACATCACCGATCAGAGCCAGGCGGAATGGGACAAGGCCTTCGCCCTCTACAACGCCTTCGATGTGGACAAGGGCGTGGGGGACATCGACCTCGCCCTCGAACACATTCGCGCCGACGCGGGCTGCAACGGCAAGGTGGGTGCGGTGGGCTTCTGCCTGGGCGGCCTGCTGGCCTATCTGACGGCGACGCGCACCGACGCGGATGCCTGCGTTGGTTATTACGGCGTGGGCATCGAGACCCATCTGGGCGAGGCGGAAAAGCTGGCCGAACCCCTGATGCTGCACATCGCCGAGGAAGACGGCTTCGTGACCAAGCAGGCCCAGACGATGATCAAGCAGGCCTTGGGCAACCACCGGGAGGTGACATTGCATTCCTATCCAGGGCGGGATCATGCCTTCGCGCGGGAGGGCGGTGAGCATTATGACGCCGTCGACGCCTCCAAGGCCAACGAACGGACCCTGGCGTTCTTCCGGAAGACCTTAGGGTAGCTGTTTCACGTGAAACGGCAGAGATTCCAGCAGCTTAAACGGCAGCGGCGCGCTTAAAGGCGTCCCGCTGCTGCAGCATGGTCCAGTAATCCCTCACTTCGGCGGGAAAAGTGTCTCCAAGATTCAGGCGCTCGCCGAGGGACAGCCCATAGCCGACGGAAATGTCCGCGGCGGTGAAGTTTTCGCCGGCGACATAGGGCCGCTGGGCCAGGACGCTGTCGAGCAGTTTCAGGCGGCCGGCATACATGCCACGCAAGGCCTGCATGGTGAAGTTGTTCCGCTGATCTTCCGGGGCGAGGAACATGGTGCGGACCATCGGCGTGACGAAGGCAGCCAGGGAAGACTCGCCGTAGTGCAGATATTGCAGATAGTCGGGAAAGGCCGGTGAGCCGGGTCCGGGGGCCAGGTCCGTCTCGCCATGCTTGGCCAGCAGATACATCATGATGGCGACGCTCTCGCTCATCACCACATCGCCGTCGATGATGCTGGGCAGGGCCTGGGTCGGGCTGACCTTGGCGAAGTCGTCGCTCGGCCGGCCCAGCCGCTCGCGGGCGACCTCGTAGGGAATGCCCAGTTCCTCGCAGAGCCAGATGACACGCAAGGACCGCGCGCCCGGCGCGTGGAAGATCTTCAGCATGGCCCGTTCCCCTTGGAAGCCCGTCCGTTGCCTTAATAGACGGACATGCTGCGGCGGGGAAGGGAGGCCCGATTTAGGTGTTCATCGACTGGAAGAAGTCGCTGTTGGTCTTGGTGCTGCGCAGCTTGTCGAGCAGGAACTCGATGGCGTCCTGAGGCCCCATCGGATTGACGATCCGGTGCAGGATGAAGGTCTTCTGCAGCTGGTCCTTCGGGGTGATCAGGTCTTCCTTGCGCGTGCCGGACTTGATGATGTCGATGGCCGGATAGGTGCGCTTGTCGGCGACCTTGCGGTCGAGAATGATTTCCGAATTCCCGGTGCCCTTGAACTCTTCGAAGATCACTTCGTCCATTCGCGAGCCTGTATCGATCAGGGCCGTGGCGATGATCGTCAGGGAGCCGCCTTCCTCGATATTACGGGCCGCGCCGAAGAAGCGCTTCGGGCGCTGCAGCGCATTGGCGTCGACACCGCCAGTCAGCACCTTGCCGGAGGACGGCACCACCGTGTTGTAGGCCCGGCCGAGGCGGGTCACGCTGTCCAGAAGAATGACCACATCACGCTTATGTTCGACCAGGCGTTTGGCTTTCTCGATGACCATTTCCGCGACCTGCACGTGGCGGGTGGCCGGCTCGTCGAAGGTTGAAGCAATGACCTCGCCGCGCACCGTGCGCTGCATGTCCGTCACTTCTTCCGGCCGTTCGTCGATCAGGAGAACGATCAGGTAGCATTCCGGGTGATTGGTCTCGATGGACTTGGCGATGTTCTGCAGCATCACCGTCTTGCCGACACGGGGCGGGGCGGTGATCAGGCACCGCTGGCCCTTGCCGAGCGGGGCGACGATGTCGATCACCCGGCCGGTGCGGTCCTTCACCGTCGGATCCGGCAGCTCCATGTTGAGCCGCTTGTCCGGGTAGAGCGGCGTCAGGTTATCGAAGAGAACCTTGTGACGGACATTGTCCGGGTTCTCGAAGTTGATCTGCTGGACATTGATCAGGGCGAAGTAGCGTTCGCCCTCTCGCGGTGAACGGATGCCACCGTCCACCGTATCGCCGGTGCGCAGGCCGAAGCGGCGGATCTGCGAGGGGCTGACATAGATGTCGTCAGGGCCGGGAAGGTAGTTGGCTTCAGGAGAGCGCAGGAAGCCGAAGCCGTCCTGCACCACTTCGAGGGTGCCGGAGCCCGCGATCTCGATCCCCTCCTCGGCCAGAATCTTGAGGATCGCGAACATCATGTCCTGCTTGCGCATGGAATTGGCGTTCTCGACCTCGAGGGTCTCGGCGAAGGCGAGCAGGTCGGCGGGAGTTTTGTCCTTCAGTTCCTGAAGGGACATGCGGGTCAGGCCCATGGCGGCAATGGCCTGGGAAACCTCCGAGGGTTCGGCGTCGGTGGCCGCGGCCTCGATCGCCTCGGCGGCGTCGGCTTCAGCGGCCTCAGCGACATCCACCACGTCGGCGGTTTCGGTATCGGTGATTTCAGTATCGGGAGTATCGGACATAACAATAGCTCTAAGAGAATGGACTCCGGGCGCGGCGCGCTCCGGGGCGGTCCTATTGGCCGGTTCAAATCCGGCGATTGTTCATTCGGGAACCGCGAGCCGGCCTGGCCAGCCACGGTGAAAAGGCGGGGGATCCGGGCGGGCCGCCCAGATCGCGCGTAGGGGAACCACAGACTTCCAGCCCCGTCAAGGAGATGGGCCGGCGCCCTAGTGGTTCAAGAACTCCGTCGTGACAGCCAGAACCATGATCATGGCGGCGATGAACGGCAGTTCGTTTGTCATCTTCCAGAACCGGGCCGAGCGCGTGTTGGTCCCTGCTTCGAAGCGCTTGCGCGATCCGGCCAGGAAACCGTGCCAGGACGCCAGGAAAATGATCCCGGCGATCTTGGTCAGCATCCACGGCTCCAGGAGAAAGCCCCAGCCGCGGCGCACGCCGTCGGCGCAGATCAGCAGGGTCCCGAAGACGAAGGTCAGGACCATCGCCGGATTGATGATGATCCGCAAAAGCTTCACCTCCATGGTCTTGAAGGTGGTGTCGAGCTCACCGCCGGACGCGGCGTCGGCGTGGTAGGCGAAGAGGCGCGGCAGGTACATCATCCCGGCCATCCACGCGATCACGGCGATGATGTGCAGCCCGCGCCAGAGGTCATACTGCTGTTCGATCCAGGCCATCATGCGGTTGTCCTCTGGCGGGCGTGCAGGCACTGGGAAAAGCCGGCGCAGGCCGGTCCGTCCGGTTGCACACCGGTCCGGTCCAGCGCCCTGGCGGTGCTGAGGGCCAGGCCCTTGATGAAGCGGTCGGCGGCGCCCAGGGCCGGGACGCGGATATAGGCCGTACAGCCGGCCGCATCGGCGACCTTGGCATAGTCGTGGTCCAATTCGACCAGGGTCTCGATATGCTCCGAAACGAAGGCGATCGGGGTGATGACCACGGCGCGGGCGCCTTCTCCGGCCTCGGAGATCGCGTCCGGGGTGGAGGGGCCAAGCCACTTCATCGGCCCGACCCGGCTCTGGTAGCACACTCGCCAGTCCCAGGACCGGCCCGTGGAGGCCGCGAGGGCCTCGGCGACCGCCGCGCAGGTGCGCTCCACATGGTTCTGGTAGGGATCGCCAGCCTCGATCACTTTCAGCGGAAGGCCGTGGGCGGAGAACAGCAGGCGGGGCTCGGCGGGTGATCCGGCCGCTGTCCAGGCGGAGCGGATCGCTTCGGCGTGCGCCGAGACAAGATCGGCGGCCACAGGGTAGCAGCAGACCGTGTGCACCCTACCGGATCCCTTGTAGGCCTTGGACCAGGCGGCTAGGGACGACCCGGTCGTGGTGGTTGAAAACTGCGGATAGAGCGGCAGAAGGACGATCTCGTCCGGACCGAACGCGGCGACGGCGCGGGCCGTATCCTCGGTGAAGGGCCGCCAGTAGCGCATGGCGATGAAGATCTCGATCTCATCACCTGTGAGGCTTTCCCCGAGCGCGGCCTTCAGCGCCGCCCGCTGGTTTTCGGTCTCGCTGAGCAGGGGAGAGCCGCCCCCCATCATCGCATAGTTGGCGCGGGCGCTCTTGGCGCGGGCCCGCGAAATGCCTTCGGCCAGGGGCAGGCGGATCGGCGCGGGAAGACCGATGATGGCCGGATCGGCGAACAGGTTGCGCAGGAAGGGCCGGACAGAAGCCTGGTCCTCCGGGCCGCCGAGGTTGAAGAGAACGACGGCGATCTTTCGCCGGTGTGCCGCGCCTTCGCTCATTGGCCGGTGACGCGCCTCAGGACCCGTTCGATATTGGAGATCGGCGTGTCGGGGATGACGCCATGGCCGAGGTTGAAGATGTAGTTGCTGGGGCCCCACTGTTCGAGAAGCTGGTCGACGCGCCGGTCGAGAGCTTCGCCGCCTTCACGCAGGAGCAGGGGGTCAAGGGCGCCTTGAATGGCCACTTTTTCCTGCAGCCTGCGGCCGATCTCGGCGCTGGCCGTCACATCGAGGCCGACGACATTCACGCCGGCGTCTCGCGCATAGGGTTCGACAAGCGAGCCGCAGCCCCGCGGAAAGCCGATGAACGGGCAGGTGACGCCAAGCTCCCGCGCCCGGGCGATGATACGGGCATGGGGACGAGTGACGATGCGTTCGAAGATGTCTTCCGGCAGAAGTTCAGCCCAGCTTTCGAAAATCTGCAGCACCTGGGCGCCGGCCTCGAACTGCATGGCAAGATAGCGGGCTGTGGATTCTACCAGGATGTCGATCAGACGGTCGAGGTCTTCCGGATTGGAGAAGGCGTAACGGCGGGCGTCCTCACGCTCTCCGCCCTTGCCCTGCAGCATGTAGGTGGCGACGGTCCACGGGGCGCCGGCGAAACCGATCAGAGTGCGTTCGGGCTCAAGGTGGGCTCGGACGATCTTCAGGGTTTCGCCGATATTGGCGAGCCGTGCCGTCGAGGCCTCGATCTCGGCCTCCATGGACTCCAGCGACGGCAGCTCGCCGAGCCGCGGTCCTTCTCCCGCCTCGAACCATACTCGTTGGCCCAGAGCCCCGGGCAGCAGAAGAATATCCGCAAAGACGATGGCTGCATCGAGCGGGAAGCGGCGCAAAGGCTGAAGGGTCGCTTCAGCGGCGGATTCAGGATCATGACAGAAGGCGATGAAGTCCTGGAACCGCGTGCGCAGCTGCCGGTACTCCGGCAAGGACCGGCCCGCCTGGCGCATGAACCAGACCGGCGGGCGATCCATCGTCTCGCGGGCGATGGCTCTCAAGAGACGGGGCTGGTCCGCAACGACCATATCGGGGGACGTATCCATGGGGGCCTTAAAGCGCGCCCTATCGCCAGGCTCAAGACCTGGTCGATCCACCGGCCTTCTTCCTCTTCATTCTTTCTCGAAGAGAAAAGGGTGAAGAAGAGGTTAAGGGCTGTGGGCGCAGGGGATGATTTGGCCGCCCGGGACAGCACACACCGGATCGTCGAAACACCATCCCATGATCATCCACACTTCCGGGTTCAGCTGGGGAAAACAGGGATAACCCGCAACGGCCTTGAGATCACTAAAGTCCCTGGTCCACGTTCTGTGGATGGATGATCCGCAAGCCGTGGAACAGCGTCACCGTCCACGGCCTGTGCGGCAACCTGACCGCGGCGGCCTGTCGCAGGGGATGACATCGGGGTGACGGCTGCGTGGCAGGGCCGGTTTTCAACCGGAGAGGCCGGAGGGCCATGACGGAAGCCTATTCATGCACCGGGGCTATGCCGGGAAGGCGGCATTCGTTAAGCAAACCTTAACGACCCATCCACAGCTTTCCACCCAGGAATCTTCCGCCGCCGGACCACCTGGCGGACCACCCAGCGGAACGGCAAGGAACCCCCGTGAGCGCGCCACGCATCGCCACCTATTTCCATGTCCACCTGGTCGCCGACTCCACCGGCGAGACCCTCAACGCCATGGTGCGGGCGGTCTGCGCCCGGTTCACAAACGTGCTGCCGATCGAGCACATCTTCGCCCTGGTTCGGTCGCGTGGACAGTTGGAACGGGCCCTGGAAGAAATCGCCGGCGCGCCGGGCATCGTGCTGCACACCATCGTCGACGACGAGTTGCGCCGGGCCCTGGAAGAGGGTTGCGGCGAACTGGGCATGCCCTGCATCGCGGCGCTCGACCCTCTGGGCGCGGCCCTGTCGCACTATCTGGGAGTGCCGTTGCAAGCCGTGGTCGGCGCGCGCCACGCCCTCGACACCGATTATTTCAACCGCATGGATGCCCTGAACTACGCCATCGGCCATGATGACGGGCAGGGCGGGCAGGATCTCGGCCGCGCGGACGTGGTGCTGGTAGGCGTCTCGCGGACTTCGAAGACCCCGACCTGCATCTACCTCGCCCATCGGGGCATCCGGGCGGCCAATGTGCCGATGGTGCCCGGCTCCGACCTGCCGGACAAACTGCTCAATCTGAAAGGCACGCCCGTCATTGGACTTACGGTCTCGCCGGACCGGCTGCTGCAGATCCGCCGCAACCGGCTGAAGAGCCTCAACGAGGACCGGGGTTCCTCCTATGTGGACGCCGAGGCCGTGCGCGAAGAGATCGTCCGGGCCCGGCGGCTGTTCGACAAGCAGGGCTGGCCGATGATCGATGTCACCCGGCGCTCGGTGGAAGAGACCGCCGCGGCGGTGATCAACATCCTTTCCGGCGGCCGCGGCCAGGTGGAAGTGATCCGGTGAGCCCTACGGTCATTCTGGCCTCCAAGAGCGCCTCGCGTCAGGCCCTGCTGCGCGGGGCGGGGGTCGCCTTCGAGCCGCGGGGCTCCGGGGTCGATGAGGACATCACCAAGGCCAGGATCACCGGATCCGGCGGCGGGCCGAAAGAGGTCGCCGAGGCCCTGGCGGCGGAAAAAGCCCTGGCCGTTTCGCGAACCACGCCCGGCCTGGTGATCGGGGCCGACCAGACCCTGGATTTCCAGGGCGCCCTCGTGGACAAGGCCGAAAGCATGGCGGAGGCCCGAAGCCGGCTGCGCGCCTTGCGCGGCCAGACTCACTACCTGCATGCCGCCCTCGCCATCGCCCAGGATGGCGTGGTGATCTGGACGCTCAACGAAACGGCCAGCCTGACCATGCGGGGCTTTTCGGACGACTGGCTCGACGGCTATCTGGAGCGGGCCGGCGAGCAGCTCCTGGGCTCCGTCGGCTGCTACCAGCTGGAAGGGGAGGGCGTGCAGCTGTTCTCCGCCATCGAGGGCGACTATTTCGCCATCCTCGGCCTGCCCCTGGTGCCGCTGCTGAGCTTCCTGCGCGACAAAGGCGCCCTTGCTGAATGACCATCACCGGCCGCACCCTCGTCGCCGGCATTGTCGGCCAGCCAGTGGCCCAGTCGATGAGCCCGGTGCTGCACAATGCCTGGCTGGCCGATGCCGGGATCGACGGAGTCTATGTGCCGTTCTCGCCCCCGCTCGAACGGTTCGCCGAATTCATCAGCGGGATCCGCCATTCCGGTGTGAGCGGGCTCAACGTCACGATCCCCTTCAAGGAAGAGGCCCTGGCCCTCGCCGACGAAGCCTCCGACCGGGCCCGGGCGGCGGGCGCGGCCAATGTCCTGACCTTCTCCCACGGATCATGCCGCGCCGATAACACCGACGGGGCGGGCCTGACCGAAGCCCTGAAAATCCAGGCCCCGGCCCTCGATCTCAAAGCCGGGCCCAGCCTCGTCTATGGGGCAGGCGGCGCGGCGCGAGGCGCGGTGGCGGCCCTGCTGGCGGCGGGCGCGCCGGAAGTGCGGATCATCAACCGGACCCGCGAACGGGCCGAAGCCATCGCGGGCGCCCTGCCGGGCGCCGTGGTCTGTGAGGCCGGCCGCGAGGGCCTGGCCGAAGCGGTGCTGGCGGTGAACGCCACCTCCCTCGGCATGAACGGCGGGCCGGGCCCGCAAATCGACCTCGATAGGCTCGCCGTGAGCGCTGTCGTCATGGACATGGTGTTCAAGCCGCTGCGCACCGAACTTCTGAAGGCCGCTGCCGGGCGGCGTTTGACCACGGTGGACGGACTGGAGATGCTGATCCGCCAGGCGGTCCCGTCTTTCGAAGCCTTCTTCGGGGCGCCGCCCCCGGCCAAAACGGATGTGCGGGGCCTCGCCCTCGGGATTCTGGGAGAAACGCGATGAAAATCGTTGGCCTGACCGGGTCGATCGGCATGGGCAAGTCGACCACGGTGGCGATGTTCCGTGAGGAAGGCGTGCCGGTCTATGACGCCGATGCGGAGGTGCATCGCATCTATGAAGCCGGTGGCCCCGCGGCGGCGCCGTTGGAAGCGGCCTTTCCCGGCGTGACCCGTCCGGATGGATCGGTGGACCGCACGGCGCTTTCGGCCCGGGTGCAAGGGGACAATGACGCCCTGACGCGGCTGAACCGCATCGTCCACCCCCTGCTGGGCGCGGGCCGGGCGGCGTTTTTCAAGGCGGCCGAAGAGGCCAAGGCCGACGTGATCGTCCTGGATATCCCCCTGCTCTTCGAAACCGGCGGCGGCGGCAACAATGACGCCATTGTCGTGGTCTCCGCGCCGGCCGATGTGCAGCGCGAACGGGTCCTGGCGCGCGAAGGCATGACCGAGGAGAAGTTCGCCTTCATTCTGGGGCGCCAGACGCCGGATGCTGAAAAGCGCGCCAAGGCGGACTTCGTGATCGACACCAGCCAGGGGATCGAGCCGGCGCGAGCCCAGGTGCGTCAAATTCTCGCGACCCTGCGGGACCCCAATTGGCGGTCCGCCCGCCTTGCAGGCGCTTCCGAACGCGCCCACTAAAAGGGGATGCGGCGGGAAATAGTCCTCGATACGGAGACCACGGGCATCGACGTGCGCTCGGGCCACCGCCTGGTGGAAGTGGGCTGTATCGAGTTGGAAGACTATGTGCCCACCGGGCGCAGCTTCCACCGCTATATCGACCCCTGCCGCGAGGTGGAGGCGGACGCCGAGCGGGTGCACGGCCTGTCCAACGCCTTCCTGGCCGACAAGCCGAAATTCGCGGAAATCGCCGACGAACTGCTGGAATTCATCGGCGATGCGCCTGTCATCGCGCACAATGCTCCCTTCGACCGTGGCTTCCTCAACGCCGAACTGGAAATGGCTGGCCGCGCCGGGCCGCCGGAAGACCGCTGGGCGGACACCCTAGCCATGGCGCGCAAGCGCTTTCCGGGGATGCACAATTCCCTCGACGCCCTTTGCAAGCGCTTCAAGATTTCGCTGGCCGAACGCGACAAGCACGGCGCCCTGCTGGACGCGCGGCTGTTGGCGGCGGTCTATCTGGAACTGCAGGGCGGCCGGGAACGGGCCCTGGACTTCGCGGCGGGCGCCATCTCGCAGGCCTCGGCCAGCCTCAGCGTCGAAATCACCCGCGTCACCTATGGGGCCCGGCCGCGGCCCCTGGCTTTTCGTTCAACCGACGCTGAACGCGAGGCGCATCAGGCCTTCGTCACCAAAGTGCTGAAAGACAAGGCGATCTGGCTGGGGCTGGACTGGGACTAGCCACTGAGAGTCTTCTGAGGGGACGCGCTCCTGAAGGAGCGCGTCCCTGCGCAGAAAGCTAGGCGTTGCCTTGCGGCACGCTCTCCACTTGCGCCTTGCGAGCCGCATAAATGCCGGCGAAGTCGATGGGCTCGAGCATGAACGGCGGGAAGCCGCCCTCGGCGGTCAAGTCGGCGATCAGGCGGCGCGCGAAGGGGAAAAGGTAGCGCGGACACTCGATCATCAGCACGGCTTCGAGATCGGCTTCGGCGACGCCGGCGATCTGGAAAAGGCCGGCGTAGAGGAGGTCGCAATGAAAGATGACGTCCTTCTCGCGCAGGGCGCGGGCCGAGAGCTTCAGTTCGACCTCGAAGAGACCGTCCGGGCGGCCCTTGGCGTTCATCTCGACGCCAAGATCGATCTCGGGGCGGGCCTCGTTCTGGCGCAGGGATTCCGGCGCGCGAGGATTTTCGAAAGAAAGATCGCGTACATACTGGGCGAGGATGCGAATTCCACCCAGGCCGGACGGGTCGGCGCCGTTTTCGGTATCAGTCATGGGCGGGGTCGCTATCATGGGGGCGGCAAGGGCGCAACGGGAGGCGCCTGACGCGGCGGCCCTGCTGGCCTATATTGTGGTAAGTGGCCCTTAGAGGTTGAATTTTGGCTTTCCAGCTCATCATTCTGGCGGTTCTGGCGGCGGTGGTGCTCTACCAGCTCTATTCCGTGCTCGGGAAACGCGTCGGCCGGCAGCCCGAAGATATGGCCAAGGTCGATGTCGGGGCGCCGAACACCGAAACCGTGCTCGCCCCGCTGCCGTCCATCGAAGGCGAAGCCGCGCTCACCGGCCTGGCGGCGCTGCGGGCCAAGGACACCAGCTTCGACGTCGGCCGGTTCCTCGCGGGGGCCAAGGGCGCCTATGAGATGATCGTCACGAGCTTCGCCAAGGGCGACCGCGACACCCTGAAGCGCCTGCTCTCGTCTGACGTCATGGCCGGGTTCGAGAGTGCGATCGCGACGCGCGAAGCCGAGGGCCGCACCGAGACGGTGGAATTCCTGCAGACCCCCCGGGCCGACCTGGAGAAGGTGGACGTGGCCGGGGATATGGCGCGGGTCGCCGTACGGTTTCTGGCCGAGCTGCGCTCGCGCACCAAGGGTCCGGAAGGCGAGGGCGTCGACGATCAGCGCACCGCCGAGCTTTGGACCTTCGAGCGCAATCTGAAGAGCCGCGATCCCAACTGGACGCTGGTCCACGTCGACGCCGCGGAGGCGTAATGTTCCCGCAGCGTTGGGGAATGGTGGGCCTCGCCGCCCTGGCGCTCGCGGGGTGCGGAACAACGCCGAAGCCGGCCGTGACGCCGCCGGTGACGCCGCCGCCGCCCGCCATCTCGACACCGCCCGTCACACCGCCGCCCCTGAGCCAAGCCTGGTCGCGGGAGTTCGCGGCCCTGCCCGGCTGGGCGGACGACGATCATGCCGCGGCCCTGGCGGCTTTTCGGGCCACCTGCGGCGCCGCGCGCGATCCCGCCTGGGCGGAGGTCTGCCGCAAGGCCCGGGACCTCGGACCCGTGAGCGAACTGGCGGCGCGGCGGTTCCTGGAAACGAATTTCCGCCCCGAAGCCCTGACCGGCGATGGCCTCCTGACCGCCTACTACGCCCCCGAATACGAAGCGCGTGACCGGCCGGACGCCGAGTTTTCCGCGCCGGTGCGGCCCCGGCCGGCGGATCTGCGGGTGACCGACGGCTCGCAGGCCTATCCGGACCGCACCGTCATCGAAGCGCGCCCGGCCGGCGACGCCCTGGCCTGGATGCGGCCGGAGGACCTCTTCTTCCTGCAGATTCAAGGTTCCGGCTCCCTGACCTTCCCGGATGGGCGGCGCCTGCGGGCGATCTATGACTCGAACAACGGCAAGCCCTTCCGGGGCATCGCCACCGCCATGCGCCAGCGCGGCCTGCTGGCCGAGAACAACACCTCCGGCGACGCGATCATCCGCTGGCTGGCCGCGCATCGTGGCCCGGAAGCCGACGAGATCATGCAGCTCAATCCGCGCTACGTGTTCTTCCGGCTGGGCCCCGACGACGGCGCCGATCCGGCCGGGGCGGCGGGCGTTCCCCTGCCGGCGGCCAGGTCCATCGCCGTGGACACCTCTCTGCACCCCCTCGGCGAGCTCTACTGGATCGACGCCAAGGCGCCGGTGCTGAACGGGGCGTTCCCGGTCTATCAGCGCCTGGTCATCGCCCTTGATACGGGCGGGGCCATCAAGGGCGAGGTGCGGGCCGATCTTTATCTGGGACGGGGCGCGGCGGCGGGGGTGGAGGCCGGGCGCGTGCGGCACACCTTGCGCCTTTGGCGGCTGGTGCCGGTGGTGGATCCCTGGGGCCCAAGGTGAGCCTGGCGCCGGAGGACCTGCGCCTCTGGGCGATCGTGGCGGCGACGGTGAAACCGGCCAAGGGGCGCCATTTGCCCACACCTCCCGCCAAGAACCGCCCCAAAGCGACGCTGGCCGAGCATGTCGCCGCCCATGTCTTCCCGCCCGTCCCTCTGGCCCCGAAACCGCAGGTCCGGGGCGCGCCCGAAACCATTGAGCCTGGCCGCAAGCGGCGCATCGTGCGCGAGCGCGACCCCCTGGCCGCGCGGCTCGACCTGCATGGCCTGACCCACGACGCGGCCAGGGCCCGCCTGATTTCGTTCCTGATCCAGGCGCGGGAGGAGGGCTACAGGGCTGCCCTGGTGATCACCGGCAAGGGCAAACAGGGCGACGGAGTCCTGCGCCGCTTCGCCCCGGAGTGGCTGGCCTCGCATGACCTGCGGGGCGTAGTGGCCGGGGTATCGGAGGCCCACCGCAAGCACGGCGGCGAAGGCGCGCTCTATGTGGCGCTGAAGAGCCGATAGCTAGGCTTTCGGCCGCGCCGCCTTTTCCGCGATGCCACTCGTGCCTTCGCGGGCTTCGAGCTTGGCGGCGACGTCGTCGAGGCTGACCCCGGCGGCGGCCAGCACCACCAGCCAGTGGTAGATCAGGTCAGCGCTTTCTGCGGCCAGGGCGTCCTTGTCGCTCTGCAGGGCGGCGATCACCGTCTCGAGGGCCTCTTCGCCGAGCTTCTTGGCGGCGAGCGGCGTGTCGGCCAGCAGCCTGGCGGACCAGGAGGCGGCTGGGTCGGCGCCCTTGCGGGCCTCGATGGTGGCGGCAAGGCGGGCGATCACATCGTCAAAGCGGCTCATGCGGCGATCTCCCGGACGGCGTCGAGGCGCATGGGCAAGCCGGCGGCGGCCATGGCGCGCTTGGCGTCCATGATCGAGAGTTCTCCGAAGTGGAAGATCGAGGCGGCGAGCACGGCCGAGGCGCCGCCCTCCTTGACGCCGTCAATGAGGTGCTGGGCGTTGCCCGCCCCGCCCGACGCGATCACCGGCACGGAAACGGCGGAGGATACGGCATGCAGCAGGGCCAGATCATAGCCCTTCTTGACCCCGTCCTGATCCATGGAGGTGAGCAGGATCTCGCCAGCCCCCTTGGCGACGCATTCGACGGCATATTCGACGACATCGAGGCCGGTGGGCGTGCGGCCCCCATAGGTGAAGACCTGCCAGCCATCGTTCTTGCCGGCCGTGTCGGTGCGTGCGGCCCCGTGCTTGGCGTCGATGGCCACCACGACGGCCTGGGAGCCGAAGGCGTCGGCACAGCGGGAGATCAGGTCGCGGTCTTCCACGGCGGCGGTATTGACCGAGATCTTGTCGGCCCCGGCCCGCAGCAGGCGCCGCGCGTCGTCTACCTGACGCACACCGCCCCCCACCGAGACCGGCATGAAACAGACATCGGCGGTCCGGGCCACCACATCGAGAATGGTGTCACGACGCTCATGGCTGGCGGTGATGTCGAGGAACATCAGCTCGTCCGCTCCGGCCGCATCATAGGCCCGGGCCTGTTCCACCGGATCGCCGGCGTCGCGCAGATTGAGGAAGGAGACGCCTTTGACGACGCGCCCATCCTTCACATCGAGGCAGGGGATGACGCGGATCTTCAGCATCAATCGGCGGCCGTCAGGGCCTGGGCCGGATCGATGGCGCCGTTGTAGAGGGCGCGGCCCAGGACGGCGCCGGCCACAGGCACGCCCTTGCGGGCCTTGAGTTTGATGATGTCATCCACCGAGGCCAGGCCGCCGGCGGCGATCACCGGAATGTCCACGGCGTCGGCCATGGTCCCGAACACATCGACATTGAAGCCGAGCATGGCGCCGTCACGGTCGATGTCGGTGACGATCAGGGCCGAGACGCCAGCGTCCTCGAAGCGGCGCGCGACCGCGATGCCGTCGAGATCGGTATTTTCAGTCCAGCCTTGGACGGCGACCTTGCCCTTTCGGACATCAACACTGACGGCGATCTGTTCAGGCCAGTTGCGCGCGGCGGTCTTGACGAATTCCGGATCGCGAACGGCGGCCGTGCCGAGGATGACGCGGGAAATCCCGGATTCAATCCAGGCCTCGACATTTTCCAGCGAGCGGATGCCGCCCCCCAGCTGCACCGGCATGGAAACGGAATTGAGGATCGCCTCCACCGCCTGGCCGTTCACCGCCCGGCCCTCAGCCGAGCCATTGAGATCCACCACGTGCAGCCAGCGGAACCCGGCGTCGGCCCAGGCCTTGGCCTGGGCGGCGGGATTGTCGTTGAACACCGTGGCCGTGGCGAAATCGCCGTGCACCACACGAACGCACTGGCCGTCCTTCAGGTCGATGGCGGGGTAGAGGATCATGGCGCCCACTCCAGGAAGTTGGCGAGGAAGCGCTGACCGGAGGCCTGTGACTTCTCGGGGTGGAACTGGGAGCCGGCGACATTGCCGCGGGTGACGGCCGCGCACAGCGGCTCGCCATGGGTGGTCCAGGCGGCGACGTCGGCGGCGTCCTCGGCATAGAGGGCGAAGGAGTGGGTGAAATACATGTGCGACCCGTCCGGCAGGCCGGCGAAAAGCGCCTGATCTGACGTTCCGTCAAGGCTGTTCCAGCCCATGTGCGGCACCTTCAGGGCCGGATCCTTGGGCTCGATCTTCCGCACATCGCCGCTGATCCAGCCGAGGCCGGGGGTCTCTCCGAACTCCAGGCCGCGCGTCGCCAAAAGCTGCATGCCGACGCAGACACCGAGAAAAGGAACCGCCCGGCCCCGCACCGCCTCGGTCAGGGCGCCGATCAGGCCGTCATAGGATTTCAGCCGGCCCATGCAGGCCGCGAAGGCGCCGACGCCAGGCAGGACGACGCGATCGGCCGCCGCGATGACAGCCGGATCATGCGTCACGGCGATGGTCATTTCACGCGACAGGCCGGACGCCGCCTTCAGCAGCGCCTTTTCAGCCGAGCGCAGGTTGCCCGACCCGTAATCGATCAGGGCGACGGTCTGCATGGAGTTCGTTTCCTACAGCACGCCCTTGGTGGATGGAGCCGCCCCGCCGGTCTTGGGGTCGAGCTCCACCGCGGTTCTAAGCGCCCTGGCCAGGGCCTTGAAACCGCTCTCGGCGATATGGTGGCTGTTCTCGCCGTAAAGGGTCTCCAGGTGCACGCAGGCGCCGAGGTGCATGGCCAGCGCCTGGTGGAACTCCTTGAACAGCTCGGTGTCCATTTCGCCGACCTTGTCGCGCTGGAACCGCACGTTCCAGATCAGGTAGGGGCGATTGCAAAGATCGATGGCGCAGCGCGTCAGGGTCTCGTCCATCGGCACATAGGCGTGGCTGAAGCGGCGGATCCCCTTGAAGCCGTTCAGGGCCTTGTTGATCGCCTGTCCGAGCACGATGCCGGTGTCCTCCACGGTGTGGTGCATGTCGATGTGCAGGTCGCCGACGGTGCGGATCTTCAGGTCGATGCAGCTGAATCGCCCGAAGGCCTCCAGCATGTGGTCGAAGAAGCCGATCCCGGTCGAGATGTCGCAAACCCCCGTGCCGTCGAGGTCGACGGTGACGGAGATGTCGGTCTCCTTGGTCTTGCGGACCACTTCGGCGGTGCGGGCCATGGGCGCTACAGTTCCAGTCCGTGGGATCCCGCCAGAGCCTTCAGCGAGACCTGAGGGCGGGGGCCATAGTGTGAGATCACCTCGGCCGCGGCGATGGAGCCGGCCCGCGCGCAATCGGCGAAAGGCCTGCCCCGGGCCAAACCCAGGAGGAATCCAGCGGCGTATTGGTCGCCCGCGCCCGTTGTGTCCACGACTTTTTCCACAGGCACGGCAGGCACTTCGTATTTCCGGCCGCCTGAAAGCGTCACCGAGCCTTTGGCGCCCAGAGTGATGGCGGCGATCTTCACGCGGCTTTCGATGGCGGTGAGCGCGGAGGCGAGATCGGTCTCATAGAGGGCGGCGATCTCGGCCTCGTTGCCGAACACCAGGTCGACCTGGGTGTCGATGAAATCCTTCAGCACCTCACGATGGCGCTCGATGACGAAGACGTCGGAGAGGGTGATGGCGATCATCCGGCCATTGGCTCTGGCCAGGCCCGCCGCTTTGGCGAAGGCGCGGCGGGCCTCGTGCGGATCAAACAGATAGCCCTCGAGATAGGTCACGAAGGACGCCTCGATAACGGAGGCCTCGACATCGTCCGGGGTCAGGTCGGTAGAGGCGCCGAGGAAGGTGCACATGGTGCGCTCGCCATCCGGGGTGACATTGATCAGGGACCGGGCCGTGGCGGGGCCGCCAACCAGGGGGGCGGTGGCGAAGTGCACCCCGCCGGAGCGCATGTCATGTGCGAAGACCTCGCCCAGCTGGTCCTTGGCGACCTTGCCGACATAGGCCGCCCGTCCCCCCAGGGACGCGACTCCGGCGACCGTATTGCCCGCTGACCCACCCGAGGTTTCCAGGCCCGGCGCCATGCGTCCGTAGAGGCTGGTGGCCCGCGCCTCATCGATCAGCATCATCGAACCCTTGGTCAGGTCCTCGGCCGAGAGAAAGGCGTCGTCACACTGGGCGATCACATCGACGATGGCGTTACCGATAGCGGCGACGTCGTAGAGGGCGGTCATGAACGGTTCCGGTCCGGCGAAAAGGCGGCCCCTATAGCACCCGGGGTCTTATCCGCCCATGAACAGCTCGCGGCTGGGGCAGAGGTCGGCGATCAGGCATTCGGCGCACTTGGGCTTTCGGGCCACGCAGATGTAGCGGCCATGCAGGATCAGCCAGTGGTGCGCGCGGGTCAGATAGGGGGCGGGGATGCGCGCCATCAGTTCAGCCTCGACCTTGTCCGGCGTCTTGCCGCTGGAAAGCTTCAGGCGGTGGGAGACGCGGAAGACGTGGGTGTCGACGGCGATGGCCGGCTCGATGTCGAGCTCATTCAGCACCACGCTGGCTGTCTTGCGCCCGACGCCGGGCAGGGCCTGGAGGGCCGCGCGTTGAAGGGGCACGACCCCGCCGTGCTCCTCGAGGATGATCTTGAAGAGGGCGATGACGTTCTTGGCCTTGTTTCGGAAGAGGCCGATCGACGAGATGTACGGCGTCAGGCCTTCGACCCCCAGGGCGAACATCTTGGCCGGCGTATCGGCCACGGCGAAGAGCGGGCCCGTCGCCTTGTTGACCTGCTTATCCGTCGCCTGGGCGGAAAGGGCGACGGCCACCACCAGGGTGAAGGGGTTCGCGAAATCGAGCTCGGTGCGGGGATGATCGGTGGCGGCCTCGAAGCGGCGGAACATCTCCGCGATGCGCGCCGCTTCGGCGGCGGCCTTCTTCGATCGCGGCGCCTTCACCATAGTGGGCGATTAGACCGCGCCGCGGGCCTCGCCAAGGGCGCGAAGGTGAGGCATCGTCCGCCCCCATGGACGGCGTCTTCTACATGGACGCGGTGATCACGCCGCACCGGTCCCTGGGCAAGAAGGGCTTCATCATCCTGATCGGGGTGATGACGGCGATCAATTGCGTCACCGCCATCGTCTTCGTCCTGAACGGGGCCGCCCCGGTGCCGGTGTTCCTGGGGCTCGATCTCCTGGCCGTGGTCCTCGCCTTCAACGCCAGCTTCCGCGCCGCCGAAAGGCGCGAAAGGGTGCAGGTGACAGCCAATGAAGTGCGTGTGCTTTCGGAGTGGCGCGGCGCCCAGGAAGTGGTCTGGACCTCGCCCACCGCCTTTACGGGCGTGATCCTGGAGGGCGAAGCGGAGGACGAGACGGACCTACGCCTCCGCCTCTCTGGCCGGGAAATCGCCGTGGCGCGGACCCTGTCGCGGGGCGAACGGACGGAATTCGCCAAGGCTCTCGACCGGGCCATCTGGCGGGCGAAGCGGGGGGCGGTGGTCTAACCCCGAGCTTCGGTCAGACTCCTCCATCAAGCGATCGACGGCGCATTCTCGTCGAGGCGGCTCGCGCTTAAAGCCCCTTCACCACCTTCAGGAACGCCTGCGCCGCCGCCGGGGCGCGGACCTTGGCTTCGTGGATAAAGTAGACGAAGGCGTCCCGGGACTGCTTCGGCGGCGCCTCGGAGGTGACGTAGGGCAGGTCATCGGGCCGTCCACCCTCCGCGAAATCCACGAACCGTTCGGCCCAGCGCTTCATGTCCTTGGCGGGATAGGCGGTCTTCAGCCGGTCGTCCCCCTTCATCAGCCGCGCATAGACGAAATCGGCGGTGACATCGGGGACGCACTCGTAGCGGGCGTCTTCGGAAAGGCAGATGGCGACATTGCGCGCCTTGCAAAGCGCGATGAACGCGGGGTCGCGGAAGCTTTTGTGGCGGATCTCGACGACGTGGCGCAGAGGCATGCCCTCAAGCTTCTCGGGCAGGAGCTTCAGGAAGCCAGCCAAGTCATCCGGCTCGAATTTCTTGGTAAGGGCCATCTGCCAGACGATGGGGCCGAGCCGGTCCCCAAGCTCGACGATCCCCTGGTTCAGGAAGCGCTCGATGCTCTCCCCGCCATCGGCCAGCACCTTGCGGTTGGTGGAAAAGCGCGAGGCCTTCACTGAGAAGATGAACCCCTCCGGCGTGGCGGCGGCCCACTTTGCGAAGGTCTCGGGCTTCTGGCTCGAATAGTAGGTTGAATTGATCTCGATAGTGGTCAGGGCGCGGCTGGCGAAGTGCAGCTCGTCGGCCTGCTTCAGCGAGTCCGGATAGAACACCCCGCGCCAGGGTTCGAAGGTCCAGCCGCCAATGCCGGAACGGATCGCGCCGCGGGTGGTCATGCCTGTTCCTTCACAACTGTGGCCCCGGCACCCTAGTCCCAGGGCAAAGAACTCGCCAAACAGCGCGGAATCAGGGCCTAAAGGACAGCTTTGGCGCCGAATCGGCGCGTCTTTTTGTTTGTGTCGGCGCAGACATTCAACTGCGCGAAACAGTCGCCAATAGCCGTACCGCTTTTTCGAGGGCCGAGTTCTTCCCACATATCAGCGCCATGACCGCCCGACGTCTCACCGCCCGACTCATTCTGGTCGCGCCATCCCTGGCGCTGTTGACCGCTTGCGCCTTCAAGGGGCCGCGGGCGCCGGAGGTGACGCCGCCGCCGGCCTATGAGGCGCCCGCCGGGGTTCCCCTGGCCGAAGAGCAGCTGGACCGCTGGTGGGAAAACTTCAACGACCCGGCCCTGACCGCCCTGATCGATGACGCCCTGGCCCGCTCGCCCGATGCACGCAGCGCCGCCCAGAGGTTGATCGAAGCGCGGGCCTCACGTGATTCCCAGGTCGCCCAGACCTTCCCGCGCGGCAATATCGCCGGCAACGCTTCGGTCCGTGAGACCGAGGACCTGGGCAGCAATTCCAGCGCCCTCTTCCCGACCGGCGGGCGCACCGAGAGCGAGACTCTGAATTTCAACGTCAGCTGGGAGATCGATCTGTTCGGCCGGCTGTCGGCGGCCCGGCGCGTGGCCGATGCCGACCTGGCCGCCGTGCGCTTCAACTCGGAAGGGGCCAGGGCCGCCCTCGCCGCCAGCGTGGCGGATTCCTATTTCGCGGCCCGGGGCCTCGCCATCCAGCTGTCCGACGCCCGGCAAACCGCCCGTATCCAGGGCCAGATCCGCGACATCGCGCGGGTGAAGGCAGAGCGGGGGCTCTCCCCGGCCTCGGATCTTGACCGGGTGTCGGGCGACTTTGCCCAGGCCGAGGCCCAGGTCACCAGCCTGGAGGCCGAGCTGCATGCCGCCCAGCGCACCTTGCTTGTGCTCGTGGGGCGCGGTTTCGAGCCGACGGACAACCTGCCCGTCGAGGCCGCCGCGCCGGATTCTCCGGCTGTACCCGGCGCCCTGCCCGGGGATCTCCTGGCCCGCCGTCCCGACGTGCGCGAGGCGGAGGAGCGCCTGCGCTCGGCGGCTGGGCGCCAGCGCCTGGCGAAGCTGGCCCTGTTCCCGAGTTTCACGATCAATCCTGGCGTGGGCCTGTCGCGCAGCGTCGCGCCTGGCGTCTCGTTCTCTGGCGGGACGATCACGCCGACCACCACCACCACCCAGACCGGCTTCTGGACGGCCGGCGTCGGGGTCAGCATTCCCGTGCTGGATATCCCCAAGCTGCTAGCCGACATCCGCGCCCAGGATGCGCGCACCGAACAGGCCGTGCTCGCCTATGAGAAAGCCGTGCAGACGGCCTATGGCGAGGCGGACAACGCCCTCGTGCGCCTCGCCGCCGACCAGAAGCGCATCAGCCAGCTGAGCGCCGGCGAGCAGCGCGCCGCCCGGGCCCTGGCGGCAGCCAAGTCGCGATATGAGGCGGGTCTCGATGATCTGCAGACCGTTCTCGGCGTAGAAAGCTCCTGGCGCGGCGCCCGCTCGAACCTGACCTCGGCCCGTGTCCAGGCCTTGCGCCGCGCCGTGCAAGTCTACAAAGCCCTTGGTGGCGGCTGGACCCCGCCCGCCGCGCCGCCGCAACGATGAGACCGATGAAACCTGCCGCCGTCCTCCTGCTGATCGCCGCCCTGGCCCTGAGCGCCTGCGGTCGCCCCGGCGGCAAGGGCGGCAAGGCGCCGCCAGCCCAGACTCCGGCCCAGGCCGCCGCCGCGGCGCGCACGGTCAGCGTCGTGCGGGTGGAGTCCAAGGTCCTGGAAGGGGGCATCGTCGCTTCCGGCGTGCTGGCCCCGCGCGAGGACACGGCGATCTTCTCCGAGGTCAGCGGCTACCGGGTCGCCCGGGTGATGGCGGACGAAGGCGAATGGGTGCGGGCCGGACAACCCCTGGCCGTTCTGGATGACACCCTGATCCGCTCGCAGATCGACCAGCAGAGCGCACTGGCCGCGCAGCAGCAGATTCAGGCCGAGCGGGCCACGGCGGAGGCCGAGCGGGTCAGCGGCCTCGATGGCGAGGGCGTGCTCAGCCAGGAACAGATCGAGGCCCGCCGCTTCGCGGCCCGGGCGGCCCGCGCCCAGGCGGCGGCCCAGGCGGCCTCCCTGCGCGATCTGCGTACGCGCCAGTCCAAGATGACCATCCGCGCCCCCTATGCCGGCCTCGTCATCGAGCGCAATGTGCGCCCCGGCGACATGGCGGCGGCCGGGGCCAATCCGTGGTTCCGTATTGCCCAGAACGGCCAGATCGAATTGGTGGCCGATGTCGCCGAAGGGGCGCTGTCCAACCTCTCGCCGGGCATGGCCGCCAAGGTCACCCTGGCCAATGGGGAGGTGGTGGTGGGCTCGATCCGTCTGGTCAGCCCGCGTGTCGACGCCAATACCAAGCTCGGCAAGGTGCGTATCCTGCTGCCGCTCAATCCGAACATCCGGGCCGGCGGTTTCGCCCGCGCCACCTTCGAAGGCGGCGGGCGCCCGGTGCTGGTCGTTCCGGAAACGGCTGTCCGCTATGACGCCAACGGGGCCGCGGTGATGGTGGTGGGGGCCGACAACCGCGTTCGCCGGGTGGCCGTGCGCACCGGCGCTCACGGGGATGGCTTTGTCGAACTGATCTCCGGTCCGGCCCAGGGCGCCCGCGTTGTGCTGCGCGCCGCGGCCATGATGGTGGAAGGCGACACCATCCGTCCGCAGGAAGCGCCCCGGGCGGCCACGGGGGCGGCTCCGGCGCGATGAACCAGCCCGGCCAACAGAGCCACCATCTGCAGGTCTCGGCCTGGGCGATCCGCAACCCGATGCCGGTGGCGGTGCTGTTCATCGCCCTCGTTCTGATCGGCGCCTATTCCTACACCAAGCTGGCAGTGAAGAACTTCCCGAACGTGGAGTTCCCGGCCGTCTCCGTAAGCGTGACGCGCAACGGCGCCGCGCCCTCGGAAATGGAGAGCCAGGTCACCCGGCCCATCGAAAGCTCGCTTTCAGGTCTCTCGAACGTGGAGGCTATCGCCTCGACGGTGACCCAGGGCGTCTCAACGACGGTGATCCAGTTCCAGATCGGCACGCCCCTGCAAAAGGCGACCGACGATGTGCGCGCCGCTGTCGACCAGGCCAGGGCTTCTTTGCCGCGCGAAGTGGACGCGCCCCTGGTGCGGCGGATCGAGTTCGACGACCAGCCGATCATCACCTACGCCGTCGAAGCGCCGGGGATGAGCCTGACCGATCTCTCCTGGTTCATCGACAACACCATCAAGCGCCAGCTGCAGGCCTCCCCCGGCGTGGGTCAGGTGAACCGCATCGGTGGGGTCGACCGGGAGATCAACGTCATCCTCGATCTCGACAGGATGGCCAGCCAGAACCTGACCGCCGCCCAGATCAACGACGCCCTCAACCAATACAATGTCGACGCCCCAGGCGGCCGGCTGGCCGTGGGCAACCGGGAACAGACGCTGCGCGTCCTGGGCGCCGCGGTGAATGTCGATCAGATTCGCAACATCATGATCCCGGCCGGCGGCGGGCGTTTCGTGCGTCTCTCCGATGTGGCGGACGTGGGCGACGGGTCGGCCGAGACGCGCACCATGGCGCTTCTGAACGGACGGCCCGTGGTCGGCTTCCAGGTGACCAAGACCAAGGACGCCTCCGACATCGCTGTCGAGGACGGGGTCACGGCCCTCCTGGCCCAGCTGCAGCGCGACAATCCCGGCATCCATGTGCGCACCATCGTCTCGGCGGTGGACCAGACCCGGGCCGGCTTCTCCGCCACCCAGCATACCCTGCTGGAAGGCATGATTCTGGCGGCGCTGGTGGTGTTCCTTTTCCTGCGGGACTGGCGGGCCACGGCGATCACCGCCATCGCCATGCCGGTGTCCTTGATCCCGACCTTCGCCTTCATGCACCTGATGGGCTTCTCGCTGAACATGGTGACGCTCCTCGGCCTCACCCTGGTGATCGGCATCCTGGTGGACGACGCCATCGTCGAGATCGAGAACATCGAAAAACGCGTCCATATGGGGCTGCGCCCCTACGACGCCGCCATGGAAGGCGCCGACCAGATCGGTCTGGCCGTGGTCGCCACCACCTTCGCCATCGCCGCGGTGTTCCTGCCCGTGGGCTTCATGCCGGGCTTCTCGGGCCAGTTCTTCAAGGAGTTCGGCATCACCGTTTCGGTGAGCGTGCTCTTCTCCCTGGTGGTGGCGCGTCTGCTGACGCCGGTCCTGGCGGCTTATTTCCTGGTGCCCAAGGAGGCGAGCCCGCGCAAACCCCTGCCGGGCTTCTATGTGAATGCTCTCACCTGGGCGCTCGATCATCGCATCGTTTCGGCGATTATCGGGGCGGTCACCTTCGTGCTCTCGGTGCTGCTGGTGGCCGTGATCCCCAAGGGCCTGCAGCCCGAGGGCAATCCGAACTACCTGCAAATGCAGGTCGAGGCGCCGCCGGGATCGCGGCTCGAAGACATGCGCCGCATCGTCGCCTCCTTGGAAACCACCCTGCGCCAGCAGCCTGAAACCGAAGCGGTGTTCACCTCGGTGGGCGCCGGCGGCGGCGGCGGGCCGGGCGGTTTCGGCGGTTCGGCCGGCGTCACCGCCGCGACCGTGACCATGGTCCTGAAGCACGACCGCGCCGACAAGGTGCCCGCCATCCGCGACCGGCTGCGCCCGCTCCTTCGCCGGATTCCCGACGCCCGGGTGTCCTTCGCCAACGGCGGCTTCGGCGGCGCCAACTATCAGATGATCCTGACCAGCGAGACGGGGGACGGCCTCGATCAGGCGGCTCTGAACTTCCTCGCCCAGCTGCGCAATGTGCCCGGCATCGCCGATCCGCGCCTCGGCTCACCGCCGAGCGGCGGGGAAATCGTGGTGCGGCCGAAGCCCGACGAGGCCGCCCGCCTTGGGGTCAGCGTCGCGGCGATCGCGGCGGCGGCCCGGGTGGCGACCGTGGGCGACATCGACGCCAATGTCTCTAAGCTGAACCAGGGCGAGCGGCGCATTCCGATCCGGGTGCGTCTGGCCGAGGGCGCGCGCTCCGATCTGGCCGCCATCCGCAACCTTCGCCTGCCCACGGCGACCGGCGGCTTCACCACCCTGGAGACTGTGGCCGATGTCACCTTCGAGGCCGGCCCGGCCCAGATCGATCGCTTCGACCGCAAGCGCCAGGTGACCATCCGCGCCGACCTCGATGGCGGCGCCCAACTCGGCGACGTGATCCCGGCGGCCAACCGCTTGCCGGCCATGCGCAACCTGCCGCCTGGCGTGGCGCCGGCGTCCGCTGGTCAGGAAAAGGCCATCGGCCAGCTGTTCGGCGGCTTCGTGATCGCCCTCTTCTCGGGGATTGGCCTCGTCTATGCGGTGATGGTCCTGCTGTTCGGGTCGTTCTTCAAACCGCTGGTGATCCTCTTCACCCTTCCGGCGGCGATCGGCGGGGCATTCCTGGCGCTTCTGCTCTGGCACTCGGCCCTGTCGATCCCGTCCCTGATCGGCTTCTTCATGCTGATGGGCCTGGCGGCGAAGAACTCGATCCTCTTGATCGAATACGCCATCGAGCGCGAACGCGTCGGCGTGCCGAAGCGCGAAGCCCTGATGGAGGCCTGCCGTGAACGGGCCCGGCCGATCGTCATGACCACCATGGCGATGATGGCCGGCATGCTGCCGACCGCGCTCACCCTCGGCGAAGGCGCGGAATTCCGTCAGCCGATGGCCGTGGCGGTGATCGGCGGCCTCCTGACCTCGACGGTGCTCTCCTTGCTTCTCGTGCCGGTCGTCTATGACTTCATCGACGACTTCGAAGCCTGGCTGAAGCCCATCGCCGGCAAGCTGGCGACGCCGCGAGAGGCCCCGATTCCGCCGAGCCCGGTGGACCGGCTGTAGGTCCTAGATCTCGGTTTTCTTGATCAGGCCCTTCTTCGGCCGCCGGTCATTGGGGCCGGAGAATTCAGTTTCCAGGTAGGCGGCGCGGGCATTGTCCAGCACCTCCTGGCCGCCGCGCAGGCCGCGCTTGACACCATCCTGACCGAGATACTGGGCATCGTAGGCCCCGGCCGTGGCGCGGCGGGGACGCAGGGGCGGCGCCTGCTCCTGGAGCGTTTCGCCTTCGATCACGGCGGGAAGGTTGGCGATGGCCTCGTGGCCCTCGCGCCATGCGCCGTCACCCTCCCCGTCCTGTTGGACGCGGGCGGCGGGGCCGGGGCGGCGGATCGGATCGATGGGTCCGGTCATGCGGCTCTCATAGAGCGGCGATCGTTAAGAACGCGTCAGCCAGAGCTTGAGAGAGCGCAGAAAGGGGAGGGCGGCTTCAGCCTCCGCCGGATCGACCCCGGCGCGTAGGGCCTCGAGTTCCGGGCGCGCGGCCCGGGCCGCCTCGCGCTGGATGCGGGCGCCTTCGGGGGTAAGGGAAAGGCGCTTGCGCCGCCCGTCGCGGTCGTCGCCGGCAATGGCGATCCAACCGGCGGCTTCCAGGCGGATCAGGGTGTTGGTGATCGCCGCCCGCGTGAGGCCGAGGGCGTCGGCCAGTTCCGCCGGGCCAGTGGGGGCGTTGTGGGAGGCCAGGCGTGTCAAGGCGTCGAATCCGGCGGCGGAAAGGCCGGCCGGCATGGCCCGCTCCAGCCGGGCGCGCAGACGCTGCTGCACGATGGCGATGGCGGAGAGGGCTTCGAGGTCCGGGCGCTCGCGAGGTTCGGCCATGGCGGTCTCACCAGATGGTTCGAGCCTGAACTACGCTGATTCTAGTCCGCCGCCTCTTCGCCGAGGGTCAGCCTCATGCCTTTGTTGGCCAGCTGATCGGCGCGCTCATTGAATTCGTGCCCGGCATGGCCCTTGATCCAGCGCCAGTCGACGGTGTGGCGCAGGCGGGCGTCATCCAGCTGCTTCCAGAGGTCGTCGTTCTTCACCGGCTTCTTGTCGGCGGTCTTCCAGCCCCGGGCTTTCCAGCCCTTGATCCACTCGCTGATGCCGTTTTTCACGTACTGGCTGTCGGTGTGCAGCTCCACCTGGCAGGGCTGGTTCAGCGTGGTCAGGGCCTGGATCGCGGCCATCAGCTCCATGCGGTTGTTGGTGGTGGCAAGCTCGCCGCCGCAGATTTCCTTCTCCCGGCCGCCGGAGATCAGGATCGCCCCCCAGCCCCCGGGCCCGGGATTCCCCCGGCAGGCGCCGTCCGTATAGATCACCACCTTCGGGGTCACGCCGAGCCCCAGAGGCCGAGCCCGCCCCGATGCACCGCCAGCTTGCGCTCATATTCCAGCGGGTCGTGCGGCTTGACGAGGGCCCCGGCCGGGGTGGCGCCCCAGTCGCGCAGGCGGGTCAGGAAAAATCGCATGGCCGCGCCGCGCGCCAGCACGGGCAGAGCGGCCTGTTCGGCTTCGGAAAGGGCCCGCCGGCGGCGATACCCGGCCAGGAAGGCGCCAGCCTTGGTGACATTGAAGGAGCCGTCGGGCTCGAAGCACCAGGCGTTCAGCGCCACCGCCACGTCATAGGCCAGGAAATCCTCGCAGGCGTAATAGAAGTCGATCGCCCCGGCGAACTTTCCCACCGCGAAGAACACATTGTCCGGAAAGAAGTCCGCGTGGATCACGCCCCGCGGCAGGTGCAGCGGCCAATCGGCGGCGATCTCGGCCAGGTCCCGGGAAATCACGCCGGCGAGACCCGGCTTCAGGCCGTCGGCGGCGCCGTGCAGGGGGGCGAAGAGCGTCGCCCAGGCCGACTGGCCGAGCCCGTTCTCCCGCCGTCCGGCAAACCCGGCGCCCGCCGTATGCAGCCAGGCCATGCCCTCGCCCGCCTCGCGGCAATGGTCGAGCCCCGGGCGGCGCACAGATAGGCCGGGCAGGAACGAGACGATCGCCGCCAGCTTGCCGCGCAGGGTCTGCAGGACCTCGCCGCCGCGCGTCGGCACCGGGGCGGCGCTTGGAAACCCGTGATCGCACAGCCAGGTCAGCAGGCCGAGGAAGAACGGCAAATCCTTCGCGGGCGTCGCCGCCTCATAGACCGTCAGGAAATAGCGGCCTTTCTCGGTTTCCAGCATGAAGTTGGAATTCGACACCCCCTCGGCCACGCCCTTGAAGGCGGTGGGCGCCCCCAGGTCATAGGCGGAGAGGAACGCGTCGAGTTCCTCGTCGGAGATGTCGGTATAGACGGCCACGGCCCCGGATGCGGGAGCGCGGGCCGCAGGTCAAGCAGCCTAGTGGTCCAGCCGGTTGTAAGGGTACTGGTCGCGGATCTCGTGGGCGAAGAAGCGTCCCTTGGACGCGGCGTCGACGAAGGAGCGGTGAACTTCGCCCGGCACGCCGACATAGACGTACTCATCTCCATCCACGAAGCGCACGAACAGCTTCTGGCGGCCGGCGTCGTAGCGGATGGTCCGGATGGCGTCTGAACTGATCTGCATGCGGAAAAAACCCGCTACAACAGGGCGGGGTTCCGTACCGGCGGCTCATTTCCGGGTGACAGCCCCGGCCAGCGCGCATAGCGTGTCATCCCAGGATGACAACAACCGCTCCCCCTCTGGCCAGGCCCAAGGCGCGCCGCAACGCCGAGGCCACTCGCGCGGCGATCCTGGCCGCGGGCCGCGCCCACTTCGCCCGGTCCGGCTATGAAGGCGCCTTCTTGCGGGACATCGCCGCCGACGCGGGGGCGGACGCGGCCCTGATCAACCGTTATTTCGGCGGCAAGGAAGGCCTCTTCGTCGCCGTCCTGCAGAGCTCGATCCGTTCGGACAAGCTGTTCGAGGGCGACCGGTCAAAGCTCGGGCGCGGCATCGGCCGGATGTTCGCCGGCAAGTCCAACCCCGCCAATGACCAGGCGATCCAAGGCTTCCACATCATCCTGCGCGCCGCCACGTCGGTGACCACGGCGCCTTACCTGAACAACACCGTCCACGAGCGCTTCATGGACCCCATCGCCGAGTGGCTCGGCGGGGAAAATCCGGGCGTGAGGGCGCGGCTGTTTACCGCCCTCTTTATCGGCCTCCTGGTAGAGGGGCTGATCCGCGACAAGCCGCTCGAGGAACCGGAGCGCGCCGAATTCATCGCCCGCTGCGGGGCGCTGTTCCAGTCTCTCGTTGATCGCTGACGGGACCAAAAGGTTCAACGGCCGGGACGCGAAGGCGCGGCCCGGTTTGCGACGCCCGCCTGGGAGACAAAGCTGACGCCCCCGTCATTTTTGTTGACATGAACGCTGTTCACCCGCACCTTGATTTGATCCAGATCAAATGTGGGAGGCCCGCCCATGGCCGACGGAAACATCACCAAGGACGTCATGTACGAGGCCGTCGCCCCCGACGACTTCGAGTCGATGCTGAATCTCGACCGCTACGGTGCGCGCACGACGGCCTTCGACAAGATCATTTCCGCCACGCACGACCACTTCTGGGATCCGCTCGACAAGAAGTACATCGACTTCGACGAGCCCTTCGACATGGAGAACGAGGCCATCGTTCCGGAAGACATGGTGGTGGCGCTGTCCACCAACTACGTCTCCGACCACCTGTCGGACCCGAAGACCCGCATCCGGTTCATCAATGAATCGACCCTGCGCTCCTTCTCCTCGATCCTGCACGGCGAGCAGGGGGCCCTGAACCTCTCGGCCTCGCTCTGCCACGTGCTCTACGACCAGGGCGCCCAGGAGTACGCCGCCAACCAGACCCGCGAGGAAGCCCGCCACGTCACGGCCTTCGCGAAATACATCAAGGCCCGCTGGGGCCGGCCGGTGGAATGCGGCCCGACCCTGAAGGACCTGCTGGTCGAGATCATCTCGGCCCCGGAAGTCTACAAGAAGATCATCGGCATGCAGATGCTGGTGGAAGGCCTGGCCATGGGCGCCTTCGCCACCTTCTACCAGAAGCTCAATGACCCGCTCGGCCGCAAGCTGATGCAGCTGGTCATGACCGACGAGGCCTTCCACCACAAGTTCGGGAAGATCTGGGCCGACCGCACCATCCCCCACCTCTCGCCCGAAGAGCACAACATCATCGAGGACTGGTCCGCCCACTGCTTCCAGTCCGTGCTGTTCAACCTCGTCGGCCCGAACCAGCAGCGCGACCTCTACGAGGAATTCGGCCTGGATCCGGACAAGGTGATCGCCGAGTTCGCGCAAATCATGACGGACAACGAGCGCCGCGAGTCGATGAAGGAACAGACCAACATCTTCCGCGTCCTGGTGAAGACCCTGCTCAACGCCGGCATCATCACCGACCGCACCCGCGCCTTCTACGCCATGTACGTCGATCTCGATGAGCTGAAGGCCGAAGGCGACCGCATGGTCGGCGACGACATCGCCGACGAGGGCATCGCCTATCTGAAGGAAATCAACTTCCGCGCCCCGACCCTGATCGCCGCCGAGTAGCCTTCAGTCTTCGGACAACCGTCGCATTCCCCTGCGACCGATTATCTGTTTCAATGCACCCCGTCGGAACACCCCGGCGGGGTGTTTTGTTCTGCCTGCCTAGACCTGTCGCACCTGAAGAGCCTGTCGCATGAAAGCGTTGTCCCTGCCCGCGGCGCTCGCCGCCCTGGCGTTGAGCGCTGGCCTGGCCCTGGCCGCCTCCGCCCCCCAGCCGGCCAAGCCGGTCGCCTCCCAGCTTTATTCCGGCCGCTGGTATGAGGTCGCCCGCATCCCCAATCAGATGCAGCGCAATTGCGAAGGCGCCACCAGCGAGTTCCGGGGCTTTTCCAACGGTGACTTCCAGGTCGTCCAGACCTGCCACAAGGGCACGGCCACAGGCCCGGCCCAGGTGTTCAATGGCCGGGGCGAAATCCTGCCATCGACCAACAACGCCAAGATCAAGATGGTCTTTTTCGGCGGCATGGTGACCCAGGAGTACTGGATCCTCGACCGCGCCGATGACGGGGCGTGGGCCATCATGGGCACGCCTGGCGGCAACTACGTCTGGCTCCTGTCGCGCGACCCCACCCCGGACGCCGCCACGAGAGCCCGCCTCGTCGCCCGCATCGGCGCTCTCGGCTACCCCACGGCCCGCCTGCAATTCCCGCAACAGGCCGGTTAACCTCTCCAGCCTTGACCCCCGGAACGTAGGCGGAACAAGATGCGGGCCTGATGGAAGCCCTCGTCCTCACCCTGTCGCGTCCCGAGACCACCGACCTCGTCACCCGGGGCGCGGCGCGGCTGATGGTGGCCCTGGGCTATGCGCCCCTGCTGGAGGTCGGCCTGCCCAATGGCCGGCGCGCCGACATCATGGCGCTCGGCCCCAAGGGTGAGATCCTCATCGTCGAGGTGAAGTCCGGCGCCCTCGACTACAAGACCGACCGCAAGTGGGGGGAATATGCGCCCTATTGCGACGCCTTTTCTTTCGCCGTCGCGCCCGAGTTTCCGCGCCAGATTCTACCCGATGAGCCCGGCCTCATCGTCGCCGACGCCTTCGGCGGGGCGGTCCTGCGTGAGGCGCCGGTGATCCCTCTCGTTCCCGCCCGGCGCAAGGCCTTGACCCTGGCCTTTGCCCGCCTCGCCGCCACGCGGGCCACGGTGGTCTAGCGGAGGGGACGCGCAGAAAGTCTGGCGGCTCTCGCCGCTCTCGTTCACCGCGCCTCATAGCCCTCGGCTTCGTTGCCGACACCTTTCGCCGAGGCCGGGGGCGCCGCCGCCAGCAGCGCGAGCACCAGCAAAGGCGCCCGACCTCTCACCCCGCCCTTTCCACTTCCCAGGCCTTGATCGTGCGCTTCAGGGACACCTGCTTCCACGCCTCCACCGTCAGTTCGGCGGCTTCCTCGGCGTCGATGGCGTCGATGTCGACCCAGGCCCAGCGCATGGCGCCGGCCGTGAACGGCGAGAACACCTCCGGCCGCACCTCGAAGAGGAATTCCTGATGATGCTTGTCGAGCTTCATCAGGAGCCGCCCCTTCAGCAGCATGGCGAAGCCCTTCGAGCCGACCTGCAGGGCCGGATCGCCGTTCATCCAGGCGACTTCCTGCACGCCGGGCAGGGCCAGGCCGACACGGCGCAGGTCGTCGAACGTGGCCAAAAGCTTAGCGCGGCGCCCGCTTGGCGAGGATCCGCTGCAGGGTCCGCCGGTGCATGTTCAGCCGCCGGGCGGTCTCGGAGACATTGTGTCCGCAGAGCTCATAGACCCGCTGGATATGTTCCCACCGCACCCGGTCGGCGCTCATCGGATTTTCCGGCGGCGCCGGGCTTTCGCCGCGGGCCGCGGCCAGCAGGGCTTTCACCACATCGTCGGCGTCGGCCGGCTTGGAGAGGTAGTCCACCGCGCCGGCCTTCACCGCCGCCACGGCGGTGGCGATGTTGCCGTAGCCGGTCAGCATCACCACCCGCGCGTCTGGCCGGATTTCCCGGATCGCCTCGACGACCTTCAGACCGGAGCCGTCCTCCAGGCGCATGTCCAGCACCGCGAAGGCCGGAGCGGCGATTTTCAGCGCCGCCAGGGCCTGGGCGACCCCTTCAACCAGGGTCACCGTGAAGCCGCGCGATTCCAAAGCGCGACCGAGACGCGTCCGCAAGGGACCGTCATCATCCAAAAGTAGCAAAGATTTGTCCGGCAGGCCTGCAATGGCCGCCTCTAAATCCGACATCCTAAAGCCCTCCCACGGCGGTCGGTGCGCTCCGGAATCGCTCCCCGAGCGGCTGCCCGCCTATTGTTTCGCCCATTTATCCTGGAGTTCAACCCTCGAATCGGGGGTGATCAGGCGGCGGTGGGCGCTTCGATTCGCGATCGCGGCCACCGGGCGGCCACAACGGCGCCGCCGCGCCTGCCATTCCGAAACTCAACCTTTGCGCCAGTTCTCTCCAGAAGAGTCTTGGCGATGAAGAATCCGAGGCCCATGCCGATATGTCCGGTACGCGAGCCTTCAGCCCCCGGACGGCTGGTCACATAGGGCTCGCCGAGCTTGGCCAGGACTTCCGGCGAGAAGCCTGGTCCGTCGTCGCGCACCTCGACGGTGACGCTGGCCGCGTCGAAACGGGCCGTCACCAGGATTTCCGCGCGGGCGAAGTCGAAGGCGTTCTCGACGATGGACGTCATGGCGTGGAGGATTTCCGGCCTGCGCCACATGTCAGGGGGCTCGACACCCGGCGCCCCGTTGACCAGGGCCTCCACCCGCACCTCGCTCTCGGCCGCATAGGGCTCGACCACCTCTTTCACGAACTGCAGCAGGGTCAGCCGCTCATGCACCTCGTCGCCAGTGTCCGGCGTCTCGGTCAGGCGCTTGAGGATATCCCGGCACCGCTGTGCCTGCGCCACCAGCAGCCAGGCATCCTCCTTTTGGATTCCCTCCGGCAGTTCTCGCGCCAGTTCCTTGGCTACGACAGCGATGGTGGCGAGCGGCGTGCCCAGTTCGTGCGCCGCCGCGGCCGCAAGGCCGCCCAGCGCCGAGAGCCTCTGTTCCCGCGCCAGCACCGTCTCGGTGACATTCAGGGCCAGTTCCATGCGCTGGCTTTCAGCCGTCGCCTGCCAGGCATAACCGGCGGTGAAGATGATGCCGCTGATGCAGGCCGCCGCCGCCGCGATCCGATAGGGGGTCGGCAGCTCCAGCGGCGCCCCGAACCAGGGCAGGGGCATTGACCAGATCGCCAGCACCACACAGGCCGCTACCGCCAGGGCCCCGAGCGCCAGGGCGTGGCGTGGTGGCAGGGCGGAGGCCGCGAGGCTGGCTGGCGCGATCAGCAGAATCGCGAACGGGTTGGTCATCCCGCCGGTCAGGAACAGAAACCCCGCGAGCTGCACGATATCGAAGGCCAATTGCCCCGCCGCATCCAGGGCGCCCGTCGGGCGCCGCGCCACCGGGGTGAGGGTCAGGATCAGGTTCAGCCAGGCGGAAAGGGCCACCACCGCGAAGCCCAGACCCCACGGCACGGGCAGCTTCAGGACCAGCCCGACAAACAGCAGGGCGGCCGTCTGGCCCACCACGGCCAGCCAGCGCAGGGTCACCAGGGTGCGGGAACGGATGCGCGCGCCGGAGGCCCCGGCCCCGTGCGGGGCCGGCCCCCAATCTTGCACGCCCGGCCCGGGCGCCGTATCGACGCGCCGTTGAGCGGACTGGGCGCCGATCTCGGTCGGCAGGCTCATGTTCCTAGGATTGCCGAGAACCGATCGCCGCGCGAGCTTTTCGTTGCGGATTCTAGCCCCGGTTACGGCGGAAAGGCGAAAAGGCCGTGAAACCGAGGACTCTGCTCTGGCTTTTGGTGGTGCTCGCCCTCGCCGGCGGCGCCTGGCTGTTCTACCGCGGCATGGGCCCTTCCGCTCCCCCGGCCGCCGCCGGCTCCGGCACGGCCCTGGTGGGCGGGCCCTTCCAGCTCGTCGACCAGAATGGCAAGCCGGTGACCGAGGCGGTGCTGAAGGGCAAGTGGAGCCTGGTGTTCTTCGGCTTCACCTCCTGCCCGGATGTCTGCCCCACCACCCTCAGCGCCCTTGGCCAGGCCATCGACCAGCTCGGCCCGAAGGCGGCCAATCTTCAGGTCGTGCTGATCTCCGTCGATCCCGAGCGCGACACGCCGGCCCAGATGAAGACCTACCTGACCACCCCGGGCTTTCCGCCGAACATCATCGGCCTCACCGGAACGGTGGCACAGTCCGACGCGGCGGCGCGCGCCTACCGGGTTTTCCACGAGAAGCAGGCGACGGGCGACACCTACACGGTCAACCATTCCACCGCGATCTACCTGATGGACCCGAAGGGGCGATTCAACCGGGTGCTGAGTTACGGCCTCACCCCGGAGGAGCTGGTCCGGCAGATTTCGGACGCCATGCGCGGGTCCTAGAACGCCGTTCTTTCGCGTTGCGGCACGGCGTCGCAGGTCAATGCGGATAGGGGCTGGACTTCCTTAAGCACGTCCATGCTATGTTGCGATGCACAATCGCAGGACCGCCATGCTCTACGCCTTGCATGAAGCCGCCTATTACGCCGCCGCGCCCCTCCGGGCGGGGGCCCTCGCCGCCCGGGACTTCTGGGGCTCGCCGCTCAATCCGGCCTCGTCCAGCCAGGTCGGCCGCACCCTCTTCGCCGGCGCCGATCTCTTCGCCAATGTCACACGCCGCTATGGCAAGCCGGCCTGGAACATCAACAAGACCGTGGTCAATGGCCACGAAGTCCGCGTCCGCCCGACCGTGGTCTGGGAAAGCCCCTGGGTGAAGCTCACCCAGTTCGACCGCGATATGACCGACATGCGCCGGGCCGGCCGCCTGGAATATGATCCGGCCGTGTTGATCGTGGCGCCGCTGTCCGGCCACTACGCCACCCTGCTGCGCGGCACGGTGGAGGCCTTCCTGCCCAACTTCGCCGTCTTCATCGCGGACTGGTCCAATGCCCGGGACGTGCCGATGATGGAGGGCCGCTTCGACTTCCACGACTATGTGGATCATGTGCGCCAGATGCTGACCCTGCTCGGCCCGCGCCCGCACGTGGTCGCCGTCTGCCAGCCGGGACCGGCCGTCCTGGCGGCGGCTTCGATGATGGCGGAGGACAACGATCCCTCCCGTCCGGCCAGCATGACCATCATGGGCTCGCCCATCGACGCCCGCTATTCGCCGACCACCACCAACAAGCTGGCCGAGGAACGGCCCTTCACCTGGTTCCAGCGGGAAATGATCTACACCGTGCCGGCCCCCTATCCGGGGGCGATGCGCCGGGTCTATCCGGGCTTCGTGCAGCTCTATTCGTTCATGAGCATGAACGCCGAGAAGCACCAGGAGGCGCACAAACAGTACTTCGCCGACCTCGTGAAGGGCGACGGCGACGGCGCCGAAAAGCACCTGGAGTTCTACAACGAATATCTCTCGGTGCTGGACCTCACCGAGGAGTTCTATCTCCAGACCATCGACATCGTCTTCCAGCGCTACGCCCTGCCGAAGGGCGAGCTGGTGCACCGGAACCGCCTGGTGCGTCCTGGGTCCATCACCGACATCGGCCTGATGACCGTCGAGGGCGAGTTCGACGACATCTCCGGCATCGGCCAGACCCAGGCCGCCCACGCCCTTTGCTCCGGCATCCCGGACGACCTGAAGCGCGACCACGTCCAACCGGGCGTCGGCCACTACGGCGTCTTCAACGGCCGCCGCTTCCGCGAAGAGATCTACCCCCGCGTCCGCGACTTCATCCGCGAGACGCACCGGGCCTAGGGGCGGCTTTCATCGCCGCCCGACGCGTCCTAGATTCCCGCCCATGGGCCTCTTCGGAAAGCCGACCTATGCCGATGGCGACACCCTGGAGGTGGCCGGGGCGCCAGTGCGCCTGAAAGTCTCGTCCCGGGCCCGGCGGCTCTCCCTGCGCATCGACCGCATCCGCCGCGAAGTCATCGTCACCGCCCCCACGGCCAGGAAGCTCCCCGCCGCCCTCGATTTCGCTAGAGCCCGGGCCGGCTGGATGGCCGACCGCCTGGCCGAACTGGCTCCCTCCGATCCCCTCTGGACCAAAGAGGAGATCCGCCTCTTCGGAGAGCCCGTGCGCCTGGAGCGCGGTCCTGGGCGCGGCAAATGGATCGCGGCCTGCGGCGACGGTCCCGCCCGGATGATCCTGCCCGCCGATGATCTTGGCTTCTCCCTGGCCCTCGTCCGCCTCGTCAAACGCCAGGCGCTGGAGCGGCTCACGGCCCTGACCGCCCACTATGCCGAGCTGATCGGCCGGCCCATGCCGAAGGTCTCGGTGATCGACCCGAAGTCGCGCTGGGGCTCCTGCACCCCCGCCGGACCTGGCCGGGAAGCCGCGATCCGCTATTCCTGGCGCCTCGCCCTCGCCCCCTTCGCCGTGGCCGACTATGTCGCCGCCCACGAAACCGCCCACCTGATCGAGGCCAATCACGGCCCCCGCTTCTGGGCCCTGGTCCACGACCTCAACGGCGACCACCGCCCGCACCGCGACTGGCTGAAGCGTGAAGGCTCGGCTCTGCATCTTTTCGGCCGCTAGCGGCTTTAGAACGGCACTTCCGACGGATCGCCCTGTTTCGGCGGCGGCGCGACGGTGGGCGGGGTCTGCTGTCCGTTGCCGCCATCGCCCGGATCTGGGCCATTGCCCTCGAGAATATCGCCGATCGGGTCGGGCTCGGCGGTGGGCGCCGCGCCACCGGGGATGGCCTGGGTGACGAGGCGGGGCAGGGCCGCGGCCATGAAATTGTGCCAGATCTCGGCCGGGGCGCCTCCGCCGGTCACCCGCTTCATCGGGGTCGCGTCATCCTTGCCGACCCAGACGGCCACCACGAAGCCGCCCGTATAGCCGACGAACCAGGCGTCCTTGTAATCGCTGGTGGTGCCGGTCTTGCCGGCGATATCGAAGCCGGCCACCCGGGCCCGCCCCCCCGTGCCGCCGTTGATCACGGCGCGCATCATCTGGTTCATGTACTGCAGGGCCGGGGTGCCGATGACGCCGGAACGTTGCGGCGGGCCGTGCTCATAGATCACCCGGCCGGCCGCCGTGCGGATGCGCTCAATGCCATAGCCCCTGGCCGAAAACCCGCCATTCGAGAACGGCGCATAGGCCTGGGCCATTTCCAGGGGCGAGACCTCGACGGCGCCCAGGGCCATGGACGGGTCCAGCTGGATCGGCGAATTGATCCCCAGCCGCTTGGCCGTCGCCGCCACATTGCCCGTGCCGACATCGTTGGCCAGCTTGGCGGCCACGGTATTGATCGAATTGGCCAGGGCGTTCTGCAGGCTCATCGGCCCGGCGAAGCGGCCATTGTAGTTGCGCGGGCTCCAGCCGTTGATGGTGATCGGCTCATCCACCACCTCTTCGGTGGGCAGGTGGCCGCGCTCGATGGCGGTCAGATAGACGAAGGGTTTGAAGGCCGATCCGGCCTGCCGCCGGGCATTGGTGGCGCGGTCGAACTGGCTGTCATTGTAGTCGGCGCCGCCCACATAGGCGCGGATGCGGCCCTCCCCGTCGAGGGCGATGAGGGCGCTCTGCTCGACCCCTTCTCCCTTGTGGGCGGCCACACCAGCGCGGACCGCGGCTTCGGCGCTGGCCTGCAGGGGCAGATCCAGGGTGGTTTCCACAACCAGGTCTTCCTGTGGCTCGCCGGCCAGGGCCCGCACCTGGCTGTCGATCCAGTCGATGAAGTACTGGGCTCTTTGATTGGCCAGCACGGTGGAGACCCGCACGCGCTGCGAAAAGGCCGCATCGCGCTCTTCGGCGGTGATGAAGCCGGCTCGCGTCATCTCGTTCAGCACCAGGGTCGCCCGGCGCGCCGCGCGCTCGGAATTTGCCGCCGGATTGTAGCGGGAAGGACCCTTCATGGTGGCGGCCAGCAGGGCCGCTTCGCCGAGGGTCAGGCGGTTGGCGGGCTTGTTGAAATAGCGCTGGGCGGCGGCCTCGATGCCATAGGCCCCGCCGCCGAAACTCACCCGGTTGAGATAGAGGGCGAGGATTTCCTTCTTCGAGAATTTCACCTCCAGCCAGACCGCCAGGATCAGCTCCTGGGCCTTGCGCCGCAGGGTCTGGTCGTTGGTCAGGAAGAGGTTGCGGGCCAGTTGCTGGGTGATGGTCGAGCCGCCCCGCCGGTTGCCATTGGGGTGCATGGCGTTCCAGGCGAGCGACCGGACGATGCCCCACGGGTTGAAGCCGAAGTGGTGATAGAACTGGCGGTCCTCGATGGCCACGAAGGCGTCGGGTACGTAGCGGGGCAGGGCGTCGATATCGACGGGCGGCGCATATTGGCTGCCGCGCACGGCCACCACGGCGCCGGACCGGTCGAGATAGGAGATCGAGGGCTGACGATCGACGTCGTAGAGCTTGGACGTGTCAGGCAGGTCCCAGGCGAACACGGCGAGGAAGCCCACCAGAGCGATCGCGCCCCAGACTCCCATCACCAAAGTCCAATAGATCAGGGCTTGCAGGGGGGTGCGGCGCGGCCTGCCATCGCCCCCCGGTCTCGCATTGGCCATTCGGCGCTCTTCCCGAGCTTGGAGTCCCCCGACACCCCTTCTTAGCTCAGCGAGACTCCTCGCGCGATAGAGTTGACGGAATCTGAACGCCGGCGGTTCAAGGCTTCCCAAATCGCGAATAGTTCGCTATATGAGGGCTCATGAGCTCAGGGCGGACACATTCACCGACAACCCTCCCCTTCAGGGGAGGGACCGGCGCGCAGCGCCAGGGTGGGGGACCGCCCGGCAAACTGACGCGATGCGTCCGTATTCAGCCTGTTTCAGGACCATCCACCGCGCGCAAAAAACGGTTTGTTGGGTCCCCCACCCGTCCCGCTTCGCGGTCCTGCCCTCCCCTGAAGGGGAGGGATCACAGTTTCGGGGCCCCAAACGCTGTTTCAGCCCCAAAAAACCCGCCCCAGCAATTTTCCCGCACCGTTTCCGTCCCCCGAAAAAACGTCCCCACCGTATTTCTCGCCCCGCGACTACGGTCGAATACGGTGAATTACGGTGAAAACGGCCCTGTTGCGCCCCCTGACAACGCACCCCATACGATCCTGCGTGCCCTCCCTTGATGACGCCCGTGACTGCCTTCGCCGCGTGTTCGGCCATGCCGACTTTCGCGGCCGCCAGGCCGAGGTGGTGGCCGAGGCCCTGGCCGGGCGCAGCGCCCTGGCCGTACTCCCCACGGGCGGCGGCAAGAGCGTCTGCTATCAGATTCCGGCCATCCTCCGCCCCGGCCTTGGCCTCGTCATCTCCCCCCTCATCGCCCTCATGGCCGACCAGGTGGAGGGCCTCAAACAGGACGGGGTCGCCGCTGAGCGGCTGGATTCCAACACCACCCTCGACGAGCGCGTGCGCACCTGGGACCGCATACAGGCCGGCGAGCTCGACCTGCTTTATCTCTTCGTCGCCCCGGATCAGATCGTCGGCCGGGTGGTGTCGTTGACGTTGTTCGGCGTGGTGATCACCGCGCGCACGATGCCCGAGCCCTGGTCGACGCCAACGGGCCTTGTAGCCGTAATAGGTTGGGCCCTGCCCTGGCGTCGATGGTCGCCGCCGATCAGGTAGTCACCTTGCCCGGGAGGGGCTTCGGTCCCGCCGCCGATCAGGGTGGCGTCCAGCACGTGCCTTCCTTCAGCACCAGGCCCGCCGACTCCAACTGGCGGTCCAACTCACTGAACAGCTTCTCCAGCAGCCGCGCGGAGACCAGCTGGTTGCGGAACCGGCACAAGGTCGTGGTCGGGACTTCATCTTCCAGGCTGAGCCCCATGAAGCGCCCGAACGCGAGGCTATCGCCCAGCCTGAACTCCAGCTCGGCATCCGAGGCTATACCGCTCAGCAGCAGCGCCTTGAACATCAGCAAGGCCGATAACCTGGACGGCCAGACCTTCGCGGAAGGCCAAGGTCCGCTCAACCGCCCCCCAGTCCACCAGCGACGCTACCCGCTTCAGAGCCGGGCTCCCCGCGACGGCCACTAAGGCCAGATCGCTGAACCCCAACTGCCCCGTTCCCTTCACCGACATCCAGCACTCGCCTCAACAGCAGAGAATCACGATCAGCGAATTACGCAATCTGACCCTTCAGGGGAGGGATCGCGTTTTCGGGGCCTTAAACGCCGTTTCACCGCCCCAAAACCCGCCCTTAGCCATTTTTCCCGCACCGTTTCCGTCCCCCGAAAAAGGCCTCCACCGCATTTCGCCCCGCGACTACGGTCGAAGGAGTGAATTACGCGGTGAAAACGGCCCTGCTGCGCCTTCCCGGACAACGCACCATACGATCCTGCGTGCCCTCCCTTGATGACGCCCGTGACTGCCTTCGCCGCGTGTTCGGCCATGCCGACTTTCGCGGCCGCCAGGCCGAGGTGGTGGCCGAGGCCCTGGCCGGGCGCAGCGCGCTCGCCGTGCTCCCCACGGGCGGCGGCAAGAGCGTCTGCTACCAGATTCCGGCCATCCTCCGCCCCGGTCTCGGCCTCGTCATCTCGCCGCTCATCGCCCTGATGGCCGATCAGGTCGAGGGCCTGAAGCAGGACGGGGTCGCCGCCGAACGGCTGGATTCCAACACCACCCTCGATGAGCGCGTGCGCACCTGGGACCGCATACAGGCCGGCGAGCTCGACCTGCTTTATCTCTCCCCGGAAGGGCTCATGCAGCCCTACAATCTGGACAAGCTGGCCAAGACCCCCCTCTCCCTGATCGCCATCGACGAGGCCCACTGCGTCAGCCAATGGGGCCACGACTTCCGGCCCGAATACCGCATGTTGGGGCGCCTGGCCGAGCTCTTCCCGGGCGTGCCGCGCCTGGCGGTGACGGCCACCGCCGACGCCCGCACCCGCGAGGACATCCGCGCCCAGCTGCACCTGGAGGACTGCGCCGAGTTCGTCGCCTCCTTCGCCCGCCCGGAACTCGCTCTCTTCGCCGAGCGCAAGTCCGGCCGCGGCCGGCCCAGGGTGCTCGAACTGGTGGGCGAGCGGCGGGGGCGGTCGGGTATCGTCTATGCCGGCAGCCGCGATGGCTGCGACCAGCTGGCCGCTGAGCTCGCTTCCGCCGGCATCCCGGCCCGCGCCTATCATGCGGGCCTCGAAAAGCGCGTCCGCGATGAGCGCCTGACCTGGTTCCTCAATGCCGACGAAGCCGTGATGGTGGCGACCATCGCTTTCGGCATGGGGGTGGATAAGCCGGACGTCCGCTATGTGATCCACGCCGATCCGCCGGACACCATCGAGGGCTATTGGCAGGAGGTCGGCCGGGCCGGCCGCGATGGCGATCCGGCCGAGGGCATCACGCTCTACAGCGCCGCCGACCTCTCCTGGTCCCTGCGCCGCCTCGACCGGCGCGAGGTAGCCGACGAGGTGAAGCGGGCGGCCTCGCGCAAGGTCTATCAATTCTACACCCTCCTGGATGGCCCAGGCTGCCGTGCGGCTGCCGTGCGGCGCTATTTCGGTGAGGAGGGGGTGGCGCCCTGCGGCCAGTGCGACCGCTGCCTCGATCCGCCGCAGCGCGGCGTCGACGCCACCGAGGCGGCCCAGAAGGCCCTCGCCGCTGTGCACCGCATGGGGGGCCGCTTCGGGCGGGGCCGCCTCGTCGATCACCTGCTCGGCAAGACCAAGGACGTGTCGGATTTCGAAGCCGGCCTCTCCACCTACGGCATCGGCCAGGAATTCAGCGCCGCCGGCTGGCGCGACCTCATCGATCAGCTGCTGTTCGACGGCCTCCTGGTGGAAGACCCCAATGACGGGCGCCCCCTGATCGGCCTCGGCGACGCGGACGGGGTGCGCGCCGTCTACCGCAAGGAACGCCAGATCCTCCTGACTCGCGCCCCCAAGGCAGGGCCCGCCGCCCGAAAGGGCAAGAAACGCGACAGCGCCCCGGTCTCTCCCTCCGACGCGCCCCTCTTCGAGGCCCTGCGCGCCTGGCGCCGCGCCGAGGCGGCCCGCCAATCCGTCCCGCCCTACGTGATCTTCCACGACCAGACCCTGGCCGACATCGCGAAGGCGCGGCCCGGCTCGCGGTCCCGCCTGCTCGACATCGACGGCGTCGGCCAAGGCAAGCTTGATCGCTACGGCGAGGCCGTGCTGGAGATCGTGGGAAGCGCCTAGACGTCCACTTCCGCGTCGAGGGCGTTGTCCTGGATGAACTCGCGGCGGGGCTCCACCAGATCACCCATCAGGCGGGTGAACATGTCGTCGGCGTCGTCGGCGTGATTGACCTTCACCTGCAGCAGGGTCCGCGCCTCGGAATCGAGGGTCGTTTCCCAGAGCTGCTCGGGATTCATTTCCCCCAGGCCCTTGTAGCGCTGGATGGAGAGGCCCCTGCGGCCGATTTCGAACACGGCGTTCACCAGATCGAGGGGCCCGCGCACCACATGGCTGCGGTCCCGCCGCCGGAACGTCGCCGCCCCGGCAAAGGTGTCCGACAGCTTCGCCGCGCGCTCGGCCAGGCGCCGGGCATCCGCGGATTGCAACAGGGCCTCGTCGAGGACGATCTTCTCGGTGACGCCTCGTTTGACGCGGCTGAAGGCGTATCCACCGCCCTCAGCGGCCTCTCCGGTCCACGGGCCGTCGCCCTCTTCTGCATAGAGGCCAAGGCGGCGCGCGGCTTCGACCACGTCGTCGGAATTGCCCAGAATACCCGCCAGAGCCGCCTGCTCCACCGCGAAAGCCGGGGCCCGCGCGGCGAGGCGCTCGATATTGGCCTTGGCCTGCCGGCAGGTCTGCACCAGGGCGCCGAGATCGGCCCCGGTCATCCTCTCGCCGGAATGAAGGTCAAGTTCCGCCCCGTCGAGGCCCTCATCGACGAGGTAGGTTTCCAGCTCCGGATCGTCCTTCAGGTAGCGCGAGGACTTGCCCTTGCTGGCCTTATAAAGCGGCGGCTGGGCGATATAGAGGTAGCCGCGCTCGATGACCTGCGGCATCTGCCGGTAGAAGAAGGTCAGGAGCAGGGTGCGGATATGCGCCCCGTCGACGTCGGCGTCGGTCATGATCACGATGCGGTGGTAGCGCATCTTCTCGATGTTGAAGTCATCCCGGCCGATGCCGGCGCCGAGCGCCGTGATCAGCGTGCCGATCTGCTCGGACGACAGCATCTTGTCGAACCGGGCCCGCTCCACGTTGAGGATCTTGCCGCGCAGGGGCAGGACGGCCTGGTTTTCCCGGTTGCGCGCCTGCTTGGCGGAGCCGCCGGCGGAATCACCCTCCACCAGGAAGATCTCGGACTTGGCCGGATCCTTCTCCTGGCAGTCGGCCAGCTTGCCGGGCAGGGAGGTGATGTCGAGGGCGCTCTTGCGGCGGGTCAGTTCGCGGGCCTTGCGCGCCGCCTCCCGGGCGGCGGCGGCCTCGGCGATCTTCTGGACAATCAGCTTGGCTTCATTGGGATGTTCCTCGAACCAGGTGGACAGCCCCTCGCCCACCAGGCCTTCCACGGCCGGCCGCACCTCGGAGGAGACCAGCTTGTCCTTGGTCTGGGAGGAGAACTTCGGGTCTGGAACCTTCACGGAGAGCACGCAGGTCAGGCCTTCGCGCGCGTCTTCTCCGGACAATGAGACCTTCTCGCGCTTGGCCGCGCCGCTTGATTCCGCATAGCCGGTAATGATCCGCGTCAGGGCGCTGCGGAACGCCGAAAGGTGGGTGCCGCCGTCCTTCTGTGGGATGTTGTTGGTGAAGCACAGGACGTTCTCGTGGTAGCCGTCGTTCCACCACAGGGCCATGTCCACCTGCACCTTCTCACGCTCGCCGCGGATGACGATCGGCTCGCGGATCAGGGATGACTTGGCCTTGTCGAGATGGCGCACGAAGGCCTCGATGCCGCCCTCGTAGTGCAGCAGCTCCTCGAAGGGTTCGGCGTCGCGAAAGTCCTTCAGCCAGATGGAGACGCCGGAATTCAGGAACGCGAGTTCCCGCAGGCGGTGTTCCAGGGTCTTTCGGTCGAAGTCGATGAAAGCGAAGGTGTCGGTCGACGGCATGAAGGTCACTTCCGTGCCGGTCAGGAACTCGCCGTTCTCGCGCTTGGGGGCGACACCGGTCACCACCAGGGGGCTCACCGCGTCGCCGCGCCGGAACTCCATCTCGTGCCGCGAGCCGTTCTTGTAGATCACCAGCTTCAGCCAGTCGGAAAGCGCGTTCACCACCGACACGCCCACCCCGTGCAGACCGCCGGACACCTTGTAGGAATTCTGGTCGAATTTACCGCCGGCGTGCAGCTGGGTCATGATGACCTCGGCCGCCGAAACGCCCTCACCTTCGTGCATATCCACCGGAATGCCGCGCCCGTCGTCGGTGACGGTGCAGGAGCCATCCGCGTTGAGGATCACCTCCACCCGCGTGGCGTATTCGGCCAGAGCCTCGTCGATGGCGTTATCCACCACCTCGTAGACCATGTGGTGCAGGCCGGAGCCGTCGTCCGTGTCGCCGATGTACATGCCGGGCCGCTTGCGCACGGCGTCGAGGCCCTTCAGGACCTTGATGGAATCTGCGGTGTAGTCGTCGCCCTCAGCAGCGGCTTCTGGCGTGTGATTTTCGTCGGTCATCAGGCTTCCAAAATCGTCAGAGCGGAGTCTTCGACACGCACGCCGAGGGCTCTGCCCGCGAAGGTTTCGAACAGCGACTGGTCGGTTCCGGTCAGGAAAGCCTGCAAGCCCAGCGCCTCGATCTCATCGAACAGGGCCGCCCGCCGCAGGGGATCCAGATGCGCGGCGACCTCATCCAGCAACAATATAGGATTCGGCGCTGATTCCGCACGGGAAAGTCGCGCTGCCTGAGCCAAAATCAGGTTCAGAATCAGAGCTTTCTGCTCGCCCGTGGAACATTCCGCGGCCGGGCGGTCCTTTTCGGCGTGGATGACCGTCAGATCGCCCCTGTGGGGGCCGGTGAGCGCCCGCCCGGCGGCAGCGTCCCGGGCCCGTGCGGCGCCCAGAGCCTCGGCCAGCTTTCGCTCGACCTCGTCGAAATCCGCCCCCTCGCCGGCCAGAACTTCCCAGGGCCCGGAGAGGCCCAAGCGGCCTTGCGGGAAAGGCCGCTCACCTCGTCCGTCGATCTCCGACTGTAGCGCCGCCAGGGTCCTCGCCCGCGCCTCGGCCATCAAGGTCCCGGCTTCCGCCATCCGCGCCTCAAGGGCGGAAAGCCAGGCGCCGTCAGGGGCTTCCTCGGCCAGCAGCCGGTTGCGCTCGCTCATGGCGCGGTCATAAGCGGTGACGTGGGCCGCGTGGCTGGGTTCGGCGGCGAACACCAGACGGTCGAAGAAACGCCGGCGTTCCGCGGCGCCATCGAGAAACAGCCGGTCCTGGGCAGGTGTCAGCCAGATCGGCCGGATCAGATCGGCCATGCGCCCGGGCGCCACCGTCTCGCCTTCCAGCCGCACGGCTCGCCGGGATGCGCCTGCCGCCTCGGTTCCGACACCCAGCCGCGCGATATCTTCTCCGTCCGAGACTTCCGCAGCCACGGCCCAGGGCCGGCCCAGGGTCTCGCCCGGCATCCGCCGCCCGACTTCGGAGAGCGACGCGGCCCTCAGGCCCCGGCCGGGCGAGAACAGACTGATGGCCTCCAGGAGATTGGTCTTCCCGGCCCCGTTCGGCCCGAAGAGGAAAACGCTCGCCCCTTCCGGGCGCAGGCTTGCGCGCTCGTAGGAGCGAAAGTCGGTGAGAGTGATACTGGCGAGGCTGGAGCGCATAGGCCCGGATGTGGGCCCTAGACCCTCAGCGGCATCAGTACGTACTTCACGCCCGCGTCGGCCGGGTCGAGCACGAGGATGGCGGAAGACGAATCCGCCATCCGGAACTCGGCCGACTCGCCGGCGATCTGGCCGCAGACTTCCAGCAGGTAGCGAGCGTTGAAGCCGATTTCGAAGGGCTCGCCGTCGTAGTCGACCTCCAGCTCCTCGACGCCCTGACCGGCCTCCATGTTGCGTACGGTGAGGATCGCCTTGCCGGGTTCGATGGCCAGTTTCACCGAGCGGCTGCGCTCAGCCGAGATGGTGGCGACGCGGTCCACAGCGGCGGCGAACAGCTTGTTGTCCACCGTCATCACGCGGGTGTTGTCCTTCGGGATCACCCGGTCATAGGGCGGATAGGCTCCGTCGATGACCTTCGAGGTCAGGGCGGCCTGAGCGAACTCAAAGCGCACCTTCTGGGCGGAAAGCTGCAGCTCGACGTTCTCGCCGGCGTCTTCCAGCAGGCGGCGGGCCTCCTGCACGGTCTTTCGCGGGACGATCACCCCCGCCGCGCCAACGGCCCCTTCCGGGGCGGGCATGTCGGCCACGGCCATGCGGTGGCCGTCCGTGGCCACGGCCCGAAGCTTGGCGGCGCCGTCCTCGACCACGGTGTGCAGATAGAGGCCGTTCAGGTAGTAGCGCGTCTCCTCGGTGGAGATCGCGAAGCGTGTGCGATCGATCAGCCGGATCAGATCCCCGGTGTCGATCGAGATGCGCCCGGACAGGCCGTCAGCGCTCATCATCGGGAAGTCGCCCGCCGGCAGGACCGGCAGGTTAAAACGCGAGCGGCCGGCCTGGACCAGAAGGCGCGGGTCTTCGCCGGTGAAGGTCAGGGAGACGTCGGCGCCGTCGGGCAGCTTACGCACGATTTCGTAGAGGGTGTGGGCCGGCGCCGTGATCTGGCCGGGCACGTCCACCTGGGCCAGGCCCTCATCAATGATTTCCATGTCGAGATCGGTCGCGGAAAAGGCGATGCGATCCCGGTCCGCCGAGAGCAGCACGTTGGACAGAATGGGGATGGTGTTGCGCCGCTCCACCACGCTCTGCACGTGTCCCAGCGCCTTCAAGAGCGCGGCCCGTTCGATGGTCAGCTTCATCTCGTCGTCCGGATGTGGGCGGATTGGCCAAACGCCAATACCCCCGGTGAATTGGCAGGCAAGATTAGCGGAAGTCGCAGGCTGTGTAAGGGTGATGTCGCGGGTTTGTTCGCCTGTCTTTCCGCGCTTCTGGCGCCCCCTTGTCGGAGCAGTGATACAGAGCCCCTTAAATCCACGGAGGCGAGTCTGCTTGGCGTCGAGTCGGCGTCAAGGATCGCCTTCGGCGACCGCGCCAGCGGCGGCCCCGTAGGGGCCATCCTTGACCCGGCCGCGACGCCAAGCTCCAATCTCTCCAAGGACTTAAGGCGAGCACCATCCCGAAGGGATGGCCTCTGGGGCGTCAGGCTTTCGTATCCACCGCTTCCCCTGCCTCGCCGTCATTCGCCGACGCATAGGGGTTCTGCGGCGCGGCGGGTTCCGCACCCAGGGCCGGGCCGGTCGAGCCCTTGGCCGCCACCACCACCATGGCGGGGCGCACCACCCGGCCAAACAGCTCGAAGCCGGGCTGGAACACCTGGATCACCCCGCCGGCGCCGACCTCGTCGGATGGCTGTTCCATCATCGCCTGGTGTACATTCGGATCGAATTTCGCGCCTTTCGCGGGATCGATCTTCTTCAAACCGTTGCGTTCGAAGGCGCTGATCAGGGCTTTCTCCGTCATCTCCAGGCCCACGGCGAGGTTCTTCACGGCCGGATCGGCGGCATCCGCCGGAGCGTGCTGGATCGCCCGCGACAGGTTGTCGGCCACGCCCAGCAGGTCCTGCGCGAAGCGCTGGATCGCATAGGCCTTGGCGTCATTCATCTCGCGCTCCGCCCGGCGCTTGGTGTTCTCGGCCTCGGCGGCATAGCGCAGGGCCTGGTCCTTCAGGGTGTCGTTCTCGGTGCGCAGCTGGTCGATCAGAGCTTCGATGTCGAAGTCTTCAGCGCCGGGTTCGTCGACCATGTCCTATCCATCCATCATCCGCCCGAGCGTCCGGGCGGTGAAGTCCACCAACGGGATGACGCGGGCATAGTTCAATCGCGCCGGCCCGATCACGCCGATCGCGCCCAGCACCTTCTGTCGGCCCGTCATATAGGGCGCCGCGATCAGAGCGGAACCCGAGAGCGAAAAAAGCCGCGTCTCCGCGCCGATAAAAATCCTTACCCCCTCAGCGGCGCGGACGTCGTCCAGAAGTCCGATCAGCTGTTCCTTCTGTTCGAGGTCATCGAACAGCTTGCGGACCTTTTCCAGGTCCTCCACGGCCGAAGGGTCGCCCAGAAGGTTCGCGCGGCCCCGGACGATCAGGGCCCGGTCCGCATCCTCACCGCCGCTCCAGGCGGCCAGGCCGTCCTCGATCAGGCGCGCCGCCGCCTCGTCCAGAGCGCGCCTGGCCTGCACCAGCTCGGCGCGCACCTCCGCCCCTGCCTCCGCCAGGGTGCGGCCGCGCAGACGCGCGTTGAGGAAATTGGAGGCTTCCTGCAATGCCGAAGGCGTCACCCCGGCCGGGCGGCGCATCAGGCGGTTTTCAACCGCCCCATCCTCGAAGACCATCACCGCCAGGGCCTGGTCGGCGCCCAGGGAGACGAACTCCACATGTTTCACGCCGGCTTCTCGCACCGGCGTCACCACGATCCCTGCCCCGCCGGCCAGGCCGGACAGGATGGCGCTGGCCTCGTTGAGAGCGTCTTCCAGCGACCGGTCGTGGGCGAACATCCGCGCTTCGATGCGCTTGCGGTCCTCCTCGGCGAGATCGCCCACCTCGAGAAGGCCGTCCACGAAGAGGCGCAAACCCGCATGGGTCGGCAGGCGCCCGGCACTGACATGGGGGGCGCCCAGCAGGCCCAGCTCCGTCAGATCCTGCATGGTGTTGCGGATCGAGGCGGGGGAGAGGTGCACGCCGCCGCGCGACAGGGTGCGTGAACCGACGGGCTCGCCGGTCTCCAGATAGGTCTCGACGATGCGGCGGAAAATCTCCCGCGCACGCTGGTCGAGGTCCTTCAGGGGGGCGCTGGCCGCCGGGATGTCGAAGATCGGTTTGCTCATGGGCGTCCAATTTAGGATAAGCCCGGCCACTCACGGCGCAAGCGCGCCACGCCCGACAAGACTTTGGCCAGGAGATTTCATGCGCCCCTCGAACCGCACGCCGGACGCCCTTCGCCAGGTGACCATGGAAACCCGCGTCAACCGCTATGCCGAAGGCTCCTGCCTGATCACGGCCGGCCACACCCGCGTGCTTTGCACGGCCAGCCTGGAAGAAAACGTGCCGGGATTCCTGCGCGGGCGCGGCACGGGCTGGGTCACGGCCGACTACGGCATGCTGCCCCGGGCCACCCATACGCGAGGCCGCCGCGAGGCCGCCGAGGGCAAGCAGTCCGGCCGCACCCAGGAGATTCAGCGCCTGATCGGCCGCTCCCTGCGCGCCGTGGTCGACTTCAAGGCCCTGGGCGAGCGCCAGATCACCCTCGACTGCGATGTGCTGCAGGCCGACGGCGGCACCCGCACGGCTTCGATCACCGGCGCTTGGGTGGCCCTGAAGATGTGCACCGACCACCTGGTGGCCGAAGGCGTCATCGCCAAGGACCCCATCATCGACCACGTGGCGGCGATTTCCTGCGGCGTTTTCAACGACACGCCGGTGCTCGACCTCGACTATGACGAGGATAGCAACGCCGAGGCGGACGCCAATTTCGTGCTGACCGGCGGCGGCGATATCGTTGAGATCCAGGCCACCGGCGAAAAACGCGGCTTCACGCGCGCCGAGTTCGAAAGCCTCTTTACCTTGGCCCAGGGCGGCATCGCCCAGCTCTGCGAGATGCAGAAGGCGGCGCTGAAGAAGTAGCTACCCTAGGGTGTCCTCGACGCCCTCGTCATCCAGTTCGGGCGGGCCGGATTCGAAGATCAGCAGGTCGCCGGGCTGGCAGTTGAGCTCACGGCAGAGGGCGTCCAGTGTCGAGAAGCGGATCGCCCGGGCCTTGCCGGTCTTCAGGATAGACAGGTTGGCGATGGTCACGCCGACCCGGTCGGCCAGTTCCGTGAGGGACATGCGCCGTTCCAGCAGCACCTTGTCGAGCTGAACGCGGATCGGCATCAGATGGTCAGTTCAGCTTCGCGGCGAAGGCGCGCGCCCTCACGGAACACTTCGGCCAGCACGAAGATCACCAACACCGCGAACCAGGGCGTCAGGCTGGGCCCGTCAAAGGTGTTGGCCGTGGGGGCGAAGAGGGCGGTCGCGCCGGCCAGGGCGTAGCGCCCGGCTTCGAGCCCCGCCAGGATCAGGCCGATGATGCGCAGGCGGCGCACATTGTCCGGATGGAAGGGGTCTCCGGCCGAGAGGGCCGCGAAGACACTGCGCAGGCGCCCGGTGATGACGATGACGCCGATCGTATAGAGGGTCGCGCCGGCAAGGCGCAGGGCGGTCAGCGGCGCCTTGGCGGCCATCCCCGCGGCGGCGGCGGGATCGGAGGCCAGCATCGTGGCGGCGCCAGGAACCATGGCGAACACCAGTGTGGCGGCCGCGCCCACCGCGGTCAGGATGGCGAGCACCCAGAGCGCGAAATAGACGACGTCCAGAATGACCTTCAGTACGCTCGATACCGAGCCTGGCCCCAGGGCGCGCATGGCGGCACCCACCCTCCTGAAAAACTTATCGAATTGGCCCGTCTGCGCGGGCCTGCCTCACTTAGGAAGCTTGAGCTCCATAAGCAAACGCCGCCCGGCCCTGGCAGCCGGACGGCGAGAATGCCCCGTTCCTTTGGCCGTTCCTAGAGCGCGCGATGCGTTCGTGGGCGGCCGGGGTCTGTCCGGACCGCACAGCGCTTACAGCGAGGGCGTCACGAACAGGACGGTGGCCACCGGCAGGGCGGCCAGAAGAGCGGCGTAAACGACGACGGTCGCGAAGCGATCCATGGCCGAGGTGAGGTTCGCAATGGTCATAATCAATTCCCCGATATTGCGTTGCAACATGAAATCTGTCGTTTCATGTGAGAGCTGGTGCTCTCGATGACGGGAAAAATAGCGTCCACATCGCTATTCAATCAAATGAATTATCGTTTAACGATATTAATATTCTGCAATGCATTAAAACCAGTTCATGACATTGTTGCAATGCAACACACGTAACACGGGTCACCATCGAGGCGGCTTGCGGGGCGGCCCCGCCTCGCCGATGTAGGGGCATGGCCCTTTCTCTTCCCGCTGGCATTCGCCTCGTCGCCGCCACCCACAATCCTGGCAAGGCCAAGGAACTGGCCGTGCTGCTCGACAGCCGTTTCGATCTGGTGGCCGCGGGCGCTTTGGGTTTGCCGGAGCCGGCGGAGACCGAAAGCACCTTCACCGGCAATGCTCTCCTGAAGGCCCGCGCGGCGGCGGACGCCTCCGGCCTTATCGCGCTCGCCGACGATTCCGGGCTCTCCGTGCGGGGCCTGGACGGCGCGCCCGGCATCTATTCGGCGCGCTGGGCCGGGCCGGAGAAGGATTTCGGCCATGCCATGCGGCTGGTGGAGCAAAGGCTGGAGGCGGCGGAGACGGATGACCGCTTCGCCTGGTTCACCTGCGCCCTGGCCGTTGCCTGGCCGAAGGGTCCGGCCTTCGTGGTGGAAGGGATTGTCGAAGGCGAGGTTACCTTCCCGCCCAGAGGCGACAAGGGCTTCGGCTATGACCCGATCTTCATCGCGGCGGGCGAGCGCCTGACTTTCGGGGAGATGGATCCGGCGGCCAAGGACGCCATGAGCCACCGGGCGCGGGCTTTCGAGGCCCTGAAAGCGGCGCTCTTTGACTGAGGCCGCTCCGCTCTCCCCGAGCCCCCTGGCGGTCTATATCCACTGGCCCTACTGCGCGCGCATCTGTCCCTATTGCGATTTCAATGTCGTCCGGGCGCGGGGCCGGGCGGACGAAGAGATGGCTTTGCACCACGCCATCTTCCAGGATCTCGCCCGCCAGGCCGCCCGTCTGGGCCCTCGCCGCCTGACCTCGATCTTCCTGGGCGGCGGCACGCCGTCCCTGATGGAACCGGAGGCTGCCGGGGCGTTGATCGAGGCCTGCCGGAGCTTCTGGACCCCGGATGGCGATCTCGAAGTGACCCTGGAGGCCAATCCCACCGATGCGGAGGCAGACCGCTTCGCCGCCTTCGCGGCCGCCGGGGTCAACCGTTTGTCTCTGGGCGTGCAATCCTTTGACGACGCGGCCCTGGCGTTCCTTGGCCGCAACCATGGAGCGGAAGAAGCGCGGCGGGCCATCGCCCTGGCCGGCCGCACCTTTGAGCGGCTCTCCATCGACCTGATCTATGCCCGGCCTGGCCAGAGCCTGGATCAATGGCGCGGCGAACTGGAAGAGGCCGTGGCCAGCGGCGCCGAACACATCTCGCCCTACCAGCTGACCATTGAGGAGGGCACGGCCTTCGGACGCCGCGCCGGCCGGGGGGAGACAATGTCGCCGCCGGAGGACACGGCCGCCGACCTCTATGAGCTCACTCAAGCGGTGCTGAGCGCGGCGGGCTTCGAGGCCTATGAGGTGTCGAACCATGCCCGAGGCGAGGCGGCGCGGTCGCGGCACAATCTCGCCTACTGGCGGGGCTGGGACTATCTCGGGGCCGGGCCGGGGGCGCATGGAAGGTTGACGCTGGGCGGCGTGCGGCACGCCACCGAAGCCCCGGCGAAGATCGCCGACTACGTCCTGGGCGGCGGCTCGGATGAAGCCCTGAGCCCCGAGGACACCGCGCTGGAGCGCCTGCTGATGGGCATACGAAGTATCGAAGGCGTCAGGCTCAAAGAGCTGGCGGCCCTCCACCTGCCGTCCGAAAAGTTGCGCGCGCTGGAGGGCGATGGACTCATCAGCCTTGCTGGCGACGCGCTCACTGCCACGGCAAGGGGCCGTCCATTGCTGGATGCGGTGACCCGTACCTTGACGGGGGCCTAGAGCCAGCCCTTCAGGAACATGCCGAAGCTGAGGCCCGCCAGGGTGCTGAACGCCGCCGCGCCAACGAAGATCAGCGCCTTGAACGCGGTCTGATCGCGGGCGTCGAGGCCCTGCAGGCGGTGGGCAATGGCAGTCATCAGGGACATCCGGAACTCGCTGTATCGCGCACTGGTCACGCGACGCCAGGATGATAACCGATCCCGACGAAAAAAGGTCGCTCGCACACCACGGAGGCGAAAACTGGCATTGCCGGGCCATTGCCGCTAGAGGCTTCGGCAGGCGGTCCCCCATGCCGGGGGCCAAGAGGGAACGCGGTGACGGGCCCCCCCGAAATCCGCGGCTGTGCCCGCAACTGTGAGCGGCGAGGCCTCCGATCGTTCCGTTCCCCTTTTTCGGGGCGGCGCCACTGGGCAACCGGGAAGGCGAGATCGGCCAGGCTGACGACCCGCGAGCCAGGAGACCTGCCGCCTGCGTCGCTCGTCCGGGGTCCGGGTCCAGACCATCGGCGCGGGGATTGGGGCGCACATCGTTCCTTCCGTTGCAGCGACTAGGCCGGGCGGCGCCCTGGCTGGTCGCTGATCAACGCCTCGCGGCGCCGCGCGGGGGACGGAGAACGACATGAAGTCCTTCTACCTCGCTGGCGCGGCCCTTTCGGCCCTGCTTCTTCCCGCCTTGGCGCACGCTGACACCGCCACGGATGTCACCGACGTCAGCCTCCTGGAAATTACCCGCCTGCCGACCCCGCCGCAGGAGGCGCCGGAGGTCATCGTCGTGGGCCGCGATGAGATTGAGGCGCGCCAGAGCGTCTTCGCCATGGATATCCTCACCACGCTCCCGGGCCTTTCGGTGTCGCGCAACGGGGCCTTCGGCGGCATCGCCACCGTGCGCCAGCGCGGCGCTCTCGGCGACAAGACCCTCGTGGTCATCGACGGCGTGCCGCAGAACGACCCCTCCAGCCCGGCGGGCGGCTACGATTTCGCCAATCTCGACCTGGCTGATGTGGACCGCATCGAAGTGCTGTCCGGCCCGCAAGGGTCGCTCTGGGGCTCGGACGCCATCGGCGGGGTGATTTCGTTCACCACCCGGCCCCTCGACGGCTGGCGCGCGGCCCTCGAAGCCGGGACCTTGGCGACCTTCTCCGGCTCTGGGGGGGCCGGTTTTGCACGGGATGGCGCTAACGCGGCGATTACCGTATCCGGCTTCCGAACCGCCGGCGTCTCCAAGGCCGACGAAGGTGACGGCAATACCGAACGGGACGGCGACTGGACCTACAATGTCGCCCTGCGCGGCGGCGTCACCTTGGGCCCGGTCGAACTGGATGGGCGCCTCGCCTACAACCGCTCCGTGGCCAACATCGACGGCTTCCCTTGCTGCGCCTTCACCCTGGCCGATACCGGGGAGGTCTCCCTCAGCCGGTCCTGGAACGGCCATTTGCGGGCGACGTTCGAGGGGCCGTGGGACACCCGCAACGAGCTGACCTACGGCTACTATGACCTCGACCGGGCGAGTGTCGGGGGCGACTTTCCCTACACCTATGCGGCCCGCCGGCAGGTCTGGCGGTGGATGACGACCTACAGCAGCGCCGACGACCGCTGGGGTCTCCTGGGGGGGCTGGAATACGAAGACACCACCGCCACCCTGAGCGACCTCACCAGCGCCGACCGCACCGGGACGGCGGCCTTCGCCATCCTGCGGGTGAAGCCGGCTCAGGCCCTCACCGTGATCGGGTCGGTGCGTTACGATGATCCGTCGGTCTATGGCTCGAAGGTGACCGCGCGGGTGTCCGCGGACTGGACGATCGGCCAGGGCTTCTCGGTCTTCGCCGCCTGGGGCGAGGGCTACAAGACCCCGACCATCAGCCAGGTGGCCTGTGACTTCTGCTTTCCCGCCGGGCCTTCCGTCGGCCTGCGCCCGGAAGAGGCCGAGGGGTACGAGAGCGCGCTGTCCTGGCGATCGGCGGATGACGCTGTCGAGATCAAGGCGACGCTCTACCGGCTGACCGTGAAGGGGCAGATCGACTTCTCGGCCAGCTTCCCGTTCCGCTACGCCAATCTGGAGGCCACCCGCACGGACGGCGTCGAGGTCTCGGCGGACTGGCGGATCAATGACGCCTGGCGGGTGAAGGGCTTCTACGCCTGGACCGACGCCCGGGATGCGGTGACCGACGCGCGGCTGGTGCGCGTGCCCGAGCATTCCGGCGCGGTGACGGTGTTCTGGACCGGCCAGGACAAGGGTCTGACCCTGACGGTGCGTGGCGAGGGCGAACAGGCCGACAGCCCGCCTGCCCGGCAGAGCTTCGTCATCGCCGATCTCGCCGGCTACCTTGATCTGAATGAGGGCGTCCGGCTGACGGCGCGGATCGAGAACCTCGCCGACCAGCACTATCAGGAGACCTACGGCTACGGCGAACCTGGCGTCACGGCCTTCGTCGGCGTGCAGTTGAAGTCGTACTAGCGGTCCTAGAGCCTGTCCCGTTTTGATGGAACCATCAAAACGGGATGAACAGGCTCGTCGACTTGGAGTTGGCGAGCACGATTCAACGTCTTGTCGATTCCGACAAAACGCATCGTGCTCTAGGCGGCCCAGTAGCGCGGATCGTGCGCGGCTGGGTCGTCGATGGCCATTTCGTCCCAATCGAGGTTGGGCGGCGGTGAGGCGGCGGCGGCCACCACGGCGGAAAGCTCGGAGGCCGTCGTCACGCCCACCAGAACCACATCGGCTTCCGGACGCGAGAGAGCAAAGCCACGGGCGGCCTGCAGCGGGTCCGAGCGCCCTTCGGCGATCATCCGGCGGGCGCGCGACAGACGCCCGGCGGCGCCCTTCAGCTGCGAAGGCACCCGGTCGGGCGGCAGGAAGAGGAGGCCATTGAGGAAGATCGAGCGCAGGTGCACGTCGACGCCGAGGCGCTTGATGCTTTCCAGGGTGCCGTCGTTGAGTAGGCGCTGGTCGAGCAGGCTGGCGGGCGCCTGTATGAAGTCCGGCTTGAAGCGCCGGGCCATGCCGAGCGGGTCGTCCGAGGCGTAGCAGCAGACGCCAATGCGGCTGAAGAGGCCCTCATCACGCATCTGGCGCAGGCGATCCCAGGCTTCGTGGCCCTGGGGCGCGAAAAGCTCGCTGGCGGTCTGGACGACGATGGCCTCGGCGCGCTGCACGCCATAGCGGGCCAGGGAGGCGCGGGCCTCGGCTTCCACATAGTCGGCGCCGCGGTCGCAGCGGGCGGCGCGGACCATCAGTTGGAACGGGGCGGGCTGTGGCAGGACCGCGGCCAGGCGGGTTTCGGTATGAGGGGCGGCCGCGCCGGCATCCAGCCAGCGCACGCCGGAACGCGCGGCGATCGACAGGATATCGCGCACTTCTTCCGCCGGCGGACGGCCGCGCACGGGGGCTTGGCTGTCCAGTCCGAACTGGGCCGAGCCGAGACCGAGCTTGGTCAAAAACGCACTCATCACCAAAACCACCCTTGGGGCTTGTTCTTGGAATCTTGCCGGGATGATGACGCGGACTACCTAAGAAGCCGTATCTAGGCCGTTGATAGGACGTTAAGCTTGGACGATGACTGAAGCCCTCCCTGACTGGCCCCTGTTCGGCCTCACGGACGATATCCGGCCTGCCCTGAGAGCCGCGCGCGACGGGGGCGAGGCGGCGGCCCTGGTGACCATCGCGGCCCTCGACGGCGGCGGGCCGCGCCCGGTGGGCACCCAGATGGTGGTCTCCCAATCCGTGCTGATGGGCTTCCTTTCCGGCGGCTGCGTCGAGGGGGACGTGGTCTTCCACGCCCGCGCCTGCCTGGCGGACGGCCAGCCGCGACGTCTGGTCTATGGCGAAGGCAGCCCCTGGCCGGATATCCGCCTGCTCTGCGGGGCGCGGATGGAACTGCTGGTCGAGCATGTCGCCGCGGATGACGCCGCTGCAGCAACCCTGCTGGAGTTCGAAGCCGCGCGCCGGGCCGGGGTCTGGCTGAGTGACGGGACGCGCCGTGAGTTCGCGCCGGTGGAGCGCGCCCCCGCGCCCTGGCCGGGGGCCATTTCCCGCCGCTATGAGCCGAAGACGCGCCTGGTGGTGATCGGTGGTGATCCCACGGCCATCGCCATCGCAGCCCTAGGGGCCCAGGCCGAGTTCGAAACCACCCTGGTCCGGCCGCGCGGTCCTGTCGAAGGTCCGGGCGTGCCGGGCGTGGCCTATCGCCGCGATGGACCCGCCGAGGCCCTGGCCGCCATCGGGGTCGACGCCTGGACGGCGGTGGCCGCCTCCAGCCACGAGGCGGAGATCGACCACGAGGCCCTGATCGCCGCCCTGCCGTCGAAAGCCTTCTATGTTGGCGCCCTTGGAGCCCGGCGGCGCCTGCCCGAGCGGCTGGCCCGGCTGCAGGCCCATCAGGTGTCGGAAGCCAATATCGCCCGCCTGAAAGCCCCCATCGGCCTCGATCTCGGCGGCAAGGCGCCCTGGGAAGTGGCCGTGGCGGTGATCGGCCAGGTCGTCGAGGCGCGCTATCAGGGCGCCAAGAGCGCGGCTCTGACGGCGAAGTAGTCTTTGTGCTGGCGGGGAATTCCACCCGGGGGACTGGTGGAGCCGAGGGGAATCGAACCCCTGACCTCTTCATTGCGAACGAAGCGCTCTACCAACTGAGCTACGGCCCCGAGCCCCTCTCGGGAAGGCGCGGCACATAACGGCCCGGCATGGCGGGTGTCAAGGCAAGCCGGGGTCCACCGGCCATCCTGCCGCGCCTTGCTTCGGGCTGCCGGGATCGCTACCTCTGACCCACCCATGCGAGGAGCCTGAATGGCCGCGATCATAAATGCCGTCTTCTTCCTTCTGCAGGCGGGTCTGTTTGTTTTCATGTGCCTGCTGATCGCGTACGCGATCTCCACCTGGCTGGTGGCCTTCGAGATCATCAATATGAGAAACCGGATGGCCTTCCAGGCGGTGAACGGCCTGGAAAAGTTCGCCAACGCCATCCTGCGGCCGATCCGCCGCATCATCCCCAGCCTCGGCGGCATCGACTTCAGCGCGATGATCGTGATCCTGCTGGTGATCGCACTTCGGAGCATCCTGCTGCCTGAATTGCAGCGTTGGCTGCTGACCCTGGTGGGAACCCCGGTTTGATCCTGATGGTCCGATTGACGCCCCGGGCGGGGGTGGATCGGGTTGAAGGATGGGCGAGCGACGAGAAGGGCAGGCCGATCCTGAAGATCAAGGTCGCGGCGGCGCCGGTCGATGGCGCCGCGAACGCCGCCCTCATCGCCTTGCTCGCCAAGACCTTGCGCGTCCCCAAGTCGGCCGTTCGGCTGCTCGCCGGGGAAACGGCGCGCATCAAGCGTCTCGAAATCGCCGGTCTGGCCGAGGCGGACCTTGCGGCGGCTGTTGGCGCGCCGCCCTGAACTGACGCCAGGCAACACCCTGACGCGCCAGGCGTTCTTGGCGCCATGGCCAGTCTTGCCCACGACCAACGCGGCCCTTGGGGCCTGCGCCAGGGCGGCGTTCATTGGCGCCGCCCGACCCGCCGCGAAGCCCTGGGCCTCGGCGGTCTGACCTTCGTCGCCGTGGTGATCGCCGCCGTGGTCATGTTCCAATGGAACTGGCTGCGGGGGCCCTTGGCGGGGGCGATCTCGGGACGGCTGCACCGGCCGGTGGCGATCACCGGCGATCTTGAGGTCCACCCCTGGTCCCTGTCGCCAAGCGCGACCGTTGAGGGCCTGACCATCAGCAATCCCGCCTGGGCAGGGCGTGAGCCGATGACCGTGATCCCGAGCCTGACCGTGCGGATCCGGCTGCCTCAGCTGCTGCGCGGACGGCTCGTCCTGCAGGAGGTGCGCGCGGTTCGGCCCCAGGTGCATCTGGTGCGCGCCGCCGATGGCCGCGCCAACTGGATGTTCGGTGATCCGCGCCAGCCGCCCCAGCCTCTGAAACTGCCGGCCATCCGCCATTTCGTGATCGACGACGGCGCCCTGCGCATTGATGACGCCCGGCGGCGGCTGACCTTCGTGGGCACGGTCTCCTCCAACGAGCGCGCTTTCGGCCCCCGGCGCGGCGTCTTTTCCCTGGACGGCGATGGCCGCCTCAACGGCGAACGGTTCGTGGCCCGCGTGACGGGCGGGCCGCTGCTGAATGTATCGCCTGACCGGCCCTACCCTTTCGACGCCCACGTCGAGGCGGGGGCGACGCGGGTGGACGCCAAGGGGGTGATCCCCCAGCCCTTCGACCTGGGGCTCTTCTCGGCCTCCCTCGCCATCGCCGGGCCGGATGCGTCCGGGCTCTATCCGCTGACGGGGCTCGCCCTGCCCAATACGCCGCCCTACCGGGTGAGCGGCCAATTCGCCCGCGACGGCAATCTCTTCGCCTATCGCCGCTTCTCCGGGCGGGTGGGCGACAGCGACCTGTCCGGCGATCTGACCGTACGCACTGGCCGGGCGCGGCCCCTGCTGACCGCCGACCTCGCTTCGCGCCGCCTCGACTTCGACGACCTGGCCGCGATCTTCGGCGGGCCGCCCTCCACCGGGCCAGGCGAGACCGCTTCGCCGGAGCAGCGGGCAATAGGAGCCGAACTGCGCGCCGAGGGCCGCATGCTGCCGGATGCGCCGCTCAATCTCGCCCGGCTGCGGACCATGGACGCCAAGGTGCATTATCGCGCCGCCTCGGTGACGAGCCCGATGCCCGTGCGGGCCATGGACCTGACCGTGAACCTGGAAGGCGGGGTCTTGAAGGCCGACCCGCTGAAGCTGACCCTCAGCCGGGGCACTCTCACCGGCGCCATCACCCTCGACGCCCGGGACGCGACGCCGAAGGAGGCCGTGGACCTGCGGCTCACCGGAGCGCGCCTGGAAGACATCATCCCGGGGGCGGGCGGGGCCCATCCGGCTATCGCTGGGGCGATCTTCGCCCGGGCCCGGCTGACCAGTACCGGCGGGTCGGTGCGTGAGGCCGCGTCGCGGGCCAACGGTTCGGTCAGCCTGGTGACGCCGCACGGCCAGATCCGCCAGGCCTTCGCCGAGCTGCTCGGCATCAATGCCACCAAGGGCCTTTTCCTGCTGCTGGGCCACGACAACGCCGAGAGCGAGGTGCGTTGCGGCGTGGCCGATTTCACGGCCAGCGGCGGCGTGCTGACGGCGCGGCGGATCGTCTTCGACACTGATGTGGTCCTGGCCCAGGGCGCCGGGACGATCGATATGCGCAATGAACGCATGGACCTGCGCCTGACCGGCAAGTCCAAGAAGTTCCGGCTGGTGCGGATCATGGCGCCGATCACGCTGAAAGGCTCCTTCGCCCACCCGGCGGTGGGGATCGACGCCGGTATGGCGGCCGGCCAGATCACCCTGGCCGGCGTGCTCGGCATGATGGCGGCGCCGTTCGCCGCCGTGCTGCCCTTCATCGATCCGGGTCTCGCCCACGACGCGGACTGCGCGGCCCTGACGGGCGCCGCCCGCTAGCGGCCAATCAACCGACCACCGTTCTCTGGTTGAATTGGCGATGCTAAGGTTCCCGGGCTCAAGCCGGGGAGCCCCATGCACGACGCGGAAATGCCGCCTGATGCGATCGCGCAATGGCGCATGCCGACCCGGCTTTCCGGGATGGTGTTCCGCGCCAAGATGGGGGTCTTCCAGGCCCGGCGCCTGGCCATCGACCTGGCGGCGGGGCCGCCGATGCTGAAGCCCGGTCCGGCCAAGGACTTCCCGGTACTGATCGGCGAGAGCCGCACGGATCTCTTCAGCGACACCTATGACGGCGAGCACCTCTACCAGCTGGGCAAGGTGCACAATCTGCGCCGGGCCGCGCGCGACCTTGATGGTCTGGTGCTGTCGCCGGGGCGGACCTTTTCGTTCTGGCGTCAGGTGGGGCCGACCACCGAGGCCAAGGGCTACGCCACCGGCCGTATGCTGCAGGAAGGGTGTCTTTCCCCGGCCACGGGCGGCGGGCTCTGCCAGCTTTCCAGCGCCCTCTATGATGTGGCCCTTAAGGCCGGATGCCGGATCGTCGAGCGGCACGCCCATTCGCGCATCGTGCCGGGCTCCACCGCCGCGCGCCTGGGGCGCGACGCCACCATCGCCTGGAACTATGTGGACTTGCGCTTCGCCGCCACGGAGGGCGATCTGCGCCTTTCGGTGACCCTCACGCGCACCGAACTGATCGTGGCACTGCATGGCCGCGAGGGCGCCATCGCCCCGCCGCAGGCGGCGCCGGTTGGGCCGGACGTGCATCTGACCACCCCGGAGGTGATCCCGTTTGGCGCGGCGCGGTCCTGCGCCACCTGTGACGAGACCGAGTGTCATCTGCACGAGCCGGCCTCCGCGAGGCTGCGGCCCGCCAAGCCCAGGACCGCCTTCCTGGTCGACGAAGCCTGGCCGGAATTCGCGGCCCATGTGGCGGGCGAGCGCGGTGAGGCAGATGTGCTGGGCCAGCCCTTTGATCCCCGTCTCGGCCAAGGACGCGGGCGTTGGGACGAGGCGGGATTTGGCGCGGCGCTGCATGCCCCCGCCGAAGCGATCTGGCGTTCGGCCCAGATCCGGCGGCTGACGTCCAATGGGCCGGCCCGGCGCAAGGCCGAACTGGAAGGCGCCGCGCCCATCGCCCGCTCTCTCGCCCGGCGCATCCCGGCCGATGTGGAGCGCATCTGCGTCGCCCAGTCCATGCTGCCGTTCCTGTGGCGGGAAGGGGCGCTGGGCGGCCGGGCCTTCGATGTGATGATGACCCGCCTGCCGCTGGCCGAACTGCAATCCCGGCTCGACGCCGCCTTCACCCGCCATCCGGACCGGGCCAGCCTGGCCGACTTCCGGGCCCCGGCCTGGCTGGTGGAGGCCGAAACCGAAGCCCTGGCGGCGGCGGAGCGGATTGTCACCCCGCACCTGGAGATTGCCCGCCTCTTCCGCGGCCGGGCGCGGAGGCTCGCCTGGCAAAAGCCGGCGGCCACGCCGATGAGCGAGCGGGTGGCCGGACGGGTCTTCTTCCCCGGCCCGACGGCGGCCAGGAAGGGGGCGTTCGAGCTGCGGGAGGCGGCGCGGGCCCTCGATCTCGAGGTCGTGCTGGGCGGCTCGGCGCTGGAGGGGGCCGGGTTCTGGGAGGGGGTGCGCACCCTCAGCCCGGCAGGCGGCTTTGGCGGAGCGAGCCTCGTCGTGCAGCCCAGTCTGGTCGAGGACCAGCCCCGCACCCTGCTGCGGGCGCTCTCATCCGGCCTGCCGGTGATCGCCACGAATGTCTGCGGGCTCGCCCCCACGGACGGCCTGACCTTGATCCCGGCGGACGATCCTGAGGCCCTGATCGGGGCGATTTCAACGCACCAGTAAGGGGCGGCGGGTCTGACCCGGGGGCGCGACTCGGCTTGGCACCAACAGTGTATTCGCGGATGGCGATCCAAATTCTGATAATGGCTATTAAGAAGCCCTTCAGCCCCGCCTGTTAGGCCGATGGGATGGAGCAGCAGAACATCCGGCCCCTGACGACGATGCGGATCTTCGCGGCCTTCTGGGTCGTGCTGTACGACTATTGGGCGTTCTTGATCCCCGGCCCGCTGCCGGCCTTCATCGCCAAGGGCTATCTCGGAGTCGAGCTCTTCTTCGTGCTCTCCGGCTTCATCATCTGCCACGTCTATCTGCAGAAGTTCGGCGAGGGGCGGTTCTCCTATCGCAGCTTCCTCTGGGCGCGGCTGGCCCGGATCTATCCCCTGCACATCGCCATCCTCGCCGGCCTGATCGTCCTGGTGCTGGGCGCCGCGGCCGAGGGCCTGACCTTGAGCGGCGGCATGGCGCAGTGGGGCTCGATCCCGGGCCAGGTGCTGATGCTGCAGGCCTGGGGCTTCACCCCGGAGGGTGGCTGGAACCATCCGGCCTGGTCGATCTCCGCCGAGTGGTTCGCCTATGTGACCTTCCCCCTGACCGCCTGGGTGGCCTGGCGCCTGCGCAACCGGCCCGGCCTGGCCCTGGGCCTCGCCGCCGTCGCCGTGGTCGCCTTCAACCTGATCTATGGCTGGGCGACGGGCGGGGAACTGACCCGCGCCACCATCACCGGCGGGGCGATCCGCATCGTGCCCTGCTTCCTCCTCGGCAGCGCCGTCTATCTCGTCTGGAAGGCCCGGCCCCTGGCGTCACGCCGGGCCGCTGAACTCCTGACCCTCGGCACGGTGGCCGCCGCCGCCGCCGCGACGGTCCTGGACGCCCCGGACTTCCTGACCGTGCTGATCTTCGGGGCCCTGATCTATGCCCTGGCGGCCCTGACCACGGCGGGCTCGGCCTGGCTGACCCACAAGGCGGGCGTCTATCTCGGCGAGGTGAGCTTCGCCGTCTACATGGTCTGCATCCCCTACCAGCTGATCTTCATGCAGGCCGCCAAGCGCGTCTTCGGCGTGGGTGACGTGCTGCCCCTGCCCCTGTGGCTGGCCCTGGTGGGCGGCGTGATCCCGGCCGCCATGCTGCTACACCACGCCGTGGAACGTCCGGCGCGGGATATTATGCGCCGCTGGGAACGGAACGGCCTGCTAAGGCCGGCCTGGCTGCCGGCAAAGGCCGCGGGCTGACCGCGCGTCACCGATAAAGAGGGCTGGCGCACCCGGCACGATTCGAACGTGCGACCTTTGCCTTCGGAGGGCAACGCTCTATCCAGCTGAGCTACGGGTGCCTGCGCCTTTCAGCGAGCGCGCCTCTTAGCGGGAAATGCGGGCGGACACAAACGCCCTCACGCCGCGGCCAGATAGATGAACCGCGCCACGAACAGCCCCGCCAGCACCAGCAGGGGGATATCCTTGGCCGTGATCTGGCGGCGCAGGAACTTCAGGGCCGCATAGGCGGTGAGCCCGATGGAGAGCCCGTTGGCGATGGAGAAGGTCAGGGGGATGGTGATCAGGGTGAGGAAGGCCGGGACCGAAGAGACCGGATCGTCCCAGTCGATCTCCTTCAGCGGCGCCATCATCATTGCCCCCACGAGGATCAGGGCCGGGGCCGTGGCGGCGGCCGGGATGGCGCCGGCCAGGGGGGCGAGGAAGAGGGTGATGAGGAAGAGGACGCCGGTGGTGATGGCGGCAAGCCCCGTGCGGGCCCCGGCGGCGACGCCCGAGGCGCTTTCGATATAGCTGACCGTGGTGGAGGTGCCGGCCGTGGCGCCGACCATGGTGGCGATGCTGTCGGCGAAGAGGATGCGGTTGAGGCGCGGGATCGTGCCATCCGGGGCGACGAGGCCGGCCCGCTTGGTGACGGCGACCAGGGTGCCGACATTGTCGAAGAGGTCGACGAACAGAAAGACGAAGATGATCTCGACGATGGCGACGGTGACGCCACCCGCCCCGCCGAGGCCCAGTACGCCCTGGAAATCCATCTTGAAGGCGGTGGCGGTCATGTCCGCCACCGAGGCGGCGGAAGGAGTCCAGTGGGCCTGGCCGACCCCGAAGGCGAGGGCCGTGACCACGAGGATGCCGATCAGGATGGCGGCCTTCACCCGCCAGGCCATCAGGGCGGCGGTGACGAGAAGGCCGGTGATGGCGAGAAGGGCGGTGGGGGCGTGCAGATCGCCCAGGGCGACGGTGGTGGCCGGATTGGCGATCACGAGGCCGGCGTTCTTCAGGCCGATGAAGGCGATGAAGAGCCCGATGCCGGCGGCGACCGAGGCAAAGAGCGGCTTGGGGATGGTGTTGACGATCAGCTGGCGCACCCCCGCCACGGTCAGGATCAGGAAGATGACGCCGGAGATGAAGACGCAGGCGAGGGCCACTTCCCAGGGCACGCCCATGCCGTTGACCACGGTGAAGGTGAAGTAGGCGTTCAGGCCCATGCCGGGGGCCAGCGCGATGGGGTAATTGGCGAGGAGCCCCATCAGGATCGAACCGATGCCGGCGGCGACGCAGGTGGCGGCGAACACCCCGGAGGCCGGCATGCCCGTGGCCGACAGGATCGAGGGGTTTACGGCCACGATATAGGCCATGGTCAGGAAGGTGGTGAGGCCGCCGATCAGCTCGGTGCGGACGGAGGTCCCTGCCTCGGACAGCTTGAAGAGACGCTCGAACATCGGCCAGGGCCCCCCGGATCTTGCCTCTTGGAGAGGGGGAGCTTGCGGGAGGCCGGGCAGGGCTGCAAGGCTGGCGGGGCATTTGGGAGAGGGGCGCCGATGTTCCGCGCGGTTTTGATCATTGTGGCGTTGATGCTGGCGCCCTCTGCGGCTTTGGCGGACGCCAAGATCGATACCCAGCCCCGCGTCGCCGTGATGACCGCCATGCCCACCGAGATGGCGGCCCTGCGGCCGGCCGTCGTGGGCGCCGAGGAGCACAAGGTGGGCGGCGTCACCTTCATCACCGGCGCCCTGGAGGGCAAGAAGGTGGTGCTGTTCATGAGCGGCGTCTCGATGATCAACGCCACGATGACCACCCAGCTCGCCCTCGAGCGGTTCAACATCACGGCTATCGTGTTTTCCGGCGTGGCCGGGGGCGTCGATCCGGCCCTGCATGTGGGCGACGTGGCCGTGCCCGCCCAGTGGGGCAGCTATCTGGAGAGCCGGTTCCTGAAGGAAGGCCCGAACGGGACCTTTCCAATGCCGCCGGCCGGCGCCCATGGCGCGGACCTGACCTTCACGCCCTACGGGATGATCCTGCCCCACGGCCAGAACGTGGCCATGCCCGGCGGGCCGGAGGCGCGGTTCTGGTTTCCAGCCGATCCGGGCCTCCTGGAAGTGGCGCGGCGCACGGCGGCGGACGCGGCCCTGAAGCGGTGCACGGCCGAGGCGCTGTGCCTCGACCAGGCCCCCCGCATCCTGGTGGGCGGCAATGGGCTTTCGGCCACGGTGTTCATGGATAATGCCCGCTTCCGCGACTACCTCTTCACCACCTTCCAGGCCCAGGCGGTGGACATGGAGACGGCGGCCGTGGCGCAGGTGGCCTATGTCTGGGGCGTAAAGTTCATCGCCTTCCGGTCCCTGTCAGACCTGGCGGGCGGGGATGAAGGGGCCAATCCCTTCTACAGGTTCGTCGGCCTGGCCGCCGACAACGCGGCGACGACGCTGCGCACGTTCCTGCGGGAGATGCCGGCCGCCTAGAGGGGCTGGTTGCGCAACAGGCGCGGCAGATCGCCAAATGCGCCGCCCGCCTCATGCATCAGCAGGCGGCGGAGCGGGCCGATGCGGTTGACCGCGGCGAGGCCGAGCCCACGGGCGAGCCGAAGGGCCGGATTGTCGTTCGAAAAGAGCCGCACCAGCATGTCGGTGACCACGGCCTGGCCAACATTGTCGACGTTGCGCCAGCGTGAGTAACGCTGCAACACGGCTTCGCCGCCAATATCCTCGCCGAGAGTCATGGCCTCGTGCAGCACCTGCGAGAGGGCGGCCGCGTCCTTCAGGCCGAGATTGAGCCCCTGTCCCGCGATCGGATGGACGCCATGGGCCGCGTCGCCCAGCAGCACCACGCGGGGCGCGTATAGCCGCTCCACGAAGAGGATCGACAGGGGGTAGACGAAGCGCGGCCCCACCGCCTTCACCTGACCCAGAAAGTCTCCGAAGCGGCGCTGCAGGTGGGCGTGAAAGACCTCGTCGCGGGCATTGCGCAGCGCCTCGCCCCGGGCTGTGCTCTCCGTCCAGACCAGGCTGGCCCGCTGATGGGTCAGGGGCAGGATCGCGAACGGCCCGGAGGGCAGGAAGTGCTCGTAGGCCACGCCCTTGTGGTCCTTCGCCAGGTCCACCGTGGCGACCACGCCGGATTGGCCATAGCCCCAGCCGAAGTCGCCTATGCCGGCGGATTTGCGCACCACCGACCCCCGGCCCTCGGCGCCGACCACCAGGGGCGCCTTAAGCGTCCGGCCATCGCGCAGGATCACCTCGGCATGGGACGGCGTGATGTTGACACTGGCCACGGCGGCCGGCGCGAGAACCGGAATGCCCTTCTCGATCACCGCCCCGGCCAGGGCGGTGCGGATGTAGCGGTTCTCCACCAGATAGCCGAGCGGTTCGCCCTCCGAACGGTCCGCGATCTCGGAGGAATCGAAGCGCAGGTAGAAGGGCAGGTGAGACGGCTTGGCCGCGCCCGGCGTGGAATCGTCGGTGACCAGGATCTGTTCGATCGGCTGGGCGTGGGGCGCCAGGGCCTCGCCGGCCCCGATGGCGCGCCACTGACGGAAGGCCGAGAAGCCGATCGCCGAGGCCCGGCCGTCAAAGGTCGGGGCCAGCTGGGCGTCGAAGGGCTGCGGGTCGATGAGCAGGGGCTTCAGGCCGCCGGAATGCAGGGCGAGCGCCAGGGTCGCCCCGGCCATGCCGGCTCCGGCGATGATGACGTCGATGTCGGTGGGGAGGGCCTGATCGGTCATGACGCCATTCTAGCCCACCAAGTGGTTCACCGTCTCGTCGAGCCACGCCTTCAGGTCGGCAACCACCTCATCGCGGTTGGTCTCGTTGAGCATTTCGTGGCGCCCGCCCGGATAGACCTTCAGGGAGACGTCGGTCATGCCGGCTTCCTTGAACATCTCGATCAGCGGGAAGATGCGGGAAAGATTGGCGTTCACCGGGTCCTTGTCGCCGACGAAGACGTAGGTCGGCAGGGTGTTTCGCACCCCGGCCAGGGCCTCGACCTTGCCCAGGCGCTCGCGCAGCTTGCCGAGGCTCTCGCGGCTGGCCTCGGTGAAATTGATCTTGCAGAGGGGGTCGGCGATGTACTTGTCGACCTCGGCGTCATCGCGGGTCAGCCAGTCGTAGTCCGTGCGGCCCTGGAACTTGCGGTCGACGGTGACGGGGTTGGCCGGGGGCGGGCCGCCCGCCGTGCCGGAGAGGACCAGGGCGTCGATCATGTCCGAATAGTCGAGCATGTAGACCTGGGAGAACATGGCGCCCATGGAATGGCCGAGCAGAATGACCGGCAGGCCCTCCTCGTCCTGGCGGATCAGCTGGGTGAGGGTGGCCATGTCCTCGATGCAGGCCTTGGCGCCTTCCGGGCCGAAGTCGCCGTAGCGCTCGGTTCCGGAGGTCAGGCCGTGGCCGCGGTGGTCGGCGCTATAGATGATGTAGCCGTCATCCAGGAGGGGTGTCAGGGGCTCCAGGTAGCGGCGTGAATGCTCGCCGGCCCCGTGGGCCAGCTGGATCACCGCCTTGGGCATGGCGTCGCCTTGCCAGCGGAACGCGGCGATCTCCTCGCCGTCGGCGGCCATGTATTTGAACTGGATTTCGTCGACAGCCATGGCTCACTCCCGCTCTTTTTGGTCGCGGGTATGTAGGCGCTAGGCCACCCGCTCTGCCAGCATCTTCTTGACCTCGGCGATAGCCTTGGCCGGGTTCAGGCCCTTGGGGCAGACCTGGGCGCAGTTCATGATCGTGTGGCAGCGGTAGAGCTTGAACGGGTCTTCGAGGGCGTCGAGGCGCGGCCCGGTTTCCTCGTCGCGGCTGTCGATGATCCAGCGGTAGGCGTGGAGGAGGGCGGCGGGGCCCAGATACTTGTCGCCGTTCCACCAGTAGGACGGGCAAGACGTCGAGCAGCAGGCGCAGAGGATGCACTCATAGAGGCCGTCCAGCTTGCCGCGGTCTTCCTCGGATTGGCGCCATTCGGTCTGCGGCTCCGGGGTCTCGGTGTGCAGCCAGGGCTCGATGGAGGCGTACTGGGCGTAGAAGACGGAGAGATCGGGGATCAGGTCCTTGACCACCGGCTGGTGCGGCAGGGGCGAGATCTGCACGACATTGGCCGGCACTTCTTCCCAGCCGTGGGTGCAGGCCAGGGTGTTGCGCCCGCCGATGTTCATGGCGCAGGAGCCACAAACGCCTTCGCGGCAGGAGCGGCGGAAGGCGAGGGTGGAATCCATGGTGTTCTTGATGTGGATGAGCACATCCAGAACCATCGGGCCGCAGGCGGCCACGTCCACGTCATAGTCGTCCCAGGTCGGATTGCCGTTGCCCTCCGGATCGTAGCGGTAGATGCGGAAGGTCTTGACCTTCTTGGCGCCCGCCGGGGCGGCGTGCCGGCGGCCCTTGCCGATCTTGGAGTTCTTCGGAAGCGTCAGTTGCACCATGGGAAAGCCCGGCCCCGCATTCGGAATACAGGGCCGGTCTTAGAACCCGATCTAGCTCCTGTCCACGTCTTGCGGCGCGCCGGGCGCGGCCGGTGGAAGGCTTTGCGCCGCGCCGGCTCCATACCACTCGATATTCCGCGTCAGCCACATGGCCGCCGAGAGGCCGACAAAGGCCGCCAGGGACCCCGCGAGGAGGGCGTAATCCTCAAGACGCATGAGCAGGTAAATGAGGCCGTAGACCACCGAGAAGATCACCAGGGCCTGGATCTGATAGGTCCTGCCCTTGAACGCCCAGCCGGCATAGAGCCCGATCAGCAGCACGGTGGGCACGGAGGCGGCGGCGAAGGCCCAGTCGAAGCCGATCAGCTCCGAGACGCTCAGAAGCAGCAGGTAAAAGACCATTTGGGCCAGGCCGATCAGAATGTACTGGGCCGGGTGAACGCGGCGCCCCGAGAGGGCCTCGAAGACAAAAAAGGTCAGGAAGACCAGGCCAACGAACATGACCGCGTACTTCAGGGCGCGGGTGACGTTCTTGTACGGGTTGTTCGACTGGACGAGGGAGACGCCGGTGTCCTTCTCCGCCAGAGCGGACGGCGAAAGCGCGCCGGAAACGCCATGGGCGGCGAGGCCCCGGGCGATGAACGGCACGTTCCAGACCGCGCTGAAGGCGCCGGCGGATCTGTCGCTTGTCTCCGGCAGAAAGCCGCCATTGAAGGACGGAGCGCCCCAGTCCCCGCTCATTTCCACATGCGTTGACTTGGCGAAGGGCAGGACGGAGAGGCGTTGGGCGCCGGTGAATCTGAAGCTGGCGCGGAACGTTCCCCCTTGCGGGCTCTGGGCCATGGCCCCGGCGGGCGCCGCGACGAGGCCGACGCCGGTCATCTGGCCGTTCTCGACCACGGGAGCGGTGGAATTGCCGAGGTCGATGCCGCTGGCGGGCGCGAAGAGATAGCGGGCCGGGCCCGGAGGGGCGGCGCTGACGGGGGTGAAGGTCCCGGCGATGTCGGACTTGGCGCCGCGCAGGTCGGTGAACCCCATGATCACCCGCGCCTGGGTCCAGTCGGCGACAGCGCCCGCCGGCAGATCGAGCTCCGGGGGCGGCGGACCGAACCTGGCCTCGATATCAGCCTTCACCCCATAGACCGGCACGTCGAAGAGGCCGCGATGGCGGGTATCGGTGGTCATGGCCAGCTTCGCCGAGCCGGTCTCGGGCGAGATCAGGTACCAGCCGCCCGGCGCTCGTTCGCCCTTGTCGTTGGGGGCGAAGGCGTAGGGTACAGCCAGCATCGGCCCGAGGACGCGCTGGGCGCCGCCCTGCAGAGCGGAAACCTCGGCCACGGCCTGTTCCGACCGGCTCGACCGCTCGGCGATCAGGGCGAAGACGAAGACGCCGGGTACGGCCATCAGGAAGGCGAGGGCGAAGACCACGATCGCCTTGCCGCCCCAGTCGGCGGGCTTGCGGACAGGCCGCGGCGGCTCGGTGGAAGGCATGGTGGGGGGCAGAGGGCCGCTCATGGCGGTCGGCTCCTTTCGGGGGGAGGATGGGAAACGCCGGGCACTGGGCGCTAGAGGTCCGTCCCAAGCGATCCGCCAAGGCAGGTCACCAACCGATCACGCGACCGTCATGTCGCTCAGGGAATGTGGCGGGTTTGCGGCCTCAAACCCGCGTTCCGCGAATTTAGCCAGGGCGCAGTTCCAGCACCCGCCGGGTCGCGCCCTCCACGGCTGGGCGGCTGTAGAAGAGCGGGAAGTATTCACCCGCGGCCCAGATCGGGAAGAGGTCGCGATAGTGGGCGCTGAACGGGTCGCCGGATTGGCCGGGAGAGTTGACCGCCACGGAATTGTCCCAGGCGCCCACGTCCATGATCATCCGGATCGACGCGCCGGAGATGGCGTTGAAATTGGCGGGGTTCCAGGTCGCCGCCGCGGGGGTTGAGGCGCCGCCGCGCACCTGCAGGGGGCCAACGGTCATTTGAGCGAGCAATCGCGGTCCGGCCAGGCGGGCGGCGGCGGGCACGAAGAGGGCGCGGTGCAGGTCGCCCCAGCGCCAGACAGACGGGTCAGGGCCCAGCAGGCCCTGCGTGTCGCGGAAGGCCTCGCCCAGACTGGCCAGCAGAACCTGGTCGCGCTGGGCAGTGGTGAAACCGGGCAGGACTTCGGCGGGGCGTTCCAGGGCCACGACGATCCCGGCCAGATAGCCATCGCCGATCACCGGCCGTGCGGCTGGGGGCGCGGCGGCGGCGACCAAGACGCGGCCGAGGTGGCGGACGGACCAGTTCTCGTAGAGGGCGGCGGCGGCGCTATCGATGGTCTCGCGGCAGTCCCAGGCCTTGATCAGGGCGAGAGCGTCGGCGGTGGCCGGATCATCGGAAGTGAGCGGGGCCAGGAGGGCTTTCAGGCGGCAGGCTTCGGTGGAATAGGGGTCGGTCTGCAGGGCCATGGCGTCGGTGATCGAAACATGGGCGTTGGCGCCCAGCATGGCCTTCAGCCGCATGGCGCGGCTCGGGTTGTTCCACTCAAAGCCGACGCGCCGCTGATTGATCGGATAGCCGGGCGGCAGGTTCATCTCATTCGCGCTGGCGAACCAGCCCTGGGCTGGGTTGTGCACACTCGGCAACTCGTCCGGGGCCAGGAAACCGCCCCACTCAAAGCGGCCGTCGCCGGGCACCGGCATGAGGCCATCGAAATTGGTGCGCCGGGGGGTGAGGCCGGCGGCGATCCAGCCGATGTCGCCGTCGACCGACGCGAAGACCAGGTTCTCTGCCGGCGCCCGCCAGCGCGCCATCGAGGCGCGGAAGCCTTCCCAGGTCTGGGCGTCCATATAGTCGATGGAGCCGAAATAGGCGTTGGTCCCGGGCTCGGACCAGACGGTGCGCAGGGCGAAGGCCTGGGCGCGGCCATCGGTGCGGATCACCGGGCCGTGGCGGGTGAAGAAGAGGGTGACGGGCCGCGGGGCCTCGCCCTTGACCTCAATGGTCTCGGTGACCCGGCGCATGGCCTCCCAGCGGCCGCGATAGCGGTACTGGGCCGGATCGCCCGGCTTCAGGGCGTAGACGTAGAGGTCCTCCTGATCGACCGGGAAGATCGTGAAGCCGAAGGCGATGCGGGCATTGTGGCCGAGGGAGACGCCCGGCAGGGAGGGCTCGCCGGCCCCGATCACGGAAAGGCCGGGCGCTTCCAGCTGGACGAGGTAGCGCAGGGACGGGGCGCCCAGGGTGCGGTGCGGGTCATTGGCCAGCAGGGGGCGGCCCGTGGCGGTGCGGGAGGGGGCGACCACCCAGTTGTTGGAGCCCTCGGTCTCGATGCGCTGGGTGAGGAGGGCATAGTCCTCGGCGCTGGGAAGGGACGCCGAAAGGGCGGCCTGAGCGGTCGGGCGGGCCAGGGCCTCGAAGGAGACCTCGCGGGTCGCCAGGACATAGGTTTCCAGCACATCAGCGGGCACGGCGCAGGGATCGAGGCCCGCGGGGACGGAGGTCGTCCAGGGCGGATCGAGGTTGCGGCGCAAGGTGTCGGCGCCGAGGCCGGCAAGGCAGGTGACGCGGGCCCGGGCGACCTCGGAGTCGGCGTTGCGGGTCAGGGCGTGGCTGCGAATGCGGACGATGTCTGACGCGTCCCAGAGCTCGGGCCGGGAATTGGTCAGGGTGAATTCGACCGGGAGGGGCGCGTCACCCTTCAGAACCGCGGCCACATAGGCGTTGACCCCGGCGGCGAAGGCCTCGGCCCGGGTCCTGGCGGAGGGGCCATAGGCGGCCCACTCGGCGGCCATGTCGCCGCGATAGAGGAAGAGGCGGGCGGCCTTATCCTGGGCCACATAGGCCGGACCGAAGGAGGCGGAAAGCCGGCCGAGGCCGCGCTTGCGCCAAAGATCGATCTGCCAGAGCCGGTCCCGCGCGGCGTTCCAGCCCTGCAGGAAGAAGGCGTCCCGCTCGGAGGCGGCATAGATGTGCGGCACGCCCCACTGGTCGATGAGAATCTGGGCGGGCTTTTCGAGGCCAGGGATGGCCTGCTGTTCGCGGACGGCGCCCGGAGGAATGTCAGCGAGGGCCGGCGTAGCGGCGGCGAGCACCATCATCGCGGCCAGAGCCACCCACAATCGATGCCCCATCACCCCATCCTCCCACGGATTTTTCAGGCGACGCTAACACCCCCCACGGGCCGCAGGTAGTAGATGTCGAACTCTTCCTGGTGGGTCTCGGTGAAGCCGTGGCGCTGGTAGAAGCGGTTGGCGTCGCTGCGCCTCAGGACGCCCAACCGCACCGGCTTTCCGGCGGCGTCCGCTTCGGCCAACAACATCCCCATCACCGCACCGCCCAGGCCAAGGTTCTGAAACGCCGGGTCGATGTAGAAATGCTCGATGGCCAGGCCATCCTCGCCGTCCGGCTTCAGGCTGACACAGCCGGCGAAGGCGCCGTCGACCTCGATGAGGCGCATGTGCTCAGGCTGGAATTCCCGCGCCAGACGGTCCCGCGCCCTCACTGGGTCGTACCGGCCAAGCCGCTCAAGGCTTTCGCGGAGGGCCACGAGGCGCAGGGCGAGGATGCGTTCGAAGTCGTCCGATGCGCTGGGCATCAGGCGGACGGACGATCCTTCCAGTCGTAAGGACGCCACGCGCTTACCCCACCCGGATCGCTGACGCGAACCACCCTCCCCATGAAGGGGAGGGAATGATCAATACACCCGCGCTTTCGGCGGGATCGTCTCGATGTCGTTGGTCATGGTGTTCATGTGCACCGGACGGTAGTCGAGGGCGACCTTGCCGGTGGCGTCGTCGAACCAGGCGAGGGTGTGCTTCATCCAGTTCGTATCGTCGCGGTCCGGGAAATCCTCGCGGGCGTGGGCGCCGCGGCTTTCCGTGCGGTTGAGGCCGCCCGAGACGGTGACGGCCGCCTGGCCGATGAGGTTTTCCAGCTCCAGGGTCTCGATCAGGTCGGTGTTCCAGATCAGGCCGCGGTCCGTGACTTGCAGGTCCTTGCGCTTGGAATGCACGACAGCAAGGCGTTCGGTTCCGCTCTGCAGGGACTTGCCGTCCCGGAACACAGCGGCGTCCTCGGTCATGGCCAGCTGCATCTCGGCGCGCAGGTCAGCGGTGGTGATGGCGCCTGAGGCGTTGCGCAGGCGGTCGAAGCGGGCGAGGTGGCTCTCGGTCCAGCTGGCCTTGACCTCCGGCTGGCGGTCACCGGCTTTCAGGGTGTCGGCGCAGCGCAGGCCGATGGCCCGGCCGAACACCACCAGGTCGATCAGCGAGTTGGAGCCCAGGCGGTTGGAGCCGTGCACGGAGACGCAGGCCGCTTCGCCCACGGCCATCAGGCCAGGGATGACGCTGTCTGGATCGTCGCCCTTGCGGGTCACGGCCTCGCCGAAGAAGTTCGTGGGGATGCCGCCCATATTGTAGTGCACGGTGGGCAGGACCGGGATCGGGGCCTTGGTCACGTCCACCCCGGCGAACACCTTGGCGGTTTCCGAAATGCCGGGCAGGCGCTCGGCCAGCACCTTCGGATCCAGGTGATCCAGGTGCAGGAAAATGTGGTCCTTGTTGGGGCCGACGCCCCGGCCTTCGCGAATCTCGATGGTCATGGCGCGCGAGACCATGTCGCGCGGAGCCAGGTCCTTCACGGTGGGCGCATAGCGCTCCATGAACCGCTCGCCCTCGGAATTGGTCAGGTAGCCGCCTTCGCCCCGGGCGCCTTCGGTGATCAGGCATCCGGCCGGGAAGATGCCGGTGGGGTGGAACTGGACGAATTCCATGTCCTGCAGAGGCAGGCCCGCGCGCAGCACCATGCCGCCACCGTCGCCGGTGCAGGTGTGGGCGCTGGTCGCCGAGGCATAGGCCCGGCCGTAGCCGCCCGTGGCCATGACCACCCGTTGGCCGAGGAACCGATGCAACGTGCCGTCGTCGAGCTTCCAGGCGGTGACACCGCGCACCACGCCCTCGTCATCGACGATCAGGTCGAGGGCGAAGTACTCGATGAAGAACTCGACGCTCTTGGAGAGGCTCTGGCCATACATGGTGTGCAGCATGGCGTGGCCGGTGCGGTCTGCCGCGGCGCAGGTGCGCTGGATGGGGCCCTGCCCATAGTGGTGGGTCATGCCGCCAAAAGCGCGCTGATAGATCTTGCCTTCCGCCGTGCGGGAGAAGGGCACGCCCCAGTGCTCCAGCTCATAGACGGCGGCCGGAGCGTTGCGGACCAGGTATTCGATGGCGTCCTGGTCGCCCAGCCAGTCGGACCCCTTGACGGTGTCGTACATGTGCCAGCGCCAGTCATCCTCGCCCATATTGCCGAGCGAGGCGGAGATGCCGCCCTGGGCCGCCACGGTGTGGGAGCGGGTCGGGAACACCTTGGTCAGGCACGCTGTCTTCAGGCCCGCCTGGGCGCAGCCTAGGGCCGAACGCAGGCCGGAGCCGCCGGCCCCGACGACGACGACGTCGAAAACGTGATCGGTGAACTCATAGGCCGCCATCAGAGCGCTCCTCCAAGGGCGACTTTAAGGATCGAAACGATCGCCAGGCCCGCGCCGAGGACGCAGAGCATGAAATTGAGAACCAGGAGGGCGATCTTGCTGATCGGCCGCTCGATGTAATCCATCACCACTTCCGGCACCCCGTTGTGCATGTGGAAGAAGCCCAGGGCGATGAGGATGATGGTCAGGGTCGCATTGACCGGCGAGCCGATCCATTCGACGGCTCCGGCATATCCGCTTCGGGCGAGGTGGAGGGCGGCGAGGACGGCCCAGGCGACCATCGGAACCATGGCGACGCCGGTCAGGCGGATGCCGAGCCAATGGCCGACGCCGTGGTGGGCGGCGCCGACGCCGCGGGCGCGGGCAAGCGGTGTGCGCAAGGTGTTCATCAAAGAGCTCCCGTCATGCCGGCGAACACCCAGACCGCAATGGCCGCCAGGGGCGAGAGGATGAGGGATAGCCAGCCGGAGGCGTCAGCGCTCTTGATGTCGAGCGCCGCGCCGGTGTCCCAGACGAGGTGCCGGATGCCGTTGATGGTGTGGTAGAAGAGGCAGACCGTCAGGCCAAACAGCACGATGCGGCCGAGCGGCGAGGCCAGCAGGCCCATATAGCCCGCATAGGCCTCCGGTCCGGAGGCCAGGGCGACGGCCCAGCCGGCCAGCAACAGCGCCCCGACATAGAGGCCCAGGCCGGTGATGCGGTGCAGGATCGAGGCCGCCATGGTCTGGATGTGCCAGCGCCAGATGGTCGTGTGCGGCGATAACGGGCGCTCACGCACCGGAGTATTACTCATCCTGCCTTACCCTTCCCCGAGAGCGCCTCTCGCGAAGCGCCGGGGCTTTTTAGGCCGCTGACGGGGGGTGTCAACGAATGGACCCTATTCGGCCGCATCCTCAAGCCAGGCCGCCGAGCGCATCTCTTCCAGGCGTGAGACCGTGCGCTCGAATTCGAAGGCGCCGTCGCCCTCCGGATAGAGGCTGGCCGGCTCGCCCGCGGCGGTGGCCACAAGACGGCAATGGCCTTCGTACAGGGTGTCCACCAGGGTGTTGAAGCGCCGCGCCTGATCGCGCTTGGCGGGGACGAGCAGCGGAATATCCTCGATGAACAGGGTGTGGAAGCGCTCGGCGACAGCCAGGTAGTCCTGCGGACCCAGGGCGGCCGCGCAGAGGCTGGCGAAGGAGGCCCGCAACATGCCGCCCCCGGCGCGCGGAAAGTGCAGCTTGCGCCCCAGCACCTCCAGGGTCTCGCCGACCTCCTCGTCCTTGCCCAGCATGTCGGCCCACAGGGTCTCAAAGGTTCGCTGATTGTCCGGATCATTCGGGGCCAGCCAGGTCCGTCCGCCGCGCAGGCGGTCGAGCCGGTAGTCGTGCGGCCCCTTCAGCTGAGTGACCTCGGTCATTTCCTTCAGGAGGGCGATGAAAGGCAGGAAGAGCTGGCGGTTCAGGCCGTCCTTGTAGAGGTCGTCCGGCGCCCGGTTGGATGTCGCCACCAGGGTCACCCCCTTGGCGAACAGGGCCTCGAACAGCCGTCCCAGGATCATGGCGTCGGCGATGTCCGTGACCTGGAATTCGTCGAAGCAGATCAGCTTCGCCTCTTCCGCGATCAGGTCGGCGGTGGGCGCGATGGGATCATCGCCCCTGGCCTGGCCGAAGCGGGCCTGGCGCTCAGCGGACGTGCTCTTGCGCCAGGCGCCGATGTGCCCGTGCACCTCGGCCATGAAGACGTGAAAATGGATGCGACGCTTCCTCGCGACTGGGGCGGCCTCGAAGAAGAGGTCCATGAGCATGGATTTGCCGCGCCCGACCGGCCCCCAGAGATAGACGCCCTTCAAAGCCTTGGCCTTCCGGAAGAGACCGGTCGGGCGGTTGGTGAGATCTTCCTCCAGACGCGAGAGCGCGTTCAGGGCCGCGGCCTGGGCCGGATCCGGCTGGATCAGCCCGGTCTCGAGGCGGCTTCGATAGGCGTCGCGCAGGCTCGTCATCGCCTAGGGCTAACCGTTGGCGCGCGCGGCGGCAACTTGCACGCGCACGGTCGAAGGGCCATTTAGGGCGCGGAGGCGCGAAGCTCATGTTCATCCAGACCGAAACCACGCCAAACCCCCTGGTCCTGAAGTTCCTGCCCGGTCAGGACGTCACCGGCGGCGGCACGCGGGAATTCAAGACGGCGGAGGAGGCCCTGGCCTCGCCACTCGCCAAGGCCCTGTTCGGTCTGGACGGGGTGACCCGGGTGTTCTTCGGCCCGGACTTCCTCACCGTGACCAAGGATGACGAGTGCGACTGGAGCCACCTGAAAGCGCCGATCCTCGCCGAGATCATGGATTTCTTCACCTCCGGCCAGGAGCTCGCGGGCGCGGACGAGGCCATCGAGGAAGAGGTCTATGAGGGCGAAACCGCCCAGATCGTCGCCGAGATCAAGGACCTCCTCGACACCCGCATCCGCCCGGCTGTCGCTCAGGACGGCGGCGATATCCTGTTCTCGAAGTTCGAGGCCGACACGGGCATCGTCTGGCTGCACATGCGCGGCGCCTGCTCGGGCTGCCCGTCCTCGTCGGCCACACTGAAGGCGGGTGTCGAGAACATGCTCAAGCACTATGTGCCAGAGGTGACCCGCGTCGAGCAGACCCTCTAGGCCGCCCGGCCGGATGATCGTCCTCACTATCGACACCTGTATCGGCGCCTGTTCGGCCGGCCTCTTCGATGGGGATCGGGCTCTGGCTGTGTGGTCAGAGCCGATGACGCGCGGCCATCAGGAGCGGTTGGCGCCGATGGTGGAAGAGGTGTTCGCCGGGGCCGGAATCGCGCCAGCGGAGATCGACAGGGTGGCGGTGACCATCGGGCCGGGGTCGTTTACGGGCCTCAGAGTGGGAGTGGCTTTCGCCAAGGGTTTTGCGTCTGCGCTGGGCGCGCCGTGCCTGGGCGTCGGAACCCTCGAGGCGCTGGTTGAGAGCGTTCCAGCCGCCGAAGGAACCCGGATCGGCGTGGTCGATGGGAAGCGCGGGCAGATCTATGCCCAGATCGAACTCGGCGGCGCGCCAGCTCAGCTGACCTATGAAGACGCCGCCACTGCGTGGGGGGCCATCGCGATGCCGGTGTTCGTCGGGCCGGGGGCTGAACTGGCCATGAGCATCATGCGTCCGAGCGTTGGCGTCGTGATCTCCGCGCCGGACCCGGCGGCCATCGCGCGACTGGGCGCGGATAAAGGGCCGGCCCCGTTCAAGCCCCTGTACCTGCGCGCGCCAGACGCCAAGCTGCCGGGCGGAATCACGCCGGATTTTCCATGAGCGCGCGGGCTCTGCACCTGGAGGATGCCCCGGCCATCGCCGCTCTTCACGCTCTCGCCTTCGATACGCCCTGGACGGAACAGGAATTCGCCGATCTGCTGGCCATTCCTGGCGTCTATGGCCTGTTCGACGCTCCGCGCGCCTTCATTCTTTGCAGGGCCGGCGGCGGTGAGGCCGAGGTGCTGACCATCGCCACCGATCCGGCCCAGCGGCGCAGAGGAGCAGGGCGGGCCCTGCTGGAGGGGGCGATGTCAATTGCCCAGGCGGGGCAATCGGAGACCATGTTCCTGGAGGTGGCGGCCCGGAACGCGGGCGCCCTGGCCCTTTACCTTGGCCTGGGGTTCGAACGGGTTGGCCTGCGGCGCGGCTACTATGCCAACGGCGACGACGCGATCGTCATGCGGCGCGCCCTTAACAGGCCCTCCGATGCTCCTTATGATATATCGTAAGCGGGAAGCGGAGTTCGGACGCGTGGATCGGCTTGAGAAGCTATGCATCGAGAAGGGCATGCGCATGACCGAGCAGCGCCGCGTCATCGCGCGCGTCCTGTCCGGCGCCGATGACCATCCCGATGTGGAAGAGCTGCACCGCCGTTCGCACGCCATCGACCGCCACATCTCCATCGCCACGGTCTACCGTACGGTTCGCCTCTTCGAGGAGGCTGGCATCATCGCGCGGCATGATTTCCGGGACGGCCGCTCGCGCTATGAAGAAGCCAGTGAGGTGCATCATGACCACCTCATCGACATGAAAACCGGCAAGGTGGTCGAATTCGTCGATGACGAGATCGAGGCCCTGCAAAAAGCGATCGCCAAGAAGCTGGGCTACAATCTGGTGGACCATCGCCTTGAGCTTTATGGCGTGCCGATCGAGGACCAATAGCCGCCCGATGATCTGATCCGACCCCGCTTCAACGCCGCCCCGCCCTCGCGCCATCGCGCGGGCGCCCGCCTGCCTGAAGACAACGGATCAGACATGACCCTGCCCGATATCATCTTCCTCAACGGCGCCTCCTGCGCCGGCAAGACCTCCATCACCCGCGGCCTGCAGGACCTGCTGCCCGCCCCCTACATGCGTCTGGGCGTCGACGACGTGGTCTTCCCCCTGGCCCCGCCGCGCTGGCTGCAGACCGAAGAGGGGGTGCGCGGGATCTATCGCGAAGACGGCGGGGTGGAGATCCGGCTCGGCCCCGGCGGCTGGGCGCTGCAGCGCGCCTTCCATCGCTGTGCGCGGGCGATCGTCGATTCCGGCGTGAAGCTGGTGATGGACGAGGTGCTGTTCGACCCTGCCCTGCTGACCGACTGGCGCGAGGTCCTTGCCGGACTGGATGTGATGTTCGTCGGCGTCCTTTGCGACCTCGAGGAACTGGAGGCCCGTGAACGCATCCGGCCCGACCGCGCCAACGGCCAGTGCCGGGCCCAGGTCGATATCGTCCACGGCCACGGGGCCTATGATCTGACCGTGGACACCACGGTGACCCCCGCCAGCGCCTGCGTGCGCCAGATCATCGAGGGGCTGGCGGCGAGGAGAGGGTCGTTTTGGGGGGCGGCCAGTTCCTAGCATTGCGCAGTCGAACACCACTGGCGTGGAGGCTGGTGGACCAGACGTCTGCCAGGGGGGTGAGGTCATCCATCACCCGCAGCTCCACGCCGGCCTCGGCCATGGCCTTGGGCAAGGAGAGGGTCTGCATCGAAAGCGGCGTCACGGTCTGGCGGCTGACCCACATGCCGGCGTCATCCAGGCTCTCGAAGGTCTCGGTGGGCAGTTCGTAGCGGTAGAGGGGCTCGGCCATGACCCGGTCCAGCCAGGCCCATTCGATGTGGGCAAGGGCCGTCGCCTGGCGCGGCCCGAACCAGGCCGCCACATCCTCGGGCGTCGAGGTGGCAAGCCGCCAGAGGATGATGCGCGGGCAGTCCCGCGGGAAGAAGTACATGGGCGAGAAGGCTTCATCGATGGCCCAGACCAGGGGGCCGTTCAGCCAGTCCCGGCCGCCCGGGCGCGGCGAGGGCACGGCGACGGGGCGCGGCGTGAATACCTTGATGGCCGGGTCATCGCTGAAGTGAAAAAGCCGCATATCCCAGCAATAGCGCGCGGCGGCGGCGCCTTACAGCCCGCTGCAGTTGCGCCCCGCCAGCCCCAAGCCCATAAGGCCGCCATGACCACCCAAGCGCCGCAAAAGCGCCTCTACATCAAAACCCACGGCTGTCAGATGAATGTCTATGACAGCGAGCGCATGGCCGATGTCCTGCGCCCGCTGGGCTATGGGATCGTCGATGCCCCCGAAGGGGCGGACCTGGTGGTCCTCAACACCTGCCATATCCGCGAGAAGGCCACCGAGAAGGTCTATTCCGAGCTTGGCCGCCTGAAGCGCATGAAGACCGAGATGGCCGAGGCCGGCGCCGGGACCATGACCATCGCCGTGGCCGGCTGCGTGGCCCAGGCCGAGGGCGCGGAGATCATGCGCCGCCAGCCCGCCGTGGATCTCGTGGTCGGGCCCCAGGCCTATCACCAGCTGCCGGAACTGATCGCCAGGGCCCACCGCCAGAACGGTCAGACCCTGGCCGCCGACTTCGCCGCCGAGGACAAGTTCGACAATCTTACCGCCGAGCGAGCCCCTGCCGGGGTCAGCGCCTTTCTCACGGTGCAGGAGGGGTGTGACAAGTTCTGCACCTTCTGCGTGGTGCCTTATACGCGGGGCGCCGAGTTCTCCCGGCCCGCCGCGGCCATCGAGGCGGAGGCCCGCGCCCTCGCCGCCAAGGGGGTGCGCGAAGTCACCCTGCTGGGCCAGAACGTCAACGCCTACAATGGCTTGGAAGGCGGTCTCGCGGCCCTGGTGCGGCGCCTGGCCAGGGTCGAGGGGATTGAGCGCATCCGCTACACCACCAGCCATCCGCGTGACATGGATGACGCCCTGATCGCCGCCCACGGCGAGCTGCCGGAACTGATGCCCTACCTGCACCTGCCCGTGCAGTCCGGCTCCGACCGCATCCTCAAGGCCATGAACCGGGCCCATACCGCCGAGAGCTATCTGCGCCTGATCGAGAAGATCCGCGCCGCCCGTCCGGACATCGCCCTGTCCTGCGACTTCATCGTCGGGTTCCCCGGGGAGAGGGACGCTGATTTCGAGGCGACCATGAGCCTGATCCGCGAGGTTCAGTTCTGCGCGGCTTTCTCGTTCAAATATTCCCGCCGCCCCGGCACGCCCGCCGCTGCCATGCCCGGGCAGGTCGCCGAGGAGGTGAAGGATGACCGCCTGGCCCACCTGCAGGCCCTGATCGCCGAGCAGCAGATGGCCTTCAACAAGGGGACGGTGGGCAAGACCCTGGACGTGCTCTTCGAAAAGCGCGGCCGCCATGGCGACCAGGCCGTCGGCAAGAGCCCATATCTGCAAGCCGTGCACGTAGACGGCGCCGCCCATCTGATCGGCCAGATCGCCCCCGTGCGCATGACTGGTACGGCGCCCAACAGCCTGAAGGGCGCGCTGCTGGAAAAGACGCCGGCATGAGCCCGTCCGCTTCGGAATTCACACCGCTTTCCGACGCCGCGGTGCGCGCTGTCTCGGGCGAGGGCGGGCGCCACGCCGCCCTCATCGAGGACGCCTTTCACGTGCTGCTTGAGACCCCAGGCGGCGGCGTCCAGATCAGCGGCGACGCCAAGGCCCGCCGCGCCGCGAGAATGGCCGTGCTCACCCTGGCGGCCAGAGTGGATCAAGGCCTCGATGTCAGCCAGGCGGATGTGCGCGTGGCCATCGGCCAGGCCCGCACCGGCGCCCCTGCCAGCCCGGCGGCTGCGAGGCGCGGCCACGTGGCCCCCAAGACCCCGAACCAAGCCCTCTATCTGGAATCCCTCGCCCAGCACGACCTCGTCTTCGGCCTTGGTCCGGCCGGCACGGGCAAGACTTTTCTCGCCGTGGCGCACGGCGTCTCCCTGCTGCTCTCGGGCAAGGTGGACCGGCTGATCGTCACGCGTCCGGCCGTGGAAGCCGGGGAAAAGCTCGGCTTCCTACCGGGCGACCTGACTGAAAAGGTCGACCCCTATATGGCTCCGGTCTGGGAGGCCCTCACCGACTTGCTGGGACTCGATCAGCTGAAGCGGCGGCGCGAGAAGGGCGAGATCGAAGTGGCGCCCATCGCCTTCATGCGCGGCAGGACCCTGGCCCATGCCTTCGTCATCGTCGACGAAGCCCAGAACACCTCCCGCCTTCAGATGAAGATGGTGCTGACCCGCCTCGGCGAGGGCGCTCGCATGGCCGTGACCGGTGACCCCGGCCAGGTTGACCTGCCCAATCCCGGCGACTCCGGCCTCGCCCACGGGGTCTCGATCCTGGAAGGCGTGAAGGGGGTGGGCGTCGTACGGTTCGAAGCCTCGGACGTCGTGCGCCACCCGCTCGTAGAGCGGATCGTCAAGGCCTATGACACTGACGCCGCCCGCCGGGCCGGCCAGATTCCGCCCCGCCGTGCCCGGGGTGAGCCCGAACGTGATTGACGTCGAGGTCGAGGACGAGGCCTGGGCGTCCATCGCCGATGCCGAGGGCCTGGTTCGCCAGGCCGCAGAGGCCGCGCTGAAGGGCCGCGCGGAGGGCGGGGTCACCGTTCTCCTCACCGACGATGAGACCCAGCGCGATCTCAATGCCCGCTTCCGGGACAAGGACGCCACAACCAATGTCCTGTCCTTCCCGGCGGCGGAGAATCCGGAAGGGCACCTGGGGGACATTTCCCTCGCCTACGGGGTATGTGCGCGGGAAGCCGCCGAGCAAGGCAAGGCTTTGGGGAACCACCTTCAGCATCTGGTGGCGCATGGCGTGCTCCATCTATTAGGATATGACCATATCGAGGACGGCGAGGCCGAGGCCATGGAGGCTTTGGAGCGCGAGATCCTCGCGGGGCTCGGCGTGCCCGATCCCTACGCCTGACAGACGCCAAGGAGCGCATGGCCAGCCCCGACGACAAGGATAGCCCCACCGAGGCGCCCCGCGCCCCGCGGGGTCTCGGCGCCCTCTTCGGGCTCGGCCGCAAGGACGAACCCCGCTCAGCCAGCGCCGCCGCCGAACTCTTCGAGCAGGCCGAGGCCTTCCGGGTCATGCCTGTGTCCGAGGTCATGACGCCGCGCGCCGACATCGTCGCTCTGGAAATCAATAGCGCCTTCGAGGACGTCATCGCCCAGTTCCGGGAGTGCGAGCATTCCCGCCTGCCCATTTATCGCGAGACCTTGGATGACCCCGTGGGCGTCGCCTACCTGAAGGACATCTTCAAGCTGATGGCCGACCCGCATAAGCCGCCCCAGCCTGGCGATCCCGTCCTGCACCGGGTGCGGCGAGAGGCGCTCTACGTGCCGCCTTCCATGCGGGCCGCCGACCTGATGGTGAAGATGCAGGCCGACCGCACCCATATGGCCCTGGTGATCGACGAGTTCGGCGGGGTGGATGGCCTGGTCACCCTTGAAGATGTCATCGAGTCCGTGGTCGGCGACATTGATGATGAGCATGATGAGGCGGTCCCGGCCCAGATCGTCGCCCGGGCCGGCGGCCTCTATGAAGCTGACGCAAGGGCGCCGCTCGAGGACCTGGAGGCCGTTCTGGCCCAGAAGCTCACGCCGGAAGATCTCGAAGACGAGGAGATCGAGACGGTGGCGGGCTTGGTGATGGCGCTGGCCGGTCGCGTACCGCAGCGGGGCGAGGTGATCACCCATCCCGACGGCCACGAGTTCGAGGTGCTGGACGCCGATCCGCGCCGCATTAAGCGCCTCAGGGTCCGGCCCAAGCCGCGCGCGCCCGAGCCCGAAGCCTAGGACCGCCGTGGCTCGCCCTGATTGGCGCGCAGGAAAATCGGAGCGGCGCTTCCTGGCGCTGATCTGCGGCATTGCCGCCGCCTTGGCGCATCCCCCTCTTGGCTACCTGCTCGGCCTTCTCGGCTATGCCGGCCTGCTGTGGCTGACCGAAACGACCGCCGGGACAACGCCGCGCCGATCGGCCTTCCTCCTGGGCTGGCTGGCCGGTACCGGTTATTTCGCGGTCGGCACCTGGTGGATCGCCGAAGCCTTCTTTGTCGACGTGGCGGCCCACGGCTGGATGGCGCCCTTCGCGGTGACCTTCATGGCGTCAGGCCTTGGCCTGTTCTGGGGCGCCGCCGCCGCCCTGTACCGGACACTTCCGGCGCGGGGGCCTCTGCGCGTGTTCGTGTTCGCCGGGGCGCTTGGCCTGATGGAATTCGCGCGCGGCCACATCCTTTCCGGCTTTCCCTGGGACCTTCCGGGCGAGACCTGGGAGGCCGGGTCGGCGATGAGCCAAGGCGCCGCCCTGATCGGCGCCTATGGAATGACCGTGTTCACCGTGGCGCTTGGCGCCGCGCCACGGCTTTGGGAGGAGCGCCGGGGCGGCAGGGCGGTGCTGCTGGTGATCGCCGCCACCACGGCGGGGCTGTACTATTGGGGCCGTGAGCGCCTCGCGAACGCCGAAACCAAGGCGCCGGACGCCCCGGCCCTGCGTATCGTGCAGCCGAACCTGCCTCAGGAGGCGAAATACGATCCCGGCCGTTTCGCGGCCATAGTCGAAACCTATGTGCGGCTGACCGCCCAGCCGCCCGCCGCTGGAAAGCCGCCCCCGGACATCGTCTTCTGGCCGGAAGGGGCGATCCCCGCCGCGGCCAACGACTATCTCGCTCCAGGAACTTGGACCGCCGAGGCGATCACCGGGGCTCTGCGGCCTGGCCAGAGGTTGGTGATCGGCGCCTACCGCGTGGCGCCAGACCCGGCGGGGGATCGCTACTTCAACGTCCTGATCGGACTTCGCCGCGAAGGCGCGTCCCTGCGCACCCTGGCTGTGTATGACAAGTTCCGGCTAGTGCCGTTCGGCGAGTTTCTGCCTCTGGAAAGCGTCCTGGCGCCCTTGGGCATCAAGAAGCTGGTGCAGGTGGGGGACGGCTTTTCCATCGGCCCTCGCCCGCGCCCGGTCAGTCTCGGGGACGGCATGATCATCCAGCCCCTCATCTGTTACGAGAGCCTGTTTCCCGGATTCACGCGGGAGGGCGCCGCCGCCGCCGGCCAAAGAGCGCGGTTGTTGGTCAACCTTTCCAACGACGCTTGGTTCGGGGCCACGAGCGGCCCGCTGCAGCACCTCAACCTCGCCAGTTACCGCGCCATCGAGGAGGGAATTCCGATGGTCCGGGCGACGCCCACCGGGGTCTCAGCCCTGATCGACGCCTATGGGCGAGTAATGTCGGGCGCCCGACTCACCCACGGCGAAGAGGGGGTTATCGACGCCCGTCTTCCGCCGAATCTCGCCCCTACCCCGTTCTCAAGGTGGGGCGATACCACCTTCTGGTTGCTCGAGCTTTGCTGTGTGCTCGCCCTGGTCGGCGGAACACGGTTAAGGGGTGCGACATAATGGCATACAAACCCATTTTGGGGCTGGCAGGGGTGCGACCAAGCGTTACCGTTTCGTCATGGAAACAGCCGAAGGCCGCGGCCCCAATCCGATTGATCTGCATGTCGGCGCTCGGATTCGAATGCGCCGGCGGCTCCTGGGAGTAAGCCAGGAGAAGCTTGCCGACGCCCTCGGGCTGACCTTCCAGCAGGTGCAGAAATACGAGCGCGGCGCGAACCGCGTGTCCGCCTCGAAGCTCTATGAGATTTCCCGGACTCTGCAGACGCCGGTGACCTATTTCTTCGACGGCCTCGCCGATGACGGCGACGTGGCGCATGGCGACGTACTTTCCGAACAGGCTGTCAGCGATTTCCTGCTGACCAGTGAGGGCATGGAGCTGGCGGCGCTTTTCCCGCGCATCCGCCGGGGACCCGTTCGGCGGCGCATCCTGGAACTCCTGCGCGCCCTGACCGACGAAACCACTGACATCGACTGACCTTCGCAAAGCCGCCCGGCCGCTCTAAACGGGCGCATGGCCGAGCCTCTCAAACCCCTGCGCACCTATGGCCGCATCAAGTCGCGGTCCTTGAAGCCCCGTCAGGAAGCCCTGATGGAAAGTCTGCTGCCGCGCATCGCCATTCCCGCCCAGGGGGCGATCGACCCCGCCCTTCTGATGCCGGGCGCGAAGGAGACATGGCTGGAAATCGGCTTTGGCGGCGGCGAGCACATGGCCGGTCAGGCCGCCCGTCATCCTGACAACCTGATCCTCGGCGCCGAGCCCTTCCTGAACGGCGTCGGTAGTGCTCTTCGTCATATCCATGAGGCCGGCGTGGACAATGTTCGTGTCCACTTCGGCGACGCCCGCGACGTCGCCGCGCGGCTGCCCGATGCGTGCCTCTCCCGGGTGATCATCCTGTTCCCGGATCCCTGGCCTAAAGCCCGGCACCAGAAACGCCGCCTGGTGCAGGACGAGACCGTCGCCGAGTTCGCCCGCCTGCTGGCGCCAGGCGGGACGCTACGCTTCGCCACTGACTGGGCGGACTATGCCGATCACGCTCTCATTCGCCTGCGCCGCTCGCCGCATTTCCGCTGGCTGGCGCGCCGCGCCGCGGACTGGCGCACCCCGCCCACTGACCACATCACCACCCGGTACCAGGAGAAACGCCTGGGTGACTGCGAGCCCATCTGGCTGGAATTCGAGCGAGTCTAAGCGAACGCCCTCCCAATGAAGTCGGCCGCGGTTTGAAGAATCTTCAGCTGAATCTCCGGCTTCCAGTTGCGATGCCCGACTTCGGGGATTTCCAGGTGCTGATAGGGCTTGCCAGCCGCCTTCAAGGCCTGGGCCATGAACTTGGACTGGTCCGGATAGACGATGGTGTCATCAAGGCCGTGAATGAGCAGCACCGGCGCGGCGAACCGGCCAGCCTGCCGGCGCGGCGATGCCGCGGCCAGTAAATCCTGCTGCGTACGGGGATCGCCCAGCTGAGAGACCCAGTATGCATAGGAGGCCGAGTTTTCCCCTGAATCCCGTTTTTCCCGGACCATCATTTCGATGAGATCGGACACCCCGGCGATGGAGACCACGGCTTTGTAGAGTTCCGGCTTGCGAACCCCGCCCATCAGGGCCGCATAGCCCCCGTAGCTGGCGCCGAAGATCGCCACCTTTGCCGGGTTCACCCTTCCGCTGGCCAGGACCTGGGCGACGACGGCCTCCACATCCTCCTGCATGAGGTCGCCCCAATGGCGGCGGCCCGATTCCGCATAGGGGCGGCCATAACCGTCGGAACCCCGGAAGTTCGGTTGCAGAACGTACCAGCCCTGTGCGGCCAGCGCCTGGGCGAAGAGGTCGTAGTCGTAGCCGTCGCGGCTCTCCGGTCCGCCATGCGGCACGACCACCAGCGGTCGTTGCCCGTCAGCCAGGGGAACAGAAAGGTAGGACCGCATGGTCCCGCCGCCCGGGACCGCCGTTTCCAGCATTTCCATCTTCGCGAGGCCGGTCCCGGGGAGCCAGGGTTTGCAGAAGCCCAGAGTGTCGAGTTTCTTGGTCTCCCGGTTGAAGAGAAAGTAGCCGCCTTCCACGCGCGGCCCCGAGGCGCTGAGCACCAGCTTCTGACGGCGCGAATCCAGATCGTGCAGCCGCACATTGGCCTCGTTGGCGAAGGCGCCGTTGACGGCGCGCATCGGCGCCTCCATGCCGGGGTCGACGAAGTCATAGACCACGCGGTCATCGACATAGGCCGTGGCGACCAACCTGCCGCCCGTGTCGGCGAACGCGCCCATGACATCGCGATCCGTGCGCGAGGAAACGACCTCGCCCAGTTGCAGCGTCTTGATGTTGAATTTGCGCAGCACGCGGGCTCTGTCCGAGGGTCCCACGGCCTGGGCGATCATCACGTTCGGTTCGGAGGTCGCGGCGACAATGTCGAAGTCCGGCTTGTTGAGTTCATCGCGGCGCACCCGCCGGGCGAACGTCCAGCTGGTCTCTCCCTGAGGCCGGACAAAGAGGTCGAAGATCGAGCCGCCGTTGTCGGACATGTCCCAGCGGGCGAACGGATGGCCATCCACCGACCACCAGTTGACCGTCCTCACGTCGCCGATCTCGAAGGGATCGGACGCGCCGGTATAGACATCGACCTTGTAGATCGCCCAGCGCCCGACCCGGTAGTCGCCGACCCGCATCAGGATGTGCCGTGGATCGCTCGGCATCCAGTCGATCACCACGCCGAGGTCTTCATTGTACTTCTGCGCCGTCCGGTCATCACCCAGAAGCATGGCGATGGAACTGCCATCGGCGCTGATGGTCATGGCCCTGCGGATATGGAATTTGTCGATATCGGCCAAACGGTTGAGGCCAGCCGTATAACGCTCGACGCGGTCATGTGTGACCCAGACCAGCAACCGCTCGTCGTTGGCCCAGGCGATCGCCTCCACGTCGACGTCGCCCAGGACCACGCGCTTCGGGTCGGCGGCGATGTTGTCGGCGTTGAGAATGCGGATGAAAGCCGCCCGGCCGGTGCCATCCTTCTGCTCGTGAAGGGCGGCCACGCGCTTGCCATCCGGCGAGATGGCGGCGTCCAGCAGGGACCGCTTTCGGGTCAGCGCCTCGATGGTGGGCGGTGTTGGCGCGGCGAAGGCCGGCCATCCCACGGCGGCGATGGGCGCGATCAGTCCCGCCGCGAGCCCTTGCCGGCGTGTGATCATCCCGATGCCCCCTTCAACTTGGGGTTAGGGTGTCGCCAAGCGCGCGAGCGGTCAAGCGGCCTTAGAGCATCGCCGGGATGACCCGGTCGGGGGGCTTGTGGCCGTCCATCCAGGTGCGGATGTTGACCATCACCTTCTCGCCCATGTCGATGCGGCCCTCGATGGTGGCTGAGCTCATGTGGGGCAGGAGGACGACATTCTTCAAGCCGAGCAGCTTGGGATTGATGGTCGGTTCGTGCTCGTAGACGTCAAGGCCGGCGCCGCCTAGCTGTCCGGCCAGCAGCAAGTCTGCCAGGGCGTTTTCATCGACGATCTCGCCCCGGGCCGTATTCACCAGGATGGCGTGGGGCTGCAGCAGCTTCAGGCGGCGGGCCGAAAGCAGGTGATAGGTGGCCGGTGTATGCGGGCAGTTCACCGACACCACGTCCATCCGGGCCAGCATCTGGTCCAGGCTTTCCCAATAGGTCGCCTCCAACTCCTCGGCGATACGCGGGCTGACGGGCTTGCGGTTGTGATAGTGGATCGACAGCCCGAAGGCCCTCGCCCGCCGCGCGAGCGCCTGGCCGATGCGGCCCATGCCAATGATGCCCAGCCGTTTTCCATGAATGCGCCGCCCCAGCATCCAGGTCGGCGTCCAGCCGAGGAAGTCGCCGGCCTGAGTAACGTTCGCGCCTTCCACCACCCGCCGGCCTGCGGCGAGGATCAGGGTCATGGTGAGGTCGGCCGTGTCCTCCGTGAGCACGCCCGGCGTATTGGTGACAAGTATGCCGCGCGCGGAGCAGGCGGCGACGTCGATATGGTCCACCCCGGCCCCGAAATTGGCGATCAATTTCAGCTGGTCGCCGGCCTTGGCGATCAGGTCGGCGTCGATCACATCGGTGATGGTCGGGGCCAGAACCTGGGCCCGGCCCACGGCGTCGATCAGGGCCTCGCGGCTCATCGGCGCGTCGGTGAGGTTGAGCTCGGTATCAAACAGCTCCCGCATCCGGGTTTCGACCGGATCGGGGAGTTTGCGGGTCACAACGACTTTCGGCTTGCGAACGGCCATGGGCGGGTTTGAAAAAGGGCCTCGGGTCCTGACAGGTATTCCTGTCCTCTAGCAAACCGGCCGGGCCGGGCCAAGGAAGGTTGGGCATTGCCGAACATCAAGGGGCGGATCTCTTCGGGCGCGGTGCGGGCGGCGCTGGTTCTCGGAGTCGTCATGGCCGCGGCCCTGGCCTTGTCAGCCTGTCAGAACCGCGCCCGCGAGGGGGCCGACTGCCCCGGCGCTTCCAGCGGCCGCCCGACACCGAGTGGGTTCTGCGTGCCGCGCTGGCTGAGCCTGAAAAGCAATGAGGTCCGGGCCCGGCGGGGGCCCGGCGCCGACTATCCCGCCCTCTGGGTCTACCGCGCGCGGGGCCTGCCGGTGCAGGTGATCGCGGAAACCGCCGAATGGCGGCGCATCTGCGATCCGGACGGGGGCGTGGTCTGGGTGCACCGCTCGATGGTCGACGGCCGGCGCATGGTCATGGCGCCCTCGGCCGGCGTTGTCCCTCTGCTCGCCGACCCCAAGGCTGGAGCTCGGACGAACGCCGTATTGGTGCCTCGCGGACTGGCCAATCTCGACCGCTGCGAAAAGGGTTGGTGCAAGGTCGAGGCGGGCGGAACTTCGGGCTGGGCGCCCCAATCCGCCCTTTGGGGGGCCGCGGAGGCCGCGCAATGCCGTTGAGGGCGCCGCCAAGGCCGTGCTAACCCGGCGGCCATGAGCATCAAAGATCGAAGCAGCTTCGACTACGAGGACCTTCTCGCCTGCGGACGCGGCGAGATGTTCGGCCCCGGCAACGCCCAGCTACCCGTACCGCCGATGCTAATGTTCGACCGGATCACCCATATCGCCGACAATGATGGTCTGCACGGCAAGGGGTCGGTGGTCGCCGAACTCGATATCCGGCCAGACCTCTGGTTCTTCGACTGCCATTTTATCGGCGATCCGGTGATGCCGGGATGTCTCGGCCTCGACGCCATGTGGCAGATCGTCGGGTTTTTCCTCGGCTGGTCGGGCGCGCCCGGCCGCGGCAGAGCGCTCGGCTCCGGGGAAGTCCGGTTCGGCGGCGAAGTCACGCCGGCCACTAAGAAGGTGACCTACAGGATCGATCTGAAGCGGGTGATCCTGCGCCGTCTGGTGATGGGCGTGGCCGATGGGGTGGTGGAAGCGGACGGCGTGCGTATCTATGAGGCGAAAGACCTCAGGGTCGGCCTGTTCAAGCCGGCTGACGCATAGTTCAAAAGACGTCTGCCGGGAGGAGCTTAAGAGGAGATGGCCATGCGACGCGCCGTCGTCACCGGGATCGGGATTGTCTCGTCCATTGGCAATAACGCCAACGAAGTGCTGGCTTCGCTGCGCGAAGCGAAGAGCGGTGTGATCACCGCGCCGGAATATGCCGAGCTCGGCTTCCGCTGCCAGGTGCATGCCGCACCGCAGATCGATTGGGAGGCTCAGGTGGACCGCCGCGCGGCGCGGTTCCTGGCGCCCGGCACGGCCTATGCCCACATCGCCATGGACCAGGCGATCGCCGATTCCGGCCTGTCCGAAGATGAGATTTCCAACGAGCGGACGGGGATCATCGTCGGCTCCGGCGGCCCCTCCACCCGCGCCATTGTTCAGGCCGCGGAGATCACCCGGGAAAAGGGCCCCAAGCGAATCGGTCCCTTCGCTGTGCCCAAGGCGATGAGCTCGGGCCCTTCGGCCGTTCTGGCCACCTGGTTCAAGATCAAGGGGATCAACTATTCGATCTCCTCGGCCTGCGCGACGAGCGCCCACTGCATCGGCGCGGCGTCCGAACAGATCCTGATGGGCAAGCAGGACATTGTCTTCGCCGGCGGCTGTGAGGAGCTGGACTGGACCTTGTCCAACCTCTTCGACGCCATGGGCGCCATGTCGACCAATTTCAACGACACCCCCGCCAGGGCCAGCCGCGCCTACGACAAGGACCGCGACGGCTTCGTGATCGCCGGCGGGGCGGGCGTGGTGGTCGTCGAGGAATACGAGCACGCCAAGGCGCGAGGGGCGAAAATCTACGCCGAGATCGTTGGCTATGCGGCCAATTCCGACGGTTTCGACATGGTCGCCCCGTCGGGCGAAGGCGCCCAGCGTTGCATGAAGCTGGCACTCGCCCAGGCCGGCGACCGCACGGTGGACTACCTGAACCCCCACGGCACCTCGACCCCGATCGGCGACATCAAGGAAATGGAAGCCGTGCGGGCGGTGTTCGGATCCAAGCCGCCGATGATCTCGTCCACCAAGTCGATCTCGGGCCACAGCCTCGGCGCCGCTGGGGCGCAGGAGGCGATCTATTCGCTCCTGATGCTGAACAACGGCTTCGCCGCCGAGAGCGCCAATATCGAAAACCTCGATCCGGCCTTCGAGGACCTGCCGATCCTGCGCCAGCGGGTCGACAAGCCCCTGGAGACGGTGATGAGCAACTCCTTCGGCTTTGGCGGCACCAATGGCGCGCTGATCATGAGCCGGATCTAGGCCGCTCCGCGCTGACAATTGGCGCAGCGCTGGTTACAGTTTCAGACAAACACAACAACGGGCTTGGGAGAGCGCCGATGAAGAGCCGCGAAATCCATCTGGTGAAGCGCCCCGAGGGCATGCCCCAGCCCAATGAATTCGCCGTGGTCGAGCGCGATGTGCCCGATGCCGGGGAAGGCCAGATCCTGGTCCAGAACCTCTACATGTCGGTGGATCCGGCCATGCGCCCGCGCCTCACCAACGGCCAGGCCCTGGACGAACCCATGGGCGGCGGCGCCATCGGCCGGGTCGTGCAGTCAAAGAACCCGGGCTTCAAGGAAGGCGATCTCGTCTCCAACCGCTCGGCCTTCCGGGAGTATTTTGTCTCGGACGGGCGCGGGATTTCGAAGCTGGAGGTCGATCCGGCCCTCTCGCCCACCGCCTATATGCACGCCCTCGGCAATCCCGGCTTCACCGCCTATGGCGGCCTGCTGCACATCGGCCAGCTGAAGGACGGCGAGCAGGTGTTCGTCTCCACCGCCGCCGGCGCCGTGGGCTCCATCGCCGCCCAGATCGCCAAGATCCGCGGCTGCTACGTGGTCGGCTCCACCGGCTCGGACGACAAGGTGAAGTGGCTCCTCGAAGAGGCGGGCCTCGATGCGGCGATCAACTACAAGACCGATCCGATCCGAAAATCCCTGCGTGAACACGCCCCCAAGGGCATCGACGTCTATTTTGACAATGTCGGCGGCGAGCATCTTGATGCGGCCCTGGCGGTGATGAATCCGCTCGGCCGTGTGGCCGTCTGCGGCATGATCTCCGGCTACAATGAGCGCGGCTCACGCGTACCGGTCTATAATCTCTCGAACATCATCTATGGCCGGATGAACCTCCGCGGCTTCGTGGCCACGGACTTCATGCACCTCTACGAGCAGTTCAGGTCGGACATGACCCAGTGGCTGAAGGACGGCCGGGTGAAGACCCAGGAGACCATCTTCAACGGCATCGAGAACGCGCCCGCGGCCCTCATCGGCCTCATGCAGGGCGCCAATTCCGGCAAGATGCTGGTGAAACTGGCCGACTAGGTGGCGCGGGGCGTGCGCAGGCCCTAAAGGGGTGGCCATGGCCAAGACTGCCACATTCGGGTTCCGCGATGTCGAGGCCGGCGAGAAGGCCGGCCTGGTGCGGGGCGTCTTTGACCGTGTCGCCGGCCGCTATGACCTGATGAACGACCTGATGAGCGCGGGAGTGCACCGGCTCTGGAAGGATGCGGCGGCGGCCCGGCTCAATCCGCAGCCTGGCGAGGTGATCATCGACTGCGCCGGGGGCACGGGGGACATGGCCCGCCGCTTCGCCAAGCTGGCCCGCCAGGCCCGGGCGCGGCAGGGCGGGCGGCCCGCCACGATCCACGTCATCGACTACAATGCCGAGATGGTCGGCGCCGGACGCGCCAAAGATCGCAGCAAGGGGGGCGGCGAGGACGAGATCACCTGGGGCGTCGGCGACGCCCAGCACCTGCCCCTGCCGGATGGCTGCGCCGACGCCTATTGCATCTCCTTCGGTCTGCGCAATGTCACCGATGTGCAGCAGGCCCTGAACGATGCGCGGCGGGTGCTTAAGCCGGGCGGCCGCTTCCTCTGTCTCGAATTCTCGCGCCCGGTCACCGAGGCCCTGCGCAAGGCCTATGACGCCTATTCTTTCACGGTGATCCCGAAGATCGGCGAGGTGGTGGTGAAGGACCGCGAGTCCTACCAGTACCTGGTGGAGAGCATCCGCCGTTTCCCCGACCAGGCCACCCTGGCGGCCATGATGACCAAGGCCGGGTTCGGCAATGTCGCCTACACCAATTTCAGCGCCGGGATCGCCGCCCTGCACCGGGGCTGGGCGGTCTAGGACGTGGGCTCGTGGTCGCGCCTTCTCGGAGCCGGCTGGCGGCTCGTCCGCGCCGACGCCCTTTTGCCGCGCGAACTCGATCCCGTCCTGCCTGCCGGTCCGCGCGCCTTGGCGCGGTTTCTGCGACTGTTCGCGGGCGGGGCGTCCCGCAAGGGCCGCCCGGGCCAGAGGCTCGCCAAGGCGCTTGAGGGGCTGGGGCCCGTTGGCATCAAGCTCGGACAGTTTCTCTCCACCCGGGCGGACATCTTCGGCGTTCAGTTCGCCGATGACCTTACCCACCTGAAGGACCGCCTGCCGCCCTTCTCCGATGCCGTGGCCCGGGCCGAGATCGAAGCCGCCCTCGGCCGGCCGATCAGCGCGCTTTTCACCCGCTTCGAGCCACCCCTGGCCGCGGCCTCCCTCGCCCAGGCCCATGCGGCGACGCTCGCCGACGGCCGCAAGGTAGCGGTGAAGGTGCTGCGGCCGGGCGTCGAGAAACGCGTGGCGGACGATATCGAGGTCATGCAGCTCGCCGCCGGCCTCGCCGAACGCTGGGCCCCGGCCTCGCGGCGCCTGGAGCCCGTCGCGTTCGCGGCCACGGTGGCGCGGGCCCTGGAACTGGAGCTCGACCTGCGCTTCGAGGCGGCCGGCGCCGACCAGCTGCGCGAGGTGATGTCCAAGGACGGATACATGAGCGCGCCCGCAGTGGTCTGGGACGGCGTCGCCCGGCGCTGCCTGACGCTCGAGTGGGCCCAGGGCATGGCGCTCTCCGACCCGGCCAGCCTCGAACAGGTGGGCCTCGACCGGGTCGGCCTCGCCCACAACTTGATCCGCGCCTTCCTGGCCCAGGCCCTCGATCACGGCGTCTTCCACGCCGACCTGCACGAGGGGAACCTCTTCGTCGCCGCGCCGCGCCAGATCATGGCCGTGGACTTCGGCATCGTCGGCCGCCTTGGCAAGCATGAGCGCCGCTACCTGGCGGAGATCCTCTACGGCTTCATCACCCGCGACTATGACATGGTCTCCCGGGCCCATTTCGACGCGGGATACGTGCCGGCCCACCATGATCCAGCCACCTTCGCCCAGGCCCTGCGCGCCGTGGGCGAGCCGGTGATCGGCCGGCGGGCGGGGGATGTGTCCATGGGCCGCCTGCTGGCTCAGCTCTTCGACATCACCGCTCTCTTCGACATGCGCCTGCGGCCCGAGCTTGTCCTGCTGCAGAAAACCATGGTCACGGTGGAAGGCGTCGCCCGCCGCATCGATCCGGCCACTAGCATCTGGGATGCCGCCGATCCCGTGGTCCGCCGCTGGATCACCCGCGAGCTCTCCCCCACGGTCCGCCTGCGCGGCCATCTGGAGGAGGGGGCCAGGGCCCTGCAGGCCATTGTCAGGCTGGCTCAGACCCCGCCTCAGCCGGTATCACCCCCGCCGCCGCCCGAACCGGACGCGACCCACGGCCTCATCTGGTTCTCCATGGGGGCGGCGGCCTCGGCCCTCGCCTTCGCCGTGGCCGCTGTCCTGCACGGCTAGGCTGGCGGCGGCGCTGCCGGCGGCGGGTTGCGCGCCGCCTCCCGCCGCGCCTTTTCGGCCCGCCCGCGTTCACGCCACCGGCCGATCGGCCCCCGGAACAGCCAGAGCAGCAGCGCAATCAGCAAGGCCCAAGGAAGCAGGAAGGCCACGATGTAGATCATCGCCGCGACGCCGCCGAGGATGATGCCGACAAAGGAATTCACCGCCTGGCCGAGGGGCGAAACGTCACCCGCCGTCGCCAGCACGCCCGTCGAGCGATAGGTGATCACGATCTTCGAGGTGGCGACCCGCGTGCGCATCACCGCCAGTTCGGACTGGGTGGCGTCGATCTCGCCCTGCACCCGGGCCAGTTCACGTTCGACCTCGAGAAGATCGGAAAGCTCGCCATTGCGGTGGGTCAGCAGCTCTTCCAGGCGCCCCCGCAGCAGGGTTCGCGCCCGCAGGCCCGCCTCGGTGTCGACGATGGCGCGGGTCAGGTCCTCGGAGGCGACATTGGCCGAGGCGACCTTGCCGCCGGCGGCTTCCGTATCGGCGTCGATGCGGTCGCGAAAGCGCGAGACCCAGGCCGGCTGGGCGCGCATCTCCACCTGTCCGGAGAACTGCTCCGCCTCCGAACTCGACTGATTGGCGGCCACCACCTGGCAGACGGTGGGTCCGGCCTCGTTGCAGGCCTTGATCTGGCTCTGCATCAGCGCCTTGGCCTTCGCGGCCGAGGCTTCCAGCTCATAGGTGAAGGTGTAGGCCAGCATCGGCGTCGTGACGGCCGGCACGTTGGGGGCTGGGGTCGCACCTGGCGTGGGCGCCGTGGCGGGGGCCGCCTCGGCATCAGCCGCGACAGCGCCGCCGGCGGCCCTTCCGGCTTCCATGGAGGGCGGTGCGGCTGGTGCGACCATGGCCTCGGTGGCGGCCCCGGAGGGCGCTTCGCGTTCGGCGGGCCTGGAGCAGGCCGCCAGCAGAAGAATTGGGAGGAGGAGAACGAGCCGCTTCATGGGGGGACCTTAGCTGACTTCACGTTTCTGTGATCGAGCGTCCCACGTTTCCCAGCGTCACGCAACGGCGTTCTTCGAGGCCCGCCGGGGGGCTAGTCGGCGTCCTCGTCCTCGTAGCCGACCAGGGCCAGGGCCCGGGCCGGGATGCCGTTCAGGTCCGCCCACCGCGCCAAAGCTTCCTCCCGGCCATGGGTGATCCACACCTCCTCCGGCCGCAGTTCGGTCAGGGTCGCGGTCAGCTCGTCCCAATCGGCATGGTCGGAGACGATCAGGGGCAGTTCGACGCCCCTTTGCCGCGCCCGGGCCCGCACCCGCATCCAGCCCGAGGCGAAGGCCGCCAGGGGCTCCGGAAAGCGCCGGGTCCAGCGGTCGGCCAGGGATCCGGGCGGGCAGATGACGATCTCGCCGGCGAAATCGCCCTTCTTCTCCGGCCCATTGGTGGCGTTTCTAAGCTCGCCGAGGTCGATGCCGAAGTCTCCATAGAGACCATTCAGCCGCTCCAGGGCGCCATGCACATAGATCGGCCGGTCCCAGCCGGCTTCGCGCAGGAGGGCGATGATCCGCTGCGCTTTTCCAAGGGCATAGGCGCCGACCAGATGGCAACGGTCGGGAAACTGCCGCACCGAGGCCAGGAGCTTCTGAACCTCTCCCGCGGCGTCCGGGTGCCGGAACACCGGCAGGGCGAAGGTCGCCTCGGTGATGAACACATCGCAGGGCACGGGCTCGAAGGCCGGGCAGGTCGGGTCGCGGGCGCGCTTGTAGTCGCCGGAAACCACCATGGTCAGGCCCTTGTGGCGCACGACCACCTGGGCGGACCCCAGCACATGCCCGGCCGGAACCAGGCTGACCTCCACGCCGTCCTCGGTGATCGTCTCGCCGAAATTCAGGGGGTGCTGCGAAGCCGCGAAACCGTCCCCATAGCGCACCGCCATGATCGCCAGGGTTTCCGGCGTCGCCGCCACCGCCCCATGTCCGGCCCGGGCGTGGTCCGAATGGCCGTGGGTGATCACCGCCCGGCCGACGGGGCGCACTGGGTCGATGTAGAAATCCCCGATCGGGCAATAGAGCCCGGCCGGCTTGGGCAAGAGGAGGTCCTGGGGCTTCAGCACCCTGCCAATATAGGGGCTTGGGCGCCGCGAGGGCGGGTCTTTATAAAGGACCTCATGAGCACCGATCCCGCCCACCTCGAAGCGATCCGCGAGCTCGGCCTGCGCATGGCCGAGAGCACGCCCCAGACCAAGGCCATCGGCCTGAAATTCATCGGCGTGGAAGACGGTGCCGGAATCCTGCAGGTGCCCTACCGCGAGGACCTGGTCGGTGATCCGGAGACCGGCGTCATCGCCTCCGGCGTGATCACCACCCTCCTCGACCACTGCTGCGGCCTCGCCATCAAGACGGCGAAGATGGACCCGTCGTCCACGGCCACCCTCGACCTGCGCATCGACTATATGCGCCCGGCCGAGCCTGGAGAGGCGATCACGGCCCGCGCCCATTGCTACAAGATGACCCGCCAGATCGCCTTCGTGCGGGCCAGCGCCTACACCACCGATCCGGACGATCCCGTGGCCACCGCTCAGGGGGCCTTCGTGCTGGCAGGAGCGCCCGCATGACCCCCGCTGAACGGTCCGAGCGCCTCGCCAGCCTGATGGAGCGCGTCCCCTATATCCGCTTCCTCGGCATGACGGCCGAAGTCACCGGCGATGAGATGACCGCCATACTGCCCTTCTCCGACCACCTGATCGGCAACACCATGCTGCCCGCCCTGCACGGCGGGGTGGTCGGCGCCTTCATGGAAATGACTGCCCTCGCCCAGCTCGGCCTGCTGAATGATGGCAAGTGGCCGAAGACCATCGATGTCACCATCGACTATTTCCGCCCCGCCCGTCAGCTCACCACCTATGCCCGCGCCGATGTGAAGAAGGCCGGGCGGCGGATCGCCTCGGTGCACGTGGAGGCCTGGCAGAACGAGCGCGCTTCCCCGGTCGCCGTGTTGCGCGGCCACTTCATGATGAGCGGTGCGGAGAGCCTCTAGAAGGCTGGTTTCGGCATGTGCGGCTGCTCCGCCGTCTGGGGCGGATGGGGCAGGATCAGGCCGTGTTCCGGTCGCACCCGCGCCAGAGCCTGTCCGTTCAGGGTGTAGATTTCAGCGAGGGGCACGGTCCCCTTGTGGCGCAGCGCCACGGGCGGGCCCGATCCCCAGATCGGCGGATGCATGTAGACAGCCCGGTCGCCATCGAGGTTGGCTGTCATGTCCCGCCAGTTTTCCCAGCGCTGATCCTGATAGAAATCGGTGAGTCCCGGGCCCAGCAGAAACTGGATCAGGGCCGTATGACCGCAATTAAGGGGTTCGTACTCCAGGGTGTCCGGCGCGAAATAGAAGGCGCCGCCAGCCTCGCCCGGCAAGGCGCCGCCGTTCAGAGCGAAGAAGCCGCCGAGGGCGTCATCGGCCACCAGCAGGAGGCCGCGCCCGGCAAAGCCGATGGCCTGGTTCCAGCCGCTCAAGGAGCGGCCCAGCCGCGCGCTGTTCGAGCCCAAGATCCGCAGCCAGCCGCTGTCCACCACCAGACCGCCCGTATTGAGCACCAGGGCGCCCATCAGGGATTCTTCCGTTATGCGCAGGGCGGCAAGGTCTTCGTGGGCGTAGGAGTCCGGCGGTGAGACCTCGATCTGATGCGGCGAGGCCTCGATCAGGCGTTTCAGCCACGTCCAGGCGTCATCGTCGGCCATTGTGCTACGTCCTTGGAACACGCCCACGGCCGGACGCCACGCTCACTTAGGGGCCGCCCGTGCAAAGCGCAAACCGCGCGCCAAAGGTTGACCGCCGCCCGTGGCGCCTCTACCGCACCGCCCCATGTTCACCGGACTTTCCCATCTCGCCCGCGACGCCAAGTCCTGGCCCTTCGAGCAGGCCCGCCTGCTCCTGGCCCGGATTCTGCGCCAGCGCCTGACCGATGCCGAGCGCGACCTCGCCTCAAGCCTCGGCCAGCAAGGCAAATGGGCCGAGGCCGTGGCGGCGCTCCCCGCCCTGAACCGGCCTGTGGTCCTGCAGTGCGGGTACGGGGCTTCAGGCCTGCCCCATATGGGCACGTTCGGCGAGGCCGCGCGTCCGACCATGGTGCGCGGCGCCTTCCGGGCCCTCACCGAGGACGCCATCCCCAGCCAACTGATCGTCTTCTCCGACGACATGGACGGGTTCCGGAAGATCCCGGCCAACCTGCCCAATCAGGCGATGCTGCAGGAAGACTTCGGCAAGCCCGTCACCGCCGTTCGCGACCCGTTCGGCGAGTATGAGAGCTTCGGCGCCCACAACAACGCCCGCCTGCGCGCCTTTCTTGATGGCTTCGGCTTCGAATACACCTTCATGTCGTCCACCGAGACCTACAAGTCCGGCCGCTTCGATGAGGTGCTGCTGCGCATCCTCGAGCGCTTCGACGCCATGCAGGCTGTGATGCTGCCGACCCTGGGGCCGGAGCGCCGGGCCACCTATTCGCCCTTCCTGCCGATCAGCCCGGCCACGGGCCGCGTCGTCTATGCCCCGACCCTGGAGCGCAATGTCGAACGGGGCACCATCGTCTATGAAGACGAGGACGGAACGCGCCGCGAAACCCCGGTCACCGGCGGGCATGTGAAGCTGCAATGGCGCCCGGACTGGGCCGCCCGCTGGGTGGCGCTCGGCGTCGACTTCGAAGCGTCAGGCAAGGACCTGGTGGATTCCGTCCGCGTCTCCGACCGATTGGTGAAGGTGCTGGGCGGCGAGCCGCCGGTGGCCTTCCACTACGAGCTCTTCATGGACGAGAACAACACGAAGATCTCCAAGACCAAGGGCAACGGCCTGACCATGGAGGAGTGGCTGCGCTACGGCACGCCCGAAAGCCTCGCCTACTACATGTTCCAGTCGCCCAAGTCGGCCAAGCGGCTGTTCTTCGATGTCATTCCCAAGGCGACGGACGAATATCTGCAACACCTCGACGCCTTCCAGGGCCAGGAGCCGGCCAAGCGCCTCGACAGCCCGGCCTGGCACGTCCACTTCGGCCATCCACCGCAGTTCGGCTCGCCGGTGTCGTTCTCGCTGCTGCTGAACCTCGTCTCGGCGGCCAACGCCTCGGACAAGGCGATCCTCTGGGGGTTCCTGTCGCGCTACATCCCGGGCGCGACGCCGCAGAGCCATCCGCTGCTCGACCAGTTGGCGACCTATGCGGTCAACTACTACGAGGATTTCGTCCGCCCGAACAAAGCCTTCCGGGCGCCGAACGCACGCGAGCGGGCCGCCATCGAGGATCTCGCCGCGCGGCTGCGGGCCCTGCCGGCCGGCTGCCAGGACGCCGAGCTGATCCAGAACGAGGTCTATGAGGCCGGCAAGGCGGCCGGCTTCGAACCCCTGCGCGCCTGGTTCACCACCCTCTATGAGGTGCTGCTGGGCCAGACCACGGGCCCGCGCTTCGGCTCCTTCGCCGCCATCTTCGGCCTGGACCGCACCTTGGCCCTGATCGACAAGGCCCTGGCGGGCGAAGACATGATGGTCTCGGCCTAGAGCGCCTCGCTCACCGCATCGCCCACGGCGATATCGCCGCCCTCGGTGATGTGCAGGTACACCCCGCAGAAGAGGTGGCCATAGAGGCGGTGCAGGTCGGCCGGCAGATCCATGTCCCGCAGGGCCGTGGCCGGGTCCACGTCGGTGGCGGCGCAGCGGACAATCGGCTTGTAGATCTTTGCCCGGGCGGTCCCGAGGGTGATCTCCCGGTCCGGCCAGTCATTCTCCGCCCAGGCCGGCCAGCCCTCCACATAGACATTGCCGCGGAACCGCAAGGGGTCCACCGGCCGCTCGACCTTGGCCTCCAGATCCCGCACACTGGAGAGGTTGATCACCGAGACGAAGCCCAGGGGGTGGTCGGTGAACCGGTGGCCGCGCCCGTCCAGCACCTGCAACGGTCCCGTGGCGTTGTCACCCAGCAGGTCCCCCAGCCAGCGCGCGAAGGCGGCGCGGCCCGCCTCACCGGTCAGATCGCCCTGAAAAGCCGTCTGGCCGGCGGCCTCGGCCCGCAAGATCCCCGTCGCCTCGTCGTATTCCGTCCGCGCTGCGGCCACCTCGGCGATCTTGGCCAGGACGGTGAACTTCATCTTCGGAATGAAGCCCGGCTTCTCCACATCGAAGCCGGACGGCCCGTCCTCGACGGCATAGAGCCGGTCCGCCGGGAAGTATTTCCCCGCCTCCAGGCGCGCATGCTGACGCTTTTCCGGCGTAAAGCCCTTGATCGGGTAGCGAAAAAGTGCGGCGATAGAAGCGGTCATGGCGCTCCCCTGCCCGACCGGATGGCTTTAGACAAGCTTGGGACCGGTGGGCTCACCCCCACCCCTCGCAACCGGAAGAGTATGAGCGACACGCGATCCGAGCCGCAACGCAGGCTTCCCCGCGCATCTGCTATACTGCCCATCGCCGCCCTGCTGGCCGGGGCGGCGGCCGCTTTCTGGCCGCGCGGCAAGGATCCGGCGGCCCTGGGCGGGCCCGCGTCCGAGCCGGAAATTCTCACCCCGGAGCACATCGAGGCCATCGAACCGGGCCGTGGCCGCTGCGCCGACGCGCCTTGGAAGATTCCCGCCCTGGGTTGGAAAGATATTCTCTGGCGCTCCTGGCGAGAGGCGGGCCGGGATCGACTGCCCTCCCTGGCCGGCGGCGTCACCTTCTACATTCTGCTGGCCGTCTTCCCGGCGGCGGCGGCTTTCGTCTCTCTCTATGGCATCTTCTCGGATGTCTCTTCCGTGCAGGAACAGCTGCACCAGATGTCCGCCGTCTTCCCGGCCGAGGTGCTCGACCTCATCGGCCGCCAGATGCTGCGCATCGCCACCCAACGCCCGGCCACCCTCTCGGCCGCCTTCATCGCCGGGATCGCGGTCTCGGTCTGGTCGGCCAATGCCGGCATGAAAGCCCTCTTCGACGGCCTCAACATCGCCTATGGCGAGGTCGAGAAGCGCGACTACCTGCAGCGCACCCTCTTCTCCTACCTCGCCACCTTCGCCGCCCTCTGCTTCCTGGCCGTGGTCACCTCGGTCCTGGTCGCCGCCCCGATCTTCCTGCAGGGCCAGGGCTTCATGCGGCTCTACGCCCTGTGGTTCGTGATCCGCTGGGGCATCGTGCTCTCCCTCGCGGCCCTCGCCTTCACCCTCGTCTACCGCTTCGGCCCCAGCCGCGCCCATGCCCGCTGGCGCTGGGTGGCCGGGGGCGGGGTGATCGCGGCGATGTTCTGGATGGGAGGGTCGATGGCCTTCTCATTCTACCTCAACAACATCGCCCACCTCGATGTCACCTACGGCTCCTTCGGGGCGATCATCGCCTTCCTGGTCTGGGTCTGGTCCTCGGTCATGGTGCTGCTGATGGGAGCCGAGCTGAACGCCGAGATCGAGCACCAGACAGCCTGCGATTCCACCACCGGCGACCCCATGCCCATGGGCGAGCGCGGTGCGGTAATGGCCGACACCATCGGCCGGGCCTTCACGGCCACGCCCCGGGAAGCGGTGGAATACGGCGCGGCCTTCGCGGCGCGCCAGGTCGGCTATGTGCGGCGCTTCGTGGGCCGGCTGTTCGGCAAGGTCCTCTAGCCGCTCCTAGCCGAACTCATCCTCAAGGCTCGCCAGACGCGCCGCCTGATCCTCTGCGATCAGGGGATTGATCACATCATCCAGGGCGTCCCCCGCCACGATATTCGGCAGGTTGTAGAGCGTCAGGTTGATGCGGTGGTCGGTCACCCGGGCCTGCGGATAGTTGTAGGTGCGGATGCGCTCCGACCGGTCGCCCGATCCCACCTGACTCTTGCGCGCGTCGGCCCGGGCCGTGTCGAGGGCGGTGCGCTGCTGGTCATAGAGGCGCACCTTCAGCTCCTTCATCGCCCGCGCCCTGTTCTGGTGCTGCGACTTCTCCGATGAGGTGACCACGATCCCGGTGGGCAGGTGGGTGATGCGCACAGCCGAGTCCGTCTTATTGACGTGCTGCCCGCCCGCACCGGACGAGCGGTAGGTGTCGATGCGGATGTCCGCGTCCTTGATCTCGATTTCCACCTCTTCCGGCTCGGGCAGGACGGCGACCGTCGCCGCCGAGGTGTGGATGCGGCCTTGCGCTTCCGTGGCTGGCACGCGCTGCACCCGGTGCACGCCGCTTTCGAACTTCAGACGCCCGAACACGCCCTCGCCGCTGATCGAAGCGATGATTTCCTTATAGCCCCCGGCGTCGCCCTCCGAGACGCTGTCGATTTCCATCTTCCAACCCTGCAGGGAGGCATAGCGCTGGTACATGCGGAACAGGTCCCCAGCGAACAGGGCGGCTTCATCGCCGCCGGTTCCCGCCCGGACTTCCAGGATCGCCGCCGCGTTCTCATCAGCGTCGCGCGGGGCCAGCAACAAGGCCACCTCCCGCTCCAGATCCGGCAGGCGCTCGTCCAGGCGTTCCAGCTCGTCGCGGGCCAGTTCGGAGATTTCATGGTCTTCGGAGAGCGCCATCTCTTCGAGTTCCGGGCGCTCGGCGCGGGCCTTTTCCAGGGCCGACACGGCGTCGGCGATGGGCTTCATCGCCGCATGCTCCTTGGAGAGCTTGACGATTTCCTGGCCGTCCGTGGCCGCGCCCATCCGCGCTTCAACCTCGTTGAAGCGGTCCAGAACCTGATCGAGACGAGCCTGGGGCAGGCGCAACGGACAATTCTCCGGTGAAGGCGCGCCTGCCTAAAGCAAAATCCGGCCCCTTAGAAGCGCTCCGGCACGGCGGTTGCTTCGGAATGTCGCAGCTACCCCAAGCGCCTCAGCCCCCGTGAAGCGCCCCCAGGAACGCAAGTGATGAACAGTCTCGAAGCTCAAACGCTTCATCCGATTGAACTTTCCGCCGCTGACAAGTCGGCGTGGCAGGGTTTTCGCGCCCGCCACCCCGCATTCGCCAACCCCCTCTTGGGTCCCGATTTCGCACAAGCCGTGGGGCGGGTGCGCGAAGACGCCCGAATTCTTGTCCTGAAGCGGCACGGCGAGACGGTCGGGTTTTTGCCCCACCACATCCGCCCCGGCGGCCTCGCCCGTCCGATCGGCGCCCCCCTCTCGGACTATCACGCTCTGGTCAGCGCCAGTCCGGTTAACTCAGCTGAGGCTCTTGCCGCCGGCCGGCTCACCGCTTTCCGCTATCATGGCCTCGTCGATCCGTTGCGCAGCTTCGAGGCGCCCGCCACCCGGCGCGACGCGTTCGCGGTGACCCTGGAGGGCCCGGTCGAGCCCTATCTGGAGGGCCTGCGCGCCGCCAGCGCCAAGAAGTTCAAGAACTGGCGGCGCCTGGATCACAAGCTGGACCGGGAGGAGGGGGCCCTTCGACTTGTCCCCGCCGACACCAATCCGGCGTCTTTCCACCAGCTCCTGGCGTGGAAGCGCGAACAGCTGCGGCGGACCGGCGGGCATGATTTCCTCGCTGCGGAATGGACAGGCCGGCTTTTCGAACAGCTTTTCGCGGCTCGGGAAGGGAATTTTCAGGGTCTGATGATTTGTCTTTATGCCCAGGATCGGCTGGTGGCGGGGCATTTCGGCGTGCGTGAAGGCGATTTCTTCCATCCTTGGATAGCCTCGGTGGATCCGGGCCTCGCGGCCTACTCTCCGGGCCAGATCTTCCTGACGCGCGCCATCGCGGCCATGCCGGAACTGGGTCTGACCCGCTACGATTTCGGCCCCGGCCACGATCATTACAAGCGCGCCTACGCGCCCGTGGAGACCGTCGTTGGGGGCGGCATGGCCGCCGCGCGCACCGCCGCCGGTCAGACGATTCTCTCCGTGGAGCGCCTCCTGCACCGCGCTGCCGGCAACGAAGACAGCTTCGCGGCCCGCATCCGCCGCCGCCTCGATGTCATCGAAAGCACCGAGACGACCCTGGCCGGCTTCACCCGCGGTCTGGCCGATGCCGTGGCCGGCCAAGCGCGCCGTCGTCAGGCCGAGGGCGCGGCCGGGGCGGAGGCCGCCTGAAATGACCAACCCGCACCTGTCGATCATTATCCCCACCCAGCGCCGGCCCAAGGGTCTGGCGACAGCGGCCCGCTCGGCGTTCGCCCAGACCGGCGTCGATCAGAAGAACCTGGAACTGGTCATCGTCGATAACGACCAGGTTCCATCCGCCAAGGCGCTCGTGGACAAACTTACCGCCGAAGCGCCATTCCCTGTCGTCTACGTGCACGAGCCCGTCGCCGGTGTGGCCAATGCGCGGAATGCCGCCCTTTCGGCCGCCAAGGGCGAACTCATCGCCTTTCTCGACGATGATGAAGAGGCGCCCGCCGACTGGCTCTCAGCGCTCCTGAAAGTGATGCAAGCCTATGAGGCCGACGCCGTCTTCGGTCCGGTCCACGCTCGCGCCCCGGCCGGGGTAAAGGCGCACCGGGCTTATCTCGAGAAGTTCTTCTCGCGCCTGGATGCGAGCCCCGAAGGGCTCATCGACCACTACTATGGTTGCGGCGACAGCCTCGTGCGCCGCTCGGCCCTGCCCGATCCGATGAAGCCGTTCTCGACCGCGCGCAACTTCATCGGCGGCGAGGATGATCTTCTTTTCGGCAACATGCAGCGGGCCGGAAAACGCATCGCCTGGGCGCCGCGGGCCTGGGTCTGGGAAGACCCGATCCCGGAGCGCCTGACACTCGGCTACACGATCCGCCGCGCCTTCGCCTATGGCCAGGGTCCGTCGGAAAACTGCGCGGTGGCGGGTGATGGGCTGGGCGTCGCCCGCTGGATGGCGGTCGGCGTCGTCCAGGCCGCGGTCTATGGCGCGTTGGCGGGCATCAAATTTCTCACCCGCTCCGCCAGCTTCGCCGACACCCTCGACCGGGCCGCCCGCGGCCTCGGCAAGACCCTCTGGTGGGGGCCCTTCAAGATTCAGTTCTATGGCAGGACGGCATGAGCGTGATTTCCGATTGGACGGCTGAAAAGGCCGCCGCCTTTGGCCATGAGACCCTCGCCTTCCAGCACGACCTGGCCACGCGCCCGATGTTCGATGACGAAGGGCTCGCCCGCCTGCTGGATGAGTATCCGCGCGACAAGCTCGGCGTCTTCACCATGGGCGAGGACCCTGTCGCCTGGCGCACCTGGCGGCGCGGCGCGGCCGGCAACCTCACGGGCGATCAACTGCTTGAGGCCGCCAAGGCCGGCCGCATCTGGCTGAACCTGCGCGAAACCAACACCTACCTGCCGGCCTATGCCGAGCTCTGCCGCGAGATCTTCTCCGAGAAGGAGGCCAATGTGCGGGGCCTCCGCACTTTCAAGCGTGACCTCGGCATGCTGATCTCCTCGGCCAACGCCCAGGTGTTCTATCACCTGGATGTGCCCCTGGTGACCCTTTGGCAGCTGCGCGGCCAAAAGCGCGTCTGGGTCTATCCGGTGGACGAACCTTATGTGCCGCCTTCGGCGCTGGAAGGCGTTGTCCTGCGCGAGACCGCAGAGCAGTTCGCCTTCGATCCGGCTTGGGACGCGGGCGCCGAAGTCTTCGACCTCACCCCCGGCAAGATGGTCACCTGGAAGCAGAACGCCCCGCACCGCATCGAGAATGGTCCGATGCTGAACGTCTCGCTCTCTGTTGAATTCATGACGCCGGCCGCACTGATGCGGGCCAATATCCTCTACGCCAACGGCCTCCTGCGCCGCCGCCTCGGGGCCGAGCCCAAGGTCCAGTCCTGGCTCTCCCCGGTAGGCCTGCCGAAGATCGCCATGGCCCGCGCCGCCAAGGCGCTGAACCTGCAAAAGCCGAACCCGAGGGTCCTGCCAACGACCTTCCATCTCGACCCGGCCACGCCTGGCGTCCTCGTCGAGGCCTAGGGCTCCTTCCGCGCGCGTAAAGTTGTTTGGCTGACCTTGCGTCTGGTCTGCTAAGCGCCTCCTCCGAAGGCGCGCGAGAGCGCCTGGAGAAGGAAATACGACCATGGCTGAAGCCTATATCGTCGCCGCCACCCGCACCGCCGGGGGCCGCAAGGGTGGCAAACTCGCCGGCTGGCACCCCGCCGACCTGGCCGGTGAAGTGCTCAACAACCTCCTCGACCGCACCGGCGCCGACCCGGCTACGATCGATGACGTGATCATGGGCTGCGTCATGCAAGTGGGCGAGCAGGCCACCAATGTGGCGCGCGGCGCCATCCTCGCATCGCGTCTGCCGGAAAGCGTGCCGGGCACCTCGGTGGACCGTCAGTGCGGGTCTTCGCAACAGGCCCTGCAGTTCGCGGCCCAGGCCGTGATGTCGGGCACCCAGGACATCGTCATCGCCGCCGGCGTCGAGAGCATGAGCCGCGTGCCGATGGGTCTCTCCGTCGCCCTGCCGGCCCAGAACGGCTTCGGCAACCCGATGAGCCCGGCCCAGCAGGCCCGCTACCCCAACATTCAGTTCTCCCAGTTCATGGGCGCCGAGATGGTGGCTGAGAAGTACAACCTCACCAAGGATCAACTCGACGAGTATGGCTTCAAGAGCCACCAGCGCGCCATCGCCGCCACCCAGGGCGGCGCTTTCAAGGACGAGATCTGCGCGATCACCGTCAAGGACGCCGAGGGCAATGAGAGCCAGCACGTCGCAGATGAAGGCATCCGCTACGACTCCAGCCTCGAAGGCATGCGTGGCGTGAAGTTGCTGCGCGAAGGGGGCCGTATCACCGCTGCCACCTCCTCGCAGATCTGCGACGGCGCCTCGGGCGTGATGATCGTCTCCGAAGCCGGCTTGAAGCAGCTCGGTGTCGAGCCCATGGCCCGCATCCACCACCTGTCGGTGGTCGGCGGCGACCCGGTGATCATGCTGGAAGCCCCGCTGCAGGCCACGGAACGGGCCCTGAAGAAGGCCGGCATGTCGATCAACGACATCGACCTCTATGAGGTCAACGAAGCCTTCGCCTCCGTACCGGTGGCCTGGCTGCAATACCTCGGCGCCGATCCGGACAGGATCAACGTCAATGGCGGCGCCATCGCGCTGGGCCACCCGCTGGGCGCCTCGGGCACCAAGCTGATGTCGACCCTCGTCCATGCCCTCAAGGCTCGCGGTGGCCGCTATGGCCTGCAGACCATGTGCGAAGGCGGCGGCCTCGCCAATGTGACGATCATCGAGCGCCTTTAAAGCTCGATCCCTTATCGAAACGAGTAAGGGGCAGGCGACAGCCTGCCCCTTTTTCGTGTCCGCCTCCCCAAACTGAGGAAAACTGGACGGCTGCGTCCATTTATCCCTTGCGGCGGACTGTGCTGGGTCTAAGTAGACTGTGCAGTCCAGTTTTCGTTCCTGGGCTCCTATCCGAGGGGCTGATCCGCATGCCGAGTTTCTTCAAGAGCCGCCTTTTCACCTGGGGGGCTGGGGCCATCGTCGGCCTCGCTGTCCTCATCGGCGGCCTCTTCTGGTACCAGGACAAGTCGAAGCACGAAGCCACGGACAACGCCTTTGTCCAGGCAGACACCGTGCAGGTCTCACCGCAGATTTCCGGCTACGTTGTCCAGGTCCTGGTGGAGGACAACCAGCCCGTGGTGGCCGGCCAGGTGCTGGCCGTGCTGGACCAGGCGCCCGTTCAAGCCCGTCTCGATGCGGCCATCGCCAACGTCGCCGCCATGGAGGCCGCTGTCCGCGCCGTGGATGACCGCGGCTCCACCGAGCAGGCCGTGATCGCTCAGCGCATCGCCGCCATCGCCAGCGCGGAGGCGGCCGCCGCTGCACAGAAGGCGGACGCGGATCGCTATGCCGCCCTGCAGGCCCAGGGCATCGTCTCCCCGCAGCGCGTCCAGGCCGCCACGGCCACCGCCCAGCAGGGCCAGGCCGCCGTCACCCAGGCGAGGGCCGCGCTGGAGGCCGAGCGCCGCACGGCCGGTTCCATGGGATCGGCGCGGGAACAGGCCCTGGCCCAGGTGCAAGCGGCCCGCGCCGCCGTCGCTCAGGCCCGCATTGATCTGGACCGCACCACCATCCGCGCGCCAATCGCCGGCGTTGTGGGCGCCAAGGCCGTTCGGGTTGGCCAGCAGGTCCAGGCGGGCCTTACCCTGCTCGCCATCGTGCCGGTCGAACAGACCTATGTGGTGGCCAATTTCAAGGAGACCCAGCTGGGACGACTGCGCATCGGCCAGCCCGTGGCGATCCACGCCGACGCCTACGGTGACCGGGTGATCCGTGGCCGCATTGACAGCTTCGCCCCGGCCACGGGCTCGGAGTTCGCCCTCATCCCGGTGGAGAACGCGGTCGGCAATTTCACCAAGATCACCCAGCGCGTGCCCGTGAAGATCACCGTCCTGCCCGGCGAACTGGCCGGCTCGCTCAGGCCCGGCCTTTCGGTCAGCGTCACCGTCGACATCACCCAGAACACCGGCCCCACCTTCGCCGAGGCCGGCGCCAGCCCCCGCGTCACGGCCAGGGCGGCGCCTGCGGCCTCACCGCCTGCGAGCGCCCCGCAAGCCCGATGACCGCTGCCCATTCTCCATTGGGCGGCGCTGCATCCACGCCGGCCACCGTCGGCCAGGAGCCCGAGGTCGACTGGCTTCGGATTTTCCTCGGCTTTGGCGGCATGGTCGTCGGTCAGTTCGTGGCCGTGCTCGACATCCAGATCGTCGCCTCGTCGCTCAGCCAGATCCAGTCCGGCATCTCGGCAAGCGCCGATGAGATGAGCTGGGTTCAAACCATCTACCTCCTGGCCGAGGTGGTGATCATTCCTCTCACCGCCTACCTGACCCGGATGTTCGGGACGCGGAACTTCTACGTCGTCGCCGCCTGCGCCTTCATGGCGTCATCCATCGCGACCGGGCTTTCCAGCTCCATCGAAATGATGATCGTCACCCGGGCCATCCAGGGCCTGGCGGGCGGCGCCATGATCCCGGCCGTCTTCGCCACGGCCATGACGGTGTTTCCCATCGAGCGGCGGGTGACCGCCAATGTGGTGGTCGGCCTCATCGTCACTCTCGCCCCCACGGTGGGCCCAACCCTGGGTGGGCACATCACCGAGTGGCTGAACTGGCGCTGGCTGTTTTTCATCAACGTGCCCCCGTGCCTGCTGATCATCTTCCTGGTCTGGCGCTATGCCGACTTCGACAAGCCGGACATGAGCCTCTCCAAGGGCATCGACTGGTGGGGCGTCGGTTTGATGACCGTCGCTCTGCTCTCCATCCAGTATGTCATCGAGGAAGGCGCCAAGGAGAGCTGGTTCAAGGATGACCTGATCCTCTGGCTCACGGTGATCGGCGCCACTACTTTCGTCGCCTTCGTCTGGCGGCAGCTCACCTACAAACAGCCGATCGTGTCCCTGGCGCCCTTCCAGGACCGGAACTTCACGCTCGGCATCATCATGAACTTCGTCTCCGGGGCCTCGCTGTTCGGCGGCACCTTCCTGATGCCGCTCTTCATGGGCCAGGTGCTGCGCTACGATTCGGCCCGGGTGGGCACCACCATGCTGGTCTCCGGCCTCACCATGTTCCTCTCCGCGCCCCTGGTCGGCGGCTTCGTCCGCTCCCTTGATCCGCGCCTGACCATGTTCGGCGGTTTCGCCATCGGCGCCATTGGCATGGGCCTGGCGGCGCACATCAACCCCAATTGGGGCTTCGAACAGTTCGCTGTGATGCAGGTTATCCGCGGCATCGGCGTGATGATCGCCATGATCGCCGCACAGCAGATGACCGTCTCGACCCTGCCGGTGCACCTGATGAAGGACGCCTCCGGCCTGGTAAACCTGATCCGCAACGTCGGCGGAGCCGTCGGCCTCGCCTTGCTGTCCACCGCCCTCAACACCCGCACCGCCGAGCATCTGGCCGATCTGTCGGCCAATCTCACCATCACCAGCCAGCGCGGCCAGATGATGATGCACGGCATCGCCCAGATGATGGCCACCCGCGCCTCCGATCCGGAAGGAGCGGCCTACAAGATGTTCTCGTTCTTCCTGCGGCGTGAGGCCCTGGCGCTCGGCTACGCGGACGCCTTCTATCTGATGGCCGTCGGCTGCGCCGTTGCCGGCGTCCTCGGCCTCTTCGCGGCGCCGGGCAAGCCGGCCCCGACCGGCGCCCCGCCCAAGCCCGGCGGCGGAGGCCACTGATGCCGAGAGCCGCCGGCCAGATCGATGTCGCCAAGACCGAAGCCATCCTCGCCGCCGCTGGACAGGTGTTCTCGGAGCGCGGCCTCACCGCACCGATCGATGAGGTGGCCCGCCGCGCCGGGGTCTCCAAGCAGACCATCTACAACCGCTACCGCTCCAAGGCTGACCTGGTCCGCGAGCTCGTCACCCGCAAGGTCGAGGCGGCCACGGCTCCGCTTTTCGAGCCCGGCGCTCTGGAACATCCCGAGGAAACCCTCACCGCCTATGGCCGGATGATCCTTGACAACTACACGGGCGGGAATTCGGTCTCGATGCTCCGCGTGACCATCGAAGCGGCCAAGGACATGCCGGACGTCGCGCGCGCCGTCTATGAGGCCGGGCCCCAGGCCAGCCGCAAGGCCCTTGCCGGCTACATCTCGGCGGAAGCCGCCGCTGGCCGGATTGAGGTGGATGATCCCCTGCGTGCCGCCAGCTTCTTTTCCGGCATGCTTGTCACCTCCCGCCAGATCGACGGGCTGCTCGGGATCGACAGTTCAATTTCCCCGCGCGAAGCGGACGATCTGGCGCGGGAAGTCGCGCGCCGGTTTCTGAAGCTCTACGCCCCGGCCTGAGCCTGGGCCTACGAAGACCTAGTCTTCTTCAGCTTCGCCCTTGCCGATCTTGCCGACGAAGGACAGCAGGGCCTTGCGCAGTTTCGGGTCGGTGATTTCCGAGAAGGCGCGCACCAGTTCCAGGGCCTGCGGCTCGGCGAGGTCCCCCCAGGCGTCGGCGTCTAGGGCCCCAGTCTCGGCTTCACCCAAGAGGGCGCTGACCGTGGTTTCCAGGGCCTGGGCCACGCGCACCAGGGTTGAGCCGGCGATGCGGTTCACCCCACGCTCATATTTCTGCACCTGCTGGAAGGTTACCCCGATGCGGTTGCCCAGTTCGGTCTGGCTCATCGAAAGCGCCTTTCGGCGCACCCGCACGCGCAGTCCGATCATCACGTCGATCGGGTCCGGGGCGTTGTCTGCGGGGTCTGACATGGGGCGTTCCTGAGGCGGGACTACTCGCTAGAGCTAAGTTTCGACTACTTCAAGTTGCCTTAGTGTCGCATCCAAGCTCTTGATCTCGTTGGTTAATCAGGTTCACCGAACAAGGCAACCGAGAAGGGACCAATCGTGCCTAAATCGCCCGATCCTCGGTCCCGCGCCTATCCCCCGGCCCGATTCTTCACCAGATCGTCAACCACGGATGGATCGGCCAGAGTGGTCGTGTCGCCCAGGTTGGAAATATCGCCTTCGGCGACCTTCCGCAGGATGCGGCGCATGATCTTGCCGGATCTGGTCTTCGGCAGGCCGGGCGCCCACTGGATCACATCCGGCGCCGCGAAGGGCCCGATCTCGTGCCGCACCCACTTCACCAGGTCGGCTCGCAGAGCCTCGCTCGCCGTCTGGTCCGCCTTCAGGGTCACATAGGCGTAGATGCCCTGGCCCTTGATGTCGTGCGGATAGCCCACCACGGCGGCCTCGGCCACGGCGGGATTGCTCACCAGGGCGCTTTCGATCTCCGCCGTCCCCAGACGGTGACCGGAGACGTTGATCACATCATCCACCCGGCCGGTGATCCAGTAGTAGCCGTCCTCGTCCCGCCGGCAGCCGTCGCCGGTGAAGTACTTGCCGGGATAGGTGGAGAAGTAGGTGTTGAAGAAGCGCTCGTGGTCGCCATAGACCGTGCGCATCTGGCCGGGCCAGCTGTCGGTCAGGCAGAGATTCCCCTGGGTCGCGCCTTCCAGCACCTGGCCCTCGGCGTCCACCAGCTGCGGCTTCACGCCCGGCAGGGGCTTGGTGGCCGAGCCGGGCTTCAGGTCCGTCGCGCCGGGCAGGGGGCTGATCAGGCAGGCCCCGGTCTCGGTCTGCCACCAGGTGTCGACGATCGGGCAGCGCCCTTCGCCCACAACGCGGTGGTACCAGAGCCAGGCTTCCGGATTGATCGGCTCACCCACCGAGCCCAGCAGGCGCAGGGACTTGCGGCTGGTCCTCTTCACCGGCTCTTCCCCGTCCCGCATCAGCGCGCGAAGCGCGGTGGGCGCGGTGTAGAAGATCTCCACCTGGTGCTTGTCGATCACCTCCCAGAACCGCGACACGGTGGGGTAGTTCGGCACCCCTTCGAAGATCAGGGTCGTGGCGCCGTTCGCGAGGGGGCCGTAGACGATGTAGGAGTGGCCGGTCACCCAGCCCACATCCGCCGTGCACCAGAAGATCTCGCCCGGCCGGTAGTCGAACACCAGCTCATGCGTATAGCTCGCCCAGGTCAGGTAGCCGCCCGTGGTGTGCAGCACGCCCTTCGGTTTTCCGGTCGAACCGGAGGTGTAGAGGATGAATAGCGGATCTTCCGCCCCCATCGGCTCGGCCGGGCACTCGGCGCTGACGGCCGCGCGGGCCTCGTCATAGGCGATATCGCGGCCGGCCTTCATGTTGACCGCCGCGCCGGTGCGCTTGATGACGATGACGCTCGTCACATCCGGGCAGTCTTCCAGCGCCTCGTCGACATTCTTCTTCAAGGGCACGATGCGTCCGCCGCGCAGGCCCTCGTCGGCGGTGATCACCACGTGACTGTCGCAGTCCTGGATGCGTCCGGCGATGGAGTCGGGTGAGAAGCCCCCGAAGATCACCGAGTGCACGGCGCCGATGCGGCTGCAGGCCAGCATGGCGAAGGCCGCTTCCGGGATCATCGGCATGTAGATGGTCACCCGGTCGCCCTTCTTGACCCCTTGAGCCTTCAGCACATTGGCCATGCGGCAGACCTCGGCATGTGCCTCGGCATAGGTGATCTTGCGGCTGTCGGCGGGGTCATCCCCCTCCCAGATGATCGCCACGTCATTGGCCTTGGCCGGCAGGTGACGGTCGAGGCAGTTGGCCGAGACGTTCAGCTCCCCGTCCGCGTACCAGCGGATATGGAAGTCTTCCTTGGAGAAGGACACGTCCTTCACCACCGTGAACGGCTTGGTCCAGGTCAGGCGGCTGGCGACATCGCGCCAATGTCCGTCGGGATCGCTTTCCACCCGCGCCGTGGCCGCTTCAAAGGCCGCCTTGTCCATGATGGCCTTCTTGGCCCAGACCTCGGGCACCGGAAAAACCTGACCTTCGCTCATGGCGCGCTCCCCATCTCTTGTTCTGTGAATTCCGATTAGTCAGAGCCAGGGCTGGCGCGCAAGTGACCCTTTCAAGGCTGGCCGCCCGCGGCGGAAATCAACGCCGGTCGCGGGCGATGCGCAGGATGGTCCCGTTCTTGTCCTCGGCGACCCAGATCGCCCCGTCCGCCGCCACGGTCAGGCCCACGGGCGTTCCCATCGGCCTGCGTCCGGGCTGCGCGTTCCATCCGGGCGTCAAGATCAGGCCGAAGGCCGCGGGCCCCTGGCGGTAAAGCCGCGCGGCGGCCGTTCCCGGCATATAGACCTGGTAGGTCGCCCGCTCCTGCACCCGGGGCACGCCACGCTCGTCGACATCATAGGCAATGATCCGGGCCCCGGCCGAGCGATAGCCGTGCAGGGCCACCAGCAGGTGCCCCTTCAGTTCCGGGAACATCGGCCCCTGGTAGTAGAGCATGGAGAGCGGCGCCGAATGCGGCGGCAGCAGGAGCACGGGCGGGGTATAGACGGTCTCATCGCGGCAGGTCATTGCCCCGGCCGCCTTCCAGGCCGGAACAGGGGTCAAGGCGTCCATGCAATAGGGCCAGCCATAGAACCGGCCGGGCTCGATCAGGTTGATTTCGTCGAAGGGGGTGTATTCCCCGGGCAGGTCGATGGAGTTCTCGCCCTGCAGGATCGATCCGGAGGCGTGCAGGGCCAGGGCCAGACTGTTGCGCAGCCCCCGGGCCAGCACGGTGGGCTGATCCGACCACCTGCCATTGCCCAGATAGGCATACCGCCAAAGCCCCGCCGCCGCCTGCGGCCCTTCCGCCTCGGCGCAGCGCGCGCCCGGCCGGGGCGCCGGCTTCACGCATTGGTCCGAAGGCGCGCCGACATTGACGATCAGGGCGCCGTCCAGCGCGAAAAGGAAGCTGGAAAGCGGGTGGCGGTTGTCATGCAGTCGGTTGGACGGCAGGTCCGCCACCACCACCTCGATGCTGGCGCGCGGATCATAGGCGTCCGGATCGAAGCGGATGATGCGGTTCATTTCGCCGAGATAGATTTTCCCATCCGGCCCAACGGCGGCCATGTGCGGCATGTTCAGCCCGGAAAGAATCCGCCGCAGCACCGGCGCCTGCCCTGGCCGCGCCGTCAGCCGGAAGACCGCCCCCCGGGTGGTTCCCCATCCCCCCATGTCCACCACCAGGAAGTCCCCGCCAGGCAGGGCCAGCAGGGTGCGCGGGAAAACCAGGGTGCGCGGCCCCTGGGCCGGCGGCGCCGCCACGAGCCCGGCGCAGAAGCCCTCCGACATTTCGATTGGCGCCCGCGCATAGCCGTCGCAGGTGGAATTGGTCACGGGCCGGTAGGTGATCTTGCTCGGCGGCGGATCGGCCTTGGCGGTGAAACCGGCCAGGCAAAGCGCCAAGCTCAAAATCGTCCCCAAGCGCACGCGCATGATCATTTCCAACATTCCGCTCATCCCGGCTTCCGCAGGGATAAACGGTCGTTTTTTGGGAGTCAGGCCAATACGCGGGGCAATTTGAAGGTCACGGTCTCGCGCGTGGGCGACACTTCCCGCACTTCCACTGGCCCGCGCGCCTGCAGGGCGTCGATCACCCCTTGCACCAGCACTTCCGGCGCCGAGGCGCCCGCGGTCAGGCCCAGGGTATTGACCCCCTCAAGCCAGGCCCAATCCAGGCCCGAGACGTCGTCGATCAGGTAGGCGGCCTTCACGCCGGCCTTTTTCGCTACTTCCACCAGGCGCACCGAATTGGAGGAATTCCGCGCCCCCACCACCAGCATCAGGTCGCAGTCCTCGGCAATGCGCTTCACGGCGTCCTGGCGGTTGGTGGTCGCGTAGCAGATGTCTTCCTTGCGCGGCGCCGTGATGCCGGGGAAGCGCCGCTGCATGACCGCGACGATCTCCGCCGTATCGTCCACGGAGAGGGTGGTTTGGGTTACGAAGGCGAGGTTCGCCGCGTCCTTCGGCGTGAAGGCTTCAGCGTCCTCGACGTCCTCGATCAGCTTCACCGCGCCGTCGGGCAGCTGGCCCATGGTGCCGATCACTTCAGGGTGCCCCGCATGGCCGATCAGCACGATTTCCCGGCCGGCGTCGAAGTGGCGCTGCGCTTCCACGTGCACCTTGGAGACCAGGGGGCAGGTGGCGTCTAGGAACAGCATTTGCCGGTCCTTGGCCTCTGCCGGGACTGATTTCGGTACGCCGTGGGCGGAGAACACCACCGGCCGGTCGGTGGGGCATTCTTCCAGTTCTTCGACAAACACGGCCCCGATGGCTTTGAGCCGGTCGACCACGTGTTTGTTGTGCACGATCTCGTGCCTCACAAAGACAGGCGCCCCGTATTTCTCGATGGCGCGCTCAACGATCTGGATCGCCCGGTCGACCCCCGCGCAGAAGCCGCGCGGGCTGGCCATCAGGATGGTGAGAGGCGTCTGGGTCACAGCCGATTGTCATAGTCAGTTTGCCGTCTCATCGCCAGCGTGACCACACTTTGGCCGCCTTGCCGGGGCCCTACGTTGCGGCTAGGCCGATCTGGGGTTATCAGGCTGTGGCTCGGCGTCGGGGTTCCCCGGCGCCCTTTCAATGTGGAGCGCCCATGCGCCGCAACGCCGTTCTGGCCCTTGCCCTTATCGCCGGTCTTCTGCCGGGCGCCGCCGTCATGGCCCAGCCGCAGGGCGGTGGGGGCGGCGGTGACGATGATGCGCAACGCCGCCAGCAGCGCGATCAGGAATGGAACCAGGAAGCGCCGCCCCTGCCGCAATTGCGCAATGCCGGGCCGTGCCCGTTCGTGAAGGTGCTCTATGACGCCGGCCGCGTCGTCGAGTTCGCGAACAATCAGGAAGCTTCGGCCCAGGTCACCTATACGGGCGAGATCGAGGGCGTCTCGGCCGCCTGCGCCTACAAGGACGCTGAGCCGATCCGCGTGCGGGTGAACGTGCTCTTTAATATGGGCCGCGGACCTCAGGCCCAGGGCGACCAGCGCACCTACCGCTACTGGGTCGCTGTCACCCAGCGCAACAAGGCGGTGCTCGCCAAGGAATACTTTGACCTGCCCGTCACCTTCCGGCCTGGCCAGGACCGGGTGATGATCAATGAGGAACTCGGCGAGATCGTCATTCCCCGCGCCAACCTCCAGGTTTCCGGTTCCAACTTCGAGGTCCTGGTGGGCTTCGACGTGACCCCGGCCCAGGCGGCCTTCAACCGCGACGGCAAGCGATTCCGCATCAATGCCGGCCAGGCGACACCGGCCGCGCCCGCCGCCGCGCCGCCCGCGACACCGCCCGCCGCACAATGACGGATCTGAAAAAGGCTCTGGGCGAAGCGGTCAGCGCCGCCTTCGCCGGCGCCGGGCTACCTTCCGACCTCGGCCGCGTCACGGCGTCCGACCGTCCCGACCTCGCCGATTTCCAGTGCAATGGCGCCCTGCCGGCCGCCAAGCAGGCGGGCAAGAACCCGCGCGAGATCGCGGCGGGCATCGCCGAGGCTTTAAAGGGCAATCCGGCTCTCTCCAGCATCGAGATCGCCGGGCCCGGCTTCATCAATCTTCGGGTCAGTGACGGGGCGCTCGCCGCCCGCGCCGCCGAGATCGCCGCCGATCCGCGCCTCGGCGCCGAGCCCCTGGCCCAGCCCCGCAAGGTGGTGATCGACTACGGCGGCCCCAACGTCGCCAAGGAAATGCACGTCGGCCACCTGCGCTCCTCGATCATTGGCGAGAGCCTGAAGCGCCTCTACCGCTTCCGGGGTGACACGGTCTGGGGCGACGCCCACTTCGGCGACTGGGGCTTCCAGATGGGGCTCCTGATCACCGCCCTGATCGACGAACAGCCCTATATCGCCGCCCTCACCGAGCGCCTCGCCAACGCGCCGGACGGCTATGCCGACGACAACGAGCCCGCGATCTTCGCCGAACTTTCCAAGCTGGTCGCCCTGGAAGACCTCGACCGCCTCTATCCGGAGGCCGCCGGCCGGGCCAAGACCGACGCCGCCTACCGCGAGCGGGCCCGCAAGGCCACGGCTGAATTGCAGGCCGGTAAATACCCCTACCGCCTCCTCTGGCGGCACTTCGCCAACGTGACGCGCGGCGCCCTGGAGCGCGATTTCCATGCCCTGGGCGTCGATTTCGATCTCTGGAAAGGCGAGAGCGACGTCGATCACCTGATCCCGGCCATGGTCGAGGACCTGAAATCGAAGAACCTTCTGGAGGCCGACCAGGGGGCGCAGATCGTTCGCGTCGAGCGCGAGGGCGACAAGGCCAAGGTGCCGCCCCTGCTGGTGGTCTCCTCCGAGGGCTCGGCCATGTACGGCACCACCGATCTGGCCACGATCCTCGACCGGCGGGACAATTTCGCGCCGGACTACATCCTCTATTTCGTCGACCAGCGTCAGGCCGTGCACTTCGAGACCGTGTTCCGCGCCGCCTACCTGGCCGGCTATGCCGCCGAGGGCAGCCTCGAACACGCCGGCTTCGGCACCATGAACGGCCCGGACGGCAAGCCCTTCAAGACCCGCGAGGGCGGCGTCCTGAAGCTCAACGACCTCATCGCCCTGGTGAAGTCCAAGGCCGCCGAGCGCCTGCACGAAGCCGACCTCGGCGAGGCGCTCACGCCCGAGGAATTCGATGACACGGCCCGTAAGGTCGGGGTGGCGGCCCTGAAGTTCGCCGACCTGCAGAACTATCGCGGCACGTCCTACATCTTCGATCTGGACCGCTTTTCCAGCTTCGAAGGCAAGACCGGCCCCTACCTGCTCTACCAGGCCGTCCGCATCAAATCCCTGCTGCGCAAGGCGGGCGAGGAAGGCCACAAGGCCGGTGATATTTCCATCACCGAAGCCGCCGAACGCGACCTCGTCCTCACCCTTGACGCCTTCGATACGGCGCTGGCCCAGGCCTATGACTTGAAGGCCCCCAACCACATCGCCGAGCACGCCTACAAGCTGGCCCAGGCTTTCTCGAAATTCTACGCCGCCTGCCCGGTCCTGGCCGGCGGTGTCGCGCCGGAGGTGCGGGCGTCGCGCCTGGCCTTGGTGACAGTGGTGCTCTCCCAGCTCGAACTGGCCCTCGACCTGCTGGGCATCGAAACGCCGGAACGGATGTAACCGCCTCGCCACCTCCCCGCGACGCGGGGAGGATGCTCGGGCCCGTCAGCCCAATTTCGCCGCCGCATAGGCGTCCACTTCCGCCAGATGCCGCGCGATGCTCGCCTCATTCAGGAAACTCCCCGTGAAGCTGTTCTTCGCCAGCACCGTCAGGTCCGCCGCATCCAGCCCGGTCGCGTTCGCCACCGCCCGGTAGTTGTCGTTCAGATAGCCCCCGAAGTAGGCCGGATCGTCGGAGTTCACCGTCGGCTTCAGGCCGGCATTGAGCATCTTCGGCAGGGGGTGGGCCTTCATGTCGTCCACCACGCAGAGCTTCAGGTTGGAGAGCGGGCAGACCGTCAGGGTCATGCCCTCATCGGCCAGGCGCTGTACCAGCCGCGCGTCCTCCAGGGACCGGTTGCCATGGTCGATGCGGTCGACCTTCAGCACGTCCAGCGCCTCCCACACATAGTCCGGCGGCCCCTCTTCGCCGGCATGGGCCACCAGCTTCAGGCCCCGCTCCCGCGCCGCCTTGAACACCCCGGCGAACTTCGAGGGCGGATGGCCCACCTCCGAGGAGTCCAGCCCCACTCCGGTCAGGCGTTCCAGATAGGGCTCGGCCGACTTCAAGGTGGCGAAGGCCGCGGCCTCGTCGAGATGGCGCAGGAAGCAGAGGATCAGCTTGGAGGTGACGCCCAGGTCCCGCTCCGCATCGGCCATGGCGCAGGTCAGGCCGTCGATGGCCACGGCGAAGGGAATGCCCCGGTCCGTATGGGTCTGGGGGTCGTAGAACATCTCCGTATGGACCCCGCTGTCGGCCTTCAGCCGGCGGAAATAGGCCATGCCGAGGTCGTAGAAATCCTCCTCCGTCTGCAGCACGCCGGCCCCCGCATAGTAGATGTCGAGGAAGTCCTGCAGGTTGGAGAAGGCATAGGCCGCCTTGACCTCTTCCACACTCTTGAAGGGCAGGACCACGTGGTTGCGCTTGGCCAGGGCGAACATCAGCTCCGGCTCCAGGCTGCCCTCGATGTGCATGTGCAGTTCGGCCTTGGGCAGGCCGGCAATGAAGTCGTCGAGATCGCTCATGTCCTGACCTTGAGAGCCCCCGCGCCCGCCCGTCAAGGCCGGGCCAACGCCCGCTTGTCCACGCCCGGGGGTCAGTTTAAGTGCGGGGCATGACGACCCGCCCGCCCATCATCGCGCCGTCCATCCTGGCCGCCGACTTCGCCAAGCTGGGAGAGGAATGCCGGGCCGTGGAAGCCGCCGGGGCCGACTGGCTGCACGTTGATGTCATGGACGGCCACTTCGTGCCCAACATCACCATCGGACCGGATGTGGTGAAGGCCCTACGCCCCCACGTGAACATCCCCTTCGACGTGCACCTGATGATCGCGCCGGTGGATCCCTATCTCGAGGCCTTTCGCGAGGCCGGAGCGGACATCATCTCCGTGCACCCGGAGAGCGGCCCGCACCTCAATCGCACCCTGAAGCGCATCCGCCAGCTCGGCGCCAAGGCCGGGGTGGTGTTCAACCCGTCCACCTCGCCCTCTGAGATCGAATACATGATGGACGAGGTCGACCACATCCTCGTCATGTCGATCAATCCGGGCTTCGGCGGCCAGAGCTTCATGCATTCGCAGCTGGCCAAGATGCGCACCTTGCGCGGCATGATCGAGGCCTCGGGCCGGGACATTTCGCTGGAAGTGGATGGCGGCGTCACGCCCGAGACGGCCCCGCTCTGCATCGCCGCCGGCGCCACGGCCCTGGTGGCCGGCACGGCGGTGTTCCGGGGCGGTCCGGCCGCCTATGCCGACAACATTCGCGCCCTGAAGGGCGGCTGACGGGTCCCACCGGATGAGTGGCTTACCCGCGAGATCCGGTTCTTCCCTGCCGCCGCCGGGCTTGATCCTGGCCCAGGCGATCTGGTCCGCCGTGGCCCGGCGCCTGGCCCTGGAATGGCATGGCTCGACGCCCCACCTGGTGGCTCTGCGCTTTCCGAAGCCCCAGGGCATCGCCGCCAAGCCCAAACCCCTGCGGCCCGCCGATCCGGAGAAGGGCCGCCAGATCCTGTTCGGCCGCTTCCGCTTCTTCGGCGAGACCCTGGTCTCCGGCCACAAGGGCGACCCCTGGGACCGGCCCAGCCCGTCGCGCACCTTCGCCGAGGAGCTGCACGGCTTTGCCTGGCTGCCCGATCTCCTGGCCACCGGCGAGGAGGGGACCCGCGAGGCCCTGCGCCTGATCGCCGACTGGCGGCGGCTGTTTGGCCGTTGGAACGCCTTTTCCTGGGAGGGCGAGGCCCTGGAGCGGCGGGTGTTTCATCTGGCCTGCGCGCTCCCTGTCCTGACCGGGCCCGCCGCCGACGCCGAGGCGCAGGCGCTCCTGATGGACCTCGCGCGGCAGGCCCGACATCTGGCCGGTTCCGGCGGCGGCCCGGTCCGCGCCGCCGAGCGCGGCGCCGCTGTCGCCCTCGCCGGAACCGTGCTCTCCGGCCGCGCCGGAGACGGCTTGATGCGGCGCGGCCTTGGCCAGCTCTCCCGGGCCCTCCGCGTCACCGTGCTCCCCGATGGCGGCCACGCTGGCCGCGCACCGGCTGACGCCCTGGCCCTGCTCTTCGATCTCCTGGTCCTCGATGACGCCCTCTCCCAGCGCGGCCGCTCGGCCCCGGAGGAGATGAGCCGGGCCATCGACCGCCTGTTCGCCGCCCTGAAGGTCTTCGCCCTCGCCGACGGGCGCCTCGCCGCCATGCAGGGGGGCGATGAGGGGCTTTCCACCGACGTGCGCCATGCCCTTGCCGAAGATGACAGCGACGCCCCGGCCCGCGACCGGCTTGAGGTCAGCGGCTATCACCGCCTGGAGGCAGGGGCCCTGCAGGTGTTCGTCGACGCCGGAGCCCCGGCGCGCGGGGCCTGGAGCGCCGCCGCCGCCGCCCAGCCCATGGCGGTGGAAATCCTCGCGGCCGGTCGGCGGCTGATCACCAATGTCGGCTGGACCGACCGTTGCCACGCCACCGGCGCTCTTCGCCTCACCGACGGCGCCTCCACCGCCTCCCTGGGCGACGCCTCCGCAGGCGAGCCCCTGCGCGGCTTCCGCGCCGACCAGCTGGGCCCGCGCCTGATCGGCGCCCCGGTGGCGGTTCAGGCCGAGCGCCAGGCCGCCGCCGAGGGTGATTGGCTCGACATGTCGCACGAGGGCTGGGTCGCCCGCTTTGGCCTCATCCACGAGCGGCGGCTGTTTCTCAGCCCGGACGGCGAGCTGCGCGGCGAGGACCGGTTCACCCCCAAGGCCGGGCCGCCGAAGACCAAGGGGCCGCGCCGCTATGTGCCCTTCACCGTGCGCTTCCATCTCTATCCTGAGGTTTCCGCCTCCGTGGCTCTCGACAAACGCTCCGTCCTGCTCAGGGCCGGGTCGGATGTGGGCTGGTGGCTGCGCAATGACGCCACCGACGTGGTGGTCGAGCCCTCCATGCACTTCGCGGGCGGCGAGATGCGCCGCACCCAGCAGATCGTCCTGCGCGGCCAGGTGCTGATGTCCTCAGGGGGCCGGGTGCGCTGGAAACTCACCCGCGCCGAGGCCTAGGTCCAATTGCGGAATCGGCCCGGCCGGCGTATGCAGCCCTTGTCCTGCGTGACTGGCGATGAAGGTGGATGACCACCGGGGAGCGCGGGGGCCTAAGCACCATCTCATAGCCGCACGCCTGGGCGCCGTTCCTTTGACCTTCAAGGAGACCGCGCCATGACCGCGCCCGCCTTCCCGAAACCCGCCGACCTGGCCCCCATCAAACGGGCCCTGATCTCTGTCAGCGACAAGACCGGCCTCATCGAGGCCGCCCAGGTGCTCGCCGCCGCCGGAGTCGAGCTGATTTCCACCGGCGGCACCCGCGCCGCCATCGCCGGGGCGGGCCTGGCCGTCAAAGACATCTCCGAGATCACCGGCTTTCCCGAAATGATGGATGGCCGGGTCAAGACCCTCCATCCCATCGTCCACGGCGGGCTGCTCGGCGTGCGCGACGCGCCGGATCATGCGGCGGCCATGACCGAGCACAAGATCGGCGGCATCGACCTCGTCTATGTGAACCTCTACCCCTTCGAAGCCACGGTCGCCCGGGGCGGCGACTTCGAGGAGTGCGTCGAGAATATCGACATCGGCGGCCCCGCCATGATCCGCTCCGCCGCCAAAAACCACGGCTATGTCGCCGTCTGCACCGCGCCGGAGGACCTCGCCGAAGTGCTCGAGGCCCTGAAGGCCGAAGGCGGCACTCGGCTTGACCTGCGCAAATCCCTCGCGGCCCGCGCCTATGCCCGCACCGCCTCCTATGACGCCGCAATCTCCACCTGGTTCGCCGGGGCGCTCGGCATCGACTGGCCGGCCCGCAAGTCCATAGCCGGCGCCCTTCGCCAGACCACCCGCTATGGCGAGAACTCGCACCAGAAGGCCGCCTTCTACACCTTCCCCAATCCGCGTCCGGGCGTCGCCACGGCCCGCCAGCTGCAGGGCAAGGAGCTCAGCTACAACAATATCAATGACACCGACGCCGCCGTCGAACTGGTCGCCGAGTTCAATCCGGCCGACCGCGCCGCCGTCGCCATCATCAAGCACGCCAATCCCTGCGGCGTGGCCCTCGGCGGCGATCTGAGGGAGGCCTATCTTCGCGCCCTGGAGTGCGATCCTGTCTCGGCCTTCGGCGGTATCGTCGCGGTCAATCGCCGCCTGGACAGGGCGGCGGCGGCCGAGATCGCCAAGATCTTCACCGAGGTGGTCATCGCTCCCGATGCCGACGAAGACGCCATCGCTGTCTTCAAGAAGAAAAAGGACCTGCGCCTGCTGGTCACGGGCGGCTTGCCCGATCCTCTCGCGGCCGGGGAGACCTTCAAGTCGGTGGCCGGCGGCTTCCTCGTGCAGAGCCGCGATGATGCGCGGATCACGGCCAATGATCTGAAGATCGTCACCAAGCGCCAGCCGACGCAGGCCGAGCTGGCTGACATGCTCTTTGCCTTCACCGTCGCCAAGCATGTGAAGTCCAACGCCATCGTCTTCGCCAAGAACGGCCAGACAGCGGGGATCGGGGCTGGCCAGATGAACCGGCGCGACTCCGCCCGCATCGCCGCGGTGCGGGCGGGCGAGGCGGCGGAACAGGCCGGGCTCCCGGCCTCTCTGGCCCAGGGCTCGGCCTGCGCCTCGGACGCCTTCTTCCCCTTCGCCGACGGTCTGCTGCAGGCCGTGGAGGCCGGCGCCACGGCGGTGATTCAGCCGGGCGGTTCGATCAGGGACGAGGAGGTGATCGCGGCGGCCGATGATGCCGGCATCGCCATGGCCTTCACGGGGATTCGCGTCTTCCGGCACTAGGAGCGAGCCTGACGACGGGGCGCCGTCTGCGGCATACGGGCCACAGGCGGCGGACATGCGCGGGCGGCTAGGAAATAATAAGCGAAATCATAGACTTAAAACCCTTCCGGCAAGTCTTGACGCACTGCACACCGGTCTATAGGTTCCGCCGCGACCTGGCCGGGCCGCGGCAGGTGGGCCGGGGGGTCGGCTTTAGACGTATCCCTAGGGTTCAGATGACGCAGCCTGACGATTCCAGCGGTGAGGCCCTCAGGCGCCTCGATGCCCGTCTGGAGACGTTGAAGGCTAGCCGCGCGCGGCCTGCGCCCGTTCTGGGTGCGACGGACGGGATGGCGGCGGGGTACCGCTTCCTGGCTGAAGTGGTGGGCGGGGTGCTCGGAGGGATCGGCCTAGGCTGGCTCTTCGATACGTTCGCGCACACCGCGCCACTGGGAATCATCGTGGGGATGGTCGTCGGCCTCTCGGCCTCCCTGTACTTCGTCGTCAGCCGGGCGATGAAGCTGAGCAAAGAGGCGACTGACCGGGCGGGGCCCTTGCCCAGTGTTCCGGACGACGAGGACGACTAGAAGCGTGACGAAAGTTTGGGGCCAGACGTGCTGATCGCCGCCATAGACCCGATGGAACAGTTCCTGATCCATAAGGTGCTTGCTCTTCCCCCGGTGACGGTGGGCGGAATGGCCCTGGATCTTTCGATCACCAATTCCATCGTCATGATGATGGTGGCCGCGGTGCTCATCGCCGCCCTGTTCGGCAGCGCCGCCAAGGGGGCCTTGGTCCCCGGCCGCATGCAGGCCCTCGGCGAAACCCTCTTCGACCTCATTGACGGCACCCTGGTGACGCCGATCATCGGCCACCACGGCAAGCCCTACATTCCCTTCGTGATGACGATCTTCATGCTGGTTCTGACCATGAACCTGATGGGCGTTGTCCTGGCGGTCGGCGGTGTCGCCGGCCTGCATCTGAATTTCACGCCCACCGCCCAGCTGGCGGTGACGGCGACCCTGGCGGTTCTGACGTTCGTATCGGTCCTGGTGATCGGCTTCGCGAAGAACGGCCTCAACATGTACAAGCTGTTCGTTCCCTCCGGCATGCCCCTGGCGATGGTCGTCGTCATGGTGCCGATCGAGATGATCTCCTTCTTCGTTCGTCCCCTCACCCTGGCCATGCGTTTGTTCGGCAACATTCTCGGCGGCCACGTGGTGATGAACATCTTCGCCAGCTTCGTGGTGGCGCTGGGCACCTTCGGCCTCGCCGGCGGTCTCGCCAGCCTGGGCTTCCTGGGCGCCGGCGCGTCCCTGGCGATGGTGGTGGCCCTGACCGGGCTGGAGCTGGTGGTGGCGGGCCTGCAGGCCTTCGTCTTCGCGGCCCTGGCCACCGTCTACCTGAACGAAGTCGTCAACCTCGGCCACGGGCACTAGCCCCGGGCTTATCCAACAGAACCTCCAAACAGGAATACCAAGACCATGGAAGTTGAAGCAGCCAAGTACATCGGCGCGGGCCTTGCCACGATGGGCATGATCGGCGCCGGCGCCGGCCTGGGCATCCTCTTCGGCAACTACCTGCAAGCCGCGATCCGCAACCCGTCGGCCGCTGGTGCGGAACGCATCTGGCTGTTCCTCGGCATGGCGCTCACCGAATCCATGGGCATCTTCGCCCTCGTGGTCGCCCTGCTCCTCAAGTACACCTAAGCACGAAAGAGGCGGGCGCCGATGGCGAGCGAAACCTCCGAGAGCACGGAAGCCCCGGGCCACGAAGGCGCCGGGGGCCTTCCGCAGTTCGACGCCACCTGGTGGCCGGGCCAGATCGTCTGGTTCCTGGTCATCTTCTTGGTGGTGTATCTCGCCATGCGCGGGCTGTTCGTGCCGAAGATCGGCGGCGCGATCGATGCCCGTGAAGGCAAGATCGAAGGCGATATCGCCCAGGCGCGCGCCCTGAAGGACGAGGCGGACGCTCAGGCCGCCGCCGCCGCCGCTGAAACCGCCGCCGCCCGGGCCTCGGCTCAGAAGCTGGCGAACGACGCGCGCACGGCGGCCAAGGCCAGCGCCGCCGCCCGCCTGGCGGATGCTGAAGCCAAGCAGGCCGCCGACAGCGCCGCCGCCGAGGAGCGCATTCGCGCCGCCCAGGCCGAGGCGATGACCAATGTGCGGACCATCGCCTCCGACACCGCCACGGCGATCGTCGAGAAGCTGACCGGTTCGGCCGCTTCGCCTGCCGAAATCAATGCGGCCATGGCCGAGCGGGCTTAAGGGAGCCGGATCGTGAATCTGCTTTCCAACGCGGAGTTCTGGGTCGGCGTCGCCTTCCTGCTCTTTTCCCTTCTGCTGATCCGCATGAAGGTCCCGGCGGCGATCCTCGGCCTCCTCGACAGCCGCGCACAGCGCATCCAGGAACAGCTGGATGAGGCTGAGAAGCTGCGCAACGAGGCGCAGACCCTGCTGGCCCAGATCAAGACCCAGCGCGAGGACGCCGAAAAGCTGGCCGCTGAAATCGTCGCCAACGCCAAGTCAGACGCAGAGCGCGCCGCGGTGGAAGCGGAAACCAATCTGCAGGAGCAGATCAAGCGCCGCGCCGCCCTGGCTGAACGCAAGATCGCCAATGCCGAGGCCCAGGCCGCGGCCGAGGTGAAGGCCGCCGCCGCTGAACTCGCCGCCCAGGCCGCCGAGGCCGTGCTCGCGGCCCGCCTCGCCTCCGGCAAGGCCGATCCCATCGTCGATCGTGCGATCGGCGAACTGGGCGACCGGCTGCAATAGATCCGGCTGCCGAGGCTGCATGGCCCGGCTCAAGGAAATCGTCGTCGACTGTGATCACCCGGCCGGGCTCGCCCGGTTCTGGGCGGCCGTACTGACGGACTATGAAATCCGGGCCTACGACGATGCTGAGATCTCCCGGCTAGCCGCCCTCGGCCTTACGCCGGAGACTGATCCGAGCGTCATGGTTGACGGGCCAGGACCCAGCCTCTGCTTCCACAAGAAAACGCCCGACCGAACCGGCCGGGCGCCTCTTCATCTGGATATCGTGGGCGGGCCCCGGGAGACCGAGGTGGCCCGCATCCTCGCCCTTGGCGGGCGGGTGCGGGATGTCCACGACGGCTACACGGTGATGCTCGACCCGGAAGGCAACGCCTTCTGTGTGCTGGACCCCTAAAAGGTCAGGGCCCGCACTTCCTTCACCTGCGGCAGGGCCTTGATCTTGCCGATCAGGGCCGCGTCCGGAGTTGTGTCGACGCCCACCAGGGCGATGGCGTCATCCCCGGCGGAGACCCGGCCGAGGTTGAAGGTGGCGATGTTGATGTTGTTCTGGCCGAGCAGGGCGCCGAGGGCCCCGATGAAGCCCGGCTTGTCGAGGTTGTTCACATAGAGCATGGCCGGGGCGAAGGCGGCGTCCAGTTCCATGCCCTTGACCTCGACGATGCGCGGGGCGCCGCCGATCACCGTGCCGGCGAAGGCGCGCTTGCCCATCTCGGTGGTGACGGTGATGCGCATCAGGCTGTCATAGACAGGGCTGTCGTCCTGGCGGCTCTCCGAGACGGTGATGCCGCGCTCCTTGGCCACGGCCGGGGCGGAGACCATGTTCACTTCCGACAGCATCGGGCGAAGGGCGCCCGAAAGGGCCGCCGCCGTCAGGGGCTTCACGTTCAGGGCCGAGACCTCGCCCTCATAGGCGATGTCGATGCCGAGCACGCCCACATCCACCATCTGGCCGGCGAAGGCGCCGAGCTTCTCAGCGAGCGACACATAGGGGCGCAGCTTCGGCGCTTCATCGGCGGTGACCGAGGGGCTGTTGAGGGCGTTGGTGACGGCGCCGGTGAGCAGGTAGTCGCTCATCTGTTCGGCGACCTGCAGGGCGACGTTTTCCTGCGCTTCGTTGGTGGAGGCGCCCAGATGGGGGGTGGCGATGAAGTTCGCCGCCCCGAAGAGCACGTTTTCCTTGGCGGGTTCGGTGACGAAGACGTCGAACGCGGCGCCGCCGACCTGACCGCTTTCCAGGGCCGCCCGCAGGGCTTGCTCGTCCACTAGGCCGCCACGGGCGCAGTTGATGATCAGTACGCCCTTCTTGGTCTTGGCCAGGGCTTCGGCCGAGAGGATGTTGCGGGTCTTGTCGGTGAGCGGGGTGTGCAGGGTGATGAAGTCGGCGCGGGCGAGGAGCTCGTCGAGCTCCACCTTCTCGACGCCGATCTCCACGGCGCGCTCAGGTGACAGGAACGGGTCGAAGGCCACCACCTTCATCTTCAGGCCGTTGGCCCGGTCGGCGACGATGGAACCGATGTTGCCGGCGCCAATCAGGCCGAGGGTCTTGGCGTAGAGCTCCACACCCATGAATCGGTTCTTTTCCCACTTGCCGGCCTGGGTGGAGAGGTCCGCCGCGGGCAGCTGGCGGGCGAGCGCGAACATCATGGCGATGGCATGCTCGGCCGTGGTGATCGAATTGCCGAAGGGGGTATTCATGACCACGACGCCGGCGGCGGTGGCGGCCGGGATGTCGATGTTGTCGACCCCGATGCCGGCCCGGCCGATGACTTTCATCTTCTTGGCGGCGGCGAGGACATCCTTGTCGGCCTTGGTGGCGGAGCGGACGGCCAGGCCGTCATAGTCGGCGATGATCTTCAGAAGCTCGTCCTTGGACAGGCCGGTCTTGACGTCGGCGTCGACGCCGCGCTGCTTAAAGATGTCGATGGCGGCGGGCGAGAGGTCGTCCGCGATGAGAACGCGAGGAGCCATGGGGTCTAGTCCTTAGGAAATACCGGGAAGGCCGCCCTTCGGGGCGACCACGGGAATGCCGCGACGAAGCTGCTGTGAAAGCCCGTCGCCAGTGAGGGAAAGGGCCTGCAGGGGTTTCTCGCCCTTGAGGCCGCGGATGGAGGAGGCGATGGCCTGATCGACCTCAGCCCAGTCGCCGGAATGCTCGACGCCGAGCAGCCACATGGGATCGGCCTGATCGGAGCGGTGGGCCTGCAGGATCCAAGCCGCCTTGATCTGGGCGAGGGGCGTGAGGCCGCTCCGCAGACGCCCGATCAGTTCGGTGGGCTGCTGCATGGGATGGCTGAGGAGAATCTGCGTGCCCACGGCCACGTCGTCGCCCGGGCCGAGAATCTGTTCGATATCATCAGGTGACCAGACGACGCTCGGCGACAAGCCCGGGTTGACCTGCACGGCCTCGCCCCGGGCCTGTTCCAGCAGTTCGCGCCCGGTCAGGGCCGCGACGCGCGCATCCGGCCCGACGACCTCGAACAGGCGCTCCCTGGCCGTGAACACCGCCGCCGCGGTTTCGCCATTGGCCAGATTCGCGACGACTATGGGACCGAGCTCGTCCTCCGATGGCGGATCGCCGGCTGGAGAGAGGAACACCTCCGACTGCAGGAACGCTCCCACGAAGGCCGGCCGCGCCTTGGCGTCGGTCGCGGCGGCGACGAGGAGGCGTTCGAGCGCGTTGATCGGCTCGAACATGGCGGGGCCTCAGGCGCTTTGGAGTTCGGAGATCAGCGTCGCGTAGGCCCAGTCCAACCACGGCGTCAGGGCCTCAACGTCGGAATGCTCCACTGTCGCCCCGCACCAGATGCGCAGGCCCGCCGGGGCGTCGCGATAGCCGCCGATATCCAGGGCCGCGCCTTCCTTCTCGAGGAGGGAAGCGAGTTTCTTGGCGAAATCCGCCTGGGCGTCGTCGGAGAGCTTGGCGATGGTCGGATCGACCACCTTCAGGCAGACGGAAGTGTTGGAGCGCGTGGCCGGGTCCTCGGCCAGGAAATCGACCCAGGGCGTCTTGGCCACCCAATCGGCCAGAACGGCGAGGTTTGAATCGGCCCGGCGGCGCATTTCGGTGAGGCCGCCAATGCCGGCCGCCCACTTCAGGGCATCGAGGCAGTCTTCCACGCAGAGCATGGAGGGGGTGTTGATGGTGGCGCCTTCGAAGATATCCGTGGCGACCTTGCCGCCCTTGGTCATCCGGAAGAGCTTCGGCATCGGCCAGGCCGGCGTGTAGCTCTCCAGGCGCGCCACGGCGCGGGGGCCAAGAATCAGGACGCCGTGGGCGCCTTCGCCGCCGAGGGCCTTCTGCCAGGAGAAGGTGACCACATCGAGCTTGGCCCAATCGAGGTCCTGGGCGAAGGCGGCGCTGGTGGCGTCGCAGATGACGATGCCTTCGCGATTGGCGGCGATAAAGTCGGCATTGGGCACGCGCACCCCGGAGGTGGTGCCGTTCCAGGTGAAGATCAGGTCGGCGTCGGGGCGGACCTTGGTCAGGTCCGGCAGCTTGCCGTAGGGTGCATCGAGCACCTCGGCCGGCAGCTTCAACTGCTTGGTGACATCGGTCACCCAGTCCTTGCCGAAGGATTCAAAGGCCAGCAGCTGAACCGGCCGCGCGCCCAGCAGGGACCACATGGCCATTTCCATCGCCCCGGTATCGGAGCCGGCGACAATCCCGATCAGGTAGTCGTCTGGCACTTCCAGCACGGCGCGCGTCTGGTCGATGGCGGCTTGCAGCCGGCCCTTGCCCAGCTTGGAGCGATGGGAGCGGCCGAGCACGGCGTTCCGGAGATTTTCGGGGGTCCATCCGGGGCGCTTGGCGCACGGGCCGGAAGAGAATTCGGGGCGCGCCGGGCGAATGGCCGGCTTGGCGATGTCGTTCACTGCGATGTCTCCCATCCTTGCAGATGAGCAGCGCCCCGTTGGGGGGGCGTGGCCCGGCGCGCAAGAACGCTACCCGGCGGCGATTCGCAAGCTGTTTTTCGTCTATGGGGATTCTTTGGCGTGGGTCTGAGCCAGGGCCAGGGCGTGCGCCTCGGCCTTGGCGGCGTCCTCGCGTGCCAAGCGTTCACGTTTCCGCCAGGCCAGAGCAGCGCCGGCGATGATCACCAAAAGGATGCCGATGGTGTCGATATTATTCACGCGTGAATAGAACCGGTCATGCGGCACCTCGCCGATCAGATAGTAGGCATGAAGGCTGAACTGCACGGCCTGGAGGATCATCGCCCCGCCGATCCAGAAGCTGGCGTAGCGGATGGCGAGAAGCAGAAAGCCAAGCGCCAGAGCGCCGTCAGCCACCAGCAGAAGCGTCGCCGGGTCGCCGATGTCCACGAGGGCGCGGATATTGTGGATGGTCCAGACCAGGACCAGTGCGGCCAGGTTCATCAACCCGCCCCAGCGTTCCGCGCGGTCGCCCTTCCAGGCCGCGAACCCCGCGGTCAGGATGATGGCCACGGCAATGGCCTGGGCGAACGGGTTGGAGAACATGAAAAGCCCCTCTAACGCGGGTTAGAGGGGCAAAACAGTTAAGTTATCGCAACCCTGACAGGGCAACGAATTTGTGGCGATCAGCCGACGTCGCGAAGGGCGACGGTTTGGGCCGGGTCGTTCACCCAGCCGCCACCCGGCTTGTCTTCCACGCCGGCCAGCTTGGTGCGGATGCCGATGCGCAGACGGGTCTCGTCGAGTTGGGCGTGGGCGGCGACCATGGCCGAACGGGCTTCGCCCAGGGCCGAGATGGCTTCGATCAGCTTGGAGGCGGCTTGGTCGCCGACCGTGGCCGAAAGGCCCAGATCCGCGCGGGCGCGCAGCATCGTGGACATCAGTTCAGTCGCTTCGGCGAGCGCCGCGTCGACCGCGTTTTCAGTCGAGAACAGCTTGTTCGCGACACGTTGGGCAACAAACACCTTTTCCACTGGGACCCCCGCTGGAGAGAAGTAACGATGTGGTAACCTAAATCAAACCTTACCGGGTGTCTACAGAAAGATCGCTCCCGTGAGCGGCGAATTTCGCGCAACGCACGAGCGAACTTTCCTCGCGTTTGAAGCGAAGCCTTAAGAATGAACGGCTAGAACGCCCCCACGACCGGGCGGTTTGCCCGCAGGGGGACGAAATGTCGCAACCCAAGGGCGCTTACCACCCGCCGTTTCAGGCCAGGGTAGCTAGCGTAGCGATCATCACCACCGTCGCGGTGCTGGTGGCCGCGTGCCTGAGTTTCATGCTCCAACAGTGGACCGTGGCCCGGCAGGATGGGCGTCTGGCTTTCCGGACCCTCGCGGCGGTGGTCTCCACCTCCGCCGCCCCGGCGGTGGTCGCCGGCGACAAGGACGCCGCGATACGCACCCTGCAGGCGGCCGGCGCGGCGCGGGGTCTGATAAGCCTCCGGCTCACCGACAATGCCGGCCACGTCCTGGCAACCTACACGCCCGCCGCCGCGGGACCGGCCGAGGCTAACGGCAAGATCGACACCTTTGAACAGGCCGTCGCTGTCAACGGCAGGCCGGTGGGTCATCTGACCCTCACCGCCCGCCAGCCTCCCCTGGCGGCGCTTCTGCCACGCTTCCTGGCCCTGACGGCGGCCCTGTTCTTCGGCGCCAGCGGCATCGCCCTCTTCGTGGCCCAGGGCCTGGCGAGGCGCGTCACGGCGCCGATCGAGCGGCTATCCCAGGCCATGGCCGAGGTGGCCTCCAGCGGCGAATTCACCGCCGTGGCCGAGGAAAGCGATGACGATGTCTTCCATCGACTGACCCAGAGCTTCAACGAGCTTCTGGCCCAGCTGGATGCGAACCATAAGGAACTGCATCAGACGATGAGCGAGCTGGTGGAGGCGCGCGACGCGGCCAACGCCGCCAACGTCGCCAAGAGCCAGTTCCTGGCCAATATGAGCCATGAGATCCGTACGCCCCTGAACGGGGTCCTGGCCATGGCCGAGGTCATGAGCCGCGGCGACATGAGCGAGACCCAGCGCGAGCGCCTGTCGGTGATCCGCCAGTCGGGCGAGCTTCTGCTCAGCGTGCTGAACGACGTGCTCGACCTTTCCAAGATCGAGGCCGGCAAGCTGGAACTGGCCGACTACGACTTTGAACTGGAAACGATCGTGCAAGGCGTGCGCGAAGCTTTCGGCGCTGTCGCGGCCGGCAAGAACCTGGCCTTCAGCGTCGAGATCGAACCGGACGCCGCCGGCGCCTGGCGCGGCGATGGCGACCGTCTGCGCCAGATCCTCAACAACCTGGTGTCCAACGCCGTGAAGTTCACCGCCGAAGGCTCGGTGAAGGCCACATTCAGCGCCGCCTATGCCGGCGGCCTGCGCCTGGCGGTGAAGGATACGGGCATCGGTATCGCCCCCGAAAAGATGGGCGCGCTCTTCGAGAAGTTCACCCAGGCCGACTCCTCCATGACCCGGCGCTATGGCGGCACCGGGCTTGGCCTCGCCATCTGCCGTGAGCTCGCCCACCTGATGAACGGCCGCATCTGGGTCGAAAGCGTCGAGGGGGAAGGCTCCACCTTCTATGTGGAAACGCCCTTTGCGCGCGCTGAGAGCCATGTCGCCGAGGCCGCGCCGGCGCCGGTGGAGAGTGATGTGGAAGGCCGCACCGTCCGCCTGCTCGCCGCCGAGGACAATCCCGTCAATCAGAAGGTTCTGCAGGCCATTGTCGAGCCGATGGATGTGGAGCTGCACATCGTCGGCGACGGCGCTCAGGCCGTGGAGGCCTGGAAGCACGGCGATTTCGACGCCATCCTGATGGATATCCAGATGCCGGTCATGGACGGCATCAGCGCCGCCCGGGCGATCCGTGAAGCAGAGCGCAAGGAGCGGCGTGTCCGCACCCCCATCCTGGCCCTTACCGCCAACGCCCTGACCCATCAGGTCGAGGAATACATGGCGGCCGGCATGGACGGCCACGTCTCAAAGCCCATCGAAATCGGCAAGCTTTACGACGCCCTCTCCCGCGTCCTGGCGGGCGCCCAGGCGCCGGATGCGGCTACGCAGGCGGCGTAGAAGCGGCGCATTTCCTTTCCGCAACGGGGCCTCATTGCCGCCCCGAGCCTGAACCTCGGCGAAAACTCCGCCTCAGAACCAATTCAGGGCGAAAGTGTTCTTCTGCCTGTGCCTCGCCGCTTCTGGGCGGGGTCAGAAGAGCAAGGAACCCCTGCCATGAAACGTACAATGTTGTCCCTCGTGGCGGCCTCAGCCCTGGCCGCCGCCATTGTCCCCGCCGCCGCCGACGCGGCGCCCTGGATGTCGATCAATCAACGCCAGGCCAATCTTGACCGCCGGATTGACGCCGGCGTGCGCGACGGCTCGCTGACGCGGGGCGAAGCCGTCTCGCTGCGCAGCCAGTTCCGCCAATTGGTGGTACTGGAAGACAGCTACCGCCGCAGCCGGCCTGGTCTGACCCTGACCGAGCGGGCGGATCTCGACCGTCGCTTCGACACGCTTTCCGCGCGAATTCAGGTGGCCCGCAATGACCGCGATCCAGCGCCTGGCGGCTGGATGTCCATCAATCAGCGCCAAGCCAACCTTGACCGGCGCATCGACCAGGGCATCCGCAACGGCACCTTGTCGCGCACGGAAGCCTATCGCCTGCGCGCCGAGTTCCGCGACATCGCCCGCCTCGAAACCCGTTACAGGGCGGGCGGGCTGACGATGGCCGAACGCAATGACCTGGATCGCCGCTTTGACCGGCTCAGCGCCGAGATCCGCGACCAGCGCAACGATCGTGACTATGGCTACGGCTATCGCCGCTAGGCCTTCCTGTCAGACCTAAAGGAGAAGGGGCGGAGCGATCCGCCCCTTTTTCTTTGGCCTCAGGTCCCGGTGAAGACGCCCTTGCGCTTTTCGAGGAAGGCCATGCGGCTCTCCTTGGCGTCGTTGGTCGCCTTGCGCGCCACATCGAGGCTGACGGCCTCGTAGCGTAGGGCCTCGAAGAGTTCGGCGTCCTGGTTGCGCTGCAGGACGCGCTTGGAGACGCGCAGGGCCATGGGCGGCTGGGAGGCCATGGACTCCGCGACCTTCATGGCTTCCTCGACGAGGTTCTCGTGCTTCACGAGGCGGTCCAGGAGGCCAATGCGATAGGCCTCTTCGGCCTCGACGTTTCGGCTGGAGAAGATCAGGTCGGCGGCGCGGCTGTAGCCGACGATTCGCGGCAGGAAGTAGCTCATGCCGCTGTCGGGCGAGAGGTTGCGCTCGATGAACACGGTCTTGAAGCGGGCGTTCTCGGAGCCGACGCGCATATCGCAGGCGAGCGCCAGGCTCATGCCGGCCCCGGCGGCGACACCGTTGATGGCCCCGATCACAGGCTTGTCGATGCCGCTCACGGCCATGGCCCAGCGGCCGACCCAGTGCATCTCGTCGAGCTTGTCGTTCATGCCGGAGGGGCGCGGCGGCGGTCGGGCGGCGGCTTCGGCGGGCGGGCGGCCGCCGGTCAGGTCGGCGCCGGAACAGAAGCCCCGGCCGTTGCCTGTGATGATCACGGCGCGCACCGCGTCGTCCGCTCTGGCCTCGTCGATGGACCGGTGGACGCCTTCCCGCAGGGCCTGGCCAATGGCGTTTAGACGTTCGGGGACGTTGAGGGTGACCAGGGCCACCTGACCCCGCTTTTCGTAGAGGACCGCATCGTCGGCCATGGCTTGTCTCTCCCTGGATGGTTCTTGCTGACCCGTTTGCAGTCAGGGGAGCATACCGGGAGCGCCAAGGCGAGGGGCGATCAGGCCTCGGCCCACATGCGGATCAGATTGTGATAGGCGCCGGCGAGCGAGATGAGTTCCGGGGCGCCCTCTCCGAGGCGGGCCGTGACCGCCTGGATGGACTGGTCGAGATCGTAGAGCAGGCTGCGCTTGCCCTCGTCGGCGACCATGGACTGGATCCAGAAGAACGACGCCCAGCGCGATCCGCGCCTGATCGGCTCGACCCGGTGCAGGGAGGAGGCCGGGTAGAGGATCAGGTCCCCCGCCGCCAGCTTCACGGCATGTTCGCCGTAGGTGTCTTCGATGACGAGCTCGCCGCCGTCATAGTCTTCCGGTGCGGTGAGAAAGAGGGTGGCGGAGAGGTCGGTGCGGAAGCGCTGGCCGCCTGAGAAGCGGATGGCGTTGTCGATGTGCGGGCCGAAGCCCATGCCGATGTCATAGCGATTGAAGAGGGGCGGGAAGACCCGGAGTGGCAGGGCGGCTGAGACGAAAGCCGGGTTGCGGCCGAGCGCGGCCAGGATCGCGCCGCCCAGCTCCCGGGCCACAGGATGGTCCTCCGGGACCTGCAGATTGTTCTTCGCAAGGGCCGACTGGGCCCCGGCGGTGACGCGCCCATCAACCCAGTCTGCCCCTTCGAGCGCGGCCCGCGCCTCCGCCACCTGGGCTGGTCCCAGAACCTGGGGGATGGAAATCAGCATCAGAAGCTCGCGCCGAAGGAGAGGATGAAGGTCCGCCCCGGGGCCGGCACGCCGCGGTTGGAGGTGGCCTGCACGTAGTAGAGTTCGTCGGTGATGTTGTTGACGTTCAGGGCCACGCGGTAGCGATCCCACGCATAGGCCACAAAGGCGTCGCCATAGAGGCTTTGCGGGATCGTGGCGACCCGTGTGACCGCCGTGACCCCGCCCGTGGTCGTGGTGGAGTACTGGGTGAACATCTTGTCCTGGTAGGTGACGCCGCCGCCGATCTGCCAGCCGGTCTCGCCGATATCCCAGGTCGTCCAGAGGCTCGCGGCGTTGCGCGGGGCGAAATAGATGTCCCGGCCGATGACGTAGGTGTTGAGGGTCGGCGTCGCGGCCGCCGAGCCGGCCACGCAGGGCAGGGTGGTGGCCGAGCAGTTGGTGAAGCTCTCCAGGATCTCGCTATCGAGATAGGTGTAGCTGGCCGAGACCGTCCAGCCGGTTGCGAGCTGGCCAACGAGGCCAATCTCGGCGCCCGTGATGCGCTGGCGCTCGCCCGACTGGGAGAGGAGGAAGCCGGATCCGCTGGGGTCAAGCTGGGTGGCGTTGTTCTTGGTGGTCTGGAAGACCGAGAGCGTCACCGAGGCGCGCCCGGAGAGGAAGCCGATCTTCGCCCCTGCTTCGAAGGTCTCGCTGACCTCCGGGTCGAGGTCCTTGTTGAGGGCGGAGAGGACGGTGGCGCCGATGTTGATCACCGAGGTGGCCTGCGGCGTCGCGGAGCGGCCCCAGGAGAGGTAGTAGGTTGAGGTGTCCGACGGCTCCCAGAGCAGGCTGACGCGCGGGTTGAAAAGGTTCGACTGCGTATTGAGCGTGGTGATGGTGTCATTGACCAGGCGGGAGTCGGTGCTGGCCTCGTAGCGATCGAAGCGCGCCGAGCCGATCAGGGACAGCTCATCGGAGAACCAGACGCGGCCATTGATGAAGGCGGCAATGTCTGTGGAGCGGCTGTAGGAGCGCGACACGGTCGTGCCCGTGGCCGAACAGGCGCGGGCCGGCGCGACGGGGCAGATGTTGGTCGCGGTCGGCAGGTAGAGGGCGTAGCCGGCGGGGAACGTCGGGTCCGGATCGACGATCGGCCGGGGCATCAGGTTGCGGGCCGTGACGCCGGTGGGGAGGGTGTAGGCGTAGTAGAGCTTCTCGCTGCGCTGGCCCGAGACATCCCAGCCGGCGATCATCTGGAACTTCACGCCCCAGGCGGTGGAATCCCAACGAAGGGCAGTGAGGTTCTGGGCGCCGGAAGATGAGGCGTCATAGGGCCCGCCGCCACCATAGCCGCCGAAGGGCACGGTGGCCGGATTGTTGTCGAACAGGTAGCTGACGCAGGTGGCGTTGCAGTTGTCGAAGGTCGAGTACTGGAAATAGCGCGTGTAGGAACCCGCGCGGCTGTCGCTGGTCAGGGTCAGGTTGTCGCTGAACCTGTGGGCGAAACGGGCCGTGATGACATTGGCGGAGGTCTGGTCGGTGTCGTCCAGGAAGCCGGTGAAGGTCGAGCGCTCGACGCCGATGTCATACTCGCTGGCCGGCATGGCCGTGATCTGGCCGGGCGGCTGCACGATGATGATGCCGTAGTCGATGCGGCGGTCGTCTTCCTGGTGCAGGACATTCAGGGTCAGGGAGGTGTCCGTGCCGAGGCCGAAGCCGATGCCGGCGGCGATGCCCCAACGCTGGGAATTGATCTCGTCGCGATCCACCACCTCGTTCGATTGGACCATGAAGTTCAGGCGCAGGGCGGTGGTGTCGCTGAGCTGGTGGTTCACGTCGGCGAGGGCGCGGTAGTAGTTGGCGCTGCCGACGTAGACATCGAGGCTGGTGGAGTCTTCCAGACGCGGGCGCTTGGAGACGGTGTTGACCGCGCCGCCGACCGAGCCCCGGCCAAAGAGGGCGCCGGAGGGGCCTTTGAGGACCTGCACGCTCTCCAGGGCGAAGGAGTCCCGGGTATAGACGCCGAAATCGCGCAGGCCGTCGACATAGATGTCGTCCTGGGCGTTGAAGCCGCGGATCTTGAACTGATCGCCATTCAGCGCCCCGCCCTCGCCGATGGCGATGGTGATGCCGGGCACATTGCGAAGGGCGCCTTCCAGGGTGGTGACGCCCTGGGTGCGCAGCTGCTCGCTGCTGATGACGGTGACCGCCTGGGGCGTGTCCTGCACGGTGGTGGCGAGGACGGCGATGGAGGTGTCGGTGTTGAGGGGCGCGACGCTGCCATTGATGTCGACGCCCGTCACCTCGGTGGGCGTGGCCATGTCGGTGACCATGTCGGCATGGGCGACGCCGCCAATGGCGAGAGATGAGGCCAACGCCAGGGAAGACGCCCAGATTGGGCCGGCAACAGACTTGACCTTGGGCCGGGAGACCACTCCCGGCATCGAACCACGCTGAACCATGAACCCCCGCCTGCTTGGCGATATTGTTGCTATTGCGAGGCGTTCCTAACTTAGCCCTTGGATCGATGCAATGAGAATCATTCGCAAGTGCAAGAGTCGTGTTCCGCGGATCAGGCCGCGACCTTGACGGGGCGTAGGCGCGCCTTGCGGGCCCGGCTCTGCAGCCACATGACGAGACCGGTCAGACAGAGGATCACGGGGGCGACGCCGCCGAGGGTGATGACCCATTTCCAGACGAGGGGCAGGTTCCCGCCGTCATGCAGACGGCGCATCCAGCGCGAGAGCGGGTCCTGAATGCCCTGGCCCTTGGTGGCGATGGCGGCGCGGCCCGTGGCGTCATTGATCTCGACAAAAATGGGCTCGCCGCCGGGCGTGGTGCGGACCTGGGCGCGCCAGGCCGGCTTGCGGCCGGCCGTAGGCAAGTTCAGCGAGAGGAGCGACCCGCCGGGCACGAGGGCGCGAGCGGCGCCGGCCGCGGCTGTGGGGGTCAGGTGCGGATTTGCGAGAGGGGCGCCGCTACCGCCTCCCGGACCGCCCGGACCTCTGGGCGCGACCTTGGGCGCCCCGCCGCCTTGTGGGGGTTGCTGGGCCTCGATGCCGAAGAGAGCGCGGGCCGTCTGCGGGAAGGAGAGGTAGACGCCGGTCAGGGAGAGGACCAGCAGGGGCAGGCAGATCCAGAAGCCGACCATGTGGTGCAGGTTGAAGAGCACGCCGGACCCCCGCGTCCAGCGCAGGCCGGGCAGGAACGCGCCGTTGCGCGGCCACCAGAGCCAGAGCCCGGTGAGGCAGGAGAGGGTCATCGCCCAGCCCACCCAGCCGACGACCTTGCGGCCAATCCCGGGGATGAGGAGCGTGCCGTGCAATTCGTGCATCACCTGCATGGCGCCGCCCCGCGCGGACCCTATGTCCTTGACCGCCAGGGTGGTGGGGTCGAGCCAGATGGAGACATTGCGCGGGCGGCCGCCCTCGCCAGCGCCCCGGCCCCGGGCCGTGACGATGACCGGCTCGTCCACACCGGCGGGCAGGCGCACGCCGGTGACCGCGCCTTCGCCCCCGATGGCCGTGGCCCCGGCAGCCAGATAGTCCGCCAGGGGCCGGGTCGCGGCGCCGGAGACCGCATAGCGCTGAGGATTGAACACCTTGTCGAGGCCGTCGCGCCAGACCAGGGCCGCCCCTGTCGCCGACAGGGGCAGGATCGCGATCAGAAGCCCCACCCCGATCCACAGGTGGATGTCGAGCCAGAGCTTGCGCAGGCGGATCGTGAGTGGGGCGGCGGCCAAGGCGGACTCCTGGGAACAGACTTCGCCCGTCTGTTACTAAGAACTACTCGCAATCGCAAGAAGGTGTGGCGGACGGGGGCCTGCTGCCACCTGCTGACACCGTATTTCGACCGTATTTACGGTGAGACAGGGCGGTTTCAGTCTCTGAGACGGCTGCTTCGAAGTCCGCATCTGTCGCGTGCTCGAGCAGGGCATTGAGCAGAAACACCGGCGCCTTGTTGCGCAGATGGCCAAACAGGTGGCCACCATGCTGGGCGAAGTCGGCGACCATGGCCTGGACGAGACGGCGCGAGACGGCATGGCGGGCGCCTTGCGGCTTGCCGGGATTGCCGGCGCCGAACCGGCCGTCGGCCGCACGGGTGGCTTCGTGAGGGTCTTCCTTGAACATCGGCGCATAGGGCTCCTGCCGCGCCAGGCGGCGGGATTGCTCCTGGACGCGAGCACGATATATGTTCATACTTGGCGAACAATTGCAAGAAAAAGTTCGCCTTTAGAAGACTTATTCACGCCAGCCAGACCATCATGCGGCCCAGCGCCTGCACCGCCCGGGCGCGGCTGAAGGTGGGGCGCACCTCCCCCGTATAGAGAAAGCCGGCCTTGATCAGCACGGCGCCGGAGGCGGGGTTGTCGGCGAAATGCTGGGCAAGAACGGCCCTCCTTCCCCACTCGTCCCTCGCCCAGGTCAGGGCGGCCTTGGCGGCTTCGGTGGCATAGCCGCGGCCCCAATAGGGACGGCCGATCCAGTAGCCGAGCTCGGGCAGGTCATCGTCGCGAACGTCGAAGCCGAGGACGCCGATGAGGCCCTTGCCGGGCCGCTCGATGGCGAAGGTGGCGGCGTGGGAAGGATCTTCGGCCTGGACCGCCGCCAGGAAGGCCTGGGCGTCGGCGAGGGCATAGGGATGCGGCATCATCGAGGTCATGCGCGCCACCTCGGCATCACCGGCCATGCAGGCCATGCGCGGCAGGTCGCTCTGGACGAGCGGGCGCAGGAGCAGGCGCTCGGACGCGATCCGGGGCCGGGTGTCGATCGTGCTGGTCATCTTGAAGCCTCCCAAACCCTCTTGTGGGGTTTTCGCGCGGCGGAAATGGAAACGGGGAGCCCGGCTTCCGGACTCCCCGCGTCAAATCTGTCGCGTCCGGATCGCCTGTTCGAGGGGCGACCCGGAGAAGCTTTCTGGGTCGCTTAGTTGGCGGCTTCTTTGGCGGCCACCGAGACGTAGGTGCGGTTGTTGCGCTTCGTCTCGAACTTCACCGCGCCTTCGGCCACGGCGAAGAGGGTATGGTCCTTGCCCATGCCCACGTTCACGCCCGGCCAAAACTTGGTGCCGCGCTGGCGCACGATGATGTTGCCGGAGACGACGTTCTCGCCGCCGTACTTCTTGACGCCAAGGCGCCGGCCGTCGGAATCGCGACCGTTACGCGAGGAGCCGCCTGATTTCTTGTGTGCCATCGGACTATCCTAAATCTCTTAGCGGGCCTTAGCCCTTGCCCCGCGGGGAGGTCTTACGAACGGCGGGCTGCTTGGCGGTGGAAGCCTTGGAAGGCTTCGGCGCGCCGCCCTTGGCTTGCGCCACGGTGGTGGTCTTCGGAGCGGCCGACTTCGGGGCGGCGGCCTTCTTGGCCGGAGCCTTCTTCGGGGCTTCAGCGTCCTCGGCCTCGGCCGGAGCAGCTTCCGCCTTCGGGGCGGCGGCCTTCGGAGCGGGCTTGGCGGCCTTCGGAGCCGCTGCCTTAGCCGGCTTGGCTTCGGCGGAGGCTTCCAGGGCGCGGGCCAGGTTGCGGGCGCGCAGGTTGATCACCGACTTCGGGGTCAGGTTGACTTCGCCGTCCCAGGTCTCGGTCTTGCCGCCACCGGCCACGGCCGTGACGCGCAGAACGCTTTCCAGCTGGCGATGGCCGCGGGTGCGGCGATAGCCCTGACGGCGGATCTTCTTGAAGATCTTCACCTTCTCGCCCTTGCGGGTCTCGATCAGGGTCGCGGCGACCGAGGCGCCAGCCACGGTGGGTGCGCCGAGCGTGACGTCCGCGCCTTCGCCGAGCATCAGAACCTCGTCGAACGCCACCTTGGCGCCCGGCTCACCGTCAAGCTTCTCGACGACCAGAAGGTCGCCGGCCTTGACCCGGTATTGTTTGCCGCCGGTTTTGATGACCGCGTACATCGCTGATCCGCCTTCAGAAAGTTCTGGTACGATAAGGCGTTGCCGCCTGACCGAACCCGCAAAAACATGTGCGCCCGGGAGGGGTCCCACGGGCGAGGGCGCGACTTATACAAGGAGGCTTTTCGAAGTCAACGGCGCGGGGCGAGGCAAATGCGCCGCGGCGGCGGAGCGGACCGTCCCCCTGGCATGTTATTGTGTAACGTTCTATAGGCCGCGCCTCTCACCATTTCGGGGGCCAGACTTGCCGGACGCCGCCACCCTGCAGATCGCGCCCGCCCTGACCGTGGCTTTGGGCGCCCTCGCCCTCGCCCTGGGTGGGGCGCCCCTCGGGGTGCTGCTGATCGACCGGCGCATGAGCCTGGTGGGGGACAGTCTCTCCCACGGCATTCTCCCCGGAGCGGCCATCGCCTATCTGCTGGCGGGGCCCAACCCATGGGCTCTGACGGCCGGGGCTCTGATCGCCGGGTTCGTGGTGACCGGGCTGGCGACGCTGATCGCCCGGTCCGGGCGGCTGCGCGAGGACGCGGCCTTCGCGGCGGTCTATCTGCCGGCCCTAGCCCTGGGTGTCCTTATATTGGGGCGGCAGGCCAATCCCGAGACCTTCGAAAGCCTGCTGTTCGGCGGGGCGGACAACCTCGACGCCTCCACCTTGATCCTGTCCGGCGCGGCCGCCATCGCCACCCTGGCGGGCCTCGTCTTTCTGCGCCGCGATCCCACGCACCGGCCGATGCTGGTGATGATGCTGACGGCGCTCAACCTGGTGGCCGGCTTCAGGGCGTTCGGGGCCTTGATGACGGTCGGGCTGATGATGATCCCGGCCGTGGCGGGCGGGTTCTGGGCGAAGGGCTTCGGCGGCCGGGCCACGGCGGCGGTGATCGTCTCGGCCCTCTCCAGCGGCGGCGGCCTGATTGTCGCCCGCCGCTTCGGCCTTGAACCCGGGGCGACCATGACCCTGACGGCGGCCGCATTGCTGCTTATCTCCGGCGTTTTCGGACCGGTACGCCGTCAGGCCCCCTTGGACGGGGCCGCCTGATGCTCCTATCTATCGCGCCATGAGCCAGACCCAGTCCACGACCACGCCCGTCACCGTCCTCACCGGCTACCTCGGGGCCGGCAAGACCACCCTCCTCAACCGCATCCTCTCGGAGGACCACGGCAAGAAGTACGCCGTGATCGTCAACGAGTTCGGCGAGATCGGCATCGACAATGACCTGATCGTCGGGGCCGACGAGGAAGTCTTCGAGATGAACAACGGCTGCGTCTGCTGCACGGTGCGCGGCGACCTGATCCGCATCGTCCAGGGCCTGATGAAGCGCAAAGGCGGCTTCGACGGGATCATCGTGGAGACCACGGGCCTGGCCGACCCCGGCCCGGTGGCCCAGACCTTCTTCGTGGACGAGGACGTTAAGGCCAAGACCCGGCTGGATAGCGTGACCACCGTGGTCGACGCCAAGCACATCACCATGCGCCTCTCCGACAGCCGCGAGGCCCGCGAACAGATCGCGTTCGCCGACCAGATCGTGCTGAACAAGACCGACCTGGTGGACGAGCATGACCTGCGCATGATCGAGGCGCGGCTGCGTAAGATGAACCCGCTCGCCCCGATCCACCGAGCCCAGCGCTCCAATGTGCCGCTGAATGTGATCCTCGGGCGGGGCGGATTTGACCTGGACCGCATTGTCGAACTGGAGCCGGACTTCCTCAATCCGGCCCATGGCGAGCCGGGCCACGTGCACGATGAGGACTGCGATCACGACGATCACGATCACCACGCTCATGACCATGGCCACGATCATCAAGGCCACCACCATGATCATGACCACGATCACCACGACCACGTGCATGACGACGACATCAAGGGCTACTCGCTGCGCCTCGACCAGCCGGTCAACGGCGACAAGATCAGCCGTTGGCTGAACGATCTCCTGGCGCTTCAGGGGCCGAATATCCTCCGGGCCAAGGGCATCATCGATGTGGCGGGGGAAGAACGGCGCCTGGTGTTCCAGGCTGTTCACATGATCCTGGAAGGGGACTTCCAACGGGAATGGAAGCCAGGAGAAGAGCGCTACAGCCGTATGGTGTTCATTGGCCGGGATCTGAACGAAGCGCAGCTGAAGGCGGGCTTCGCGGCGTGCGTGGCCTAAACCAAAGTAGGCATCCCGGCGAAGGCCAGGACCCATCGGCTGCGAGAACCCTCACCGCGAGCATGATCTGAATCACGGCTTGGGTCCTGGCTTTCGCCGGGATGCTTCTCGAATTTTGTTGTAAGCATCCCGCATGCCGCCGCGCCTTCGCCCGACACGCCTTGAACATGTCCTGGATGGGCACCGGCTGCGCGCCCAGCTGACGACGGCGGCGTTGGACGCGATCGGCGATGAGGCGGAGCAACGCCGCCGGGCGATCGAGGTGCTAAAGGCGGCCCTGACCCGGGGCCGACTGATCGCCAAGGAGCGGCTGGAGAACGGGGCCTCGGGGGTCGAGACGGCGCGGCTGATCTGCGGGGTCACCGACGAGGTGATCAAGGCGCTCTACGATTTCGTCACCGTGCATGTGTTCCGGGCCCGCAATCCCACGGAGGGTGAGCGGCTGGCCTTGCTGGCGGTGGGGGGATACGGCCGGGGGGCCCTGGCGCCCTTCTCCGACATCGATCTCCTGTTCCTGCGGCCCTACAAGCAGACGGCCCACGCCGAGAGCGTCATCGAGTTCATGCTCTATGCCCTGTGGGACCTGGGCTTCAAGGTCGGCCATGCCTCCCGCACCATCGAGGAATGCATCCGCCTGTCGCGCGAGGACATCACCATCCGCACCTCGATCCTGGAGATGCGGCAACTGACCGGCGACGAGGCCCTGGCCGAGAGCCTGAAGAAGCGCTTCCGCGAGGAGGTGGTGAAAGGCACGGGCCAGGAGTTCGTGACCGCCAAGCTCAAGGAGCGCGATGAGCGGATCGGCCGTTCCGGGACCAGCCGCTACATGGTCGAGCCCAACGTGAAGGAGGGGAAGGGGGGCCTGCGGGACCTTCACACCCTCTTCTGGATCGCCCAGTACCTGCACCCGGCGGCGAGCGTCGATGTGGCCATGCGCCTGTCGGTGTTTTCCAACAGGGAGGTGCGCGCCTTCATCCGGGCCTTCGATTTTCTGGAGGCCGTGCGCGCTCACCTGCACTTCACCACCGGCCGGGCCGAGGAGCGCCTGACCTTCGACCTGCAGCCGGAGATCGCGCGACGAATGGGCTACGGCGACCGGGGCGACACCCCGGCCGTGGAGCGCTTCATGCGCCGCTACTTCCTGACCGCCAAGGAGGTGGGGGCCCTGACGCGGGTGTTCTCGGCCAAGCTGGAGGCTGAGCACCTGAAGGCGGCGCCCAAGGGCTTGTCGCGGTTCCTGCCCGGCCGCCGCAATCAGAGGACCGCCCTCGATGAGCCGGGGTTCATTCTCGACGCCGGACGCCTGACCGTGGATGGGCCGGAGACCTTCGAGGCCGACCCGGTCAACCTTCTGAAGATGTTCAAGATCGCCGACCGGCGGGGCCTCGACCTGCATCCGGACGCCTTCACGGCGGCGACCCACAGCCTGCACCTGATCACCTCGAAGGTGCGGCGGGATCCCGATGCGGCCAAGGTGTTCCTCGATATCCTGGCGCGCGGCAAGGACACGCAGCGGGCCCTGGATCTTATGAACGAGAGCGGGGTGCTGGGGCGCTACCTGCCGGAATTCGGGCGGATCGTCGCCCAGATGCAGTTCAACATGTACCACTCCTATACGGTGGATGAGCACACGCTCCGGGCCGTGGGGGTAATCAGCGATATCGCCGCCGGGCGCCTGGAGGCCGACCACCCGCTCTCCGTGGCGGTGATGCCCCTGATCGCCGACCGCGAGGCCCTGTTCCTGGCCATGCTGCTGCACGACACCGGCAAGGGCGGGGTGGGCGGCCAGGAAAAAGCGGGGGCCAGGTCGGCGCGGCAGGCCTGCGAGCGGATGGGTCTGGAACGGGCGCGGATCGATCTCGTTGCCTGGCTGGTCGAGCACCATCTCGACATGAGCGACTACGCCCAGAAGCGCGACGTGACCGATCCGGCCACCGTGACCGCCTTCGCCAAGCTGGTGGAAAGCCCAGAGCGGCTGCGCCTGCTGCTGGTGCTGACCGTGGCCGATATCCGGGCCGTGGGGCCGGGGGTGTGGAACGGCTGGAAGGGCCAGCTGATGCGCGAGCTCTACCATTCCACGGAAGCAATCTTCCGCGGTGGCCGGGGCGATCCGGCGGGCATTGTGCGGCGTAGACTGGAAGCCCTGGCCTATGACGCCAGGACGCATCTGGTGGAAAAGGTCCCTGAAGCGCGGCCTTGGGCGGTGTCCATGGAGGACGCCTATTTCACGGCCTTTCCGCCGGAGGAGCACGCGGCCCATGCCAAGCTGGCCGGGCGCGCGGCGGCCGAGGGCGGGGTGGCGGCCGAGGCGATGCTGCGGCGCGATCTCAATGCCGCCGAGATCGCCGTGGCGGCGCCGGACCGGCGCGGCCTGTTCGCGGACCTGGCCCTGGCCATCGCGACGCTTGGCGGCAATGTCGTCGGGGCGCGAATCTTCACTTCGCGCGAGGGGCAGGCGCTCGACGTCTTTCATGTGCAGGATGCGGCGGGGCAGCCCTTCGGGGCCGACAACGCCGGGGCGCTTTCGCGCCTGACCAAGGCGGTGACCAGCGCGGCCAAGGGCGAGGCGGTGAAGGTGGAGGGGCGCCGAAGCGGCGATCTCGGCCGAACGGCGGCCTTCGCCATCCAGCCCACGGTGGTGATCAATAATGACGCCTCGGAGGACGCCACGGTGATCGAGGCTTCAGGCCGCGACCGGCCAGGCCTGCTGGCGGCCCTGGCGCGCACTCTGTCTGATGCCGGGCTCTCCATCCAGTCGGCCCATATCGACGGCTATGGGGAGCGGGCGGTGGACGCCTTCTATGTGCTCTCCCGGAACAATACCAAGCTCACCGATCCTTCGACGGCGGCGTCGTTGAAGTCCGGGCTGACGGCGGTGCTGGACGCCTCCGAGAGCGGAGGCAGGAGCCGGCTGCAACGGGCCAGGGCGAGCGCGCGGCGGTGAGCGAGACGCCAGGGGGTGAGACGTCTGGGGGAGAGACACCGGCGCCCCGCAAGCAGGGGTTCATCCGCTCCTCGATCATTTATGCGGGGCTGACCCTCGTCAGCCGGTTCATGGGGGCCGCGCGAGACCTGGTGATCAGCGCCCGGGTGGGGGCCTCCCTGACCCCGGCGGCGGATGCGCTGAATACGGCGCTGGCTTTTCCGAACCTGTTCCGGCGGATTTTCGCGGAGGGCGCGTTTTCGTCGGCCTTCCTGCCGGCCTATGCGCGGGACCTGACCCAGAAAGGGGAGGGCGAAGCCGACCGGATGGCGGCCGACGCCCTGGCCTTCATCGCCGCCTGCACCATCGTCCTGACCATCGCCGCGCAGCTGGCCATGCCTTGGCTGATGATGCTGATCAACCCGGGCTATGTGGACGACGCGGGCAAGTACAAGCTGGCGGTGGCGCTGACTCAGATCACCATGCCCTACCTGCCGTGCATGGCGGTGGCGGCCCTGCTCTCGGGGGTGCTGAACGCCCACGGCCGGTTCATTCTTTCCGCCGCCGCGCCGACCATGTGGAACGCGGCCATGCTGATCGCCGTGATCCCGCAGCACGACGCCACCGCGACGGCGAACGCCGCCAGCTGGGCGACCCTGGCCGCGGGGCTGATGCAGGCGGGCGCGCTGTGGTGGGGGTGCTGGAAGACCGGGGCGAAGATCCGGCTGCACGTGCCGAGGCTGACCCCGGAGATCAAGCAGGTCCTGAAGCTGACCATCCCCGGGACCATCGCCCAGGGGGCCACGACCCTCAACATCTTCATTTCGCAGATCCTCGCCTCGCATACGCCGGGGGCGCGGAGCTGGCTGGTGGTGGCCGACCGGTTCTACCAGCTGCCGATTTCGCTGGTGGGGGTGGCGATCGGGGTGGCCCTGCTGCCGCGTCTCTCTCAGGCCATCGCGGCGGAGGATAAGGCCGACGCCCAGACCTCCATGGACCAGGCACTGATCTTCGCCATGGCGCTCGCCTTGCCGGCCGGGGCCGCCCTGGCCTCGATGCCCTATTATCTGGTGGACGGCCTCTGGACACGGGGCGCCTTCACCCATGAGGACGCCGCCCAGACGGCCGGAGCGCTCTTCTACTATGGGCTCGGCGTGCCTGCCTTTGTGCTGAACCGGGTGCTACAGCCGGCCTTCTTCGCCCGGCAGGACACGGCCTCGCCGATGCGCTTCGGGCTGATCTCCGTGGCGGTGAACATCGCCGCGGGCGTGGCCCTCTATCAGGTGATGGGGGTGGCCGGGATCGCGGCGGCGACGGCCATCGCCTCATGGCTGTCGACGGCCCAGATGGCCTTCACCCTGGCGAGGCGCGGCCACTACACGCCGACCCAGGCGGCCTGGGGGCGGCTCATCCGCGTGACCCTCGCGAGCGCCGTGCTGGGAGCGCTCCTGGCGGCGGCGTCGCACTGGCGGGCGGTGATCGAGGCGCCCCTCGCCGGCGTCAATTTCGCGGGCTTCCGCGCCAAGGAAGTGGCCATTCTCGGCCTTTCAATGCTGGGGGCCGGGCTCTATCCGTTCCTGCTGTTCGCCTTCGGAGGATTGACAATGGGGGAAATCCGTCTGGCGCTCAGGCGCGTCCCCGGGGCCCGTACGGCGGACTTGCCCGGCGCGGATTGAAGCCTTAAGGGCAAGCCATGGTTCTGAACGGCCGCAACACCTGGCGATGGCCTAGCGCCTGAAAGCCCGCGCTCCCGATGGCGCGGTCCTGATCGTCTGACGCCTCAAATCCACGCCCCATTCAAAGAGCCATTCCCATGACCGAAGCCCCTCCCGTGACCTATTCGGGCCCTGACCGCGTGCTGTCCGGGGTCAAGCCCACCGGCTCCCTGCACCTCGGCAACTATCTCGGCGCCCTGGTGAAGTTCGTGAAGATGCAGGACGAGTTCGAGACCCTGATCTTCGTGGCCGACATGCACGCCATCACCGAATGGCAGGACCCGAAAGAGCTGACCGCCCAGACCCGCGAGATCGCCGCGGCCTATCTTGCGGCGGGCCTCGATCCGAAGAAGGCGACGATCTTCGCCCAGTCGACCGTGCCGGCTCATTCGGAACTGGCCTGGATCTTCAACTGCGTCGCCCGCCTCGGCTGGATGGACCGGATGACCCAGTTCAAGGAGAAGAGCGGCAAGCACAAGGAACGGGCGAGCCTGGGCCTCTATGCCTATCCCGTGCTGCAGGCGGCGGACATCCTGGCCTACAAGGCAACGCGCGTGCCGGTCGGCGAGGACCAGAAGCAGCACCTGGAGCTGACGCGGGATATCGCGGCCAAGTTCAACCACGACTTCGACGCGCCGGGCTTCTTTCCCCTGCCGGACCCGATCACCGAAGGGCCGGGCGCGCGGATCATGTCCCTGCGCGACGGGGCCGAGAAGATGAGCAAGTCCAACGCCTCGGACATGAGCCGTATCAACATGATGGACGACGCCGAGACCATGGCGTCGAAGATCAGGAAGGCCCGCACGGACGCCGACGCCCTGCCATCGGAGGCGGCGGGTCTGGAAGGACGGGCCGAGGCCAAGAACCTCGTCGGCATCTATGCGGCCCTGGCGGGGACCTCGGTGGCCGAGGTCTTGAAGACCTACGGTGGTCAGGGCTTCGGGCAGAGCTTCAAGCCGGACCTCGCCGATCTGATGGTCGCCAGATTCGGGCCGGTGGGCGGGGAGATGCGCCGTTTGATGGCCGATCCGGCCGAAATCGACCGCATCCTCAAGGCGGGCGGTGAGCATGCCCGCGCCCTCGCCGATCCGATCGTCGAGGAAACCAAGCGGATCGTGGGCTTCCTGAAGCTTTAGGAACAAGACGGCATTAACCAAGATGGGCGTCAGATGGGCCAAACCCCGGAGATTCCCGTCTTGGCCCAGCCCGCTCTCAAGCCCGTCACAACCGGCGCCGTTCAGAACTTCATCGACCACGGCTACCACGTGTTCGAGAACGGGGTGGACCCGAAGGCGGCGCTCAAGCTGCTGGACAAGATCAGCGCCACGCGGACCTTCGACGCGGCGCTTTTTCTCACCGAGGCCGAGTTCGACGCCGATCCGCAATATACGGGCGTGAACCCCAAGCCGGGCCGCAATCTGCTCGAACCCTACGACGACATGCTGGGCTTCGTGGAACAGGATCCTGGGATCGTCGCGGCCCTGACCGAGATGCTCGGCGAGGGCTACGAGATTCTCAATAAGAAGGTCGTCTGCGGGGTGCCGAAGAAGTCCGTTCCGGCCTGGCTGCGCGCGCGGATCGAGAACAATCCGGTCAACAATCTGGGCGCCTATGTGAAGCCCGAATACCGCGATGTGACCTACTTCTACGGCATCGATTTCCACCAGGACATCATCGACTTCAAGGACCGCGAGAGCGACTTCGTGACGCTCTATGTCTATCTGCACGATGTGGGCGTGCATGACGCGCCCCTGTTCCTGCTGGAAGACAGCCACAAGCTGGGCGCCACGGTCTTTCCGCATGACCTGACCAAGAACGACAAGGGCTGGATGTACCTGGACCGCAGGGGTCAGGCGATGCAGACACCCCAGAAGCTGCTGGTCGGCAAGGGCGGATATGCGGCCATGTGGCATGCCTGCACCCTGCACGGAACCCAACCGGATGCGGCGGATTCGCAGCGGCTCTCCCTTCGCTACCTGATCTCCAAGGCGCCGGGCGTCAGGGCGGGGATGGATGAGGTGAACGCCTCTCTGAAAGGCCCCTCGAGCCTCTCCGACACCCGCGAAGACCTGGATGTCACCGGCAAGGCCCGCATCAAGGCCAATTCGGTCAACAAGGCCTAAAGCAGGCGCTCCAGACCGGCTCTCGCCGCCTTGAGAAACACACTGGGCAAGGCGCCCAGATCCTCGACGCGCGTCCAGATCAGGTCGGCGTCGCCCTCGGCGCGGTAGATGTCGAGAGTCAGGTGGAAGTGCGTGAAGACGTGCTCGATCTGGCCAGCGGGACGCCAGGCAGCGGCGGCCGGCGCGTGAGCGAGATCCGGATCACCTGAACCCCAATCCGTGGTCGGCAGGCCGAGCATGCCGCCCAGGAGCCCCTTCGGTGGGCGTTGCACGAGGCCGACTTGGCCGTTCTTCGTCAGCAGGAACACGGCGCCGCGCCGCTTCGGGCGATCAGGCTTGGCGGTCTTACGGGGATAGGTCTGCGGGTTTCCGGCGGCGCGGGCTTGGCAGGCGGTGGCGATCGGGCAGGCCTCGCAGGCCGGCGACTTCGGCGTACAGACCGTGGCGCCAAGATCCATCAGGGCCTGGGCCCAGTCGCCCGGCCGGTCGGACGTGACGAGGCTGGCGGCCAGCTCAGTCAGTTCCGGCTTGGCGGCGGGGAGGGGCGTCTCCACCGCGAACAGGCGGCTCATTACCCGCTCGACATTGCCGTCCACGACATTGCCGGGCCGGTCGAAGGCGATGGCAGCAATGGCGGCGGCTGTGTAGGGGCCGATGCCCGGCAGGGTCCGCAGGCCGTCTTCCGTGTCCGGGAAGACGCCGCCTTGGCGTTCGGTGACAGCCCGCGCGCAGGCGATCAGATTGCGAGCCCGGGCGTAGTAGCCGAGGCCGGCCCAGGCGGCCATGACATCCGCCTCCGGCGCGGCGGCGAGGTCCTGAACGCGCGGCCAGCGGCGGGTGAAGGCGAGGAAATACGGGGTGGCGTGCGGCACGGTGGTCTGCTGCAGCATGATCTCGGAGAGCCAGACCTTGTAGGGATCCGGCCGCTCGCCCTCTGCCCTATTGAGTGGGCCAATGCGCCAGGGAAGGCGCCTAGCCTGGCGATCGTACCAGGCCAGGAGACGGGCGCGAAGGTCGGCGGCGACGGGAGCCATGAGCCCGGTGTATAGTCGTGGACATGGCAAGACCACTGCCCAGCCCGGAAGAAGCGGCCGCGATCCTCGCGCGCAAGCGCACACGCCCCGCGCCGCGTCCGGCGACCCCGGCCGTGCGGGCCCTGGCGCCGACGTTGAAGGCGCTGGAAGCCCGGTTCGGCAAGGGTCATGACGCGCTGAAAGCCCATTGGCGCGAGATCGTCGGAGAGGTCCTGGCCCGGCGCACGGAGCCGGTGAAGGTGATCCGTTCCAAACAGGGCGGCTCAACCCTGGAGCTGAAAGTCGAGGGGCCCGCCGCGGCCTTGATCCAGCATCAGGCCGGCCAGATCCTGCAGAGGGCCAATCTCTACCTGGGGGGCGAGAGCCTGGAAAAGCTGCGCATCGTGCAAGGCCCGCTGCGGCCTCTCGCCGCGACCCCTGGTCCTGTGACCGCAAGGCGGCGTAAGACGCCCCTGGACGCGGCCCAGGAAGCGGCCCTGGCCGAGAGCCTGAAAGCCGCGCCGGATGGCGATTTGAAGGAGGCCCTGACCCGCCTTGGCCGTGAGGTGATCCGCAAGAGCGGGCCTTGATCGCCGTCCAGAAGTTCCGGCCATCTCCAGCTTGGCCATGATCCCGCCCCTTCGCCCTGGCAGGGGAATCGGTCTTTAATTCGAACCTGAACCAGAAAAGAAAGCCTGCGATCCAAGATGCGCGCCTTCACCCAAATCGTGACCGGCATGGTCCTCGCCCTCACCCTCGTGGCCTGTAACAAGACCACGAGCGCCGTCACCGACGACGACATGTCATTGGGCAACGCCCAGGCCAAGGTCACGGTGATCGAGTACGGCTCCGCCAGTTGCGCCCACTGCGCGCGCTGGAACAACGACGTCTTCGCCGCCTTCAAGGCCAGGTTCATCGACACCGGCCGCGTCCACTACGTGTTCCGTGAGTTCCTGACCGAGCCGCGCGCCATGGCCGCCGCGGGCTTCCTGACAGCCCGCTGCGCCGGCCGCGACAAGTACTTCCAGGTCCTGGACGCCGTCTATCACGCCCAGGAAGAGATGTTCACGACCCAGGATATGCGCGGCCCGCTGCTTCGCATCGCCCAAGGCGTCGGGCTGACCGAGGCCCAGTTCAACGCCTGCGTTTCTGACCAGGCCGCGACCAAGGCTCTCAATGACCGGGTCGAGAAATATGCGCGCGACGCCAACATCACCGCCACCCCGACCTTCGTGATCAACGGCAAGGTCAATGCCGGCGAAATGTCCATGGAACAGCTGGAAGCGGCGATCAGCGCGGCGGAGATCGCGGCCGGCGTGACCCCGCCTCCCGCGCCAGCCGCCGCTGCTCCGGCCGCGCCGACCGCAGGCGCCCCAGCGGCTACCCCCGCTGCTGCTCCGGCCGCCGCGACCCCTCCCGCCGCTCCCGCCGCCCCGGCGCCCGCCGCTCCGGCGGCGAAGTAGACGGATGGCGGCGTTGGACCGGCGCGGCCTGATTGGCGGCGGGCTTGCCCTGCCGCTGATCCTGACGGCGGGTCCAGCCCTGGCCCTCGCCCCGGTAACGGCCGCCGATATGCGCATCGGCCCCGATCGGGCGCGGGTGACAATGATCGCCTATGTCTCAGCCGCCTGTCCGCACTGCGCCCACTGGTTCGCCGAAGTCTATCCCGTCCTGAAGACCCGCTATGTCGATACTGGGAAGCTGCGCCTGGTGCTGCGTGAGATGGTCACGGACCCGACAGTGCTGGCTATCGGCGGGGCGATGCTGGCGCGCTGCATCGGTTCGGGGCAGCGCTATGCCGACGCCCTGGCGGCGGTCTTCAAGGACCAGGCGCGTATCTATGAGGAAGGCGACCTGAAGCCCGGCATGCTGCGGGTCGGGGCCCAGTTCGGCTTGAGCGAAGACCAGGTGATGTCCTGCATCGGCAGCGAAGACGGCTTCAACGCCCTGAAGTCCCGCCTGACCCAAAACGCTGCTGACGGGGTCAATTATTCCCCAACCATCTTCGTCAACGGCGTGAAGCTGGACGACCCAAATCTCGCGCCGGTCACGGCAGCCGTCGACAAAGCCCTGCGCCGCCGCCGCTGATCTGTTCAGAAGGACCCCTCGACCCCCGTGCACTTCTCCAGGCTCCGCCTTTCCGGGTTCAAATCCTTCGTCGAACCGACCGAGTTCCGGATCGAGCCCGGCCTGACGGGCATCGTCGGGCCGAATGGCTGCGGCAAGTCGAACCTGCTGGAGGCCCTGCGCTGGGTGATGGGGGCCAATTCGGCCAAGGCCATGCGCGGTGGCGGCATGGACGATGTGATCTTCGCCGGGGCCGGCTCGCGGCCCTCGCGCAACCACGCCGAAGTCAGCCTGACCATCGATAATTCCGACCGCCGGGCGCCGTCGGAGTTCAACGCGCACCCCGTGCTGGAGGTGGTGCGGCGGATTGATCGTGGGGCCGGGTCCACCTACCGGGTGAATGGCCGCGAAGTGCGGGCCAGGGACGTGCAGCTGCTGTTCGCGGACGCCTCGACGGGCGCCAATTCCCCGGCCCTGGTGCGCCAGGGGCAGATTTCCGAGCTGATCAGCGCCAAACCACAGAACCGGCGGCGCATCCTCGAAGAGGCGGCTGGGGTCTCGGGCCTGCATACCCGGCGCCATGAGGCGGAGCTGCGGGTGCGGGCGGCTGAGACCAACCTCGCCCGCCTTGACGACGTGATGCGCGAGCTGGAAAGCGCCCTGGCCCGCCTGCGCCGGGAAGCGCGGCAGGCGGAGCGCTACAGGAAGCTGTCCTCCGAGATTCGCGCCCTGCAGGGCGCCGTGCACCATGCGCGCTGGAGCGAGGCGCGTGACACCCTGGCCCGGGTGGAAGCCGAAGCGACGGAGGCCGGCGGCGCGGTGGAAGCGGCGGCGCGCGAGGCGGCCACGGCCCAGACGGCCGCCCTGGCGGCGGAGGCGGCGATCCGGCCCCTGCGCGAGGAAGAGACGGTGGCAGCGGCCGTGCTGCACCGCCTGGCCATCGAGAAGGACCGCATCGACCGCGAGGCCGAGACCGCCGCCGCGGAGGTGGCGCGCCTGACCGCCGAGATCGCGCGGATTGACGCTGATGCGGCGCGGGAAGCCCAGATCGTCGAGGACGCCGGCCGCGCCCTGGCCCGGTTGGAAACCGAACTCGTCGACCTCGAGACCGAGATCGCCGCCGCGCCGGAACGCATGCCGGAGCTGGAAGCGGCCGCCAGGGCCGCCGAGACCGCCCGCGCCGGGGCGGAAAAGGTGGTGGAGGAGCTTGCCGCCCGCATCGCCGCCGAGGAGGCCGTGCGCCAGACGGCGGAAACCCGCGTGGAGGAGGCCCGCGCCCGGCTCGGCCGCACCAGCCGCGCCCTGGATATGGCGAAGGCCGACCGCGCCGCCCTTGGGCCCGCCACCGATCCGCGTCTCGCCGAGGCGCAGGCGGCCCTCGCCGCCGGGGAAGCCGCCCTCGCCGCGGCCCGGGAAGCCCTGGAGGCGGCGGAAGCCGACCGCGCCGCCAGGCTGGAGGCCGAGAACAAGGCCCGCACGGCGGCCCGCACCGCCGAAGACACCCTCGGCCGCCTGCGCAGCGAGGCGCAAGGCCTGGCGCGGCTCACCGCCCGGCCCGCCAAGGCGGATTACGCTCCCGCCCTGGATCAGGTGTCGCCGGCCGGCGGCTATGAGGCGGCCCTGGCGGCTGCGCTGGGGGACGACCTGGATGCGGCGCTCGACGCCCGCGCCGTCGCCTTCTGGGGCGGTGCGGCGGTCACCGCAGCCGACTGGCCGGATGGGGTGATCCCGCTGGGCCCCATGGTCCGGGCTCCGGTGGCCCTGGCCGCGCGCCTCGCCTTCACCGCCGTGGTCGACGCCAAGGATGGCGAACGGCTGCAGAAGTGGCTGAAGCCTGGACAGAGGCTGGTGTCGCGCCAGGGCGATCTTTGGCGCTGGGATGGGTTTACCTCGAAGGCTGATGCGCCGCGTCCGGCGGCGGTGCGGCTGGAGCAGAAGACGCGCCTGGCCAAGGCGGAGGCCGAAATCGCCGCCCTCGAGCCGGCCCTGAAGGACGCCAAGGCCGAACACCAGGCCGCGATCGCCGCCCTGAACGCCGCAGAAGCCGCCGTGCGCGACGCCCGCCAGGGGCCGAAGGATGCGGAAAAGGCGCTGTCCGCCGCCCGGTTCACCGCCGAGACCCTGTCGCGCGAGGGGGCCCGCCGCGACGCCCGCGCCCAGTCCTTGGACGAAACCATCTCCCGCTTCGAGGCCGAGAAGACCGAGGCCGAGGCCGGCCTCGCCGCCGCCGAGGCCGCCTACACGCCGAGTGACGCTACCGAGGATCTGGGTCCGCAGCTCAGCGCGGCGCGGACCGCCTCCACGGCGGCGCGGGAAGCCGCCGGCGCGGCGCGGGCGGCTTTGGACGTGGAACTCCGCGAGCGCGACGGCAGGGCCCGGCGCCTGGAATCGCTGCGTCATGACAGGGCTGACTGGTCCGAGCGGGCCGGGACGGCGGGCAAACGCCAGACCTCGCTCGCCCGCGACCGCCAGAAGGCCGATGAGGCCCTGGCCCAGGCCAAGGCCGCGCCCCTGACGGTGGAAACCCGCCGCGCCAAGCTAATGGACGAGCTGAGCGTGGCCGAGGCCCGCAAGGCCAAGTCCAGCGACGCCCTGGCCGCGGCCGAGACCGGCCGTGCCGAGGCTGACCGGATTCTGCGCGCCGCCGAGGCCCGGGCCTCAGACACTCGCGAGGCCCGCGCCACCCTGAGCGCCCGCCTGGATGCGGCGCGCGAGCGGCTGGGCGAAATCGCCACGGCCCTGCGCGAAACCACCAAGATGGAACCGGACGAACTGGCCCGGCGCCTGGCCGAGGAGGCCATCGCCATTCCCGGCGACGCCGGCGGCATTGAGGCGCACCTGGCCCTGCTCGAGCGGGACCGCGACGCCATCGGCCCGGTCAACCTGCGCGCCGAGGAGGAGGCCACGGATCACGCCGCCCGCCTCAACGGCATGAAGATCGAGCGTTCCGACCTGACCGGCGCCCTGACCCGGCTGCGCCAGGGCATCTCCGAGCTGAACGCCGAGGGCCGCGAGCGCCTGCTGGCCGCCTTCGAGGTGATCAATGGCCACTTCAAGAGCCTGTTCACGGCCCTCTTCCAGGGCGGTGAGGCGGAACTTCGCCTGATCGAGAGCGACGATCCGCTGGAAGCCGGTCTGGAAATCTATGCCTGCCCGCCCGGCAAGCGGCTGGCCACCATGAGCCTGATGAGCGGTGGCGAGCAGGCCCTGACGGCGACGGCCCTGATCTTCGGGGTGTTCCTGGCCAATCCGGCCCCGATCTGCGTGCTGGACGAGGTGGATGCGCCGCTGGACGACGCCAATGTCGAGCGCTTCTGCAACCTCCTGAACGAAATGCGGGCCAAGGCCTCGACCCGCTTCGTGGCCATCACCCACAACCCATTGACCATGAGCCGGATGGACAGGCTCTTCGGGGTGACCATGGGCGAGCGGGGCGTCTCCCAGCTGGTGTCGGTGGACCTGCGCCAGGCCGAGGCCATGGCCGCGCAGTGAGCATCGTCGGGCGGATCGATCTTACGCCCTTCGTTGAACGCTGGAACCTGACGGTCGAGGGCCGGCCCGAGGCGGGCAACGACATCCTCTATGTGCGCCGGGGTGACGAGCCCCTGGTTCTGAAAGGGCTCGATCCCGCCGAGGACGAATGGCGAATGGGCGCCGTACTGGCCCACTGGGATGGCCAGGGCGCGGTGCGGCTGATCGAAAGCGCGCCGGGCGCGGTGCTGGTCGAACGGGCCCTGCCTGGCGGCGAACTGGCCGCCGTCGCCCTGTCCGGAGAGGATGACCGGGCGATAGAAATCTATTGCGAGATGTCCGCCAGGCTCCGCAAACCGGCGCCGGTGACCGGCGCCTTCCGGCGCATCGAGGACTGGGGCAGGGGCTTCGCCCGGACCCGTCAGAAGGCGCTCGAATCCGGGTTCACGGCCCGGCGACTGGATGCAGCGGCCGGAATTTTCCAGGATCTCTGCGTCAGCCAGGGGCCGCCGGTTCTGCTGCATGGCGACCTGCACCATCACAACATTGTCGAGGATCAGCATCGCGGCTGGCTGGCCATCGATCCGAAGGGCGTGCTGGGCGAGGCCGAGTACGAAGTGGGCGCGATCCTGCGCAATCCTCAGGGCAGCACGGCGCACTGGAACGCCGCCGTGCAGGGCCGGCGCATCGCCATCCTGGCCGAACGCCTGGGTTATGACCGCCAGAGGCTCGCGGCCTGGAATTTCTCTCAGGCCGTGCTGAGCTGCATCTGGGGCATTGATTGGGGCAATTTCGAACCGCGCTGGATGAACATTGTCGAGGCCGCCGCCGAGGTCGCCGGCATTCCGGCCTGAAATTCCTATCGCAGCCTGACGCGCGCCTGGGCGGCGTTGCGGACACCGGCGAGCTTGCGGGTCGCCACCTCATCGATCAGCCACTCATCGCCGCCCCAACGGTAGAGGTATCCGGCGTGGCCTTCGGGCTGGCCGGTGCCGTTGATGTAATAGGAATAGAGGACGACGATCGCCTTGGAGCCCGCCGCGTCGGGCACGGTCAGGACAGCCTCGACCGTCATTTCGAAACGGCCGTCGAGTTCGTAAACCTCGGGCAGAGGATCGATGCGGCCGCCGCGTCCCATTGCCGTGAGGCCGGAGTAGGTGGACTGGTCCTCGTCGGCGAAGAGGGCGATGCCAGCGAACCCCAGGCGTCCGAGGTCGAGGATCAGGACAGGATGCCTCATTTCGGCGGTGGATGGCACGGCCCGGCGCGCCGCGCTCAACAGGGTGCGCCGCAGATCTTCGGTGAGCACGGCGGCGCGGGCCGCCTCGGGCGCCAGCAAGGCGGCGGCTGCTAGAATGGTTTGGCGGCGGCTGAACATGCGGACCTCCGGTCGGGCAGGTAAGCTTAGCACGGCTTGCAGCGGTGGGACCTTTGCTCTATCGGACTTGCCCATGAGCAACCGCCCCGCCCTGGCGACCTATTTTTGGTATTTCGGCTTTTCCGATGCCTCGGGCGGAGGACGGGTGTTGCTTGGCTGAAGACCAGCCGAAATAGACCCCCGATCAGCCGCCAGACCCTCTGGCGGCTTTTTTCATGGCCGCCGGCGGGACCCCTTCCCCGGAGCCCACCATGACCCACCCCCACGACCCTCCAAAGATCGACGATCTGCGCATCGCCGCCATGTCGCCTGTCCCAACACCTCACGAAGTGATCGAGGATCTGCCCACGCCCGCCGCCGTGGCCCATACGGTGGCGGCCGGTCGCGCGGCGATGAGCGATATCCTTGCCGGACGCGATGACCGCCTCGCCGTCGTCATCGGCCCCTGCTCGATCCATGATCCGAAGTCGGCCCTCGAATATGCCCATCGCCTGGCGGCGGTGCGCGCGGAGCTCTCCGGGGAGCTCGAGATCGTCATGCGGGTCTATTTCGAGAAGCCGCGCACGACGGTGGGGTGGAAGGGTCTGATCAATGACCCACGCCTGGATGGCAGTTTCCGCATCGACGAGGGGCTCCATACGGCCCGCGGCGTGCTGCTGCACGTGGGCGAACTGGGCCTGCCGGCGGGCTGCGAATTCCTGGATGTGATCACCCCGCAATACGTGGCCGACCTCGTCAGCTGGGGCGCCATCGGGGCCCGGACGACGGAGAGCCAGATTCACCGGGAAATGGCTTCGGGGCTGTCCATGCCTGTCGGGTTCAAGAACTCCACCGAAGGCGATGTGCAGATCGCCGTCGACGCGGTGCGCGCCGCCAGCCAGCCGCACCATTTCCTCACCGTCGGCAAGGATGGCTGCTCGGCCATCGCCACCACCTCGGGCAATCCGGACTGCCACGTGGTGCTGCGCGGCGGGCGTGAACCGAACTATGACGCCGCCAGCGTCGGAGCGGCCTGCGGCCTGATGGCGGCCGGCAAGATCCCCCAGAGGGTGATGATCGACGCCAGCCACGCCAATTCACGCAAGGTGGCGGACAACCAGCCCGGTGTGGTCAGCGACATCGCCGCTCAGGTGGAGGCCGGGGACCAGCGGGTCTTCGGGGTGATGGTGGAAAGCCACCTTATGTCGGGCCGCCAGGACCTCGTGGACGGCAAGGCTCTCGTCTATGGCCGCTCGATCACCGACGCCTGCATCGATTGGGAAACCTCCGTCTGGGTGCTGGAACGGCTGGCGCGGGCGGTGGAGGGGCGCCGCAAGCTCGCCAAGGGGCGCGCCCCTGGCGTGCGGGCGTGATAGGAACCTCAAAAGCCTGAACGAAGGAAACCACTCATGGATCTGAAGCTGCGCGGCAAAAAGGCCGTGGTCACCGGGGCCTCTCGCGGCATCGGCAAGGCGATCGCCGAACTGCTGGCCGACGAGGGTTGCGACGTGGCGATCTGCGCGCGCGGTCAGGCCGGGGTCGATGAGGTGGTGTCGGACCTGAAGGGGCGCGGGGTCAGGGCGTTCGGCGAAGGCGTCGATATCGCTGACGGCCCGGCCTTGAAGGCCTTCGTCACCCGTGCCGGCGAACAGCTGGGCGGCATCGATATCCTGGTTTCCAACGCCAGCGCCCTGACCCAGGGCAATACCGAAGAGGCCTGGCAGGCAGGGCTGGATATCGACCTGATGGGGGCGGTTCGGTCCTTCGATGCGGCCAAGCCTTTTCTCGCCAAGGCGGCGGCGGAGAGCGGCGATGCGGCCTTCGTGATGATCTCCTCGATCTCGGCGGCCGAGGCGACCTCACCGGGGGCGTATGGAGCGGTGAAGGCGGCCCTGATCCATTATGCCAAGGGCGTGGCCAAGGAGAACGCCCCGGCTCACATCCGCGCAAACGTTGTTTCGCCGGGCACGGTGTTCTTCGAGGGCGGGGTCTGGGGCAACGTGAAGGCCGGCGCGCCCGGCTTTTTCGAGACCATGATCAAGCGCAACCCCCTGGGCCGCATGGCGACGCCGCAGGAGATCGCCGCGGCGACCGTCTTCCTGGCGAGCCCCCTCTCGGGCTTCACCACCGGATCGAACCTGGTGGTGGACGGCGGGATCAGCGCCCGGGTGAACTTCTGACCCTTACGGGTTGGGCGTGCGGTAGGTGAGGTATCCGCGCTCGACCATGCGGCGCAGGGCTTCATAGGCCTCGGTCAGCTCTTCGTAGGTGGCGCGCAGGTGCGCCAGGCGCTGCACTTCGGCGGGCTGCAGGGTGTGGCTTGTCTCGGTCATCTGCAGGGAGGCCGCGACCCATTGGGCCCGGGCATGGGCGGCCGCGACGGCCAGCTTCTGGATCTTCGCCGCGTCGGCGGCGCGCAGGACGCCGCTGATGATCTCGCGGTTGGAGGCATAGGCCGTGTAGTCGATCTGCTCCAGGTGACCGCGCAGCTTGCGCTGGGCCATCGGGTCATCGTCGATGTTCGGCTCGAAATGGTCGGCGCCGGACTTGCGAAAGCTCGAGGTTCTGATCGCGGACATGCACGGTCCATCCTTGGTTGAAGCCCAGGGTAGTGGAGGCATGCTTAAGGCTTGATAAATCAGGGAATTGGTGCGGCGCCTCGGCGCAGGCAGGCCGCGCACCCCGGCGCGGCGGGGGCAGGATCGACAGGTTTGGGATCGCCGGGATTGGGATCGCGGCGCGGCTGGTCTATGTCGGGCGGCCTGACCCCGCCGGAGACCGCCCATGGCCGTGCTGACCCTGAAACGCTGGAATATCGCCTTCGGCCCGGGCCAGCCCCTGGCGGTGATCGCCGGGCTGAATGTACTGGAGGACGAGGCCCTGGCCCTGGATGTGGGCCGGCACCTGAAGGCCATCACGGCGGACCTCGGCCTGCCCTATGTGTTCAAGGCCAGCTTCGACAAGGCCAACCGCTCCTCGATCAACTCGTACCGGGGGCCGGGTCTGAAGGAGGGCCTGCGTATCCTGGCCAAGGTGAAGGCAGAACTGAACGTGCCGATCTGCACGGACCTGCACGAGATCGAGCAGGCTGAACCGGTGGCCGCCGTGGCGGACCTGGTGCAGATCCCGGCCTTCCTCTGCCGCCAGACCGATCTCGTCACGGCGACGGCGCGGGCCACAAAGGCGGCCGGCGGCCTCATCCATGTGAAGAAGGGCCAGTTCCTGGCGCCCTGGGACTGCCAGAACATCCTCTCGAAAATCCGCGAGGCGGTGGGGGAGGATATGACCATCCTCTGCGAGCGCGGCGTCTCCTTCGGCTACAACAACCTCGTCGTGGACATGCTGGGCATCGGCGAGATGCAACGCCTGGGGGCGCCGGTGTCCATCGACGCGACCCATGCCGTGCAGCTGCCGGGCGCGGACGTGAAATCCAACGCCACCACGACGGGCGGGCGGCGCGAAGGCGTGCCGGTGATCGCCAAGGCGGCGGTGGCGGCGGGGGCCGACGCCCTCTTCCTGGAATTCCACCCCGACCCGGACGCCGCCCTTTGCGACGGGCCGTCCTGCCTGCCGCTGGATATGGCGGAAAGTCTGCTGCGGACCTGCAAGGCGGTGAAGGAGGCCGTGAGCCAATGACGACCATCCTCCATCACATCGCTGTCGCAGTCGCCGACATCGACAAGGCGGGCGCCGCCTACGAAGCCTTTCTCGGGCGTAAGGCCGCCAGTTCGGGGCCGGGCCAGGCCTATTTTCAGCTGCCGAACATGGCCCTGGTTCTGCTCGCCCCGGTCGGCGGGCGGGCCGAGCGGGTGAACGCCCATCTGGCGGAGCGCGGGGAGAGCATCCTCGGCCTCGCCTTCGCCGTGCCGGATCTCGCGGCGGCGGAGCATGGGCTCAGCCGCCGGGGCCTGAAGCTCGAGAAGATGGGCGACATGCTCCTGGCCGATCCGGTGACCACGGCGGGGGTCACCCTCTCCTTCGAGGAACAGGGCGGGCCGATCATTCCTTCGGCGCCCACCGCCGGGGAAGACGCCGCCGTCCTGGCCCTCGATCACGTGGTGATCAATACGCCCAATCCGGACCGGGCCCTGGCGCTCTACGGGACGCGCATAGGCCTTGATTTCAAGCTGGAGCGGTCCAACCCGGACTGGGGCTCGAAGCTGATGTTCTTCAAGGCGGGGGATCCGACCGTGGAGATCGGCTCTTCCTTGCGCAATCCGGCGCCCGCTGATGGCCCGGACCGCGCGACCGGCATGGCCTGGCGGGTGAAAGACCCGGTCGCCGCCCAGGCCCGAATCGCGGCGGCGGGTTTCGACGTCTCGGAGGTGCGGACGGGGCGCAAGCCCGGCACCCGGGTTTTCACCATCCGCTCCGGCGTGGCGGGGGCCCCGGCCTTGATGCTGGCCTCCGAGGGACCTACAGACGACTGATGCAAGCCTTCACCAAGCTCGATGGCCCGGCGGCGCCGCTGGATATCGCCAATCTCGACACCGACCAGATCATCCCCAAGCAGTTCCTGAAGACGGTGGAACGGGCGGGGCTAGGAAAGGGCCTCTTCTACGACCTTCGCTTCGATGAGCAGGGGAAGGAGAAGCCCGGCTTCGTGCTCAACGACCCGAAGTACAAGGGCTCGGCCGTGCTGGTGGCGGGGGAGAATTTCGGCTGCGGCTCGTCGCGCGAACATGCGCCCTGGGCCCTGCTGGATTTCGGCATCCGCTGCGTGATCGCCTCGTCCTACGCGGACATCTTCTACAACAACTGCTTCCAGAACGGCCTCCTGCCCGTGATCCTGCCCGAAGAGCAGGTGCGTGAGCTGATGGGCGAGGCGCGGGGCGGCAACCACGTGTTCTCCGTGGACCTGGAAAGCCAGACCGTGACCGGGCCTTCGGGCAAGGCGTTCCACTTCCAGATCGATGCGGGGAAGAAGGAAAAGATGCTGAAGGGCCTCGATGCGATCGGCGAGACCCTGCAGGAAACCAAGTCCATCGACACCTTTGAGATGAAGCGGGCCCTGGCCCAGCCCTGGCTGGAGCAGGCGTGAGCCTGATCATCGCCGGCACGGTGCGCTGCCCGGTGGAGAACCTGGCCGCCTTCAAGCCGCACATGATCGCCATGCTGACCGCGACCCGCGCCGAGGACGGATGCCTCGCCTATTCCTACGCCCATGACGTGGAGGACCCGGGCCTGATCCGTGTCTTCGAGATGTGGCGCGACGCGGCCAGCCTGGAGGCTCACTTCAAAGCCCCGCACCTGGCCGACTGGCGGGCCAGTTGGCCGAAGTATGGGGTTTCGGATCGCAAGCTCTTCGCTTACGAGGTCGCCTCCGAACGCGAGGTCTAGTCATGCCCACATTGCTGCTGCTGCCCGGTGACGGGATCGGCCCGGAAGTCATCGCCGAGACGCGGCGCGTGGCCGAGGCGCTCTGGCCGGAATTGACCATCGACGAGCAGCTGTTCGGCCTCGCCTCCTGCAACGCGCACGGCGTGCCACTCACCGACGAGGTGCTGGCCAAGGCCAAGGCCGCAGACGCCGTGCTGATGGGCGCTGTCGATGGCACGACCTGGACCGGGGCCCGCAACCTGCGGCCCGAGGCGGGCCTCCTGAACCTGCGTTCCGGCATGAACGTGTTCGCGAACCTCAGGCCCGCTCTGTGCTTCGACGCCCTGGCCGACGCCTCGTCCCTGAAGCGGGAGCTGGTTGCCGGGCTCGACATCATGATCGTGCGCGAGCTGGTGGGCGGCGTCTATTTCGGCCAGCCGCGCTTCATCGAGACACTGCCGGATGGCCAGAAGCGCGGCGTCGACACTCAGGTCTATACGACGAGCGAGATCGAGCGGGTGGCGCGGGTGGCCTTCGAACTGGCCCGCGGCCGGCGCAACAAGGTGCATTCCGCCGAGAAGTCCAACGTGATGGAGAGCGGTCTCCTCTGGCGCGAAGTGGTCACCGGCCTGCACCAGCGGGAATATGCCGACGTCGAGCTGGTCCACATCCTGGCCGACAACGCCGCCATGCAGATCGTCCGCCAGCCCAAGCAGTTCGACGTGCTGGTCACGGACAACCTCTTCGGCGACATCCTCTCCGACGCTGCGGCCCAGCTGACCGGCTCCCTCGGCATGCTTCCCTCGGCGGCAATCGGGGTGGAGGGCGCGCCCGGCCTCTATGAACCGATCCACGGTTCGGCGCCGGACATCACCGGCCAGGGCGTGGCCAATCCCCTAGCGGCGATCCTGTCGTTCGAGATGGCCCTGCGCTGGAGCTTCAAGCGGGCCGACCTCGCCGACCGCCTGACGGCGGCCGTGACGGCGGCCCTGAATGGCGGGGCGCGCACGCGGGATATCGGTGGGAGCCTGAACACCCGGCAGATGGGTGACGCGGTGATCGCGGGGCTTTAGCCGGCAGGGGCGTGTACTCGTTCACGTCTCCGCCCCGTCAGTTGAATTCAGGCCGCTAAAGGCCTAAACGTCCGCCTCCCCAAAATTCTCGCCAGGAGATCCGCCAATGGGCTACCGCGTCGCCGTTGTGGGCGCCACGGGCAACGTGGGCCGTGAGATGCTGAATATCCTCGAGGAAGTCGAATTCCCCGTGGACAGGGTTCACGCCCTGGCGAGCCGCAAGTCCATCGGCGTCGAGGTGGGCTGGAAGTCCGGCGTGGTGAAGTGCGAGGACATCGAACAGTTCGATTTCTCCACCGTCGATCTGGTGCTGATGAGCGTCTCGGGCTCGTTCTCCAAGGAATGGTCGCCGAAGATCGGCGCCGCGGGCCCCATCGTGATCGACAATTCGTCGGCCTGGCGGATGGACCCGGATGTGCCCCTGATCGTGCCGGAAGTGAACCCGGACGATGTCTCCTTCGCCCGCAAGAAGAACATCATCGCCAACCCGAACTGTTCCACCGCTCAGCTGGTGGTGGCGCTGAAGCCGCTGCATGAGGCGGCGAAGATCAAGCGGGTGGTGGTCTCGACCTATCAGTCCGTCTCCGGCGCGGGCAAGGAAGGCATGGACGAGCTCTGGGATCAGACCAAGAGCGTCTACATGCTGGGCGCCAGCGAGCCGAAGAAGTTCCCCAAGCAGATCGCCTTCAATGTCATCCCCTTCATCGGGTCGTTCAACGACGACGGCTATACCGACGAAGAGGCCAAGATGTGGAACGAGACCCACAAGATGATCGACCCGGCCATCAAGCTGACGGTCACCTGCGTGCGGGTGCCGGTGATGGTGGGCCATTCCGAGGCGGTGAACATCGAGTTCGAGAGCCATCTGGATGAGGACGAGGCTCGCGAGATCCTGCGCGATGCGCCCGGCCTGATCGTGGTCGATAAGCGCGACTCCACCGGCTACATCACGCCCAAGGAAGCCCAGGGCGAATTCCCGGTCTATGTCAGCCGCATCCGCAACGACCCGACCGTCGAGCATGGCCTGAACCTCTGGGTCGTGGCCGACAACCTGCGAAAAGGCGCGGCGCTCAATGCCGTGCAGATCGCCGAACTGCTCCATGAGCGTGGCATGATCGGCCAGAAGGTCCTCGCCTAGTGGCGCCGGCTGCGGCGCCCGGCGGGGAAGCCCGTCAGGCGCTAGCGGCGGGCATCGGGTGCTATCTGATCTGGGGCGTGGTGCCCCTCTATTTCCAGCTGCTCGGCCATCGCGGCGCGGGCGGTTGGGAGATTCTGGCTCATCGCACGGCTTGGGCGGCCCCGGCGGCCCTCGCCATGGTGCTGGTCGCGCGGCAGCAGGGCCACCTGATGGCGGTGCTGCGCTCGCCGCGCACCCTGATGTGGCTGTTCTTTTCGTCCCTGGCCATCGCCGCCAACTGGGTGGTGTTCATCTTCGCGGTGAACAACGGCCAGCTGCTGGAATCGAGCCTCGGCTACTACATCAACCCCCTGGTCAATATGGCCGCCGGGGCGGTGATCTTCCGTGAGCGGATTGACCGCTGGGGCGCCGGGGCGATCGGCGCGGCGGCCGTGGGGGTGGTGATCCAGGCCCTGGCGCTGGGGCATCTGCCACTAATCTCGCTCACCCTGGCGTTCAGCTTCGGCGCCTACGGCGTCCTGCGCAAAATGATCCAGGCGGAGGCTCAGACGGGCCTCTTCGTGGAGTGCCTGTTCGTCGGCGGCATCGGCGCGGCCTATGCGGTCTGGCTGGAGCTGAGCGGCGGCGGGCATTTCATGGCATCGCCGATGACGGGACTGTTGCTGGCCCTGGCGGGACCGATCACCGCCGTGCCCCTGGCCCTCTTCGCCTGGGCGGCCCGGCGCATGCCGCTCTCGGCCATGGGCTTCATCCAGTTCATGAGCCCCACCATCAGCTTCGCCATCGGCGTCATCGAGGGGGAGCCCTTCACGCCCCTGCGGGCCCTCTCCTTCGTGTTCATCTGGGGCGGGGCGGCGATCTTCGCCTACGGGGCCTGGCGCAGGACCAGGGTGGTTCAGCCGAGCGCCGCGTAGGCCGCCTCGATCAGAGCCTTGGGGCGCGGATCGCCGATCAGGTGGGGCGACTGACGGTTCATCACATAGGCGCCGGAGAGGCGCTTCTGCGGATCGGCGAACACGCAGGACCCGCCCCATCCGGCGTGGCCGATGGTCTCCTGACCCGGCCCCCAGATGTTCAGTCCCTCGTTGCGCATTAGCCCCGCCCCCCAGGCGATGTCGAAGGGCAGAACCAGGTCGCTGCCCCGCACCCTGGCCTGCGATGCGGCGCGAACGGTCTTCGGCGAGAGGAACGGCTTTCCGGCCAGGGCGCCCTCGCAGGCCATCACGGCGAAGAGCCGCGCCAGGGCTTCCGCCGTGGCATGGGTGTTGGTCGATGGGATCGGCGCGGCGCGGCCCTGGCCCGGGTCGCCGCCGCCCGGCTGGGACCATGGGGAGAAGAAGGCCAGCCGCAGGATGTCCGTCATGGGACCGAACGCGGCGAAGGCCTTGGGCCGCTCCATTTCGGAAACGCGCGGCCGGTCCGCCGACGAAAGCCCGATGCTGAGATCGAGGCCGAAGGGGCCGGCGACATCCTCCGCCAGGGCGGCATTCATCATCCGTCCGTCGATCCGCCGGAAAATCTCCCCGGCGATGAACCCCACCGTCACCGGGTGGTAGCCGCTGGCCGATCCCGGCGGCCATAGGGGTGCGGCCGCGGCGATGCGCGCGCAGACCGCCTCCCAGTCATACCAGTCCCTCGGCTGCATCGGGCCTCTCAGACCGGCCAGGCCCGCCTGGTGTGAGAGGGCCTCAGCCACCGTCACCGCCGCCTTTCCCGCCGCCGCGAACTCCGGCCAGACATCCGCCACCGGCTGTTCGTAATCGAGGCGGCCCTCGGTCACGAGCCGGGCGATCAGGAGCGCGGCCACGGCCTTGCCGGTGGAAAACACCGGGGTGAGGGTCGTCTGGTCGAAGGGGCGGGTGCGGGCCCTGTCGGCATGGCCGGCCCACAGATCGAGGATCACCTCGCCCTCCTGGCACAGCGTGAAGCGGGCGCCGAGCTCCTGGCCGGTTTCGAAGTGATGGGCGAAGGCGTCGGTGACGGCGCCCAGTTGGGGCGGAACGACGCCAATGATCTCCACCTGCTGGCTTTCAGGGGGCATGCAGCACTTCCATCCGCACCTCGGCCCGGGGCTGAACCAGGCGCTCGCCCATGGCGACGATGGGGAGTTGCGGGGCGTTCCATTCAAGGGCGCACCAGACGGCGTCGAACACGCCCCGCGCCGCGCCCTCCGCCGCTTCGAACCCCGACTGGCCGTGCAACAGACGCGCGGCGAGCAGGGCGGTCGCCAGATCTCCCGTACCGTTGGGGGCCCGGGGCAGCCGCCGGTGCGCGTAGAGGCGGGCGCCCTCCAGGCTGTTGCAGATCAGGCCGATCTCGCCGTCCCCGGCCGGCGCCGAGGTGATGAGGCTGGCGCAGGGCAGGGCGTGGGCGGCGGCCAGGGCCTGTTTCGTGCTGGAGAGTTCGCGGCCCGTGATGTGGCCAAGCTCCCAGAGGTTCGGGGTCAGCCAGTCGGCGCGCGGCAAGAGCTCGGCCACCACCGCCTCGGCGACTTCGGGTTTCACATAGAGCCCCACGCCCTCATCGCCCAGAATCGGATCGACCACGATCACGGGGCGGGGGGAGAAGGCCATGTCGCGCGGCGCAGTGCGGATGGCGTCGATCGCGCGGGCGGCCAGTTCCACCTGCACCGGATGCGAAAAGTGCCCGGTGATGACCACGTCGGCGAGGCTGAAAAGGCCCTCCGACGCCACATCTTCCAGCATGTGGGCGAAGAAGTCCGGCTCCGTCAGACGGCCACGGCCGCCGCGCGGCGGGCTCTTGCCGAAGGTGACGGTGGGGATCAGCACCGGGTCCACGCCGAACGGCGCCAGGGCATATTGCTGCGCTCCGCCGCCGATGCGGGCGGCCGCCACATAACTGGACAGGATCAGGGCCAGGGGCATGTTTGAGCCTATAACACCTAGGACGGGCGGACGCGGCTTGCTATGCCGCTGGCCAGCATTTCCCGAGTGAGGCCTTACCCATGAACGCGCCCGTGAAGATCGCCGATCCCGCCCAGCCCCGTCATGACTGGACCCGCGAGGAAATCGCCGCGCTCTTCGACCTGCCGTTCATGGACCTGGTCTATCAGGCCGCCAGTGTCCATCGGGTGTGGTTCAACCCCAATGAAGTGCAGCTCTCGCAGCTGCTGTCGGTGAAAACCGGGGGCTGCGCGGAGGACTGCGGTTATTGCAGCCAGTCCAGCCACTTCGACACAGGCCTCAAGGCGGACAAGCTGATGAGCGCCGCCGAGGTGATCTCGGAGGCCCGCAAGGCCAAGATGGGCGGAGCGCAGCGCTTTTGCATGGGAGCCGCCTGGCGCGACCTGAAGGACCGCGACGTGCCCAAGGTGGCGGAGATGATCTCCGGGGTGAAGGCGCTCGGCATGGAGACCTGCGTCACCCTCGGCATGCTCACCGCCCCCCAGGCCCAGGCCCTGAAGGCGGCCGGTCTCGACTACTACAACCACAACCTCGACACCTCGCCGGAGTATTACGGCCAGGTCGTCTCCACGCGCACCTACCAGGACCGCCTCGACACTCTCTCTCATGTGCGCGACGCCGGCATCTCCACCTGCTGCGGCGGCATCGTCGGTATGGGCGAAAGCCGGGCCGACCGGGTCGGCTTCCTGCACGCCCTCGCCACCCTGCCGGCCCATCCTGACAGCCTGCCAGTCAATGGCCTGGTCGCGGTGAGGGGCACGCCGCTCGGCGACAAGGCGCTGGCCGAAGGCGCCATGGACGGTCTGGAATTCGTGCGCACCGTCGCGGTGTCGCGGATCGTCTGCCCCAAGTCGGTGGTGCGCCTCTCGGCCGGCCGCAAGGACATGAGTCGCGAAATGCAGGCCCTGGCCGTGATGGCGGGCGCCAATTCGATCTTCATCGGCGGCAAGCTGCTGACCACGCCCCTGCCGGGCATGGACGACGACAGCGCCCTCTTTCACGACCTCGGCCTGAAACCCATGTCCATGGACGCCGCATGAGCGTCACCCTGCACATCGCCACGCCGGACCAGCGGGCGGCCATCGAAGGCATGATGCAGCTCTATATCCACGACTTCTCCGAACAGTGGTTCGACCAGGCGCGCGGGGAACTGGGCGAAGACGGGCGGTTCGAGCCCTATCCGCTGGATCCCTACTGGTCAGAGCCGGGCCACTGGCCCTACCTGATCCGCAAAGACGGCCACTTGGCGGGGTTTGCCCTGGTCAACAACCGGCCGCACCTGAAGGCCCCCGCGGACGCCCACATGGCCGAGTTCTTCGTGCTCCGGAAGCACCGGCGCGGCGGCACCGGCACCAAGGCGGCCCAGGCCCTCTTCGCCCTGCATCCCGGCGTCTGGGAGGTGGCCGTGGCCAGGCGCAACATCCCCGCCCTGCCGTTCTGGCGCGGCGCCATCGAGAGCTATGAAAAGGTCCGCGATGTCAGCGTGGCGGACGTCGACGACGGCGGCTGGACGGGGCCGATCTTCAGGTTCGTGGCGGTCTAGGCCACCTCGTCCGCGATCTTCGCCAGGGCCACATCCAGCTCCGTCACCCCGCCGGCGTCATGGGTGTTCAAGGTGATGTCCACGCGGTTGTAGACATTGAACCACTCGGGGTGATGGTCGAGTTTCTCGGCCGCCAGGGCGACGCGGGTCATGAAGCCGAAGGCCTCATTGAAGTCCTTGAACTTGAAGCTCTTGAAGATCGCGTCCTTGCCCGCTGCGGCCGACCACCCTTGAAGCGCGGCCAGGGCGGCCTCGGCGCCGATGCGGGCGGGACGGGTCACTGGGCGGGCGCCACGTGCGGGAAGTCGAGACCGGTGGCGGCGGTGAGCTCGTCCAGGGCCTCGGCCTCGGTGACCACCTTGATGGCCTTCATGCCCAGCTGGTGGGCCGGCTTGCAGTTCACCCCCAGGTCGTCGAGGTAGACGCAGGTCTTCGGGTCCACGGACAGGGCCTCGCACATCATCAGGTAGATGCGCGGGTCGGGCTTACGGATGCCGACCTTCGACGATTCGATGATGTGATCGAACATGCCCATGATGCCGGACGTACGGCTGGCGCCGGCCTGGGTGGTCTGCATGGCCGCGCCGGTCCCGGCGGCGGCCATGTTGTTGGTGATGCAGCCGACCTTGAAGTGCTCCTTGCAGATCTTCAGGGCGTTGACCATGCGCGGCCGCACGTCGCCGGAGAGCAGGGGCAGAACCTCGGCGCCGCGCACCGGATGGCCGAGCGCCGTGGATTCCTCCAGGAACTTCAGGTCGAAGCCCTTGCGGTCGATCTCGGTCCGCTCATAGAGGGCCCAGGCATTGGTGTCGGGATTGGTCGAATTGATCGTCCGGATGAGGTCATGTGGCAGGCCCTTCTGCCGCTCATACCGGTTGAAAGCCTCGAATGGGGAGGTTGTGAACACGCCTCCGAAATCCCAGATCACCGCCTCGATCGCCATTCGGCTTTCCCCTTTTTTGAATTCGCGCGGACGCTACTGACGCAAGGGAGGCTTCGCAACTAAGAAGGGCGGGTGAGCCCCATTCGTCATGCGCCATACGAGGATGGCCCCGCCGATTTCGCCATCGGCCTGAAGCCGATCCCCGTGGAGGCATGGCTGGAGGGCGGTGAGGCCGAGCCCTGGGGCCGCAAAGACCCTCTCTTTCAGCGCCACCGCGAGGACGTGTTCGGCGAGATGCCCGGCTCCGAAAGCGGCCAGGCCGAAGTGCTGGGGCTCATCGAAGAGGTCGTGGGGGCGCGGCCACCGCCGGCTGGCCTTCCCGACCTGCAGGCCGCGGCGCGGCTGGTGGCGGATGATCTCTGCCTGATGGAGGACCGGGGCGGCGACTGGCGGCTGACTGCGCTCAGCCTGTCGGCGGGCACTTTCTTTACGGCCAAGGAAGCGATCGGGCTTTCTCTCGCCGAACTGCACGGGCCGGTGCCAGGTTTCGATGCGCGCTTCCTGAGCCGGGTGCGCCGGGTGTTTCACGGCCTGCGGCCCGGACTCGTGCTCGAGCGCCGCAATTGGACCTTGGCGGCCACCGGCGCGCTCTTCGTGCCCGACCCGGCCCCGCACCGGGCGCAGATCCCCGGTATCGCGCCGGAGACGGCGGCCGAAAGGCTCTTTGTCCGCATCGAGCGCCAGACCTTACGCCGGCTGCCGCTGACCGGCGGAGCGGTTTTCACGATCCGCATCTGGCGCCATTCCCTGGCCGATCTCGCCGGCGATCCGCGCCGCCTTGCCGCCTTCGCACGTGCCTGGCGCGAGGCTCCGGAGGACTTCAGAGCCTATAAGAAGCTCGGCCTCTACGACGGCCTCGTCGGCGCCTTCCTTCGCGCGAGGGGAGAATAGGTGAGCACTGTTCCTCGACGGGTGATTGAATGAGCCAAGACCTGTTGTTCCTGTTCAGTCAAAGAGCCGTTCATGCGCCGTATCCTGATCGCTCCCGCCCTCCTTGTCATGGCCTGCGCCGCCGGCGCCCAGGCCGCGCCGAGCACAGCGCCCGCCAACAATAACGCCGGACCTCCGGCCGCCCCGATCATCTATTGCCCGGTGATCGTCCAGACCGCGCCGTCCTGCACGCCGGGCGCCCAGCCGGCTCAGCCGAGCGCGCAGCCGTCCTCAGGCCAGGGCCAGCGCCAGAACCGCCGGGTGCGCCGCCGCGCCGCCCGCGCCCCCGTTGCCGCGCCGCCCCAGGTGAACCGACGGGTCGCCCGCCGGGCGTCCAGCCGCAACTCCAGCTCCAGCTACGCGTCGTCCGGGTCATCCTCGACCTATGAGAGCTCCTCCTACGAGAGCGGCGGCTATGACCGTGGCGGCTATTCGTCATCCAGCGACATCAACCTCGGCTCCTCCTATCGCCGCGCCTCCTCCGACGAGAGCAGCGCGGCCTATGACATGGAGATGTCCGGCAACGTCTATCGCTACGGCTATACCTATGCCGACGCCCCGCCCGCCCCGCCGCCCGCGCCCTATGTCGAGGAAGAGCGCAGGGAGTATCGCGGCGGCCAGGACTATCGCGGCGGCTACGTGAGCCGCCAGGAACAGGGCCGCGAGGAATACCGCGAGAGCGGCTCCTCGGAGAGCTACGATTCCAACAGCGGCTATGCCTCGTCGGCCTGGGGCAGCGGCGGCGGCTCGTCTTACGCCACCGGACGCGAGCCGCGCTCCTGGTCCTATTCCTATGGTGATCGCCCGCAGGGCGGTCCCCCGCCGGGACCGCCTTCGGGTCCGCCCCTTGGCCCGCCGCCCGTCAGCGATCCGCCCCCGCGCTCGCCGCCCCCGGCCTATGACGGCGGCTATGCCTATGAGGGTGGCTATGCCTATGGCGGCGGCGCGAACGGCGGCGGTTATGGCCGCTCTTCGTCTTCCAGCTCCAGCAGCGCGTCGTCCTCGTCGTCGAGCCGGTCCTACGAAAGCCGTTCCTACAGTGAGGAGCGCGGCGAGGCCGAAGCCTATGAAGGCGGCGCCTACTATGCGGGCGGCGGTTCGTCGGGCGGATACCGCCAGGCCTATTCCGGCGGCGGCGGCGCGTCGTCTTCACGCGAAAGCTCGTCCTCACGTGAAAGCGCCTCGTCACGCAGCAGCAGCAGCAGCAGCGGCGGCAGCGCCTACTACGCCTCTAACAGCAGCGGTGGCGGCTCGGCCTATCGCGGCGGATCGTCATCAAGCTACCGCGGAGGCTCGGCTTCGAGTGGTTCCGGGTCCGCCTACGGGAGTTCCGGCAGCGGTTCGGGATATCGTGGCGGCGCGTCTTCGGGCTATGGCGGCGGTTCGGCCTCCGGCAATTCCGGCGGCGCCTACTACAGCTCCAGCACCTCCTCGAACGGCGGCGGCTCAGCCTACTACGGCGGCGGCCGCGATCAGGACGGACCGCCGCCCCAGGTGATGCTTGGCCCGCCCGCCTATGCCTACCCCCCGGCCCCGCCAGCGCCCCAAGGGGCTCCCGCTGGCGGCGGCTATTCCAGCGTCGACCGCAACGGCTACCTCACCTGGCCGGGCAAGGTTCCGCGCTAAGGGCCTTCGAACGCAAATCGCGGCCGGGTGGCGCATCCGGCCGCGAGGCGCCCTATGTTGGCGCCGATATGCGCCGTCTCGCCGTTCTTGCCGTCCTCTGTTTGGCCGCCTGCGCCCCTAAAGCGCCGGAGACGGCGACTGACGCCCAGGTGATGGTGCGACCGGTGTCCTATGTCTGCGCGGACGGCCGCTCGATGATCACCGCCTTCCGTCAGGACGAGAACACCACCACCGTGATCGCCGGGGGCCTGACCAAGGTTTTGCCGGGTGTGCCCGCGGCCAGCGGCGCGAAGTTCGCGCAAGGGGGCTTTGAATTCTGGAGCCACGGCTCTGACGCGACCCTGACCGGGTTCCCAGGCGGGCCCTATGCGGATTGCAAGGAGGGCTGATGGAAGCCTTCCCCGCCTATTTCCCCTTGAAGGGACGCCGCGTCGTGATCGCTGGCGAAGGCCCCGGCGCAGACGCCAAGGCCCGGCTCTTCGAAGGGGCGCCGGCCCAGGTGGTGCGCGCCTCCGGGCCACCAGCCCTAGAACCCAGTCTCTACGAAGGCGCGGTCCTGGCCTTCGTGGCCAGTGACGATGCGGATTTCAGGGCGCGCGCCGCCGCCGCCGCCCGCGCCGCCCATGTACCGGTCAATGTCACCGACCAACCCGCGATGAGCGATTTCTACACCCCGGCCCTGATTGACCGGGGCCAGGTGGTGGCGGCGATCGGCACGGACGGGGCCTCACCCATGCTGGCCTCGATGCTGCGCGCCGATATCGAGGCGCGGGTCCCGGAGGGCGCGGGCCGCGCCGCCGCCCTCCTGAAACGGCATCAGGACGCGGTGCGCAGCGCCTTCCCCGAGGCCCATGACCGCCGCACGTTCCTGCGGGCCGCCCTGGAAGGGGAGGCTGTCGCCGCGGCCCTGGCCGGAGACACGGACAAGGCCGATCAGCTGTTCCTGGCGGCCTTGAAGGATGGGGCCAGCGGCCTTGGCGCCGTGCGGGTGATCGATGGGCGCGGTCCGGCGGAAGATCTGACGCTCAAAGCGGCCCGCTTTCTGGCCAGCGCCGACGTCCTGGTGGTGGCTGAGGGCTGCGATGCGAGGGTCGTGGAATTGGCTCGTCGCGACGCGGACCGCATCACCGCCACTCCGGTGGAACAGGCGGCCCTGGCGGGAAAGGGCCTCAACGTCGTGGTGCTGGCGGCGGGAGACGGGCGGTCCGAACGCGATGCGGCTGGCCCCCGCGCCGAACTGGTCTATTCGAGGCCCGCGCCTTGAGCCTCCTGGAGGCGTCCGACCTCGCGGCGATCGTGCTTTCCTTGAAGGTCGCGGCGGTCGGCACGGCCTGCGCGCTCCCCCTCGCCCTCCTTGTCGCCAACGCCCTTGCCCGAGGCCGCTTCCCCGGCCGGTCGCTGCTGGACGCCCTCGTCCACCTGCCTCTTGTCCTGCCGCCGGTGGCGACCGGCTATGTGCTGCTCGTGCTGTTCGGCCGCCAGGGCGCCATCGGCGGCCTGTTGGCGCCTCTGGGCATCGTCTTCGCCTTCGACTGGACCGGCGCGGCCCTGGCGGCGGGGGTGATGGCCTTCCCCCTGATGGTGCGCCCTATCCGGCTTTCCATTGAGGCTATCGACCGCGAGGTCGATGAGGCGGCGCGCACCTTGGGCGCCGGGCCGGTGACGCGGTTCTTCCGCCTTACCGTACCGCTCGCGGGGCCAGGGCTTGGCGCCGGGGCGGTGCTGGGCTTCGCCAAGGCCCTGGGCGAATTCGGCGCCACCATCACCTTCGTCGCGGCGATCCCGGGCGAAAGCCTGACCCTGCCGGCCTCGATCTACCAGGCAACCCAGATGCCAGGCGCGGAAGGCCGGGCGGCGGTCCTCTGCGCCATCGCCGCGGTTCTGGCCGTGGCGGCGGTCTTCGCGTCGGAAGCCCTGAACCGGGCCCTGGCCGCCCGGCGTTCGCACTAGTCGATCGGTTTGCCCTTGGTTTCCGGCAGCAGGAAGATGCAGGCGAAGACGCTGATCCCGGTGAACACCACCGAGTACCAGAGCCCCGAATAGATGTTGCCCGTGGCGATGACGATGGCCGTGCCGAAGAAGGGCATGAAGCCGCCGATCCAGCCCGTGCCGACATTGTAGGGCAGGGACAAGGCCGTATAGCGGATACGGGTCGGGAAGAGCTCCACCAGGGCCGAGGCCATCGGCCCATAGAGGGCGGTGGCGGCCACGGCGAAGATCAACAGCACGCCGAACAGGCCGAGGAAGTTGACCCGGGCCGGGTCCGCCTTTTCCGGATAGCCGGCGGCCTTCAGGGCGGCCTTGATGCGGGCGTCCACATCGGCTTTCACGGCCTTCAGGTCCGCAGGGGCAAGCCCCGTGCCGGCCCGCGAGGCGACCTCGGTGGTTCCGATGCGGATGACGGTGGGTGATCCAGCGGGGGCGGCCTGGTTCTCATAGGACACCCCGGCATTGGCGAGGGACGCCTTGGCGATATCGCAGGCCGTCGTATAGGCCGCCTTGCCGGTGACATCGAACTGGAACGCGCAGGTGGCCGGGTCGGCCACCACCACCACGGGCGTGCGGGCCTGGGCCTCGGCCAGAGCCGGGTTGCCGAGCTGGGTCAGCAAGTGGAAGCCCGGGAAATAGAAAACCAGATAGAGGGTCATGCCGAACCACATCACCCATTTGCGGCCCACCTTGTCCGACAGCCAGGCGAAGAAGACGTAGAGCGGTGCCGAGGCGATGGTCATGGCCATCATCAGGAGGTTGGTTTCGGTGGGGGCGATCTTCAGGAACCGCTCCATGAACACCTGGGCGTAGAAGAAGGCCGTGTACCAGGCCGCGCCCTGGGCGCTGAGAATGGCCACCAGCACCATCAGCACGATCTTCAGGTTCTCCCACTTGGTGAAGCTTTCCAGATAGGGATTGTGCGAGTGCTGGCCGCTGTCCTTCAGTTTCTGGAAGGTGGGGCTCTCCACCAGCTTCAGGCGCATATAGACCGAGATCGCCAGCAGGCCGGCCGAGAACAGGAACGGGATGCGCCAGCCGCCCGTCCAGGTGGCGGCGGTGAAGGCTTCCTCGCCCATGGTCTGGCGGGTCAGGTAGATCACGCCCAGCGCGCCCAGCAGGCCAAAGGCGGCGCTGGTCTGGATCCAGCCCGTATGGGCCCCGCGTTTGTCGGCCGGGGCGTGTTCGGCCACGAAGATCGCCGCGCCGCCGTACTCCCCGCCGAGCGCCGTGCCCTGGATGATGCGGCAGAGGATCAGCAGGATCGGCGCGATCGGGCCCGCCTGCTGGTAGGTGGGCAGAAGGCCGATGACGCAGGTGGCCCCGCCCATCATCGAGACGGTGACCAGGAATGCCGCCTTGCGGCCGATCTTGTCCCCCATGCCGCCGAAGATCAGGGCGCCGATGGGCCGGAAGAAGAAGCCCGCGCCGAACAGGGCCAGGGCCGCCAGGACGCCCGCCGTATTGTCCAGCTGGGCGAAGAAGTTCTTGCCGATGACGGCCGAGAGGGTGCCGAAGACGAAGAAGTCGTACCACTCGAAGGCGGTGCCGGCCGAGGAGGCGGCGACGATGGTGCGCATGCCCACGCCCTCGGGCCTGGCCGGAACTGCGGCGTCTGCGGACATGTCTGGGTCCCTCCCCCGAGGCGTTTGCCCTTGATCTAAAGGACGTTGGGGGCGGGCGGAAGCCGTCAGGCAGCGTTGGCGGCGGTCTTTGGCGCGGAAGTGGCGCCGGCGAGGACGCGCGACATGGTTTCCATCAGCACATTCAACTGGATCGGCTTGGAAGCCTGGTCGTCGAAACCGAAGTCAATGTAGCGCTCGCGCCCGCCTGAGGCGACGTCGGCGGTCAGGGCGATCACGGGGATGAACTGGTTCGGTCCGGCGGCGCCGCGCAGGCGTTGCAGGGCCTCGATTCCGCTCATGCCGGGCATCTGGATATCCATCAGAACCAGGTCATAGGAAACGTGGGCGAGGCGGTCGAGGGCTTCGGCGCCGCTGCCGGCCTTGTCGATGGAGAGATCGAACGCGGCCAGGAGTTGCTCAAGCACGAGCAGGTTCACGGCATTGTCGTCCACGGCCAGGATGCGCAGGTCGCGTGAGCCCCGCATGGCTCGCACGGGCTCGGGGTCGGCGGCGCAACCGGGGTCCTGGGCCAGATCGAACGGCGCTTCGATATTGAAGCGTGAGCCGAGGCCGGTCTTGCTCTCCACCCAGATGCGGCCGCCCATCAGTTCGATCAACTGCTTGGCTATCGATAGACCCAGGCCCGTGCCGCCGAAGCGGCGCGCCGGGGTGTCTTCCGCCTGGCTGAACCGTTCGAACAGAAAGGGCAGGTCAGCTTCGGCGATTCCGGGGCCCGTATCCGTCACCGACAGGCGCAGCATCACCTTGCCGTCGGAGATTTCCTGGGCTTTGGCGGTGACGACGACGCCACCCTCCTCGGTGAATTTCAGGGCGTTGCCGACAAGGTTGAACATCACCTGGCGCAGGCGAAGGGCGTCCATCCAGACGAACTTCGGCAGGTCGGCGGCTTGCAGGCGCAGGGTCAGACCCTTTTCGTCCGCCCGGGCGCCCCAGAAACTGATCAGGTGATCCAGGAAGGCCGGCACATCCTCCGCGCCGGGGGACAGTTCCAGCCGCCCGGCGTCGATCTTCGAGACATCGAGTACGTCATTGAGGATCGACAGCAGGTATTCGCCGGACTGGATCAGGGTGTCGAGCCGCTGGATCTGCTTTGGGTCCGCCTCGTCGCGGCGCAGAAGTTCGGCCATCCCCAGAACGCCGTTCATGGGGGTGCGGATCTCGTGGCTCATGGTGGCCAGGAAGTTCGACTTGGCGCGGTTGGCGCGGCGGGCCTCTTCGCGGACCCGTTCGGCGGCGGTGCGTTCGGCCTCGGCCCGTTCGCGGGCGGCGTCCGTCTCGGCGATCATGCTGAGATTGGCGTCGTGCGACTTGTTCCACTCGCCTACTGACTTGGCGGTAACAATTGAGATCAGGGTCATCGAGGCCAGCAGGCAGAGCATCGATGCGGCGATGGCCCCGGCTTGCATCGGCAGGACGAAAAAGCCGATCACGCCCATGGCGAGGACGGCCGGAGCCGCCCCGGCCCAGAACACCAGCCGGGCGAAGGAGCCGCAGGAATAGGCCAGCAGGATCAGCATGCAGCATGTGAGGCCGAGGCAGATCGCCGGTGCGATTGTCAGGTCCAGCATCGCCACGGAGAGCGGCGCTGTGAGCACCATCGACGAGCGCATGGCGCTCATGGCGGCCAGGCGTTTCAGGCCAGCCGCGTGATCGGTTTCCAGGACCGTGGCGATCAGGCCGCGCAGTTCCCGCTGCAGGGAAAAGTCCATGGCCGAGCCGCCGATGAACGACGCCAGGCCGATCAGGGGATGGCCCAGCAGGGCGAGCGCGATGGCGCCCACGGCGTGGAAGGCGGCATGCCCCAGGGGGTGGAACTGCAAGGCCAGGAGAGTCATCGGGTAGGCGCTGAACGCCTCCCCCGGCGCCACGGACGGGATTCCCGTCCACGCGGCTTCCCCGGCTTTTTGCTCGGACATTGGCCCCCCACAGGCTCAAAAAAGTCCGTTCAATATGCGCCAGAAGGATGAATCGAAGCGTAACCCCCTCGTAAGGAGGCGTTTCGCCGCGTTTCCGCCGTCCTGCTAGAAGGCGTTTTCGCCGGTGATCGCCCGCCCGAGGATCAGGGCGTGGACGTCATGGGCGCCCTCGTAGGTGTTCACCGTCTCCAGGTTCATGGCGTGGCGCATGACATGGTATTCGCCGGAAATGCCATTGCCGCCGTGCATGTCGCGGGCCTCCCGGGCAATGGCCAAGGCCTTGCCGCAGTTGTTGCGCTTCATCAGGGAGATGGCTTCGGGAACCCAGGCGCCCTGGTCGATCAGGCGGCCGAGGGCCAGCGCCCCTTCGTAGCCGAGGGCGATCTCGGTCTGCATGTCGGCGAGCTTCTTCTGCACCAGCTGGCGAGCCGCCAGGGGCTTGCCAAACAGCTGGCGGCTCATGGTGTAGTCGCGGGCGGCGTGCAGGCAGAATTCCGCCGCGCCCATTGCCCCCCAGGAAATCCCATAGCGTGCCTTGTTGAGGCAGGAGAAGGGGCCGCGCAGGCCGCGCACATTGGGCAGCATGGCGTCTTCGGAGACGAAGACGTCCGAGAGCGAAATCTCGCCGGTGATCGAGGAGCGGAGGGAGAGCTTGCCCTGGATCTTCGGGGTATCGAGGCCTTGCGTCCCCCGGTCCACCAGGAAGCCGCGGATGTCGCCGTCCAGCTTGGCCCAGACCAGCACCACATCGGCGATGGGGGCATTGGTGATCCACATCTTCGCGCCGTTCAGCACGTAGCCGCCCTGCTCCTTACGGGCCACGGTGCGCATCGAGGCCGGGTCGGAGCCGCCGTCGGCTTCGGTGAGGCCAAAGCAGCCGACGATTTCGCCGGTGGCCATCTTCGGCAGGTACTTCATCCGCTGCTCTTCGGAGCCGAACTCGTAGATCGGATACATGACCAGGGACGACTGCACGCTCATGGCCGAGCGGTAGCCGCTATCGATGGCCTCGATCTCGCGGGCGATCAGGCCATAGGCCACGTGATTGACGCCGGCGCCGCCGTACTTCTCCGGCAGCGTCGGGCCGAGGAAGCCCAGGGCCCCCATCTCGGTCATGATCTCACGGTCGAAGCGCTCATCGGCGAAGGCCGAGACGACGCGGGGCAGGAGCTTGTCGCGGGCATAGGCGCGCGCCGCCTCGGAGATCATCCGTTCGTCCTCGGAGAGGCGCCCGGCGAGATCGAGCGGATCTTCCCACTGGAAGGTCTTCTGCGGCTGTCCGGCGTCGAGGGCCATCGGGGCGTCTCCGTTCTTACTCTACGGCACGCCTTAGCTGGTCCCGGCCCCGCGCGCTACTGCACGCGAAGGCGGCTCTCGATCACGGTCACGGCCTTGCCTTTCAGGATCACCCTCGCCCCCCGGTCCTCGCAGATGAGATCGCCGCCCCGGCCGGGATAGGCCTGGAAGGAGCGGATCGTGCTCTTGCCGAGCCGCTTCGCGAAGAACGGGGTCAGAATGCAGTGGGCGCCGCCCGTGGTCGGGTCCTCCGGAATGCCAGAGCCCGGCGCGAAGAACCGCGTGACGATGTCATAGGGCTTTCCGGGATCGGCCAGGGCCGCGACAATGACATTGCCCGGCCCCTCGCTGGCGCCCGCCGAGATCGGCTTCAGGGCCATGATGTCCGGGGCGAGCCCGACCACGGCCGCCTCGTCCTCAAGGATGGCCAGCAGGAAGCGCGAGGTGTGCACTTCCAGGGGCGTCACACCCAGGGCTTCGGCGAGGCCGGGCGGGGCGGCGATCGGCGTCGTTCCGGCGGCGGGGAAATCCATCTCGTAGCCCGCCTTGCCGCGCTTCACGATCAGTTCGCCGGACTTTGTCTCAAAGACAATCTGATCGCTCGTCACGCCCAGCTCCTCGAACAGCATGTGCGTCGAAGCCAGGGTCGCGTGGCCGCAGATCGGCACCTCGATGGCGGGGGTGCGCCACCGCAGGCCGAACCGCGCCGGGTCCGCCGTCTTCAGCAAGAAAGCCGTCTCCGCCTGATTGTTCTCCATGGCCAGGCTGTGCATCCAGGCGTCCGAGGGCCAGGCGTCGAGCGGCTCCAGCACACAGGCGGGATTGCCCTTGAAGGGGCCGGAGGCGAAGGCGTCGATGGTCCACTGGCGCATTGGGGTCTCCAACTCGGATATTGCCGTGGAGACAAAGTCCCGATTACACTTCGAGTCAATTTGAATATTGTCACAGTTACAATCATGACCTGGACCCCGACCCTTCCCGCCGCCGGTGGGACCATGCATGCCCGGCTCACCGAGGCCCTGGCCGGCGACATCGCCTCCGGCGCCCTCAAGGCTGGCGACCGGCTGCCACCGCAGCGTGACCTCGCCCACCGTCTGCGGGTCAGTATCGGCACGGTCACCCGCGCCTATTCCGAAGCCGAACGCAGGGGGTTGATCTCCGGCCAGGTCGGGCGTGGCAGCTTTGTCGCCGAGCGCGCGCCCGAGGACGACGCCGGCCCCATCGACCTGGCCCGCAACCTGCCGCCGGCCCTGCCCCTGATGCAGGCCCGCCTCGCCGACGGTCTTTCCAGGATCGGCCGCCAGGCGGCTTCCCTGCTCGACTATGCCCCGTCGGGCGGGCGGGCCGAGCATCGCGAGGCCATGGCGCGGTTCCTGAAGGCCAGCGCCCATCTCAGCGTGAGCCCGGATGACATCATCCTCACCGCCGGCGCGCAGCAGGGCACCGCCGTGGCCTTGGCCGCCATCTGCCGCCCCGGCGAGGCGATCCTGGCCGAGGAGGCGACCTTCTCCGGCCTCAAGACCTTAGCCGAGCACATGAATTACCGCCTGATCCCCATCGCTCTCGACGCCGAAGGCATGGACCCGGCCAGTCTCGACCGGATGGCCGACGAGACCGGCGCCAGGGCGGTCTATATCCTCCCCGTGCAGAACCCGACGGCCCGGCTGATGGGCGCCAAAAGACGCGCGGACATCGTTTCCGTGGCCCGAAAGCGGCGGTTAGTGCTGGTGGAAGACGATATTTATGCCGCCTATGCGCCCTCCAGCGGCCTCGAACCCCTGGCCCTCGCCGCCCCGGAGCGCGTCGCCTATGTCACCAGCCTCTCGAAATCCCTGATCCCCGGCCTCAGGGTCGGCGTCGTGGTTCCTCCAAAGGCCGAAGGGGCTTTCCAGCGCACCTTGGACGCCCTCCGCGCCATGACCTTCGGCGCGCCGGTGATCCCGGCGGCCCTGGCGGCCGACTGGGTGCGCAGCGGCGCGGCCGAGGAGATCATGCACGCCAACGTCCAGGCCATCTCCGCCCGCGCGGCTCTCGCGGTCCGGGTCCTGGGCGCCCGCATCGACCCGGCCGCCTTGCGCACCGCTCCGCACCTTTGGCTGCCGATGAGTGAGCTGGAGGCCGAACGGGTCGCGGGCCGCGCCATGCGGGCCGGGGTCTCCCTGACACCGCCCAGCGCCCCCTATCTCGAAGGCGTCGCGGTCAAGGGCCTGCGCCTTTGTGTCGGAGGCCCGCGCGACCTCGCCGAACTGGAACGCGGCCTCAACCTCCTCCGCGCCGCGTTCGGCGATGGCGCGGCGCAAGCCCGGGACGTGGTCTGATGGCCAGCGAAGGGACACGGACGGCGCCCGTCAGGCGCCTTCGACCGTCAGTTCCGGCCAGCGCCGGGTGACGTTGGCGGCGGTGCGGGCGAAGCCGGCCGTGGCGCGGGTGGGGTTGGGCCGCAGGCGCAGGGCGAACATGTCCTCCAGGCCGAAGGGGGCCACGATCTTCAGCCGGTCATCCTCCATCAGCCGCACACCCACCGCGAAGGCCACGGTCGTGAAGCGCCCCACCGCTTCGCCCGTATGGGTCAGGGGCGCATAGGCCTCGCCGAACTTCGGTTCGAACCAGATGTGCACCCGCGCCTGGTTGCGCACCTCGACCAGCTCCCGCAGGGGCGGTTCGAAAGCGGCGGCGACGCGCTGGATGACCACATCCTCGGCCTCATAGGAGGTGTCGGAGGGGTCGTGGTAGCCGAGGTCGTAGTCTTTCACCCCGTAGTCCGGATCGCGCCCGGTAAGGTGATTGAACACCCGCTGATAGATGGCCCCGGAGAAGATCATCCAATCGGGCAGGTCGAGCTCGCGCGCCTTTTCGAGCACGTACATCAGGGTCGGCGCGGCGCGGATGATCTCTTCCAGGCGGTCTTCGAGGCTTCGCGTCATCCCTCCCTCACCGGCCAGGCGTGATCCAGGGGTCCGTGCCCGGCGCCCAGGCCTGGGGCCCGGCGGATGGCTTCGGCGACATAGGCCCAGGCGCGGGCGACGGCCGCCTCCAGCGCCATGCCCTGGGCGAGGCCCGCCGCGCAGGCGCTGGCCAGGGTGCAGCCCGTGCCGTGGGTATGGCGTGTTTCGATCCGTTCGCCCTCGAACAGGGTTTCACCGGTGGCGGTGATCAGAAGGTCGGTGACCCGCTCGCCCGGCACATGCCCGCCCTTCATCAGCACGGCCTTGGCGCCCATGCCGAGGAGCGCTTCGCCCGCCCGCCTCATGCCGTCGAGGTCGGCGACCTCCAGGCCGGTCAGGGCGGTGGCTTCCGGGGCATTCGGCGTCAGCAGGGCGGCGCGCGGCACCATCATCTCCCGGACGGTCTCGATCGCGCCTTGCGGCAGGAGCGCCGCCCCGCCCTTGGCCACCATCACCGGGTCGACCACTGCCGGCGCATGGGATGCGTCGATGATGGCCGCGGCGGCCGAGACCATCATGGCGTCGCCCAGCATTCCTGTCTTGATGGCGTCGGTTCCGATGTCCTCCAGCACCACCCGGCCCTGGGCCAGGACATACTCCACCGGCACAGGGTGCACGTTGAAGACGCCGAGGGTGTTCTGGGCCGTGATGGCGGTGATCGCCGTCGCCGCGAAGCCGCCCAGCATGGTCACGGCCTTTATGTCGGCCTGAATCCCCGCCCCGCCGCCGGAGTCCGACCCGGCGATGATCAGGACGCGGCCTTTCGGAGGGGTGGGAGCCATGGGCCTTCATGCCGCCGGTGTGGCCGCGAGGCAATGGCGCGGTGGGCCGCCCCATGTCAAAGGCGCGCCATGACTGACAATACAACGATATCCAAGACGCTCTCCTACTGGCTCCGGCACCGGCCGGACGTGGCGGGCCTCACCCTCGACGCCCAAGGCTGGGCGTCCACCGACCTGCTGCTGGCGGCCCTGGCGCCCGAACACGGGGCTGACGTCGAGCGCCTGATTGAGGTGGTGGAGCTGAATGACAAGCAGCGCTTCGAATTCACCCCGGACCTGGGCCTGATCCGCGCCCGCCAGGGCCACTCCGTTGAGGTCGAGCTCGCCCTCGAGCCCGCCACGCCGCCGGCCGTGCTCTATCACGGGACGGTCGAACGCTTCCTTGGGGCAATCCGCGAAGGCGGCCTCCAGAAGATGAAGCGCCACCACGTGCACCTCTCGGCGGGTCAGGACACCGCCGCCAAGGTCGGCGCCCGGCGCGGCAAGCCGGTGATCCTGGTCATCGACGCCGCCGCGATGGCCTCGGCGGGCCATGTGTTCATGGTTACGGGCAACGGCGTCTGGCTGACCGAGACCGTGCCGGCCGGGTTCATCGCTTTTCCGACCTAAGCCCGCATCGCTGCCCAGGCGTCGAGAGCCTGCCGGGTTTCGGCGACGTCATGCACCCGCACCACCGCGCACCCCGCCTCCGCGCCCCGGATCGCGGCGGCGAGGGAGCCCGCGAGGCGCTGCCCAGCGGTCTCGGCGCTGGGGTCGATGGCTTTCAGGAAGCTCTTGCGGCTGGCGCCCAGCACGACCGGGTAGCCGAGGGCCACCAGGGTTTCGAGGTCTCGCATCAGGGTCATGCTGTGTTCGGCGGTCTTGGCGAAGCCAATGCCCGGGTCCAGCCAGATGGCCTCGCGCTTCACGCCGGCGGCCTCGGCGGCCTGGGCCCGGGCCAGCAGGTGCGCACAGACCTCGGCGGTGACGTCGCCGTAGTCCGCCAGGGCGTTCATGGAGCTCGGATCGCCCTTCATGTGCATCAGCACGACGCCGCACCCCAGCTCCGCCGCCATGGCGAGACTCTCAGGGGCGCCGGTCAGGGCGGTGACATCGTTCCAGATCGCCGCGCCGGCCCTGATCGCGGCCCGCGCCACAGAGGGCTTCAGGGTGTCGATGGAAAGGGCCGCGCCGGAGCGCCGCTTCAGGGCCTCGATCACCGGGATGACCCGGTCCAATTCCTCGGCCTCGGAGACGGGCGCGGCCCCGGGGCGGGTGCTTTCGCCGCCGATATCGAGGATGTCCGCGCCCTCGGCTTCGAGGCGGAGGGCATGGCCGACGGCCGCCGCCACATCGGGCAGACGGCCGCCGTCGGAGAAGCTGTCCGGCGTCACATTGACGATCCCCATGATCTGGGGTCGCCGGATCGCCATCAGGCGGAGACGTCCGTGTCGCGGGCAAGGCCCTGTTCGGGACGGGGCGTCAGGGGCACGGCGGCGCGCGGGCCGCTGGGCGGCCTGGCCTCGGCCTCGTCCCGCACCGGCGGAATGCCCTTCAGTGCGTTCACGATCTCATCCCCGGTCAGGGTCTCGTACTCGAGCAGCGACTTGGCCAGGGTGTGCAGGTCCTCGAGCTTCTCGGTGAGGATCCGGCGGGCTTCGTCATGGCCCATCTGGGTCAGGCGCTTGACCTCGGCGTCGATGATCTTGGCGGTGTCTTCCGAGACGTTCTGGCTGCGGGCCACGGAGTGCCCGAGGAACACCTCTTCCTGATTGTCGCCGTATTCCACGACGCCCAGCTCGTCCGAGAAGCCCCACTTGGTCACCATGGCCCGGGCGAGCTTGGTCGCCTGAGTGATGTCCGAGGAGGCGCCGGAGGTCACCTTGTCCTTGCCGAAGATGATCTCTTCGGCGACGCGGCCGCCATAAAGGATGGCGAGGCGCGAGGTCATCTGCTCGTAGCTCATGGAGAGCTTGTCGCGTTCGGGCAGCTGCATGACCATGCCGAGGGCCCGGCCCCGCGGGATGATCGTCGCCTTGTGCACCGGATCCGTGGCCGGCACGTTCAGCGCCACCAGGGCGTGGCCGCCCTCGTGGTAGGCCGTCATGCGCTTTTCGTCCTCGGTCATGACCATGGACTTGCGCTCGGCGCCCATCATCACCTTGTCCTTGGCGTCTTCGAAGTCGCGCTGGGTGACCATGCGGCGGTTCTTGCGCGCGGCCATCAGGGCCGCTTCGTTGACCAGGTTTGCCAGGTCCGCGCCCGAGAAGCCCGGAGTGCCGCGAGCGACCACCTTCACGTCGACATCGGCGGCGAGGGGCACATTGCGCATGTGGACGCGCAGGATGCGTTCGCGGCCGTTGATGTCCGGGTTCGGGACCACGACCTGGCGGTCGAAGCGGCCGGGGCGCAGCAGGGCCGGGTCCAGCACGTCAGGCCGGTTGGTGGCGGCGATCAGGATGATGCCTTCATTGCTCTCGAAACCGTCCATCTCGACGAGCAGCTGGTTCAGGGTCTGCTCGCGCTCGTCATTGCCGCCGCCAAGGCCCGCGCCACGATGGCGGCCGACGGCGTCGATTTCGTCGATGAAGATGATGCAAGGGGCGTTCTTCTTGGCCTGTTCGAACATGTCGCGCACGCGGCTGGCGCCCACGCCGACGAACATTTCCACGAAGTCGGAGCCCGAGATGGTGAAGAAGGGCACGCCCGCCTCGCCGGCGATGGCGCGGGCGAGCAGGGTCTTGCCGGTGCCCGGCGGGCCGATCAGCAGGGCGCCCTTGGGGATCTTGCCGCCCAGGCGCTGGAACTTGGCCGGGTCCTTCAGGAAGTCGACGATCTCCGTCAGGTCTTCCTTGGCTTCTTCCACGCCGGCCACGTCGTCGAAGGTGACGCGGTTCTTGTTTTCGGTGAGCAGGCGCGCCTTGGATTTGCCGAAGCCCATGGCCCCGCGCGCGCCCCCCTGCATCTGGCGCATGAGGAACACCCAGACGCCGATCAGCAGCAGCATCGGCAGGATCTGGATGAAGATGCCGAAGATCCCGGAACCGGGCTGCTTGAATTCGATCGAGGCGTTGTGACGCTCCAGGGCGCTCACCAGGGCGGCCGTGTCGTTGGGCGCCAGGGTGCGATAGGTGTGATTTTCCTGATCGCTCGCCACCACATCGGCGCCGGAGATCACCGCCCGGGTGATCGCGCCGTTCTCGATCTTCTTCAGAAGCTCGGAATAGATGATTTCGTGGGAGCGGCCGCCAGCCCCGGCGGGGCGGTCGAACACCAGGGTCCAGACCCCCAGAAGGGCCAGGATCAGGACGCCCCAGATCGCCAGATTACGCAGATTCATGAACCTCGCCTTTTAAGCGCTTTCCGCCAATTTAGGACGCCCGGGCGGTTTTCGCCACGTCCGCCACCCCGTCCTCGTCACAAATCGAGCCAGTCGCGGCCAAAAGCCGCTGATAAGCCAGACCGTGCGCCTGAACTGACCGTGACTCTGCAAGGATCGGGCAACTTACCTTCCCGTCTGGATAAAGCACGACCGGCGCCGCGGCCCGGGCGGCGGGGGGCCAGGCCTTGAGGGCCGCGCGTTCCGCATTCGAAAGGCGTGAAATCCGCCCCTGGGCAGCGCCGATGGCGAGGCCCTCGACGTGGGCAATCACCGCGAACCGCCCGTCCCATACCAGTTCGGCGCCGGGAATGAGGGCAAGTTCCGCCAGTCCACCGCGCCGCGCCTCGCCCGGCTCACGGACCAGATGGATTCTGTCCGGCGTGACGATCATCCGGGCGCCGGCCAGGGTGGAGGCAAAGCCGCCACCGCCATAGATCAGATCGGCGAGCCGTTCCGCGCGATTGATGGACGGCAGGCGCGCGCCGCCCCCCGCGCAGACAGCGGCTTTGAGGATCAGGCGAGGGGGAGCGCCCCGCACGGCTTCCCGGTCCGCCACGAGGCCGCCCAGACCATCATCCGCGAAGATGGGATCAAGCGCCCCGGACGGCTCATCGGCGCCGACCTCCTCCGGCTCTCCGGCCCGGGCGCGCGCCCGGGCATAGCGCGGGTCATCATTGGCCGGATCGTCGATCCACGTCTCGCCGAGCTCCGTCAGGGCCTGGCGTAGATCCGCCCGGCGCTCGCCGAGCAGGGGGCGCAGCAGGAAAATGCCCCGCCCTTCCGGCCACACCGGGCTGGGCGCCCAGACCCGGGGGGAGGGCGTGGTTGATCCGGCCGACCGCATGGCGGCGGCCTCGAAGACGTCATCGGCGGTGTGCCCCATCAGGACGACCGCCGCCCCGGCCTCGCGGGCCGCGTCCGCCAGAAGGCGGTGCCGCGCCGTGCGGGCGGCGGCGGGAAGGCCGGTAGCCGGCTTGTCGCCTGTCCAAACGAGGGTGCGGTGGGTGACGCCGAGCCGCTCGCAGATCGCCGCGCAGGCCGTTGCCCAGGCCGCGCCCTGGCTTTGCAGACGGTGATCGACGGTTAAGGCGATGAGAGCGCGGCCACGGCGGCGGGTCCAGGCGACAGCCGCGAGCAGCAGGGCCAGGGAATCGCCGCCGCCGGAAAACGCCACGGCCAAGGGCGCGGGCGATGTCCGGCTCAGTCGTTCATCCATCCGGGCATGGGCGCCGGCCCAGGGATCCTGGCCGGCCGTGTGGCTCAGGGCGCGGCGCACTGGGCCTGGGTGCGCAGGGTGGCGGCGCGGTTCTTCACGTCGGTGGAGGCGCGCGGATATCGGCGGCCAAGCTCGTTCAGCGTCGAGCAGGCGTCCGGCAGGCGGCGCATGCCCACCAGGGCGCGGGAGAGATCCAGCACGGCGTCCGGCGCCCAGGCGGTCTGTGGCCAGTCGCGGATCGCGGCGATGTCGGCGCTGGCGGCCTCCGCATAGGCGCGGCGGGCGAGCAGGGTCTTGCCGAGATAGTACCGGGCCTCGGGCGCACGCGCATTGTCGCCGAAATCGTCCACGAAGGCGCGGAACGAGCCCTCGGCGGCGGCATAGTCGCCATCGAGGAGCTGCTTACGGGCGGCGCCGAACAGGGCCTCCGGGTCGGCGGTCTGGGCGGCGGCCTGGGGCGGGGGTTCCGGCGACGGCGCCGAGAGGGTGGCGACCTTGCTCTCCAGGGCGTCGATCCGCGCGCTGAGGGCGGCGTTCTCCTGCGTCACCTGCTGGGCCAGCCGGCGCTGTTCGTCAGCCGTGTGGTTGGCGTTCTCCAGCTGACCATTCAGCCGTGTCAGCGAGGTTTCCAGGCTGGTGATGCGGTCGGAAAGCTCACCGATCCTCTGCTCGGTTTCGGCCGGCTGCACGACGATCGGCTGGCCGGTCTCGCGGCCCTGGAAGACGATGGCCCGCAGTTCCCGCACCACCTTCTCCATCCGCTCCAGGCGCCGGGCCGAACGGTCATCCAGCGGATCATCATCCAGAGGCGTCTGGGAGAGGGCCACGGCCCCGCACATCAGGGAGAACCCGATGGCGAGCGCCAGCATCACGGGGCGGGAGGGCTTCATGGACGAAAGCCTAGCAGGAGGGCGGCGCCGAAATGGGGCGAACCCCCCGCCGCCGCAACCGGGCGAGGGGCCGCTGGAGGGCGAAAGGCCTAGCGCGCGCCTTCGGTAATGGCGGTGCGGCCATTGCGGTTGCGGGCCCAGGCTTCCTCGTTCGAGGCCGGGTCGAGGGGCCGCTCCTTGCCATAGGAGATGGTCTCGATCCGCGCCGTGGAAACGCCGCGGCTGATCAGGTAGTCGCGCACCGAATTGGCCCGCCGAGACCCGAGGGCGAAGTTGTACTCGCGGGTGCCGCGTTCATCGCAGTTGCCCTCGATGCGCACCCGCACCTGGGGATAGCGGCGCAGCCAGGCGGCCTGGGCGTCGAGGATTGGGCGGGCGTCATCGCGCAGGGCATAGCTGTCGAGGTCGAAGTAGACGAGCTCGCCGACATTGATCACGAAGTCCTGCACCGAACCGGCCTGGATGCCGCCGCCCTGATCGACGGGGCCCGGGCCGGGCGCCGGTGTGGTGTTGTCATAGGTGGTCTGTGGGGTCGTCGCCCCAGGACCGGTCGGGCGCGGGCGCGAGGCGCAGGCCGTCACCGAAATGGCCGCGGCCATCAGAAGCGCCAGTCGAACGGCGCGCTTGGTGTTGAAGCTCATCGCTTCCTCCTTAAGCTACAAGGTTTCGACTTAGAGCCTGTATTTGACCTGAGCCATACAGACTGTTCATCACAAAACTTAAACCGCCCATCACGCTTTCATCAGGTGTAGCTTTTTCGTCCTACCCAAGACTTGTCAGTTCAACAGCGGCGACCATGCCGGGTCCGATGCCCCGTTCGGATAGGGCGCCGCCCGCTGCACGCGGCCGGAGAGGTCCACCGTGTACAAGCGCGCGAGCCCTGTCGGGGTTTCCCGGTAGAACATGATCACCTGGCCATTGGGCGACCAGGTCGGCCCGTCCTCGAAGAAGGATGAGGTCAGCACCCGCTCGCCGGAGCCGTCCGGCCGCATGATGCCGATGTGGAAGGCGCCGCCCTCCTGCTTGGTGAAGGCGATATAATCGCCGTCCGGGCTCCAGACCGGCGTCGTATAGCGCCCTCCGCCGTAGGACACCCGCCGCACGTCCGAGCCATCGAGGTTCATCACATAGAGCTGTGGCGAGCCGCCCCGGTCTGAGTTGAACACGATCTTCGAGCCGTCTGGCGAGAAGGACGGCGAGGTGTCGATGGCCGGGTCCGTCGTCACCCGTGTCGTCGTGCGGGTGTTGAGGTCCATGATCCAGATGTCGGAATTGCCGGCCCGCTCGGAGGAGAAGGCGACCTTGCGCCCATCTGGGCTGAAGCGCGGCGCGAACACCATGCCGGGGAAGCGCCCGAGGGTTTCCTGGCGGCCGGTCTCGATGTTGAAGAGGTAGATCGACGCGCCCGTCGGCCGCAGCGCCATGTAGGTGATCTCCTGGCTGTTGGAGGAGAACCTCGGCGTGAACACCATGTAGGAGCCGTCTGTCAGGTAGGAGGGATTGGCCCCGTCCTGGTCCATGATCGCCAGGCGACGGATGCGCCGGTCGCGCGGCCCGCTCTCGGCCACGAACACCACACGGGTGTCGAAATAGCCCTTCTCGCCGGTCAGTCGTTGGTAGATCGCGTCGGAGACCTTGTGCGCCACCCGCCGCCAGTTCTCCGGGGTCGAGGTGAACTGCAGGCCCAGCAGCTGCTTCTCGCCGAACACGTCCCACAGACGGAAATCCACGTGCAGGCGGCCATCCGCGCCGGTCGTCACCCGGCCGGAGACCAGGGCCTGGGCGCTGATGGTCTTCCACTCGTCGAAGCGCGGCTGTACGGCCACGTCCAACGACCCGGCCATGGCGCCGGTGCCGTTCACCGTGGCGAAATAGCCGGTGCGCTCCAGGTTGGCCCGCACCACCTGGGCGATCTGTGCTCCTACCGGCGACCCGGTGAAGGACGGGATGGCGATGGGATAGGGCCGGATCTGGCCCTCCTCCACGGTCATCTCAACCGTTGGCGGAGTCTGGGCGAAGGCCGGGGCGGCGCCGGCGAACGCGGCCAGGGCGGCCAGAGCGGCGAGAAGGTTCTGCAGGCTCTTCATCTGTCGCTGGTCTCCTCGCTTCACCCGCAATTGCGGGCCGGTGAAAAGGTATAGGTAAACTTCGCGGCCCGACCGAGGCGGAACACGCCAAGTTGTTCAGCCTGACGCACGGAGCTGATGGCGTTCTCGGCGGCGATGTTTTCCGGCGTCGGGTCGCGGCGGTCCGAACTCGATGGCGAGGTGACGCTCAGCACCCTGCCCGAGGCGTCGATCTCCACATTGACCACGATAGGGATATTGCCTCCGCCCCGTATTTCGCATGGGCGCCGGTGAATCTGTTCCAACCGCGGCCCAACGATGCCGTTCTCCGCCGCGGTCAGGCCATTGCCCTGCACGGGCCGGGCCTGGGGCGCGGTTTCGGGCCGGGCCGGGCCCTTGGGGGCGTTGGAGCGGCCGGAGGCGCTGGCCCGGGCGTCGCGCGCCACGCTGGCGGCCAACTGGTCGAGATCGAAACTGGGGGCCGGGGCCGGCCGGGTCGGCGTCTTAGGTTGGGTCTTGCCGGGTGGAGTCGCGGCCTTGGGGGCGGGCGCGGCGGCTTTCGGCTGAGGCGGCGCCGGGCTGGGGCGCGGCGCGGGCGGGGTGGGGGTGGGCGGGGTCGGCGCCGCCATCGGGGCGGGCGGAACCTCCACCGGATCGGGCGTGGTCGCCGCCTGCTCGCTTTCGGCTTCCAAGGCGGCGCGAAGGTCCGTGGTCGGCGAGTTGGCGACGATGCTCACCGGCACGGACGAGCCAAAGGGCAGGGGCGGCGGCGGCTTCGGGGCCAGCAGCATGGCCGCCCAGACGACGAGGACATGCAGCGTCACCGCGACGATATAGGACGGCAGCTTTTCGGCGCGGTCGCTGAACATCGCCGGCGCGCCCTAAGGCGCCTCCGCAGTCGCGGGGGGAGGAGCGGGTTGGGCCTGGCCGGAGGAGGGGCCGCCGGTGTCGGTGATCAGGTTGATCGCCGTGAAGTTGGCTTTCTGCAGGGCCGCCATGACCTGGGCCACCACCTGATAGGGCGTCTTGGCGTCGGCGCGCACGTAGATCGGCTTGTCCCGGGCCGCCCCGGCCATGGCCCGCAGCACATCGCCGAGGTCGGAGAACGGCACCTCGGTTTCCTGCACGAAGATGTGGCCGTCGGCGCGGATGGAGAGAGTCAGGGGCTCGGCCTGATCCTCCATGGCGCCGGCTTCCGTCTTCGGCAGATCGACCTCGACGCCCACGGTCAGGAGGGGCGCGGAGATCATGAAGATGATCAGCAGCACCAGCATCACGTCGACCAGCGGCGTGACGTTGATTTCGGCCAGGGCGCCTCTGCGGCCCCGGCCCCTGCGCCGCCCCCGCCCGCCGGCGGAAAAGGCGTCCGTGGTGGAGAGCGCCATCGGGCCTCAGGTCCGCTCGGCCAGGCGCCGCTGGATGGCGGTCACCAAGTCATCGGCGAAGCCTTCCAGACGCGCCGAGAACTTGGCCGCGTCGGTGGCGAACTTGTTGTAGGCGATATAGGCCGGGATCGCGGCCATCAGGCCGATGGCCGTGGCGAACAGGGCCTCGGCGATGGACGGCGCCACCACGGCGAGGTTGGTGTTCTTCTGGATCGCGATGTTCTGGAAGGCATGCATGATGCCCCAGACCGTGCCGAACAGACCGACGAACGGCGAGGCGGTGGCGACGATGGCGAGGCTGCCCAGCCCATCCTCGACCTTCTGGCTCTCCCTGGCGATGGCCGCGCCCAGCACCCGGTCGATGCGCTGAATCAGAAAGGCCGTCTGGCTCTCCATGTTCGGTCCGGTGAGGATGCCCTTGGCGCGGGCTTCGCGCCATTCGCGCAGGGCGGCCTGCAGCATGCGGGGCAGGGCGTGGCGCGGATGTTCGCCCGCCTCATTGGCCACATCCTCCAGGGCCCGGCCCGAGGTGACCTGGTCCTCGAAGCGGTTGGCATAGGCGTTAAGGCCGGCGAAGCGGACCAGCTTGTCGACGATCACCGCCCAGCTCATCAGCGAGCCGAGCGCCAGACCGATCATCACCGCCTTGACCACCCAGTCGGCGCGCATGAACAGGGTCAGGAACGAAAAGCTGTCGGCCGTGATCTGGCCGGTGGCGGCAGCGTCCATCTGGTCTCTGATCTTCCCCTGCTGGGCGCCCTTCGTACGCTCAGCGTGACCAAGGGCGATGGTGAAACTATGGCGCGGCGAAATAGGGCTTCAGGCGCTCCACCATGTCGGCCGGCGGCTTTCTGGGCCGCCCATCCGGCGTGATGCAGACGGCTTCCACCGCCGCGGACGCGATCAACTCACCTTGGCGCTCGACCTTCTGGTCGATCAGCAGGCGCGCGCCCATCACCTTCTGGTAAGTCGTGATTACGGTTAAGGCATCGTCAATACGGGCCGCCCGCCTGAACTCGATCTGCATGCGAACGATCGCGAAAGCGCAAGGATCCGGCCGGTCCAGGAGGTCGGTGTGGCTGATCCCCGCGGCCCGCAGGAAATCCGACCGCCCCCGCTCGAAGTAGCGCACATAGTTGGCGTGATAGACCACCCCGGTGAAGTCAGTATCCTCGTAATAGACCCTCACCGGCAGGCGATGCTCATGGCCCTCGATGCGGCCGAAATCCGGTTCGTCACGGCGTAGGTCGCTCATCGCGCCGGCTCCGGCGACAGGCGCTCTGCCGGGATCGCCGGCGTCACCAAGGCGGCGGCGTTGCGAATGTCCGCCGGCGCGAACTGGATCAGGGCGCCGCAGCCGGCTTCTTCCAATTGCGGCGGCACGGCGGGCGTCCAGGTTTCGAAGATGCTCAACTCGCCATTTGGGTCGCCGCCATGCGGCTTGATGAAGATGTAGACCACGCCTGGCGCCTCGGCCGTGCCGCAGACGGCGCGGGTGGGTTCCGGGCCCGCCGTGACGATGTGGGTGAGGGTCACGGCCTTGGTGGTGCGGGATTCGATGGCGCCCTTGATCTGGGCGTCGCGCTTGATTTCCGGATGTTCGCGCAGGCGCCGCGTGATGGCGTCTTCCCCGCCGCAAGCGCCGAGCATCGCCAGGAGGCCGACCGCAATCACCGCTCGCCGCATGATGGGCCTCCCCCGAAGCTGTCCCCGCGCGAACCCTATCAGCGGTTGGAGCCGCACTGAAAGGCGATGTCAGGCCTCTTCGTCAAAGAGGCTGGCCTGGCCCTTCGGGGCGGGAGCGGGCGCCGAGAGGCCAAGGTGCTCATAGGCCTTGGCGCAGGCGAGGCGTCCGCGTGGGGTCCTCTGGATGAAGCCCTGCTGCAGCAGGAAGGGTTCGATCACGTCCTCGACGGCGTCGCGCGCCTCGGCGATGGCGTGGCTCAGGGTCTCGACCCCGGCCGGGCCGCCGGCATAGTTCTCGATGAGGGCGCGCAGGTAGCGGCGGTCGAGGCTGTCGAGACCGGCCTCGTCCACTTCCAGCCGGGCAAGGCCCCGGGCCGCGGCCTTGCGGTCGATCACCGCCGCGCCTTCGGCTTCGGCGAAATCGCGCACCCGGCGCAGCAGCCGCCCGGCCACGCGCGGCGTGCCCCTGGCGCGTCCGGCGATCTCGGCGGCCCCGTCTTCGGCGAGCGGCGCGCCCATCTTGCGCGCCGCCCCCAGCAGGACGCGTTGAAGTTCCTCCGGTGAATAGAATTCCAGACGCACCGGAATGCCGAACCTGTCGCGCAGCGGCGTCGCCAGGAGGCCCGCCCGGGTGGTGGCCGCCACCAGGGTGAAGGGTGAAAGGTCGATCCTTACCGACCGCGCCGAGGGACCTTCCCCAATCACCAGGTCGAGGGCGTGGTCCTCCATGGCCGGATAGAGGGTTTCCTCCACCGGCGCGGACAGGCGGTGGATCTCGTCGATGAAGAGCACATCGCGCGGCTCGAGATTGGTCAGGATCGCCGCGAGGTCGGCCGCCTTGGCCAGGACCGGCCCGGAAGTGGCGCGGAAATTCACCCCCAGTTCGCGGGCGATGATCTGGGCCAGGGTGGTCTTGCCGAGCCCCGGCGGGCCGAACAGCAACACGTGGTCCAGGGCCTCTGACCGGCCCCGCGCCGCGTCGATGAACACCTTCAGATTGGCCTTCGACTGCTCCTGGCCGACGAATTCGGCCAGGGTTTGGGGCCGTAGGGCCTTATCGGAGCCTTCGAAGGCGCCCTCCTCGCCGGAGACGAGGCGGCTCACCGGTCAAGCTCCTGCAGGGCGGCCTTGATCAGGGCGCCGACGGGCGCGTCCTCGCCGAGCTTCAGCGCCGCATGCTCCACGGCGCGCCGGGCATAGGCCTCGGCCGATCCCAGGCTCATCAGGGCGGCGACGGCTTCCCCGGCATTGGACGGGGCCGCGGGCGCCGCGGCGCTGGGCAGGGCGGCATGGGCGATGGGCCCGTCCGTAATCGGCTTGTCCTTCAGTTCGGTGACGATGCGCAGGGCGAGTTTCGGCCCAACCCCATTGGCGCGCCCCACCAGGGCCTTGTCCTGCCGGGCGATGGCGCCGGCCAGCTCGGCGGGCGGCAGCACGTCCAGCACGGCCAGGGCGGCCTTGGGGCCGACCCCCTGGATGGATTGCAGGATCACGAAGGCCCGGCGCTCCTCCCGCGTGGCGAAACCGAAGAGGCGCATGCCGCCGGACTCGGTCCAATGGCTCTCGATGTGCAGCAGGGTCTCGTCGCCCAGGGCGGGCAGCCGTTGCAGGGTGCGCGCGCCGCAGCGAACCACATAACCCACCCCCATCACATCGATCAGGGCCTCTTCCTCGCCGATCTCGGCGACCGCGCCGCGCAACCGCCCGATCATGCGGCGCGTCCGATTGAGCGAACCTTTCGCGCATGAGCGTGGGCGATGGCGATGGCCAGGGCGTCGGCGCTGTCGGCGGTCGCGCCTTTGGCGGCGGGCAGCAGGCGTTCGATCATGAAAGCCACCTGGGCTTTGTCGGCCCCGCCCGTCCCGACCACGGCCTTCTTGACCACCTTGGCGGCATACTCCGCCACCGGCAGGCCGGCCCTCGCCGGGGCCAGCAGGGCGCAGGCGCGGGCCTGGCCGAGCTTCAGGGTCGAGGACCCATTGGCGGTCATGAAGGTCTCCTCCACCGCCGCCTCGTCCGGGGCGTGGGTCTCGATCACCTTGGTGATCCCTTCGAACAGCACCAACAGCCGCTCTGCGAGCCCCAGCTTGTCATTGGGGGCGATCACGCCATGGCCGATATGGCTGAGGCGGGCGCCTTCCAGGGAAATGATCCCCCAGCCGGTCTTCCGCAGGCCGGGGTCCAATCCCAGAATTCGAATCGCGCCAACGTTCATCATGTGTTCCGCACCATAGCGGAACGAACGCTTAATGGAATCCTACCGGCGACCTAGCCGCCGAACTTGGCCATGTCCTCGTCAGAGATGTCGTAATTGCCCCAGACGTTCTGCACGTCATCGTCGTCGTCGAGGGCGTCGAGCAGCTTCATCAGCGTGCCGACATCATCCCCGGAGACCGGCGTGTCGTTCTTGGCCTTCCACATGAACCCGGTGGACTTGGCCGCGCCGAGCGTGGCTTCCAGGGCCAGCGCGACCTCGTTGAGCGCCTCATAAGCCGTGTAGATCGTGTGGCCTTCCTCGTCGGATTCCACGTCATCGGCGCCGGCCTCGATGGCCGCTTCCATCACCTTGTCCTCGTCCCCCACCGAGGCGGGATAGGTGATACGGCCCAGGTGATCGAAGCCGAACGACACAGCGCCGGTTTCGCCGAGATTGCCGCCGTTCTTGGTGAAGTAGGAACGCACCGCCCCGGCCGAGCGGTTGCGGTTGTCGGTCAGCACTTCGACGATCAGGCCGACACCCGCCGGGCCAAAGCCCTCGTAGCGGATCTCTTCCATGTTGTCGGCCTCGCCACCGGCGCCCTTCTTGATGGCCCGGTCGATATTGTCCTTGGGCATGGACTCGGCCTTGGCGTTGGCGACGGCCAGGCGCAGGCGCGCATTGGCGTTGACGTCTGGCAGGCCGGTCTTGGCGGCGATGGTGATGTCGCGGGCGAGCTTGGAGAACAGCTTGGAGCGGATCTTGTCCTGCTTGCCCTTGCGAAACTGGATGTTCTTGAATTTGGAATGGCCGGCCATGGCGTCTTTGTGCGTGGTTCTTGCGGAAGAGGCGGCTTCTAAACGAGGCGGACGCCGAAATCGAGCCTGCCGCGAAGCTGACACGGATCAAGGCGAAGCTTGCCCCAGGGCTTGTTATCCCCAGCGAGGCAACTTCTCATCGCTTCGCTGGTTGAGCTTGGCAATTCACGGGAGAGGATCATGAGCGCCCTCGACGATGACGACGACGATCTGGAAGACCTCACCGAGCCCGAGGAATTGCCTGAAGAGATCGTTCACTGGCAGCCGAACCACCGGCCGATGTCCGAGGCGCGGCCCGGCGTCGCCGCCGGGGGACTCGCCCTGGGCGGCGGCTCGGTGCTGCTGATGGCCATGGGGGCGGTCGCCCTTGGCGCCATGGCGATCGGAGCCCTGGCCATCGGCCGCCTCGCCGTCGGCAAGGCCCACTTCAAGGAACTCGAGATCGACAACCTCGTGGTCCATAAGCTGACCGTGCTGGATCCCCCGCGGCGGTGGTTCTGAGCCGGGCTATTTCTTCAGAAGGTCACGGATTTCGCTGAGCAGGGCCTCGGTCGGCGTCGGGGCCGGCGGGGCCGCCGGTTCCGGAGCGGCCGCTTCCTGGCGGCGCAGGGCGTTGACGCCCTTGACAAGCATGAACACCACCCAGGCCACGATCAGGAACGAGATAACGGTATTCAGAAAGGCGCCGTACTGGATCGCCACCTCCGCCACCTTGTTGGCTTCATCGGCCGGCTGCAGCACCCATTTGAGCTGCGAGAAATCCACCTTGCCGAGGACCAGACCGATCGGCGGCATGATGACCTGTTCGACAAGGCTGGTGGTGATCTTGCCGAACGCTGCGCCAATGATCACGCCGACCGCCAGGTCGATGACGTTTCCGCGGGCGATGAATTCGCGGAATTCCTTGAAGATGCTCATGCACGGTCCCCTTCGGCGCGACATGCGCCGTTCGCAGGACTGTCGGGTTCGTGACGCACCGGCGTCAAGCGGCCAGCCCTAGTCGGCGTTCAGCTTCTGGCGCAATTCCTTGCCGCTCTTGAAGAAGGGTACGTGCTTGGCGCGCACATCCACCGGCTCGCCGGTGCGAGGATTGCGTCCGGCCCGGGCCGGACGAGAACGGACGGAAAAGGCGCCGAAGCCCCGCAACTCCACGCGGCCGCCGCTCTCCAGGGCGCGGATCATCCGCTCCAGGATCACGCCGACCACCCGCTCGATATCCCGTTGGGTCAGGTGCGGGTTTTCGTTCGCCAACGCGGCGATCAACTCGGATTTGATCATCGACTCTACAGGGCCCCTCTCGGCTGAGGCGACCTTTGCCCAATCGACCGTTGATCTTCAAGGGGTCGATTCCACCCTTCGTCGTTAAATGGCGCGAAAGGCTGAATGTGTATCTCAGGTTTCCGACCTCGATGCGCCCCTTCCTCCGGTCTACCAGGCCACCTCGCGAGAGATCCCAAGTGCGCAATGCCCTGCCCGCCGGCGCCCCAAGGGGTTCGCGTTTTTCGGCCCGTCTGGCGGGGTCCTCCGGACGGGGATTGCTGATCGACGGGGGTTGGCGGCCGGTCATCGCGCTCGCCGAGGGGCAGGTGCGAGGCTCGGTCGTTCATTTGGATGTACGTGAGGAAATGGGGGTGGGCTCCAGCCGCCCCTGCGACCTGGCCGTGCTCAACACCATCGACCGCGAGCGTCTCGATCTGGCCGCCCTGGAGCATGCCCTCGCCGCCCATGAGAGCGCCGAGAGCGCCGGGCATCCGCCGGTGCTGTTCCTGCCCGTATCCTGGTCGACGGTGCGCTCGCCGCGCGCCCGGCGCCAGCTGCTGCACATGGTCGGCCACGCCCAGGCGCGTCTGAAGGTGATCCCAGTCGCCGAGCTCATGGCGATCGATGGCGGCACGCCGCCGGCCGTCCTGCGCCCGATCTTCAGGGCCGTCATCGCCCGCCTGACGCCAAAGCGCGCCACACTCGCCCAGCTGACCGGCTGCGATCTCTCCGGCGCCTCGGTGGAGGCCGGCGATCTTGGCGAGACCGGAGAGCCCGGCGCCATGAAGCGCGCCGTAACCGCCCTTCAGGCGATCGGCGGACGCGTCATGCTGCATTCCCTGCGCTCGGTGGCCGCCATCCTCGCCGCCCGCGACGCCGGAGCCGCCTGGGCCAGCCTTGATGTCGTCCGCTCCGGCTGGCACCTGGCCCATGCCGTCCAGGACGCCCTCGCCCAGACCCCCAAAGCAAAGGGGGCGGCCGTGACGGCCGCCCCCTAGGGACTTTCTGAAGAAAAGCTTCGAAAAGCCTACTCCTTCGAAGCCTTCTCGCGCAGGGCGGCGCCCAGGATGTCGCCCAGCGAAGCGCCGGAATCCGAAGACCCAAACTTCTCGATGGCTTCCTTGTCCTCGGCCATTTCCAGGGACTTGATCGACAGGGAGACGCGGCGCGCCGCCTTGTCCACATTGGCCACCTGGGCGTCGACGCGGTCGCCCACGGCGAAGCGCTCGGGGCGCTGCTCCTGGCGGTCGCGCGACAGGTCCGACTTGCGGATGAAGGCGGTCATCGGCGCCGAATCTTCGCCGAACTTCACCTCGATGCCGCCCGAGGTGATCTCGGTGACCGTGACGGTGACGGTTTGGCCCTTGCGGTAGGAGTCGCCGGCCATCGGATCTCCGGCCAGCTGCTTGATGCCCAGGCTGATGCGTTCCTTCTCGACGTCCACATCCAGCACCTTGGCCTGGACGACATCGCCCTTCTTGTAGCGGGCCATGGCTTCTTCGCCGGGGGTGTTCCAGTCGATGTCCGAGAGGTGGACCATGCCGTCGATGTCGTTGTCGAGGCCGACAAACAGACCGAACTCCGTGGCGTTCTTGACCTCGCCTTCCACGGTCGAGCCGACCGGGTGGGCTTCCAGGAACGCATCCCACGGGTTGGCCGCGGCTTGCTTCAGGCCCAGGGAGACGCGGCGCTTGGAGGCGTCGACGTCCAGCACCACCACGTCCACTTCCTGCGAGGTGGAGACGATCTTGCCCGGGTGCACGTTCTTCTTGGTCCAGGACATTTCGGAGACGTGGACCAGGCCCTCGACACCGGCTTCCAGCTCCACGAAGGCGCCGTAGTCGGTGATGTTGGTGATCCGGCCGGTGAAGCGGGCGCCCACCGGGTACTTGGCTTCCACGCCATCCCACGGGTCGGACTGCAGCTGCTTCATGCCGAGGCTGATGCGCTGGGTGTCCGGATTGATCTTCACGATCTGCACCTTCACCGTGTCGCCGACCGCGAGCACCTGGCTCGGGTGGTTGACGCGCTTCCAGCTCATGTCGGTGACGTGCAGCAGGCCGTCGATGCCGCCCAGGTCCACGAACGCGCCGTAATCGGTGATGTTCTTGACCACGCCTTCGCGGACTTCGCCTTCCAGCAGCTGGCTGACCAGCTCGGTGCGCTGTTCGGCGCGGGCTTCTTCCAGGATGGCGCGGCGGGAGACGACGATGTTGCCGCGCGGGCGGTCCATCTTGAGGATCGCGAAGGGCTGTTCGCGGCCCATCAGCGGGCCGACGTCACGCACCGGGCGGATGTCCACTTGCGAGCCGGGCAGGAACGCCGAGGCGCCGCCCAGATCCACGGTGAAGCCGCCCTTCACGCGGCCGACGATGGCGCCCATCACCGGCTCGTTCTTGGCGAACACGCCTTCAAGGCGCGTCCAGGCTTCTTCGCGGCGGGCCTTTTCGCGGCTGATCACCGCTTCGCCCAGGGCGTTTTCGACGCGTTCCAGGAACACTTCGACGGTGTCGCCCACCTTCACGGTGGCCTTGCCGTTTTCATCAACGCCGAATTCCTTCACGGCGATGCGGCCTTCGGTCTTCAGGCCCACGTCGATGATCGCGAAGTCCTTCTCGATCGCCGCCACGCGGCCTTGCACCACGGTGCCTTCGTGGAAGTCGGAGCCCCCCATGCTTTCGTCGAGCAGCGCGGCGAAGTCGTCGCGGGAGGGGTTCATATTCATATCGTCAGCCATCTGGCCTGTACTCGTTCGGTTGGGCGGCGCGGATCCTGGCCATCATGGCGCAGTCCTGGCGTCGCGTGATTGTCGGGATAGGGGCGGCCGCGGCTGTCGATGGGGGTCGCGGTTGGATTTGCCTACCGGGAAGCTTCCCAGCGGGCGCGCGAGGCCTCGACAATGCGGCGGGCCGCATCGAAGGCGGCGTCTATAGTCATTTCGCTCGTATCTAGCAAGGTCGCGTCCGCCGCCTTGGCCATCGGCGCGGTCTCGCGCCCGCCGTCGCGGGCGTCACGCTTTAGAATGTCGGCCAGCACATCGGCATAGGCCACGGCTTCGCCTTGGGACTGCAGCTGCCGCCGCCGCCGCTCGGCGCGCACTTCCGGGGTCGCTGTGACATAGAGCTTGGCCGGGGCCCCGGGCGCAATGACCGTGCCGATATCGCGTCCGTCCAGCACGGCCCCGCCTGGCTGGCCGGCGAAAGCCCGTTGAAACTCCAGCAGGGCCGCCCGAACGCCGGGATAGACCGCCACCCGGCTCGCGGCTTCGCCTGCGGCCCGGGTGCGCACTTCCGGCGCCTCCAGGTCTCGCGGCGAGAGGGCGCGTGCGGCGGCTTCGGCGGCGGCCTCATCGCCCAGGTCCGGCGTCGCGATCCCCACGACCCGGTAGAGCAGGCCCGTATCCAGGTGCGGCAGGCCGTAGAGCGCGGCGAGGCGCTGGGCCATGGTGCCCTTGCCGGAGGCGGCCGGCCCGTCGACGGCGATGATGAAGCCCTTTGCCACGCCAGCCTTTTTCCCGACCCGGTCCCTCGCGAAGGGGTTTGCTTTTGACAGTGGCGCCCGCGCGTGGCAAGGGACGCCGCCTCATCCAAAGACACCTCCCGGAGCCGCCCCTTGGCCAATCCCGAACTGGGCGCAAAGCAGATTTGCCCCACCTGTTCGACCAAGTTCTATGACCTCACGCGCCGTCCGGCCGTGTGTCCGAAGTGCGGTAACGCCTTCGATCCCGAGGAAGCGCTGCGCAACCGGCGTGTCCGCGTCCGCGCGCCGCTGCCGGAAGACGATACCGAAGAGACGAAGCCCGTCGCCGCCGAGGCCGACGAGGATGGCTTCGAGGCCGAGCCCGATCCGGATGAGGCCAAGGAAATCGATCAGGGCGGCGACGAGATCATCATCGCCGATGATGACGACGAAAATCCGGCCAACCCGGATGACGAACTCGGCGTCGATTTCGCCGAGGACGAGGACGATCTCGAAGAAGACACCGACGACGTTCCGTTCCTCGAGGACGACGAAGACGATGACGACTTCACCGACGGCATCGAGGGCCTTCCCGAGGAGGGCGCCGACGACAACTAAATTGTCGCGAAGAAAGCTGGAGAAGGCGCTTGATCGCGCCTTCGCCTCGCACTAGGTTCCGCGCCTTCGCGGCGGGCGGCCTTCCGGGGCTCACATCGCGAAGATGGGGACCAACCCGAAACTCTCGGGGCTATAGCTCAGTTGGTAGAGCGCTTGAATGGCATTCAAGAGGTCAGCGGTTCGACTCCGCTTAGCTCCACCATAAAGGCCCGCCGGTAAACCGGCGGGCCTTTTCCGTGTTCAGGGAACCAGCACTGCAGCGCCGGTGAAGGCGCCGCGCCGCAGATCGGCCAAGGCCTCGTTGGCCTGGAGAAGCGGGTAGGTCCGGACATGCGCCCTGACGCCCGCGGCCGCGGCCAGTGGGAAATAGTCGAGCGCATCCTGGCGGGTCAGGTTGGCCACCGAGAGCAGGCGCCGTTCCTCCCAGAGCAGGGCATAGGGAAAGCTCGGAATATCGCTCATGTGGATGCCGCCGCAGACCACCGTCCCGCCTTTGCGCACGGCCGCCAGGGCCGCTGGAACCAGGGCGCCGTCCGGAGCGAAGATGATCGCCGCATCCAGGGGCTCCGGCGGCGTGTCGTCGCAACCGCCCGTCCAGGCGCAACCCAGGTCTCGCGCCAGGCTCTGGGCCGCCTGGTCACCCGGGCGGGTGAAGGCGCTCACGGCCTGGCCTTCGTGCAGGGCGAGTTGAGCCAGAAGGTGCGCGGCGGCGCCGAACCCGTACAGGCCGAGTCGTTGGATCGGCCGGGCCTCTGCCGCCAGCCGCCAGGCGCGAAATCCGATCAGCCCGGCGCAGAGCAAAGGCGCGGCTTCGATATCGGTCAGGCCCGGCGGGATAGGGATGCAAAAATCCGCCCGGGCGATCACGGTGTCGGCGAAGCCTCCGTCACGCGTCCAGCCGGTGAACTGAGGTCGGTCGCAGAGGTTCTCTCGCCCCTCCCGGCAATAGGGGCAGACGCCACAGGCGCCGCCGAGCCAGGGCACACCCAGCCGATCACCCCCGCGCAGGCCCTCGACGCCAGGGCCTACGGCGTCAACCACGCCCACCGCTTGATGCCCGGGAATGACGCCTTCCGCACCCGTGGCCAATTCACCATCGGCGATGTGCAGGTCCGTCCGGCATAGGCCGCAGGCGATCACCTTCAGGCGCACTTCTCCGGCGACGGGCTCGGGATCCGTGCAATGCCATTCGGTCAACGGCGACCGCGCCTGCCGCATTTTCATGGCGAACACGCTGAGTGACCTTGCGCGCTTCGTCCGGTCAGTGGCTCAGCAGCACGAAGTGACGGGCCTTGTGCAAGAGGTGTTGGGTCACACCGCCGAATACCCATTCTCTCAGGCGCGAGTGACCATAGGCCCCTGCCACGATCAGATCGCAGCCGTTGAGGTCGGCGACCCGTTCAAGCTCGAAAGCCGCGTCTTTCGCCGGCGCCTTGCGTACGTCGGCGCGTGCTGGAACGCCGTGCCGGCTCAGCGCCTCGGCGACAGCCGTGGTCTCGGCGGCCGCCGCGTCCATCTGATCAGCCTCACATACGGCCTGGACAATGACTTCCTCGGCTCGCTTCAAGAGGGGCAGGGAGTCGGCGATGGCGCGCCGCGCCTCCCGGGTGGCCTTCCAGGCGACCACGACGCCCTTGGCGCGCAAATGGCGCCCTTCATTCGGGACCAGCAGCACCGGACGGCCAGCCGCCATGACGACCTCGGCCGGGTCGGCGCCGCGAGAGGTGGAAGCCGCGCTGGACGTCGGGCTGAGCACGAGGAGGTCGGCGACGTCGGCCACGTGGGCCAGGGCGTGGGATGGAAATGTCTCAAATGCCGTCCATTCCGTATTGCCATCACTGGCGTCGCGTTCGAATGCAGCTTTCGCGGCGTGCAGCCGGCGTTCCACCTGGGCCTTGGCGTCCGCCAACCACTCAACGACAACCTGGCCGGTATTGGGGTCCGTCACCACGGAAGGCGGGATCGCTTCCGCGCCGACGCCGATCAGCCGCGCGCCCTCTTCCCGCGCCAGACGCGCGGCTGCTTCGACGCGGTGGGAGGCGGAGAGTTCCGGCTCCACGTGAACGGCAATGGTCGCGAAGCCCAGGGCGCGCGCCAAATCCAGCGTATCGGTATTCTCGGTCTTGGTCATGTTCGGGCTCCGTTGCCGGGGGCTCGCCCTGGCTGGCTGAACGCGTTGAAGCGGCGCCCGTGGTTCATGCACAATCGGC
>JAXMCG010000002.1:0-278484 GCA_046349475.1 Caulobacteraceae bacterium | reverse complement strand
TGGATCCATCAGAGCCTGGCCGCGTCGCCGATGCGGTTGCCCGGATGGGGCTGAAACACGTTGTGATCACCTCGGTCGACCGCGATGACCTGGCCGACGGAGGGGCCGCGCACTTTGCCGCGGCCGTGGCGGCGATCCGGGCCGCCGCGCCGGAGACGACGATCGAGATCCTGACGCCTGATTTCCTGCGCAAGGCGGGGGCGGCCGAGGTGGTGATCGACGCCAGACCGGACGTCTTCAACCACAATCTCGAAACGGTGCCGCGGCTCTATCTCTCGATCCGGCCCGGCGCCCGCTACTTCCATTCCCTTCGGCTGCTGCAGAGCGTCAAGGAACGCGATCCGAAGCAGTTCACCAAGTCCGGCCTGATGGTCGGCTTGGGCGAGAGCAAGGAGGAGGTGATGCAGGTGATGGATGACATGCGCTCCGCCGGCGTCGACTTCATCACCATCGGCCAGTACCTGCAGCCGACCCGCCGCCACGCCGCCATCGACAGGTTCGTGACGCCCGAAGAATTCTCGGCCTATGAGACGATCGCCCGGGCCAAGGGTTTCCTGATGGTGTCCTCGAGTCCTCTGACACGGTCCTCGCATCATGCCGGCGAAGACTTCGCGCGCCTCCAGGCCGCCCGGCGAGAGCGCGAAGGCGCTTGAGGCACGCCGTCAGCCGCATCCAGCCCTATACGCCGGACCAGCTCTTCACCCTGGTGGGCGATGTGCGGCGTTATCCGGAATTCGTACCCTGGATTACCTCGCTTAGGACCTGGAACGCGAAGGATGAAGGTGAGGGGGTCACCAGCCTCGACGCCGAGGCGCGGGTTGGATTCTCATTTCTGCAGGAGCGGTTCGCCACCAAGGTGCGGCGCGATCCGAACCTGAGGCGCATCACCGTCAGTCTCATCTCCGGACCTTTCAAGCGCCTTCACAATCAGTGGGATTTCCACCCGCACCCCGAGGGCGTGAAGGTCGATTTCCTGATCGACTTCGAATTCAAGTCAAAGATGCTGGAACTGCTGCTCGCGGCCAATTTCCAGCACGCCGTGAATCGGCTGATCGCCTGTTTCGATGAGCGCGCGAGTACGCTGTACGGGTAGGGACGCGTGCCTGTCGATGCCTAGGGTCCGTACTCAATAAGGTCTGGCGAGGTGATTGCGGTTCTGATTCAAGGCTTCTGGAAGGGAGCCTTGAATGCGCAAGCTTTATTGGCTGGACGAGGAGGCGTGGGCTCGGATCGAGCCGCATCTGCCCCGAGGACGTAAGGGCGCGCATCGCGTGGACGACCGCCGGGTGATCAGCGGCATCGTCCACATGCTTCAGTCGGGGGCGCGCTGGCGTGACTGCCCTGCTGAGTACGGCCCCTACACGACAGTCTACAACCGCTTCAATCGCTGGAGCCGCCAGGGCATCTGGCACGACATCTTCAAGGCGCTGACCGGGCACAGCGGTATCTACTCAAGCGCCGCTATCGACTCGACTTCGGTCAAAGCTCACCGCTCGGCGGCGGGCGCTAAAGGGGGGCCTTCCTCCAGAGCATAGGCCGCTCCAGAGGCGGCCGGACGACCAAGATCCACGGTCTGGTGGACGATCAAGGCCGCCCCCGCGTGCTGCTGCTCAGCGCCGGCAACACCAACGATATCACCATGGCTCAGGCCCTCGTCGAGGCCGCAGGGTCGTTCAAGAAGCTGCTGGCAGATCGCGGCTACGACGCCGACCATCTCAGAAAGCGCCTCGCCGAACGCAACGCAGAGGCTGTCATCCCGACCACCACCTCGCGAAAGAAGCCAATCCCCTACGACATCGTCGCCTACCGCCAGCGCAACACCGTCGAGCGGCTATGGGCAAGGCTCAAAGACTTCCGACGTGTCGCCACCCGCTACGACAAGCTCGCCGACAACTTCCTCGCAGGCGTGCTCATCGCAGCCATCATCGCCTACTGGGCCAAATGAGTCCGGACCCTAGCGCAGCCGGTCGCGCATCATCTCCAGGGCGACCTGCACCGCATTCATCTGCACCTCCTCGCGCGTCTGGAACTCGAAGAGCTCCTGGCGGTGATGCACGGACTGATTGGTGCGGGCGCTGGCGAAATGGACCGTGCCGACCGGCTTCAGGGGCGTGCCGCCGCCCGGTCCTGCGATGCCGGTGATGGCGATGGAGACGTGAGCGTGGGAATTCTCCAGGGCGCCCTCGGCCATCATGCGGGCGATGGGTTCGGAGACGGCGCCGAGGTCGGCCATCAGGTCGCCGGAGACGTCCAGCATCTCCTGCTTGGCGCGATTGTTATAGACCACCATGCCACGTTCGAAGACGTCCGAGGCGCCCGGAACGGCGCAGATCGCGGCGGCGACGAGGCCGCCCGTGCAGCTCTCAGCCGTGACGAGCCGCAGGTTCTTCTCGCGGGCCTCATCGACCAGAAGGCGGGCGAGGGTGTCGATCTCTAGGGAAAACATGGGGAGCTCCTCGCCGGCTGTGCCCCTGGGCTATAGCCAAGATCGCGCCGAGGGGCCACACATCGGCGCGCCATTGATGCAGAGCCGATTCCAAGCATGACCGACACCGCGCTGCAAAGCCCGCCCACCGCTCCGGCCGCTCCGCCCAGAACCCTGGTTTTCGTCCTCACCGTGTTCGTCAGCGCGGGCCTGGTCTTCATGGTCGAGCCCATGGTCGCCAAGCTGGTCTTGCCCCTGCTCGGCGGCTCGCCGGCGGTGTGGAACGCAAGCCTGGCCTTCTTCCAGTCGGCCCTGCTGCTAGGCTACGGCTACGCCCACTTCCTCCAGAAGCTGCCGACGGTGCGGGCGCAGCTGATCCTGCATGGCGTACTGCTGGTCCTGGCGGGCCTCGCCTTGCCTCTGCACGTGACCCACCTACTCGGCGATCCGGATTCTCACCGGCCGATCCTCTGGCTGCTGGGCGTCCTGGCGGTCTCCATCGGCGCGCCTTTCGCGATCCTCTCCTCGACGGCGCCCCTGGTGCAAGCCTGGTACGCCCGGGTGTTCCAGGGCGAAGGGGCCAAGGAGCCCTATGCGCTCTATGCCGCGAGCAACCTCGGCAGCCTGCTCGCCCTTATCGCCTATCCCGTGGTGATTGAGCCGATCCTGACCCTGCATGTGCAGCGGCTCTCATGGTCGATCGGCTATGCGATCTTCGTGCTGGTCATCGGCGCCCTGGCCCTGACGGTCTGGCGTCACGCCAAGGATGGTCCGTTGCCGGCGCCTGCCGCCGTGCCGGATGTCCCCGGCGCCGGGCCGGGCTCGAACGTGACCTGGCTTGACCGGCTGGTCTGGGTGCTGCTGGCGGCGGTTCCTTCCAGCCTGATGCTGGGCGTGACGACCTACATCACCACGGATGTCGGCTCCGCGCCGTTCCTGTGGGTGGGGCCGCTCGCCCTCTACCTGCTGACCTTCGTCATCGCGTTTCAGGACAAGCCGGTCTTCAAGCGCGAGCATGTCCTGGTGTTTCAGGCGGCGATGCTGGTGGCCTGCGTGGCGATCCTGCCCTTCACCATCGGCAACTTCGTCGCCGAGCTCCTGATCCAGATGGGCGGCTTCTTCCTGACCGCCCTCGTCTGCCACCAGGCCCTGGTGCAGCGCCGGCCCAATGCGGAGCACCTGACCGAGTTTTATCTCTGGATGAGTTTCGGCGGCGTGGTTGGCGGATCGTTCAACGCCTTCCTGGCGCCGGTGATCTTCAACCAGGTGATCGAATACCCCCTCATCCTGGTGCTCTCGATCCTTGCCCGCCCCTGGGGCGGTGGAACCATGAAGCCCTGGCAGTGGGCGGCCCTGGTGGGCTCGGTGGTCTGCGCCGTGGGGTCGGTATGGATGCTGACCGACACGGTTTGGGATGCCTGGTGGCGAGTGTTCGGCGCGCCGATCAGCGACATCTACGTAAAAATCCCGCTCGCCATCGCCACGGTCCTCGCCTTCCTGGTGCGGGGAAGGGCCTTCGCCATGTTCGGAGCCGTGCTGGTGCTCTGCGTCTCCACCAGCCTGGTGGGAGACCGGGTCGACGCCGTCGGGCATTGGCGGAGCTTCTTCGGCGTGCTGCGGGAATCTCGGCTCGATGTCTCCGGCCTCGGCGGCGATGTGCGCATGCTGGCGAACGGCACCACCCTGCACGGAGCCCAGGCCCAGGATCCTCGCTTCCGCTGCCAGCCCCTGGTCTACTACGGCCTTGAGACTCCCATTGGGCAGGTGTTCCAGGAACTGCAGGGCAGGGGCCCTGTGTCCGTCGGGGCCGTGGGCCTCGGCACCGGCTCCGTGGCCGCCTATGTGCGCCCGCAGGACCGCCTGACCTTCTATGAGATCGACCCCCTGGTGGTGAAAGTATCCGGTACGCCGAAGGCGGCGGGCGGGGTGTTCACCTACACGACCGAATGCGCCAAGGGCCCGATCAACTATGTGATCGGCGACGCCCGCCTGACCCTGAACCGCCAGCCCAACGCCCAGTATGACATCCTGCTGATCGACGCCTTCTCGTCAGACGCCGTGCCGGCACACCTGCTGACGGTGGAAGCGATCAAGATGTACCTCGCCAAGCTGAAGCCAGGCGGCATCCTCATTCTCCACCTCTCCAACCGGAACCTGAACCTGCGCGGCCCGGCGATCAGCGGCGCGATCGCGGCCGGGGGCTTCCCGCTCCTGCAACTGCATACGGCCGATGACCGCCTGCCGCCGATGTGGGAAAGCGACGAGCACGCCGTGATCGTGGCCCGCACGGCCGCGGACCTCGAAGCCTTCCGGCGCAATCCGCAGTGGGAGACCGCAGACGCCAAAGGCGCCCGGCCGTGGACGGATGACTACACCAACCTCTTCGGCGCCCTCTTGGCGCGCCTGCAGGATCAATGGTCGGGGACGTGGTAGGCGGCTAGGCCGGGGTCTCCACGGCGCACACGGCCTGGGCCGCGAGGCCTTCGCCGCGGCCCGTGAAGCCCATGCCTTCCGTCGTGGTGGCTTTGACGCTGACCCTGTCAACCGGGAGGTCGAGGATCTCCGCGAGGCGGGCGCGCATGGCCTCGCGGTGTGGTTTGATCTTCGGGCGCTCGCAGATCAGGGTCACATCGACATTGAGAATCCGCCCTCCGCGCGCCGTGACCAAGCCAGCGGCATGCTTCAGGAAGATGTCGGAGGACGCGCCCTTCCATTGAGGGTCGGACGGCGGGAAGTGGTCGCCGATGTCTCCCTCACCAATAGCCCCCAGGATGGCGTCCGTGATGGCATGCAGGCCGGCGTCCGCATCGGAATGTCCAACCAGGGTCTCGTTGTGGGCGATCTCCACACCGCAGAGCCAGACGGATTCGCCCGGCCCCCAACGGTGGGCGTCGTAGCCCATGCCCATGCGGGTGATACGGCCGGCGCCGGCCAGGGTCTCGGCCATGGCGAAGTCCTCCGGATAGGTGAGTTTCATGAGGGCCGGGTCACCGGTGACGAGAGCGACGTAGGCGCCCGTGCGCTCCATGACCTGAGCGTCGTCGGTCGGCTCCTCGCCGGCCGGCCAGGCGGCATAGGCGGCGGTGAGGTCGGCGAGGCGGAAGGCCTGAGGGGTCTGGGCGCGCCAGAGGCCTTCTCGGGAGACGGTGGCGCCGTCCCGCTTCAGCGTATCAGCGACGGGGAGGGCGAGGATGGCGCCTTTGGCGTCCGCCAGGGCGGCGAGCAGGCGGACGATGTGCTCGGTGCGAAGGAGGGGGCGGGCGGCGTCATGAACCAAGACCGGGGTCTCGGCGGCGACGGCCAGGGCGCCGAGGCCCCGGCGCACCGACTCAGCCCGCGTGGCGCCGCCCGTGACGGACCGCCAGCCTGAGAGGCCCGCCAGGACTTCGGCGCATGCGCCGTGTGCCAGTTCGGCGACGACCACAACGACTTCGGCTGCCCCGGCGGCGAACATGGCCTCCACGGACCAGCGAACGACGGGCTTGCCGGCCAATGGCCGCCACTGTTTGGCCTGACCCGGCCCTGCCCGTTCCCCCGATCCAGCGGCGACGATGACGGCTGCGAAGTTCATGGGATGTGCGTGTCGTGGAAGCTGGGATGTTTGTCCACCCTTTACGCAGTCGCACAATGTGCCTAAAAAGGCGGCGGTAGGGGTGCGTACAAAATGGGCAAAAGCCTCAAGGTCGGATCTGTAGAAGTACCTGGACGGACGTGGGTCGCCCCCATGACCGGCCTGTCCGATCTGCCGATGCGCCGGGTCTGTGCGGCCCTGGGCGCATCCTACGTCGCCACCGAAATGGTGGCCTGCAAGGAATTCGCGGGCGGGAGGCCGGATGTGGTGCGCCGCGCCGCCGTGGGAGATGGCCTGCCCCTGACCGTGATCCAGCTGGTCGGGCGGGAAGAGACCTGGATCGCTCAAGGCGCCCGGCTGGCGGCCGAAGCGGGCGCGGACATCATCGACCTCAATTTCGGCTGCCCGGCCAAGGAAGTAACGGGTGTGCAGTCCGGCTCGGCCCTGATGCGAGAGCCCGACCTCGCCGAGCGCCTGATGGCGGCGGCCGTGGAAGCCTCCGACCGCGCCGTGACCGTGAAGATGCGGCTGGGCTGGGATGACGCCAACCGCAATGCGCCGGAGATCGCGCGGCGGGCGGAAGCCGCGGGGGTAAAGGCCCTGACCGTGCATGGGCGCACCCGCTGCCAGTTCTACAAAGGCGAGGCCGACTGGAGCGCCGTCGCGGCGGTGAAGGCGGCGGTGAGCCTGCCGGTGATCGTCAATGGTGACATCACGAGTGTCGCTGCCGCCAGATCGGCCTTGGCGGCGTCTGGCGCGGACGGGGTGATGATCGGCCGGGGCATCATGGGGAGGCCCTGGCTGGCCGGCGTGATTGAGGCCGGTCTCGAAGGACGGGATGTGGCCGAGCCCGGCGCGGCGAACCGGCTCGCCATCGCGCTCGATCACATGCGCCAGACACTGGAATTCTACGGCGAACGCTTGGGTGTGAAGCTCTTTCGCAAGCACCTGGCCGCCTACATCGACGCCGCGCCATGGCCGGCCGCGGCCCCCGACCGTCGCGAGGCCCGGGCCCGGCTCTGCCGCCTCAACGATCCCACTGAGGTCGCGGACGGTCTGGCGGCCCTCTGGGGGCAAGAGGAGAGATTGGCGGCATGAACGACATTCGTACGCGGCCTTTTTCCAACCCGGCCGCCGCTTTGGAAGCCCTGAAGGCCACGGCTTTCGACCTTTCGCCTGAGCCGGCCCTGGTGGTCGATGCGTCAGGCGCTTTGGTGGCGGTGAATGAGGCGGCCGAGGCCTTGTTCGGCCAAGGGCTGGCCCTGCTGGCGCGGGGGCGTTTCAAGGGCGCCCTGCCGCCGGAGTCGCACCTCGTCCGGCTGCTCAACCGCTCGCTCAACGAAGATGCCGCCGTGCGCGAGCGAGGCATGGAGATCAGTCTCTTCGGGCACCCAACCTTCGAGGCGGATGGCGCCGCGGCGCCCATGGGCGACGGGTCCGTGTTGCTGACTCTGCATGTGAAAGGCGGCGCGCTCGGCATCGACCGGACAGCGGACGTGGCGGGGTTGCGCTCGGTGGTCGGGCTCGGCCGCATGCTTGCGCACGAGATCAAGAACCCCCTGGCCGGCATTCGGGGGGCGGCTCAGCTGCTGAAGAGCGGCGCCAAGGCGGACGACGCGCCCCTGGCCCAGCTGATCGTCGACGAGACAGACCGCATCCGCCGCCTGGTGGACCGCATGGAAGCCTTCTCCGATGACGCGGTGCACGATCCGGTGGAGCTGAACATCCACCAGGTGCTCGACCGGGTGCGGGCTCTCGCGGCGAACGGCGTGGCCGATGGCCTGGCCCTGACCGAGAACTACGACCCATCCCTGCCGAATGTCTGGGGCGATGAAGACCAGTTGATCCAGGTGTTCCTGAACCTGGTGAAGAACGCCGCCGAAGCCGCCCATGCGAGGGGCGACATGCGAGGCGCCATCCAGGTCACGACCGCCTACCGGCATGGCATCCGGGTCAAGGGCATCGAGGGCCGCGCCGCCCAGAGCGCACCCATTGAAATCCGCGTGCAGGACAACGGTCCGGGCGTCCCGGCCAAGCTGAAGGAGCACCTGTTCGAGCCCTTCGTCACGACCAAGACCCATGGGGCGGGCCTGGGCCTCGCCCTGGTCGCCAAGATCGTCGCCGCACACGGCGGCCTGATCGATTTCGAGTCGGAGCCCGGCCGCACGGTCTTTCGCGTGCTGCTGCCTGTCGTCCCGGCCAATGTTGAGGAGAAGCGCCGATGAGCGCCGCCAACCAGAAGATCCTGATCGCCGACGATGACTCGTCGATCCGACTCGTCCTCAGCCAGGCCTTCACGCGCCTGGGCTACCAGGTGCGCGCCACGGGAAATGCGACGACCTTGCTGAAGTGGGTGTCCGATGGGGAAGGGGACCTCGTGGTCACCGACGTGGTGATGCCGGACGAGAACGTATTCGATGTGCTGCCCCGCATCCGCAAGCAGCGCCCGAAGTTGCCCGTGATCGTGATGAGCGCCCAGAACACGCTGCTGACCGCGGTCAACGCGGCCGAAATCGGCGCCTTTGATTACGTGCCCAAGCCTTTCGACCTGGATGACATGACCGCGACGGCCAAGCGCGCCCTCTCGCGGCCGGCGGACTCCGAAGCCGCGAAGGCCCAGGCCCGGGCCCTTCGCGACGAGCGCCTGCCCCTGATCGGCCGCTCGGCGCCGATGCAGGAGGTCTACCGCACCATCGCCAGGCTGGTGGGGGCAGATCTGACCGTGCTGATCCTCGGCGAGAGCGGCTCGGGCAAGGAACTGGTGGCGCGGGCCCTGCACGACCTCGGCCGGCGCCGGGACGGCAAGTTCGTGGTCATCAACCTCGCCGCCGTGCCCCGTGAGCGTGTGGAAGCCGAACTCTTCGGGCGCGGGGAGGGGGACTATGGGAAGTTGGTGGAGGCCGACGGCGGGACTTTGTTCCTGGATGAGATCGGGGACATGCCGCTGGACGCCCAGACGAGGCTGTTGCGCGTGTTCGACGGGGCCGAACCGGCGATCAATCCGAAGACGGGCCGCAAGCCGAATGTGCGGGTCATCGCCGCCACCAACCGCGACCTGCGCAGCCTGATCCAGCAGGGCCTGTTCCGCGAGGATCTCTACTTCCGTCTCAATGTCGCGCCCCTGCGCCTGCCGCCCCTGCGGGACCGGACCGACGATATTCCGGACCTGGCGCGGGCCTTCCTTCTGCGGGCGCACCGCGAGGGCCTGCCGTCGAAGACCATCGACAATGGGGCGATTGAACGCCTGAAGGCCCACTCCTGGCCAGGCAATGTGCGAGAGCTCGAGAACCTCATCCGCCGCGTCTGCGCCCTCTATGCCGAAGAACTGATCACCGCCCGCATAGTCGACCGGGAACTGCAGGAACAGACCACCCGGCCGGTGGGCGAGGAGGGGCCCGTCACCCTTTCGACCCTGGTGGAGCGCCATCTCGCGTCCTATTTCGCCGATCAGCCGGACGGGGTGCCGCCCGCCGGACTTTACGACCGGGTGCTTGAGGATGTGGAACGGCCCCTGATCCAGCTGACCTTGGCGGCCACGCGCGGCAACCAGGTGAGGGCGGCTGAGGTGCTCGGCCTGAACCGCAATACCTTGCGCAAGAAGATCCAGGACCTCGGCGTCGAGATGGTGCGCGGACGGCGCTAGCCGCTCCGCCCTGATTGCCCCAGAGTGGGGTCGTCACGGGGAGCGCCAAGATGTTCTGGATTGTGAACGCCGCGAGCGTCGCGGCCGCCTATCTGTTGGGCGCGCTGCCCTTCGGCTACTGGGCGGGGAGAATACTGAAGGGCATTGATCTTCGCGAGCAAGGGTCAGGCTCGACTGGCGCGACCAACGTACTGCGCACTTTGGGAGCGGGGCCGGGCGCCGTGGTGCTGCTGCTGGATGTTGCCAAAGGCGCGGCGGCTGTCCTTTTGGCGCGCTGGCTCTGGACCTGGGCGGCCGTCGACTTCCCTGCGGGGCTGACGGTGTCGACGTGGATTCCCTGGTCGGCCGCCCTGGCGGGCGCTGTGGTGCTCATCGGGCACAGCCGGTCGGTCTTCCTCGGCTTCAAGGGTGGAAAATCCGTCGCCGCCGGGCTCGGCATGCTGCTGGCGATGAGCTGGCCCGTCGCCGTGGCGGGGCTCGTTGTATTCGCGGCCGTCGTAGCGATATGGAGGATGGTGTCGCTGGGCTCAATCCTCGCCTCCTTGACCGCGATCGTGGCGGTTTGCCTGCTGGATCATCCCTTGCCTTACCGGTTGATGATCGGGGCAGGCGGACTTTTCGTGATCTGGCTGCACCGCGCCAACATCCGCCGGCTGATGTCTGGCGCCGAACCGCGGGTCGGTCAGAAGAGCGCCGACTCAACGACCGCGTGATCTGCGCCACATAGCTGTTGAATTTAGGGCACAGTCGGCCCTAGGCTCCTGTCATGGCGCTCGAATACGCCCCGCCCAAGCCCTCCTGGTGGTCGCGCATCGCCGATTCCAGCCTCCTCATGGGGGTGGGATTCGCGCTGGCCGCGATCATGACCGGCGCAGCCGTGGTGCTGGGATCATCTTTAGGTCTCTCGAGCCGCACGGACCTGTTCGGTAATTCCCAGTCCCTGGACGAGCGGGTCAGCCTGATCCTGGTCCTGCTGGTGACCAACCTCGTGCTGATCCTGGTGCTGACAGCCCTCATGGCCTGGCGGATGCTGCGCCTGCTGGACGCCCAGACCAGCGATGCGGGTGCGCGCCTCCACCTTCGCTTCGTGACCCAGTTCGCTCTGGCGGCTGTGGCGCCGGCCGTGATCGTGGCGATCTTTTTCGGCGTGCTGGTGACACGAGGCGTGGATTCCTGGTTTTCCGACCGGGTCCAGACGGTAGTCGAGAACTCCGCGACCGTGGCCAGGTCCTACGTCGACGAACGGATGAACTATATCGCCGGCCATGTTTCCACGATGGCGCAGGAAGTGAACCGCGCCGCGCCGGCCATCGCCCAGTCACCCATCGCCTTCAGCCATTATCTGGCGGACCTGGCGGCGGACAACGGCTTTGACGCAGCCTACATCATCGACAAGGACGGCCGGGTGCTGGCCCGCGCCGACACCGCCGCTTCACCACCCTTCGTGGCCCCTCCCGCCTCCACCATCGCCGCAGCCGACACAGGGGACGTCTCCGTGCACCCCTTCGAGCGCGACGACCTGATGCGCGCCCTGTTCAAGCTGCGTGAGCCCGACAGCTATCTCTACGTGGTCCTGCGCATCGACCGGGGCATTCTCGGCCACCTGCGGGAGACGGAAGGCTCCCTGATTGCCTACCGCGAGGCGCGGACCAGCCGGGCGAGGATCCAGGCGGCGTTCGCCCTCTCATATGTTGAAACCGCCCTGCTGGTGCTCCTGGGCGCCGTATGGCTGGGGATGACCGCAGCCAGCCGTATCGCGCTCCCCGTGGCCAGGCTGGTACAGGCGGCCGGCAAGGTGGCCGGGGGCGACCTCTCGGCCCGGGTGGACGGTTCGCACGATCCTGCCGAGATCGCCGTCCTGTCCCAGGCGTTCAACAGTATGACGACCGATCTTCAGGTGCAGCAGGACGCCTTGAAGCGCGCCGGCGAGGAGGCGGATTCGCGGCGGGAATTCATCGAGGCCGTGCTCCTCGGCGTCAGCGCCGGCGTGGTCGGTCTGGATGCCGACAAGCGCATCTCCGCGCTCAACAAGCAGGCTGCGACCCTTCTCGCACTTAAGGGCGGCGCTGTTTTCGGGCGAACCCTGTCGGAGGTGGCGCCGGAATTGGAGGCCGTGGCGGACCGCGCGCTTGAGATCGGATCCGAGGCGGAGGAAGACGTCGATGTCATCCGCGGCACGGAATCACTGCGCCTGAGGGTGCGCGCCGGACCGAGCCCTGACGGCCTGGTGCTGACTTTCGATGATATCACGCGCCTGATCACCGCTCAGCGGAACGCCGCCTGGAAGGATGTGGCGCGGCGCATCGCCCATGAGATCAAGAACCCCCTGACGCCGATCCAGCTCTCGGCCGAGCGCCTGAGACGCAAGTACCGCAAGGAGATCAGTCAGGATCTGGAGACGTTCGACCGCTGCACCGAGACCATCATCCGTCAGGTGGGGGATATCGGCCGGATGGTGGACGAGTTTTCCGCCTTTGCCCGGATGCCAGCGCCGAAATTCGCCGCGGCGGACGCCGGCGAACTGCTACGCCAGGCGGTCTTCGCCCAAAGGGTGGCCGATCCGGACGTGACCGTGGAGATCGCCGAACCCCTGCCGGACGTCAATCTTGTCTGTGACGCCCGGATGGTGGGGCAGGCCCTGGCCAACATTCTCAAGAACGCGGGCGAAGCGATCGCGACCCGCCGGGCTGGCTCTCCCGTTCCCGCGGGCCGGATCATCACGCGACTTGTCCTGGATGGCCGGCATCTGTGTTTCGAGATCGAGGACAATGGCGTCGGCCTGCCCGATCGCGACCGTGACCGACTGACCGAGCCCTATGTGACCACGCGCGAGAAGGGCACCGGCCTCGGCCTCGCCATCGTCAAACGCATTCTCGAAGACCATGGGGGCGAGCTCAGTCTCACCGACGCCGGCGCTTTGGAGGGCGCCTTGGTGACACTGAGCTTCCCCGCAACCCAAGTTTCCCCCCGTGCGGCGCCGCAAGACGCCGTGACGGCCTGAAGGCAGAGCAAAAATGGCCGGTGACGTACTCGTAGTGGACGATGAAGCCGATATCCGGGAGCTGGTCTCGGGTATCCTGGAAGACGAAGGCTATTCGGTCCGGATGGCGGCCGATTCAGATCAGGCCTTGGCGGCCATCAAGGCGCGGGCTCCGTCCCTGATGGTGCTGGATATCTGGATGCAGGGTGGCGGCCTCGACGGGCTGGAACTGCTCGACCTCGTCAAGTCCCTCAATCCGGACCTGCCGGTGATCATGATCTCCGGGCACGGGAACATCGAAACGGCGGTCTCGGCGATCAAGCGGGGGGCCTATGACTTTCTGGAAAAGCCATTCAAATCCGATCGCCTGATCCTGCTTGTGGAACGCGCCCTTGAGGCGGCGTCCCTTCGGCGTGAAAACCGGCGCCTGCGCGCTCACACCATTGATCCCGAAGGCCTGCTCGGAGCCTCGTCGGCGGCCCAGCAACTCCGCCAGATGATCTCCAAAGTCGCCCCGGCCAACAGCCGCATCCTGATTGCGGGCCCTCCGGGCGCGGGCAAGGAGACGGCGGCGCGGATGATCCACACGGCCAGCCAACGCGCCAAGGGAGAGTTCGTGGCGGTCAGCGCTGCGGGGATGACGCCTGAGCGGATGGACGTCGAGCTGTTCGGCCAGGAAGGCGAGGGGGGCCGGCCGCACAAGATCGGGGTCTTCGAGCGCGCCCACTCCGGCACCCTCTATCTGGATGAAGTGGCGGACATGCCGCGCGAGACCCAGAGCCGCATCCTGCGGGTGCTGGTGGAACAGCGTTTCCGACGGGTCGGCGGCGACAGTGACGTGCAGGTGGACGTGCGGGTGATCTCGTCCACCTCCCGGGACCTGCGCGAAGAGATCGCCGCCGGGCGTTTCCGGGAAGACCTCTTTCACCGGCTGAACGTGGTGCCCCTACGCGTGCCGGGCCTCACCGAGCGGCGGGAAGACATCCCTGAACTGGTCAACGACTTCATCGAGCGGATCAGTGAGGCCAGTGGCCTGCCCCGCCGCCGCCTGGCGGATGACGCCCTCGCCACGCTGCAGGTGCAGCCTTGGCCGGGGAACCTGCGCCAGTTGCGCAATCATGTGGAGCGGATGCTGATCCTGGCCGCGGGCGAGCCGTCGGATCTGATCACGGCGGACATGCTGCCCTCGGAAGCCCAGGCGCCCTCCACGGGCGGTCTCGGCGCCGAGCGGATCATCGCCCTGCCGCTACGTGAGGCGCGAGAGCTGTTCGAGCGGGAGTATCTCAACGCTCAGATCATGCGCTTCGGCGGCAATATTTCCCGCACCGCCACCTTCATCGGCATGGAACGCTCGGCCCTGCACCGTAAGCTGAAGTCCCTGGGATTCGGGGCCGCCCGGACATTGGAAGAGGCCGAAGACTGATGCCGCGTATCGCCTATGTGAATGGCCGCTATGTCCCGCATGGCGAGGCCTACGTGCACATCGAGGACCGTGGATACCAGCTTTCGGACGGCATCTATGAAGTCTGGGCGGTGATGGGCGGCAAGCTGGCCGACGCCGAGGGCCATTTCGCGCGCCTCGAACGCAGCCTCAATGAGCTTTCCATTCCCCAGCCGATGAGCCGGGCCGCACTGCAAATCGTCCTGAAGGAGATGGTCCGCCGCAACAGGGTCGACGAAGGCCTGCTCTATTTGCAGGTGACCCGCGGTGTCGCGCCGCGCGATCATGCCTTTCCCACCAATGGCGCCGCTCCCGCCGTCACCATGACCTGCAAGCCCATCGACCGCGCTGCGGCCGAAGCGAAAGCGGCCAAAGGGGTGGGAGTGGTCACGACGCCGGAAACCCGCTGGGCGCGTTGTGATATCAAGACCGTGGCCCTGCTGCCGAACGTTCTGGCCAAACAACAGGCACGGGAAAAGGACGCCTACGAGGCCTGGTTCGTCGATGATCTTGGCCTGATTACCGAGGGCGCCTCATCCAACGCCTGGATCGTCGACAAGGACGGCGTGCTGCGTACGCGTGACACCCAGGCCAACATCCTGCGCGGGATTACCCGGGCGACCTTGATGAAGGTGATCGCCGATCAGGGTTTGAAGGTAGAGGAAAGGCCGTTCACCCGCGAAGAGGCGCTTTCGGCCCGCGAAGCCTTCTCCACGGGCGCCGGAGCCCTGGTCATGCCCGTGGTCCGCGTCGATGGTCAGGCCATTGGGGATGGGACACCTGGTCCAGTGGCGAAGTCCCTGAGGGCCGCCTATATTGAAAAAGCCAGGGCTCTTTCGGTCTAGAGCTCTGGCGAAAACTCTTGTGTGGAGGCGTTTTGGCCTCCGGAAATTAAAAGGGGCAAACCCATGTCCACCGCCACTGACAAGCGGCAAAACCTTCAGGACACGTTTCTGAACAGCGTGCGGCGTTCCAAGACGCCCCTCACCATCTTCCTGGTCAACGGCGTGAAGCTGCAGGGCGTGGTCAGCTGGTTTGACAATTTCTGCGTCCTGCTGCGCCGCGATGGCCAGTCACAGCTGGTCTACAAGCACGCCATCTCCACCATCATGCCGGCTCAGCCTGTCCAGCTCTGGGAGCCGGGCGCCGACGAACAAGACGATTGACGCGTAAACCCATCGACCGCGCCGCCCCCGTCCAGAGGGCGCTCATCCTCCATCCCGCCCACGCGCGCGAGAGCGCCGCGCGTGCGGCGGGCGCGCGCCTGGAGGAAGCCGCCGCCCTGGCCCTTGCTCTCGACCTGGAGGTCGTAACAAAGGCCGTCGCGCCCCTGCGGACCAAGACCCCCGCGACCCTGTTCGGCTCGGGCAAGGTCGAGGAGTTCCGGCTGCTGTGTGAGGCCGACAAGATCGACGTGGCCATCGTTGATGACGCCCTGACGCCCGTGCAGCAGCGAAATCTGGAGAAAGCCTGGCAGGTCAAGGTGATGGATCGCACGGGTCTGATCCTCGAGATTTTCGCCCGCCGCGCCCAGACCAAGGAAGGCCGGTTGCAGGTCGAACTGGCGCGGCTCGATTATGAGCGCTCGCGCCTCGTACGCACCTGGACCCACCTGGAACGGCAGCGTGGCGGCGCCGGTGTGATGGGCGGACCGGGCGAGACCCAGATCGAAACCGACCGGCGTCTGATCGCCGATAAGATCGTCAAACTGAAGAAGGAGCTGGACGAGGTTCGCCGCACGCGCTCCTTGCAGCGACAGGCGAGAGGCCGCGTCCCGTATCCGACCGTGGCCCTGGTGGGCTACACCAACGCGGGCAAGTCGACGTTGTTCAACAAGCTGACCAACGCCAAGGTCCTGGCCAAGGACATGCTGTTCGCAACCCTCGATCCCACGGCCCGCACCCTGAATCTGCCGGGCGGGCGTCCGGCGATCATCTCGGACACGGTCGGGTTCATATCGGACCTCCCGCACGAACTGGTCGAAGCTTTCCGCGCCACGCTGGAGGCGCTCACCGAGGCCGACGTCATCCTGCATGTACGCGACGTGGCGACGGACGACTCAGAAGCCCAGGCATTGGATGTCCGCGCTGTTCTGAAGGACGTTGGGGTCGATCCGGACAGCGAGCACGTGCTTGAAGTCTGGAACAAGATCGACCAGCTGGACGAAGAGACGGCCGAGGCCACGAAGATCCGCGCTATTCGTAGTGGAGCCTCGCCCGTTTCAGCCGTGACCGGGGAGGGGACCGCGGCGCTTCTCAACCGTATCGCCAATCTCGCGGACGAAGGCCCAGAGATGACTCTTCGCCTCGATGCGGCCAATGGCGAGGCTCTAGCCTGGATCTACCGCAACGGCCGAGTGGTCGACCGGCACGAAGTGGACGGGATCGTCACGGTGGTGGCGCGTATGGACAGCCAGGCCTATGGACGCTTTGAGCGCCAGTTCGGCGCGGCCCTTCTGGCGGACCAGTCGTCTTAGACCTGCCCGCGCTCAGCGAGCTTGGCGGCGTCCCATAGGCGGTCCATCTCTTCCAGGTCCGATTGATGCGGCGTGCGGCCATCGGCGGCGAGGGCTGCTTCGATGGAGCGGAAGCGGCGGGTGAATTTGGCGTTGGCGCCCCGCAGGGCGTCCTCCGGCTCAATGTCCAGCTTACGCGCCAGATTGGCGATGACGAAGAGGACGTCGCCCAGTTCATCCTTCATTTTCTCGCGGTCACCGGCCCCGATCTCCACTTCGAGTTCCACGACTTCTTCAGCGAGCTTCTCGAGCACGCGGGCGGCGTCTGGCCAGTCGAAGCCGACGCGGGCGGCTCGGCCCGTCAGCTTGACGGCGCGGGTTAGGGCCGGCAGCCCCGCCGGAACGGCGTCAAGCACGCCAGATTGCGCCTCGCCTTTCGCGGCCCGCTCGGCCGCCTTGATCTCTTCCCAGGCCACGGTCTGTTCAGCGGCGCTGCGCTGGCCGGCATTGCCGAACACGTGGGGATGGCGGCGGATCATCTTCTCATTGATCGCCTCGGCCACGTCCTCGAAGCGGAAGGCGCCGGCCTCCTCGGCCATCCGGGAATGGAACACCACCTGGAAGAGGAGGTCGCCCAGTTCATCGCGAAGGTCCGGCATATCCTGGCGCTCGATGGCGTCGGCGACCTCGTAGGCTTCCTCCACGGTGTAGGGGGCGATGGTGGCGAAGGTCTGCTCCAGGTCCCACTCACAGCCGGTCACGGGCGTGCGCAGCTGAGCCATGATCTCCAGCAGCCGAACGAGGGGGTGGCCGTCAGTGGGCGGTGGGGACATGGGCCTCGTCCGTGGTCAGGGGCTCGCCGCCCAGGATCGCCTCGGCCTCTTCCGCGTCACGCGAGGCGAGCTTGGCGCGCACCTCGGCGTGCTTCTCGGCGGTCAGCGGATAGCCGAAGATGATCGCCGCGCCGACAAGGGCGAGCACCGCCGGCGCGGCGCAGAACATGATGTCGAGGCCGATGGCGGCTTCTGATCTGGCCGCCACCTGGCTGCCCGGCACATAGCCCATGGCCTGAAGAATCGGCAGGGTGATGAGCACGGCGGCGGCAGAGCCGATCTTCACCGTCGCGGTCAGCATGGAATAGAGCAGGCCAGTCTGGTCGACCTCCGTGCGCAGGCGTTCGTCATCGCCCACATCGGCCATCATGGCGCGCAGCAGAAAGGCGCTGGCGGAATAGGGGATGCCGGCGGCGAACATCACCAGGGCCGCGCCGATGAATTGCCCTACGGGCATCAGCACCACGGAGGCGGACGCCACCGCATAGACGACAGCCGCCACCACAAGAGCCCGGTGCTTACTGATCTTGTAGGCGAGGCGCACCCAGAGCGGCGCGCCGATCAGGCCCGCCACGAAATAGATGAGCAGCAGCACAGAGGCCTGGCCCTTGTCGAAGTGCTTCATGGCCTGGAAGTAGAAGAAGAACAGGGCCCCGGTGATGGCCGGGCCCGTGCCGAGCAGAAGGTCGACGATCAGGATGCGCCCGACGATGGGGCGCATGAGGAGGCCGAAATACTCCTTCAGACCTGCTTTCTCGGCCGCCTGAGTGGGCTGGGGCTCGGGCACTTTGAGGAGCACGAAGGCCGTCGCCAGGGGCAGGAAGATCACCACGGACCAGCCCATGGCGCGGATGGCGTCCGTGTTAGTGCCGCCGAGGACCTGCTGGATTACGGTGGGCAGGAGGAGGACGAGCAGGACGCCCACCACATTGGCTCCCTGCCACCAGCCGAAAATGCGCGATCTCTGGTCGTATTCAGGGCAAAGCACGGTGGCCCAGGCGACGTGGGCCAAACCAGTGATCGAGGTGCCGGCATAGACCAGCAGCAATCCGGCCCAGAGGTAGAACGCCGTCACGCCCTTCTGCGCCAGGAACAGCATCGCCGCGGCCGCCACGATCAGGGGCACACCGATGGTGAACCAGAGCCGGAAGCGGCCGAGCCGGGTGCGGGTGCGGTCCATGACCCCGCCGATGAAGGGGTCGAAGGCCATGTCGATGAAGCGCACCGCCCCAAAGGCGGCCGCCACCGAGGTGAGGCTCAGGCCCAGCTCATCGGAATAGAAATTCGGAAGAAACACCACCAGCGGCAGGCCCAGTGCAGCGAGCGGCAGGCAGGGCGTGGCATAGGCCGCCAGTGTCAGATTGGATCGGCGCTGCGGCGCGGCCTCGGAGGAGCTCATGGCCGATCCATCTCAAGGCCCGCCGCCCCCGGCAAGAGGGCGGCGCATTAATTCGTGCGGTGGTTAGATGTTACCGTCGGCCACCCGGCGGGCGAACTGGTCAAACGACTGGTAGGCGTCGCTCCAGGTCCAGCCGTAGTAGCTCTCGGCGAGGTCATTCTCGTACCAACGGTAGGAAACGGGGGTCCGCGTCCCGTCGGCGGCCACCAACTCGCCTCGAATTTCCGCCCCGCCCAGCGACACACTCTCGAAGGAGAGGCTGGGATTGCGCGCCATCTCGCGGAAGGTCGGGCGGTTCGGCCGCGCGTCCGTGATCACCAGTTCCAGCCGGGCTCCGTCCTCGGCGAGGGCGCCGTTGCGGCCGAGTTCGCGCTCCACCGAGCCGCGCAGGCGCTCGGCGAGATCATTGACGTCACGTTCGCCGTACTTGCCGGCCTTTTCCTGCAGCTCTTCGCCGATGGTGACGCTGACGCGGGAAATGGGAATCGGCGTGGCGAAGGCCGCCGTAGCGGCGCTGGCCGCGATCACAGCGCCGGCGACAATCGGGAGAATCTTCATGGGGAGCCTCCAAGAACCAAAGGAATTCGACAACTTAGATAGGGACGTTCGGACCGCCGCGCCAGTGAGCGTCCAGCGCCTCTTGCCCCTGGGCGCAGCTTGAGGCTCCCATCGCGGCAAAAGGGAGGCGCGCCATGGCGAAGATTGATCTCGATATCGAGCCTCACAGCGGCGGCGCGGCCATCGCGCGGGTCACGATCGACAATGAGGCACGCCTCAACTGCCTCTCCAGCGGCCTCATGGAAGAGTTCGCCGGGGTCATCGCGGCCCTGCACGACCATCCCAACCTGCGCGCCGTGGTCCTGACCGGGGCAGGGGATCGCGCCTTCGTGGGCGGGGCCGACATTGACGAAATGAGCGCCGTCCGCACGCCGGACCAGGCCCGGGCGTTCATCGAGAGGGTTCATGGATGCTGCCGGGCCGTACGTGATCTACCGGTCCCGGTGATCGCCCGCATCAACGGCTATGCCCTGGGGGCGGGGCTGGAACTCGCCGCGGCTTGTGATTTCCGCATCGCCGCGGAGGGCGCGATCCTCGGCATGCCGGAGGTGAAGCTGGGCATTCCGTCCGTGGTGGAGGCAGCGCTGTTGCCTGGCCTCGTCGGCTGGGGGCGGGCGCGGCGGATGCTGCTGCTGGGCGAGACCTTCCGCGCCACGGAGGCCCTCGGCTGGGGCCTCATCGACGAGATCGCGCCGCCCAACGGTCTTGATGGCGCTGTCAGCCGGGCGACGCAGGCCGTGCTGGAGACGACGCCCCGCGCCCTGTCCTTGCAGAAGGCCCTGATCCGGCGCTGGGAAGAGCTGCCGATGAGCCAGGCGATCACCGCGGGCATTGACGCCTTCGCGGACGCCTGGACGACGGATGAGCCCGTCAACGCCATGGCGGCCTACCAAGCGGCGCGCCAAGCCCGTAAGAGCGGAATATGAGCATTTCGATAGTCGGCCTCGATGCCGATGACACCCTCTGGCACAACGAGACCATCTTCCGCATGACGCGAGACCGGTTCTGCGGCCTGCTGGCCGAGTTCGCGGACGCGGCGGGGGTCGAGGCGCACCTGGAGGGCGTCGAAAGGCGCAATATCGGTGTCTACGGGTACGGCGCGAAGGGCTTCACGCTCTCGATGCTGGAGACGGCGCTGGCGATCAGCGATCGCCGTGTGTCCCCCGTTGTCCTGGATGAGATCCTGACCGCCGGGCGCGAGATGATGCGCCACCCGATTGAGCCGCTGCCGGGCGTCCTGGATGCCCTGGCGGTGCTGAACGATCAGGTGAAACTGGTGCTGATCACCAAGGGCGATCTCTTCCATCAGGAGACCAAGCTCGCCGCCTCCGGGCTGGGGGACTATTTCGAAGGCGTCGAGATCGTCTCGGAGAAAACACCGGACACCTATCGCAGGGTCTTCGCGCGCTACGGAGAAGGGCCGGAGACGGCGCTGATGGCGGGCAATTCCGTGAAATCAGACATTCTGCCGGCCCTGGCGGCGGGGGCCTGGGCGGCCCTGATCCCGTATCATCTGGTCTGGGCCCATGAAGCCGCCGAGGCGCCGGCCTCACATCCGCGCTATCGCGAACTGGCGACCCTGGCGGACCTTCCTGCCTGGATCGCGGAAATCCGAAGCGCCTAGGCCTTGCGGCTCCGCACCCAATCGAACCCCGCCAGCAGAGCGGCGGCGAGACACCCAGCAAGGATGCCGAAGGTCAGATCGCGGAGAAGCGTGACGCCGAAGGTCGTCAGGAGGACCACAGCGGTGCGCCAGCCTTTGAGCAGGCGCACGAATTCCGCCTTTTCCGCCATGTTCCAGCAGACCACGACGAGCACCCCAGCCAAGGCGGACAGGGGCACATAGGTGGCGAGCGGCCCGGCCACGAGGATGAAGAGCATCAGGTAGGCGGCATGCAGCATGCCTGACACGGGGCTTCGGGCGCCGGCGCGGATATTGGTCGCGGTGCGGGCGATGGTGCCCGTAACGGCGATGCCCCCGAACAGGGCCGAGGCCACATTGGCGACGCCCTGAGCGACCAGCTCCATGTTCGAGCGGTGCGCCCGGCCCGTCATGCCGTCCGCCACCTTGGCCGAAAGCAGGCTTTCGACCGCCCCGAGCAGGGTGAAGGAAAGGGCGGCCGGGGCGAGGGCCATGAGGCGGGGCAGGCTGAGGTCCGGCCAGGCGGGCGCGGGCAGGGCCTGGGGCAGGCCGCCGAACCGGCTGCCGATAGTCTGCACAGGCAGGCCCAGCGCCAGAGCCAGTAGCGATGCCGCGGCCACGGCGATCAGCATTCCCGGCCAGTTGGGGCGCCAGGCGCGCAAAGCAAAGATCGCAGCCGCGACGCCGCCGCCGAGCAGGAGCGCGGCGGGATTCACCGACGGCGCGGCGCCAATGAGAGCGGCCATCTTGGGCAGGAAGGGGCCGGGCTCAACCGCAAGGGTGAGGCCGGCCAAATCCTTCAACTGGCTTGCCAGGATGGTGACGGCGATGCCGCTGGTGAAGCCCACGGTCACGGCGTGAGGAATGTGCCGGATCAGCGAACCCAGCCGCAGCACGCCAAGAAGGGCGAGCATGATCCCGGAGAGGAGGACGGTGGTGAAGAGGCCTTCCAGTCCGAACCGGCTGACCGTGGCGGCCACCAGGACGATGAAAGCGCCGGCCGGTCCGCCGATCTGATAGCGGCTGCCGCCGAGGGCGGAGACCAGGAAGCCTCCTATGATGGCGGTGTAGAGCCCGCGTTCGGGAGAAACCCCCGAGGCCACAGCAATGGCCATCGACAGGGGCAGGGCGACGATCGCGACGGTGAGCCCAGCCAGGGCGTCGCGGCGCAGACCTTCCAGCCCGTATCCCTCGGTGAACGTGGTCACCAGTTTCGGACGCAGCAGATGGGCGGTGGCGGCGCCGTTGGGCATGAGGGTGCGCGCGGAGACTCAGGGGAAATGTCTTCCTACTCTACGCGCCCAGGGGCCGAAGTCCCTTGTGATGCATCAATTCATCACGCCAAGGGCGATCAGGGTCGTGCGCGCCGTTTCGCCCTGGGGGCCGTCGTCGCCCGCGGGAGCCGCCAGGATGATCAAGGCTTTCCAGAGCGCCCAGCCGCGGCCGCGCGCCCAGGCCGCGTCGTCAAGATCGGGGCCGTACTGGAAAGACGCGCGCGCATCGCCGTCGAAGTAGGTCCACGCCATCACCAGATCGCAGGCCGGATCGCCGACGGCGCAGCAGCCGAAATCGATAACCGCGCTCAGCCGGCCGCCCTCGACAAGGAGGTTGCCGGGAGCGATGTCGCCGTGAACCCAGACGGGCGGCCCTGCGAAGGGGGCCGCGAGCGCGGCGTCCCAGAGGCGCGAGGCCAGAGCCTGGCGGATGCGGCCTCCCAGCGTGGCGATAGCGGCGCGGGTTTGTTCGTCGAAAGCCCAGAGATCTCCGCCGCGGTTGTGGCTGTGGGGCCCCGCCGGCGGTCCCTCTGGTGCGATGGACCGCAAGGCGTGCAAGAAATTCGCCAGATCGGCCGCGAAGCGCACCTTGTCGCCGGGAGGCATAATGTTGGCGCTCTGGCCGGGCAGCCAGGAATAGACCGACCAAGGATGGGGGTAGATCCCGCTGGGCCGGCCGAAGGCCAGGGGCGCGGGGATCGGGCAGGGCAGCTTCGGCGCCAGCCACGGCAGCCAGGCCTGCTCTTTCTCGACCTGAGCAACATAGGCGGCGTGGCTGGGCAGGCGAACGAGCATCGTCGAACCGAGCCGGAAGGTGCGGTTGTCGTTGCCGCCGACCGCGACGGGCGTGACCGGCAGGTGCGCCCAGGCCGGGAACTGATCGGCCACCAGGGCGGCGGCAAGTTCGGCGGTGATCTCGGACCGGCGCATCAGCCGCCTCTATGCCATAGATGGTCGCATGACCTTCACCGAGATTCCCCTGACGGGCGCCCTGCAGGGCGCGCTCTTGAAGCCCGAGCGTCCCAATGGTCTTGGCATCATCGTCATCACCGGCTCCAGCGGCCGCGTGGACGTGGCGCGGGCGGCCCTGTTCGCCCAGCTGGGCGTCACGGCCATCGCCCAGCGCTGGTGGGGCGGGGAAGGGCAGGCCAAGGGGATCAACCTGATCCCCTTGGAAGTCTTCAGCCTGGCCGTCGAGCGCCTTCTCGCCGAGGGCTGTGAGCGCATTGCCATGCTGGGAACGTCCTATGGCGCCGAGGCGGCCTTGGCTTTCGCGGTGCGGGAGCCACGACTTTCCACGGCCATCGCCATCAGCCCAACCGCCGTGATCTGGCAGAATAACGGGCCGGGGCTCGATGGGATGGAATGGCCGCCGAGGTCGTCCCTGACCTGGCGGGACCAAGCCCTGCCCTGCATCGTGCTCGACCCGCGCGCCTGGCCGACGGGCGGGGATGGGCCGCCGGCCTATCGCGGTCTGCATGAGGCGAGCCTCAGGACCTTCGCGGAGGATGTGCCTGCGGCGACCATCCGCATAGAGGAAGCTGCGGCGCGTGTGATTCTGGTGGCCGGAGCATCCGATGCCCTCTGGCCCTCCGAAACCGCCGCGCGGAGCCTTGCCGCACGGCTGACGGCGGCGGGGCGCGACGCGATTGTGGTCGAACATCCCGAGGCGGGCCACAGCCCGGTGTTCCCTGGAGAACAGCCGCCGGCCCCGCCGACAATGCGCGCATGGGGCGGGACGCCCGAGGCTGACCGGGCCTTGGGGGAAATGGCCTGGGCCGCCATCACCACAAGTCTCGGGATCGAAGGCTGAGGGCCGATCGGCCCTGTCGGAACCGGGCGCCCGAGAGCGTCCTTGGGTCAGGACACCGGAAGGAGAGCCGCCATGCGCCCGATCGTCACTGGATTCAAAGCCTCGCCGGACCGGGGCAGGGGCCTTGCGCGTGACATGCGGGTGCGCTGGGCCTTGGAAGAGGTGGGCCAGCCCTACGACATGCGCCTCCTGACCTTCGAGGAGATGAAGCAACCGGCGCACTTGGCCCTGCAACCCTTCGGCCAGATTCCGACCTATGAGGCGGACGGCGTGGCGCTCTTCGAAACCGGGGCCATCGTGCTGCACATCGCCCAGACCCATAAGGGCCTGCTCCCAGACGACCCGGCGGCCCGGGCCCGCGCGATCTCCTGGACGATCAGCGCCCTCAGCACCATCGAGCCCCTGGCGATCGAGCGGGAGGTCAGCTTTTTCACGGAACGCGACAAGCCCTGGTACCCCGAACGCCTGGCTTCGATCCACGACCGCATCCGCGTCCGACTTGGCCAGCTTTCCCGGGCTCTGGGCGACAAGGACTGGCTGGAGGGCGGCTTCAGCGCCGGCGACCTGATGATGGTGGAGGTGCTGGTGCGGCTGGAAAGTTCGGAGCTCGTGCCCGAATTTCCGAACCTGGCCGCCTATGCTGAACGGGCCATGGCGCGGCCGGCTTTCAAGCGGGCCTTCGCGGCGCAGCTGAAAGTGTTCGAGGAAAGTCAGAGAGGCTGAACCCGTCCGTCCCACAGGGATATGGGCGTGAACTAAATCCATTCAAGAATGGCGCGGCGCGCTTCAATTCGGCAGATTTCGCGCCGTTTTGGAGGAGGCCAAATGAAGCTGACAGGCGGGTGCCTTTGCGGGGCTGTGCGGTTCGAGGCGGGCGGCGAGGTCCGTATGCGGGGCCTTTGCCTCTGCAAGACCTGCCAGAAGGTCTCCGGCGGGGCGGGGAACCTGTTTATCGGCCTGATGGCGGAGAATTTCCGTTACACGCAGGGCGAGCCCCGGCGCTTCGCGATGAGCGCCGAGGCGCCGGCGCGGGAGTTCTGTGAGACATGCGGCGTGCAGATCGCCGCGCGCTCGCCCCGGGCGCCGGATGGGGTGATCGTCAAGGTGGGGGCGCTGGATGAACCCGCCATGTTCGAGGGGCCGGCTCTGGTGGTTTGGACGGAAGAGAAGGAAGCCTTCCATCACGTGCCTGAAGGCGTGGCGGCGTTCGCCCGCGTGCCGGGCCGGTAGGTGAGGGCCATCACGCCGCCCGGGAAGGTTTTCGAACTGATCAGCTTGAGCCGCATAGGCGCCGTCAGCTCCGAGAAGAGGGCCTCGCCCTGGCCTAGCACGATGGGATGGACGCCCAGCACCAGCTGGTCAACGAGGCCCTCGGCGAGGAGGCTGCGGGCGAAGGCGGCGCCCCCATGGGCGAGGATCGGTTTGGGCGCGCGCACCGCCTTCATCCGAGCGATCTCTTCAACGAGGTCGCCGCCGGCGACCTGGGCGTGAGCCCAGCTTTCCCCATACGGCTGCATATCCACACCCGAGGTCCTGAGGCCTGCCAGGATCGCGGGCCCCTGACGGCTGAAGACCGTCTTCGGCGCCCTGTTCATGGGCGCGGCGAAATCGTCGGTGGAGACCGCCCAGTAGGGGGCCATGTCGCGGAAGCTGCGCGAGCCCATGATATGCAGGCTGGCGTTCTCCACCACCTCGACCGCCCAGGCCTTGGAGCTCTGATCGCCGCCCACCCGCCAGGCGCCGGAGCCCTCCAGGTCGCCAACGAAGCCGTCGAGGGTCATCGACATCTTCAGGTGCAGCTCGCGCACCGCTTAGGCCTCCAGGAAGGCGAGCGCGGTCGAGACCAGGCCCGGAGCATCCGACATCTCGTAGTGGGTGACACCCGGCAGGATGGCGAGGCGGTGGCGCGACATGCCGGACCCGTCCCAGCCCGCGTCGGCCAGGCCGCCGCCGAGGTGCTGGTAGAATTCAATGATGTGTTCCGGGCGGAACATGTCGCTGTCGCCAAAGACGAGCAGGGTGGTGGGCTTCAGCCCCGCAAGATCACCTGACCAGTCGAACGGCGTCTGCATGCATTCACCCATGCGGGCGACGAAGGTCTCGAAGTCTTCCGGCCTCGGGGCCACGGCCTTGTAGGCCTCGTACATCGGGGTCTGTTTGAACAGCTCTGCGCCCTGGGCGATGCCCATCTGCTGAGCGCGGATGTCCGGATAGAAGCCGGTGTCGGCGAAAGGCGCCGAGGCCAGGACGAGCTTTCCCACAACGTCCGGATGCTGGATGGCCAGGCGCAGCGCGACCATGCCGCCGAACGAGAAGCCGAGCACATCCGCCCTCTCGAAGCCGAGGGTTCTGACGAGGGTGGCCAGGTCGTCAGCCATTGTCACCGGGTCTATGGGGCGGTCCGTGAGGGCGGTGCGGCCGTGACCGTAGAGATCGACGGCGATCACCTGATGCTTCGCCGTGAAGGCGGGCAAGGCAGCGCCGAACATGTCCAGCGTCCCAAAGCCGCCATGGAGCAGCAGCAGAGGCGCGCCCGCGCCCTGGATCTCATAGCCGAAACGCACACCGCCGGCTTCGACGTGGCCGGATTGAACTTGGGTCATGGGGTGGTCCTCCCGGGTTTGCGATCCTAGGACGGGGGAGGGGGCGGCGCGCCGACAGCAGGGCGGTAATTTTCTAGGCTGAGGCCCGCGCCGCATCTCCTGCCGCGAAGTGGGCCATCTGGTCGGCATGGGCCTTCTTGAAGGCGGGGCGGTCTGTGATGCGGGCGACATAGGCTTCCGTCGCCGGGCGGTCTCCGAAGGCGCGGACTTTTTCGACGCGCAGGACATCGGCCATCAGCAGGTCTGCGACGGTGAAGCGGCCCGCCGCCAGCCATTCGCGGCCCGCCAGGATGCCGTCCATGCGGGCCAGGCGGCCTTCCAGCCAGCCGGTCAGGTCCTTGTTGGGCGCATTGGTGATCTCCAGGAACCACCAGGGCACGGAGACCATCTCGATCGAATTGAGGGCGGCGATGGTCCACTCCAGGGTTTCAGCTTCACCGGCCGGATCGCGGGGCATGAGGGCCTCGCTCTTGCGCGCCAGGTGCAGCAGACCGGCTCCGCTCTCGAAGATGTTGATCTTGCCGTCGGTGAGGAACGGGATCTGCCCGAAGGGCTGGTGCGCGAAATGGTCAGGGCCCCGGTTATCGAAAGGCACAGAGCCGACGGCGTAGGGCAGGCCGGCCTCCTCGCAGGCCCACCGCAGGCGGATGTCCCGCACGAAGCCGCGGGGCGGCGGGGGCACCCAGTCATAGGTCCAGACGGTCAGGTCGCTCATGGCTGCCTCGCGAGGAAGAGGGGGAGTTTATCGAGCAGGCCGTTCCAGCCCTGGGCGTGGCTGGCGCGCGCCGCCTCGTCGGGGAGGTGCTCGTGGGTGAGGGTGAGTTCGGTGCCGCCATCGCGCGGGACGAGGCGGAAGGTGACCAGGGATTTCGGCTCCGGCGTGCCGGGCAGGTCCCAGGTGAAGGACACGAGTCTCTCCGGAACCACCTCCTGATAAATACCCGTCGGATTGTGCTCGGCGCCGCTCAGCAGCCGGAACACCACGCTGAACCGGCCGCCGGGGCGCACATCCGCCTCGACACTGAGGGTCGGCCCGGCGTCGGGGCCCCACCATTGCAGCATCAGGTCCGGCTGCGTGATCGCCGCCCAGACCTTGGCGGGGGTGGCCTTGATCTGGCGGACCAGAGACAGGCTGGGGAGGGCGGAGCGGGTGGGGAGGGGGCTCGTCATTCGCCGCTGTCCTGTTCGACCAGGGCTGTCAGCCGGTCCAGGCTCGCCGTCCAGAACCGCTCATAGCGGCCCAGCCACGCCATGGCTTCCTGCAACGGTTCCGGCGCGAGATGAACGGCGACGGTGCGGCCGGTCTTGGAGCGCGTGATGAGGCCCGCATCGGAGAGCACATCGAGGTGCTTCATCATCCCCGGGAGCTTCAGATCGAAGGGCCGGGCGAGTTCTGTCACCGACAGACCAGGCTCATCCATCAGCCGCGCCAGCACGCCTCGACGTGTGGGGTCAGCGAGGGCGGAGAACGTGCGGTCCATGCCGCTGGATTGATACTTCACCATTTGGCGAAGTGTGGGTCAGGGCAAGGCCACTGTCAACCACGCCTGAAACTTCGCGCTCTTCCCAACGTTCGATCCGCATGCCCCAGTTCATCACCATCGGTTACGGCGACCGCACCGGCTACGACCAAACGGCCAAACCCATACGCGACGCCGCCCACGCCGCGGACGCCGAGCGCGTCCGCCGAGGCGACATCATCGGTATGGTCGGCGAGCCTGTTCAAGTGCGCAATCACGACGACGCAGGCGTGGACGTAGCGGCAGGCCCATTCCTGAAAGCCGATCTACCCATCGCCGGCTTCGCGCTCATCGAAGCCCCGGACCTCGAGTCGGCCATTGAGATCGCCGCGAAAAGCCCGTGTGCGGTGGCCCAGGGCGTCGTCGAGGTTTGGCCCCTGAAGCGCTAGAACAGACTGCGGGAGGGCGATGGTCCGGGCTGGCTTTGCCTAAACCAATGTCTACGCCGGTTAGAGATGTCGCGCCGGGCGCCAGTTAGAAATGTCACCAGGAGATGGGTGAGGGGAGCGGGCGGGCGCGGAGCCCTTCAAATGCGCAGAGCCGGACCGCTGCCCTCCGCACTGTCGGTTCAGCTGCGTGCTTTGTTTTCCGAGTGCGCCGTCAGGCGCGCGAGGCACGTAGAGTGTTGGGGCGAGTCGCCACCGTTTCAGGCCTCGAAGTACGCGCTATTCGACCGTTATTTTGGTGGCGAATTCTCTTCGAACCATGACTCAGCAAACTCAGTCACGAACAGCTTCAGCTCGTCCAGGCATTGGTCGTACGTACTAAAAGATTCAGCGTTGAATCGGTGATGATAGGCGTGGCCATCTGATCGGCGGACCCTGTCACACCTAAGGGACATCCCATCGGCAATGGTGGTGTTTGCGTCTCGGACACTGAGCCAAATTCGAAGATCGACAGATGCGTTGATAGGAGCGCCATAAGAGCTACCCGCTCTTTCGAGCCTAATTTCATCGGTCCGGTTGTCTCTAGTCCGAGCCCAACGCCTCGCTCCCGCTTTCCGGAATCCGAGCGGAGCTATGACCGACGAAAAGTCAGCGCTGACGCGCTTCATGCCTTCCGCGACGACATTCGAGTATGATCGCCTTTGCTTTAGAAGCGACCAGAAATCCGGACTTAGTCCCAAAGCATCATACTTGGCCTTCGGCAACGTGGCGGCGGAGCCGTCCGCAGCTTCCACCTTTGCGAACCAAGCCTCTCCGTCTGCGGTGCGTTCAGCCCAGCGTTCGATTCCGCGCAAGCGCCGCCTCCTTCAGTCGAGTGAAGCTAGCAGCCGCCTGCGCGGTCTAAAAGTAGAGTCCTCCCGATGGTGGGGCAGGGGCGTTTTTTTGTAAGGAGCCAGTTCAGCCGACGCTGAACATGTGCCTGGTCTGATCGCGCCGCTTCGGGCCCTTGCTGGTTCGCATGCCCGGCGGGTCGGTCTGCTGGCTCTGCCGGATCAGTGTGAGAAGGCCGCCGAGGCGCTTGTTCTCGAGCACGGCGGTCTCGGTGACGCGGCGCAGCTTGTCGAAGGTCCGGTACGGCATGCTGCGGCCCTTGTAGCGGACCTCTAGGCGGCCATCGGGAAAGTCCACCACCTCGACCCGACGACCGATCGCGGCCTGGGCGAACTCAGACGGTTCGATCATGAAAAGGATGTTGTCGTACTGGAGGGTGAGGGACTGCGACAGCGTCCGCTCGGCGCGCCAAGTGAAGGCCTCGTCCAGTCGATCCCGAACCTGCATGGGCCGGTGCAGGTCCTTGTCGTTGAACGGCGCCTTGGCGAAGCGGGCGTTGTAGTCGGCCATGAAGCCCGGCAGGAAGGCGTTGCCGTCTTCCATGGTGCTGACTCCGGCGAGTCTCAGCTCCTTCACCAGCCGGTCCTGCAAGGTCTTGTTGGCGCGCTCGACGCGACCCTTGGCCTGGCTGGAGTTGGCGCAGATGATCTCGATGCTCAGCGCCTTCAGGGCGCGCCCGAACTGGGTCATGCCGTCGCCATGCAGGCCGCTGGGCTTGTTGACCCGGAAGACGGCGTGCTTGTCGGTGTAGAAGGCCACCGGCTTGCCGTGCTGCTCCAGATACCGCTGGGTGGCGTTGAAATAGGCGAAGGTCGACTCCGACTGCACGAACTGCAGGTGCATCAGGCGGCTGGTGGCGTCGTCGATGAAGACGAGTAGGGTGCATTGCGGGCCACGATCCTCGAACCACCAATGCTCCGAGCCGTCCACCTGGACCAGCTCGCCGACGCACTCGCGCCGATACCGCGGCTGGTAGACCCGGCCGCGGCGCTTCACGCGATCCGCCCAAAGGCCGGCGTCGAGCATCCACAGCCGCAGCGTCTCGCGGCCGACCGTGATGCCGTGAACTTCGCGCAGCTTCTCGGCGGCCAGCGTCGGACCGAAGTCCGCGTAGCGCGCCTTGATGAGCTCCAGGGCCTGGGCCTTGATCTCGGTCGGCGTCTGCCGGTTGCTGACCCGGCCGCGCTTCTTGGAGATGAGGGCCGTCGCGCCGTGCTCCTGATAGGCCTTCGACAGCCGCAGAACCTGGCGCCGCTCCAAGCCCATCAAATTGCTGGCCGCCGAAACCGTCAGCCGGCCCGACGTCAGATCGCGCAAGATCTCGACTCGGCTAAGCTCCTTGTCGCTCATGAAGTGCAACGCCACTTTGGAGGACCTCCCACGCAAAATGAGGGAGGGTGCCATCTCTAACTGGCACGCCGGTGACATTATTAATGGCGGCTACAACTAAATTGCGCCTAAGATAGATTATCGGAAATATGAGATGCGCCTCAGGACTGGATTGTCCGCCTGGGCCGCCCCCACAACAAGGTGCATGTCACCTCAAAGCTCACCAGCCCGTCTTTCTCGTGCGGCTTCAACCGCTTGCTGAGATCTTCGTCGAAAGCCGCCGCGAGATCGGCGCCCATCCGGCTGCGGGTCCAGGTGGCTCTGGCGTGCTGGGCGGCGGCGAAGTCAGCGGCGGACTGACGGACGGTGTGCGTGATCACCTCGCGGCCCAGAATATCCATCCATGGTTCGTGCAGCGCGCCGACCACCTTGCGGCCCGGCCAGTCCGGCGTCTGGCCGACGCGTCGCAGCCAGTCTTCCAGGAATGTCCGCCAAAGACCGTCCCAGGCGTCCAGTGGCGCTTCATCAACGCTGATCACGGCGATGAGACCCGTGGGGCTCATGGAGTCGAAGAGCCTTGGGAAAACAATCGAATGATCCATCCAGTGCAGGCTGGCCCCGGCCGTCACTAGGTCATATGGCCCCGAACGACTTGCGGTCTCAGCCATGCCGAGCCGCCAATCGATGTTCCGGCGATGAGCGCCAAGAGCTCGCGCCGCCTCCAGCATGGGCGCTGACGGGTCGATGGCGTCGACGGCGCCGAAGTCCTCCGCCAGCCGGATCGCGATCTTGCCGGGGCCGCAGCCGAGGTCCAAGGCGCGCGTGCGGCCAGGCTGAAGGCCGACAACTTTCTCATATAAATCCGCTGGATAATCCGCTCTGTGAATGTACTCTGCAGCAACTTCCGCATCGTCAAAGGCGGCCCCGTTGGCGCGGTTGAACATCTTCGAATAGTCGGTCATGCAAGCTTAGCTGGGGGCCGCTCCCGCCTTTGCCAAAGCCGCCGCACGACGGGCCGAGGACCATTGGGCGAGAACAATGCCGCTCAGCGCCGCCAGGGCGCCGATCGCCTGCCACGGGCCCAACGCCTCCTGAAACAGAAGCCAGCCCAGGATCGCCGCGACCACGGGCTGGATCAGCACTACGATGGAGGCCGTTGCCGTAGGCAGCCGGCCGAGCGACCAGGCGATGGAGCCCTGGCCGGTGATGTGCATCGCCGCTAACCCGAAGACCGCCGCCCATCCGCCCATCGAGCGGGGCGTCAGCGGCTCGCCCAGCGCCCACGATGCGGCCAGCAGCAAGACCGCGCCCACGAAGCTGGACCAGAACATCACCCGCGCCGCGCCGATCTTCAGCCGCGCCCGGCCGACCGCCAGCAGGTATCCCGCGTACCAGAGCGCCGTGGTCAGGGAGAGGGCGTCACCGAGCAGGGGGTTGGGGGCAGGGTGAGGGGCGCCCCCTCCCCGGCCCAGGCTCATCATCGCCGCCCCGGCCACGGCGAGCGCCACGGCCGCCACGAACAGCCATCCCGGCCGCTCCTTGAAAGCGATCCACGCAACGAAGGTCACCACCACGGGCGTCAGGTTGGTCAGCACCGTGGCGTTGGCGACGGAGGTGTTGGCGATGCCGTAGTGCCAGAAGCCGAGATCCAGGGCGAAGAACACACCGGCCAGGGGCGCCAGGAGCGGCAGGGGAACGCCCCTCCCCGCCTTTTCCCGGCTGGCCATCAAGGCGAGGACCGGAGCCGCGAGGATCAGCCGCCAGAACCCGGCATTGGCAGGCCCGGTGTCGGCGAGCCGGACCAGAATCGGGGCGAGGCCGATCACCGCCGCGCCGAAGCAGAGCACGGCCAGGGCTTTCCAGCGCTCAGACACCAGGGTCCTCCGGCGCGGGCGGATTGGCGGCGGCCGTGGCCTTGAGCCAGGCCCGGAAAGCGTCAGCCGCGCGATTGCGGGTGCGCGGCGGACGCAGGATCGCGAAATCCGCGGGAGCGCGGACGAAGCCGAACGGCGCGACGAGACGACCAGAGGCCAGATAGTCCTGGCCCAGCGGCCATTGGGTGATGGCGAGGCCGAGGCCGGCAGCGCAGGCTTCCAGCATGGTGAGCTGGTGATCGAAGGCGCCGGCGTCGATGCCCGGAATGGCTCGGCCGGTGAGATCCGCCCAGCGCGTCCAGGCCGGCGGGTTGGAACGAGAGATCAATCTCGGCAGGGTTTCGGGCGCATCACCGCCATGCCGCGCCCAGAAGTCCGGCTGGGCAACGAGGCCCACCCAGTTGGCCATGAAACGCTCGCCCTCGGTTCCGGCCGGGAAATCCTCGTCCTTGAGGGCCATGCGCACCGCCAGATCACTGCCGTCGGCGCGGAAATCCGGGGTGCTGTAGGATTCGGTGATGGTCACTCTCAGGTCCGGATGGGCGGCGTGGAACGCGCTGATACGCGGGATCAGCCAGCGGACGGCGAAGGTGGCGATGCAGGAGACCCGCAGCAGTTCCGGCCCCGCATCGCCCCGTACCGCCCGGTCGATGGCGTTGAAGGCCGGAGTGAGTTCGGCCAGCAGGGCGGCGCCTCGAGCCGTCAGGGTCCGCCGGTGCTTGGGGCCTTTGAACAGGGCCTCGCCGAGATCGGCTTCCAGCGCCTTGATCTGGCGGGAGACCGCGCCGTGAGTCACGAACAGCTCCCCCGCCGCCGCGGTCAGGCTGCCCAGGCGGCCGGCGGCTTCGAAGGCGCGCAGGGCGTTGAGGCTGGCGCGCGGCGCTTTGTGCGAGAAACTCACAAGCTCAGGGCTAGAGCTTCAGGCGGCCCTCGGCAATGGCGGTGAGGGTTTCGACGAAGAAGGCGGGCTCGGCGGCGGTGATCCGGGCTTCGAGGGTTTCTGCCGTATCGCCTTGCCGGATCGGGATTTCCCGGCGGGCGATGATGGCGCCGTGATCATATTCGCCATCGACCAGATGGATGGTGCAGCCGCTTTTTTCCGCGCCCGCCGCGATCACCGCCTCATGCACCCGCCGGCCATACATCCCCTCCCCGCCGAACTCCGGCAGAAGGGCCGGGTGAATGTTGAGGATGCGGCCGGCATAGGCGCCGAGCGTCGCCGGGCCGAGTTTGCGCAAATAGCCGGAGAGCACGAGCAGGTCGACACCGGCCTCCGTCAGCGCATTCAGCAGCTTAGCGTCCGCGGCTTCCGAGTCCTTCACCGTCGGAATGAAGCGGGAGGGCACACCGGACTGAGCGGCGAAGGCCAGGGCGGCGGCATCCTTCTTGTTGCTGACCACCAGCCGGGCTTCGGCCTTCAGCGCCCCGGAGCCGATCGCCCCGACGATGGCGCGCATCGAGGTGCCGCTGTTCGAGGCGAGGAAGCCCAGCTTAAGCAAGGTCGATCTCGAAGCGCATCTGGTCGAACCCGGCTTCGACGCCCGGCGGAAGTTTCGAGACCAGGTCGGCATAGTCGATGTCGAAGTGCAGGTTCGTGAGGATCGCTCGTTTCGGCTTCACCCGCTGGATCCAGGCCAGGGACTTCTCGACGTGGGAATGCGTCGGGTGCGGGGTCCAGCGCAGGGCATCGAGGATCCAGACCTCCACGCCTTCGAGCCCCGCGAAGGCCGCTTCGTCGAGCTCCACCACGTCGGAGGAATAGGCCATGTTTCCAAGCCGGTAGCCGACCGACCTGACACCGCCGTGGTCCTGATCAAAGGTGGTGATGGGAATATCACCGGAGGGTCCAGAGACTTTCCAGGGCGTGCCGTGAGGCGCGATCAGGTGGGCGTCGCAGATGGCGGGGTAGCCCCCCTCCCCCTCGAAGATGTAGCCGAAGCGGCGCATCAGGCTGGCGTGGGTGGCGCCGTCCATGTGCATGGGGATGCGCGCCCGCTGGCGGATGACGAAGCCGCGCACGTCGTCGATGCCGTGGGTCTGGTCAGCGTGGTCGTGTGTGAAGAGGACCGCGTCGAGCCGCCGGGCGCCGGCTTCCGAGGTCTGCAGGCGGAATTCCGGCGAGGTGTCGATCACCACGGTTGTCCAGGCCTCCGGACCGCCCTCCCCGATCCGCCGGGCCATCATCGAGCAGCGGGAGCGGCGGTTCTTGGGCTCGGTCGGGTCGCAGACGCCCCACTCCCCGTCGCCGCGCGGCACGCCGGCGGATGAGCCACTGCCGAGAATCGTGACTTCCAGGCGGCTCATGGGCGGGGGATCCGGTCGAAGAGCGCGAAGAAGGCGTCCTCGGTGCGCTGTTCGGCCTCGTCACGCGACCAGCCCCTGATCTCGGCGAGCTTGTCCAGGACGTGGCCAACATAGGCCGGCTCATTGCGCCGCCCCCGGAGCGGAACCGGGGCGAGATAGGGGCAGTCAGTCTCGATGATGATGCGGTCGGCCGGCATGTCCCGGACGAGGGCGCGGACATCCTCGGCGGTCTTGAAGGTCGCGATGCCGGAAACCGAGAACCAGGCGCCCAAGGCCGCTGCCCGCCGCGCCAGCTCCGGACCCGAGGTGTAGCAGTGCATCAGGAGCTTGAATGGGCCGTTCGCGTATTCTTCCTCGAGGATCTGCGCCATCACGTCATCGGCTTCGCGAGTGTGCACCACGAGGGGAAGGCCCGTGTCGCGGGCGGCGATGGCGTGCTGGCGGAAGACCTCGGCCTGGATGTCGCGCGGGCTCCAATCGTAGTGGAAGTCGAGGCCGCATTCGCCGATCCCCACTACCTTCGGCCGCTCGGCCAGGGCCGCCAGGTCGCGGGCGAGGAGTTGCGGGTTCTCCTTGGCCTCGTGGGGATGGGTGCCGACCGTGGCCCAGATGTCGTCGTGGGCTATGGCGATGGCGTGGACGGCTTCGAAGGACGAGACCTTGTCGCAGATGGTCAGCATCAGGCCGACCCCGGCGGCGCGGGCTCGGTCGATGACCTTGGCCTGGTCATCGGCGAAAGCCGGGGCGTGCAGATTTACATGGCTGTCGATCAGCATGGGCCGCGCTTAGGCCACTGCCTTCAATTCGCCAAGCGCCGTCCAGAGGGCGTCGGCGCGGTCGAGGTTCACTGCCTCAACCTCATCGGGCAAGGTCGAGAGCCGTTCCCAGACCTGGGCCCAGCGGTCGAGACCTGCGGTGCGGCCTTCCAGGGCGCGGTCGGCGGCGAGGGTGTGGGCGCGAGCCGCCAGGCGATCGATGAGCAGGCGGAACCGTTCCTGGCCCTCGGCGCCCCGGAAGCTATCGGTGAGGCGCGTCATGGCGCCGTAGTCGATCTTCGGCAGGGAGAGGAGGATTTCCCGGGCCGCGTCATCCATGGCGATGCCGCCGCTGTCCGCCAGTTTCAGGGCCCGGCCGGGCGCGCCCCGGGCCATGCGGACGAGGCGGATGGCGTCCTCGGCGTTGAGATCGGCTCTGGCCTGGACGAGCTTCACGGCTTCATCTTCCGGCGGCGGGGCGAAAGCGAGACGCCGGCATCGGGAGCGGATGGTCGCCAGCAGTGCGCCCGGCGTGTGAGAGACCAGGAAAAGAACGCCCCGTTCCGGCGGCTCTTCCAGGGTCTTCAGGAGGGCGTTGGCGGCGTTGACGTTGAGGTCGTCCGCCGCATCGACGATGGCGACCCTGTATTTCGCCTCGCCGGGCGAGAGCGCGAAGAAGTCCGGCAGCTTGCGGGCCTCTTCCACCGGGATGGACTTGCGCACCTTGCCGTCGTCGGTCTCGCGTTCGAGGACGAGGAGGTCGGGGTGGGCGCGGGCGGCGATCTGGCGGCAGACGGGGTCTTCCGGATGGGCGCCCAGGGGGCCGAGCCGCTCTTCCGGCTTGGCGCCCAGCAGGCGGCGCGCGGCGCGGTAGGCGAAGGTGGCCTTGCCGACACCTTCGGGGCCGACCAGCAGCCAGGCATGATGCAGGCGCCCGCGCTCCAGGGCCGAGAGGAAGGCGAGCTCGGCCGCCTCGCCGCCGTCGAAGGCGTAGGTGTCGCGGGGGTGGGTGAGCTCGCTCATGCGGGCTTCAGACGGTCCTCGACCACGGTCCAGATGGCCTCAGCCACGGCGTCTGGCGCGAGGGCGGCGTCGATCACGGCGCACCGTTCGGGCTCCATGCGGGCGATGGCGAGAAACCGCTCGCGCAGGCGCTCGTGGAAGGCGATGTCCTTGGCCTCGAAACGGGCTTCCGCCCCGCCCCTTTGGGCCGCCCGGCCCAAGCCCAGCTCGACGGGCAAGTCGAGGATCAGGGTGAGATCCGGCATGGTCTCGCCCACCACATGCTGTTCGAGGGCGACGATCAGTTCCTGCGGCGCCCCACCGCCCGCGCCCTGATAGGCGCGGGTGGAATCGGCGAAACGGTCGGAGAGCACCCAACCGCCGGCGTCCAGGGCCGGGCGGATGACACGCTCGATATGATCGCGCCGGGCGGCGTACATGAGCAGAGTTTCGGTGACGGCGCTCCAGCGATCCACCTCGCCATTGACGAGGAGGCCCCGGATGACCTCGGCGCCGGGCGAGCCGCCGGGCTCACGCGTGACCACCACCTCGGAAATCACCGCAGAGAGCCGTTCGGCCAGACGCCTGGCCTGGGTGGACTTGCCGCCCCCCTCCCCGCCTTCGAATGAGATGAAACGACCTCGCGTCATGCGGCGACACATTGAGCGGTTTGGCGCCCAAGTCCAGCCAGCTAATTGGCCGGAAGCACCCTGGCGTCCGGGAAGCCGGCCCCGGCCACTCTGGCGCGCAGCCCCATGCTATCGGAGGCGCCGTCCGAAGGAGAAACAGTCACCCGCCACAGAGTGGCGCCATTGCGTTCCAGGGCCTCGATGCGGACATCGCCCATGCCGGCCAGATGGTCGGCGGCGCGCTGGGCCGCGGCCTGGCTCGAAAAGGCGCCGGCCTGAATGCGGAAAGGCGCGCCGGACGTCATCGGTCCTGCGTCAACCGGGCGAGACGGACCGGCGCTGGAAAGTCCGGGCGGGGCGGCTTGGGGCCGGGCCGGAGGGGCGGCGCGCGGCGGGTTCTTTGGGGCCGGACCGATGTAGCGCACACGAACGCGGGCCGTGCCCTGTTGATAGACGCCGAGGACCTTCGCCGCGCCGCGCGACAGATCAATGATCCTTCCAGCGACAAAGGGCCCCCGGTCATTGACGCGCAGGCGCAGCTTGCGGCCGTTCTCGAGGTTCGTGACTTCGACGATACACGGCAGCGGCAAGGTCTTATGCGCCGCCGAGATCATATCCATGTCGAAAATCTCGCCATCGGACGTCTGGCGCTGGTGAAACTGCGGGCCGTACCAGGAGGCGATGCCAGTCTCGTCGTAGTTCGGATCGACACGCGGGCGGTACCAGACGCCGGCCACCTGATAGGGGCGCATGGTGCCGGGGACGGGCTGGGCCGGCGGGCCCGAACCGAGATCGCCGGCGGAAGCCGGGCCACCGCCCACGTCGATATCAAAGCGCGGCTGCGGCGTGGCGCAGGCGGCCAGGACCGATGAAGCGGCCGCCATCAACAGCCAACCCCTCGCGCGCCCAGCCGCCGCCACGCCCCACGTGAACCGCATGGATTCCATGAGGCATCATCGCAAAGGGGCTTTGAAGGAGGGTTAACTAGGCGTTTGCTGTCCCGGTTGGCTTCTCACTGCGCTTCTAAGGTTGGCGAGCCCTGCTTGGCCTAAGCCGTCCGGACGAGGCGATCATGCGGACGCTTGCCATACGTAGGGACAGGGCCTTGAGGGTGGCGCCCGGGCTTCGAACGTCGGCTCGTCATGGGCCGTGTGCGTGCTAGTCTCAAAACAAAACGCGAGGGGTGGCCCGATCCAGGCGGCCCCATGAGGGAGTACGCATGAAGGGACCGGCCATTTTCCTGGCGCAGTTTGCGGGAGACGAACCGCCGTTCAACAGCCTTGAGACCATCGCGCGATGGGCTGGAGAGCTCGGCTACAAGGGCGTTCAGATACCGACGTGGGACCGGCGGCTGTTCGACCTGAAACTGGCTGCCGAAAGTGATGCCTATTGCGACGAGGTGAAGGGGGTGCTGGCCGAGAACGGCCTGGAGGTCTCGGAGCTATCGACCCACACCCAGGGACAGATGGTGGCCGTGCATCCGGCATATGATGAAATGTTCGACGGCTCGGCGCCGGCCAGGGTCCGGGGCAATCCGGCGGCGCGGCAAGCCTGGGCGGTGGAGCAGGTGTTGCTGGGGGCGAAAGCGTCGCGGCGGATGGGACTGGACGCCCATGTCACATTCTCGGGCTCATTGGCCTGGCCCTACCTCTATCCCTACCCGCAGCGCCCGGCCGGCCTGATCGAGGAAGCGTTCGACGAACTTGCCCGGCGCTGGCGACCCATCCTCGACGCTTTCGAGGAGGTTGGCGTCGATCTCTGCTATGAGATTCATCCGAGCGAGGACCTGTTCGACGGAACGACCGTGGAGATGTTCTGGGACCGTGTGGATCACCATCCCCGCGCCTGCCTGCTCTACGATCCCAGCCACTTCCTGCTGCAGCAGCTCGATTACCTTGAGTATATCGATCTCTACCACGCGCGAATTAAGATGTTCCACGTCAAGGACGCGGAGTTCCGGCCGACCGGGCGCCAGGGCGTCTACAGCGGCTATGCGCCCTGGAAGGAGCGGGCCGGACGGTTCCGCTCGCTGGGCGATGGGCAGATCGATTTCAAGGCCATCTTCTCGAAGTTCGCTCAGTACGGCTATGGCGGCTGGGCAGTGCTGGAATGGGAATGCGCCCTCAAGGACCCGGTCGATGGAGCCCGGGAGGGTGCGGCCTTCATCCGAGACCACATCATCAAGGTGACCGGCAAAAGCTTCGACGATTTCCTGGCGACAGATGTGGACGCGGCGGCCAATCGGCGGCTGCTCGGCCTCGATCGCTAATATGCGTCTGTCCCTGGGAATGGTTGGCGGCGGCGAGGGAGCCTTCATCGGGGCAGTGCATCGCATGGCCGCGCGCCTGGACGGCCGCTGGACGCTGGCCGCCGGGGCGTTCAGCAGCGACGCCGGGCGCTCTCGGGCATTCGGGGGCGCGCTCGGTCTCGCCGAGGACCGCTGCTATGGCGACTGGCGTGCGATGGCGGAGGCCGAAGCGGCGCGTCCGGACCCGATCGACGCCGTGGCCATCGTTACGCCAAACCATCTGCACCATGGGCCGGCGCGGGCCTTCCTGGATGCCGGGATAGCCGTGATCTGCGACAAGCCGCTGACGACGCGCCTCGCGGATGCTGTCGATTTGGCGGAAACGGTGGCGCGGACGGGTATCCCATTCGTACTCACCCACAACTACAGCGGCTATGCCATGGTCCGGCAGATGCGGGCCATGGTGGCGGCGGGGACCCTGGGGGCGATCCGGGTGGTGCAGGCCGAGTACGCCCAGGATTGGCTGGCGCGCGCATTGCCCGGCAATAAGCAGGCCGAATGGCGCGGTGATCCGCGACAGGCCGGACCAGGGGGCGCGCTGGGGGATATTGCCACGCACGCCTATCAGCTGGCGACCTTCGTCGTCGGGGCGACAGCGGATCAGGTTAGCGCGGAGACCTCGCGGTTCGTGGAGGGACGGCTTCTCGACGACGACGTTCAGCTTCGCCTGCGCTGGGCCGGCGGCGCGCGAGGGCAGCTCTGGGCAAGTCAGGTGGCGGTCGGAGCGGCCAACAGATTGCGGCTCCGCGTCTACGGTGAAAACGGGGGGCTCGAATGGTCCCAGGAGGAACCGGACATCTTGCGGTTCGCGCCGATCGGCGAGCCGCCCAGAGACCTGCGGCGCGGCGGACCCGGCCTGTCAGCGGCCGCGCAGGCGGCGACGCGCGTTCCGGCAGGCCATTCCGAAGGGTATCTGGAAGGGTTCGCCCAGATCTATGCCGACGCGGCGGACCTGGTGTCGGCGCACAAGACCGGACAACAGCCACCCGCAGCCGCCCTGGACCTGCCTGGCGTCGATGCTGGCGTCGAGGGGATGCGATTCATTGAAGCCTCGGTACGAAGCGCAGCGTCGGATGGCCGCTGGACGGCTTTGCGGGAGGAGGCCACATGATCCGGCAGAGTTTTGCCTGGTGGTCCTTCACCGCCGGCCGTCACATCGATGCCCCTGCCCTGCTCAAGGCCGCCGCCGCCGCCGGAGCTCAGGGGGTGGAGATGCTGCCCGAGGCGCTCTGGCCGGTCGCCAAGGACGCCGGCCTGTCCCTGGTCACCCTCACGGGCCACACTCTGGAGCACGGCTTCAACGACCCGTCCCTCCACGCGGCCCTCTCCGACGAAGTCCGCCGCAACATTGACAGCGCCGCCGCTGGTGGCGTGGAAGCGGTGATCGTGTTCTCCGGCGACCGCATTGGCGACGGCGCCGACGCGCCGGCCATCGCCGCGTGCATCGAGGGCCTGGCCCCCGTCGTCGCCCATGCCGAGGCCGCCGGAGTGCGGCTCCTAATGGAACTGCTCAACAGCAAGGTCGATCATCCCGGCCATCAGTGCGACCGCACATCCTTCGGCGCCGAGGTGGTGCGTGGCGTGGGCTCGCCGGCCCTCCGCCTCCTCTATGACGGCTACCATATGCAGATGATGGAAGGTGATCTCAGCCGCACCATCCAGGCCAACTTCGACCTCATCGGTCACGTCCACACCGCCGGCGCACCGGGCCGCCGCGACCTCGACAATCGCCAGGAAATCAACTGGCCCGCCATCGCCGGCCTGCTGCGCTATCTGAAATACGACCAGTGGGTCGGGCACGAGTTCATTCCACGGGGCGAGCCCGTCGCGGCGCTGCAGGCGGCGCTCGCTCAGTTCGACCCGTCACTACAATCAAGGGGAGCGGCGTGATGTTCGACGCCATCGTAGTCGGCTCAGGGATCAGCGGAGGCTGGGCGGCCAAGGAGCTGTGCGAGCGAGGCCTGAAGGTCCTGATGCTCGAGCGTGGGCCGGAAGTGGTTCATGGGGCGGGGTACAGCTACGAGGAATCCCGCAAACTTCGACGGCGTGACGACCAGATCCCCGAGGAAGAGCGCAACCTCCACTACCCCTATCATGTCGGGGTCTCCTACGCCCTCTTCAACTCCAACAAGGCGTTCTGGGCCAGCGATCACGACCACCCCTATGAGACCGTTCCTGGCAAGCCCTACCGGTGGATCCGCGGCTACCATCTGGGCGGGCGATCCCTGACCTGGGGGCGGCAGTCCTACCGCTGGGCGCCCGACGACTTCCTCTCCAACCAGAAGGACGGACACGGAGTCGACTGGCCGATCCGCTACGAGGACCTGGAGCCCTGGTACGATCACGTCGAGGCCTTCGCCGGCATCAGTGGCGACTACGACGGTCTCGAACAACTGCCCGACGGGGACTTCCTGCCGCCGTTCCCGTTCAATGACGTCGAACTGGAGGTGCGGTCGCGTATCGAGGCCAATTTCCCCACCCGGCGGATGATCATGGGCCGCACGGCCAATCTCAGCCGCGTCGCCAAGGCCCAGATGGACGTCGGCCGCCAGCGCTGCGAGCAGCACTTGCGCTGCCACCATGGATGCCCTCTGGGCAGCTACTTTTCGACCCAGGCGGCGACCCTCCCGGCCGCCGTGAAGACCGGCAATCTCACCGTCCTGACCGACCGCGTCGTGGTCAGCGTCATCCACGATCCGGCAACGGGTCGCGTCACCGGCGTGCGCACCATGGGGCGCCAGGACAAGAAGCCCGAAGTCTTCGAGGCCAGAATCGTCTTCCTCAACGCATCGGCGATCAACACCGCCGCTCTGCTGCTCAACTCAACGTCCGAGGCCTTCCCCCGCGGCCTGGCCAACGGCAGCGATCAGGTCGGTCGCAACCTGATGGACCACGTCAGCACGACCAGGTCGATCGTCGGCAAGATGCCCGGATTTGGAAACGTCTATCATCAGAACGACCGGCCAACGGGGATATACATCCCCCGCTACGCCAACGTCACCGAGACCGACAAACCCTACCTGCGCGGCTTCGGAATGCAGGGCGGCGCCGTCCGCTCACGGCGCACGGAAGGGGCTGATCAGGGGGTTGGCATCGGCGACGAGGACGAAGGATTCAAGGGCTGGAGCATGTCGCTTCTGCCCTTCGGCGAGGTGCTGCCCAACCCCGAGAACCGCGTCACCCTCTCGGCGTCGCGCAAGGATGCGTGGGGTGTGCCGGTTCCGATCATCGGCGCGGTCCACGGGCCAAACGAGTACGCCATGATGCGCGCCGCCGCCCGCGACGCCGCCGAAATGCTGCGTGCGGCGGGCTGCACGGACATCACCGACTGGGAGGCCGCCGCCGAGCACATCACACCGCCGGGCGACCGCATCCACGAGATGGGCACGGCCCGCATGGGCCGCGATCCGGCCACCTCCGTACTCAATGGCTGGGGCCAGGCCCATGAGGCGCCCAACCTCTTCGTCTCGGACGGCTCTGTGATGACGTCCAGCGCCTCGATGAACCCGTCGCTGACCTATATGGCTGTGGCCGCACGGGCGGCCAACCATGCCGCGGATCTACTCGAACAGGGGGGCTTGTAAGCCTATGAGACCAATTGGCATTCAGCTCTACACCCTGCGCAAGCCTTTCGCGGCCGACCCCCTGGGCACGCTCAGCCGTATCCGCGATACTGGCTACGACACCGTCGAATTCGCCGCGCCCCTGGACGCCGACTTCACCGGCTATGCCGCCCACCTGCGCGAAATCGGCCTGGACTGCCCCTCCGCCCACGTCGGCCTCGCCGAGATGACCGATCGTCCGGACGACGTCCTGGCCATGGCCGAAACCCTCGGCTGCCGCTACCTGGTGATGCCCTTCGTCATGCCCGATCAGCGCGACTGGTCCGTGGTCATCCCAAAGCTGAACGCATTCGCCCCCAAGGCCCGCGCCGCCGGCCTACGCCTCGCCTACCACCACCACGACTTCGAATTCGAGGCGGCGGGCGGCATCCGCCCCTTCGACCGCCTGGTGGCCGAAACCGACCCCGACCTCATCGACTTCGAGCTCGACCTCTACTGGCTCAAAAAGGGCGGCGAAGAGCCCCGCGCCGTCATCGAGAAAATGGCCGGCCGCGTAAAACTCATCCACCTCAAGGACTACGCTTCAGATGGCGCCATGGCCGACGTCGGCTCCGGCACCTTCGACTTCACCGACCTCATGAAAGCCGCCGACGCGTCCGGCGCCGAACACTACTTCGTGGAGCACGACGTTCCGCCCGCTCCCTACTGGCCGAGCGTGGAGGCTAGCCTGAGGCACTTGCGCACTTTGGGCTGAGCCCCCCGCGGCGGAGGCTAGGCCGGAAGCAGAAGCCCTGGTTTGGCCCGCGAGCCCGGTCCACCGGTTGAGTCGAGCTGTCGAATGGCGGACGGGGTGGGATTCGAACCCACGGTGGGCTTCCACCCACGGCGGTTTTCAAGACCGCTGCCTTAAACCACTCGGCCACCCGTCCGGGAGGCGGGCTTGTAGCAGGCCAAGCGCCGCCGCCATAGCCACTGGATCGGGGATTCGATCTTGATCCAGATCGCGGCGGGGGCGGATGATCCCGTTCACGCTCCAGAGACGGCGCCGCCGCGGGGACGAAGATGCAAGACGCGGTCTGGACGATGCCCGCCGAGCGGGCGCTGGAGGCCATGGGCAGTACGCGCGGCGGTCTTTCTGCCGCTGAAGCGGCCGCTCGCCTGGCGCGCGAGGGGCCAAACGCCCTGGCGCGCGAAGGGGGGCCCTCGCCTCTGGCGCTGCTGGCGCGGCAGCTGAAGAGCCCGCTGGCCCTGATCCTGTTGTTCGGGGCGGCGATCTCGATGGTGCTCAAGGAATGGCTGGACGCCGCGATCATCTTCGCGATCGTGGGAGGCAGCGCGGCGCTGGGGTTCACACAGGAGTTCCGCGCGTCGCGGGCTGTGGAGGCGCTGCGGGCGCGGCTGGCCCTCAAGGCCATGGTGCTGCGCGACGGCAAGGCAACCGCCCTGCCCGTCAGCCAGATCGTGCGTGGCGATGTGGTGCGGCTGACGGCCGGCAACCTGGTGCCCGCCGACGGGCTGATTCTGGAGGCCAGTGACTGTCTGGTGTCGCAAGCCGCCCTGACCGGGGAATCCCTGCCGGTGGAAAAGGCGCCGGGCGTGGCCGCGCCCGGGGCGGCGGCAGGGGCCAGGGACAACATGCTGTTCGCGGGCTCGTCGCTGCGCAGCGGCATGGCGAGCCTGCTGATCACCGCCACGGGATCGCGCACAGAGCTTGGGATGATCGCGCGGGAGGTCGGCGGCGCCGATGAGGTGACGGCATTCGAGCGCGGCGTGCACCGATTCGGGGCGCTGCTGGTGCGCGTGATGATCGTGATCGTGCTGGCGGTGCTCACGGTGAACCAGCTGCTGGGCCGGCCGCTGGTCGAGTCGCTCCTGTTCGCGGTGGCCCTGGCGGTAGGGCTGTCGCCTGAGCTGCTGCCGGCGATCATTAGCGTCACTCTTGCGGCGGGGGCCCGGCGGCTGGCGGCCGGCGGAGTGATCGTGCGGCGGCTGGACGCCATCGAGAACCTCGGGGGCATGGACGTGCTTTGCACCGACAAGACTGGCACCCTGACCCTGGGCGAGGTGCGGCTGGAAAGCGCCATCGACGGGCGAGGCGCCCCTTCTGACGCCGTGATGGCGGCGGCCTTCATCAATGCGGCCCTGGAAAGCGGCATCGCCAATCCGCTCGACCAGGCGATCGTGGCGGCGGGTGAGGCCAAGGGGCTGTCCGCCGGCGCCTACCGCAAGCGCGACGAGATCCCCTACGACTTCAACCGCCGCCGCCTTAGCATTCTGGCCGATGGCGATGACGGGGCCGGAGGTAGCCCTGGCGCGGGGCGGATGATCACCAAGGGGGCGTTCGCCGAGGTGCTGGCCGTGTGCGACCACTACCGGGAGGACGGCATCGACCTCCAATTAGACGCGCCGGCACGGCGAAGGTTCGAGGCCCTGTTTCAGGAGAAGGGAGAAGCGGGATATCGGGTTCTGGCCGTGTCTGAGCGGGCAATCGGGGCGGCCAGGGTTTCCCGCGCCGACGAGGCCGGGATGACGCTGACCGGGCTGCTGCTGTTCCTGGATCCGCCGAAACCGCAGGCGGCGAAGACCATCGCCGATCTCGTCGCGCTGGGGATCTCGCCCAAGGTGATCAGCGGCGACAACCGCCATGTGACGGCTCACGTGGCCGCCCAGGTGGGGATCGACGTCACGCGAATGCTGACCGGGCCGGACCTGATGGCGATGTCCGACGAGGCATTGAAGCAGCGGGCGCCGGGGACAACCATCTTCGCCGAGATCGACCCGCAGCAGAAGGAACGCATCATCCGGGCCCTGCAGTCCGGCGGCGCCACGGTGGGCTACATGGGGGACGGCATCAATGACGCCCCGGCCCTGCGGCTGGCCGATGTGGGTATTTCGGTGGACACGGCGGTGGATGTGGCGCGGGAGAGCGCCGACCTAGTGCTGCTGGACCGCGATCTTGACGTACTGCGGCGGGGCGTTGAGGCCGGGCGGCGGACGTTCGCCAACACCCTGAAGTATATCTGCATCACCACCAGCGCCAATTTTGGCAACATGGTGAGCATGGCCCTGGCGACGCCGGTGCTGCCGTTCCTGCCGCTGCTGGCGAAGCAAATCCTGCTGAACAACTTCCTGTCCGACATTCCGTCCCTGTCGATCTCCAGCGACAATGTGGACCCCGAGGCCGTGGCGGCGCCGCAGCACTGGGACATTGCCCAGGTGCAGCGGTTCATGATCGTCTTCGGCCTGATCAGCTCGGTGTTCGACCTGATCACCTTCGCGGCCCTGAGGTTTGTGTTCCACGCCGACGCGGCGACGTTCCAGACGGTGTGGTTCGTGATCTCGCTGCTGACAGAACTGGCCGTGGTGATGGTGCTGCGTACGCGGCGTCTCGCCATACGTTCGCGGCCGAGCGGGCTCTTGATCTGGACAACGGTGGCGATGGCGGCCGCCGCCCTGGTCCTGCCCTACTTCCCAGCGGCGCGAACGCTCTTCGCCTTCGAAACACCGGGCGGAGCGGAGATCGGGTTCTGCATCGCCGTGGTGCTGCTCTATGTGGCTGCCACCGAGGCGGCCAAGCGGGTGTTTTATGGCGCGGAGAAACGGCGCGGGCGCGAGGCCGTGGGGACCTGAAGGCGGCCGTCCCCAGTTCCGGAAAACAGTGTTACGAGTGGGGCCGCAGTTTCGGGAGACGCCCCATGATCAAAACCCCCACCCGCCGCCTTGTGCTCGCCGGCGCCGCGGCCCTGACGCCTCTGGCCGCCCAGGCGCGGGGGACCGAGACCATCGACCGCGATGTCACGGCTGGGCTGGCCGACCTCTATTCGGCCATGCCGCACCTGCGCGGGCTGGAGGCCAAGTCGAAAGGTGTGCTGGTGTTCCCGAAGATCACCAAGGCCGGGTTCATGATCGGCGGCATGACTGGGGATGGCGCCCTGCGTGCCGGGGGAGAGACGCAGGGCTACTACAACATTTCGGCAGCTTCGATGGGCATTCAGATCGGGGCGCAAACCTTTGGATATGCGCTGTTTTTGATCCAACAATCCGCCATAGAATACCTGCAGCGCGCCGAGGGCTGGCAGATCGGAGGGGGGCCTTCCGTGGTGGCGCTGGACGAGGCGGCGACGGCGACAATCGATTCCACGACCCTTACTCAGGACGTCTATTCGGTGGTGTTCGGCCAGCATGGCCTGATGGCGGGCCTGACGCTGGAAGGCTCGAAGATCACCCGCATCAATCCGCGCTGACCTGAAACGCCATGACGGCGGTGAGCATTGGTGAGATCGCGGCCCGGCTGGCGGCGAAGGCGCGGGCCGGCGAGGCCCTGATCGTCGGCCTGACCGGGTCGGTGGCGGCGGGCAAGAGTACGCTGGCGGCCTCCCTCGTGGAGGAACTGGAGCGGGACCGGCGGGTGGAGACCATCGCCACGGATGGGTTCCTGATGCCCAATGACCGGCTGACCGAGCTGGGGATCCTCAATCGAAAGGGCTTTCCCGAGAGCTATGACGGTGAGGCGATGGGACGGGCCATCGCCGGGGTGCGGGCCGGCGTGGCGGAATTCCCCGGCTATTCGCACATGATCTATGACATCGACCCAAGTCTCTCACGGCGCATCGAAAAGCCAGATGTGCTGATCCTGGAGGGTCTGGGGCTCACCCCCCTGCCCTCGGGCTTCGATGCGGCGGAACACCTCGACCTGCTGATCTATCTGGACGCCAATGAGGCCGATCTGGAGCGCTGGTTCCTGGACCGGTTCATGGTCTTCTGGGAGGCGGGGAAGACAGATGCGGGAAGCTTCTATCACCGCTTCCGCGAGATGAGCCCGGAGCAGGCGCGGGGGTTTGGGCTCTCCGTCTGGCAGGGAATCAATCTGCCGAATCTGCGCGAACATATCGTGCGGGCGCGGCAGACGGCGGGGTTGGTGGTGAAGAAGGGGCCGGATCACGCGTTGAGCTTGGTGCGCGAAATCTAACTCCACACCTTCCGCTCATCCCGGCGAAAGCCGGGACCCAGGTGCTTTCTGGCGCGGTCGTTCAGTTGCGATGTTCGCGTAAGAACCCAGCACTCAATCAAAAAAGCCTGGGTCCCGGCTTTCGCCGGGATGAGCGGAACTTTGCGATGCTCATCTATCCGTCGTCATCAGCCACTTCAGCACGGCCGGGTTCACCTCCCGGGGATAGGTGTGAGCCAGGTCTTCGAACTCGCGGTAGGTGATCTGGGCGCCGGCCGCTTGCAGGGCCCGGGCGGCTTCACGGGCCATGTCGACCTCGAACATCCAATCGAGTGAGCCGTGGGTGATGTGGATGGGCAGGCCCTGCATCCGCTCCGCGTCGGCGGCCTTGGCAAGCATGGGATGAAAGGCGGCGGAACAGGGCGCGAGGTGTGTGAAGGGCGACTCCGGTTCCAGGCCGGTCACGTAGGAGAAGGTGCCGCCATCGCTCATGCCGGTCAGGAGAATCCGCTCTGGATCGATGTTCCAGTTGGCGTGGGCGAGCTCAAGGATGCGGTTGAGGTTTGGCGTGTCCCGGTCGAGGCCCTGCAGCGCCCAGGTCTCTCCGACCGCCGTGGGGGCGATGAGGATGGCGCCATAGGCCCGGGCGTCGCGCAGCCAGCTCCAGAGGAAATTCGCGCCATTGCCGGCGCCGCCGTGCAGGGCGACGACCAGGGGCCAGGCGTCATCGGGCGTGTAGTACTCCGGCACATAGGCCGAGAAGCTGCCCCGGGCCCCCGGCTCGGAGCCGACGTGGAAGAGGCCGGTATTGTCCTGAGGCTGGGCTTCCACGAGCTGGCGCAGGAGGTCGGTGTCATTGCGCCGGGCCGGTGAGAGGAAGAAGCGGCTGACGGGCGGCAGGCCGAGGGTCAGCGGATAAAGCGCTTCGTAGGCCTTGGTGAGCTGGCCGAAGGCGCGGAAGGCGCCGCGCATGCCGCCGTCCTGCTCCCCTGCCCCGCCGCGCAGATTTTCCAGGCCAAACCTGGCCGCCTGCTCAGCGGCGGCGAGACGAGTGTGCAGGCCGGCAAGGTGCTCGGGCCAGGCGTCCATGGCGCTGACGGCGGCGGAAAGGCTCTCATCCGGCGCGCCGATGGCCTCCAGCACCTCCGGCAGGTTCCCGCGATTGAACACCCTCTGGGCAAAGCCGAGCGCCTCCAGCGAGCCGAGCAGCGGCGGCAGGATCGCCTGGAGGTCGATGAAGGGATCGTCGGACAAAGCTCTGCTCCTGATGAGCGCACTGGAACAGCGACCTGACAGATATGCCAGTGGGCCAACGCCAATCGGGATTGGACGGACGCCGCGTCAACTGATTTTCTTACGGCCAAACGCCGAGCGGAGGCCGTCAGAGCCACCCGGCCAGTGAGGAAATGCGAGGACAATATGGCTTGGAATTTCGGGGACATCCTGGACGCGGTTGAGCCGAACATCCCGCCGGAATCGCCTGCCTTCATCCATGGCGACCGGGTGCTGACCTGGGGCGAAGTGCGGCCGGCGACGAACAATCTGGCGCGCAATCTGATCGAACGCGGCGCCGTGCCGGGCGACAAGATCGCGATCTATATGAGGAACCGCCCTGAGTACCTGATGGCCGTGGCCGCCGGGTGGAAGTCGCGGATGACCCACGTCAACGTCAACTACCGCTACACCCCCGAAGAGGTGTGGTACATTTTTGACAACTCCGACGCACAGACCGTTGTTTATTCCTCGGAATTCCGGGACAACATCGCCCAGATCAAGGACCGCCTGCCGAAGGTGAAAACCTGGGTTGAGGTGAGCCCGGACGGCAATGTCGCCCCCTTCGCGGTGCGGTTCGAGGACCTGGCGAGCCAAGGCAATGGCGGACCGCTGGATATCAAGCGCTCGGGCGACGACCAGTTCTTCATCTATACCGGCGGTACGACCGGCATGCCCAAGGGCGTGATGTGGGCGCACGACGACATGCGGGAGATTACCCTGCAGGGCGCCCGCCGCATGGGGACGGTTCCGGAGACCCTGGAAGAGCTGGCGGAACATACCCGCAAGGTCGGGCCGACGGGCCGCATCCTGCCCGCCCCGCCCCTGATGCACGGCACGGGCCTGCTCACCGGCATGGGCGTGATGATGAGCGGCGGTACGGTGATCACCCTGGAGGGCGCCAATTTCGACGCCCATGAGCTGCTGCGCGCCGTGGACAAGCACAAGCCCAACACCCTGGTGATCGTGGGCGACAGCTTCGGCAAGCCGATCCTCAACGCTCTCAACGAAAACCCTGGAAAATATGACGTTTCGTCCGTGGGGGTGATCGTCTCCTCCGGCGTGATGTGGAGCTACGAGGTCAAGCAGGGGATGCTGGAGCATATGCCCGGGGCGATGCTGTCCGATGGCTTCTCGTCTTCCGAGGCGCTCGGCATGGGCCAGTCGGTGATGGCCAAGGGCATGGAGGTGCAGACCGCCAAGTTCGTGCTCGGCGACCGCTGCAAGGTGTTCGACGAGAACGACAATCTGGTGGAGCCGGGCTCGGGGATCGCCGGCATGGTGGCGATCGGGCCTCCCAATCCCGTGGGCTACTACAAGGACCAGGAAAAGACCGACAAGACCTTCCGCACGATCAATGGCGTGCGCTACTCGATTCCCGGCGACTGGTGCATCGTCGAGAAGGATGGAACCCTGACTCTGCTCGGCCGGGGCAGCGCCTGCATCAATACGGCGGGCGAGAAGGTATTCCCCGAAGAGGTTGAAGAAGCTCTGAAAACCCACCCCTCCGTGGAGGACGCCCTGGTGGTGGGCCTGCCGGACGAAAAGTGGGGCCAGGCGGTGACGGGGGTGGTCAAGCTGAGCCCCGGCGAGACCCTCGACGAGGACGCCCTACGGGCCCACGTGCGCAAGCACCTGGCCGGGTACAAGACGCCCAAGCGGATCGTGGCCACGGAGACCAACTTCCGCGCCTCCAACGGCAAGGCGGACTACAAGACCGCCAAGTCCGTGGCCGAAGAAGCCCTGGCCTGATGGCGGGCGTGGCGGACAACACCCCGATCATCATCGGGGTCGGGGAAGCCTCCGAGCGGATCGACGCGGAGGGCTATCAGGCCCTCTCTCCCGTCGCCCTGGCGGCGGCGGCGGCCAGCGAGGCGATTAATGACGCCGCGGCCGGGGACCTGGCGGGGCAGATCGACCTGATCGCCTCGATCCGGCAGTTCGAGGTGTCCGGGCCGGGCGCACGCCCGCCGTTCGGCGCATCGGACAATTTCTCGCGGTCGGTTGCGAAGCGGATCGGCTCCGACCCGAAGCGGGCGATCCTGGAGATCGTCGGCGGCCAGGGTCCCCAGCGCCTGGTCAACGAAATGGCCCATGCCATCGCCACGGGCGAGGTGGAAATGGCGCTGCTCTGCGGCTCGGAATCGATCTCGACCGTGCGCCACCTGGCGACGAAGAATGAAAGCCGCGACTGGGCGGAGGCCGTCGGCGGCCAGCTGGAGGACCGGGGCTACGGCATGGAGGGCTTGCTGTCCTCTGACGTGGCCGGACATGGGGCGCGGACGCCGATCACCCTCTACGCGCTCTTCGAAAATGCGCGCCGGGCCAAGCTGGGGCTCAGCCGGGCCGACTATCGGCTCAAGATGGGCGAGCTCTTCGCGCCATTCACCGAGGTGGCCTCCCAAAACCCTCACGCCATGAGCCGGGAGACCTATTCTGCCGAGGAACTGGCGGCGGTGACCGGACCCAACCGGCTGGTCGCCGACCCCTTCCCCCGGCGGATGGTGGCCCGCGACCAGGCCAACCAGGGGGCGGCGGTGCTGCTGACCTCCGTGGGCAAGGCTAAGGAATTGGGCGTGCCGGAAGAGCGCTGGGTCTACCTGCACGGCGGGGCGGACGTGAAGGAGCGCACCGTCATCCAGCGCCAGGACCTGGGGGCATCGCCAGCCGCCGTGCTGGCCATGAATGCGGCCCTGAAGAGCGCGGGCAAGACGGTCGAGGATATCGCGGTCTTCGATCTTTATTCCTGCTTCCCGATCGCGGTGTTCAACATCACCGACGCCCTCGGGATCGCCCGGGATGATCCGCGTGACCTGACCGTGACCGGGGGCCTTCCCTTCTTCGGCGGAGCGGGAAACAACTATTCCATGCACGCCATCGCCAGCCTGATCCGGGCCCTGCGCGAGTGGCCGGGCGCGTTCGGGCTCCTGGGCGCCAATGGCGGCTATCTTTCGAAATACTCGGCCGGGGTCTATTCGACGACACCGGCGGAATGGACAGGCTTTTCCTCCAAGGCGCTGCAGGATGAGATCGACCGGTGGGAAGCCCCTCCCCTGGCCGGCGACTATGCGGGTCCGGCGACGATCGAGACCTATACGATCGACTATCAGACGCCGAAACCACGGGGCATCGTCATCGGGCGCACGCCGGAGGGAAAGCGCGTCATCGCCATGACCGCGGACGATGACGACCTCACTATTAGCCGGATGATCGCCGAGGACCCGCTAGGCGGTTCTATCGAAACGCGCACCGAAGGCGGCCGCAACTACATTGCCTCTTTCACTTCCGGTGATCGCCGTTAAGTTGCCCCGCAAAGCGATTTCAAGAAGCCGGATTTCAAAGCATGCGTGAGCCGATCAAGCGGGACGTGGACGTCGTTGTGGTGGGGGCCGGTTTCGGCGGCCTCTATATGGCCCAGAAGCTCCGCGAGCTCGGTATGTCGATGCAGGGCTTCGACGCCGCCAAGGACGTGGGCGGCACCTGGTACTGGAACCGCTATCCGGGCGCGCGCTGCGATATCGCCAGCCTCTACTACTCCTACACCTGGAGCCCGGAGGTGCAGAAGGAGTGGCGCTGGACGGAGAAATACGCCGCCCAGCCGGAACTGCTGCAATATGCCGGCTTCGTCGCCGACAAGTACGACCTACGCCGCGACTTCATCTTTGAGACGAAGGTCAATAAGGCCCACTGGGACGCCAGGTCCGGCCGCTGGATGGTGACCACGGAACAGGGTGATGTGGTCAACGCCCGCTTCTGCGTGATGGCGACGGGCTGCCTCTCCGTGCCGCGCGAGCCGCGCATTCCGGGCGAGCATGACTTCAAGGGCGAGGTCTATCACACGGGCCGCTGGCCGCATGAGAAGGTGGACTTCACCGGCAAGCGAGTGGCCGTGATCGGCACGGGTTCCTCCGCCATCCAGTCGATCCCGCAGATCGCCAAGGAGGCCAGCCAGCTCTACGTGATGCAGCGCACGCCGAACTTCTCGGTGCCGGCGCGCAACGGCCCGCTGACGGACAAGGACTACCAGATCTTCTGGGACAACTACGAAGCCTTCCGGGCCATGGTGCTGGCCGGGACGGAGGGGATCGCGGGGGGCGGCCCCTCCAAGAACTTCACGCCGGAGCAGATCCAGGAGCGGTTCGAGACCCTCTGGCGGATCGGCGGGGCCGGGTTCCTGGGCGCCCTGGCCGACCTGCTGACCAACCAGACGGCCAACGACATCGCCGCCAACTTCGTGCGCTCGAAGATCCGCGAGATGGTCAAGGATCCGGCGACGGCCGAGGCCCTCTGCCCGGACGACCACCCGATCGGCGCCAAGCGCATCTGCGTCGATATCGACTATTACGAGACCTACAACCGCGACAACGTGCGGCTGGTGAACCTGCGCAACGAGCCGATCGAGGCGATCACGGCGAGCGGGATCAAGACCTCAGCCGGCGACTACGAGGTGGACGCCATCGTCTTCGCGACGGGCTTCGACGCCATGACCGGCGCCCTGCTCAACATCGACATCTGCGGCGAGAACCACCTGGCGCTGAAAGATGTGTGGAAGGATGGGCCGAAGTCCCTGCTTGGCATCCAGGTGGCGGGCTTCCCGAACCTCTTCACCCTGACAGGGCCGGGCAGCCCCTCCGTGCTCTCCAACATGATCTCGTCGAACGAGCAGCATGTGGACTGGGTGACGGGGCTCCTGGCGCACATGAAGAAGGAAGGCCTGACCCGCGTCGAGGCTCGCCAGGACAGCCAGGACCGCTGGGCCGAGCACGTCAACGAGGCCGCGGCCAAGACGCTCTTCCCGACGGCGAACTCCTGGTACATGGGCGCGAATATCCCCGGCAAACCGCGGGTGTTCATGCCCTATGTCGGCGGCCGCTACCGCCAGAAGTGCAACGACGAGGCGGCGGCGGGGTATCCGAGCTTCGAACTGGCATAAGGAACGGTCCCGCCAACAAGCCTAGCCGCCCTAACTCCCATTGGTCAGATTGGTCCGACAAGCGCCGGGCCACGCTGGTCGACGACCTCGATTTATTCCTGGGGCTCCTCTGCACCAAGTGGGGCTTCTGTAACCGGCTGTGCGGCGAAGATTTGCTGGTTGCCTATCCTGAGCTCACCGCCGCCGACTTCGCGCGCGCCGTGCTCATCGCTGAGCGTATGGACCCGGACTACGACACCAAGTTCCTTCGCGACCTCGGCCGGGCTTTCGCAAACCGCTACGGCCAGACGATCACCGCCGAGCGCTACGTTGCGGAGTTCGGACCGTTCGCGTGAGCCGACCCGAGGACGCCTTTCCCTCCACCGTGGCATCCCGGCGAAAGCCGGGACCCATAGGCTGTCTGCGGCGTCCCCGAGCGTGCATGGTCTGATCCTACGTATGGGTCCCGGCTTTCGCCGGGATGCTCGGTGTTTTGGGGAGGGGACCCTAGTTCACCGCCACGATCGCTGACATCGTGGGCCCAATCTCGTCGTTCAGGACGAGGTCCGCATACCGGTCATGCTCCGTCTCCTCGCGGTTGACGATGGCGAGCTTCGCGCCGTTGCGTTTGGCGACGAGGGGCAGGCTGGCGGCGGGGTAGACGACGAGCGACGAGCCGAGGACCAGGAAGAGGTCGCACGCGAGGGTTTCCTCCTCGGCGCGCTGCAGGACTTCCGGGATCAGGTTCTGGCCGAAGGAGACGGTGGCGGTCTTCACGATGCCACCGCAGGCCCGGCATTCGGGGACCTTGCGTGAAGCCTCCCATTCGGCGCGCAGGTCGGCCAGTTCGTGCCGCGTCCCGCATTCCAGGCAGGTGGCGTAGGACGCGTTGCCGTGAAGCTCGATGACCTGGTCGGCAGGCACGCCGGAAGCCTGGTGCAGGTTGTCGACGTTCTGGGTGATGACAGCGGCGCATTTGCCCTGATGCACCAGCCGCGCGACGGCGTTGTGGCCGGCATTGGGCTCCCTGCCCGTCCAGCCGGCGCGGCCCGTGAAGGCGCGCTCCCAGCTCTCGCGGCGCTTCTCCGGATTGGAGACGAAATCCTGGAAGTAGATAGGGCTCATCTTGCTCCACACCCCGCCCGGCGAGCGGAAATCCGGGATGCCGGACTCGGTGGAAATCCCCGCCCCCGTGAAGATGGCGATGCGGCGGGCGTCTGCGATCAGGCGGGCAAGATCGGTGCGGGACATCCGGGCATTTTAGCAAACAGAGCGAACCCAACAAACAGCCGGGGCAGCGAGGATGGGCCGGACCTCGAGGGCCTAGCTCCCCCCATTTGGACGTAGCGAACATCGCGCCGCCCTGAGAACATTGATTTCTGGGATTCGAACGGGGTTGGCGATGATCCGGCGGGCGGCGCTATTGGCGGCCATGTCACTTCTGACAGCGGCGCCGGCTCTCGGCTCGCCGCTCAGCGTCCTGAGCACCCTGCCCGCCGCCGTAGCGGACCGCGAGCGCGCCCTCATCGACCGCCTGACCATCGAGCGGGCCAACGCCCTGGCGGCCAACGATGCGCGGTGGGCGTCCCGCTATGGAGATGCGGCGCGGAGGCTGGAGGCCGCGGAAGCGCGGTTGCGAGGTCAGGCCCAGGCTTCGGCCGCGGAGTTGACCCGGCTGCAGGCCGAGAAAGCCGCCCTGGCCGACCAGATCGCCGATCAGAACCGGGATTTCGCGGCAGAACTGGCGGCCTACCGCGAACTGATGACCGGCCTCGTCACCCAGGCCAGTCCTGAAAAGCATCAGGCGCTGGAGCGATACGCCTCCGGAGACAGGTTGGGCGCGTTTCCCATTCTCGAACAGATTACCTACGCGGAGAACACGGCGCGCGATAAGGCCGCCGCGACCATCGCAGCCGAGGCTGATGCGCGACGGCGCGCCGCCAACGCCGAAAACCTCCGCGGCCTCGGCGCACAGGCCCTCGACATGGTCGGGCGGGGTGAGTTCGCGGTGGACCGCGCCATTCCGATCTGGGAGCAGGTCACTGCCCTGGACCCGGCGGACCATTGGTCGTGGATCCAGCTGGGCCGGCTATATGGCCAGGCCGGACGGGTCACCGATCAAAAGCGCGCCTTTGAGGCCTCACTGACAGCCGCCAAGGATGACCGGGCCAAAGCCGTATCTTTGGCCTCCATCGGCGATGTGCAGCTGCCGCTTGGCGATTTCGTCGGGGCGCGACGCTCCTTCCAGGCCGCTTTGTCGGTTCTTGAAGGCCTCGCGCAGAACGCGCCCTCCGCCGACGCGGACTTCGACGTCGCCCTGGCGACCTTCAAGCTTGCCAATCTGGACTATCGGGCCGGCGACCTTCGTCGCGCCATCGCGGGCTATCAACGCGCCCTGGCGATCGCCGACCGCCGGGCGGCGGAAGCAGATCAGTCAGTGCGGTTCGCGCCCATGATCAGCTTCGTTCTCGGTTTCCTCAGCGATGCTCAGCGCAAGGCCGAGGATATTGCCGGCGCCCGCGCCAGCGCCGAGCGGGCACTGACGATCGAGCGGGCCTACTCCATCGCCCACCCCAATGACCTTCACGCCGACAAAGGATTGGCCGAGGCGCTGACGCGGGTGGGCGCCGTCGAGCAGGAGGAAGGCGCCAACGAAAAAGCCATAGGGCTCTATCAACAGGCCATCGGCCTGCTGGAAGCAGCCTCCGCCAAGGACGTCAGCAACCTCGACTTCAAGAACAGCCTCGCCGTCGTTTTGGAGCGGATGGGAGACGTGCAACTGGCCAGCGGTGACTCAGCGGGCGCCGAAGCCACTTACCGTCGGCTCATTGCGCTGGCTGAGGGCTTGCTCAGTGTCGATGGCGCCAGCCTCAGCCGCATCAATTCCCTTTCGCTCGCCGTCTGGCGCCTGGGGGATGTGCAGGTCGCCCGAGGGGACAAGGCAGGCGCCTACGCGTCGTACAAGCGAATGGCCGACCTTTCCGACCAGGGGCTCGCCCGCTCACCCGGCAACCCGGACATGCTGGCCAACCTGCAGGGCGCGCTCGATTCCATGGGCCGTATTTCCCTCGAGCAGCGCAACTTCGCCGACGCTCGCGCGGCCTACGAACGCTCGCAGGCGATCAACAGCCAGCAGGCGGCCGCCGCACCGGACGACCTGGGGCTCACGCGCTCGGATGGCATCATTAGCCGGCGGCTCGGGAACGCGCTCGTGGGCCTCAACGACCGGGCCGGCGCAAGGTCGGCTTATGACCGCGCCATCGCCGCCACGCGAAAGGTCGCCGCGGCGCGGCCGGGCCGCGACAGTCAGTCGGAGGTCATGTTCGCCCTGATCGCCGCGGCCGATAATCTCAATGACCCGGCGGACTGGCGCGCCCTGGTCACGCAGTTGGAGCTGATGGACCGGCAAGGCCTGCTGACACCCGGCGAAAAGGCATATCTCGAAGAGAAGCGCCGGGCACTGGCCTCGCCTGGCGGCGGGGCCTAGTCTCTTTGCCATGAGACGCGCGGGGGCCCTTCTCCTTCTCTTGGCCGGCCTGGCGGCAGGGCGCCCCGCCCTGGCCGTGGCGCCTGTGTTCGCTCCGGCCGCGGCCGGCGTGACGAGCCCGATCAACGATGCCGATGCGCGTCAACGCGCCCTCATTGACCGCCTCACCATCGAGCGGGCCAACGCCTTGGCCGCCAATGACGCACGCTGGAACGCCCGCTATGCGGACCGGGCGCGCGCCCTCGACGCCGCGCAGGCGAAGCTGCGGGCGGAACAGGGCCGGCGCGCCGCCGCTCAGGCGGAAATCGAGCGCCTGGAGGCCGAGAAAAAGGCGCTTGCCGACGAGATCGCCGCCTCGAACCAGGACTTCGCCGCCGAGCTGGCCGCCTATCGCGAGTTGATGACGGGCCTCGTCGTTCAGGCCAGCCCCGAAAAGACCGCGGCTTTGGAGATGTATGCCGCCGGAGACCGGCTCGGCGCCTTCCCGGTGCTGGAGCAGATCACCTATGCGGAAAACGAGGCACGGGACAAAGCCGCCGCCGCCATCGCCGCCGAGGCCGAAGCGCGCCGGCGCAAGGCCAATGCCGACAACCTCAGGGGTCTGGGCAGCCAGGCCCTCGACATGCTCGACCGGGGCGAATTCACCGTCGAACGGGCCATTCCGATCTGGAAAAAGGTCACCGAACTCGATCCCAGCGACATGCAGACCTGGATTCAGCTCGCCCAGCTCTATGTGAAGGCCGGGAATTTGACCGAGGCGCATAGGGCATATGACGAAGCCTTGAAGGCGGCGCCGGACGACCATGCCAAGACCAATGTGCTTGTCACCCAAAGCACGACCCTGATGGCTCAGGGTGATCTTTCCGGCGCCCGCGACAGCCTCGGGTCGGCGCTGTCGATCGTGCAGAAGTGGCTGGCGGCGGAGCCCTCAAATGTCGAGGCGCGCCTGATCCTCATCGACCTCCTGGATCGGCTGGGTGATGTTTTCAGCGCCACCGGATCCTTGAACTCCGCCAAGAGCGCCTACGAGTTCGAGATGTCGCTACTGCAACCCATGGCGACAGCCTTTCCCAACCTTCCGGAACTGCAGCGCGGCGTCGCTGTCGCATTGAACAAGCTGGGCGGCGTGGCCGGGGCCGCCGGCGATCTGGAGACCGCCAGGACCAATTTCGAGAAGAGCCTGGTCATTGCCGAAACGCTGGCGAAGGACGCGCCGGCCGGAAGCAACGCGCAGCGCGATCTGATGATTTCTCTGACCAAGGTGGGCGACGTGCGCTTCGCCCTGGCTGACCTGGCCGGCGCCAAAGCCGTCTATGAGCGCGCGCTCGCCATCGCCGAAAAGCAGGCGGCGGCCGACCCGTCGAATGTTTCGGCGCAGCGGGACCTGGCGGTCAGCCTCGCCAGGATCGGCTCGGTGAAATTTGGCGAAGGTGACTTCGCGGGCGCCCGGACCCTTCTCGAACGCAGCATCGGAATAGGCGAGCACCTCACCGGGCAGGACGCCACCAGCACGCTCGCCTTGCGGGACCTCGCCTTCACATTGCGGGGCCTTGGAGAGGTGCATCGTCGGCTGGGCGACTTGCAGGCCGCCAAGGCCGTGCTGGAACGAGCCGTCGCGACCGACAAGACCGCAATCCGCCAATCGGGGACCGACCCCGGCATGATGGCTGAAATGGTCAATGCTCTGGCGCAGCTCGCGATCGTACAGCTGGCGCTTGGCGACAAAGAGCAGGCGAAGGCCAATTTCGACATGTGCCGGCAGGTGGCGGCGGGCCTGGCCGACACGTTCGCGGACAATCCCAACTACAAGACCATGTTGGCCGGCTGCACGATGCGGTTGGGCACCGTCAAGGTCGCCGCCGGCGACGTTGACGGCGCTCGAGCCGACTTCGCCGCTGCCCTTGCCGTGCTCAAGGCGCAGGCCGCGGCCGCGCCCAATGCCGCCACTCAGCGCGCCCTGCTCGACTACTATGACGCCGTGGCTGAAGCGACGAAGGCGGCCGAAGACCAGCGTGCCTTCCTTGACTGCTACGCCCAGTTGGAGCGTGACCATCAACTCTGGCCCTCAGACGTCAGTCGGGCCAATGCGGCCCGCGAACGTCTCGCCGCCTCGGGATCCGCCTCATGAGTTTCGTCTATCTGATCCACCACGCGGATGACCGCGAAAAGGCGGGCAAGCTCGTCGGCCAGCTCCGCGGCGCGGGGCTTGAGGTCTGGTGGCGCGAAGACGTCGAGAGCGACACTGACGCCGCCGAAAAGCTGAAGGCGGCGGGATGCGCCGTAACCTGCTGGTCGAAGTCGAGCGTGGACCCGCTGAAAGGCGGCGCGGTGCTGAGCCAGGCGCGGGAAGGCTTCGCGTCGGGCGTGCTGGTGAATGTGCTGCTGGATGGCGTTTCGGCCCCGGCCGGGCTCGGCGATGCGCCAACCCTCGATTTGTCCCGCTGGCGCGGCGGAGCCGAAAGCCCCCTTCTCGCTGACTTCGAAGCAGCGGTGCGGGTGCGGCTCACCGACCGGCCGGAGCCGCCCAGAAAGAAGAATCCCCTCCTCGCCAGGATCGCCTCGGTGGTCGCGGTGGCGCCGTTCCTGGCCGGAGCGACCGCGATCTTCGCCGATGTGCAGTCGGTGTCCGGTCCAGTCTGTACGGCCCAGCCTCTGCGCGTCTCGATCTGCCGCGGCCTGGGCATCGGTGGCGTTCCGACCGCACAGGAAGAAACCCGCTACAACGCCGCAAGGGCAGAAGGATGCGAGGGCCTTCGGCACTTCGTGACCGCAGAGGGCGACAACCCCCTGGTGGAAGATGCCCGCCGCCTGCTGGAAGGACGGCGCATCGTGCGCGAAGAAACCTGGACGCCGCGCGAACAGCAGCTGGAAATCTTCGTGACCGGCTCAGGTTCGGGCGCGACGCGGGAGGCGGCGATCGCATCTGGTCTTCCAGCCGTGAAGGAGGCCGCCGAGCGGGCCTGCCGGCCCTTCGCCTCCACCGATCAGTACCGCTTGGTCTCAGCCGGGCCTTCTGACTGGAATTGCAGTCAGGCTGGCGGCGCCTGGACGTGCCGCGCGACCTCTTCGGCGACCTGCAAACTTGAAGAACGGCACGTCGAAGAGAAAGAAATCTGCGGATAAGGCCTCTGCCTCCCTTGCGGGCGCGGGCGCCGACTTCCATCTCTATCTCGCGGGCCGGGCCCCTCTGGCGACAGGCAAATCAGCCGTCGTGATGTCGGACCGCATCGGGTGCGCTCGATGCCGTCGACTGGGTCCTCATCTCCAGCCAAGCGAACAGCGCTCCTGACATCTCAAACAGGAGGCTCATCATGCCGCTATTGCTCTGTCCCAACTGCAACACTTCGACCCAGGGAGTCGACCGCTCCGGCGTCCAGTTCGATATGTGCCCCGCCTGCCGCGGCGTCTGGCTGGACCGCGGCGAGCTGGAAAAACTGATCGCTGGCGCCCAGGCCGAGGTTCAGCCCTTCGCCTATCCGCGCGATCCCACCTTCTCGCCCGCTGCGCCGCCCCAGAATTATCCGCCGCCGCCCTACCCCGCGAACAGTGGGTGGCGTCGCGACGATGACGACGACCGCTATGACCGCCAGGGCCATCCCCGCCGCAAGCGCGGCTTCGATCTCTTCGACATCTTTGACTGAGGCGATCCTATGAACCACCTCAAAACCTTCATTCTGCTGGCGGGCCTCACCGGGCTATTCATGGGCGTCGGCTATCTGATCGGCGGCCCGACAGGGATGTTGATCGCACTCGTTTTCGCGGCGGGGATGAACCTGATTTCCTACTGGAACGCCGACAAGATCGTCCTTCGCATGTACGGGGCCCAGCCCGCCGACGAAAGCCATCCAGACCCGCGGGTGCGAGCCTATGTCACCGACATCAGGGACTTGGCCCTGCGCGCGAACCTGCCCTTGCCCGCCATCCACATCGTCGACAGCGAGCAGCCCAACGCATTCGCCACTGGGCGGGACCCGGACCACGCGGCCGTCTGCGCCACAACGGGACTGCTCACCCTGCTCACGCGCGAGGAAATCAGGGGCGTGATGGCGCATGAACTGGCCCATGTGAAGAACCGCGACACCCTCACCATGACGGTGACGGCGACCATCGCCGGCGCGATCTCGGCGCTGGCCAACTTCGCGATGTTTTTCGGCGGCGGGTCGCAGGACGACGAGGATCGTGGCGTCGGCCTGATCGGCACTATCGCCCTCATGATCCTCGCCCCCATCGCCGCAGCCCTGGTGCAGATGGCGATCAGCAGGTCACGCGAATATGAGGCCGATCGTATCGGCGCCGAAATCGCGGGCGAGGCCTCGTCCCTTGCATCCGCGCTGGAGAAAATCGAAGCCTATGCCCGGGGCGGCTTCCAGAATGCCGGGGCTGAACGCAACCCCGCCACGGCGCACATGTTCATCATCAACCCGCTGAGCGGGCGCGGCATGGACAACCTTTTCTCCACTCACCCGAACACGGCCAACCGCATCGAGGCGCTGATGCGGATGGGCGCCAGTGTCGGACGGCGGCCATCCGGGCGCGGGGCCACGGCTGTTCCCGTGACGCAGGCGCCACGAGGCCCTTGGAACTAGGCCGTTCAAGCCGGGTTCAGCTAGAGATCGCCACGATTGCGCCATCGAGGTCACGCTTGTGTGGCCGCGACGCAACGTGGACATGAGCTAGAATGACCATGAACCCGGCCCGGAGAGAGTCGATCATGCGCATGCTGCTGGCCCCCGCGGTGGGCCTCGCGGTCCTCGCGGCTGGCGTGCCCGCGCCGGCCGCCGAAGAGAGCCCGATCCTGCCGGGCTTCTGGGAGGCCCGGACAAATGCTTTTGTGCTCTCCAGCACCGAAAAGAAGTGTCTCTCCACCCAGGAGGTGCTGAGGGCCGTTCATGGGTGGTCCAACAGCGTCTACACCTGCACCTATCCGGTCAGCGTGGTGTCTGGCGGCCGGATAACCTGGCGTGGCACCTGCACCAGCCGGGGCGGCCGGCATCTCACCATCACGGCGGACGGCGCCTATACGCCGACAAGCTTTCAGCTGACCGGAAAGATCCGGTCGGAACTGCGCGGATCGAGTTTTACTCTGCCCGTGACCATCAAGTCGCGGCGGTTAGGCGACTGCCAGGATTTCGACGCCCGGGGCCGCCGCATCGGCGGCTGAGGGGCCTATCGGTAGTCAGCACTGACTCTCCCCCTTGGCGGGCCGCCATTCCCGCCGGTAAGGTCGCTTCCATAAGAAGAAGAACATGAGGAGGCGCGCCATGGCCGGAGCCTATGCGGGCGTGCGGGTGCTGGATTTCAGCCAGGGTGTGGGCGGGCCGCTCGCTGCCGCCCTGCTCGGCGACTTCGATGCCGAAGTGATCAAGATCGAAGGCCCGGATGGCGACTGGACGGCCGATCAGCCGGGGTACCTCGCCTGGAACCGCAACAAGTCGAAGGTTGAGCTTGACCTTGGCGATCCAGCCCAGAGGCAGGCGGCGAAAGCCCTGATCGCCACCGCCGACGTGGCGATCTTCGACCATGCTCCCGGGATGCTGGAGGCCATGGGCTTGTCAGCGGATGACTGCCTCAACCTCAACCCGGCGATCATCCATGCCTGGACGCCGCCCTACGGGGTGACCGGGCGTTATTCTCGACTGCCCGCCGACCATGCCTTGTTGACCGCGATGACCGGGATCGCCTTTCGCCAAGCCAGCCAGAAAGACCAGCCGGTGCAACTGGTGACGCCGCTGGCCTGGTACTGCCAGGGCATCATGGCGGCGGCGGCGATCGGAGCGGCCCTGATCGAGCGTCAGGAGAGCGGCCGGGGTCAAGGCGTGGTGGTGAGCGGACTTCATGGCGCCGCGCAAGCCTTGGCTCCGGCCGCTGGCCCCGTGCGGCGTCCGAGCGGGCCCGGCTATCCGCAAGGCGCCTCGGCGTCGTTCAAGCTCTACGAATGCGGCGATGGACAGTGGCTGTTCCTGGGGACGCTGTTCTCACACTTCTTCGTCAAGGCCTGTGAGTGCACCGGCGTGCTGGCCCAGTTGCGCGCTGAGGCGGCAGCACGCGGTGACCCTATGACCGGCGGGGCGTTTGGCGGCGCTGTGCCCCCTGCCCCGCCCGGCCGCATCCGCGAACTGATGGAGGCCCGCCTGAAGCAGGAGCCGCGCGACCACTGGATGCGGCTGTTCCTGGAGCATGACGTGCCGGCTGGCGAAGTCTGGCGGCGGGAGGACTGGTTCAAGTCCGAGACCGTGGCGGCCAACCACATGCGCGTGGAATTGGAGCATCCAAAATTCGGAACCGTGGCGACGCCTGGAACGCCTGTTCACCTGAGAGAGACGCCTGGGTCAGTACGCCATTTGATGAGGCGGGTCGGTCTCGCCGACCTGCCGCCGCGGTCCGCCCCCAAGGCCGCGGAGCACGCACCCGAATGGCGCGACGGCCCACTGGCGGGCATTCGCATTCTGGACCTCGGCGCCGTGATCGCTGGGGCCTATGGCGGCAGTCTGCTCGCCAGCTATGGCGCCGACGTCGTCAAGGTAGAGCCTCAGGAAGGGGATAGTTTCCGCTCCGGTGGGGTCGGCTTCGGCGCCTATAACCGCGACAAGCGCGGCCTGGGGATTGACCTGAAGGTCGCGGCCGGGCGCGACGCCTTCCTCGACATGGTGCGCTCCGCCGACGTGGTCTTGGAGAACTACCGCTCCGGGGTGCGCGACCGGCTGGGACTCTCGGACGAAGTGCTGCTGAGCATCAATCCGCGCCTCGTGATCTGTTCGATCAGCGCCTACGGGGCCGGTCCGAAAGCCCTGCTCCCCGGGTTCGATCCCGTGCTGCAGGCCGAGGGTGGGATCATGGCGGCGCAGGGGGGTGACGGGCCTCCCGTTCAGCATACCCTCAATGTCAATGATGTAGGCAGCGCGGCAATGGCCTGCTTTGGAATTGTCAGCGCTCTGCATGCCCGCGGAATCACCGGCAAAGGACAAGCCCTGGTCGCCAGCCTCGCTAACACCTCCGTTGCCCTGCAATGGGGCGAGGTGACCACCTACGAGGGCGCGGCGCCCTATGAACGCGGCGGGCATGACAATCTCGGCGTCTCGGCATTGCGGCGTTTCTATCAGGCCGCCGACGGCTGGCTGGCCATCGCGGTGCGGACGCCGGCTCAATATTCGGGGCTGGTCGAAGCTCTCGGGCTGGACGCCGGCCTGACCTATGAAGAGGCTCTTCTCGAGGCACGGGACGGAGCCCTGGCGGAGCAGATCGCCCTCGCCGTGGCCGGAATGCGCCGGGATGCCGCACTCGACCGTCTTTTCGCATTGGGAGCGCCGGCGGCGCATGCCGTGCGCGGGGACGACAGCTATGACGACCCGTTCCTTTGGGAGAATGGCTACTTCGAGGCTTATGATCATCCGACCCAGGGCCCGACGATCGGGGCCAGGACTTTCGCCGACTTCAGCCGCACGCACCATGTGATGACCAAACCGGTGCCTGATATTGGCCAGCACACCACGGAGGTGCTGCGCTCCTTCGGCATCGACGACCGGCGGATCATCAATTTGGCCGCGCAAGGTGTCGTATTCGGCGGATAGTCTGGCCGCCATGACCTTAAGCCTGCCTCGACGCCGTTTGATCCTTGGCCTCACGGGAACCTTGGCCGCGCCCCTGGTCGCCCGGGCGACAGCGCTGGGCGAGCCGGACGATCCTTTCGCGCTCGGTGTCGCGTCCGGCGAGCCCTGGCCGGATGGCTTCGTGATCTGGACCCGGCTGAAGAGCCTCGGCCCGCCGGAGGATTGGCGGAGCGGTCCACAGACCGTGACCTGGCAGGTCGCGGAGGATGAGGCGTTCCAGCATATCGTTCGCAGGGGTGGCGTGCGAACCGACCCGCGCCTGGACCATGCCGTTCATGTGGAAGTCTCCGGCCTGCGCCCTGGCCGGCTCTACTGGTACCGCTTCGAGGCCCTTGGCGCGCGCAGTCGCACGGGACGCTCTCAAACAGCCCCTTTTCCCCTCGCCGCGCCGGCCACCCTGAAACTCGCCGTCGCCTCCTGCGCGGCCTACGAGAACGGCTATTACAGCGCCTACCGGCACATGGCCGCCGAAAGCCCGGACCTGGTGCTGTTCCTGGGAGACTACATCTACGAAAGCAGCCATGCGCAGGGCGCCGCGGCCGTGCGCTCGCACGACCCGATCGCCGAGGCCGTGGACCTCGCCGGCTACCGGGCGCGCTACAGCCAGTACAAGACCGACCCGGACCTGCAGGCCCTACATGCCGCTGCCCCGGCCCTGATGACCTGGGACGACCATGAGGTGCACAACGACTATTCTGGAGACTACGACTGGGATCCCCAGGTCACCGTCGAGGCGTTCCGGCGGCGGCGGGCGGCGGCATATCAAGCCTTCTGGGAGAACATGCCCCTTCGGCGGCGCTCCCGGCCTGGAGGGCCGTGGATGCGCGTCTTTGACCGGTTTCGCTGGGGCCGGCTGGCAATGATCCACATGGCGGACAGCCGCCAGTACCGCGCGGCCGAGGCCTGCGCGCGGCCGCAAACGCGGCGAGGATTCGTGCCGCCTCCAGACTGCACGGACATCAACGATCCGGAACGCGCCCTGCTGGGGGCCGAACAGGAGACCTGGCTGGCGGACGGCCTGACCCGGAGCGAAGCGACCTGGAACATCATAGGTCAGGGCCTGATGGTCGCGCCCTTCCTGCAGCGCAATCCCACCACGGGATGGGAAGGGCACTACACAGACACCTGGGATGGCTATCCCGCTGGGCGCCAGAGGGTATTGGACATGATCAGCGCCGCGCGCCCTTCCAATCCTGTATTCTTCTCCGGAGACATCCATTCATTCTGGGCCAACGACCTGTCGGCCAACGCCAGCCGTCCGGAAGATGCACCGGTCGCCACGGAATTCGTTGGCACTTCGATCACCTCCGACCCGCCGCGCCATGACGCCTTCCGCCCGACCCTGGGCAAGAATGGGCAGGTAAAATTCTTCGAGGACGAATTCCGGGGCTACATCTCGGCCGAAGCAACCGCCGAGCACATGACAGTGCGTTACCAGGTCATCTCCGACCGAACCGATCCGCGCGCCACGGTCAGGACCTTGCAGACCTTCGTGATCGAAAACGGCAAGGCCGGTGTGGCGCCGGCCACAAGCTCCTAGGCCGGCTGCGACGGCGCGGCCAGGTTCAGCTCGCAGGCCACCGAGAGCCGGCGCAATACATCCGCAATGCCCCGCAGTTCGAAGGTCGCGGAGACATCACGCCAGCGAAAGGTCGCCGTGCGGGCGTTGCGCAGCTGTGGTGCGAGGCCCGAGAAAGGCTGGTCCGGGTAGCTGGTGAAATCGCGGGACAACTGATCACGCCAGCCGTTCACGCGGATTGGCGCGCCGCCATCGAAACTGACGCTGACGTCTCCCTCCAGAGTGAATGCCTCACGGCGGGGCAAGGCCCAGATCATTTCCGCCCGCCGGCCGGGCGCGCATATCAGTTCAAGGGATGTCCGCTGGTCCGGAGCCGCCGTGGCGTCCGCGAACAACACGGCGTTCTGGACGAGGACCCGCTCGTAGTCGCGTTCAACCGACATGTACCAAGCGCCCTCGAACATACCGGCCGCCGCTTGAGGCGGCGCTCCGCCCGCGGCCGGCGTACAGATTTGGTCCAGGTAACGCAGGGCCTCGGAGAGGCCGGCTGTATCGAACGTGACGGCGCGGTCCCGCACCTGGACAGTGACGAGGCGCGTGTTCACGGCCGAGCGGATGAACGGCGGCAAGGCGGCCCAATTCTGGACCGCCGAACGGGCAGCAAGGGGGCGGAAGGCCAGATCCAGCGCGGCGCCAGGGGTGAAAGCGAAGCTGACAGGGATGTCGTCGCCTGTCACCGGCACGGTTCCCGGCGGCCTTTTCTCCAACATGACATAGACGCGGCCGAAGGGGTTGGGCGCTGCCTGACATTCGACAATCAACTGCGGGTCGACAGACTCGCCCTCGATTTCCATGGCCGGACCCGTACTGCGTGCTACCGCGGACTTCGAGCCATCCGGGCGGGTGTATTCACCGATTTCCCAGGCTCCGATCATGGTTCCAGCGCTCGCCGGCGGGGAGATGCCCAGGAGCACGGCCAGGACCAGACATCCGCCCCAGATTCTTGATGCAATCATGACCCCTCCGGACTTTGACCAGCCCAGACTAGGCGGACAACGCCCGCCCTACATGGTCAGGAAGGGAGGGCGCCGCCCCTAGACCAGGCGGCTCTGCTCCAGGGCGGCGGCGATAAAGCTGGCGAAGAGCGGATGTGGCGCGAAGGGCCGGCTCTTGAGCTCCGGGTGGAACTGCACGCCCACGAACCAGGGATGATCCGTGCGCTCGCAGAGCTCCGGCAGCACGCCGTTGGGCGAAAGGCCGGTGAACTTCAGGCCGGCCGCCTCGATACGGTCCTTGTACGCGATGTTGACCTCGTAACGGTGGCGGTGGCGCTCCTGGATCGAGGTTGACCCATAGATCTCGGCCACTTTGGAGCCGGGGGTTAGAGCGGCGTCATAGGCGCCCAGCCGCATGGTGCCGCCGAGATCATCGCCCTCGCCGCGCTGTTCGGTCTGGTTGCCGCGCACCCATTCAGTCATCAAGCCGACGACCGGCTCCCTTGTGGGGCCGAATTCGGTGGAAGAGGCACAGGTCACTCCGGCCAGATTCCGGGCCGCCTCGATCATCGCCATCTGCATGCCGAAGCAGATGCCGAAATAGGGAATCTGGCGCTCGCGGGCGAACTTCACCGCCTCGATCATGCCTTCCGCGCCGCGCTCCCCGAAGGCGCCCGGCACCAGCACGCCGTGCACGCCTTCCAGGCGGGCCGTGGTGGCAGCCCCCTCCCCTTCGAACACCTCGCCTTCGATCCAGTCCAGATTGACCTTCACCTTGTTGGCGACACCGCCGTGGGCCAGGGCTTCAATCAGCGACTTATAAGCGTCCTTCAGACCAGTATACTTGCCGACGATGGCGATGGTCACCTCGCCGTCCGGATGGGTGACGGTGTCGGAAATGGTCTGCCAGCGGGTCAGGTCCGGCGCGGGCGCATCGCTCATGCCGAACACTTCGAGCACCTCGGTGTCGAGGCCCTGGGCGTGATAGTCGAGCGGGACGGCGTAGATGTTGGCGCTGTCCATCGCCTGGATCACGGCGCTTTCACGCACGTTGCAGAACAGGCCGATCTTGCGCCGTTCTCCGGACGGAATCTCCTGCTCGCATCGGCAGAGCAGAATGTCCGGCTGGATACCGATGGAGCGCAGTTCCTTGACCGAATGCTGGGTCGGCTTGGTTTTCATCTCGCCGGCCGTCTTGATGTACGGCATCAGGGTCAGGTGGATGAAGCAGGCGTGATGGCGGGGCAGTTCCTGGCCGAGCTGACGGATCGCCTCGAAAAAGGGCAGGCCCTCGATGTCGCCCACCGTGCCGCCGATCTCGACAAGCACGAAGTCGACCCCTTCGCCCGGATCGGAGAGCACGAACTTTTTGATTTCGTCTGTCACGTGCGGGATCACCTGCACGGTGGCGCCCAGATAGTCGCCGCGCCGCTCCTTCTCGATGATCGTCTTGTAGATCTGGCCGGTGGTGATGTTGTCGCCCTTGGTGGCCGAAACGCCGGTGAAGCGCTCGTAGTGGCCAAGGTCGAGATCGGTCTCCGCGCCGTCATCGGTCACGAAGACTTCGCCGTGCTGATAGGGGCTCATCGTGCCCGGGTCGACGTTGAGATAGGGGTCGAGCTTACGGAGCCGCACCCCGTAGCCGCGCGCCTGCAAAAGCGCTCCCAAAGCCGCGGAGGCGAGACCTTTTCCCAAGGAGGAGACCACGCCGCCGGTGATGAAGATGTACCGGGCCATGGGAGTTCAGAGTAGCCGAGATTCGGCGCCGCGTCCCGCGTTCGAATCGGGGGCGCGGCGGAATGTCCCGCTGATTTTGACTATTGCGGGGCGGGCGCGGCGGGAGCCGGCGCTGGTGGCGGAGGGGCGATCAGGACCGGGGCCGGCGGGGCGGCAGTGGCGGCGGGCGCGGGCGCCGGAGCAGAGGCCGCCTTCGGGGCCGGAGCAGCGGCTTTGGGCGCGGGCGCGGCGGCCTTCGGCGCGGGCGTCGTGGCGCGGGGCGCGGTCACCGGCGGGGCGACCGCCGCGGGAGCAGCTGCGGGAACCGTGGGAAGCACAGGCGCTGCAGTGGTCGGGGCCGGCACGCCGGGCGTCAAGCCCGGCAGGGTCGTGGTCGGGGCGACCGGCGTCGCGCCGGCGGGCGCCGCAGGAGCGGTGACGGGCGGAACCACCGGGGCGGCCGTGCCCTCCAGGCCTTCCGTCACCGAGCGGCCCTGATTGCCGCCGAGCACCACGAGGGCGAGGCATATGGCCAGGAACACCGCGAACAAAGTCCACGTCGTGCGGGTCAGGAGGTCACCGGCCCCGCGAGCCGTCATGAAACCACCCGGACCTGAGCCAACGCCCAGGGCGCCACCTTCGGAACGCTGCATCAGCACCACCCCGATCAGGGCGATGCAGACGAGGATGTTGATGGTCAGGAGGATGCCCTGGATCATGGCTGGAAGTACTTGTCCGCGTGAGGAAGCGGCCCCTCTAGCACCGGGGGCCCCATCACGCCATAGCTAGGGGGCCGCGGCCGTTGCGCAAGGCCCGCGTCAGGCGCCAGCGATGATGCCAAGGAAATCAGCCGCCTTCAGCGACGCCCCGCCGACCAGGGCTCCGCCCACCTCCGGCAGGCCCAGGATTTCCCCTGCGTTCGACGGCTTCACGGACCCACCATAGAGGATTGGCGCCTTTTCACCCGCCGCGCCCAGCACCTTACGGACCAGGGCATGCACCTCTTCGATCTGTTCGAGGGTGGGCGTCAGGCCCGTGCCGATCGCCCAGACCGGTTCGTAGGCGATGGCGAAGTCCGTTCCAGCGAGGATGGCCGGGGTCGAGCCACGCACCTGAGCCTCGACGACGGCGAGAGTCTTGCCCCCTTCCCGCTCGGCCAGGGTTTCGCCGACGCAGATGATCGGTTTCAGCCCGGCCTTGAACGCCGCCTCGGCCTTGGCGGCGATCAGTTCGCTGCTCTCGCCGTACCCCGACCGGCGTTCGGAGTGGCCAAGGATCACCAGGCTCGCTCCAGCGTCCACGAGCATCGCCGCAGAGACATCGCCCGTGAAGGCGCCGGCCTCTTCCGCCCGGCAATCCTGGCCGCCCAGTTCCACGGCCGAACCCGCCAGAACGCGGCCCATCCGCTCAATCAGGGTGGCCGGAGGGCAGAGGGCGACTCGCGCCTTGCCGGTGGCGCTCACCGCCTTGGCCACGGCCCCGGCTTCCTCCAGCGAGGCGGCAAGGCCGTTCATCTTCCAGTTTCCGGCGATCAAGGGGCGCGGCGACACAGGCGAATCCTTTGCGGATGACAGTTTCATGCTGCGATTAGGCCATCCGCCCCGCTGGAAAAAGCCCTTCCGCTTGCGGCCCCTTAGGCGGCTCTACTATACCCCTCCGGGCTCTGAAGGCGCGCGGGATGGCCCGCGGGCCGCCGCTGCAAAGGCGACCTGATGATCTCGATCTTCCGCGACTTCGTGAAGTCCTGGGCCGCCACGGCGCTCCTGGGCCTCCTGATCATCGCCTTCGCCTTCCTCGGAATCTACAACGGCAACTCCGGCTCCCTGCGCGGAGCCGTGGTCAGCGCCGGTTCCAGGTCGGTGACGGACGCCACCTTCAAGCGCCAGTTCGACAGCTACCTTCAGGAGCTCGGCCGGCCGCAGAACCGGGTTTTGACGCTTGAAGAAGCCATCAAGGGCGGTGTCGACAAGAAGGTGCTGGAGGAGATGGGCCAGATCGAAGCCTTCTCCGAGCTGATCACCCGCGCCGGGATCCACCCCTCCGACAAACTGATCCGAGACCAGATCGCCCAGGCGCCGATCTTCCTCGATCCGGTGAGCCGCACTTTCAGCCAGGAGGCCTACCAGCGGCAGATTTCGCAAATGGGCTATGCTTCCGTGAAGGATTTCGAGGCCTTCCTGCGTGACGACATCGCGCGGCGCCATACGCTCCTGGCCCTGACCACCGGTCTCAAGATGCCGCGGACCTATGTGGCCCTCGGCGCGACGCGCGTCACTGAAATCCGCGACGCCTCTTATGTCGCCATCCCGAATACCTCGGTGCAACCGCCTCCGCCGCCCACGGATGCCCAGCTCGCCGCCTTCCGCCGCGACCACGACGCGGCCCTTCGCCGCCCGGAACTGCGGGTGATCAGCGTCGTCCGTTTCAGCGCCGCCGCGATCGCCCCGTCCCTGACACCTGACGCGGCCGCCGTGCAGGCCCGGTGGGACCGGATCAAGGACACCTTCGCGACTCCCGCCACCCGCACGCTCGTGCAGGTGCCCTGCCAGGACGCGGCCCGTTGCGCCCAGGCAGCCACGCGCTTGAAGGCCGGTGAGGATCCGGCCGCCGTCGCCCGCGCGATCGGCACCGAACCCATCACCTATACCGCCAAGCCGCAAAGCGCGATCACCGACCGGAAAGTCGGGGCCGCGGCCTTCGCCATGGCCGCCAATACGGTGAGCGCCCCGATCCAGGGCGACGTCGGCATGGCCGTGATCAAGGTGACGGCCGCCACCGCCGGGGTTGCGGCGGACTTCGCGGCCCACCGCGCCGAACTGGAAAACAAGATCCGAGCCGAACAGGCCGAGAAGCTCGTCTATGAGCAATCCCAGCGCTACGACGCCGCCCGCGCTCAGGGCGACAACCTGCTAGCCGCCGCGGCCAAGGCGGGAGTGACCGCCGTCACCATCGGTCCGCTCGCGGCCAACGGCGCCAATCTCGACGGAACGCCGCCTAACCCGGTGCTGACCGTGGAAATCCTGGAGACCGCCTTTAAGGGCCTCTCCCAGGGCCAGGAAAGCGAAGTCATTGAGGCTCCAGGCGTACGGGGCGAAGCCTACGCCGTCCGCGTCGAACGCATCGTTCCGCCACAGACCCCGCCGCTCGAAGAGATCAAGGCCCAGCTTATCCAAGGCTATGTGATCGAGGCGATGAAGACCGCCCTGGAAGCCAAGATCAACGCCATCTCGGCGCGCATCAAGGCCGGCGAAAGCCTCGAAGCCATTGCCGCCTCGGTGGGCGGCCGCGTCGCCCACATCGTCGGCGCGACGATGCAGACGGTGCAGACCAACCAGGAAATGCGTACGACCCTGGGTGACTTCTTCCTAAACTCGATGTTCTCCGCCAAGCCGGCGGACGTGTTCACCGCACCGATCCAAGGCGGTGTCGCGGCGGTGAAGATCACGGCAATCCGGCCCGGTGAGGCTGCCATGTCGGCGCAGATCATCGAAGCCCAGCGACCGCAGGTGACCCAGCAGCTGTTCGGCGACCTGGTGCAGGGCATGCTGGCGGCCTCGAAGAACTACGTGAAGGTGCGCACCGATCTGAAGCGCGCCCGTTCGATCCTCGGCGTCGACGATTCCATCCTCCCGGAAGCGGAGCGTGAAGGCGCCGCCCCCGCGGCCAAGACCGCACCGGCCGCCAAATGACCCTGGAGCCCGAATTCAAGGCCTTCGAGGAGGGATATCGGACCGGGCGCTCTCAGGTGGTTTGGACACGGCTGGTCGATGACCTGGAAACCCCGGTCTCGGCCTATCTGAAGCTGAGCCAGGGCCGTCGATACGCATTCCTGTTCGAGTCTGTACAGGACGGCGCCTGGAGGGGCCGCTTCTCGGTCATTACCCTTGATCCGGACCTCGTCTGGCGCGCCCGGGGCGATCAGGCAGAAATCGCTGAACACGCGGCCATTGCCGCTGAGACCTATACGCCCCAGTCCGGCGGCGCCCTCGATAGTCTGCGCGACCTGATCGCCGCCTCGCGCCTGGAGTTGCCGCCCGGCCTGCCGCCCATGGCCTCCGGCGTTTTCGGGGTAATCGGCTACGACATGGTGCGCCTGGCCGAGAAGCTTCCGGATATCAATCCGGATCCGCTGGGCCTGCCTGACGCGATAATGACGCGCCCGTCCGTGGTGGCGGTGTTCGATTCCATCACCCAGGAAATCCTCCTGGTCACCCCCGTGCGGCCCTCGTCTGCCTCCGCCAGGGACGCCTACGACGCCGCCGGCGCTCGCCTCGCGAAGGTGGTGAAGGATCTGGCTGAAACCGCCCTGCCCCAGCCCGGCGACCGCAAGGCCGGCGCCATCCGCGAGACAGATTTCAAGTCACCCATCAGCCGCGAGGCCTACTGGGGTCTGGTCGACCGGGCCAAGGAGTATGTGGCCGCCGGGGATATCTTCCAGGTCGTCCCGAGCCACCGCTTCCGGGCGCCCTTCCCGCACACGCCGTTCTCCCTCTACCGCTCCCTGCGGCGGGTGAACCCCAGTCCGTACATGTTCTATCTGAACTTCCCGGACTTCCAGCTGGTCGGCTCCAGCCCGGAAATCCTGGTCCAGATGCGCGACGGCAAGATCATCATCCGGCCCATCGCCGGAACCCGTCCGCGCGGCGAGACACCGGAGGAAGATCAGCGCCTCGAGGCCGAACTCCGCGCCGATCCGAAGGAGCACGCAGAGCATCTCATGCTCCTCGATCTCGGCCGCAACGATGTGGGCCGCGTCGCCATGCTGGGCGCCAAGGGCAAGAACGAGCAGGCCGCCCGCAAGTCCGGCCCCCGCGTCCGTGTCACCGACAGCTTCTTCGTCGAGCGCTACAGGTTCGTCATGCATCTGGTCTCCAACGTGGAAGGCGATGCGCCGGAGGGGGTCGATCCGGTGGACGTTCTAATGGCCGCCCTGCCCGCCGGCACGCTCTCGGGCGCGCCCAAGGTGCGGGCCATGGAGATCATCGACGAACTGGAGATCGAGAAGCGCGGCGTCGCCTTCGCCGGGGCTGTCGGCTATTTCGGCGCCGATGGCTCGGTGGATACCTGCATCGTGCTCAGAACCGCGCTCGTGAAAGATGGCACGGTTTACGTGCAGGCCGGCGGCGGCGTCGTCGCCGACAGTGATCCGGACGCCGAATACGAAGAGACGGTGCACAAGTCCCGCGCCGTGCGCCGGGCGGCCGAAGAGGCCTGGAGGTTCGATTGAGCGTGATCCCGCTGCGGGGCGGCCCGGGCGCCTGGGAAGCCGATCCCGACCCGCGCTACTGGAACATGATGGGCCCATGGGGCGGCTGGACGGCGGGCCTCATGCTGGAGGCCGTGCTGGCCGAACCAGGGCGCAACGGCTCGCCCGTCTCGATGACCATGCATTTCATGGCCGGCTTCACCGAAGCTCCGGTGCAGATCGCCACCCGGCTTGTAAAGGGCGGCAGGAGCCTTTCGTTCTGGAGTTCGGAAGTTTCGCAGAACGGCGTCGCCGTGGCCCATGCCATCGTCACGCTCGCGGTCCGGCCGCAGACGGATGTATTTCGTGACAAGGAAATGCCGCTGGTCGCCGCCCCGGAGGACGTGGCAACGGTGCAGCGCCCGCCCGGGGAGAACATGGGTCCGCGCTTCTTTCAGATGTGCGAGACCAAGGGCATCAAGAACTATCCCGGACTCTCCGGCGAGGCTGGCGACACCCAGTCGATCGCCTGGGTGCGGGACGTGGAGCACCGGCCACTGGACTATGTGATGGTCGCCATGCTGGCCGACCTCTATCCGCCGCGCATCTTCCTGCGCCGCCCTGCCCGCGCTCCGGCGACGACCGTGTCCATGACCGTCTACTTCCACGGCTCCGACGAGGAGTTGGGGGCGGTGGGCGACGACTTCATCCTGGCCGAGGCCGAGGGGCGGCACTTCAACGCCGGAACCTTCGATCACCACGCCGCCCTCTGGCGCCGGGACGGCGTGCTTTTGGCGACCAGCGAACAGCTGTGCTGGTTCAAGTAATCTAGCGCTGGCCCTGGGCCCCTATGCCGACCGGCACGCGGACGCCTGAGAGAACGGGTGGCGCCAGAATCACTGCCGCAGCCAAGCCGAACGCCGCGAAACAGGCGAGCACCACGGCGAGGAAGGGCCGAAGTAGGCTCTCCGTCTCCAAGGGGGTCTTCAACAGGCCCCGCGCCCGCGCCAGAGCCACTGTGTCCAGGGTCGAATCGAGATTGGGCATAGGAGGAGAGCTTTCGCCTCTAACCTTGGGCCGGCAAGCCCCGCCCCTTGGCGCGGATCGACGCAGGCTTTAGAACGCGCCCCTTGAAAGGCGGCAAAGCCATGATCCTGGTCATCGATAACTACGACAGCTTCACCTACAACCTCGTCCACTATCTCAACGAGCTGGGCGCGGAGACGGAAGTCTGGCGCAACGATGCCCTGACCGCCGCCGAGGCCGTGAACCTGAAGCCGGAAGCCATCCTGCTCTCGCCCGGCCCCTGCACCCCAAACGAGGCGGGCATCTGCCTGGAGCTGTTCCATGCCGTGCCGAAGGACCTGCCGATCTTCGGCGTCTGCCTCGGCCACCAGGCCATGGGCCAGACCTTCGGCGGCAAGGTGATCCGGGCCAAGGCGCTGATGCACGGCAAGACGAGCCCGATCCACCACGACGGCAAGGGCGTCTTCAAGGGCCTGGCCAACCCCTTCACCGGCACGCGCTATCACAGCCTGGCCGTGGAAAAGGAAAGCCTGCCGGACGTGCTGGAGATCACGGCTTGGACCGATGACGGCGAGATCATGGGCCTGGCTCACAAGACCCGGCCGATCTGGGGCGTGCAGTTCCACCCCGAATCCATCGCCACGGAGAGCGGTCACGACCTCCTGGGCAACTTCATGGATATGGCGGGCGTCAAACGCCTGGCCATGGTCTAGAGCGCGGCTGCATGTCTGACGACTTCAAGCCCTTGCTCGGCCGTCTGGCCGACGGGCAAACCATGGACGAAGCCGACGCCGAGGCGTTCTTCACGGCCTGTTTCAAGGGCGAGCCGACCCCGGCCCAGGTGGCCGCGGCTCTTACTGCCATGCGGATGCGCGGTGAGACGGTGGGCGAGATCACGGCCTGCGCCAAGGCCATGCGCGCCGCGGCTCTCACTCTCGACCTGCCCTTCGAGACCATTGATGTCTGTGGCACCGGGGGCGACGGCGCTCATACGCTGAACATCTCCACCGCCGTGGCCTTCGTGGTGGCGGGCGGTGGGCTGAAGGTGGCCAAGCACGGCAATACGGCCCTCTCCTCGAAATCGGGGACTGCCGACGTGCTGGCGGCGCTAGGCGTCAACATTCATGCCGGCATCGAACAGCACCGCCGGGCCCTGGATGAGGCCGGGCTCTGCTTCATGTTCGCCCGCACCCATCACGGGGCGATGAAACACGTCTCGCCGATCCGCGCTGAGCTGGGCTTCCGGACCATGTTCAACCTCCTCGGCCCCCTGACCAATCCGGCCGGCGCACAGCGTCAGCTGATGGGCGTCTTCTCCGACCGCTGGGTGGAACCCGTGGCCAAGGTGTTGGGCGCGCTCGGCACGAAGCGGGCCTGGGTGGTGCATGGCCAGGGCCTGGATGAGATGACCACAACGGGCTCCACCTCCGTCGCCGAGTTGAAGGACGGCCAGGTGCGGCTCTTCACGGTGACGCCCGAAGCCCTCGGCCTGCCGAAGACCAATCTCGCCGATATCACGGGCGGGGATCCGGAACACAATGCCGAGGCCCTGCGCCGGCTGCTGGACGGCGAGCACGGGGCCTATCGCGACGTGGTGATGCTGAACGCTGCCGCCGCCTTCCTGTTGGGAGAGAAGGTCGAGACCCTGGCCGAGGGCGTCGCCCTGGCCGGGCAGGTGATCGACGACGGCCGCGCCAAGGCTGCGCTCGAGAAACTGGTCAAGGCGAGCAATTCCTGATGGCCGACATTCTCGATCAGATCGCCGCTTACAAGCGCGTCGATGTCGCCGCCCGCATGAAGGCCCGACCCCAGGAGGTGGTTGATCGCCTCGCCAGGGCCGCTGAGCCGCCGCGCGGGTTCGTCAATGCCCTGCAAGCCGCTCACGCCCCGGGCCGTTTGGCCTTGATCGCCGAGATCAAGAAGGCCTCGCCGTCCAAAGGTTTGATCCGGGCGGATTTCGACCCGCCGGTCCTGGCCAGGGCCTATGAAGCCGGCGGGGCGGCCTGCCTTTCCGTCCTGACCGACGAGCCGAGCTTTCAGGGGCACGACGACTATCTGAAAGCCGCCCGGGCGGCCTGCGCCCTTCCTTGCCTTAGGAAGGAATTCCTGGTCGATCCGTGGCAGGTGGCCGAGAGCCGCGCCCTGGGGGCCGACGCGATCCTGGTCATCCTCTCCATGGTGGATGACGCCCTAGCCAAGGAACTCATGGATCAGGCGGCCCAATATGGTATGGACGCCCTGGTCGAGACCCATGACGAGGCCGAGTTCGACCGCGCTGTGGCCCTCGGCGCGACCCTGATCGGGATCAACAACCGAAACCTGCGCACCTTTGAGACCGACCTGGGCACGACCGAACGCCTGGCCGGGAAAGCGCCTGACGGCGCCCTGCTGGTGACGGAGAGCGGCATCTTCACCGCCGCCGATGTGGCCCGGCTGGAGAAATCGGGCGCCGTGGCCATGCTGGTCGGGGAAAGCCTGATGCGGCAGGCCGATGTCACCGCCGCGACCAAGAGCCTGCTGGGCGCCTGATGGCCGACAATTGCATCCAGCTGATCCCCGCCGATCCGGAAGCCGTGCCGGAGAAGGATAAGGCCGATGCGGCGCTCAAGCTGCTCAAGCGCTTCTTCCCCCGCGCCGACGAAGTGACGGCTTTCACCAGCTGCCGGCCGCGCTTCTTCCATCCCGGGGAGCTCCTTACGGGCTCGGATTGCCCCCGCTGCGGCAAGACCTCGGATGATTGGTGGGAAGGCGCCCTGGCGGCGGCGATGACCAGCGGTGATATCCACATCACGGCCCCCTGCTGCGGGGCTCCGATCTCATTGAACGATCTCGACTTCGATTCGCCAGCCGGATTCGCGCGCTTCGTTCTTGAGGCGTCCAACCCACGTTCCGAGGGCCTCGGCTCAGAAGACATTGCCGACCTTGAAGCCATCCTTGGCTTGAAACTTCGCCAAATTCACGTGCAATTTTAGCGGCTTAGCCGCGTAACAAGCACCCAGCGCAGCCCAAGGCCGGCGTTTACTTGACATTCAGACAGAACGCTTAGAGAACATTCGCAGATATTCGCACTTTGTTCCTGAGGGCCAGACGATGCTCACCCGCAAGCAACACGAACTGCTCATGTTTATCCATGAGCGGATCAAGGAGACCGGTGTCTCCCCGTCCTTCGACGAAATGAAGGAAGCCCTCGACCTGGCATCCAAGTCCGGCATCCACAGGCTGATCACGGCCCTTGAGGAACGCGGGTTTCTGCGCCGCCTGCCGCACCGGGCGCGCGCCCTGGAGGTCGTGAAGCTGCCGCAGCAGGCCACGACCGCCGCCCCGCCCCGCGGCCGATCCACTTTCCGGCCCCAGGTGATCGAGGGCGCCGCTCCGGCCGCCCCCCTGCCCGCCAACGACGCCCGCGACCTGCCGATCCTGGGCCGCATCGCCGCTGGCACGCCCATCGAGGCGATCCAGCACGAGCGTGACCGCCTCACCGTGCCCGAGAGCATGCTGGGCTCCGGCGAGCACTTCGTCCTCGAGGTGCAGGGCGATTCCATGATCAACGCCGGCATCTTCGATGGCGACTACGTGGTCATCCGCAAGGGTGACAGCGCCAATTCCGGCGAGATCGTCGTGGCCCTGGTGCAAGGCGAGGAAGCCACCCTGAAGCGCCTGCGCCGCAAGGGCGAGTCCGTCGCCCTCGAGGCCGCCAATCCCGCCTACCAGACCCGCGTCTACGGTCCGGATCAGGTGCAGGTGCAGGGCAAGCTCGTCGGCCTTATCCGCCGCTACCACTAGGCGCCGCCAAGTCGAACGTCGTCCATGGGCGACGTCCACGCTCGTCCTGCGCCCAGACGGCCCGCCAGCCGGTGGGCGTGCGCCAAACCTCCCCTGCACCGCCCCTGGCAAAATCCTCACCGGTCAGGACCAATGCGCCGGGACAGTTCACCGCTGTCTTCGCCTTGATCACCACAACTTCCGCGCCGTCGCAAAGGGCGGCCGCCTGGGCTGCCGAAGGGACACGCGCCGTCCACCATCCTGAGATTCTGGGACTTGGCGATCCGCCTGCCAAACACCGCTGACGATTGCAGTCGCGGCCTTCACTTCCGTCCGCCAGAGTTAAACCCCGCCGCCTCGACCAGAGATCTGCGGCGAAAGCCTGAGCTTCAGGGCGTAGGGCGAGTGCTGTCCGTCCCACACGGATCGCCGCCGCCGACCCGTCGCTGGCGATCCAGACATCCGGCGGAGCCGGGCGGGGCCACAGGTTAACAGCCAGGGCGAGCGGCAGGCCGATCCAGCGCATCTTTCCTTTCCAGAGGCAGAGGAAGAACACACCGAACAGCGAGACTGGCAATGCGACGGCGGGGGCGCTGGCGACCAGCACGGTCGCCCCCGGCAAGTCCGCGAAGAAGCGCGCCACGCCGTTCAATAGGCCGATCCCCTGTCCCGCGAGCCAAAGGAACGGCCCACCCAGTCCCATGCTCTGTAGCGCCGCCCCCAGAGCGAGGGCCGGCATGATGAGGAAGCTGGAAACCGGTTCAGACAACAGATTGGCGGCCAAACCATAGGTCGATACGCGATTGAAATGCTGAAGAGCGAACGGCCCCGTCGCGAGACCGGCCACCAGGCTGGCGCCCAGGCTGAGCAGCAGCCAGGCGCCCGCCCGCTGCACCGCCGTGATCGGCCAAGGCGTGTTGATTTCCTTCACCCGGCGCGGCCAGGCCTCGAACAGCGCCACCAGGGCCGCTGTCGCCGCATAGGACATCTGGAACCCCGGCGCCGTGACCGCCTCGGGCTGCATGGCGATGATCACCAGGGCCGAGAGCGCCAGGGCGTGCAGAGTGATCGCCCGCCGGTCAAAGAGGATCGCCACGAACGCCGTCGCGGTCACGATCGCCGCCCGCTGAGCCGGCGCCGGGGCGCCGGAGACGATCAGGTAGCCGCCGACAGCCAGCAGCCCCACCACGGCGGCGATCTTCTTACCTGGAAAGCGCAAGGCAAACCAAGGCCAGAGCGCGATCAGCGCCCGCGCACCGAAAAATGCAGCTCCACCGACAATGGCCATGTGCACGCCGCTGATCGAAATGATGTGCGCGAGCCCCGAATTGCGCAGGGCTGTTTCGGCGTCCGGGTCGAGCCAGGCTTCGTGGCCGGTGGTCATCGCCGCCGCGAGACCTTGGGCGCCCGCGGGTGTCGCCGCGACGATCTTGCGGGCCAGAGCCCAACGCGCCTCATTGATCGCCAGGATGAGGCCGAGGCGCCATGCCGGGCGCGTGATCGAAATGGTCTCCGGCATTTCGCGCGAGAACCCCACGGCCCCGATCCCATCGAACCAGGCGTCGCGCGCGAAATCGTAGGCGCCTGGACTGGCCGGCGGCGGGGGCGGGCCGAGAACGGCGTTCAAACGCACGGCCGTCCCGGGCGCGGGTGTTGACAATGGCGTTGGTCCGTCGGCCAGGGTCACCCGGATGCGTCCGGGCGTCATCTCCGGCGCCACCCCTTCGATCCTTACCGGCGCCAGGATCAGCCTCTGGCCGCTGGTTCCGGGGCTCGCCATATCCACGACCCACGCCTCGACCTCATAAGGTCGAGAGACGCCAAGCACCGGTCCGGCCACGGCCTGGGTCCGCAATTTGGCGAGCAGGAACCCGCCGCCGCCGATTGCCGCGAGGGTCGCAATCAGCATCAGGATACGCGAAGCGCCCCGCCAGGCGGCGAGCCCCCAGAGCCCAGCCAGCCCCGCTGCGAGAGCAAAGGCCTGCCAGAGCGCCGGTTCGGTCCGCAGCGCGAAATAGGCGCCGGCGCCCGCCCCCATCGCCACGGGCGACCACAGCACCCAGCGCACCAACTGCTCCCGCCCCTCATCCCGCGCCAGTTCCCACAGCCGGGCCGGTCTAGGCCAGCGAAGGAGGCGCATGATAAGAGGCCGCGCCGGACGCTCCGGCCGCGCCTCGGGGCTTACCCCCGCTGGCGCGTCAACCTCCGGATTCTCGATGCCCAAACCCGTCGTCACCCGTATCGCCCCCTCCCCCACGGGCGCCATGCACATTGGCAACGCCCGCGCGGCGCTTTTCAACTGGTTGTATGCCAAACACACTGGTGGCACGTTCCTGTTGAGGATCGAGGACACGGACCGCGAGCGCTCCACCGAGGCGTCCGTGCAGGTGATTTTCGACAGCCTGACCTGGCTGGGCCTGCAGTGGGACGGCGAGCCCGTCTTTCAGTTCCCTCGCGCGGCCGAGCATAAGAAGGCGGTTGACGCCCTGCTGGCCTCCGGCCACGCCTATCGCTGCTACATGACCGTCGCCGAGGCCGACGCCCTGAAGGAACAGTCGCGGGCGGATGGCCATGCGCTTCGCTCGCCTTGGCGCGACAAGGCGCCCGGCCCTATCGAACAAGGGGCGCCGCACGTCGTGCGCTTCAAGACGCCTATGGACGGCGACACCGTGGTCGAAGACCTGGTGCGCGAAACCGTGCGCTTCCCCAATAAGGACCTGGAGGATTTCGTCCTCCTGCGCACCGACGGCACAGTGATCTACAACCTCGCTGTCACAGTCGATGATCACGACATGGGCGTCACTCACGTGATCCGGGGCGAAGAGCACCTATCGAACGCCGGGCGCCAGACCCTACTCTACAAGGCTCTGGGCTGGGAGGTTCCGGTCTTCGCGCACCTGCCTCTGATCCTCGGCAAGGATGGCGGGAAGCTGTCAAAGCGCCATGGCGCACAGTCAGTCGCTGAATTCCGCGACATGGGCTACCTGCCCGAAGCCGTGCGCAACTATCTTGCCAAGCTGGGCTGGGGTCATGGCGATGATGAGCTGTTCACGGACGCCCAGGCGATCGAATGGTTCGACGTGGCCGATGTGGTCAAGGCCGGAGCCCGCCTGGACTGGGACAAGCTCAACCACGTCAACAACTGGCACATCCGCCAAGCTGACGACGCGCGCCTCGCGGACCTCGTCGAGGGCGTGTTGGCCGCACGCCAACTGGGCCTCCCGGCGGATACGCAGGACCGGCTCCTGGCGGCCATTCCCGCTGTGAAGGAAGGCGCCAAAACCATCCCTGAACTGGCGGACCTTTGCCTTTTCGCCCTGCAGCAACGGCCCCTGACACTCGATCCGAAGGCTCAGGGCATGATCTCCGGGGAGACCCGCGACCGCCTTGAACGCCTGCTGGGACGCCTCGGCGGGGTGAATGATTGGGCCGCTGAGCAGCTTCTCAATGAGCTTCGCGGCTTCGCCGAAACGGAAGGCGTCGGAATGGGCAAGTTCGGGCCGGCGCTGCGCGCGGCGATCTCGGGAGGCGTTCCGGCCCCGGACCTGGCGAGCGCCCTTGCAATCCTCGGCCGCGATGAGTCACTGGGGCGCCTGAAGGATGCTCTTTCGCACGTGCGGTAAGGCGTTATAAGGCTTCCCGAACGACACCGTTTAAGACGTGCTTTTTACTGCGAGGGGATTTTCAAGGCATGGCTGACTACGCGACGCTGAAACTCGGCAACAACGAATACCCGCTGCAGATCATCAAGGGCACGACGGGCCCCGACGTCCTGGATGTGCGCAAGCTCTACGGCGACGCGGATGTGTTCACCTTCGACCCGGGCTTCACGTCCACCGCCTCGTGCGAAAGCAAGATCACCTTCATCGACGGCGATGCCGGCATCCTGCTGCACCGGGGTTACCCGATCGAGCAGTTGGCCGAGAAGTCGAGCTTCCTGGAAGTCTGCTACCTGCTGCTGAACGGCGAGCTGCCGAAGGCCGGCGAGTTCCAGGACTTCGAAAAGACCATCACCTACCACACCATGCTGCACGAGCAGTTTGACCGGTTCTTCCAGGGTTTCCGGCGGGATGCTCACCCGATGGCGATCATGACGGGAGCGGTCGGCGCCCTCTCCGCCTTCTATCACGACAGCACCAACGTCGATGATCCGGAACAGCGGAAGATTTCCGCTCACCGCCTGATCGCCAAGATGCCGACCATCGCGGCCCGCGCCTACAAGTACTCCGTCGGCCAGCCCTTCGTTTCCCCGCGCAACGACCTCTCCTACTCCGAGAACTTCCTGCGCATGACCTTCTCGGTGCCCGCCGAGGACTGGAAGCCGAACCCGGTGCTGACCCGCGCCATGGACCGGATCTTCATCCTGCACGCCGACCACGAGCAGAACGCCTCCACCTCGACGGTGCGTCTGGCCGGGTCCTCGGGCGCCAATCCCTTCGCCTGTATCGCGGCCGGTATCGCCTGCCTCTGGGGCCCCAGCCATGGCGGCGCCAACGAGGAAGCCCTCAACATGCTGAGCGAGATCGGCTCCGTTGAGAACATTCCCGACTATGTCCAGGGCGTGAAAGACCGGAAGTACCGCCTGATGGGCTTCGGTCACCGCGTCTACAAGAACTTCGACCCGCGCGCGAAAGTCATGCAGCAGACCTGCCACGAGGTGCTGAAGGAAGTCGGCATCGACGACCCGATGCTGAAGGTGGCGATGGAGCTGGAGAAGGTCGCGCTCAACGACCCCTACTTCGTCGATCGCAAGCTTTACCCGAACATCGACTTCTATTCGGGCATCACCCTGCGGGCCATGGGCTTCCCGACCACCATGTTCACCGTGCTCTTCGCGCTTGCCCGCACCGTCGGCTGGATCAGCCAATGGAAGGAAATGTTCGAAGATCCGCAGCGCAAGATCGGCCGCCCGCGCCAGCTCTACACCGGCGCCCTGCAACGCGACTTCGTGGCCATCGACAAGCGCTAGGGCGCTTTCAGAACCAATCGTTGAGGGGACGGGTACTTGTTACACGTCCCCTTTTCGCTTCTGGGCTTGGGGACGCGTAGAGGGTGTACGCGCCTTAAAGCCGCCCACGCTGCTTCAGGATCGAGATGATCGTCTCGGCCGACTTGTTGGCCGGGTCCGCGATGCCTCGGCCCATCATCTCCAGGGCGACATTCTGTTCGGCGATCTGGCGGCCGCGCCTGGCCGGGTCATCCAGAAGGGGCGCGACAGCGGCGGCGATCTTCGGGCCCGTACAATCTTCCTGGATGAGCTCAGGCGCTACGAAGGCCTTGGCCGCGATGTTGAAAAGCGTGATCCACTTGGTGCGCAGAAGTAGGCGAGCCATCATCGCCGTGGGCCCATCGACCTTGTAGGCGACCACCATTGGCGCGCCGGCAAGGGCAAGCTCTGTGGTGATCGTGCCTGAACAGGCGAGCGCGGCGGTGGCGGCGGCGAAGGCGTCCGCCTTTGAGGTGTCGTCCTCAACGACATGGACATGCTGGCTCCATCCGGCCAGCTGAGCATTGACCAGGTCCGCCACCTGGGCAGCCACGGGGAGCACGATCTTCAGGTCCGGCCTGGTCTTGACCAGAATGTCCACGGCGTCCTTGAAGGCCGGCATCACATAACGGATTTCACCTTTGCGACTGCCTGGAAGCATCAGGAGAATCCGGTCCTTGGGGCCCGCGCCGATCAGGGCGCGCGTGCGGGCCGGGTCCGTGCGGGAAAAATCCCGTGTCAAAGTGGCATTGCCCACGAATGTCGTCGGCAGGCCCACCTTTTCGAAGAACGGCAGGTCCATCTTGTGAATCGCCAGGAGGTGATCGACGGTCGCCGCCAGGGTCTTGGCCCGGCCTGGCCGCGTGGCCCAGAGCTGCGGCGCGACATACTTCACCAGCGGCACGTCCGGCATTTCCTTGCGCATCCTCTGCGCCACGCGGATCGTGAAGGCCCAGGCGTCGATCAGCACCACAACGTCAGGCTTCTCGCGGTGAGCGACTTCCAGCGTCTCATCCAGGTGCTTCCGCACACGCGGATAGGCTTTCCAGGCTTCCACGAAGCCGACAATCGCCAGTTCCTGGGTGTCAAAGGGGCTCTCAATGCCCTCGGCCGCCATGCGGGCCCCGCCGACGCCGACGAAGCGCACCTTCTGTCCCAACCGCCGGCGGAGGGCGATGGCGAGATTGGCCCCCAGATTGTCCGCCGAAGCCTCAAGGGCGACCAGCATGACGGTGACCGTCTTGCCCATCAGCGTGGATCAGCCGTGACGCCGACGATGAAGAGGCCAAGTTCGTCGGCCATTTCGGTAACCTGATCACGGTCCAGAACAAGCACCTTACCCGCCTCCCCGGCGATCCCCGCGAGCCCGGCCCTGGCGGCCCGCTGCAGGGTTCCCAGTCCGATGGTCGGCATGTCCATACGGATATCCTGGATCGGCTTGGGCGCCTTTGCCAGCACGCCCCGCGGGTGTACCGGCGTGCCGCGCACGCTTTCAGGCATTTCGGCCACGCGCCGCAGCATGGCGTCCGTGCCGTCCTGCGCCTCCACGGCCAGGACCTGGCCGCCGCAGGACACCGCTGCCTGACCCACATCCAGCTTGCCGATTTCGCGCGCCACCTGCAGGGCGCGGGCGATATCCGCGTCGTGTTCGGGCGAGGGCTTGTGCTTGCCAAGCGGTCCCACCGGGAGGGTCAATTCGCCCATCACCTGGTGGGCGCCCTCGACCGCGAAGCCTTCCTTCTCGAAGATGTTCGCCAGGTGCCGCAACAGGGGATCGTCCCCCTTGTTGCGCATGGCCGCGAAAACGCCGGGGATGGCCAGCAGGCCGCGCCAATCGGGCCGCAGCTGCAAGAGCTTCGGGCGCGTGACGTAGCCTGCGAGGCAGACCGCCTCGCAGCCCGCCGCCTTCAGCTCCCGGATGCAGCGGCCCAGCTCGGCCAGCCCGACCTCGACGCCCGGGAAGCTCTCCAGATCCGCGTCAGCGAACCCGGCCAGCCGCACGACAAAGATCGAACGCCCCGCCGAAAGGCAGTGCGACGCCAAGGTCCCTGGCAGGGTCCCTCCCCCGGCGATCAAGCCGAGCTTGCGCATCAAACTTCCCGTTCCGGCAGGCAGAGCGGCCGGTTGGCGTCGGCGCGGATGAAATCGACGATCTCCATCACCAGTGCGTTGGCGGAATAGAGCTCGGCCACGTCATCCAAACGCTCCTGAAAGGTGCCTTGCTCGGAAAACAACATGCCGAATGCCGCGCGCAGATTGTTGATTTCCTCACGGGCGAACCCACGGCGCTTCAAACCGACCAGGTTCAGCCCCTCGAGGTGAGCGTGGTTGCCCCAGGCCGAGCCAAACGGGATGATATCCTTTGTGACCGCCGCTAGACCGCCGATGTTCGCGTGCCGGCCGATGCGGGTATATTGGTGCGCCGCCGAGAGCCCGCCCATGATCGCATATTCAGCGATGTGCACATGGCCCCCGAGCGTGGCGTTGTTCACCAGCAGAACGTGGTCTTCCACGATGCAATCGTGAGCCACGTGGGCGCCCAGGAAGAACATGCAGTCCGAGCCCACGCGCGTGACTCCCCGGCCGATCGCCGTGCCGCAATGCATGGTGGCGTATTCCCGGATCAGATTGCGGTCGCCGATGATCAGACCCGTCCGCTCGCCCTTGTGAGCCGCGTGCTGAGGCGGGCCGCCCAGGAAGGCATAAGGGTGGATCTCGTTGTCCGTGCCGATCTGGGTCCAGCCATCAATGACCACATGGGAATGCAAGCGCGAGCGTGCGCCGATGGTCACGTCATCCCCGACGATGCAGTAGGGTCCGATCTCCACGTCGTCAGCCAGCTGGGCGCCAGGCTTGATGACGGCGGTGGGGTGAATACGGCTCAACTGGGCGTCTCCATCAACATCGCGGCAAACTCCGCCTCGGCGGCGGGCTTGCCGCCCACCGTGGCCTTGCCCCGGAACTTGAACACATCGCGCCGGGCCCGCACGACCTCGACCTCCATGCGCAGGAGGTCGCCCGGCCGCACGGGCGTGCGGAAGCGGGCATTGTCCACCGAAATGAACATGATGGTCTTCCCGGTGGGATCGATGTCCAGGGACTTGGACATCAGCACCGCCCCGGTCTGAGCCATCGCCTCGACGATCAGGACGCCCGGCATCACCGGAAAATCCGGAAAATGGCCCTGAAAGAAGGGCTCGTTGATCGTCACGCCCTTGATCCCGACCACGGATTGGCTGGGCTTGTAGTCCTCGCAGCGGTCGACCAGCAGCATCGGGAAGCGGTGCGGAATGCGCCGCATGATCTCCCCGATATCGATGCTGACCCCCGCCTGATCGCTAGTTTTCATGCTTGGCCCCTCCAGACCCGTCCACCAGGCGCTTCAAGATCACCTGTTCACGCAGGGCCTGGCGGATCGGCTTGGCCGGCACGCCGAACACCCGCTCTCCGGGAGCCACGTCCTGCATGATTCCCGCCTTGCCCGCCAGTTGCGCCCCGTCTCCGACGGTGCGGTGGTCGGCAATGCCCACCTGGCCACCCATGGCCACGCCATCGCCGATGTGGGAACTCCCGGAGATGCCGACCTGGGCCGCGATCACGCAATTGCGGCCGATGGTGCAGTTGTGGGCGATCTGCACCATGTTATCGAGCTTCGTGTTTTCGCCGATCACCGTGTCCTCAAAGGCGCCGCGGTCGATGCAGCTGTTGGCGCCGATGGTGACATTATCCTGGATGATCACCCGGCCAAGCTGAGGCAGATCAACCACGCCCTTTGGGCCACCGGCCGCCCCGAACCCAGCCTCGCCCAGAACCGCTCCGGATAGAATGCGGACCCCGTCCCCGATCAGGCTGTGCAGGATCACCACGCCTGCCCCGATATAGCCGTTTCGGCCGATCGCGACACCCGGCCCAATCATGGCGCCCGGCGAGACCACTGTGCCGCGACCGATGCTGGCGCCGGCCCCAATGCAGACGTTTGGGCCGATCCGGGCCCCCTCTTCGATCAGGGCGGTAGGATGGATGGCCGCGTCACCTGGCCCGAAATGGCGCTCGCCATACAGCCGCGCCGCGGCCTTGGCATAGGCGAATTGCGGAAATCGGGTGACCAGAACCGCCACGTGAGGCGGTGCGTCCTTGGCCTGATTGGGATGCAGGAAACAGGCTCCCGCCCCTGTCTCGGCAAGGGCGGAGAGGAACTTGCGGTCGGAAAGGAACGCGATATCGCCCGGCCCGGCCCGGTTCAACGGCGCGACCCCGCTGATCGGCTTGCCGGCGTCTTCTGGCCGCGCCAGCTCCGCCTCGGCCAGGGCGGCGAGATCACCCAACCGCACCGGACCCAGCTCTTCAAAGAATCGGGTATCCGGCATGGCATTCTCCAGGTGATCTCCCGCGCCAGGCGGGCGGATGCTTAGCGCCAGAATCCTATCAGCGCGGCGCGGCGGGCGCGGCGCCCGGGGCCGGAGCAGACAGGTTCTCACGATCAAACGTGATCGTCTGAATCCGCGTGTTGAGCAAGGCGACAACCTGATCCGTCAGATCCATCTGCGGATTGGTGATCACGATGGCATTGGCATTGATCAGGATGGAGCAGGTGCGAGCCGCATAAGCCTGGGCCAGAACCGGCTTGGCTTCGTTGAAGATGCGGTCAAACGCCTTGTTCTTCGTCGCTTCCATCTCGGCCGCGCGCTGCTGGTCCTTGCGCTGGAAAGCCTGGATCCGCTGATTCAGGGCCGCTTCACGCTGGGCCTTGGTGGCGGCGTCCATGGTCGACTGGGTCTGCTGGAAGGTGCGGATGTCGGCCTGCAGCTGGTTCTGTTCGGCGCTCATCTCGGCGCGAATCTGGCTCTCGAGCTGTTGCAGGCGCGCGATGGCCGCCTTGCCCACGAGGGAATTGGCCAGGATGCCGTCGACTGACACCACGCAAACGTTCGCGATGGCTGGGCCATGAGTGACCGAGATCGGCGCCGCCGCCGGGGCCGCGGGAGCCGCCGGCGCGGCGGCGGGCCGCGGCGGAGCGGGCTGCGCAACAGCAGCGGTGGCCAGAGCGCCGGCCAACAGGACGCTCGCGCCGGAGGCGAGCAACTTCTTCATCGTCATGCGTTTAGAACCTTGTAGCGGTGGAGAACCGGAAGGTCTCCGTCTTGTCATAGTCTTCCCGAGCCAGAACCTGGCTGAGGTCGAAGCGAAGCGGGCCCATCGGGGATTTCCAGAAGATGCTGATACCAACCGACGCCCGCACTCCCAGATCATCCCTCACAGTGGTTAGAGGCAAATTTGTGGTCGGATCGACCTTGGCGTCCCGGTCCAGGAGACCGAGGGTGCCGAAGTCACTGAACAGGGCGGCCTTGATCCCATACTGTTCGGGCAGGAAGGTCGGAACGGAAAGTTCAACAGTGCCAATGGCATAGAACTTACCACCGAGCGAGTCCCCGTACAGGGTGTCACGCGGGCCGATGCCGGCGTTCTCGAAGCCGCGGAAGGTGTTGCCGCCCTTGTAGAAGCGGTCGCTGATGCGGATCGAATCCCCGTTCCACCCCTCGGTGTAGCCCATCGAGCCGGTGATCTGCAGGACGAAGCTGCGGGAGAAGCCGTAGTACCAGCCGCCATCCACCTCCGTACGGACGTAGTGCACGTCGCCGCCGGCGCCGGCCACGTCCTGGACCAGATCGACATAGTAGCCGCGGGTCGGACGGATTGGGTCGTTGCGCCGGTCGAGGCGGATCGAGTAGCCCACCAGGGAGGTGACATAGCTGCCGCGCTGCTGGCAGAGCACGGCCGAGACCAGCTCCTGTCCGGGCACGCACAGGCTGGCGTCGACGATCACCTTGTCCTGGCGAAGGGTATAGCGCGTGGACATCGACGAATTGACCGTCAGCGGGAAGCCGAAGCGGACCCCCGCCCCCGTCGACGACGTGTCGTAGGACGCCACGTTCGAGAAATTGTAGCGGTAGGAATAAAGGTCGAAGCCGGCCCTGAGGTCACGCCCCAGGAAACGCGGCTCGGTGAAGGAGAAGTTCACCTGCTGGCGCAGAGAGCCGATCGAAACATTCGCCCGGAAATCCTGGCCGCGGCCGCGGAAGTTGGACTGCTGCACGCCGAGGTCCAGGACCAACTGGTCCACCGACGAATAGCCGGCGCTGAATGACAGCTGGCCCGTGGGCTGCTCCTCGACCTTGACGCGAAGGCGCGTGCGGTCCGGCGCGGAGCCCGGAATTTCCTCGATCGTCACGTCCTTGAAGAAGCCAAGCGCGCGGACCTGGTTGCGGGAGCGGTCGACGAGGACGCGGTTGTAGGCGTCGCCTTCTGTCACATCCAGTTCGCGGCGGATGACATAGTCGAGGGTCTGGTTGTTGCCGACGATATCGATCCGCTCGATGTAGACGCGCGGCCCCTCGCGCACTTCGAACACCACGTCGATGGTGTGGGTTTCGCGGTTGGGCACATAGCGCGGGCGCACATCCACGAATGCGAACCCTGCCGCGCCCGCGGCGAAGGTCAGGGCGTCCGTGGCCTGCTCGATACGCTCATCCTGGTAGAGTTCGCCTGTTCGGATCGGCACCAGTTGCTGCAGAACGTCTTTGTTGAGGCGCGATAGCTGCGTCTCGACGGTGATCTTGCCGAACCGGTAGCGCTCCCCCTCGTCGAGGGTGAAAGTGATGCCGAAGCCGTTGCGTTGCGGGTCCAGCTCGGCCACCGAGGAGACCACGCGGAAGTCGTAGTAGCCGCGATTGCGGTAGAACTTGCGAAGCTGCTCGCGGTCGTACTCGATCCGGTCCGGATCGTAGTTGTCGTTGGTCGAGAAGAACCGGTACCACTCCGTCCGCTCGGTCACGACCACGTCGCGCAGGTCGTTGTCGGAGAAGTCCTCGTTGCCGAGGAAGTTGACGTTCAGGACGCCACTCTTCGGGCCTTCATTGATCTCGAAGACCAGGTCGACCCGGCGTTGAGGCAGTTCGACGATCTTCGGGGTCACGGTCGCCGAGATGCGCCCCGAGCGGCGGTAGAGTTCGATGATCCGCTGCACATCGGCTTGTACCCGGGCGCGGGTGAAAATGCCGCGCGGCCGCACGGATACCTCGTCGCGCAGCTTGTCTTCCTTGAGCGCCGAATTTCCCTCGAAGACGACCTGGTTGATGATCGGGTTTTCGACCACGCGCACGACCAGATCGCCGTCCACAAGGTCGATCTTCACGTCGGCGAAGAGATCGGTGCGGAAAAGGGTCTTCAGCGCCAAGTCGATTTTTACGGAATCGACCGTGTCGCCCACCTGGATCGGCAGGTACGAGGCGATGGTGGTCGGCTCGATCCGCTCGTTGCCCTGCACCAGGATGCGCACGACGACGCCGGACTGCTGCTGCGCATAGGCGGCCTGCGGAACCACGATCGCCGTGGTCCCGAAGAGCAGGGCAAGACCGGTAGCGAGGACGACGCCGGAGGCGTTCTTCTTATTCATCAGGTCTGCCAATGGCGGGGGGCGGGGCGCTCAGGAGAACAGTCCGCCGAGAGTTTGAAACACACGCAGTCGCTGGAGGTCATTCCAGGTCGCGAACAACATTAAACACACGAGCAATGCAAGCCCGACCCGGTATCCGGCGGCCTGAACCTTGGCCGCCAATGGCCGGCGCGCCACAGCTTCGTAGGCGTAGAACAGCAGATGCCCCCCATCGAGAACCGGCAAAGGCAGCAGGTTCAGGAACCCGATGCTCACCGAGATCAGGGCCGTGAGGTTGAAGAGGCTGACCGCGCCGACGAACAGCTGGGTCGCCAGGTCCGGCGCGGCATGGGCGCTGGCCTCGGCCACGGCGCCGGAAATCTGCGCGATCTGGATAGGACCGCCGATCATCTCGGCCGAAACCTTGCCGGTGATCATCCGGCCCAGCATGTGCACTGTGGTCTCCAGCACGGCCCAGGTTCGGCCGACGCCATGTCCGATCCCGTCAACCAGACCCCAGCGCTTCCAGGTCGCGCCCCGGAATTCCAGGCCGAGGCGCCCGCCGTACATTTCCATGTTCAGCCCGTTGTCGAGCTTTACCCGGTCGGGCGTGGCGATCACGTGCACCGTGCGCCCCGCCCGTTCGACGGTGAAGTTGATCTCCACGCCGTCGCGCTGAACGACATATTCCGTCAGATCGCTGACGCCATTGATCGCCCGGCCATCGGCCTCGGTCACAACATCGCCGGGCTGGAAGCCTGCCCGCGCGGCGGCGGCGCCCGGCATGACGTTGGCGATCCGGGCCGGCGTGAAGGACTCGCCCACGAACATGGCCAGGACCGAGAAAATGACGATCGCCAGCAGAAAGTTGGCCATGGGCCCGGCCGCGACGATCAGGGCGCGCTGCCAGAGCGGCTTGAAGGGCAGGTATTTCTTCTCGGCTCCGGCCCCTTCACGCGCCGTGATTTCGGCCCGCATACGGGCCAGATCCGCGTCCTCAGGCACGGATGAAGCATTGTCATCGCCGGCGAACATCACGTAGCCGCCCAGCGGAATCCATCCGATGCGCCATTCGATGCCGTGCTTGTCCCTGGCGGAGAAGATCGCCCGGCCAAAACCTATGGAGAACCGCTCGATGGCCACGCCGCACCAGCGCGCCACCCAGAAGTGGCCGAGCTCGTGGATCGTCACCACCAGGCCCAGGATCACCAGGAAGGACGGGATCGCGAAGGCGAGGTTCTGGGCGAAAGTCATCATCAGGGCTTAGGTCTCCCGGCGCGCTCAACCATTGCCGATGAATCGCGACAGGACTTGGGCGGCCTCGTGGCGTGCGCGCCGATCGATCAACATGGCGCTCTCCAACGCGTCCCCATTCGCCACGGCCCGCAAATCCCCTGCCCTATCCAGGCGCTCGAGGGTCTCGATGACAGCGGCGGCAATATCGAGAAAGCCGATCTTTCGGTCAAGGAAAGCAGCCACGGCGGATTCATTGGCCGCGTTCATTGCCGTCGGCGCGCCGCCGCCCATGCGCAGGGCGTCGCGAGCGACTTTCAGGGCGGGGAACCGTTGCTCGTCCGGCGCCTCGAACGTCAGTTGGCCAATCGCCGCCAAATCGAGCCGCTCCGCGGGCCAGGGCAGGCGCGCGGGCCATGCGAAGGCGCAGGCGATCGGCGTGCGCATGTCCGGAGGACCGAGCTGGGCGAGGGTTGATCCGTCGGCATATTCGACGAGGCTGTGAACCACCGATTGCGGGTGCACCAGCACCTCGATGCGCGCCTCTTCCATTCCGAACAAGTAGCTGGCCTCGATCATCTCCAGGCCCTTGTTCATCATCGTGGCGGAATCAACGGAGATCTTCGGACCCATGCTCCACTTCGGATGAGCGACGGCTTGTTCGCGGGTGGCCGCGGCCATGAATTCCAGGCTCGCCGTCCGGAACGGCCCGCCGGACGCTGTAAGGATCAAGCGAGATACCTGTTCGGCGTTGTCCGGGTGCAGCACCTGAAAGATTGCCGAGTGCTCGGAGTCGACGGGGATCACCACCCCGCCGGCCGCCTTGACGGTCTCCAGCAAGGCTGGTCCCGCGCAGATCAGGCTTTCCTTGTTGGCCAGAGCGATCGTCGCGCCCGTCCGAGCGGCCGCCAGGGTCGGCGCGAGCCCCGCCGCGCCAACGATTGCGCTCATCACCCAGTCGGCGTCCATGGTTCCGCATTGGATGACAGCCCCCTGCCCCGCCGCCGCCTCGACGCCGGAGCCGGCGAGCCGCTCACGCAATTCGCCCAACAGGCTTTCATCCTCGATGATCGCCAGCTTCGGTCGCCATTGGCGGGCCTGTTCGGCCAACCGGGCGACGTTGCGTCCCGCCGCGAGCGCCGTGATCTCAACCTCCGCGCCGGACCGTTCGAGTAGGTCCAGGGTCGAAACCCCCACCGAGCCGGTCGAGCCCAGGACAGAAACCTTGCGCACGGCGCTGGCCATCAGGAGAGCCCCCAAAGGTGGGTGAGGCCGAAGTCGTGGGCCAGCCGCGTGATCGCCACCACGACCACAGCGAACATGAGACCATCGACGCGGTCGAGCAGTCCGCCGTGGCCCGGGATCAGGTCACCGCTATCCTTCACGCCAAACCGGCGTTTGAGCAGCGACTCCCACAGGTCGCCCGCCATGGTCGCCAGACCGCCGAACAGGCCCACCAATGCCGCGCCCCACCAGGTCAGCTGCACATTGAACAGCAGCACAAACGCCACGGCGGTGGCCATCGCGCCCACCAGGCCGCCGAAGAAGCCCGACCAGGTCTTGTTGGGCGACAGCCTCGGCCACAGCTTTGGCCCCTTGAACAGGCTGCCCACGGCGAAGGCCGCGCTATCAGCGGCCCAGGTAATGCAAAAGGCCATGACGACCCACTTGTTGCCGTCTGGAACGGCGTGCAACCAGATCAGGGAATACATGGCCGGCGACAGATAGATCACGCCGTAGGCCGCATCGCCGGGCCGCTCGGAAACGCCCCTCGCCAGCAACGCCGCGGCGAGCGCGCCCAACGCCAGGGCGGCGCCGGCCCACATGTCGTGGCGCAAGTAGGCAAGAAAGCCCACGGCCAGCACCGCCACCGTCACCACGGTCGCCACCCGGATCGGCGCCCTCGAGGCGCTCATCTTGCCCCACTCGAGGCTGAGAATCGCCGTGGCGATCGCCATCATCACCAGGAAGAGAGGGCGGCTGAACCAGACAATCAGCAGGACACCCGGAATCAATACGGCCGCCGAAGCGGCCCTGATCGCGAAATTCGTCCAGTCGAAACGCCTAGCTTGCGGCAAGGACGTCATCGACAACGGCTCCGCCATATCGCCTTTCGCGGGTCTGGAATTCCGCGATGGCCGCCTTCAGGTGTTCACCGCCATAGTCCGGCCAGAGCACATCCTGAAAGATCAGCTCCGCATAGGCCGCCTGCCAGAGCAGGAAGTTGGAGAGCCGCTCCTCGCCCGAGGGGCGCACGATCATGTCCGGTGGCGGCGCATCGCCCGTATGCAGCCAGCGCTCGAAAGTCTTCTCGTCCACGTCCTCCGGCTTGGCCGTGCCCGCGGCGACCGCCTCGGCGAAGCGCCGCGCCGCCTGGGTGATGTCTTCCCGACCGCCATAATTGAACGCGATCTGCAGGTGGAAACGCTCGTTCTTCGCCGTCCGGGTCTCGGCCTCGGTCAGCAGGTCCTTCAGATCGGGTTTGAGGTTGTCCCTCCGGCCGATCACATGCACCCGCACCCCTTCCCGCTCCAGCCGGGCCAGATCGCTTTTGAAGTAGCGGTGCGGCAACGCCATCAGTTCAGCCACCTCGGTCGCCGGTCGCGACCAGTTCTCCGTGGAAAATCCAAACACGGTCAGCCAGGTGATCCCAAGGTCCGGCGCTGCCTGCACAGTGCGCTTCAAGGCGTCCACGCCGGCCCGATGCCCCAATGTGCGGGGCAGCCCCCGGCGCGTGGCCCATCGGCCATTGCCGTCCATCACCAGGCCGACATGCAGCCCGCGCGCGGGGGCGCGGCTCTCGGTGAGCGCATCGGCGTTCGTGGACATTCCCTGTGGCCCTTTCCGGCCGTTCGCTCGCGAGAGCGACCCTACACCTGCATGATCTCAGACTCTTTGGTTTTCAAGGTCTCGTCGATGCGCTTGACCGCCTCATCGGTGAACTTCTGGACCTCGCCTTCCATACGCTTTTGTTCGTCTTGGTTGATCGACCCATCCTTCTCGGCCTTCTTCAGGTCGTCATTGGCGTCCCGGCGCACATTGCGCACGGCCACCTTTTGCTGCTCGGCATACTTGCCGGCCAGTTTGGCGAGATCCTTGCGGCGCTCCTCGGTCAGCGGCGGGATCGGGATCCGCAGGTTCTGCCCCTCCACGACCGGGTTCAGCCCCAGGCCGGAATTGCGGATCGCTTTTTCGACGGAGACCACGAGGCCCCTGTCCCACACAGACACCGTCAGGGAGCGCGGTTCGGGGACACTCACCGAACCCACCTGATTGATCGGCACGTTCGAGCCATAGGCCTCGACCATCACCTGGTCGAGGAGCCCCGAGGACGCGCGGCCGGTGCGCAAAGAGGCGAATTCCTCCTTCAGAGCGGTGACGCACTTGTCCATGCGTTCGCGATATCGCGCGAGAACGGGCTTTTCAGCGGCGGCCATGGGGATCGAGCTCCTGATCTTGGCTAGAGTTGGCCGATAGTGGTGAAAACACCCTCACCACGCACAACCTTCGCGAGGTTGCCGCGCTGGCGGATCGAGAACACCACCACAGGCACCTGGGTGTCACGCATCATCGAGATCGCAGACGCATCCATGACCCGCAGGTCCTGGGCAAGGAACTCATGATAGGACAAGGTGTCGTAGCGCTTGGCGTCGTTGGATTTCTTCGGGTCGGCCGTGTAGACGCCGTCCACGCTGGTGCCCTTGAAGAGGGCGTCGCAGCCCACCTCTGCCGCCCGCAGCGCCGCGCCCGTGTCTGTCGTGAAGTAAGGGTGGCCCGTGCCGGCCGCGAAGATCACGATCCGGCCCTTTTCGAGGTGGCGGATGGCGCGGCGGCGAATGTACGGCTCGCAGACCGCCTCCATAGGAATGGCCGACTGAACGCGCGTCTGGACGCCCATTTTCTCCAGGGTGCTCTGAAGGGCGAGCGCGTTGATCACCGTGCCCAGCATGCCCATGTAGTCCGCGCTGGCGCGCTCCATTCCCTGTCCGGCCAGGGCGAGGCCCCGGAAAATGTTCCCCGCCCCAACCACAAGGCACAACTCCACGCCGGACTTGTGCACCTCGACGATGTCTTCGGCGGTGGCCTGCAGGCTCTTCATGTCGATGCCGAAGCCCGCCTCCCCCATCAGGGCCTCGCCGGAGATTTTCAGCAGAATTCGGCGGTAGGGGGGCTGGGACATGTGGGCCTCGAGTAAGCGTCCGGGCGGTGCGAGTCTGGACGCGCGCAACATAGCGGAAGGCGGCCCGGCACAAAGCCCTTCCGCAAGCCTTCCGGCGCCAACCGAGCCCCTATCTTCCCCAGGATGTCCTGACCCGCCTCACCTCACTTGACGCGAGTTCTTCGCCAGATTCGTGTAGCGAGCGCTTTCGCGTCCTTCAGTTAACAGAACCCGATTGAATTAGCTCTTGCGCGCGCATGGCGATTTCGTCCGACTTCTTTGCAATTGCCAAGTTTGATGATTACATCAGGTCTTCTCGATGTTGGGGTCATCCCATGAGGACCATAGCCGTTATTTCCCGCAAGGGCGGATCCGGTAAGACAACCGTGGCGACGTCTCTGGCCATCGCAGGTTTCCTCCGGGGACAGAAGGTCTGTCTTGCCGATACGGATCCGCAAAGATCGGCGCTCGAGGTGCTGAAGATGCGCGATGGCGAGGGCCCGATGATCTCGGAGACCTCCGGCCCGAAGCTCTTCCCGCTGCAACAGACCGCCGCAAGGGCCTGCGATCTGATGGTCATCGACACTCCGGCCACGGTGGAAGACGGGCTCGCCCATGCCCTCAACCTTGCCGATCTTTGCCTTCTGGTGGTGCGCCCGACTTTCCTGGACCTTGCCGCCGCCGCCCGCACCACGGAGATCGTGCGCCGGCTTGGGCGCAAGGGCCTGGCGGTGATCAACCAGGCGCCGGTCGCGCGGGCCGGGCGGGAATCCCCCGCCGTCGTCAAGGCCGTGGAGGCGCTACGCTTCCTGGGTTTGCCCCTCGCACCGGTCATCCTGCGCCACCGCGCGATCTATCAGAGCGCCGCCAATGCCGGCCGCTCGGCCGAAGAGTTCCCGAAGGCTGGCAACGCCGCCGCCGAGATCGCCGCCCTCTGGGCCGCCATCCAGGAACCCGCCAACGAAATGACCCTCAGGCGAGCCTGAGGGTCACTAAGCATTCTGGTGATGTGAGGGTGTGAAGCCTTACGGCTTCGCGCCGCCCGTCATGGCCGCGACTTCGGCCGCCAGGTCGGAGGCCGGGGCCTTTTCGACGCCTTCGCCCAGAGCCAGGCGCACGAAGCCCTTCACCGTCACCGGCGCGCCGACCTTCTTGGCCACGTTGGCGGCCAGCTGCTCGACGGTGATGTCCGGGTCCTTCACGAAGGCCTGCTTCAGCAGCACCACTTCCTCGAAGAACTTGCGGATACGGCCTTCGACCATCTTCTCCACGACATTGGCCGGCTTGCCGGAGGCCAGGGCCTGTTCGGTGAAGATCGCCCGTTCGCGTTCGATCGCCGCCGGCTCCAGGTCGTCGGTCGACAGGGAGAGCGGGTTGTAGGCGGCGATGTGCAGGGCGATGTCGTAGGCCATTTCCTGCAAGGCGGCCTGGTCGCCCGTGCTTTCCACGGCCACCAGCACGCCGATGCGGCCGACTTCCGGGCCCGTGGCGTTGTGCACGTAGCCGGCGATCACACCGGCATCCACCTTGAAGTGGGCGGCGCGGCGCAGCTGCATGTTCTCGCCGATCGTGGCGATCAGGTTGGTGATCTCTTCGGACACCGCCCCGCCATTGGCGGCCTTGATGGCCTCCACGTCAGCGCCGACATCCAGGGCGGCCTTGGCGATGGCCCGGGCGGCGTTCTGGAACTTCTCATTGCGGGCGACGAAGTCGGTCTCGGCATTCAGCTCGATGGCCGCGGCGGTCATGCCGGCGCCATCCTTGCGCAGGGCGATGGCCACCGCCCCTTCGGCGGCGACGCGGTCGGCCTTCTTGGCCGCCTTCGACAGGCCCTTGGTGCGCAGCCAATCGATGGCCGCTTCAATCTGGCCATCGGTTTCCTGCAAGGCGCGCTTGCAATCCATCATACCGGCGCCGCTCGTTTCGCGCAGTTCTTTGACCAGCGCGGCCGTGATCTCGGCCATGGTAACCTCCGCTTGGGTTCAAAAGGGTCGCGGGGGATCTTGGGAGACCCCCCGCTTCAAACTCGTGACAGGTGAGACGGGGCCACATCGGCCCCGTCCGCGAAATCAGCCTTCGGCCGCTTCGGCTTGCGCCGGAGCTTCAGCCGCGGGTTCGGCCGGCGCTTCCGCGGCCGTGGTGCGCAGGGCCGGTTCGGACGGGTTCACCGCCGCGCCGAGGTCAACGCCCGCCGCCGATTGGCCGGCCGCCAGGCCGTCCAGCACGCTGTCGGCGACCAGGTCGCAATAGAGCTGCAGGGCGCGCGCGGCGTCGTCATTGCCCGGGATCGGGAAGTTGATGCCTTGCGGATCGCAGTTGGTGTCGAGGATCGCCACCACCGGGATGCCCAGCTTGCGGGCTTCCTGAATGGCGATGGCTTCCTTGTTGGTGTCGATCACGAACATCAGGTCGGGGATGCCGCCCATGTCCTTGATGCCGCCCAGGGCCAGTTCCAGCTTGTCGCGTTCGCGCGTCAGCTGGAGAAGTTCCTTCTTGTTGCGGCCGCCGCCTTCACCGTCCAGCACGCCTTCCAGTTCGCGCAGGCGCGCGATGGAGCCGGAGATCGTGCGCCAGTTGGTCAGCGTGCCGCCCAGCCAGCGGTGGTTCACATAGTATTGGGCGCAGCGCTTGGCGGCGATCGCCACCGGCTCGGACGCCTGGCGCTTGGTGCCGACGAACAGCACCCGGCCGCCCGCCGCCGCCACTTCGCGCACCTTCACCAGAGCCTGGTGGAGCAGCGGCATGGTCTGCGACAGATCGAGGATGTGGATGTTGGCGCGGCTGCCAAAGATGTAGCGCTCCATCTTCGGGTTCCAGCGGTGCGTCTGGTGGCCGAAGTGCGCCCCAGCTTCCAGGAGCTGACGCATGGAGAAATCGGGAAGTGCCATGAACCTTTTTCCTTCTTCCGGTTCTGCTTCCGCGGGGCCTACCCTCCCGAAGGAAGGACCGGAACGGAGAAACCGCGGGGATTGACCCGCGCCTCGCCGAACACCCCGCGTGTGGGATGGGCAGGCGAAATAGGCGGAATTGCCTGCAATTGCAAGCGCCGCGGCGCCGCGGAACCTAGTCGTCGAAGGCCGCGTCCGGCGCCCGGTTCAGCCAGGAGAGCCCCATCAGGACCACGGCCACGGCGCCCAGGGCAGGCCCCGCCCCGTCGAACGCGTCCACCAGGGCCCGCACGTGATAGCCGATCTGGCTCCAGAAGACCCCCACGAACGCCGTGACCGCCATGCTCACAACCGTCACCATGCCTAGGGAAAGCGCCAGGCGCCGGCGCGCGATCCGCTCTTCGACGGCCAGCTCGAAATCATCGTCATAGGCCGGGGCGGCGCTCTCGGCCCAGAACGCGGCGAGCTTGGTTTCGGCGTCACTCATCGGAGCCTCCAAAGGCGGCCAGCATTTTAAGCCGTCCGCGCTGGACATGCGACTTGATCGTCCCCAGGGGCAGCTTCAGGGCCTCCGCAGCCTCGGCATGGGAGAAGTCCGCCCCGAGGCACAGCGCCACTGCCGCCCTCTGCTCGGCGGGCAGCCCGGCCAGGGCCGCTTGCGCATCCAGCCGTTCGTCATGGGTCTCACGCACCGGTCCGGGGCCTTCCAGCTGATCCAGCCGCCGGGCCTCGCGGCCTCGGGAGCGCAGATGGGTCAGGGCCTTCTTCCATGCGATGCCGCAGAGCCACGTCTTGACGCTGGAGCGCCCCTGATAGAGCCACAGGGAACTCCAGGCGGCCAGGAAGGTCTCCTGGGCCAGGTCGTCGGCATCGGCGGCGTTGCCAAGGGTGCGCATCAGGAAGCTCCGCACGGCGCCCTGGTGCTCCTCGACCAGACGGCGGAAGGCGTCGCGGGAGCCCGCCCGCGCCGCCTTGATCAGATCCTCCCCCGCCATGCGCCAGCTTCACGTGTCTTCAGTCGTCGTAGCGCACGAAGGAGCCCACCACCGCCGAGAGCAGCGCCGCCAGGGCGAGCGCGCCGGTGATGATCGCGACGATCACGAAGCTGTTGGCCGCGTCGCCCACGGCCCGTGTCGAGGCGAAGTAGAACCCGCCGCTCAGCGCGCCCATGAAGATCGCCCCGTTCCACCGGCGCAGAGGGTCGCGCCGCAGCCGCCGTTCCCAGCGCTCCTGACGGCGGGCCTGGCGTTCGTCCCAGCGGTCCATGCGCTCGCGCACCCGCTCACCGCCCGGGCTGGCCGGATCGAGGCCGGACGGCGGCGTCATGCCCCGGTTCCGGCGGCGGCCGCGATTGAGCGCGTCCAGAACCTCGGCCGGAGGCTCCTTGCCCTGGGCGGCATAGGTCTTGACCGTGTCCATCAGTTCGCGCCGTTCGCGGTAGCGCATGTAGTCGGTTAGGGGACGCAGCAGGATGCCCACCAGCCACATCGCCATCCAGGCGACGATGAGCAGCAGCCACCAGTGGCTTTCCCAGAATCCCACGCTGAACGCGCTCTCCACGGTGGGGTCGATGGCTAAATGAATATGCCAGCCGTCCGACATGACCAACCTCCTCTTGCCCCGCCGCGAGGCTCGCGGCTCCGGGTTTCAAGGATTAGTCGCCGCCGCTCGTCTGGTTGGATGCAGGCGGATGCGATTTTTCCTCAGTCGTCGTCTTCGGCTTCGATTCCGAAGGCTTCTTCGTAGATGGCCGGCTTGAAGCCGACGATCATCCGGTCGCCCAGGTCCAGCACCGGCCGCTTGATCATCGACGGCGCCGCCGCCATCAGGCGGATCGCCTTCGCCTCGCTGAGATCCTTCCGGTCCCATTCGGGCAGATCCTGAAACGTCGTGCCCTTAGTGTTGAGCAGGGTCGTCCACCCCACCCGCTTGGCCCAGGCCGAGAGCTGCTCTTCGTCGATGCCCGCGGTCTTGTAGTCATGGAACGTGACCTCGACCTCATGCGCCTTCAGCCAGTCCCTGGCCTTCTTCATGACGTCGCAGCTCTTGATGCCGTAGATGGTGATCATGCCCGTGGGGCTAAACCACCCTGCCCCCAGGCTCAAGCGGCCTTCATGCCCACCGCCAGCGCTTCCAGCTGGTCCAGCGCCGATCCGAGGCCGACAACCATCCCCTGGCCGACATGGCTGTCCCACATCGAATGGGTCGGGAAGGTGGTCTCCACGGAGAGCAGGGTCTTGCCATCCGGCTGCGGGTCAAAGCGGAAGCACATCACCATCCGCTCGGCGCCTTCCTCCTCGAAGGCATTGTCATAGCGGATCAGGCGGCCAGGAATGATCTCCAGGATCGTCCCGCCGAAGGGTGTGTTCTGGGTCCCGTCCGGCGCCGTCATCGACATCCGCCATTTTCCGCCGACCCGGAAATCCAGCTCGCACATGGTCACCGGATAGTCCTCCGGCCCGAACCATTTCATCAGATGCTCCGGGGTCGAGTGACACTCGAAGAGCAGATCGGCCGGCGCGTCGATCACACGGCTCACCGTCACGGCGCGGAAGGCCCCAGAAAGTTGTGTTGCGTCGAGGGTCATTGGCCGCGCTCCTCTTTCAGGGTTTTCGCATAGGCTTCCAGGCGGTCGAGGTTGCCTTCCCAGAAGCGCCGGTAGTCATCCAGCCAGCCGGACGCCTTTGCCATCGCCGCCGCGTTCAGCCGCACGGGCCGGGTCTGGGCGAGCTTGCCCCGGCTCACGAGGCCGGCCCCTTCCAGCACCTTCAGATGCTTCGAGATGCTGGGCTGGCTGAGACCGAACGGCGCGACGAGGTCGTTCACCGTCTGCTCGCCACTGGCAAGCCGCGCCAGGATTGCCCGCCGCGTCGGATCCGCGAGGGCTGAGAACACCTTATCCAAGGCTGCCTCGTCCACAGGCATTAATTACCCATTCGTTATATTCGGCATTAGCAATATATGGGTGAGCGGTCGGGGTCAACCGCGGCCCCCAAGACAAAAAACGGCCCCGTCCAGGGTCTGGGCGGGGCCAAGAGAGGGTACGGTTCAATGTCTGAAAACTGTCCTGCGGCGACCTCCTCTAGGCACTTCGAAAACGATGCCTGACGCTAAAAGGTGACGCCTTCGTCATCTTTGATGGAGGTCAACTTTTGCGATATCGGACGCACGACATTGTGGAACCGCGTTCGAACGGCGAAGCGTGTGCGAAGTCCAGGGAGACATTGATTGACTGAGAGCCCCAAGTTCGCGGCCGCCGCCGACATCGAGGCCAGCCTCGATGCCTTCGCGGAGGCCAGCGAGGACCCCGTGCCTCACGTCTACGAGCGTCTCTTCGCCCTGCACCCGGCCATGAAGCCCTACTTCTGGCGCGACACCAATGGCGCCATCCGCGGCGAGATGCTCTCGCGCACCGTCGAGGCAATCTTCGACTTCATCGGCGAGCGCCGCTACGCCGACCACATGCTGGGCACGGAAATGATCACCCACGAAGGCTATGACGTGCCCCGCGAGGTGTTCATCACCTTCTTCTCCGTGATCCGCGATACGGCCCGCGACCTCTGCGGCGGCGCCTGGACCCCAGCCTTCGAGAGCGCCTGGTCCGAAATGATCGCCGAGATCGAGACCTATGTCGGCCTGACGCCGCGCGTGAACGCCGAGAACGCCTACTTCAAAGGCCAACGGGAAAAGTTCGAAGCTGGCGACGTTCCCCTGCCCGGCTAAGCCGCCCGGGGCGCAACCGTCCGCCATGACGGCCGCGCCCCTGCGAGCCCCTAGGCGGCCCTGAGGTTCGCCAGCCAGCGCTCCCAGTCACTCATGTCGCGGTAGCCGCCGAACACCTGGCCGAGCCCCCAGGTCATCGCGCCCGGAAACACTGACATGTGGGTCTCGCCCTCGTGCACCCTTAGGCTCAGCTCCAGCCCCGGATAGCGCCGGCGCCGCAGGCGGGCCTCCATCTGGTAGGTGTTGGAGACGAGGCCGCTCCTCGGATCGTGCCCCTCTTCCAACCCTCCGGCCGCCAGGTGCAAGGCCACCGGCAGGTCCTGGGCCTGCTCCGCCAGGGCCGCTTCCATCTCGAACAGCTTGCCCCCGCCCCAGTAGATCGCCGGGCTGATGGCGATATGCCGCCGGAAGGCTCCGGTCGCCTTGAGCATCGCATAGAGCGAGAAAAACCCGCCCAGCGAGGTCCCCGCCAGGGTCGTGTCGTTCAGATCGATGGGCAGTCGCCCCGCCAGAAACGGCTTCAGCTCGGTCTCGATGAAGGCCAGAAAGTCGTCCGCTCCACCGGTCGCCACCAGTGTCCCGGCATATTGCTGCTCGTAGAGCGCGTCACTGCAGGGCGTGAAGTCGCGGATGCGCAGGCGCCCGGCTTCCCGCATCTCCTCCGGCCGCTCGAAGTGGTAGCCGATGCCGATCACCAAAGTCGGGGGCAGAGGAAACGGCCCCGACTGCACGGCCCGCGCCAGACCCGCCGTCATGCCGAAGGTCTGGTTGCCGTCCAGCACGAAGACGGCAGGGAATTTTTCCCCCGGCGCCGGCGCCACCGGCGGATAGGAGCCTTCGATCAGAAAATCCTGGCCGATGATCTTGGAATGCAGCCGCCAGGTCTGGCTCCAATTGAGCGTGGCGGGGCCGAGCGCTTCCGCTTTGAAGTCGCTTTCGGCGTCGAACTGAACACGGTCTTGCTGCTGAGTGGTCATCAGGTCCCCTTGATCCGTTTTTCGAAAATGGTCCGCACAGACGCATGCGCCGCCCCGGCCTTGGCGGCCGGGGCGGACGTGGTTTCACAAGCTTGGTTGAACGGGCGGGGTATAGGCGGAAGAAAAAGCTTCGCCAATTCTTGAACTTAACTATTTGCGCCCCATCTAGGGAGGGACGCAAGGACGCTTCACGCGCTTTGCGGACGGTTAGAGGCCTACTCCCTCGAATTCCGGACGTATTCCAGTGGCGCGCCAGTAAGCCGCCAGGCCGAGACGTTCGGCGATCTCCCCGAAGATGGGAGAGGCGCGCACCAGAGCGGTGTCTGGGCCAAACAGGAAACGCGGTTCGAAGAAATTGCCGAGCCGCCCCGTGCGCGGATCATCCGCGTAGGCCAGAGCCATGGCGACAGCCGCGTCAGGGGCGTTCAGCGCGCAAAGCAGGCGGGTGGCATCGGCTCGTGGAAGGTCCCGGGCGGCGGCGGCCGCGACCACGGCCGATACCGCGGCCAGGCGATCGGCTTCGCGTCCAGACGCCTGGGCTTGCGCAACGCCCGCCAACACCGCTTCACCGGCCGACGTCAGATAGCTCAGCCCGCCACGCCAGCGTTCGAGGAGCGCCGCGCTGGCCGGGGCGTCACCAGCTGTCAGCGCCATCATCAAAGCACTGTGCCGCAGCCCGGCGTCCTCCGGGCGCAACAGCAAATAGTCTTCGACGTCCCGTCGCGCGCGAGCTCCCTCACCGGCGATGAAAAGGGCGGAAATCAGTTGAGAGCCTGCTGTTGGATAACCCTTCGCGGTCTCGATCAACTGTCGTGTCATGGTCAGGCCCGCACGCGGAAAACCGGTCTCCAGCCGCAACTGGGCGGTCCACGGCGTCGCTACGCCGGCCGGCCGCAACGCATCGGCCTGCGCCAGCACCTCTGCCCGCCCCACCCAGTCCCGTCCATCCAGGGTGAGGGATTGCGCCACGAAGGCGAACGGATCGTCCGGCGTGAGCCTGACCGCCAAAGCCGCTTCGGCGCGGCAGCGTTCGATGAGCGTGGCCACGCGCTCGCCTTCAGCAAAGTAAGAGGCGGCGCTGAGGGCGATCGCCAGGTTCGCTCGCCCTCGCCCGTAGCCTGGCGCCAGCCGCACCACCTCTTCGGCCGCTGATACGCCCAGCCAGCTCGACTGCCGCGCATGATCGCGGCTTTGGATCATCAATCCGAGAACGTCGGCCGTCAGGTCCTCGGATGGAAAGGCCAAGGACTCCGTAGCCATCTGGACCAGGCTGGTTACACGCCAGGATGCCTGAAGACGTAGGACTTCGGGATCGTGCCCGCGAAGAGATCCAGCCCAGAGCACCTGCCCCGTCGGGTGGTCCAGCAACCGGAGGCGCACCTCGGTCAGACCGCCCGTCGCGATCACCGCGCCATCGACATCGAGGGCCGCGGGACGGTTGGTCGCGCCAGCAAGCGGCAGATGCGACCCGACCAGCCGCGCACTGATGTCGCCGGCGAGCAGCTCGGCCAACAGGCTCGCCTGCGCATTGCCCGCCAAAACCGCGAACTGAGCCACCCGCGTCGCTGGCCCCGCCCTGGTCTCGCCTGCCTCGGAGACGGGGTGTGCGATGAGGCGATATCCCACGCGCGCCACCGCTTCGACGGTGAACGCGCCACAGCTGCGCCCCACCCGCCGGAGCTTCGCGGCGCATTGCGTCACCGCGTCGTCGCCGACGATCCGCCCGCCCCAACAGCGCGTGATCAGGTCCTCGCGGGACACCACCTGGCCGCGCCCCTCTGACAGGACGACGAGCACCTGCATCATGCGCGGCTCCAACGGCAGCCCGCGGCCGTCGCAAACCACGCTCAGGGCGGCGGGGCGTACCCGAGCCCCGCCGATTTGAAAGTCGCGCGTTCGGGCCAGATCGACCGCACCGCCCGTCAATTCCGCCATCGTCAGCGATCCGTCAGCCCGCCGTCAGGACGCCGACCCTAACACTCGTCATGAGGGAGGCAGAAGCAGGAGTCAGACGCATGAGCGCACCTTCTCCCCTAGATCTCGTCGCTGCCGAGGCTGAAAAACTGATCGCGGACGGACATGCGCCGGGCGTCCAAGTCTGCGTTCGGGCCGGCGGCGCGATGGCGCTGTCTCGCGGATACGGATACGCCAACCTCGAGACCCGCACGCCGATGTCAGACCAAAGCGTGCTGAGAATTGCCTCGAACACGAAGAGCTTCACGGCCGCGCTCATCCTGAGGCAGGTCGACGCCGGCCGCGTGCGGCTTGACGACCGCCTCGCGAAGTATGTGCCGAAATTCCCGGGATCGGAGGCGATCACGATCGCTCACCTCATCACCAACACCTCCGGTCTCGGCACATTCCCAAGCCCGGCGACCCTGCCTGACCCGCGCGCCATCGCCGCGGCATTCGCCAGTGTGCGCAGCGCCGAGGATGCGGTGGATGTTCTCATCGGCTTGCCGGGCCACCAGCTCTTCGAGCCAGGCGCCCATTGGAGTTACTCGAATTTCGGCTATCTGCTGTTGGGCGCCGTGCTGGAAGGGGTGGAAGGTCGCCCATTCTCCCAATGCCTGCGCGATCTCACAGCCAGCCTGGGCCTTTCACGAACCGCAGCGGATCAGGCCAGCGAAGTGGTTCCGGGCCGTGCGGCCGCCTATGGCGCGGTCCCCCAGGCGCCGGGCGGGTTCATCAATCTCCTGGTCGACTCCTCCCTGCTGGGAGCCGCCGGCGCTATGCGCTCGACCAGCGAGGAGATGTGTCTGTGGATGGAAGCCCTCCTGTCGGGGCGCGTGCTGTCTCCGGCCATGACGACCTTCGCCCTGTCGCCCGGTTTGACGGAAGGCGGGGTCCTACCCGCACCGTTGCCCGGCGCGATCAATCCGCCCGTGGTCAGCCGTGACGGGAAGGTCCGCTATGGTGCGGGCCTGTCGCTTGAAGATCCTGAAACCGGCGCCCCCTGGGCCTGGCATATGGGTTTGCTCGGCGGCGCCATCAGCGCCATGCGCCGCCACCGCGAGGTCGATGCGGGCTACGCCTTTGTCCTCAACGGCACGCCGGGCCAGGTCAACACCACGGCCCCCATCGGGCCGCTCATGCAAGCTCTGGACGCCGCCGCCCTCGCCTGTGCCTGAGCTCGGCCGAACCTAGAAGAACCCCGCCGACTGGAAGATCTCGACGATATTGCCCGACGGGTCCTCAACCAGGATCTGCTGCCCGCCCGGGCCTTTGACGATGTCGTTCAGGAACTTCACGTCCTTCGACCGCAACCGCGCCACCTCGGCCTCGATGTCCGTCACGATCACCTGAAAGCGGTTCCAGCCGCCCGGGACCGGTTGGCGGCCATCCGGCATCGCCCGCCCCGCCGAACTCATCTTGCCGCTGAGCAGCAGCCGTAGCGGTCCCTTCTCCACCGCCGCGAAGGCCGGCGAGGAATTCGGCAGCTTGGAGAAGCCAAACATCTCTACGTACCAGTCGGCCGAGGCCAGCGGGTCTTCGACCATGTAGCGCAGGTTCACCGGTTCATCGCTCATCGCGGGGTCCTCCTTGGGATGGGTTCAGGGCGCGAGGGTGCGCCGCAGGATGTGTTTCAGGGCCTCGACCGTGGCCGTCCGGTCGGCCCCGGCCGCCACGGCGTCCGCCGCGTCATGGATCACGGCGAACAGCAGCCGCGCCGTCGGCTCCGGCGCTACAGGCCCGAAAGCCTCCGCCTCCTGGCCGGCCCGGATCACCGCCGTCAGCCGCATCACCCCATTGTCCGCCAGGGGCTTTCGCTCGGCGAAGTCGGCATGGAACACAGCCCCGCCTAGAGTGTGGCGTGAGGCGGCGAAATCGATGAAGGCCGCCGCCTGGTCCTCCACGACCTTCAGCCAGTCGAAGGGCCCGTCCACCTCGGTCGGCATCGGATTAGCCTGATCAAAGGCCGCAACCATCCGCAGCCGGATCGCCTCCAGCAAATCGTCCCAGGTCGGGAAGTAGAGAAAGAACGTCCCCTTCGCGACCCCGGCCTCGCGCACCACGTCCTCGACGCGCACATGCTCGCCCCGGGCCTGCAACAGCCGCTCCGCCGCCTCGATGATCTCGAGCTTGCGCGCCTCTGGCGAGAGCCTGCGCCGCACCGGCTTGCCCACGAAGTCGCTCCTAATGACTTGCGGTCATTAGCTACTGACCAACGGTCAGTGTCAAGCGGTGTTAGAGCCGCTCCAGCCAGGCGGTAGCTTGTGGCGGGGTTCCTCCCCGCGCGAAAGCCGCCCAGGCCAGGCGCAGCTGATAGCCCAGCGCCTCCACCTCCCCTGGCGCGGCGTCGCCCAGCATCGGCGCGTCAGCCCAATCCTCAGCCTCGCCCAGCAGCAGGGCCAGTTCCAGGCAATGCCCCGCCCCCATCGGCGCACCCTTGGGCCGCCAGCTGAAGCGGTAGAGATGCGTCTCAGCCCCCGCCGCCGCCCAGTCCTTCGCGAACACCCGCGTCTGGCCCCGAACACCCGCTCGGTCATGGCGTCCGCGTCCTCGCCCATCCGGCCCACGAACGGCGCGGCGTCATCCAGGGTCCATCCGGCCAGGATCTGCAGCCCCTCGGCGCGCCCCGGCGGCCCGAAACCCGCCACCACCGGCCCAAACACCATGCCGCCGCCCACCGCCTCCAGGGTCGCGGCCTGGGCGCTGAGGATCGCACTCACGGGCGCCGTCTCCACCGCCTGGCGCAGACCCAGCAGGAAGTTGCCGCTCACCTTGTCGGCCCCCTCCTCGGTGATCGGCGAGCCCAGGGGCGGGCTTTGCAGGATCGCTCGCTTGACGAGACTCTGCGCCCCGCCCGCCAGCATCGCCGCGATCGCGTGCGCGCCGGCCGACTGGCCGAAGAGGGTGATGTTCTCCGGGTCACCCCCGAACGCGGCCGCATTCGCCTTCACCCAGCGCAGCCCCGCCCACTGGTCCTCAAGGCCGAGGTTCAAAATCCCCATCGCCGGCACATGCAGATAGCCCAGCGCCCCCAGCCGGTAGCTGATGTTGATCACCACCACCCCGCCGTCCCGCGCCAGCCGCCCGCCGCCATAACGATGGTCCTCGCCGGAGCCCGTCACATAGGCGCCGCCATGCAGGAACAGCATCACCGGCCGCTTTCCCTCAAGGCCCGGCGTGAACACCGAGGCGCGCAGACAATCCTCACCCACGGGGATCGGCTGGACCTTGCCGATATAGCCGTCGAAGCGGGATTCCAGCTGCGGCGCCACCGGCCCCCGAACGCTCGCCTCCCGCACCCCGCGCCAGGCCTTCACCAGCCCCGGCGGCTTCAGCCGTTCGGCGGTGGCATATTCAATGCCGTGAAAGACGGCGACGCCGTCACGCCAGGCCCCGCGAACTTTGCCGCTCGTGATGGTGGCTTCCGGCAGTTCAGTCATCGCGCGATCCACTCCCCCTCGTTCGCGGCAGGATAGACCAAGGTTGAGACGTGCCGAAACCGCCCTCCGCTCACGCCCCCGCTGCTCGGGCCTGGGCGTCTCGCACAAAGGCCAAGAAGTCGGTCCGCGCTTCTTCCGATCCGAAGGCCCGCGGCGGCACGATGTAGGCGCCTGCTCGTGTGCTCAGGACGACGCATCCCTGATCTTCGGAAACGGCGGACATCTCACCCCAGGGCGTCGAGCCGGTCTGCCGCCCAACCGTCGACCGAACGCCCTCTTCGTCGACCGCCAAGACCCGTTCCTGGGGCTTGAACATCAGTTGGGGCCAGGCAATCAAAGCCCCGATCAGCAGAGCGCTCGCTCCAACCCCCTGAGTGAGCCAGACAATCGGCGGGGACGCGCCTCGCAAGACAAAGAAAGCTGCGACGATTGCCGCCGCGAACCCGAGGTGGAACCGCCAAAGGCTCTTGCGCCACGATTGCCAGTACCAGTTCCAAACCTCGGACCGGCGCGATGAGTAGCGAATTTCAAGCGACACGGCCTTGCCCCTCGCTGGCGGCCTCTACGGCGCCCCTACTCCCACTCAATTATCGGGCGCATAGTCTAACTTTTTGAAAAGAAAAGCGAAAAAATATTTTCAAAAACCGTTATACCGTCAGCACCGCCGACGCCAAGTTAGCGCTTATGAAAATATTGGGTTTTTTGGGCTCGACGGCCAATCGAAAATTTCGCCATCTATCGCCGGTGACGTTGCCGGACCAAATTAGGGTCGCGGGCGGCGAAAGTGCTCGCAAGAACCCCATCATACCGTCTCACCACCAGATTTGCCATCCGCCTGAGGAGATTCAGTTCGCGGCGCTCAGCTATGTCGCCGGAGCATTGGCCCGCGCGGCAATATCCGCGCATCGCGCCATGAGCGCATCGAAGGGCTCGGCGTCGTCGAGGAGCAACCCGTCCTCGACCATATGCGTATAGTCCTCGTCCTTGAAGAGCTCGCGCAGCGCCTCCACGAACTTCAGCTTCATATAGTCCGGCCCAGGCCGCCGACATTGTGGTGGCTCTTGATCACCCGCACTGGGCCCGCCGCTCGCCGAGGCTGCTCTCGATCACGTCCGGATAGAGCGTCCCCTGGGCCGAATTCGGCCCTGGATCTTGGCGGACTCGCGGTCGAACACCTCGATAAACACACGGCCGATGATCACTGCGCTTGGTCTCGGGGTCGGAGACCCCGGCCAGCTGCCCCAGGAAATCTTCGGGCGTCCTGGAGTCCAGGGGGATGTTGTAGTGGTCCCGGAATAGCGTCACCACCTGCTGCGCCTCGTTCTGGCACGGCAGCCATATCGACGAGCACGGAGAGCTGATTTGATCGCCTCATGAATCCAGCACGGCGGCCACCGAGGAATCCACCCCGCCGGAAAGCCCGCCAGATCACCCTGCCCGCCCGCCCACACTGCTCGCGAATACATGCCGCCTCGGCCCGGAACGCCGCCATCGTCCAGTCGCCGCTCGGCCCGCGATCCCGCTGCGAAATTCCGCAGGATCGTCGTCCCCCGCGGCGTGTGGTGCACTTCGGGGTGGAACTGCACGCCATAGATCTTGCGCGCCTCATTGGCGATGACCGCGAAGGGCGAGCCCGGCGAGGTGGCGATCACCTCGAAGCCCGGCGGAATGGCGGTGATCTTGTCGCCGTGGCTCATCCACACCGTCTCGGCGTCACCCACCTCGCCCAGTCCGGCCAGCAGCGGCGAGGCCTTCTCGATGGTGATCTCGTTGCGCCCGAACTCCCGGTGGTGCCCGCCTTCCACCTTGCCGCCCAGCTGGCCGCAAATGGTCATTTCGCCGTAGCAGATGCCCAGAACCGGCACGCCCATTTCGAACACGGCCTGGGGTGCGGAGGGGCTGTTCTCTTCATGCACGCTCGCCGGCCCGCCGGAGAGAATGATCGCCTTCGGCCCAAACGCCTCCAACATGGCCCCCACCTTGTCGTAGGGATGGATCTCACAATAGACCCCGATCTCACGTAGCCGCCGGGCAATGAGCTGCGTCACCTGAGAGCCAAAATCGACGATCAGGACGCGTTCGTGGGCGGCTGTGCTCATGGAGGGTGATTAGGCGAGAATCGAGGCGGCGTCACGCCATCCTCCCTTGACTTGGCCAAGGGAGGACCGGTCGCGCCAGCAACCAGGTGGGCGAGTCACGACTTGATCGAAACCTCAGCAGTCCCGCCCCATCTCCCTTCCCAACGTCCCTCCCCTGAGACATCCTCACCCCATGCTCTGGAAAAAGGCCGTCCTCGCCGCCGCCATCGGGCTCCTCGCCGCCCCGCCGGCTCTGGCCGCGCGCGGCGATATCGGCTCCAGCGAAGCCCGCGCGTATCGGGACACGGATGAGCAAGGCGCGCCCGTCGGCTGCAGCCTGCTCTTCGACGCCATGCGCCGCGCCCCGCCCGGCCTCGAGAGCCCCGGCATCGCCTTCTCCGGCGCCTTTTCGATCATGAAGTTCCGGACCAGTAGCGCCCTTGTGGTCAAGATCGGCGCGGCCCCCGTGCGCGGCGGCCAGATCCGCCGCCGCTACGCGCCGGTTCAGACCCTGATCCTGCCGCCCAATCGCAATGGCTCGGCCCGCGACATGATCAGCAATTTCGCCGGCGAGGACGGTTTCATGATCTTCATGTTCCAGTCCGGCCCCAGCGCCCAGTCGGTGATCCGCCAGATCCTGACCACGGGCAAGGCGGACCTCGTCGTCACCAGCGAAGGCGCCGAGGGCGAATACCAGGTCACCCTGGACCTTGCCGCCCACAGCCCTGGCGCCGACCCGGACGCCGACAACATCGCCGAATGGCGCCGCTGCATTCCGACCTCGGCTCGGACGAGGTGATCGGGGAGAGCACCTGAGCTGGGGACATAGGCATGTTTGCGCATCCCGTTCTTCCCATTTCGCTTTTCGCGAAAACCTGCTACAGCGCCTCTCGCCTGACCACCGCTTCACCGTAAATACGGTCGAAATACGGTAGGTTATCGGAAATTCGGCCTCTACCTTGGCCGGAACCTTTTGCTCGTTGGGAAGCCCTTCGGCGCCAGACGGCCCGCGCTTGCCCGCCGCCCCGCCCACTCGCGCCACTCCGCCCACTGGCGCACGCGGCCGGCCGTGTCGATCCAGCCCGCCCCGTCGGCCTCGTTGAACACGGCGAAATCTCGCAGGCCGCCCTCGCGATAGGTCTGCAGCTTTACGCCCTTGCCCCTCGGCATCTCGGGCAGTTCGGAGAGCGGGAAGATCAGGATCTTGCCGTTGTCGCCAATCACCGCCACCTGGTCGCCATTGGCCTCCAGGCAGGCCAGCGCCCCGCCACTATCCACGGTCAGTACCTGCTTGCCGGCCCGCCGCGTGGAGATGGTCTCCTCCTCGGGCAGCAGGAAGCCATAGCCGGCCTTGGACGCGATCACCCGCTTGCGCCCTGGCTTCACCGGGAACACCTCGACGATCCCGACCTTGTCCTCCAGCTCGATCATCAGGCGCACGGGCTCCCCATGGCCCCGCGCGCCCGGCAGTTTGTCTGCCGGCAGGGTGAAGAACCGCCCGTCGGACGCCAGGATCGCGATCTTGTCCGTGGTCTCGGCCGGGATCAGGAAGGCCAGCTTGTCGCCTTCCTTGAACTTCAGCTCGGACGGATCTTCCACCCGGCCTTTGGCGGCCCGGATCCAGCCGCGCTCGGAGAGGATCACCGTGATCGCCTCGCGCACGATGGTGGCTTCCAGGGCGGCCGAGGCGTCGATGTTGGGCGCATCGGCGAAGGAGGAGCGGCGTCTGCCCACCACTGTCTCCTGGCCCAGCACCTTCTTGACGTCCTTCAGGCCGACCCCGACCAGCTTCCACTGCGCCTTGTCGTTGCCCAGCATGGCGGTGATGCCGTCGCGCTCTTCGGCGAGGCCCGCATGTTCGCGCCGCAGCTCCATCTCTTCCAGCCGCGCCAGTTGGCGCAGGCGCGTATTGAGGATCGCCTCGGCCTGGATCTCCGAAAGGCTGAACACCTCGATCAGCCGCGCCTTGGGCTCTTCCTCATAGCGGACGATGCGGATCACCTCGTCCAGATTGAGGAACACGATCAGAAGGCCATCGAGGATGTGCAGCCGCGCCTCGATCTTCGCCAGCCGGAATCTGGCCCGCCGCACCAGCACTTCGCGCCGGTGATCGAGGAACGAGCGCAGCAGCGCCTTCAGCCCCATCACCCCCGGCGCGCCCTTGGCGTCGAGGACGTTCATATTGACCGGGAAGCGCGCCTCCAGGGTCGAGAGCTTGAACAGGCTCTCCATCAGCACTTCGGGGTCGACGTTGCGGCTCTTCGGCTCCAGCACCAACCGGATGTCCTCGGCGCTCTCGTCGCGCACATCGCCCAGCAGCGGGGCCTTCTTGGCGTCGATCAGGCCGGCCAGCTGCTCGACCAGCTCGGCCTTCTTCACCTGGTAGGGAATGTGGGTGACGACGATCTGGTAGAGCCCGTTGGCCAGGGGCTCCTTGACCCAATTGGCCCGGTGCCGCACCCCGCCCCGCCCGGTCTCGTACATTTCCAAGAGCGAGGCCTTAGGCTCGACGATCACGCCATAGGTCGGGAAGTCCGGCCCCTGGACATGCTCCATCAGCTCCTCGGTGGTCGCCGATGGCTTGTCGAGCAAGGTCAGGCAGGCGTCGATCAGCTCTCCGGCATTGTGCGGTGGGATCGAGGTCGCCATGCCCACGGCGATGCCGGTCGAGCCATTGGCCAGCAGGTTCGGAAAGCCCGCCGGCAGCACCACCGGCTCTTCTTCTTCGCCGTCATAGGTCGGCCTGAAGTCGACGGCGTCCTCGTCGATGCCGTCCAGCAGCAGGTCCGCCGCCACCGTCATCCGGCATTCGGTGTAGCGCATGGCCGCGGCGTTATCGCCGTCGATGTTGCCGAAGTTCCCCTGGCCGTCGACCAGGGGGTAGCGCTGGGCGAATTCCTGGGCGAGGCGCACCAGGGCGTCATAGACGGCAGTGTCGCCGTGCGGGTGGAACTTGCCGATCACATCGCCCACCACCCGGGCCGATTTCTTGGCCGTGGTGTTCGGGTCCAGCCGCAGCTGCCGCATGGCGTAGAGCAGGCGCCGGTGCACGGGCTTCAGCCCGTCACGCACATCCGGCAGGGCCCGCATGGTGATCGTCGAGAGCGCATAGGCGAGGTAGCGGCGCGAGAGCGCTTCGGAAAGCGGCTCATCCAAAATCCGCCCGCCATCCTCCGGCGGTGGGGTGTGTACGGTCATGAATCGGAGACTAGCAGACTCAGAGCTTCCCCGCCTCGCTCAAGCGGTCCAACAGCCAATGCCGCGCCGGCGGCAGGGGGCGGTTGAAATGGGCGAAGACGGCGCTCTCCAGGAAGTGGCCGGTGATGTCGAGGCCGCGCTTCACGTCCCCGTCCACGAGGCCCCCTTGCGACGACAGCATGAACCCCGGCAGGGGCAGGAGCCGGTCCTTGTAGGGCTCGCCGGCCTCCCGGCTCACCGCCCGGCCGGTGCGCGGGCTGACATAGATCAGGTCGTCCACCGCCCCCGTCGCCGCACACTTGGAGAGATCCAGCCCAAAGCCGAGTTCCTGCAGCAGCCCCGCCTCGAAGCGCACATAGACGGCCGGCCAGATGTCGGGGTGAGCCAGCGCGCTGGTCAGGGCCTCGAAGGCATGGAACGCGCCCGGATGCGGCTCGCGCTCCGGCAGGGCCCCCGCCGTCACCGCCGCCGCGGCCGCGAGCCCCGACAAGGCCAGGGGATCATCGAAGAGGGCGGCGGGTCCCTCCCCCACCGGCTCCAGATTGGCCGAGCCCAGCTGGTCGGAGACGCGGCTGCGGTAGCGCCAGATCACCCGCGCGCCCGGCTGCAGGAACGGCTTGATCTTGCGCGAATTGCCCCCCGCCACATGGGCCGCGAACCGGCCATGGCTCAGCGTCAGGGCCTCGACGACCGCACCGCTCTCCCCCAGGGCCCGCGCCGCCAGAATATAGGCGTCGTCCTCGAATTCCATCGGGCATCTTTAGCCCGCCCTCCCACGCCGTGGGAGGGAAAGATCAGACGTCGAAGTCCAGGCCGATGTCGCGGTAGAAGCCGGGCTGTTCGGACCAGTTCTCCATCACCTTCACATGCAGGAAGAGATGGACTTCGCGCTCCAGGAGTTCGGCCAATTCCTTACGGGATTCCGCGCCGATCCACTTCACCGTCTCGCCGCCCTTGCCGAGCACGATCGGCCTCTGGCCCTCACGCTCCACGAAGATCGTCTGCTCGATGCGCACAGAGCCGTCCGGCTTTTCCTCGAAGGCCGTGGTCTCCACGGCGGCCGCATAGGGCAGCTCTTCATGCAGGCGCAGATAGATCTTCTCGCGGGTCAGTTCCGCCGCCAGCAGGCGCACGGGCAGGTCCGCCGTCTGGTCTTCCGGATAGAGCCATGGCCCCTCGGGCATCAGGTTCGCCAGCCGCTTCTTAAGGTCGCCCACCCCCTCGCCGCTCTTGGCGGAGATCATGAAGACCTCGTTGTAGACCTCGGTGGCGAAGAACTCCTGGGCGATGGCCAGCAGCCGGTCGCGCCGGATTCCGTCGATCTTGTTGAGCGCCAGGATCGCCGAGGTGTCGGAACTCTTCAGACCTTCGATGATCGTTCGCACGTCCGCGGCCGAGCGCTTCTCGGCCGGGGTCGCCGACCCATCCGCCATGGCGATCTCGGCCTTCACGTCGATCAGATGGACGATGACGTCGGCGTCCTCCGCCCCGCTCCACGCCGAGCGCACCATGGCGCGGTCGAGGCGCCGGCGCGGCGTGAAAATCCCCGGCGTATCCACCAGTACGACCTGGGCCGCGCCTTCGATGGCGACCCCGCGCACCGGGAAGCGCGTGGTCTGAACCTTCTGGGTCACGATCGAGACCTTGGCGCCAACGAGGCGGTTCACCAGGGTCGACTTGCCGGCGTTCGGCGCGCCGATGATCGCCGCGAAGCCGGCGCGGGTTGGCTGATCAATCATCGGCCGGTCTCCTCGGCGAGCAGAAGTTCCGCCGCCGACTTTTCGGCATTGCGCCGCGACGTGCCCTCCGCCTTGCGCGGATCGAAGCCCTGCACGAGCACCTGCACCACGAAGCGCGGCGCATGATCCGGGCCGTCGCGCGAAATCATCTCATACACCGGTAGGGGCAGGCCCTGGCCCTGCGCCCATTCCTGCAGGCGGGTCTTTGGATCCTTGTCCTGATGATCGACCTCAAGCTCATCGGCCCAGGCGCTCAGAAAGAACCTCCGCGCCGCCTCCAGCCCGCCATCCAGATATACCGCCGCCATGATCGCCTCGCAGGCGTCTCCAAGGATCGTATCCTTGTCACGTCCCCCGCTCATCGTCTCGGAGCCCGCGAGGCGGAGCGCTGGGCCAACCCCCAGCTTACGCGCCACCGCCGCGCAGGTGCGCCCGTTCACCAGGCCGGCCAGTTGCGGCGACATCTGCCCCTCGCGGGCCGAGGGGTCTGCGTGCAGGAGATGTTCAGCGGCGACCAGTCCCAGCACGCGGTCACCGAGGAATTCCAGCCGCTCATAGTGCCGCACCTTCTTCGAGCCGTCCGCCACGCTGGCGTGCGTCAGGGCGTCCTCCAGGAGCCCCCTGTCGGCGAAGGTATGGCCGATGGCGGCCTCCAGCGCGGCGATCGCGGCGATCCGCCTATCGGCCATGGGCCGCCATCAGTAGAGGCCGCGGAAGAAGCGGTCCGGCCGGGCGTTCAGGAACCAGGTCCACGGCTTGAAGATGGTCGCGTCCTTGTCCCAGGACAGCATGATGATCTGCGCCTTGCCGACCAGGTTTTCGGCCGGCACGAAGCCGACCCCCGCCTGCATGAAGACGATGCCGTCGCTGGCCGACGGCGGGAAGGTGCAGCCGAGGTCCGGCTTGCCCTGCAGGTCCGGGTCGAAGCGGCTGTCCAGCGAGTTGTCGCGGTTGTCGCCCATCATGAAGTAGCAGCCCTGCGGCACGGTATAGACCTGGGTGTCGTCGGCGCCGCCGTTCGGCCCCCGGTCGAAGGTCACGTAGGAGCGGCCATTGGACATGGTTTCTCTGAACTGTTCGACGGTCAGGGACGGCTCACCCGGATCGGGAATCGGCCCCACGTCCTGGCGCGGGATGGCCACGTCATTGACGAACACCACGCCGCCCCGCACCTGGATGCGATCACCCGGCAGGCCGATCAGGCGCTTGATGAAATCCGTATGGCCGTCACGCGGCAGCTTGAACACCACGATGTCGCCGCGGGTAGGCGTCTGCCCGAAGATGCGGCCCGAGAAGATCGGCGGGCTGAACGGGATCGAGTGGCGCGAATAGCCATAGGACCACTTGGAGACGATGATGTAGTCGCCCTTCAAGAGGGCCGGCTCCATCGACTCCGACGGGATCGTGAAGGGCTGGAAGAACAGCACCCGCAGGAAGAGGGCGATGGCCAGAGCGTAGACCACGGTCTTGATGATCTCGACCGTTTCCTCGAGCGCTGTCGGCGGCTTCTTGTCGTCGGCGGCTTCAGCGGCTTTGGCGCTATCGCTCATGAGGCTCAGGTACTTTCCGGAAATAGGCGCTTCGGCCCGTGACGCTCCCCTAGACTCTGCATAGCGCCGGGGCAAGCTTCGCGCCCCTTAACTCGCCTTCATGGCGAGGGCAGCGTCCCTGAAGCCGCACCTAGGCGGGAACCGCCTCGATGATCACGAAGGCCTGGGCGTAGGGGTGATCGTCGGTCAGGGAGAGATGGATCACCGCCTTGTGGCCCGCCGGGATCAGGGCCGTCAGCCGTTGCGCCGCCCCGCCTGTGAGCTGCATGGTGGGTTGCCCTGAGCGGGCGTTGACCACACCCATGTCGCGCCAGAAGACGCCCCGCCGGATGCCCGTGCCCAATGCCTTCGCGCAGGCTTCCTTCGCCGCGAAGCGCTTCGCATAGGACGACGCGGCGTCCGGCTTGCGATCCGAGCGGCTTCTCTCGATGTCGGTGAAGACGCGATTCTTGAATCGCTCTCCAAACCGCTCCAGCGAGTTCTGAATGCGCCGGATGTCCGACAGGTCCGAGCCAATTCCGATAATCAAGCGGCCACGTCCTTGCGTGCCGCGTCCATCATGGCGCGCATGCGGCGGATGGCCGGGTCGAGGCCGGTGAAGATCGCCTCGCCGATCAGGAAGTGGCCGATATTCAGCTCCGCCAGTTCCGGAATCTCGGCGATGGCGGTGACCGTTTCGAAGTCCATCCCGTGGCCGGCATGCACCTCCAGGCCGAGTGATGCGGCGAGTTTCGCCCCGTCCTTCAGCTTCTGCAGCAGTTGCGACTCTTCCGGCCTGCGGTGGCGCACGGCTTCGCAGTAAGCTCCGGTGTGCAACTCCACGACCTCCGCCCCGACCTCTTTCGCCGCCGCGATTTGCACCGGGTCCGCCTCTACAAAGAGTGAAACGCGCGTCCCCGCCGCCTTCAGGGCCGCGACTGTCGGGGCGATGCGGTTGTGCTGCCCGGCCACGTCCAGGCCGCCTTCGGTGGTGATCTCCTCACGGCGCTCAGGCACGAGGCAGGCGGCGTGCGGGCGATGCTTCAGGGCGATGGCCTCCATCTCATCGGTCACCGCCATCTCGAAGTTCAGCGGCCGGCCGCGCTTGCGGGTCAGGCTGGCGAGGGCGTCGATATCGGCGTCGGAGATGTGCCGGCGGTCCTCGCGGAGGTGGGCCGTGATGCCGTCAGCCCCAGCGGCCATGGCGACTTCGGCGGCGCGGGCCGGGTCAGGATAGTTCTCCCCGCGAGCGTTCCGGATGGTGGCGACGTGGTCGATGTTGACGCCGAGGCGAAGTCTGGCGGGCATGGCTCAAAACCTTTCACGGCCTAGATAGGCGATCATTGTCCCCCTGTCAGCGAAGGCATTGTCCTCTGTTACAATCCCGGCAATGGACGAGTCCCTAAGAGCGGCCCTGTTGGCCTGGGTGGAAGAGCGTGAGCCCGGCGCGCGGCTTGGAAAAACCTGGGCGCTTACCGGCGGTGTCTCGGCGCGGATGATCGCCTTCGAGGCTTTGCGCCCCGGCCAGCCGTCCCACCGCTACATTCTGCGCCAGCCCAACGCCCACACGGGCGGCGGTAATCCGGCCGGGGCCCGGCGCGAGCACCGGTTGCTGGCCTGGCTGGATGACAGCGGCGCCTGCGTGCAGGAGGTGCATGATCTCGACGTCTTCGGCGCCCGGTTCGGCGCCCCCAGCCTGATCCTCGACTATGCCGAGGGCGAGCCGGACTTTGCCCCCGCCGACCCGATCCTTTTCGCCAAGTGCATGGCGGCCGCGCTGCGGCACATCCACTGGCACGGCCAGGCCCAGAACGGCCTCGACTTTCTGCCGGAGGTCACAGAGCGCGCCGTCCGCCATCTGGAAGGCCTCAAGAGCCGCATCGCTCCGGAGGCGGAGGAAGCCCGCTGGCTGACGGCCCTCGACGGGCGCTTCCCTCCTCCGGAGCGCAACGACCCCACTCTGCTGCACGGCGATTTCTGGGCGGGCAATATTCTCTGGGAGGGCTTTTCCTCGACCATCATCGATTGGGAGGACGCCGCCTGGGGCGATCCCCTCGCCGACCTCGCCATCACACGCCTCGACCTCCTCTGGATGCTGGACGCGGAGGCGATGCAGGCGTTCACCGACCACTATGTCGAGATGACGGACGCCGACCTGACCCACCTGCCGGAATGGGACCTGAGCGCATCCTTGCGCCCCTACGGCGCCCTGGATATGTGGGCCGCCGCCTGGCCGGACCACGGCCGCCCCGATGTCACCGCCGAGACCATGGCCGAAAAACTTCAATGGTTCGCCGGGCAGGCGCTCAGCAAACTGCTCTAGTGGCCGAGCCGCCGGCTGCCTGGGTCTTCGGTCGGGATGGCCGCGAGTTCCGGCGGCAGAGCGTCGGCGGGATAGGCAGGGATGTCGAGGGTCGCCAGAGCCACGAAAGGCACTCCGGGATCCGCCTTGCCGCCGGAACGGTCGACGATCGCCGCGGCCACCACCACATTGCCCCCCGCCTCCTGGATCGCCGCCACGCATTCGCGGCTGGAGAGGCCGGTGGAGACAATATCCTCCACCATGGCGATGCGGGCGCCCGGCTCGATGGAGAAGGCGCGGCGGAAGACGAACTTGCCCCCTTCCCGCTCCACATAGATCGAGGGCACGCCGAGGTGCCGCGCCGTCTCATAGCCGGGGATGATCCCGCCCACGGCCGGCGAGACGCAGACATCCACCTTGCCGACGGTCGCCTCGATCTTCTCCGCCAGGGCCTTGCAGAGCCGGGCGCAGCGGTCCGGGTGCATGAACACCAGGTTCTTCTGCAGGAAAGTCGAGGAATGCAGCCCCGAGGAAAGGATGAAATGGCCCGTGCGCAGGGCGCCGGAAGCCCGGAATTCGTCGAGGACGTCGTCGTTGGTCATGTGACGGACCCTGCCGGATTCGGCGCCAGAAGTCAGCGGCGCTCAGGTCAACGGGGGCCGGCCTTAAACTCACTGGCCTTCATGCCATAGACCTGCCGGAACCAACGCGAGAAGGTGCTCAGGGAAGAGAATCCCAGCTTCTGGGCCACATCCGACAGGGTTTCGTCTCGCCGGCCCAGTTCCGCGGCGATCAGGGCCTGGCGTGTGGCGGTGAGGAGCTCGGTAAAGCTGCTGCCTTCGGCCAGAAGTTTGCGGTGGATGGTCCGGCGGTCGACCCCCATCTGGCTCGCCACATTGTCGATGGTGCAGGCGCCGGACGACAGCATGCGGATGATGAGGTCGCGGACCTTGTCTGAGAATGTCTCCGCACCTTGAGCCGTGCGGGCCTCCATATACCGGGCGATCTCGCGGGCGAGCAGCGGGTCGGCGGTCGGGATGGGGGCATCGATCTCCTTGGCGTCGAAGATCAGGCTGTCGCGCTCGGCGCCGAACAGCACGTCGCCAAGAATGTCGAAATAGGGCTGCGGATCCCTTGGAGGATCGCGACGCAGGCGCACCTGGCGGGGCTTCCACGTCTCGCCCAGGAGGGCGCTCACGTAGCGGACATAGATGACCATTGTCAGATCCATGGCCGGGCCGTGCAAATCGCCGTCCGTGGACAAGATGCGCGGAGAGAAGATGAGGGTGTCGCCCCGGTCCTCCAGGTCAATGGCCACGGTGTCGTTCTGATATCGCTGATAGCGAGCCATGGCCTCAATGGCCGCCCGCACCGTGGGCTGCTCCCGCATCAGCAAGCCGAGAGACCCGGCCATGCCCAGATGCGCCTTGGCCCCGAGGAGCAGGCTGAAATGCGGGGTCCCAGAGATCTTGGCGGCCTGATCCAGAAGTTGCCGGAACTTCGCCTCCGGTACCTGAAGATCAGGATCTTCGAGGACAGCGGTCGGCAGTCCGACCTTGCGAAGCAAAGAATAGGGTTCGACCCCGTTTTCCTTCGCGGTCTCGGCGAAGGCCAGCAGAACGGAGCTACGAACCGTCCGTGGCGCGAGAACGGCGTCGCGCGAGTCTCCTATTGCAAACTTTTTGTCCCGGATCGGCAAAACCGGCGTCCACACTCCCTGGGAGCGGATCTCGTTCTTCGCCAGCAGCTACTCTTACCTTGGTGAGCAAGTGCATTAACCTTACGGTTTCGGCGGTCCACTCCTCCACCGAGTTTTAGTCTTGCCAATAGAAATCACAAAGTGAAAAGCAACCAAGGCCAAGGTTAACTTACCCAAAACAACATACTCACCTGCTTCCGCCATCTTTGATGACTTCGCCTCTGAAGCGAATCTGAGACAGCCGGTCGCACCCCAAATCCTGGTTTTGGCCCTGCCACACAGCGCCCCAGGTTCGACACAATGTGGCCACGTTGCCTGCGTCAGCGCGCAGCATGGCCCCGCCCGGAATCACCCCCTAGCGTTATGGTTAATGGACGCCTCCCCCCGGCTTCCAAAGAACACGCGAAGGGAGTTCAGCGTGGAGTGGAATGAGGAACGCATCTCGGCTCTGAAACAGCTTTGGAGCGAGGGCATGAGCGCCAGTCAGGTGGCGCGTCAGTTGGGTGGCGTCAGCCGCAACGCCGTGATCGGCAAGGTGCACCGGATGGGCCTCGCCGTCCGCGCCGCCCCTTCCAAACCCCGCGCCGCCGCCGGCGCCCGTCCGGCCCCGTCCGCGCCCCGGGCCCGCGCCACGCCGGGTGGCGAACGCCGGGTCATTCGCGCTCGTCCCGCCACGCCGGCGCCCACCGCGCCGCGCCCCCAGGAACTCGCCGCCACGGCCACCATCCTGACCCTCAAGGCCCATGCCTGCCGCTGGCCCATCGGCGAACCGGACAGCCACGATTTCGGCTTCTGCGGCCGCGCCCGCTCCAGCCACCCTTCCTACTGCGACGCGCACCTTGATGTCGCTCTGCGCCCGAAGGGGCGCCGCACCGCCGAAGCCGAAGGCGAGCGCCTGATCAAGATGTATGGCGACGTGGGCCATACCGCCATGCGCGAGTTCAAGCCGGCCCGATAGTCTAGCCCACCCCTGCCTAGCCTACCCCGCCGCCAGCGGGCGTCTAAACCCCCTTTAGACCAGCGAGATTTCAAAGTGACTGAGTTCGTTATGGACAATCTACAGGTCCTGGTAACCGGTGTCGGCTCCTCAATCAGCCGCGACGCCGTCCGGGCCCTCGCCGACCAGGGCGCCATGGTCACCGCCATCGACGGCGACGCCGACCGCCTGGCGCGCTTCGAGCGTGATCTCAGCCTCTACCGCACCCAGGTGCAGGCGACCTACCTCGACCTCGCCCGGGCCAGCGAGATCCGCGTGTTCGAGAAGAACCTGCGCTTCTTCGGGCGCCTGCCGCATGTGCTCGTCTGCTGCTGCGACAGCGCCCAGATGCAGGCCGGAACCTGCGCCTGCGCGTCCAACACGGCCGCGGACATCCTCCAGCCCAGCCTCTTCCTGCACGCCGCCCCGGTGGCGCGTTCGCGGGTTCGACGCCGGCTCTCGACCATCGGCCGCCCGACGCTGAACAGCCTCCTGGCCCGCCGCCCGGGCCGGGGCCTCTTCGAGCCCTATGCGCGCATCCCTTACGTGCGCCTCGGCAGCCACCTCTACAGTCTCTCGCGCAGTGGCGCGGCCCTCTCCACGGGCTGCCCGCACGGCTTCATCACCGCGGACGGCGCGCTCGCCGCCGCCCAGGTGGTGCCGCTGAAGCGCGCCCTCCCCCCGGCTCCGCCCTCGGCCATCCGCCGCACGGCGGGCCGCCGCTACGAAACCGTTTGAGGACCAGAACATGACCCTCGTTTCCCTGGAAAATCCGGTCTCCGCCCTCTCGATCCTGAAAGTGATCGAAGACTTCGGGTCCTACTCGGTTCAGCACAGCCTAGCGCCCGGCGAGAATATCCAACTGCCGGTCAGCCGCTTCAAGGCTGTGGTCGTCATCGAAGCCGCCGCCGGTCTGCGTCCGCGGCCCGCCCCGGCTTCCCAACAACGCAACGCCTTCCTTGAGGTCGCCTCCCCTCGTCCTCAGGAGCTGCGCGTCGGCTGAGGGGTTCACCCTTTCCCCTTCTGGCCGCCTAGTAAGCCCCGTCCTCCACCCCCTGGAGGGCGGGGTTCTTTCTGTATGGGTCAGCCCTTGGCCCGTTCGACGGTTTCCACGCTCGGACACGCGCGCAATGCTGCCGCGATGTGCGTGAGGTGCCGGGCGTCCTTCACCTCGATGTCGAAATCGACGTCGAAGAAGTTGTTGTGCCGGTGGTGCATGTTCATGCCGACGATATTGCCGCCAGCTTCACCGATCACCGTACAGGCCTGGCCGAGCACGCCTGGCGCATCGATCACCGTGGCATGGAGCCTCGCCTGGGAAAAGGTCTCCTGCTCGGCCTCGGCCGTCCAGTGCAGATCTCGCCAGCGATCCTCCTGGTCTTCCAGATCGGCCAGTTGCTCGCAATCGATAGTGTGGACCGTGATGGACTTATCGTCCTCGACGATGCCGACGATACGCTCGCCAGGGATCGGCGTGCAGCAGGCCCCGAAATGCAGCATTGCATTGGCCGGCAGGCCGCTGCCGCGCACATAGAAACGGGCGGCCTTGCCGTCCTCAATGCGGCGGCGGGCCGTGGCAGCCTCGCGCTCAGCGGCCTTCAGTCCCGGGAACAAGGCTTCAAGCACATCGGAGGCCGCCACTCGGCCCTTGCCGATCGCCTGGTAAAGCTCGTCCTCGCTGGCCACGGCGAAGCGTTCAAAAGCCGCTTTCAACGCCACATCGGCCTTGGCCTTTCCGGCGCGCTGGAAGGTCTGCTCCAGGGAGGCCTTGCCGAGACGCAGCCACTCTTCCTTCTCCGCCTGGCGGATGTGCCGGCGCATGGCGGATTTGGCCCGGCCCGTGATCGCCAGGGAGGCCCAGTCGGCCGGGGCCTGAGCCTTGGCACCGCGCACGACTTCCACGAGGTCGCCGTTCTGCAGCTGAGTGCGAAGAGGCCGCATCTCGCCGTTGATCTTCACGCCGACACAGGTGTCGCCGACATCGGTGTGGACGGCATAGGCGAAGTCCAGCGGCATAGCTCCGCGCGGCAGGCTGATCAGCCGGCCCTTGGGCGTGAAGACGAACACCTGGTCGAGGAACATCTCCAGCTTGGCGTGCTCGATCAGCTCCTCGGCGTCGCCGCCATGCTCCAGCACCTGAACGAGTTGGCGGAGATTGGCGAGCGGATCGCGCCCGCCGGCCGCGGCGGCCGCCTCGGCGTCGAACCCGTAGGATGAATCCTTGTAGCGCCAGTGGGCGGCCACGCCCTCCTCGGCAATCCGGTCCATGGCCTCGGTGCGGATCTGCACCTCGATACGCATGCCGCGCGGCCCGACCACCGTGGTGTGGATGGAGCGGTAATTGTTCCGCTTGGGCGTGGAGATGTAGTCCTTGAAGCGTTCCGGCACCATCGACCAGGACCGGTGCAGCAGGCCAAGAGCGCGGTAACAGTCCTCCTCGGTATCGACGATCACCCGGAAGCCGTAGATGTCGGAGAGCTGCGCAAAACCAATCGGTTTGCGCTGCAGTTTGCGCCAGATCGAATAGGGGTGCTTTTCGCGGCCATAGACCCGGGCCGGTATGCCCGCCCCCTCGAGCTTGGCGGCGATTTCCTCGGACACCACCGAAATGGCCCCGCCCTGGTTGTTCCGCAGGTTTTCCAGGCGCCGGATAATGGCGTTGCGGGCCTGTGGATTCAGCTGGATGAAGGCCAGCTCCTCCAGTTCCGTACAGATCCGGTGGCAGCCGATGTTGCGCGCCAGAGGGGCGTAGATGTCGAGCGTCTCGCGGGAAATCCGCTCACGCTTGGCCGCGCTCTTGATGAAGTTGAGCGTGCGCATGTTGTGCAGCCGGTCAGCCAGCTTGATCATCAGGACGCGCACGTCACGGCTGATGGCCAGGATGAATTTGCGCAGGTTCTCGGCCTGGCGCTTGTGCTCGGCGGCCAGTTCCAGGCGCGACAGCTTGGTGACGCCGGCGACCATCTCGCCGATGTCCTCGCCAAAGATGCGGTTGATCTCCTCCTGGGTGACCTCGGTGTCCTCGATCACATCGTGCAGCAGGGCCGTGACGATGGTGGCCGTATCCAGCCGGTAGTCGGTGAGGATGCCCGCCACCTCGATGGGGTGGGCGAAGTATGGATCACCGGACGCGCGCTTCTGGCTGCCGTGGGCCTGCACGGCGAACACATAGGCCCGGTTGATCAGGCTCTCATCGGCGGTGGGGTCATAGGCCTTGACCCGCTCCACCAGCTCGAACTGGCGCAGGAACTTGGGACCGGACGCGCGCGGCTTCGCCTCGGCCGAGGGCGGAGTGTTGGGCGTGTCGAGGTTCGGGGCGGCGTCGTTCGCCGCCGTGACGATGAGGGGTTCTGCGCCCGGGGGGCTCAGTACCGCTCCTCCTGGCCGCCGTCGCGATCGCTTTGCAGGGCCCGGACAAGCTCCTGCTCGCTCATCTGCATGTGGCCCGGATCGGCCAGCAGGGCGAGGGTTTCGGCCTCTTCCTCGGCTTCCGAGTGCTCATCGACGCGCTGCAGCGTGCCGATCAGGTTCTCACGAAGACCTTCGTGGTCGACCACGTCGTCGGCGATTTCGCGCAGGGCCACTACCGGGTTCTTGTCATTGTCGCGGTCGACGAGAATGGCCGAGCCGGCCGAAATGCCGCGCGCCCGATGGGCGGCCAGCAGCACCAGGCTGAAGCGGTTCGGAACCTTCTCAATGCAATCTTCGACGGTGACGCGGGCCATGAGCGCTCTCAACGGGGAGTGGGAACCTCGTTAGGTAGCCGAACCGGCACGATTTTGCAATGCGGCAGAGGTCCGCAAAGCCAAGATTTTCAAGGCGCGTCACCGAATACAATCGACTTTCGACCCCTCGATCCGGAACACGCAGTCCTGCGGTTCGTCGAGGGTCCGGATGCCAGACCCATCCAGGCCAAGCGCCACGCCGCGCAAGATGCGCCCCACGACGCCGTGCGCCACGGCCACCACCTCCCCCGACTGCTCCGCGCCCCAAGCGGCCACCCGCGCCGCCACCTGACCGTAGGATTCGCCCCCCGGCGGCGGCACATTCCAGGGGTCAGCGGCGCGCGCCGACCACTCGGCCGGGCGTTCCTGCTCGACATCCGCCATGCGCAGGCCGGTCCAGTCGCCGAAGTCGAGTTCGCGCAGACGATCGTCCGTCTCGTAGCCGTCGCGGGCGCGACCAAGGGCTCCCAGAACGATCTCCGCCGTCGCCCGCGTCCGGCCAAGCGGGCTCGAGACCACCTTCCAGGCCGCGGCTGCAGGCAGGATGCCGCGCAGGATCGCGCCCACCTGCCGGGCCTGGTCCTTGCCCTTGGCGGTTAGGGGCGAGTCACAGTGCAGCCTTGCAGCGCCCCTCGACATTGAACTCGGTCTCGCCGTGCCGGATGAGGTAGAGGATCGCCATGGGTGAAGCTTAGCGGCGAGTCGGCGGGTCGTGCGGCGCTGGTGGATTTTTCTGGTGGTGCTGGTCATCGCGGCGGGCGCGGCGACCGGGGTCGGCGTGCTCTGGGTGCAGACGCCGATCCTGAAAGACGACCCCAATCCCCAACCGAACGCGGCAGGGCTCGTCCCCTTGCCCTGCGCCGAGGCCGGGCCGCTGCGGCCCGTGAACCCGATGTATTGCCGGACCCAGCGCAACTTCGTGACCCCGCCGGTGCGCGCCGCCCTGCTCGCCGCCGCCAGGGCCTTCGCGGCCGATCACCCGGGCCGCGTTGTGCGCTACATGGAAGCCTCCTGGCCTTCCGGCAAACGGCCCATGCCGCCCCACCTCAGCCACGGCAATGGCCGCCAGATCGATATCGTCCTCTTCTACGAAGACCGGCAGGGCCGCCCCATCAAGAGCCCGACTTCCAATGGCTACTATGCCTTCGAGCCGCCACGTACCGAGGCGGAGCGGGTGTGCCCAGGGTCTCGCGCGCCGCACGACGGCAAGGATCCGCCTGCGAGCCGGCCCTGGCGTCTGGACGAGACGGCGACGGCGGACTTTATGCGGGTGCTCCTGCGGGACAGCCGGGTACGCCGCATCTTCATCGAACCGCACCTGAAGACCCGGCTGGGCTTCGGCGCCGCCGCCAAGGTCCGCTTCGCCGGCTGCCAGGCCGCGCGCCACGACGACCACATCCACGTCGACTTCTTCTGATCTATAGGGGCATCCCGACGAAAGTCGGGACCCAAGCGATGCCAGCACCCGACAATGCGCCTGAGGTGGAAGCGCTGGCTTGGGTCCCGGCTTTCGCCGGGATGCAACGTGTTTTGCTTGTGGAATCAGGGCGAGAGCGGCGTCGCATCGCGCCCGACACTCGCCGCACACGCCAGCTCTCTCGCCGTCTCCCCCAGCACCGGATGCACCCAATCCGGGGCGATTTCAGCCAGCGGCCCCATCACGAACAGCCGCTCATGCGCCCGGGGGTGCGGGACCTGCACATCGCCTTCCAGGATGACGCTACGTCCGGCCGCGATCAGGTCGAGATCGAGCGTGCGGGCTTCATTCGGTAGGCTGCGCTGACGGCCGAAATCAGCCTCAATTGAGTGAAGGGTATGCAAAATGTCGATCGGTTCGCGGGCCGTCTCGACAAGTGTGACAACATTGAGATATTCAGGTTGAGTTGGGTCCGGCCAGGCGGCCGAGCGCCATAGCCGGGAACGCGAAATTACGCGCAATCCCGCCGGCGTGAGGCGATCGATGGCGGCTTCCAGGAGCTCAAGCGGCGACGCAAAGTCCCCTGGCAAGTTGCTGCCGAGGGCGATGATGATGGCGCTGTCTTTCGGACTACTTTTATTCATTTATTCAAGGGCTTGTTGATGACTTTTTACCCTACGGACCGGCTTGCCCTGTTTATAGACGGCGCCAACCTCTACTCCTCGGCCAAGGGCCTGGGGTTCGACATCGACTACAAGAAGCTGCTCGAGGAATTCCGCAAGCGCGGCATCCTGATCAGAGCCTATTACTACACCGCCCTGGTGGAGGATCAGGAGTATTCCCCAATCCGGCCCCTGGTCGATTGGCTGGACTACAACGGCTTCACCCTGGTGACGAAATCGGCGCGTGAGTACACCGACAGCCAGGGCCGCAAGCGCTGGCGCGGCGATATGGATATCGAGATCGCGGTCGACATGCTGGAGATCGCCAATTCGGCCGACCATGTGGTGCTGTTCTCCGGCGACGGCGACTTCCGCAGGCTGATCGAGGCTGTGCAGCGCAAGGGCGTGCGGGTGACGGTGGTCTCCACGGTGAAGTCGCAACCGCCCATGGCCTCGGATGATCTGCGTCGCCAGGCCGACGCCTTCGTGGATCTTGCCGACCTCTCGGACATTATCGGCCGCCCGGCCCGCCTGCCCCGCTTCATCCAGGAAGGCCACGAGCGCGCCCGCTCCGAACGGACGGACACCGACGCTTGAGCCCCGAACCGCCGAGGGATTGCCCCCTCTGCCCCCGTCTCGTCGCCTATCGCGCCGAGAACGCGCGCGCCCATCCGGACTGGTTCAACGGCCCTGCCCCGTCCTTCGGTGATCCGATGGCGAAGCTACTGGTGGCGGGGCTCGCCCCTGGCCGCACGGGGGCCAACCGCACGGGCCGGCCCTTCACGGGGGACTTCGCGGGCGTCCTCCTTTTCGAGACCCTGATCAAGTTCGGCTTCGCCACCGGGACCTATCGCGCCACGCCGGATGACGATGTGGTGCTGACCGGCGCCATGATCACCAACGCCGTCCGCTGCGCCCCCCCGGGCAACAAGCCGGAGACCTCCGAAGAGCACCATTGCCGCCCGTTCCTGACCGACCGGATCAAGTCGCTGCCGGACCTGAAGGTGATCGTTACCCTGGGCGATGTCTCGCGCCGCAATGTGCTGAAGGCCTTGGGCCTCAAGGGTTCGGCGGCGGCCGGCGGGCATGGGGCGGAGACGCAGGTCGGCCCCTACACCCTGATCAACTCGTACCATTGCTCGCGGCTCAATACGAACACGGGGCGGCTCACGACACCGATGTTCGAAGCGATCTTCAGCCGGGCGCGGGACCTCCTGGAACCAGCCACCCCCGGTACCTGACCAGCTTGCCGAGGAAGGCCAGGCCGATCTCGGCGTCGAAATTGAAGCGGCCCTCCGCGTCTTCGAACTCGCGGGCGATGGTCGTGGGGCCCAGCCAGGCCGGCATGGGCACGCCGAACAGGGTCCAGCCCCGGATTTTCAGGGTCAGGCCGGCATCCGCCGCCTCCAGCGCCACCACGGCATTGACCGGGCCAAAGGCCTCGCGTTGCAGATATTCGTAGCGGCCTTTTCCGGCGGACTGGATGCTCTTGAACAGCCGCCCGGCGAAGTTCCGGCGCCAGATTTCGCGCGGGCCGTCGATCTCGAAATCCACTTGCACCGGCACGTCCTGCCCCGGCTTCGGGAAACCCATGAGGTCGGCGAACGCGTTGGCCAGTAACCCCTTCGGCCGTTCGACAGCCGCCTTGCCCGCGAAACCACCGCTCGTCCTCAAGCCGTGAGCCTGGCGAAGGGCCGGCGCCAGGGTGTCGAAGGCCGGGCCGAGAAGCCGCCGGTAAAGCGAAGCGCCGGCTGCGTCAGGCTCGCGAAGGCCAGTGAAGATCTGCTTGGTCGCGAAGATCGCCTGGTAGTCGGCCATGCCGAGGTCGCCTGTCCCATCGCGAGCCCCTGGCGGCGGCGCCTGGCCATCCAGCCACCGGCGGATGAGCGCGGCCGCGGGCATCGCGGGGATGTAGGGGCCATCATCGCCCTCGGCGACGAGATGCCAGGTGCGGGTCATGGGCCCGGAAGGCCCCTCCCCGTCCACGGTGACGAACATGCCGCCGCGATGCTCCCCCCAATTGAAGGTGTTGATCACCCGGTGGGCGATGGGGGCGAAGACGTCGACGCGGGGCATCAGCTTCCAACGGTGCAGCCCGGCGAACACCATCAGCATCCGCAGCCAGAACTCCGGCACAGGCCCGGCCCCGAACCACACCTTCACCCCCGGCCAGAGCTTCGGCAGAATGGCGCTATCCGGCGTATCGACGAGGGCGAAGAGACGGCGGCCGAGCGGCGTGTGGCCGGGCGGCGCGACGGTCAGGCTGCGATGGTCGAGGAAGGCCGTGCCCTCCCCGTGGCGCACCTTCTCTCCGGCATAGCTGGTCAGGGCCTTGATCACGTTCAGCCCCACGCCGGAGTAAGGTGAAGGCCCGATGCCGGCCGTGATCGCCGTGACCTTCGTCATGCCCGCGGAAACTTCCCGCACCGCCGCCGCCGTCAGCACCGGGCAGGTGGAGAGCCCGGAAATCACCGTCACGCCCGCCGCCTTCGCCGCCGCGTCGAACTGGCCGATTGCTTCCACAAAGTCCGTCGCGTCCGCCAGATCGAGATAGGAGACGCCGGCGGCGATGCAGGTTTCGACCAGCCGGTAAGGCGCGGCGCCGTAGCCCTGCCAGGGGCCGGAGGCATCGACGACCAGATCGGGCTTCAGGTCCGCCAGAGCCGCCGCCATGTCGCCATTGCGGTCCACCCGCGCCGCCTTGGCGTTGGTCAAGGTCTTGGCGATGGCCTCGGCCTTGGCGAGGGAGCGGCCGGCGAGGATGAGGTGGGCATCGGCCCGGTCGGCCAGCAGCCGCGCCAACCGCCCGCCAAAAACGCCATATCCGCCCAGAACCAGAATCCGCATGGCGCCCCCTTTCGGGAGGCGATCTTAGGCGGACAGTCTGCCCGCGTCCCCGTCCGCGGCGTGATTATCCCGCGGGCCGGCCGCTTCGCTCACCACGGCCAGCAGGCGTTCGGCGGAGATCGGCTTGGTGATGTGACCATCCGCGCCAGCCACGCTGGATGCCAGGGCGTGTTCCGGCATGGCGTTGGCGGTGAGAGAATAGATGGGCGTGCGGGGGCCGCCCCGGCGGGCTTCCTCGCCTCGGATCGCGCGGATGGCAGTCAGGCCATCCATGACCGGCATCTGCATGTCCATCAGAACCAGGTCGAAGCGGCCATTGATCCAGGCCTCCAGGGCTTCCGCGCCGTTCTCGACGGAGATGATCTCAACTCCCACCGCGCCGAGGATCAGCTCCACGACTCGGCGGTTGGTGGCGTGGTCCTCGGCCAGCAGAACCCGGAAGCCTTCGACGTCGCCGCTTACAGCGTATTCCTCGCCCTCGCGATCGACGCCAGGCGCCTCGGCTTTTGCTCGCGGCAGGGTCAGGCTGAGAGAGAAGGTCGAACCTTGCCCCGGCGCGGATTCGGCGTTGAGCCGGCCGCCCATGGCTTCGGCCAAGGACCGCGAAATGGAAAGGCCGAGGCCCGAGCCTCCGAACCGGCGCGTGATTGAGCCGTCAGCCTGTTCGAAGCGCTCGAATAGCCGCGCCTTGGTCTCCGCGTCGAAGCCGATCCCTGTATCGCTGACCTGGAAGTTCAGATGCGCGCCCTGCTCGTCCTCATGTCCATCGACGATGAAACATATGGCGCCGGCCTCGGTGAACTTGGCGGCGTTGGAAAGCAGGTTGCAGAGGATCTGGCGAATGCGGGGCCCGTCGCCCAGGAACAGTCCTTTGACGAAGGGCGGCGCGCGCAAGGTGAACTGAAGCCCCTTGGCGGCGGCGTTAGCCTCGAAGAGCTGGGCGCAGGCGCGGATGGAATGGTCGAGATCAAAGGCCTCGGACTTGATTTCCAGTCGCCCCGCCTCGATACGCGCGAGGTCGAGAATATCCGTCAGCAAGGCTTCCAGAGTGGCGGCGGAGGTCTCGATGAGGCCCACCATCTCCGCCTGGTCCGCGGCCAGCTCCGTGCGCGCCAAGGCGCCGGCGACGCCCATGACGCCATTCAGCGGGGTACGGATCTCGTGGCTCATATTGGCCAGGAATTCGCTCTTGGCCCGATTGGCGGTCTCTGCGGCCTCCTTGGCTCTCAGGAGCTCGAATTCGGCGTGCTTCTTGGGGGTGATGTCGCGATAGATGCCGATGACCCGCTCGACATCGCCGTTCTCGTCAAGAACTTGCTCGGCGGCGGCGGCCACCCAGACCTCGGCGTCCTCCGCAGGATAGCGGTACTCCGTCTGGAAGGCGCGGCCCTCGGCCATGGCCGCATCCCACTCGCCCCGCACGCGCTCGCGGTCGTCCTTGTGAACGAGCTGCCACATATCGCGGCTGAGGTCCTCATAACCCAGTTTCAACACCTCGGACTCGGTCAGGGGCGCGTTGACCTCGTCCTGATTGGTGATCTTCTGGCCCTTGTGATCGATCTCGAAGATGCGGAAGGCGGCGGCGCGCGTGGCGATCTTAAGCCGCTCCTCGGACCGCTTGGTCAATTCGTGAGCGGCGATGATCGAGGTGATATCCACCGTGATGATGAGCAGCCCGCCGATCCGGCCCGTGGGCCGCCGCCAAGGCGTCACCTCGGCGCGCAACCACATCTGAGACCCGTCCTTGAGAGTTAGGGCCACGCAATCGTTGGTGACCACATCCCCCTTCAGGCAGCGATCATAGGTGGCCGCGAAATTCTTCGTGTGCGGCACCAGGTCGTAGAGCGACTTGCCCTGCACATCCATGTCGCCGGGCAAGCCGCGCTCGGTCAACCATCGAGGGCTGACCCGCAGCATGCGCATCTTCGTGTCGGTCATGCAGATCGCCACGGGAGCGGCGTGCACCAGGGCCTGAGACAGGGCGTTGGCCGCCGTCGCCTTTGCCTCGGCGCGAAGAGCTTGCCGGTGCTCCAGCTGACGCAGGCAGGCGTCCGCCGCCATCGCCGCGAGCGCTTCCAGACGCTGACAAAGCACCTCGTCTCGCGCCCGAGCGTCGGGGCCGCCGACGCAGATCACGCCCATGGCCTCCCCCGCCCCCACCCGGATCGGCGCCGCGGCGATGAAACGGATCTGCTGCGGACCGGTCATGCGCGGGTGATGGCGGTAGTCGGGATGAGCCCGGCCATCTTCCACCCAGAACACGCCGTCGCCGTCCATCGCCTCTTCGCACAGGGATCTCACGCCAGGTGGACGGGCTATCCAGTTCTTGTCATCGCCGCTGCGCCAGATGCGGCCATCGGCGCGGCGCAGGACGACGTCCGCCCAGGTTCCCCCTGCGAAAGCCCCGGCCAGCGATCCGAGCCGTGCGAAGGTCACGCTCAACTCTTCCAGATCCAGGGCGTCGATCACGGCGCCTTGCCGGACGCGGTTCCGCGTCTTGCTGCCCACAGTCGGCCCTCCCACCAGGTCGATTTTGAACTGTGACGCTAGACCGCAGGTCTTAATTTTGGGTGGCGGCCGGCCCTCACACCCGCTCCAGTGGAAGGCGGGGACCGCTCGGCAATTCCACCGTGATCGGATCATCTGGCGCCACATCACCGCCGGCCAGAACGATGCTCATCACGCCCGCCTTGCGGATCAGGCCGCGCCGAGGATCGCGCACGATCACGGCTTCCAGCAAGCCATCCTGGAACCGGTCGATCTGGATGCACGGGTTGCGCAGGCCGGTCACCTCGACGACGGCCTCGGCACCCAGATGCAGCTTCGCACCGCGCGGCAGGGCCAGCAGGTCGAGCCCCCGGGTGGTGATGTTCTCGCCCATGTCGCCCGGCCCGACCGAAAAGCCCCTGGCGGCGAGCTCGTCATGCAGCTCGGCCTGGATCAGGTGCACCTGACGCAGGTTCGGTTGGGTCGGATCGACGGCCACGCGGGAGCGGTGCTTCACCGTCGCGCCGGCATGGGCGTCACCGGCCACGCCGATGCCCGCGATCAGGCGGATCGATAGCTGGTTCTGCTTCGAGAAGTGATGGCCCGGATCGCGCGCCACGCTGATGACGCGCCCCGACATGTCAGCCGCGATCGCGCATGAGCCGGCCCTGCTCGCGCTTCCAGTCGCGATCGGCCTCGGTGGCGCGTTTGTCGTGGGTCTTCTTGCCCTTTGCCAGGGCGATCTGCAGCTTGGCCAGGCCCTTGTCGTTCCAGTAGAGCCGGGTCGGGATCAGGGTGCGCCCCTCGCGCTGGACGGCCGCGATCAGCTTGTCGAGCTCGCGCCGGTGCAGGAGGATTTTGCGGGGCCGCTTGGGCTCGTGGTTGAACCGGTTGGCGCCCTCATATTCCGGGATGTAGGCGTTGATCAGGGTTAGTTCCCGCCCCTCCACCGCCGCATAGGAGTCGGCGATATTCGCCTTGCCGGCGCGCAAGGATTTGACCTCCGACCCGGTCAGGGAGAGCCCCGCCTCGAAGAGCTCATCGAGGAAATAGTCGAACCGGGCGCGCCGGTTCTCCGCGATGAGGCTTCCGTTGCTCACGGTCTCAGGCCCCCCTCGCCCATTGCCGCCAGGAGTTCCGGCCGGATCGCCTCGGCGCACGGCGCGATGGGCAGCCGGCATTCGTCGGCGCACAAGCCCAGTTGCGACATCGCCCACTTGGCGGGGGCCGGCGAGGAGTCCGCGAACAGCGCCTTGTGCAGGCGCGCCAGGGTGCGATTGATCCTCCGCGCTTCAGCGAAGTCGCCCGCCAGGGCCGCCGCGTAGAGCGCCACCACCTGATCCGGCGCGACATTGCAGGTCACGCTGATGCAGCCCTGGCCGCCGTGAGCCATGTAGGCCAGGCCGGTGTCGTCATTGCCGCTGAGCAGCACCCAGTCGGGGCCGCAATTGTTTGCCTGCCAATCCGCGCGCCCATGGTCGCCCGTGGCGTCCTTGATGCCGACGATGTTGGGGTGCTTCGAAAGGCGGCCGAGGGTCTCGTTGGAGATATCGACCACCGTCCGAGACGGGACATTGTAGGTCAGGATCGGGATCTCAACGGCGTCGGCGATGGCCTTGTAGTGGAGGTAGAGCCCCTCCTGACTGGGCTTGTTGTAGTAGGGCGCAACGATCAGGGCGGCATGGGCCCCGATGGTCTTGGCATGGCGGGTCAGCTCGATAGCCTCCGCCGTGGAATTGGACCCCGCCCCGGCGATCACCGGCACGCGGCCCCTGGTAATTCGCACGCAGAGCTCCACCACGCGGCGGTGCTCGTCATGGCTGAGGGTCGAGGTTTCGCCAGTGGTTCCGCAAGGAACCACACCACCCACCCCGGCCACGATCTGGCGTTCCACCAGGCGCGCGAAAGCGTCTTCGTCTACGGCTCCCCCTGAAAACGGAGTGACCAGCGCCGGAATCGCGCCACGAAAGATGGGTAGGGCCATGATTGCAAAATGCCGTGAAGTCGCCGCCTTGAGTTGCGGCCTTGAAGTGGGCGCGGACAATATGGCGAAGGGGTTTGCGCCGCAACATCCCCTCAGGGCCCGTTAGTCGGAGAGTTGGTTTGAGTGTTGGGTTGAAGAAAGCCTTGGCCGCCTTGAGTTGCGTTGTCGCCGTCACGGTCGGCGCGGACGCGATTTCACAGCCCGCCCTGGTGCAAACGCCCGCCGTGGCGATCCGCACGCCGCTTTCCGATTCGGACGGTGCGACACTGAACGCCATCCTTACGGCCGCCAGGGGCGGAGATGGCGGGCGCATCCGGGTGCTGATGGCCTCCCTCACCGACCCGATCTCGCGCAAGATCGCCCTGTGGGCCCTGGCCGACGCCGCGCCGCAATCCCTTTCCTTCATTGAAGCGGACAGCGCCCGGCGCGACCTCGCCGGCTGGCCGAAAGCGACAGGCCGGCAGATCGCGGCTGAAAAGCTGCTGGAAACCGCCGGCATGGGCCCGGCCGCGACCATCGCCTGGTTTGGCGAGAGCCCGCCGGAGACCGCCGAGGGGGCCATGGCCCTGGCCTCGGCCCTCCGCGCCTCCAACCGCGCGGCCGACGCCGCTGCCCTTATCCGCAAGGTATGGCGCGAGAAGCTGTTCGGCCAGGATGTGCAGCGCCAGATGCTGTCTCGCTTCGGCGACGTGCTGACCGTTGACGACCACCGCGCCCGGCTCGACGCTCTGCTCTATGGCCCTCAGGGGCCCGCCGCACGGGACATGATCGATCTTGTGCCGGACGCCGACAAGCAGCTGGCCCTGGCCCGCATCGCGTTCCGGGCGAATGCCGGTAATGCGGGGGCCCTGGCCGCCGCCCTCCCCGCTGATCAGGCGACCAATCCCGGCCTGACCTTCGAGCGCGTCGCCTACTATCGGCGCTCCGGCCGTAACGACATGGCGATTTCGCTGCTGGGCGGCATGCCCCGCAACCTGCCCCATGACGACGCCGCCAGCCGCATGTGGAAGGAGCGCTATCCCCTCATCCTCTACGCCCTGCGCCAGAACAATAATCAGGGCGCCTATGCCGCCGCCGCCAACTCCGGGATTACCAAGGGCGGGGATGCGGCGGACGCCGAGTTCTATGCCGGCTGGATCGCCCTGACCCGCCTGCGCAATCCGCAGCAGGCTGACAAGCATTTCGCCAACCTGCAGGCCATCGGCTCCTCGCCGATCACGCAGGGGCGGGCCCTTTACTGGCGGGGCCGGGCCGCCGAGGCCATGGGCGACACCGTCAACGCCCAGATCTTCTATGCCCAGGGGGCCCGCTTCCCGACCGCCTTCTACGGCCAACTCGCTGCCGCCAAGGCCGGGGTCGATATCGATCTCGGCCGCGACCCCGAGATCAATCAGGCCGACCGCGCCCGCTTCGAGGCCCGAGAGATCATCCAGGCGGCCCGGGACCTCGCCGAGATCGGCGCCAAGGACCAGTTCCGCGCCTTCGTGCTCGCCGCCGACGACATCCTGCCCAGCGCCGCCGAAGAAGCCCTGCTGGTCGACCTGGCGCGCGGCTACAATGATCAGGACCTCGGCATGCGCGTGGTCCGCACCGCCGCGACACGGGGCTTTATCCTGCCCGAGCGCGGCTATCCCCTGCGCGCGCCGCCGGCCGGCGTTACCGCGCCGGAGACCGCTTTGATCTACGGCATCATCCGCCAGGAGAGCGGCTTCGATCCGCGCGTTCGCTCGCCGGTGGGCGCCACGGGCCTCATGCAGCTGATGCCCGGCACGGCGGCCGTCGTCGCCCGGCGCATGGGGGTCGGCTACAATCTCAGCCAGCTTTACGACCCGGACTACAACATGCGCTTAGGGTCCAACTACCTCGCCCAGATGGTCGACAACTTCGGCGGCTCCTATGTGATGGCCATCGCCGCCTACAACGCCGGGCCTGGCCGCCCGCCGGAATGGGCCGGCTTCTGCGGCGACCCCCGCGGTTCGCAAGGCGACCCGATCGACTACATCGAGTGCATCCCCTTTACCGAGACCCGCAACTACGTGATGCGCGTCATGGAGGGCATGCAGGTTTACCGGGCGCGTCTGAACGGCGGCAAAGCGCCGGTGATGCTGGCCAATGACCTGCAACGCGGCGTGTTCGGTTATGCCGCCGCGCCCAGCGCCACCCCGCCGGTCTATGCCACCCCGGCGGCCCCGCCGCGCGCCGGCGGCCCGGCGACAATGCAGCCGATCCCAGACTAGAAGGGCTCGACTTCCGCGACGACGCGTCCCCTACACGCTTGCCCGCCACGTCCTATTGTGGCGCGATAGCGATTCTGAGTTTTCAAGGAGCCCAAGTGGCCGTTCAAGCCCGTGTTCTGATCATCGCTCGCGAAGATGATCGTGCCGGTCCCCTCGCCGAGGGGCTGGATCGCCTGGGCTGGCGCACGGTGACGGCGCGTGGCCCCTATGCCGCGATGGCCGCCCTGGCCGACCTGCAGATCGAGGCGGCCATCGTCGACCTGGCCAGCGCTGGGCACGAAGCCCTCTCCCTGGCGCGGCGCCTGAAGTCGGCCTGCGCGCCGCGCCGCCTGCCGGTCATCGCCATCGGCGATCCTGACCCCTCCATCGACACGCACTCATTCGACCTCACCCTCGCCCCTCCGGTCCATCCGGCCCAGGCGGTGCTGCGCCTGGAGAGCCTTGTACGGATGGCCGTCGCCGAGGAGGAGTTCGAGCTTCGCCTTGAAACCTTCGCCGACCGGGGCCGCCGTCTTGAGCTCCCCGAGCCAGAGCCCGGCCCTTTCCGGGTGCTGGCCATCGGTGAGCCTGCCCCGCAGTTCCTGGCGCTTTCCAATGCGCTGAAGGGACTGAATGCCGATGTGGTGGGGGCTTTTACGGCGTTCACGGCGTTCGACTACCTGCACGAACGGGCCTTCGACAGCGTGGTGCTGTGGGGCGGCGAAAACCAGTCCGAAGCCCTCTCCATCGCCGCGGGCATGCGGCGCAACACCCGGCTCTATCACATCCCAGCCCTGCTCTACCTGAAGGCGGACAGCTATGTGACGGCCTCAGAGGCCTTCCACCGGGGCATCTCCGACGTCGCCTCGCCCGATACACCGGAACTGGAAACCGCCAAGCGGGTGGTCGAACTCGCCCGCTCCTACCGCCGCGCTACGGCCATCCGCAAAGCCCTCGAAAAGGCCCGCGCCTCTGGCCTGATGGACGCCGCCACCGGCCTCTTCACGCGTGATCTATTCGCGGCCCATTTGATCCGCCTGGCCGCCGCCTCGAAGGTGCGCAACCGGCCGATGAGTGTCTGTGTGCTGAAGGTCTCGGACCGGTCGGACGTAACCGTCGCCCGGGCCGGCGGCTGGGTTGACCGGGCGATCCCGCAGATCGGCTCGATGATCGGCCGTCTGGTGCGCGTGGAGGATACCGCCGCCCGCCTCGGCCCGGAAGTATTTGCCCTCGCCCTGCCCGCCACGCCCATCGGGGCGGCCCGGGCCGCTGCCGAGCGCATCGCCGCCGTCATCGCTTGCACCGCCTTCGACGCCGGCGAGGATCGCCCTCCTTTCGTGGTCGAGTTCGACATCGGCGTCGCGGAGGTCGAGGGCGGCGACGGCGCGGCCAGGGCGCTGGAGCTTGCGGCCGCCCGGGCAGGGCGCAAGGAAGCCAGTTAGCTTTCAGAAGGTTTAGTTTCCCTGGCGGGGACTCGCGAGCAAGATGCAGCGCGGGAGAAACCCATGCCTTATCTGGCCTCGAACTTCTGGAGCCATTCGTTCCCCTATGTGATCGCCGCGGCGATCGCCTTCTCGGTCTTGCGGCGCAATCTGAAGCCCCGCAAGCTGAACCTCTGGACGATGTGCATCTCGCCCATCCTGCTCACCGTGGTGGTCTGCGGAAGCTTCGCGGCGCAGCCGACACCGACGGACACCGTCACGGTCATGGCCTTCATTGGCCTCTTTGCTCTCGGCGGCGTGGTCGGCTGGCAGCGCGGCCGCATGACCCGCCTCACCATCCACCCCGTGACCGGCGAGATCACCGCGGAGATGTCCATGTGGGGCGGGGCCTTGCTGATCCTCCTGCTCGGCGCCCGCTACCTCCTGCGCGACCTGGCGTTCCTCAATGCCGGGGTGCTGGGCCTCAATCCGGTGGAAATCGCCGACGGATTCCTGCTCTTCGCCCTCGGCATGGTGATCTTCCGGCCCGCGGAACTGGTCTACCGGGCTATCAAGCTGCGGGATTCGCTGCGTCTCCCGGATCCCTTGGAGACCACGACAGCGCCCGACCCGATCTCCGGAGCCCCCGCCGCACCCTCAGGGCCTTTGGTCGCCGACACCATCGTCGGTTCCAGCGGCAGGCGCCCGCCGTCCGACCAGATCGTCAGCTAGAGCCCCAGCTTCCCAGGCAGCTCGCTGAGACTTTCGAGCCTCACCACATTGTCCGGCATGGCCGGATCATCGGCATGGGCGAGGCCCCACGGACCGCGCCGGACGAACACCGGGGTCATACCCGCCTTCGCGGCCGGGCCCACGTCGTTGTCGAGCCTGTCCCCGACATAGGCGATCTCGGACGCCGGCACGCCCGCAGCCTCCACCACCTTCTGGAAGAACAACGGCGAGGGCTTTTCCACGCCCCAACCCGCCGAGGAGGCGATAAAGGTCGCCGGAACGCCCAGGGCCGCCAGGGCCCCCTCCGCGTCCTCCGGCTGATTGCCGGCCAGGCCGATGATCAGGCCCCGCGCCTGCAGGTCTTTCAGGCAGGGGATGGCGTCCGGATAGAAATCGCTGGGCTTGAAGTGATAGGTCCAGCCGCCCGCCCGGCGCTCCGCCGCCGCGGCCTCATGATCGAAGCCGGGCCGCACCAGGTCGAAGACCCGGCGGTGATGCCAGCCTCGCGCCACGACAATCCCCATGGCCGCGAAGAAGGTGAAATGCGGCACGCCCATGTGGTCGGCCCAGCCCGCCCACGAGCGGGTCTCGTCCACCAGAGTTTCGCCGACATCAAATACGACGGCTCGGATCATGCCCCGGCGGCCGCGGGCGCCCGCATCTGCTCCACCAGAACCCCGTCCTTGAGGGCAAAGACCCGGTCCATGTAACGGGCCAGTTCCATGTTGTGGGTGGCGATCAAGGCCGATGCCCCTTCCTGACGGGCGACCTTATAGAGGCTCTGAAACACCGCTCCGGAGGTCGCCGGGTCGAGGTTGCCGGTCGGCTCGTCTGCGAGCAACAGCTTCGGATGATTGGAAAGCGCCCGCGCCACCGCCACCCGCTGCTGTTCGCCCCCCGACAGCTGGGCCGGCTGGTGGGCGAGCCGTCCCGCCAGGCCCATTTCAGTGAGCAGGGCGCGTGCCCGGTCGTGCGCGGCGGCCTTGCTCGCCCCGGCGATCATGCATGGGAGGGCGACATTCTCGAGCGCCGAAAGCTCCGGCAGCAAATGGTGGAACTGGTAGATGAAGCCCAGTGTCAGCAGCCGCGTGGCCGTGCGCTGGCGGTCACTCATCTTGGAGCAGTCCTGGCCGTCGATGGCGATCCGCCCGGCGTCCAGGTGCTCCAACAGACCCGCTGCGTGCAGCAGGGACGACTTGCCCGACCCGGACGGCCCGATCAGGCCGACGATCTGGCCAGGCAGGATCGTCAGATTGACGCCTTTCAGCACCTGGATCTCGCCGGCCGCCGTGGCGTAGGACCGTTTCACCCCGGTCAATTCGAGGACGGGCCTACTCATAGCGAAGGGCCTCGACCGGATCCAAGCCGGAGGCCCGCCAGGCCGGGATGATCGTCGCCGCGAAGGTTGAGAACATCGACCACAAGGCCACGAAGATGATGTCCTTCAGCTGCACCTTGGCCGGGATGTGGGAGAGGAAATAGACATTGGCGTTGAAGACCTCGCGCCCCGTGACCCACTCCACGAAGTGCTGCACGCTCTCGATGTTGGCGCAGAACAGCAGGCCCACCAGCAACCCCGTCAGCGCCCCACTGATCCCGATCATCGCGCCCGACATGAAGAAGATCCGCAGGATCGCCCCGCGCCCGGCCCCCATGGTGCGCAGAATGCCGATATCGCGCCCCTTGTTTTTCACCAGCATGACAACACCGGAAATGATGTTCAGGGCGGCGATCGCGACCACCAGGGAGAGGATGATGATCATCACCACCCGCTCCACCTCCAGAGCCCCGAAATAGGCGGCGTTGCGTTGGGTCCAGTCGAGAACCACGTTGTCCATCCCGGCGATTCGGGCCACGTCGGTCTTGATCTGGGGGGCCCGGTCCGGATCGCGCACCTTGATCTCGACGACATCGACGCCCTCGCCGCGCCCGAAGAACAGCTGGGCCTGCTGCAGGGGCATGAAGATGAACGCCTGGTCGAGCTCGCTCATCCCGACATTAAAGGTTCCGGCCACACGGTAGCTCTTGCGGGTCGGCAGATCGCCGAACACGGTCGCGCCCGAGCTGGGTGAGAGGATCGAAATCTCGTCGCCTACCCGCACACCCAGGGCATCGGCAAGCCGCGCCCCGAGGATGACGCTCTCCTGGCCCTGCTCGCCCACGCCATAAAGATCGAAGGCGCCGGGCGTGACGGTGGAGGAGATCACGGTCATCCCCTTCAGTTCCGCCGGGCTGATCCCCCGCACGATGGCGCCGGCCACGCCGATCGGGCTCTGCACCAGGGCCTGGCTCTGCACCATGGAGACCACCTCGGTCACCTCCGGCAGGCCGCGCACACGACGCACCACGTCCTCGCGGTTCGGGCTGACCAGGAGCGGCCCCTGGATGTCGATGTGACCGTTGAACCCCAGCATCCGGTCCAGCAGGTCGCTGCGGAAGCCGTTCATGATCGACATGGTCGCCACCAGGCCGAACACGGCCACGGCAATGCCGCAGAACGAAATGATCGAAACGAGGCTGACGCCGCCTTCGCTCTTCTTGGAGCGCAGGTAACGAAATGCGATGGCCCGTTCCCAGGCGCTGAACGGTGCGGCGGCCATCGACTAGCGTGACGTCGGCAGGTCGGGCAGCGCAATGAGCTGAAATTTCACCACGGTCCAGAGGATCGCGAACAGGATCGCCGCGACCCACGTGGTGGTGAAGAATTTCTTCTTCAGCTTGGGATCCACGGGAGACGCCGGTTCTCCGCCACCGGGCACATCAATGCCCATCTCGGCGTGCGTTCGCGTACCCAGCGGCAGGACGGCGAACAGAACCGTCCACCAGATGATCAGGAAGACGGCGATGGAGGTCGTAACGGTCATTAGTGGCCGGCTCCCGGTTCCTGCATCAGCTCCACCAGAACCCCGCCCATGTCCTTTGGATGCACGAAGATCACCGGCACGCCATGCGCCCCAATTCGCGGTACGCCTCCGTTCAGCACGGTCGCGCCCTTGGCCTGCATCTCATCGCGGGCGGAGATGATGTCCGGCACCTCGAAGCATACGTGATGCTGTCCGCCGCGCGGGTTCTTCTCCAGGAATGCGACGATCGGCGAATTGTCGCCATAGGGCTCGATCAGCTCGATCTGGCTGTTGGGCAAGTTCACGAAAGACACCCAGACCCCCTGCTCGGGCAGCGCCTTTTTCTCGGTGATGTCGTTGACGCCAAAGACGTCACGATACAGCCGCCAGCTATCCTCGATGGAAGGCGTGGCGACGCCCACATGGTTCAGTTTTCCAATCATGGGCCGGGGATACACCCTCTCTTGTGGCCGATGAAGGGCAGAGTTGTCGCGTGGCGCTACGGCGTCGGCATCGGGCACTGGCCCGCCCGCACGGGCCCGACGCCCCAGACGTAGCGCATGGACCCGGCCCGATCGTCCGGATCGATCACATTGCGGATGCGCCATTCGCCGTCGGTGCGCTTGCAGAGGTCGTAGACCATGCTGTCCGGCTTGCCCCGCACATTGAAAGTCACGGTCACCTTCGCGCCCACCGGGCTCGAGACTTTCACCGCATAGGCCAGGTCGGTCGGCGGATCGCCGACGGCGTCGGAGCGATAGTCCCAGGCCACGGCCGGCGGTTTGCCCGGCCCCGGCGCCATGCCCGGCACAAACTCCGGCGTGAAAAAGGCTTCCACCCCGGCCTTGTCATCCGGCGGCTTGGGCAAGGCGTAGAGCGCCCGCACCAGACTCTCCGGCGTCGCCGCCGGGCCAGTGGCGACCGGCGTGGCCGGAGCGGCCGGAGCCGCCTCTTCCTTCTCGCCACACGCTGAAAGACCAATCGCGCCCGCCGCCAAAACCGCCGCGCATACGCCCCACGAACCCCGCATACCGTCCTCCCCAGAACAGACCAAAGCGACACAGACTCGTTGGAAGGGACGCTAGCGGTTTTGGGCGCCGGTGACGAATCCGGCCCTACTCAATGGGCGAAAGGCCCTCTTGGCGGCAGTCAGGCCTGACTATAGTTTGCGGCACAAACAATGGGGCCAACAAACGGGGACTCAACGATGCTCAAGACCTTCCGCGCCGCCACGGCGGCTCTGGCGCTCACCGCCATGCTCTCCGGCCCCGCCCTCACCCAGCCGATCGGCGGCGACATTCTGGCCGTTCCGGCTGACGCTCCGCCCGTGCATGTCACAGCTCCCGGGCCCTATGCCGTGCGGGTTTTCACCAACCCGACACTCGCCACCCACACAATTTATGAGCCGGATCTCTCCGCCGCGCGGGGAAAGCTGCCGATCGTCGCCTGGGGCAACGGAGCCTGCGCCAATGTCGGGCGCCTGTTCGAGAATTTCCTCACCGAGGTGGCCTCCCACGGCTATCTGGTCATCGCCATTGGCCCGGAGAACGCCCCCCTCCCCGCCTTCGCCCGCCGGCCGGCCGGGCCCACCCCGGGGCCGCTCCGACGCCGCCAGCTCCGGCGGCCGCCGCCGGCGCCCAGGCCATTCCGCCGGCCGCCACCCGCGCCTCGCAACTGATCGACGCCATCAACTGGGCCGTCGCCGAGAACAACCGCCGGGGCTCGCCCTACTTCCACCGCCTGGACGTGAAGAAGATCGCCGTCATGGGCCAGTCCTGCGGCGGCCTGCAGGCCATCGAGGCCTCCGCCGATCCGCGGGTCACCACGACGATGATCTGGAACTCCGGGGTCTTCAACGCCGGCACGGGCGTGCCCGGCCTTTCCAACGCCACCAAAGCGTCCCTGGCCCTGATCCACGGCCCCATCGCCTACTTCCTCGGCGGCCCCACGGACGTGGCCTATCCGAACGGCGAGGATGACTACACCCGCATCAACCAGGTTCCGATCTTCAAGGGCAATCTCAATGTCGGCCACGGCGGCACCTACAACCAGCCCGGCGGCGGCTGGTTCGGCGAAGCGGCCGTGGCCTGGCTCGCCTGGCAACTGAAGGGCGACCGCGTCGCCGGGCGGATGTTCACCGGCCCCAACTGCGGCCTCTGCGCCAACGCGGTCTGGAAGGTGGAGAAGAAGGGGCTATGACCGCGCGTCAGTAGGCAGCCGTGCTTAGCCAAGCCCGTACAGCTTCACATGCTGCAGCAGCATGATCGTTTTGGCGTCCACGATCCGGCCGTCGCGGGTCATGGCCAGGGCCTCGTCGAGGGGCATCTCCAGCACCTCGATATCCTCACCCTCGTCCTCCGCGCCGCCGCCCTCGCTGATCTGGTCGGCGGCGGAGTAGGCGCAGACGAAGAAGGCCAGTTCCTCGGTCACTGACCCGGGGCTCATGAAGATCATCCCCACCTGGCGCACATCCGGCAGGTGGTAGCCCAGCTCCTCCTCGGCCTCCTTGCGGATGCAGGTGACCGGGTCGTTGGCGTCGAGAAGGCCGGCGCAGGCCTCGATCAGGAAGGCGGGCCGCCCCTTGACCATCGCCGGCAGCCGGAACTGCTTGACCAGCAGCACCGTGCCCCGGGCCGGATCGTAGGGCAGCAGCACCGCCCCATCGCCCCGGTCATAGGTCTGCCGGACCTGCCGCTCCCAGCCGCCGTCGCGCCGCTGGAAGTCGAACTGGATCTTTTTCAGCAGCGCCCAGTCATCGGAGAGCACCTCCTCGGAGACGATCTTCACCCGGCCGTCCGCCGGATCAGACACCCAGCTTGGCCTTCAGGAGCCCGTTGACCGAGCCCGGATTGGCCTTGCCGCCCGTGGCCTTCATCACCTGGCCGACGAACCAGCCGATCGCCTGCGGCTTTTCCTTCACCGAGGCGGCCTGGCCCGGATTGGCGGCGATCAGATCGTCGATGATCTTTTCCAGCTCGCCGGTGTCGGACATCTGGACGAGGCCATGTTTCTCGACGATTCCGGCCGGCGCCCCCTCCCCGGCGGCCATCCGTTCGAAGACTTCCTTGGCGATCTTGGAGGAGATGGTCCCCTTCTCGATCAGCTCGACCAGCCCGGCGATATCCGCCGCCGGGATCGGGCTATCCTCGATCTCCACACCCACCTTACCGAGATGGGCGCGCAGCTCGTTGGTCACGAAATTCGCCACCAGCTTGGCGTCGCGGCCTTTGGCGGCGGCCTCAAAATAGTCGGCCCAGGCCGCTTCGCCCACCAGCACACCGGCGTCGTAGGCCGAGAGGCCATACTGGCTCTGCAGCCGCGCGGTCTTCTCGTCCGGCAGCTCCGGCAGGCCCGCCTTGATCTCGCCCACCCAGGCCTCGTCGAGGACGAGCGGCAAGAGGTCCGGGTCCGGGAAGTAGCGGTAGTCCTGCGCATCCTCCTTGGAGCGCATGGAGCGTGTCTCGCCCTTGTTCGGGTCGAACAGACGCGTCTCCTGATCGATCTTGCCGCCGTCTTCCAGGATCTCGATCTGGCGGCGGGCCTCATACTCGATGGCCTGCTGGATGAAGCGGAACGAGTTGACGTTCTTGATTTCGCAGCGCGTGCCCAGATGCGTGAAATCTCCACTCTCGCGGAAGGCTTCATACGCGCCCGGCCGGCAAACCGAGACATTCACGTCGGCCCGCAGGTTGCCCTTTTCCATGTCGCCGTCGCAGGTGCCGAGATAGCGCACGATGGTGCGGATCTTCTTCACATAGGCGGCCGCCTCTTCGGAGGAGCGCATGTCCGGGAAGGAAACGATTTCCATCAAAGCGGTGCCCGCTCGATTCAGGTCCACATAGGTGGCGTTCGGGTCCTGGTCGTGCAGCGACTTGCCCGCGTCCTGTTCCAGGTGCAGCCGCTCGACGCGCACATTGAAGGTCGAGCCGTCGTCGCGTTCGACGATGACCACGCCCTCACCGACGATCGGGTCCTTGAACTGGCTGATTTGGTAGCCTTGGGGCAGGTCGGGATAGAAGTAGTTCTTCCGGTCGAAACGGCTCCAGAGGTTGATCTTCGACTTCAGGCCGAGCCCGGTCTTCACCGCCTGCTCCACGCAGTAGCGGTTGATCACCGGCAGCATGCCAGGCATGGCGGCATCCACCAGGGACACCTGCTCGTTCGGGCCGGCCCCGAAGCCGACGGCGGCCCCGGAGAACAGTTTCGACTTCGAAGCGACCTGGGCGTGAATCTCGAGACCGAGGACCATTTCCCACGGGCCGGTGCGGCCTTGGATTTGTTTGGCGGCTGTTTGCGTCATGGGCCGGTCATTAGCCCGTCCTGGCATGTTGCGGGAAGGCAAAATCTGTCGCCTTGCCTTGGCCGTGATTTGCGCCTTAACGACGGTCACTTTCTCGGGGAGGAACCCAAATGACCAAGCTTTTCATCGCGACCGCCGCCGCGGCCGCTCTTGCTTTCGCCGCCATGGGCGCCGCCGCCCAGCCCGCCGAGACGCCGGCCGCCGTTGCCGCCGTTGCCGCCGTTGCCGCCGCCGACGGCAAGCCGTCCATCGAAACCACTCCGATCTCCGATCTTCTGGCCAATGCCGGCGCCAAGAGCGTGGTCGACAAGTACATTCCCGGACTGGCCACCGCACCCCAATTGGACATGGTCAAGGGCATGTCCCTGCGCCAGCTGTCGCAATTCCCGCAGGCCGGCCTGACGCCGGATAAGCTGAATTCGATCCAGACAGACTTCAACGCCCTTCCGTAGTTCTACTTATCTGTGAGCGGCGGCGATTTTCCTCTAAGGTCGCCGCCTGCCTACGGAGTTGGATATGAGCCTGGTTGAGCCCGAAGCCGTCAACGTCGAAGCCCGCGTGAGCGAAATCGCCAGCCCGGACTTCTGGCGCAGGAACTTTCCGGCACTGCACATTTCTGACCGCCTCCAGAAATGGAACCAGGCGGGCCTGCCGATGACGGACGAAAGCCGCAATCTCTATTTCGCCCGCATGATGGAAGAAGGCTACTTCCAGGACCAGAGCGAAGCCTGTGACCGCATCGCGCCGCTGCTCGCCGAGGCCGTCACCATCTGCAAGCGCCTGGATATCCCGCCGGCCTTCCTCTTCCTGTTCGATGAACCCTGGGAGATGTTCTACAGCCTCCACCCGATGATCTCCTCGTTCCTGGGCCCCAACTACAAGGTGCTGCCCGACTTCTGGACCTGGCATGTGGATCCTCAGGCCGGTGAAGCCGGCTGGCGGCCGCACCGCGATAAAGGCCGGGCGACCCTCGCCCCCAACGGCGTGCCCACGACCCTGACCATCTGGATTCCGCTGACCGAGGCGACGCCCCAGAACGGCTGCATGTACATTCTCCCCGCCAACCGGGACCCGGTTTACAACACGCCCAATGAGAAGAACTGGCAGGTCGACATGGCCGCCATTCGCGCCTTGCCAGGCAAGCCGGGCGACTTCTTTTGCTGGAACCAGGCGGTCTTGCACTGGGGGTCAATGACCAGCCGTTTCGCCAAGGGCCCCCGCATGTCCATGGCCCTGGAATTCCAGCGCGCGGACATTCCCGCCTGGAACACACCGCTGATGGATCCCTTCACCAACCACACCTTCGAGGATCGCCTGAAACTCGTCGGAAAGCAGATCCTGCAGTACAAGCACATGTATCCGCTGGCGCCGCGCTTCCAGCAACTCGCCGAGAAGCTGGTCAGCGCCTAGCTCTCGCCGTTCTCCCAATAGGCCAACTCAGCCCCTGGTAGGTGCGACAAGCCGCGCCGCGACGTTTGCGCGCATGACGCGATTTCCTAGCGCGCGATTAAGCGTGTTCGTCGAAAACAGCCGCCGTTGATTTCGGCGGAGAAGCGCCTTGCCCACGGCCGTGACCTGTTTCGAGGCCCAGAGCCATATCTGGCTGCTCGCCGTCGCGGGCGTGGTCTGCCTCGCGGGTTGCTACGCGGCCACCCACCTCTATGCCATCAGCCACCGCGCCCGGGGCCATCAGGGAGGCTTGTCCATGGCCTTGGTCGGCGCGGTGTTCGGGGCGGGTGTCTGGATCACCCATTTCACCGCCATGGCCGCTTTCGACCCCAGTCTGCCGGTGCAATACGATCCGGCTTTCACGTTCGCCTCGCTGATGATCGCCTTTTCGGGCGGGGCGGCCGGATTCGGTTTCGCGGCCCGGGAGCGGGGCGCCGAAGGCTGGATCGGCGGCGGGGCGATGATCGGGCTCGGCCTGACCACGATGCACTATGTGAGCATGCTGGCGATGCGCACGCAGGGCCACATCGACTGGAACTTCGATCTGATCGCCGTCTCCGTGATCATCGGCGGCGCGTTCCCTCAGGCGGCGCTCTGCATCGCCAAGGGCGGACTTGCGCGTTGGCGCGTTCCTGCGGCCGCGGTGCTGCTAACGACCGGGATACTTGGCCTGCATTTCACGGGCATGGCGGCCGCGACCCTCTGGCCCGATCCGAACGTCGCGATCCCCGAAGGCGCGTTCAGTCTGCTTCTGGTCACCGTTTCGGTCGGCGGCGTCGCCTGCGTCCTGATCAGCGCCGCCGCCATCATGCTGGCCATCCACGGCCGCACGCAGAGCGACGCTGTTCGCCGCCTGGAGGCCATCGTCGAGGCGATCCCCCAGGGCGTCGCCTATTTCGACAGCCGCGGCGGGCTTCTGGTCTGGAACAGGTCCTTTGAACGGGTGGCGGGTGAGGCTGGCCTCAAGATCGGACCGGGCAGCGACATCATGGCCCTGACCGCCGCCCTGCCGGCACCAGACAACGCCGCTGAATTGCCGGCCAACGAACTGCGCGCCTTGAAAGCCGGCGCCACGATCGAGAAGCACTTCCGTCTGAGCGGCGGAGCTGTTCTCGTCAGCCGCACCAGCCTGACCCTGGACGGCGGTTTCGCCCTCCATGCCGAGTTCGCCGCTGAGCCCGGTTCCGGCTCCGAAGCGCCGGAGCCGGACGACGAGATGGCCGCCCTTCTGGCTCAGCTACGAGGACAGGCGGCCTAGATCACCACCACTTTTCGGCGGTGGCGCTGAAGCCGGCGGCCTTTTCCAGGGCGCCGCCCAGAGAGAAAAGAGTTCCCTCGTCCAACGGCCGTCCGATCAGTTGCAAGCCGAGCGGCAGGCCTTCAGCGCTGAGCCCGGTGGGCAGGCTCATCCCCGGCAGTCCGGCCAGATTTACCGTCACCGTGAAGATGTCATTCAGGTACATCGCCACCGGATCATCGGCGTTCTCGCCGAGGCCGAACGCCGCGGACGGCGCTGTCGGCGTCAAGAGCGCGTCACACTTTTCGAAGGCGGCCTTGAAGTCGTCCGCGATGCGGCGGCGGACCTTCTGGGCTTTCAGGTAGTAGGCGTCGTAGTAGCCGGCGGACAGCACATAAGCCCCGATCAGGATGCGGCGCTTCACCTCCGCCCCGAAGCCATTGGCGCGGCTCTCTTCATAGACGTCGGTCAGGCTCTGCGCGTCGGCGCGCACGCCGAAACGCATGCCGTCATAGCGGGCCAGGTTCGAGGAGGCCTCGGCCGGAGCGATGATGTAGTAGGCCGGCAGGGCGTACTTGGTATGCGGCAGGGACACATCCACCACCTCGCAGCCGGCGTCCTTCAGCATGGAGACGCCATCGGCCCAGAGGGTCTCGATCTCGGCGGGCATGCCGTCGGCGCGATATTCCTTCGGCACACCAATACGCAGGCCCTTCACGGATTGGCCGACGAAGCTGGCGAAATCCGGCACGGCGACCGGCAGGCTGGTGGAGTCCTTCGGATCATGGCCGCTCATTGAGGTCAGCAGGATCGCTGCGTCCTCGACGGTCCGCGCGATTGGCCCGGCCTGGTCCAGAGACGAGGCGAAAGCGACGATGCCCCAGCGCGAACAGCGGCCGTAGGTCGGCTTGATGCCCACCGTACCGGTGAAGCCCGCCGGCTGGCGAATGGAGCCGCCCGTATCCGTAGCGGTAGCCGCAAGCATCAGGTGCGCCGCGACCCCCGCGGCCGAACCGCCAGAAGAGCCGCCGGGCGTAAGAGACTTGTTGGAGCCCTTGGCCTTCCACGGATTGATCACCGGTCCGAAGCAGCTGGATTCGTTTGACGAACCCATGGCGAATTCGTCCATGTTCAGCTTGCCGAGCATCACCGCCCCGTCACGCCAGAGCTGGCTGGTGACCGTGCTCTCGTAGGTCGGCTTGAAGTCGCCGAGGATGTTCGAGCAGGCCGTCGAACGCACGCCCTCGGTGCAGAAGAGATCCTTGATGCCGAGCGGAGCGCCCTCCAGGGCGCCGCCCTCCCCGCGCGCCAGCTTGGCGTCCGAGGCCTCGGCCATGGCCAGGGCCTTGTCCGGCGTCTCCAGCACGAAGGCGTTCAGGGCGCGGGCCTTCTCGATGGCCGCGATGTGGGCCTTGGTGATTTCCACCGACGAGAAGGTCTTGGCCTTCAGGCCGTCGAGGGCAGCCTTCAGGGTCAGGTTGGTGAGGTCACTCATGGCTATTCCACCACCTTCGGCACGACGAAGAAGTTGCGGTCCGACTTCGGAGCATTGGCCAGCACCTTGGTCGGATCGCCGCCCTCGGTGACCACGTCCTCACGCATCGGCAGAGTCACGGCCTCGGTGGAAGCCATGGGTTCGACCCCGTCCGTATCGACTTCATTCAGCTGCTCGATCCACTGCAGGATGCCGGAGAGCTCGGCAGCCAGCTGCTCGAGCTTCTCTTCCGGTTCACGGATACGGGCGAGCCTGGCGACCTTGCGAACGGTCGCCGCGTCGATGGACATGGGAGCCTCCTTGGCAGGAGACGGGCCTTAGCGGCGATGCGAGCGGTTTGACAAGGGGCGCGGCCTGGACGAAGCGGAGGCCATGGCCGTGCTGGACCTTCCCGACTTCGCCGCCGCCCTTCCGGCGACCGCCCCGATTGTGGGGTTGGATACCGGCGAGAAGACCATTGGCGTCGCGGTTTCCGACGGCCTGCGCATGATCGCCTCCCCGGTCGAGCTGATCCGCAAGACCAAGTTCACCACCGACGCCGAAGCCCTCTTCAAGGTGATGCAGAGCCGGGGCGCGGTGGGGGTCATCATCGGCCTGCCGGTGAATATGGATGGCACGGAGGGGCCCCGCTGCCAGTCAGCCAGGGCTTTCGGGCGCAACCTGCTGCGGCTGCGGGACATGCCCATCGCCTTCTGGGACGAGCGCCTCTCCTCGGCAGCCGTGAACCGCATGCTGATCGACGAAGCCGACGTCACCCGCGCCCGCCGCGCCGAACTGGTCGACAAGGCCGCCGCAGCCTGGATCCTACAGGGAGCGCTGGATCGGATGCGGAGCTCTTCCACCTGAGCGCAATCAAACGGCATATTCGCCACCTCAACTAGGAAGGGTGAGTTGTGCGGGGTCTGATTCTTGCGGCAATGGTCATGACCACAGCCTTCACTTTGGGCGCCAGCGCTCATGCTCAATACAGCAACCCGCGCGACATAATCATCTACGGCGGCGCCGACATACTCGCGCGCGCAATCGCTCAGGCCAAGCTGGATTGCGACAAAGGCGCTCCGCCGAACCCTCGTGTCAGCGCCAGAGTAGCATCAGAGGCGGTCGCCTTGATGGAACGCTATACCAAGCTGACTCAACGCCCCGACGGCCAAGAGTTCAGGCGGCTTTTCACACTCAATGACCGTCGCGCCAGCTGGCAGACCCCCAACCAGCAGCCCGGCCGGCAAGCGCTCCTTGCGCGGCTGGCGGCGTTATCGTCAGACCCAGCAGCGGCCCCGCCCACAATTGAGAACCTACCCCCGCCGTTGGTGCTTTTCGTAAGCGGAGATGGTCAAAGCGCTCGAGGCCTGTGGGATCTGTCGGCGCCTCCCACGGGTGCGAACAGTGGTAACGACGGCCCGTACTACCTGGTTGATTTCCACCACACTCGGCGCGGACTGAAGATCCTAACGCTCAGAATTGTGACGCTCGAGTTTGCGGTCCCGGCGCTCCAACAGGCCTGCAGGTACAACGGATCATTGGGCACAAGGCGAATTCTAGAATTCGAAACGCCTGAGCAGCGAGCTGAACGTGACGCAGCCGCCGCAGCAGGCTTGCCTATTTCCCCGACTGTATCATCGCCATCCACTTCGCCACAGCAGTAACCTTGGGTCACCATTGCAGGTGCTCGAAGACCGGTCTCAGATGCCGTCATGAGCGACATCATCCTGCACCACTACGACTCGTCGCCCTTCTCCGAGAAGGTGCGCATCTGTCTCGGCATCAAGGGGTTGGCGTGGAAGGCCGTGACCCAGCCGGTGATCATGCCGAAGCCGGACCTGATCCCGCTGACCGGCGGCTACCGGCGCATTCCGGTGATGCAGATCGGGGCGGATATCTACTGCGACAGCCAGCTGATCGTCCGGGAATTGGAGCGCCGCTACCCCACGCCCAGCCTCTATCCCACCGGCGATGCGGGTCTCGCCCAGGCTATGATGCTGTGGACCGACCGGGGCTTCTTTAGCGCCGCCGTGGCGTTGATCTTCGGCGGCATCGGCGGGGCCATCGATCCGGCCTTCGCCAAGGACCGCGAAGCCCTCTCGGGCCGGCCCTTCGACGCCAATGCCATGAAGGCCGCCGCACCGTTCATGGCCGAGCAGTTGCGCTCGCACCTGGCCTGGCTGGACGAGCAACTGGCCGATGGGCGCGCCTTTCTGACCGGCGACAAGCCGGGACTGGCGGACGCCAACGCCTACTACAATGCCTGGTTCATGCGCTCGGCCTACCCGCCATCCGCCAAGGCGCTAGATGGCTTTCCGCGCATCCTGGCCTGGGAAGCGCGCGTGAAGGGGATCGGCCATGGTCAGCGTTCAGAGATGACGCCCGCCGAAGCCATTGCTGTCGCCAAGGCCGCGACCGCGACCACCGCGGACGCCACCGATCCTGGCGAGCCAAATGGTTTGAAAGCCGGCGAGGCAGTGCGCGTGATGGCCGACGACTATGGCCGCGACCCGATCGAGGGCGTGCTGGTGTCGTCCTCCGCCCACCACGTCGCGATCCGGCGCAAATCCCCGGAAGTCGGCGAGGTCGTCACCCACTTCCCGCGCATCGGCTACATCGTCCTGAAAGCCTAGCCGACCAGATCGAGGCGTTCGAGGCCGCGGAAGAACGGCAGGGTGCGCCACTGCGCTTTCGCGTCCGGATCGGCGAAGCGCAGGTCCGGAAAGCGCTCGAAGATTTTCACCAGGGCCACAGAGGCTTCCAGCCGGGCCAGGGGCGCACCGATGCATATGTGGGCGCCGCCGCCGAAGGAGAGGTGCGGTTTGTGGGGCCGCGATACATCAAAGGCTTCGGGGTTCTCGAACACCTCCGGGTCCCGGTTGGCTGCGCGCAGGGAGAAGATCATCGACTGGCTCTGCTTGACCGGGCAGCCGGCGATTTCGGTATCAGCTGAGGCGATGCGGCCGGTGATGTCCACCGGGCCCTCGTAGCGCAGGGTTTCCTCAACGACCGCCGAAATGATGGACGTGTCGGCCTTCAGCTTGGCCAGTTCCGCCGGATGCAGCAGCAACTGGCGCACAGCGTTGCCGATCAGGTCGGTCGTGGTGAGATTCCCACCGACCAACAACGCAGCCAGGTTGATGCGCAACTCTTCATCGCTGATGTCGGAGCCCTCGGCCTGCAGCCGGGTCATGTCGCTGATCAGGTCGTCGCGCGGATCGGTCCGGCGGGCAATGATCGTCTGCCGGAAATAGTTCGCCAAGGCCTCGCCAGCCTGTTCCATCGCGCGCGTTTGCTCCTCGCTACGGAACGGATTCAGGCCCTGGATCACGCCTTCCGACCACTCACGAAACTCCGGCAATCGGTCCGGATCCACGCCGAGGATCGAGGCGATAGCGTCAATCGGCACCGGCACGCAGAACCGTTCCATGAGGTCGAAGGCCTCGCCATGCGGGATGGACGCCAGGGCCTGATCCACGATCCGCTCCATCTCAGGCCGGAACTTGGCGACACGGGCGTAAAAGGCCTTGGTCAGGGGCTGACGGATACGGGCGTGATCAGGATCGTCGAGCATCAGGATCGAGGTGCTCTCGCTGCGGATCGCGCCGGGCTGGTCGCCCCGGGTCAAGGCGCGGGAAAACACTGCCGCCGCCTCTGCCCGCTCAGGATCTCGCCACAAGGTCCGGTCGGAGACCAGAGGGCGCACATCTGCGTAGCGGCTGACCACGAAGACTCCGGCCGCGTCGTCACGGTGCACGGGGCATTTGGCGCGCAAGTCGCCAAGGATCGCGTGCGGATCTTCGCGGAACACCGGATTGAGGGGTGTCATGTCGAGGATGGAATTGATCGGGGCGTCAGCCACGGCGGACCTCACGAAAAGTGACTCCCCCGTCATACTCCCTCCAGGCAATCCCAGCCAATGCGTTCGCGGCCGAAGACGGGGGGCTTCCCGAGGACGCTGTTCCCAGCCATGAAAGCGTAGCTCTCCTGGAGATCGCTGATGCTGCGCCTGTATTTCGCCCCCAATTCCATGGCGTTGGCGCCGCACATCGTCCTGGAGGAAACCGGGGCGGCTTATGAACTGGAGAAGGTCGATTTCACCGCCAATGCGCAGCGCTCGCCTGAATACCTGGCGGTAAACCCCAAGGGGCGCGTACCAGCCCTGGCGACGGAACGCGGCATACTCACCGAGAACGTGGCCATCCTGCTCTACCTGGCCCAGACCTACCCGGACTGCCATCTCGCTCCCACCGAACCGTTCGAGCTCGCGCGGCTGCAGGCCTTCAACAGCTACATTGCCTCCACGGTGCATGTCGCCCACGCCCACCGCATGCGCGGGACCCGCTGGGCCGACGACCCGGCGGCCATCGCAGAAATGAAACGCAAGGTTCCCGAGAGCGTCGGCGCGGCCTTCGCCCTGATCGAAAGCGAATTCCTGGAAGGGCCATGGGTCATGGGCGAGACCTATACGATCGCTGATCCCTATCTCTTCACCATCTCGAACTGGCTGGAGATCGACGGAGTTGATCTGACCAAACTGCCACGGGTTCTGGATCACCGCGCCCGCGTGGGCGAACGCCCGGCCACCAAGGCCGCGATGGCGCAGGAGGCCGCCTGATGGCCCGCATCCTCGCCATCCACGCTCATCCGGACGACATCGAGACCCTGGGCGCCGGATCGATGGCGATCCTGGCGGCGGCGGGCCATGAGATCACCCTGGCCACGGTGACGGCCGGCGATTGCGGATCGGCCGCCGCCGGGCCCGCCGAGACCGCCAAGAACCGCAGGGCTGAAGCCGCGGCGGCCGCCGCAATGATCGGCGCGGACTATCTCTGCGTCGGCATTCCGGACCTAGCGGTCTTCAACGATGACCGAACCCGCCGCCTTGTCACCGAAACCGTGCGTCTGGCCCGGCCGGACATCGTCATAACGTCGGCCCAGGACGACTATCATCCGGACCATGAAGCTACCTCGATCCTCGTTCGCGACGCCTGCTTCGCGGCGGGCGCGCAAAACTACCTGACCGGCGAGGCCGCGCCCCTGGTCGGCGTACCTCACCTCTACTTCATGGATCCGATCGGCGGCCGTGGGCGAGACGGCGTTCCCGCCAAGCCGGACTTCGCCGTCGACATAACGCCGTGGTTTGAAACCAAATCCCGCATGCTGGCTGCCCATGAAAGCCAGGCCGACTGGCTGTTGCAGCACCACGGCATCACGGACCAACTGGCCTCCATGCGAGCCTGGTCGGCCCGGCGTGGCAAGGAGTATGGCGTCAGCTACGCGGAGGGTTTCCGCCAGTACCGCAATCAGCCCTACCCGCGCACGCCGGCCCTGCAGACGCTGTTCGGCGAGGCCCTGATCCAGAACGCCTGAACAAGCTTGGCCATCAAAACGCCAAACGGTGCTATGCGAATTGTCGGAACCTTCACCGTGTTCGCACGCTCAATGTCCCAACCGAGTGGACATCAGCCGTCGACAGGAGCCCTCAGCATGTCTCGCCATCTTCTTTTCGCCAGCCTCGCCGCGGCCGCCCTCGTGCCCAGCCTGGCCTTCGCCGACCAAACCTGTGAGCAGCAGGAAGCCAACCGCCGCAACGCCACCGTCGGCGGGGCCGTGGTCGGCGGCGCTGTGGGCGCCGCCGTCGCCGGGCGCGATGACCGCGTCGCCGGCGCTGTCATCGGCGGCACCATCGGGGCGATCATCGGCAACCAGGCCAGCAAACCGAACGAGCCCTGCGTGCCCGCCTACGGCTACTACGACCGCAACGGCCAATGGCACGCCTACAACGTCAACAATGACGGCGCCCGCGGCTATTACGACCGCGAGGGCCGTTTCGTCAGCGGCACGCCGAACGGCTACTACGACAGCAATGGCCGCTGGGTGTCGGTTTCCAATGGCGGCTACTACGATGATCAACGCCGCTGGGTGCCGGTCAATGCGAGCGGCTATTACGATGAGGACGGCCGGTGGATCTCGGGCGCCCAGCCCGGCTACTGGAACAACGGCCGCTGGGTGTCTGGCGGCACCACCGGCTACTACGACAGCAATGGCCGCTGGCATCCGGGCCAGGCCCCGGGCCGCCGTGACGCCAACGGCAACTGGGTCGCCGATCCCGCCCCCGGTTACTATGACAGCAACGGCCGCTGGCACCCCGGCCAGGTCCAGGGCTACTACAACTCTCGAGGCGTCTGGGTCTCCACCGGCGGCGGTTACAACTCGAGCAACGGCGGCGAGACATACAATACGCGCCGCGCCGCCTTCGAGCAGCGGGTCGACGATCTCGACGCTCTGATCGACCGCGCCTGGGATGACCGTGTCCTGGGCCGGCGTCAGACGACCAATGCCCGCGCGGAACTTTCAGACATTCGCCGGACAACGGAAATCTATCAGCGAAACGACGGCCGCATCAGCGACAGCGAGTCCCAGGTGCTCAACAACCGTCTGAACCGGCTTGAAGCCACGGTGCGCGCCCAGATCGGCCCGCGCGGCCGCAACTACTAGCCTTGCCTGGCGCTGGCCTCGTTCAGACGAACGGGGCCGGCCTCAGCCGCCCATCATGGCCGCGACGGAGGGCCTGCGCCCTACCCGTTCGCGCCATTGGTTGATGGCATTCAGACTGTCCGGCAACAGACCGTAGAACAGCGTGATCGTGGTGCCGACATAGGCCGTGATATCCGCGATAGAAAAGTGCTCGCCCCCGAGATAGGCCGTCGCGCTGAGCCGTTCTTCCATCATCCGCAAGAATTGCTGCAAGATGTCTGCCTGCGCGACAGCGACCCCTGGGATTTGTTCGAAGTCGGCGGCGTTTTCTGGCCGGGCGTGATGACCCCATTCCACGGCCGGAATGAAGAGATGCAACTCGGTGCGCCGCTCCCACATGCCGATCACCGCCCGATCTTCGGGCGAGCCGCCGAACAGGCTTGTCCCGCCGCTGACCTCGTCAAGGTAGCGGCAGATCACCAGGGACTCGGTGATGAACCGGCCATCGTCCAGTTCCAGGGACGGCACCTGCCCGAACGGGTTGATCCTGCAGTATTCAGCCCGGGCTTCCGGGTCGCGCTGATCGATCATGGTCGTCGGCAATGACAGGTTCTTCTCGCGGGCAAGGATGTTGACCCGCCAGGCATTGGGAGCGACCGGTGAGGAGTAGAGACGCATCCGCCGATATTGACGCGTTCAGACCCCCAGGGATTGCGGCAGATCAATCGAATAGACGCGCTTGGCGGTCCCCGAGAACAACGCCCGCTTCTCTTCCGCCGAATAGCCGGCCGCCAGGCGCTTGAAGGCGTTCCAGAGTGTCCGGTAGTCGCAGGAGCCGAGGTCGACGGGGAAGTTGCTCTCGAACATGCAGCGATCTGGGCCGAAAGCCTCGATGCAGGTCTCGATATAGGGCTTCCACTCGGCGGCCAGCTGGCTCGACGGTGCGGGCGTCTCCGACAGGAAGGACGGGAAATTGCAGAACGCCATGGCGAGGCCGCCGAGCTTGACGTTGACTTTCGGCAGCTTGGCCAGCTCGCGAATGTTCTCCCGCCAGCCCGCGAAACGCTCCGGACGCGTCCCCTCATAGCTGGCGATTCCCAGGGGGGTTCCGCAGTGGTCGAGGACAATTGGCTGGTCAGGGAAGGCCCTGGCGAGGTCGATCAGCTCGGGCAGTTGCGGCTCCAGCAGCCAGGCGTCGAACACCAGGCCGCGCTTGCCCAGCTCCGCGAAGCCTTCACGGAAATTGTCCTGCATGTAGAGGCCCGGATGCCCCCCAGCGAGGGGGCCCAGCACACCTGGATCGGGATCCCACGAACAGGAGTGGCGAATGCCCCGGAAGCGCTTTGACGCCGCCATATGCGCGTCCAACGTCTCCCCGGCCAGGGCGCCCAGCGTCAGGTCCGCATGGTTCATGGTCGCCGCGCAGGCCCGCACATTACCGTAGATGCCGGACGCGCTCATGGCGGCGACGCCATCCACGAACTCCGTCTCGCCCACCGGCTTCAGGTGAGCCGGCGCATCGGCGTTATACATCGCCCCGCACTGCAGGAAGACCGTGGCGACGATGTTGTGGCCGGACTGCATGTCCGCCAGCAGTTCGTGGAAGAGATAACGCGGCGAGCGGGCCGTCACTTGGGTGAAGGGATGCAGGTTCGTGGCGTTCGGATTGCCATAGCGGGTCGGCCGGTCCCAGAGGTGATGGTGCGGATCGATGATCGGCAGATCAGGCTCGAGGATGTCTTCGTTCAGCGGCTCGGCCATATGCGTCTCTCCCGTAGGCGTTTCTTGTTGCCGCACTCTCCCCCACCACTGTTCCCGGCGAAAGTGGGATTTGCGACTCTGCCCAAGCAGGCTAAGAGGCGCCCTCAATGACCGTGATCGCGCCAGGCATTGAAGAGGTCCGCAGCCGGACCTTCCCCTTCGCGAAGCGTCACTTCCTTTCTGTCCTTGATCTCGACCCGCCGACGGTGGCGCAACTGCTCGACCTGGCCGACGGGTTCGTCGCCCTGAACCGGCAGACCTCGAAGAAGCTCGACCTGCTGAAGGGTCGAACTCTCATGAACCTCTTCTTCGAGAACTCCACCCGCACCCAGAGCTCCTTCGAACTGGCCGGCAAGCGGCTGGGCGCCGATGTGGTCAACATGTCCGCCCGATCTTCCTCGATGTCGAAGGGCGAGACCCTGATCGACACGGCTGTGACGCTGAACGCCATGCAGCCGGACCTGCTGGTCGTGCGCCATGCCTCCTCTGGCGCGGCCTCCCTCCTCTCCCAGAAGGTCACCTGCTCGGTGATCAATGCCGGCGATGGTCAGCATGAACACCCGACCCAGGCCTTGCTCGACGCCCTCTCCATGCGCCGCGCCTTCGGGCGGATCGGAGGCCTCACCGTGGCCATATGCGGGGATGTCCTGCACAGCCGGGTCGCCCGCTCCAACGTCATGCTGCTGACCATGCTGGGCGCCAACGTGCGGCTAGTCGGCCCGCCGACCCTGATGCCCGCCGCCGCCGACCGCTGGGGCGTTGAGGTGTTCCACGACATGAAGCAGGGCATCGCCGGCGCCGACGTGGTGATGATGCTGCGCCTGCAGCTGGAACGGATGAGCGGTTCGCTCGCCCCCTCGCAGCGGGAGTATTTCCATTTCTGGGGCCTCGACCGCGAGAAACTCGCCAAGGCCGCCAAGGGCGTGCGTGTCATGCACCCCGGCCCGATGAATCGCGGCGTGGAGATCGACAGCGAAGTCGCCGACGACACCTCGGTCAGCCTCATCCAGGATCAGGTGGAGATGGGCGTCGCCGTGCGCATGGCCGTCCTCGCCTCCCTCTCCGCCCGGCTCGATAACGACTGATGGCCCTCGCCCCCCTCGCCTTCACCAATGCACGCCTGGTGGATCCCGAAGGCGGCTATGACGGCCCCGGCTGCGTGATCGTCTCCAAGGGCGCCATCGCCGACGTGGTTCGAAAACCGAAGTTGGAGGACCTGTCGAAGGACATCCGCGTCATCGACTGCAACGGGGCCATGCTCGCGCCGGGCCTCGTCGATATTCGGGTCAAGACGGGCGAACCGGGCGCCGAGACCAAGGAAACCCTCGCTTCCGCCGCCAGAGCCGCCGCCGCCGGAGGCGTCACCAGCTTCGTGGTGCAGCCCGATACCGACCCCTGCATCGACGAACCCTCCGTGGCCGACTTCATCATGCGGCGCGCGCGCGATGTGGAGCATGCCCGCATCTATCCGGCCGGCGCCGCCACCAAGGGCCTCACCGGCGAACGGATGGCCGAGGTGGGCCTGATGGCCGAGTCAGGCTGTGTGTATGTCACCGACGTCGACCGCTCGATCGTCGATTCCCGGCTGATGCGCCGGCTGCTGTCCTACACGCGGGGCCTGGGCGTGCTGGTGTCCCACCGGCCTGCCGATCCATGGCTGACCGACAGCGCCGCCGCCACCGAGAGCGAGTTCGCCGGCCGCATGGGACTGCCTGCGGGACCGGCCGCCGCCGAAAAGATCATGCTGGAGCGCGACATCGCCCTGGCCGAGCTGACGGGCTCACGCCTGATGGTGGACCAGATCTCGACCGCCGGCGCCCTGGAAACACTGCGGCGCGCCAAGGACCGCGGCGTCGCTGTCATCGCCACGGCCTCGATCAACCACCTCAGCTTCAACGAGCTGGACATCGGGGACTACCGCACCTTCTGCAAGCTCGCTCCGCCCCTGCGCTCGGAAGACGATCGGCAGGCCCTGATCGACGCCCTGGCCGAGGGCCTGGTGGATATCGTGGTATCGGCCCATGCGCCCGCCCCCGCCGAGGATAAGCGCCTCCCCTATGACGAGGCGGCGCCCGGCGCGGTCGGTCTGGAGACACTGCTTCCAGCCCTGCTGGCCCTGCACCACGACGAACGCGGCCAATTGCTGGACCTGATCCGCGCGGTCACCCTGGCCCCGGCCAGGGCGCTAGGACTTCCCGCCGGACGCCTCAGCCTGGGAGCGCCGGCGGACCTGGTGCTTTGCGACCTCACCGCCCCCCTGGTGGTGGACAACGCCAAGCTGCTCTCCAAATCCAAGAACACCCCCTTCGATGGCCGCAGGTTGCAGGGCCAGGTGCTGATGACCCTGGTGGGTGGTCAGATCGTACATCGGGCTGAAGAATAGGGCTTCCGGCCCTGATAAATCCGGAATAAAACGAGAACATCGGTCAGAGAGGGGACCTTATGGACCTGACCCAACTGCCTCCGGCGGCGCTTTACGGCCTTACGGCCGTGATCGGCTATCTGCTGGGCTCCATCCCGTTCGGCGTGATCGCCACGCGCCTCGGCGGCGCCGGCGACATCCGCCAAGTGGGCTCGGGCAATATCGGCGCGACCAATGTCCTGCGCACCGGGCGGCGGGATTTGGCGGCCATCACCCTGATCGGCGATGCGGGCAAGGGCGCGCTCGCGGCCCTGCTGATCCGGTTCATCCTGCATGACGAGACCCTGGTCGCGGTGGCGGCCGGCATGGCCTTCCTTGGTCACCTTTTCCCGGTCTGGCTCGGCTTCAAGGGCGGCAAGGGCGTGGCGACGTTCTTCGGCACGCTGCTGGCGGTGATGCCGCTGGTTGGCCTGCTGGCCGGGGCGACCTGGATCGCCATGGCCGTCCTTTTCCGCCTGTCGTCCCTCGCGGCGCTCACGGCGGCGGCGCTTGCCCCGCTCTATGTCTTCGCCACGGACCAGACGCCCATCGCCCGGCTGTGGCTCGCCGTCTTCATGGCCGTGCTGATCTACATCCGCCACATCGAGAACGTTCAGCGCCTGCTGAAGGGCCAGGAGCCGAAGATCGGCGGGTCCAAGGCAGCCGCGCCCGCGCCTGAGGAGCCGCCCGCCGCATGACGATCCCGCTCGATCCCCGCGAACGCATCGACCGCCTGCGCCTGGCGCGCAGCGAGGGGATCGGGCCGGTCACGTTCGTTGAACTCCTGCGCCGGCATGGCTCGGCCGGGGATGCGCTTGACGCCTTGCCGGATATGGCCCGCAAGGCCGGTCACGGCGGGGCCCTGCACATTGCTTCCCGCGAGGAAGCCGAGGGCGAGATCGAGGCCGGAGAGCACCTGGACGCCCGCCTGATCGTCTCCGGCGATGCGGACTTCCCGCCGCTGCTCGCGGCCTTGGACGCTCCGCCCCCGGTGATCTGGGCCAAGGGAGACGTCAGGGTATTGCACCGCCAGGCCGTCGCCGTGGTGGGGGCTCGCGTCGCCTCCGCCGCGGGACAGAGCTTTGCGCGCGGGCTCGCCAAGGGGCTTGGCGAAGGCGGCTACGTCGTCGTGTCGGGGCTCGCCCGCGGCATCGACAGCGCCGCCCATGAGGGCAGCCTCGCCACGGGAACGGTGGCAGTCCTGGCTGGCGGCATCGACGAAATTTATCCGCCACAGAATGCCGGTCTCTACGAAGCCATAGCCCGGGAGGGGTGCCTGGTCTCCGAACGCCGTCCCGGTGACCGGCTGAAGGCGCAGGACTTCCTGCGCCGCAACCGCCTGATTTCTGGCCTCGCCCTCGGTGTCGTGGTGGTCGAGGCGGAAATGCGCTCCGGATCGCTTTCCACGGCGCGCCTGGCCGCCGATCAGGGCCGCGAGGTCTTCGCCGTGCCGGGCTCCCCAATCGACCCCCGCTCGCGCGGAACCAACGATCTGATCCGCAACGGCGCGGCGCTCTGTGAAGGCGCGGAGGACGTCATCCGCGTACTGTCCGACATGCCGGCCAGCTACAAGCCCTCCGCCCCGGCCCGCTGGAGCGCCCCCGTTCCGCCGCCTGGCGAGGAGGACACCGATCGCCTGCGCGAGACCCTCGCCGCCCTCCTCTCGCCGACCCCCGCCCCGCGTGACGAAGTCATCCGCGCCAGCGGCGCCGCCCCCGCCGCGGCGATGGCGGCCCTGATGGAACTGGCCCTCTCTGGACGGGCGGAATTGTTGCCTGGGGGCCTGGTCGCGGCGGTCTAATTCCCGCCCGCGTCACCGCTTGCCGTTGACAAGGCCTAGGGTCCGCCACCACTTTCCGCCTCCTTCAAGCGCCCCCTCCCCCCGAAAGGCCGCCCGTTTTTCATGCACGTCGTCGTTGTCGAAAGCCCGGCCAAGGCCCGCACCATCAACCGGTATCTGGGCTCGGACTACACGGTTCTGGCCTCATACGGCCACGTGCGCGACCTGCCGTCCAAGGACGGATCGGTGAAGCCCGACGATGATTTCTCGATGGCTTGGGAAGTCCCCGGCCAGTCCGCCAAGCGCCTCAATGACATCGCCGCCGCCATGAAGGGCGCTGACACCTTGATTCTCGCCACTGACCCGGATCGCGAGGGTGAGGCCATTTCCTGGCACGTGCTGGAAGTTCTCCAGAACAAGAAGGCGATCAAGGGCGCGGCGGTGCAACGGGTGGTGTTCAACGCCATCACCAAGTCCTCGATCCTCGAGGCGATGAAGCATCCGCGCGACATCGACATGGAGCTGGTCGACGCCTACCTGGCGCGCCGGGCCCTGGACTATCTGGTGGGCTTCACCCTCTCGCCGGTGCTCTGGCGGAAGCTGCCGGGCTCGCGCTCGGCGGGGCGTGTGCAGTCGGTCGCCCTGCGTCTGATCGTCGAGCGCGAGATGGAGATCGAGCGCTTCCGCAGCCAGGAATACTGGACGGTAGAGGCCGATGTCGCGGCCGGCGGCGACCCGTTCCTCGCCCGCCTCGTCAAGCATGACGGCAAGCGCCTCGCCAAGTTCGACCTACCCAACGAAGCGGCCGCCAATGCCGCCAAGGCCGTTGTTCAGGCCGCGGCGTTCAAGGTTCACGCCGTCGAGAAGCGCCCGGCCCGGCGGTCTCCCCCACCGCCCTTCACCACCTCGACCCTGCAACAGGAAGCCTCTCGCAAGCTCGGCTTCTCCGCCCAGCGCACCATGCAGGCCGCCCAGAAACTCTATGAAGGCGTCGACATCGGCGGTGAGACCGTCGGCCTGATCACCTACATGCGGACAGATGGCGTGCAGTCGGCGCCGGAAGCGCTGGACGAAGCGCGCGAAGTGATCGGCGGGCTCTATGGCCGCGACTTCGTGCCCGACAAGGCGCGCATCTACTCCACCAAGGCGAAGAACGCTCAGGAAGCCCACGAGGCCATCCGCCCCACCTCCCTGGCCCGCAACCCCGGGTCCCTGCGCCTCGAGAGCGACCTTGGCCGCCTCTATGAGCTGATCTGGAAGCGGATGATCGCCAGCCAGATGGAGAGCGCCCGGATTGAGCGCACGACCATCGACCTGGAAAGCGAGGATGGGAAGACCGGCCTGCGCGCCACCGGCCAGGTCGTGCTCTTCGAAGGCTATCTGAAGGTCTATGAGGAAGGCCGAGACGACGCGGACGATGAGGAAGGAGGGCGCCTCCCCGCCGTGACCGAAGGCGCGGCCGCCAAGGTCGCGGCTGCCCGCGCCGACCAGCACCACACCGAGCCGCCGCCGCGCTATTCAGAGGCCTCACTCGTCAAGAAGATGGAAGAGCTTGGCATCGGCCGGCCGTCCACCTACGCCTCCGTGCTCACCGTGCTGCGCGACCGCGAATATGTCGTCATGGACAAGCAGCGCTTCGTTCCGCAGGACAAGGGCCGCCTGGTCACTGCCTTCCTGGAGCAGTTCTTCCGCCGCTATGTGGAATACGACTTCACCGCCGACCTCGAGGAACGCCTCGACCTGGTCTCGGCCGGCGAGCTCGACTGGAAGGCCCTGCTTCGTGATTTCTGGAAGGACTTTCACGCCGCCGTCGGCGAGATCGGCGAACTGCGCATGGGCCAGGTCATCGAGGCCCTCGACAATGCGCTCGGCGAGCACATCTTCCCACCGAAGGCCGATGGCTCCGATCCGCGCCTTTGCCCGACCTGTGGGTCAGGCCGTCTTTCCCTGAAGACCGGCAAGTTTGGCGCCTTCGTCGGCTGTTCCAACTATCCCGAGTGCCGGCATACCCGTCCGCTGGCCCAAGGGGACGCCGAAGACGGCGGCGAGAGCGGTGATCGCGAGCTGGGCGTCGATCCGGCGACCGGACATGTGATCTGGCTGAAGGCTGGCCGCTTTGGACCGTACGTCGAAGATGCCGCCGGCGAAAAGCCGAAGCGCGCCTCCCTACCCAAGGACTGGCCGCCCGCCTCGATGGATATCGACAAGGCCCTGAAGCTGCTGCATCTGCCCCGTGACGTGGGCCTGCACCCGGAAGAAGGCGGCATGATCGTCGCCGGGATCGGGCGCTATGGGCCCTACGTGCAGCACAACGGTACGTTCGCGAACCTGCCTACGGTGGACGAGGTGTTCGAGGTCGGCCTCAACCGCGCGGTCACCGTGCTGGCCGAAAAGCGGGCCGGCGGAGGACGCGGTCGCGGCCGTGCGGAACCGACCGCCCTGAAGGACCTGGGCGCCCACCCGGTTTCCGGCAAGCCTGTGCGCGTGCTGGAGGGCCGCTATGGCCCCTATATCAAGCACGAAGACACCAACGCCAATGTGCCCAAGGGTTCTGACCCGCAGGCCCTGACCCTCGAAGACGCGGTCGCCCTGCTGGCCGAACGGGAGGCCAAGGGCAGCGGCAAGAAGAAGCCGGCCCGCCGCGGCGCCAGCGCGGCGGCGGCCAAGCCGAAAAAGGCCGCGGCTAAGAAGAAGCCGGCCGCGAAGAAGGCGAAGTCCTAGCCTGCCATGATCCGCGTCGGAGCGATCCTGGCGGCCGGCCATGCCGAAACCCCGCACTTTGGCGGCGGATTGCTCCGGCATCGAGAGCCTGCCTCTTGAGCGAGCCCGAACCGCGCGTTGAGCGTCATGTTATCCGTTTTGGGGCGGCCACGGCGGTGCTGGTGGGCGGCTTCGCGGGCCTGGTGTTCACGGCTTTCGCCATCACCCTCGGACTTGAGTTGCTCACAGGCTCCGCGCCGGCCAGCAACAGCCTCAGCACCACTGCGCTTTGGATCGCCGCGCTCATTGCCCTGCCGTCCTGGTTCGCCGTCGCCTGGGGCGTTAGGGCCTGGCGAAAGCATGCGCCGCGATAGGCGCGCAGCCCGCGGCCGCAAGGACCCAACTCGGCCCTTCCAACCCGCGGGACGTCACGCCAACCTCGCCCTGTGCGCCGTCCACGCCGCGTTACGAAAACTTAAAACCGATTGCCATCGCGGCGCCCCATGGCGCGGGCTATAAGCCGCCCGGCATGGCTTCACCCCATCCTCACCGCCCAATCGGCGTCGGCGGCGTCCTGATGATCGTGGGCGTCGTTCTTGGCGTGATCGGCGCCGGGATGCTGGTCTATTTCGGCGTCTGGGGCATCGGTACACTGATCTCGGGCCCACCGGACCAGATGGCCGTCACCGCCATCACCTTCGCCGCCCTGCTGGCCCTCAGCCTGCTGTTCCTGGTCCCTGGCATCGTTCTGTTCAGGATCGGGCGCACGATGCGCCGTCAGCACCATGCCGAGGCGGACCAGGGCCCCGACTAGCGGGCGTCATCGCCTCGCGCTCCGAACATGTCTAAGAAGGCCCGTGGCCAAACCTAAAGCTCCTAAAACACCGCGCACCACCGAACGCACCGCTCGCGGCCTGCCGGACCGTGACACCCTCATCGCCTACCTGCGTGACGCCGGTCAGGCGGGAAAGGCCGATGTCGCCCGCCATTTCGGCCTCAAGGGCGCCGAGCGCCGCGCTCTGCGTGAAATGCTCAACCGCCTTGAGGCCGAAGGCGCACTCGCCAAACGCGGCCGCCGCGGCTTCGCCGAGGCCGGCGCCCTGCCTCCAGTTGGCGTCGCCGATATTGTCGAGCGCGATACGGACGGCGAACTCCTCGTGAAGCTCACCAAGAGCGAGGGCGATGCGCCTCTCGTGCGTCTGGCGCCCGACCGCAACGAGAAGGCTGGTGGCGCGCCTGGCCTCGGCGATCGGGTACTGGTGCGTTTCGAGCGCCTTGAGACCGGCGAACTGGAAGCGCGCATGATCCGCAGGCTGGGCCAGAGCGCCCACAGGATCCTAGGGGTCATCCGCAAGGCGCGCCGCGAAGTCCGCGTGGAGCCGGTGGACCGCAAATCCAAGGAAAGCCTACTGCTCTCCGAGCATGAAGCCGCGGACCTGCGCGACGGCGATCTGGTGCTGGCCCAGATCGGCGGCAATGCCGAGCGCCGCTACGGCCCCAAGCGCGGCAAGGTGCTGGAGGTCGTCGGCCGGGAGGATGAGCCCCGCGCCGCCTCCCTGATCGCCATCCATTCGCACGGCATTCCCATGGGCTTCTCACCCGAGGCGGAGCAGGAAGCCGAGGACGCCAATCCGCCGACCCTGAAGGGCCGCGAGGACCTGACGAAGATCCCCCTCGTCACCATCGACCCACCCGACGCCCGCGACCACGACGACGCAGTCTATGCCGAGCCGGATGACAGCCCGGGCAACAAGGATGGCTGGATCGTCTGGGTGGCCATCGCCGATGTCGCCGCCTATGTGCGCCCGAATTCGGCCCTCGACCGCGAGGCGCGGGAGAAGGGCAACAGCGTCTATTTCCCTGACCGGGTGGAGCCCATGCTCCCCGAGCGGCTCTCCAACGGCCTGTGCTCGCTGCGCGAAGGCGAGAACCGGGCCTGCATGGCCGTGCGCATGGTGTTCGACGCCAAGGGCCGCAAGGTGAACCACCGCTTCGTGCGCGGCCTGATGCGCTCGGCCGCCAAGCTCTCCTACGAACAGGCCCAGGCGGCCATCGACGGACAGTCGGACGACAAGGCCGGCCCCTTGCTTGAGCCCATTCTGAAACCGCTCTGGGCGGCCTATGCCTGCCTGAAGTCCGGGCGCGATATCCGCTCGCCCGTCGAGATCGAGAGCGCCGAGCGCCGGGTGATCATCGGCGCGGACGGCCAGGTGGCGGACATCCGCAAGCGCGCCTCCCTCGAAGCGCACAAGCTGATCGAAGAGTTCATGATCCAGGCCAATGTGGCCGCCGCAGAGGCTCTGGAGGCCAAGCGCTCACCTCTTGTCTACCGGGTGCACGACACGCCGTCCCAGGAGAAGATCCAGGCCCTGGCCGACTTCCTGGCCACGCTGGGCCTGCCCTGGAACAAGGGCGAACCGCCCTCATCTAAACGCTTCAACAAGCTGCTGATCGATACGCGCGAAAGCCCGCACGCCGACATCATCAACGAGGTGGTGCTGCGCTCGCAGATGCAAGCCATCTATTCGCCGGACAATATCGGCCACTTCGGGCTGAACCTCGCCCGCTATGCCCACTTCACGTCGCCGATCCGGCGCTATGCCGACCTCATCGTCCACCGTGCCCTGATCAGCGCCTACGGCCTGGGCGACGACGGCCTGTCGGACTGGGACATTAAGCATCTGAAGGAAACCGCTGAGGGCATCACCGCGGCGGAGCGACGGGCCATGGCGGCGGAACGCGACGCAACGGACCGCTATGTGGCCGCTTACCTGTCGGATCAGGTGGGCAACAGCTTCGAAGGCCGTATCACGGGCGTCACCCGCTTTGGCCTCTTCGTGAAACTGACCGAGACCGGCGCGGACGGGCTGGTGCCGGTCTCCAGCCTGGGCGGCGAGTACTTCATCCACGACGACAAAGCCCATGCCCTGGTCGGCGAACGATCCGGGTCGCGCTGGCGGCTAGGCTCGGCCGTGGACGTCAAGCTGATCGAGGCCCAGCCAATCACCGGCGGGCTGATCTTTGAGATGCTGTCGGATCCGGAACCCGGTGATCCGCGCGCGTCACGGCCACGACTGGGTATCCGCAAGCGGGGCGGGCCGCCGCCGGGCGTGCGGCGCGGGAAGCGCCGTTAGCCAGTCCTAGGCGAGGAGGTCCAGTTCAGCGCAGGTCAGGACGCGGCGGACCGGCTGCGGCGCTGGGGCCGCTGGGCGCGCCGCGCCGCTGGAAGAGGGCTCGGAAGGGGTTTGCGCTTCGCCAGCGTCGGCGCGGGGCTCGACGGGGCGGCTAAGGGTGGCTTGATCGCTCATGATGGGGGTACTCATAACTCCAAGAGTCTGAACTCTCGCTGAATGGCCCGCATTTTCCGGTGTTTCGGACTCGCCTGGCAGGCGACCAGCCGCCGCGCGACCGGGGGGCGCAGCTTTCTGACACAACACCGTTATCCGGGTGCGATTTACGACACGGAAATCGCGTGATTAGCTTGAACCGTCGCGGAGGAACGGCGGGGCGTCGTTAGAATGACGGGTGGGCCGTCAGGGGGCCACCCGTCCCAATTTGGCGAGGGCGCAAGATGCGATTCAAGACGGCGGCACTATTGACGACATCGGCTCTGGCCCTAGGCCTGGGCGCCTCCTTCATTCCCACCACGGCCAGCGCCGTGCCGTGCTCGTTCTCGGGCACAACCTCCGGAATTCTGGCGATTTCGAACCAGCCGGGATCGGCGATCACTATCAAGACCACCGGCGCGGTCATCGCGGATAATCCAGTCGGGCACACGGTCGGCGTCGCCGCCTGCGCCTCCCTCGGTGGTCCGATTTCCATCGAAATCGGCGCGCCAGTTGTGTCCAACCAGGGCGAAGGCATCATCCTGCTGGATGAGACCGGCCCGATCACCGCTCTGATCAAGGACGACGTTACCGCCACCACCACCGGCGTCTCCATCCAATCGATGACCGCCGGTGCGATCAGCTTGCAGACTCTGGCCGGCGCGGACATCACCGGGGGCTCAAGCGGTCTCTCACTGCGCGCGGTCAGTAGCGGCGGCAATATCAATATCAACACCGCCGGCAATCTCACCGGCGGCACGGCGCTTGTGGGCACGAGCGGCGGCGGCAGCGTTCTCGCCAACATCGATGGCGCCCTCACTAGCACGAATGGAGAAGGCCTGTCAGTCGGCGTCCAGACCGGTTCGGCGACCGTGAACGTCGGCCTGAGCGGCTTCGTGCTCTCCAATACCTCGGCTGGCGTGCATGTGGAGGCCGGCGGTGGCAATGCGACGGTCAATGTCACCGGCGTCGTAGCGGGCGCTGGGACCGGCATCATCGCCGGCGTGGCGGGATCGGGCGCCACCGCTGTAGCAGTAACGGGCGTCGTCACCGGCGCCGAAGCAGTTCGGACCAACGCTCAGGGCGGGGCGACCACGATTACCAATGCAGGCGAGCTCTTCGGCTCTGCGGGGGTGGGCATAGGCGCGGCCTCAAACAACGGCGCCATCACCATCGTCAACACGCTCGAGGGATCGATCACCACCAATGACCTGGCCCTCTCCCCTGCCCTGACGGCGCAGAGCAAGAGTGGCGCGGTGACGGTGCTGAACGACGGAGTTATCGAGGGGCGCTCTGTCCTGTCGACGGGCGCGGCGGCTATCTCCTGGTCCGGCGCCGGCATCGCCTTCAACGACAAGGGTTCGGCGGTGAACCTGACCTCCAGCGGATCGATCACCGTCAACAATGCGGGCACGATCAACGGGGCAGGCACAGCTGGTCAAGAATCCCTCACCGCCGCCGGGGGCGCGCCGGTGACCATCGTCAACTCCGGGACGATCACGACCGGCGCGGCGAACCACAAGGGCATCGCCATCGACACCACCGGCGCGGCGCCCGTCACCCTGACCAACACCGCCACCGGTGTGATCGACGGGCGCATCCAGGCCGGCGGCAAGGTCACCTTCAACAATGCTGGAACCTGGACAACCAACGGCGTCAGCAGGTTCGGAAACGCTGCAAGCGCCTCCGGAAACACCCTGACCAACACCGGCATCGTCGCCGTGGGCAATGACTCACCCGCCGGAAAAGTGAACGACGCGACCTTCAAGAACCTCGGCAGGTTCCAGAACGGCACAGCGAGCGCCACGGGCACGATCACCATGGTCAATGGCAGGGCCGGCGACAGTCTGACGATCGACGGCGACTACAAAGGGACGAAAGGCCACAGCGTGCTGGCCCTCGACGCCTTCCTGGGCGGAAATGGTTCCAATGCCGACGTGCTCAACATCGGCGGCGCATCCACCGGCCAGACGGTGATCCGGATCAACGACACCAACGCCGGCAAAGGCGGCCTCAACACGGCCGGGATCACCCTCGTGACCGGGGTCACCGGAAAGAACGATTTCGTTCTCGACACCACCGCCCCGAACTATGACGCCAAGCAGGGCGGCATCCCCAAGGGTCTCTTCGTCTATGAGCTCAGCACCAAGGGCGGCGAGGCTGAGTTGACCAGCTCAATCAACCTGAAAGGCGCGCAGTTGCCGACCCTGCTGACCGCCTTGCAGGAGATCTTCTTCGGCTCGGGGCTGAGTGAATTCCTGACGGGTGACGTTCCAGCTTTCGCTGAGGACAGCCCGCGCCTCTGGATGAACTCGTCCAACTGGCGGCCGGATGAGGTGAACCCCTATCGCTCCGAGACCGCGTCTCTGACCCGCCCTGGGCTTCAGGCAGGCTTCGACACAGCACTCGTCGCCGAACGGGCCGTAAGCCGCGTCTCCGATCAAACCGGCGAAACGCTCTCGATGAACGCCGGCTACAGCCAAAACACCTCCAGCATCGTCACCGGCTTCGACCTGGTGCGCGGAAGGCGGGATGACTCGGCTTGGACCTTGGGGCTCGCGGGCGGCTACATCCGGTCCGACCAAGTCTTCTTCACCGGTCAGGTTCTCGCTCAGTACGACGGGGCACGTGTCGGGCTCTATGGCCGCCTGGCGCGCGGCGCCTGGCGTTTCGATGGGGAGGTCCGCTCCGACGTCCTCGCCCTTCGCTACCTCTCAACAGGCGCTGACGGGGCCGGAACCGGCCGCGCCGCCAGCCTCGGCGCCCAGGCCAGCGCCCGCTACATAGCGCCGCTGGGCGGGAGCTGGACTCTGGAGCCCTCCGCAGCCGTTTCGGTCTCCGCGACGCGGCTCTCAGACCTCGAACTCTACGGAACGCCCCTCGCCTTCTCCGGCGGGAACAGCGTGCGCGCCGCCCTCGGCCTGAAACTCAAGGGCGGCTGGATGCTCGGGGACTGGCGCGCGCGGGCGGAGCTTACCGGCCAGGTTTGGAACGAGTTCGCCGGGGTTAACACGGCCATGCTCGCCCCGGACGATCCGGAACTGGCGGTCTCCGACCGCCTGACCGGCGCCTGGGCCGATCTCGGCGCCAAGCTGAACCTCTCCAGCGGCGATGAACGCACCACCGCGTACCTCTCCACCGGCCTGCGGATCAGCCAGCGCTATCAGGCCGCCAGTATCGGCGCCGGCGTCGCTGTTCGCTGGTAGGCGCATCTGCCGCAAGGTGAGGGTTTCAAACGGCCGTTCGGCGTCTATGGTGGCGGCATGACCGAAGCACCGTTTGATCCCCTCACCGGCTTTGTCGCCGGACAACCGCAACCGGCCGGCCGCACGGATGGCCTGCGCAAGGCCGGCACACGCGCCGTGCGGCCTCGTCACGCCGCGACCCTGATCATTGTCCGCCGCGATGGACCAAAGCCCCGCGTGGTGATGGGCCGCCGCCATTCCGGCCACAACTTCATGCCGGACAAGTGGGTATTCCCAGGCGGCCGGATCGACCGGGGCGACTATGTGGCCCCATCCGCCAGTGACCTGCGCCCGGAAGTGGCCGCGCGCCTGCACAAGACAGCGCCCGCCCCCAAGGCCCGCGCCCTCGCCATGGCGGCCGTCCGAGAAACCTTCGAGGAAGCCGGTCTTCTGCTGGCCAAGAAGGGCGCCACTCGCTCCGCCATGGGTCCTTGGCGCGACTTCCTGGCCCAGGACGCCATGGCCGACCTCGACGCCCTCGATTTCGTGGCCCGCGCCATCACCCCGCCCATGGTGCCCAAGCGCTTCGACGCCCGCTTCTTCATGGCCGAGGCCGACCGCCTGATCAGCCTGGAGCGCCAGGCCGACTGCGGCGAACTCGACGAAATCGCCTGGTTCGACCTTGAAGAGGCCCTAAAGCTCGACCTGCCGGCCGTGACCCGCTTCGTCCTGCGCGAAGTGGAAAAGCGCCTCGTGGATCCTGACCGCCCGCCGGTTCAGATGATCATGGGCCGCGGCAAGACCAATATCGTCGAGCTCTGACCTGATCCGGCGGCTGATCCTGGCGGCAGGCCTGGCCCTGTTCCTGGGCGGGACCGCCGCCCAGGCGGACGCCCTTGCCCCGCAGCCCCGGCGCTTCACCCTGGACTGCCAGAACCGCGCCGTGCCCCCGCCCATCCCGACTTGGCGCGTGGACGTGAACCTCGATCTGAAGGTCTTCTACGTCGAAGGCGACAACGAACCTCACGTGAACCAGGTCATCTCCGATGACGGCGACCGGATCGTCTTCCGGAACTGGCGCCACATGGAACACAACATGGTCTCCGGCTCCGATGAGGCCTTCGTGCGCAGCACCGGGGGCTGGTTCTTCTACGTCTCGACCTTGGAGCCCGAGCGGGCGGCCGACGCCCAGTGCAGGATCATCCCGCCCCGCGACGGCTTCCAGGCGGATACGCCGTTCGAGATGCCAAAAGACGGCCCGTGGGTTCCATGAGTAGCGCGGCGCCAACGCCGCATTGACTTTGGCGCGCGGATTCGTATTTTCCGCCGCTCACGATTTACCGGGCGCGTAGGCTCCCGCCCGCAAGGACTTTACCGATGGCCAAACCGGCTTCCATCAAGATCCGCCTGAACTCCTCGGCGGACACCGGCTACTTCTACGTCGCCAAGAAGAACGCCCGCACCATGACCGAGAAGCTCGTGCTGAAGAAGTACGACCCGGTGGTGCGCAAACACGTCGAATTCCGCGAAGGCAAGATCAAATAAGATCAATGCTTTAGCGTAGAAACCTAAAAGGCCCGGCATCGCTGCTGGGCCTTTTTGCTATTGGGATTTGGGTGCGCCTACGCCGCTCGCGCGATGACCCGGTTACGCCCGGACGCCTTGGCCTCGTAGACCGCTTCGTCCGCCCGCTTGATCAGAGCCTCGGAAGTGTCCCCTTCACCGAGAGTCGCGGCCACCCCAATCGAGATGGTCACGGTCAGCAGTTCCTCCCCGCCGGCCACCCGGAACGGGGAGCCCGCCACGTGCAGGCGGATGCGTTCGGCGATTCGTTCGGCGTCGGCCAGCTTGGTGTCCGGCATGATCACCGTGAACTCCTCACCGCCGTAGCGGCAGGGCAGATCAATGGCGCGCACGTTCGAGGCCAGGCGCACGGCGAACTCGCGCAGCACCTCATCGCCGATGTCATGGCCGAAGCTGTCGTTGATCTTCTTGAAGTGGTCGATGTCGATCATCAGGGCCGCCACCGGATCGCCGCCGCGCGAGGCGCGCTGCACGAGGGCGCCCAGCTGGCCGGTCATGTAGCGGCGGTTGTGCAGGCCGGTGAGCTGGTCAGTGACCGCCAGTTCCAGGCTGTGATCGAGATTGTCGCGCAGGAAGTCGGTGTAGCGCTTGCGCTTGATCTGGGTGCGCACCCGGGCCGCCAGTTCCTGCGGATCGATGGGGCGCGATAGAATGTCGTTCAGGCCGATTTCCAGCGCCTTGACCAGGCGCGGCCGCTCATCGGGGTCCACCACCCCCAGCAGAGGCAGGTGGCGGGTCGCTTCATCCGAGCGGATCTGGGCGGCGAGGCGCAGGCCGTCGAAGTTCTTGGCCATGGTGTTGACGATGACGAGGTCCACCGGGCCCCGGGCCGTCAGCAAAGCCTTCTCGATGTCGGCCTCAATCACCGGTCGGTGTTCGATGGAGAGTTCCGTCGCGATCCGCTGGGCCTGACGTTCATTGTCGTCAACGACCAGCACCCGCCCGCCGGCGCCGCCCAATCGCGACGAGGCGGAGGCGATCACGCCCATGCGCCGGCCGGACGCCTCGCGCTGACGAAGTTCGTCGATCACCATCTTCAGCCGCGTCAGGCTGCGCACCCGGGCGAATAGCATCACATCGTCGATGGGCTTGGTCAGGAACTCGTCGGCCCCGGACTCGAGCCCCTGGATTCGATCGGCGCGGCCGTCCAGGGCGGTCACCAGCACAACTGGAATATGCCGGGTTTCCGGATCGTCCTTCAGGCGGCGGCAGACCTGGAAGCCGTCCATACCGGGCATCATGACGTCCAGGAGGACGATATCGGGCTTTTCCGACGCGGCGATGGCCAGCGCCGTTGGCCCGTCATTGGCCGTCAGCACCTCGTAATACTCGGCCTCGAGCTTCGCCTCGAGGAGCCGGACGTTGGCGTCGATGTCGTCAACGACGAGGATACGAGCGGTCATAAGGGTCTAAGCCAGCAGGCGTTTGATGGTTTCCAGGAAATGCGACACTGATATCGGCTTGGCGATATAGGCCTCACATCCCCCTTCGCGGATGCGCTCCTCATCACCCTTCATGGCGAAGGCGGTGACCGCGACCACGGGAATATGGGCCAGGGTGTCATCTTCCTTCAGCCACTTGGTCACTTCCAGGCCCGAGATTTCCGGCAGCTGAATGTCCATCAGGATCAGGTCAGGCTTGTGTTCGCGAGCCAAGGTCAAGGCCTGCAAGCCCTCACGGGTTTGCAGGGTCTCGTAGCCCTGAGCATCGAGCAGGTCATGAAACAGCTTCATGTTCAGCTCGTTATCCTCGACGATGAGGACTTTCTTGGTCATCCCGTTTCCGATGCCACCCCAGCGGCGTTGGGAATTCGCCGCGCCATCTTTCGAAGGCTGTTTCGCACCAATATCCTTAAGCCCGAGTTAGTCTTGAGCATCACACCGTGAACACGCCCGCCCTGCCCGCCGAAATCGCCGACCTGACGCTCGATGCGAAGCGTCCTGTAATCATCGTCGATGTCGATGAAGTGCTTGCCATGTTCATGCTGGGGTTCGGCGACTATGTGCGCAAACAGGGCTATGAAATGCGCGTCGAGCGCTTCGCCCTTTTCCAGAACATCTACCGGCCGGGAGACACCGAACACCTCGACATGGCGGCGGGTCGCGAGCTGTTCGAGGCCTTCTTCCTGACCGACGTGGAGCACATCGAGCCCGCGGAGCATGCGTCGCAAACCCTTGCGGGGCTTAGCAAAGACGCTTCCGTCGTAATCCTGACGAACGCACCGGCCGGCAGCCGCGGTCCGCGCGGCCGCTGGCTCGCCAAGCACGGCTTCGACTATCCCATGGTCATCAATTCCGGTCTCAAGGGCCCCGCTGTTCAAGCGATCCCCGGCAAGACGAAGGGGAGCGCGGCCTTCATCGACGACCTGTTGCCGAACCTGGAATCCGTCGCCGCCGATGCGCCGTCCGTGGCCCGCTTCCAGATGGTGGCCGACGCGCGCCTGCGGCCATTGGCCCCGTCCCTGCCCGACAGGCACACGCGAATCGATGACTGGCGCGAGCTTGGAACGGCTCTGGCGAAGGTGATTCGCGCATGACCCGCCTCGGCGTCGACTTCGGCGGCACCAAGATCGAGGCGGCTGTTCTGGCCGCGGACGGCTCCATCGCCGTGCGCCAGCGGGTGGACAACCCCGGCAACTATGCGGGCGCGCTCAACGTCCTGCGCGACCTCATCGCCGCCGTGGAAGCGGAAGCCGGCGTCCGCGACGCCACCATCGGCATCGGCCTGCCGGGCTCGATCTCCCCGAAGACCGGCCTGATGCGCAACGCCAACTCCGTCTGGCTGAACGGCAAGCCCTTCCAGCAGGACCTGGAGAAGGTCCTCTCCCGCCCCGTCCGCCTGGAAAACGACGCCAACTGTTTCGCCCTTTCCGAGGCTACGGACGGCGCGGCGGCAGGCGCGGAGGTGGTGTTCGGCGCCATCCTGGGCACGGGCTGCGGCGGCGGCGTCGTGGTGCGCGGGCGCACGGTGGAGGGGGTGAACCGCATCGGCGGGGAATGGGGTCACACCCCCCTGCCCTGGCCCACCGCCGTGGAGCGCGGCGCGCACAAGTGCTGGTGCGGCCGCACTGACTGCCTGGAAACCTGGATCTCCGGGTCCGCCTTCTCTGAATCCTACGAGCGCGCCCATCACCGCAAGCTGCGCGGCGACCAGATCATGTCCGCCGTCCGCCTGGGCGAGCAGGCCGCCACCGAATGCTTCGACGCCTATGTCCAGCGCCTCGGCCGCGCCTTGGCTGTCATCTGCGACATCCTCGACCCCGACGTCATCGTCTTCGGCGGCGGCATGTCAAACACATCGGAACTCTATGAGCGCGTGCCGCCCATCGTGGCCGAATACGCTTTCTCGGACGTTTTCATGACGAAGATCGTCCCCGCCGAACACGGCGATTCCAGCGGCGTCCGCGGCGCGGCCTGGCTCTGGCCGCAGGAGTAGTTCCATGATCACGGTTTTCGGCGGCTCCACCTCCCGGTCCCTTCGCGTGACCTGGCTTCTGGAGGAAATGGGCCTGCCTTACCGCATCCGGCCCGTCGACATGCTCTCGGAGGAAGTCGACGCCGAGTTCGAAGCCGCCAACCCAGCCGTCTACATCCCAGTCCTGCGGGACGGTGACGTCACCATGGTCGAGTCCATCGCCATCATGGAATACCTAATGGCCCGCTACGGCCCGACGCCGCTCTGTCCGGCTCCCGCCGCCCCGGATTTCCCGGCCTACCAGCAATTCCTGCATCTGGGAGAAGCCGGCCTGGCGACGCTGATGATGTTGCCCATCGTCAGCAGCTTCATCGCCCCGGAGAGCGAGCGGAACAACTGGGGCGCCCAATTCTCCAAACAGTGGGTTGAGAAGCGGCTCCGCCTCGTGCGCCGCCAACTCGACCATGCGCCCTATATGGCTGGCGAGGCCTTCACGGCCGCGGACATCTCCGTGGCCTACGCCCTGCACCTCGGCCGGAAGACGGGCGTGATTCAACTCAACACCGCGGAAGACGCCTACCTCACCCGCGCCACTGACCGCCCGGCCTTCAAACGCGCCCTTGAAACGTCCGAAGAGGCTTTCGCGAGCCGATAGGCGGAAAGCCCCTTCGAAGCCCGGACTTAAGCCCCGGCCGCTGTCAGGGCCTGTTCCAGATCCGCGATGATGTCATCGATATGCTCGATGCCGATCGACAGACGCACATAGCCGGGGGAAACGCCCGTCGCCTCCTGGTCCTGTGGCGTCAGCTGGGAATGGGTCGTAGAGGCTGGGTGGATCGCGAGGCTGCGCGCGTCGCCGATATTGGCCACGTGGTAGAACAGCTTCAGCGCGTCGATGAACTTGCGCCCGGCCTCAACGCCGCCGGCCAGCTCGAAGCCCAAGAGGCCGCCATGGCCGCCCTTCAGGTAGCGGTCAGCGCGCGCCCGGGCCTCACCCGTCTGCTGCGACGGATGGATAACCCGCGTTACGCCTTTGCGCGAAGCCAGATAGGCGGCGACCTTCTCGGTATTGGCGCAATGGCGCTCCATGCGCAGGGCCACCGTCTCGATGCCCTGGATAATCTGGAAGGCGTTGAACGGCGACAGCGCCGCGCCGAGGTCCCGCAGCAGGATGACGCGGGCGCGCAGGATGTAGGCGATCGGGCCGAGCGGCTTCACCGCCTGGGTCCAAACCGCGCCGTGATAGGAAGGATCAGGCGTGTTCAGCAGGGGCTGGCGCTCGGGCCTGGATTCCCAGTCGAACTTGCCGCCGTCGACAATGACGCCGCCGATCGAAGTGCCGTGGCCGCCGAGGTACTTGGTCGCCGAATAGACGACAATCGCCGCACCGTGATCCAGGGGCCTGCACAGCAGGGGCGCGGCCGTATTGTCCATGATGAGGGGCACGCCGAATTCGCGCCCGATGGCGGCCACCTCGGCGATCGGGAACACCTCCAGCTTCGGATTGGGCAGGGTCTCGGCATAGTAGGCCCGGGTCCGGTCGTCCGTGGCCCTGCGGAAGTTCTCGGGGTCGGCGGCGTCAACGAACCTGACCTCGATCCCCATGTCCTTCAGCGTATTGGCGAAGAGATTCCATGTGCCGCCATATAGCGCCGTCGAACTGACGATATTGTCGCCCGCGCGGGCGAGATTTTGCACCGCGAAGGCCGAGGCCGCCTGTCCCGAGGCCACGGCCAGCGCGCCGACTCCGCCCTCAAGAGCGGCGATCCGCTGCTCAAGCACGTCAGTCGTGGGGTTCATGATCCGGGTATAGATGTTGCCCAGCTCCTGCAGGGCGAACAGGGCCGAGGCATGGTCTGCGTCACGGAACTGGTAGGACGTCGTCTGGTGGATTGGCACCGCGACGGACCCCGTTGTCGGATCGGCTCTCCACCCCGCATGCAGGGCGAGGGTTTCGGGGTGAAGTTCGCTGGACATCAGTAGCTCCCATACGGACGTTGCGTGCGTTTCGCGACGCGGTTCTGCTGCGCGAGTAACAGGTGCGGCGCGGCCTAAATTTGACCGGGCTCAAGGCGCGCCGATAGATGCACGCCAATCTCGGCCTCATGAGCAAGCCACTTTCCCGTGTCGCCGTGAAGCCGGTTCAGGCTGCCGTGCCACTCGATCTCATCCTGGTCCTGTCCGGCATTGTCGGCTGGATTTCCGCCATGGCCCCGCTGTGGAGCGCCGCCCAGCTGTCTCCGCTCTGCATGCCGGCGGCGAACATGGCCTTTCACTGTCCGCAATGCTGGGTGTCGGCCGCAATGGTGGCGACAGGCTTGGGCATGCTGGCTGCCGAGACCTTCCGCAAGTAGCCATCCCAGGTCAGGCGGCTTGGCGTCTCGCCCGGTTCGCGCGATGTTCCGCGCCTGATGCCCAGCCTCTGCCGCGATTGCCTCTGGACCAGTGACGCTGACGCTGCGCGCTGCCCGAATTGCTATTCGCCGCGCCTCGCCCGCCACCCCGAGCTCTTCCAGCTCTCCATCGCTCATATGGACTGCGACGCCTTCTACGCCTCGGTGGAGAAGCGCGATGCCCCGGAGCTGCGCGACCTGCCGGTGATCGTCGGCGGCGGGGTGCGGGGGGTGGTCACCACCTGCTGCTACATCGCCCGGCTCTCGGGCGTGCGGTCGGCCATGCCGATGTTCAAGGCGACCAAGCTCTGCCCCGAAGCGGTGATCATCAAACCCAACTTCACCAAGTACCGCACCGAGAGCCGGCGGATCATGGCCAAGGTCCGCGACCTGACCCCCCTGGTGCAGCCCCTCTCCCTGGATGAAGCCTGGATCGACCTATCCGGCACCGAGCGCCTGCACGGTGCGCCGCCGGCCCTGGTGCTCGCCCGCCTGCAGAAGGAGATTGAGGCCGACATCGGCATTTCGGTCTCCATCGGCCTCGCCCCCAACAAGTTCCTCGCCAAGATCGCCTCGGATCTCGACAAGCCGCGCGGCTTTTCGGTGATCGGCGCCAAGGGCGTCGCGGAATTCCTGGCGCCGAAGCCGGTCGGCATCCTGCCCGGCGTCGGACCGGCGATGGTGAAATCCCTCGCCGCCAGAGGCTTCCATACCGTCGGCGACCTCACCCGCGCCGAGCCTCGCGCCATGGCCGACCAGTTCGGCGAGCATGGCCTTCGCCTGCAGGGTCTGGCCCAGGGGCGCGACACCCGGCGCGTGAACCCCAACGAGGACCGCAAGTCGATCAGCGCCGAGACCACCTTCAATTCGGACATCAAGGACCGGGAGGCCCTGGAGGATATTCTCTGGCCCCTCGCCGAACGCGTCGCCCGCCAGGCTCGCACCGACAGCGTCGTCGGACGTGTCGTCACGCTCAAGCTCCGCCAGACGGACTTCAAGATCATCACGCGCCGCCGGACGCTTCCCCTGGCCACCCAGACAGCTAAGACCTTGTTTCAGGCCGCCAAAGAACTACTTAGGACAGAGAGCGATGGCCGGTTCTTCCGGCTCATCGGGGTGGGGCTCTCCGATCTGAGTGAATCTGCCGACTCGCCTGGCGACTTTTTCGCCGCCGATGAGTCGCGCGCATTGCACTCGGAACGGGCCATAGACGCCCTCCGCGCCCGTTTCGGCGACAAGGCGGTGGTTTCGGGGCGGACTCTGAAGCCTTGAAGCGCCACTGTTTGCCGAGAAGTGCGTTCAATGAGCACGGGTCTGCGATGACCCCTTCCCTAACCAGGGAAATTTCATATCTAATCCTTGGGTGGGCACAGGCTCATCCTCGTTTGGAGACCGCATCCGTGGCGGATAAGAATCAGGGAGATCAGGGCATCGGGACGGGCACGGCCGTCGTCGCGAAGACGAAGACCAAGACCAAGAAACCTTCGATGTACCGCGTTCTTATACTGAACGACGACTACACCCCGATGGAATTCGTTGTGTACATCCTTGAGCGGTTTTTCAACAAATCGCATGAGGATGCCTTTAGCATCATGCTGCACGTGCATCAGAACGGTGTCGGCGTATGTGGCGTGTTTACCCATGACGTGGCCGAAGCCAAGGTCACGCAGGTGCTCGACACGGCCAAACACCATCAACACCCGCTTCAATGCACAATGGAGAAGGACTGAGCTCCCTTGCCCTCATTCTCGCGTACTCTCGAAGAAACCCTGCATCGCGCCGTCGGCTTCGCCAACGAGCGCAAGCATGAATACGCCACGCCGGAACACCTCCTGCTGGCCCTCATCGAAGACAAGGACGCCGCCAAGGTTCTCAACGCCTGCGACGTCAACGTCGACGAGTTGAAAAAGAATCTCGTCCATTTCGTGGACGTGGAGCTGAAGTCGATGGCCGTCGATGATGGTGAGGACGCCAAGCCGACGCCCGGCTTCCAGCGGATCATCCAGCGCGCCGTGATCCACGTGCAGTCTTCCGGCCACGATGACGTGACCGGCGCCAATGTGCTGGTCGCCATCTTCAATGAACGCGAGAGCCACGCCGCCTACTTCCTGCAGCAGCAGGACATGACCCGCTATGACGCGGTGAACTTCATCGCCCACGGCATCGCCAAGAAGGCCGGCGCCTCAGAGGCCCGCCCCGCCAAGGCTGCTGGCGACGAGGACGAAAAGCCCGCCGTGAAGACCGGAGGCGAAGCCCTTGAGGCCTACTGCGTGAACCTCAATGAGAAGGCCAAACAGGGGAAGGTCGACCCGCTGATCGGGCGTCTGGCCGAAGTCGACCGGGCGATCCAGATCCTCTGCCGCCGCACCAAGAACAACCCCCTGCTGGTGGGGGACCCCGGCGTCGGCAAGACCGCCATCGCCGAGGGCCTGGCCCGCAAGATCATCAACCACCAGGTCCCCGAAGTCCTGGCCAAGTCGACGATCTTCTCGCTCGACATGGGCTCGCTGCTGGCCGGCACGCGCTACCGCGGCGACTTCGAGGAACGCATCAAGCAGGTGATCAAGGAACTCGAGAGCCAGGATGACGCCATCCTGTTCATCGATGAGATCCATACTGTCATCGGCGCCGGCGCCACCTCGGGCGGCGCGATGGACGCCTCGAACCTCCTGAAGCCGGCCCTGGCCTCGGGCTCCCTGCGCTGCATGGGCTCGACCACCTACAAGGAATTCCGCCAGCACTTCGAGAAGGACCGGGCCCTCGTCCGCCGCTTCCAGAAGATTGATGTGAACGAGCCCACCATCGAGGACTCGATCAAGATCCTGCGCGGCCTGAAGAGCTACTACGAGGACTTCCACAAGCTGAAGTTCACGAATGAAGCCGTGAAAGCCGCCGTGGAGCTTTCGGCGCGCTACATCACCGACCGCAAGCTGCCCGACAAGGCCATCGACATCATCGATGAGGCCGGGGCCAGCCAGATGCTGCTGGTGGAATCGAAGCGCAAGAAGGTCTTGGGCACCAAGGAGATCGAGGCTGTCGTCGCCAAGATCGCCCGTATCCCGCCCAAAAGCGTCTCGAAGTCCGACACCGAGGCCCTGAAGCAGCTGGAACTCGATCTGAAGGGGGCCGTCTACGGTCAGGACGAGGCCATTCACCAACTGTCCGCCGCCATGAAGATGGCCCGGGCCGGCCTGCGCGATCAGGGCAAGCCGATCGGCTGCTACCTGTTCTCCGGGCCTACCGGCACCGGCAAGACCGAAACGGCCCGTCAGCTGGCCCTCACCCTCGGCATCGAGCTGAAGCGCTTCGACATGTCGGAATACATGGAACGCCACACGGTCAGCCGCCTGATCGGGGCGCCTCCGGGCTATGTGGGCTTCGACCAGGGCGGCCTGCTGACCGACGCCGTCGACCAGCATCCGCACTGCGTGGTCCTGCTCGACGAAATCGAGAAGGCGCACCCGGACGTCTACAACATCCTGCTGCAGGTCATGGACCATGGCTCGCTAACCGACGCCAACGGCAAGACCGTGGATTTCCGCAACGTGGTCCTGATCATGACCACCAATGCTGGCGCCACGGACGGCCAGCGCAACTCCATCGGCTTCGGCCGCGGCAAGCGTGAAGGCGAGGACGAAGAGGCGATCAAGCGCCTGTTCACTCCCGAGTTCCGCAACCGCCTGGACGCCATCGTCGCCTTCAAGGCCCTGACGCCGGAAGTCATCCGGCTGGTGGTCAAGAAGTTCGTCAAGCAGATGGGCGCCCAGCTCGCCGAGCGGAACGTCACCATTGACGCGACGGAGGACGCCCTGGACTTCCTGGCCAAGGACGGCTTCGACGAGCTCTATGGCGCCCGGCCCCTGGCCCGGACGATCCAGGAGCAGGTCAAGAAGCCCCTCGCCGACGACATCCTCTTTGGCCGGCTGGCCAAGGGCGGCCACGTCAAGCTGGTGCTCAAGGACGGGAAGCTCGGCTTCGAGTTCGACGGCAAGGCGGTCTCGGTCGATGAGACGGTCCGTGACGCCGAAGACGAGGTCGCCGAGGACCTGGGCATTGACGACGACGCTGACAGCGCCGGCGCCAGCCCCGCCCTGGCCGACTAGTCAGAGCCTTTGAAAGCAACATGGGGACGTAGGCATGCCTGCGTCCCCATCCTTTTGCCTACCCCCTCAGCGGGAACTTCAGTTCCATTGCCTGGCCGAAGGGCGTTGCCTTCCACTGCCCCTCCAGCGCCCTGAACCGCCTCTCGGCGGCGCGCACGAAGTCGGCGGAAAGCCAGGGAATCCGGTCGACGCCCATGTCCTCGCGGTATTCGTTGACCTGTTCCACGAAGCTGTCGGCGTCCAGATCACCTTTCAGCGCGCCTTGCAGCGGCCCGACGATCATCTCGGTCATCATCGCCTCGCCGCCCAGCCCACCGACATTGGCCGCCAGGGCCTGATAGTCCCCGAACTTGGCCAGCAGCCCATAGAATGATCCCTGCAGGCCGGCCTCGCTCTCCACCGCGAAGTGGACGAGGTCGTGGGTCAGCATGGAATGGGTCTCCATCTCCACCACCTCCCCGCTGCCATCCGGGCGAACATATTCGAACCGGTGGCGGTCCGGAGCGATACGGGTGAAGCGAAGGGTCAGGTCCGCCATCAGAGCTTGGCGGCGATCGCCGTGGCCAGATCGGCCAACTCCTTCGGATCAGCCATCCCGCCCCCGGCATGACGACCCAAGGGCTGGCCTTCCCAACGCGGAATGATGTGGAAATGCAGGTGGAAGATCGTCTGCCCCGCCGGCGCGCCATTGAACTGCATGATCGCCACGCCGTCTGGATTGAGGGCGGCGCGCACGGCCCGGGTCACCTCCTGCACCTTCAGGATCAGCTTCTGCAGCGCCTCGGGCTCCACATCCATCAGATTGCGGGCCTTGGAGGTCTTGGAGATCACCATGATGTGGCCCCGGCTCTGGGGGAATACATCCATGAAGACAAGGACGTCGTCGTCCTCACACACCTTGGCGCTCGGCATCTCTCCGCGAATGATCTTGGCGAAGATGTTGTTGTCCTCGTAGACGCCGTCCAGGCTCATTGTCGGATCTCTCTTGTGCGGTCCGTCCTCGTAGCAAGAGCAACAGGGAGCGCCAACCATGGCCGAGCATCTCACCGAACGGCAGAAGGCCTGGATGGCCTCGATCCGCGAGGGGCTGGAGCGCGATACCGGCAAGTCCCTGGACGCATGGGTCGAGATCGCGCTCCGGTGCCCGGAGACGAAGCCCAAGGCGCGTCAGAAGTGGCTGAAGGATAACTACGGCCTGCTGCAGAACCGGGCCATGTTCGTGCTCTCCGAGGCCTTTCCCGCGACAGAATCCGGCTGGAACCGCGTCACCGACCTGAAAGGCGAGCTTTGGGCGGATGGCACGAACACCGCGATCTTCGATGCGGTCGAAAAGGCCGTGGCCCCCGCGCCTGGTCTCGTGGTCGGGCAAAGGAAAACCTACTCCGCGTGGTCGCGAGAATTCCAGTTCGCTGCTTTGCGCCCACTCAAAGGCGGCAAGGCCATGTTGGGGCTGTGCGTTCCTGTCGAGGCTGATGTTCGTCTCGCGCCTCGGGGCCGGGAGTCCTGGTCAGAGCGGCTCTATTCGAAACTGGAACTCGCCTCCCCCGCCGATGTCGACGCCACGGTGAAAGCCCTGATCAAGGCCGCGTGGGAGCGGTCCTGACCGCGGCTCAGACCGTGTGGGATAGGGCGGCGTAGAACTGCCTGGCGTGCCCCGCGATCAACTGGGCTTTATCCGCGCCATTGATAATTCTCCGCGCGCCCACCCAGTTTGCCTTGGCAGGGCCAAAAAACCTGGCGAACCCGGCGCCCGTGAAGGTCCCCTACTCCATGCCTACGAACATGATCGGCACGGCGTGCTGCAGCTCCAGCGCCAGGTCCGGCGATCTCAACAGGTCAACGCCGGTGACGGCGGACATGGCCTTGTAGTTGTAATCCCAGGTCAGTTGGACGAGGCCCCGGCCATAATAAACCTCGCCATAGGGCGGTGTGGCCTTGCCATACGTGCGTCCCCTACCCCGCCCGTATTCCCGGATCGGCCACATGGACTGGTCCGTCTCGTGGAAGGCGGTCCCTAGGGCATAGGCCAGCCAACGGTCATCCTTGGACGCCAAGCGGGCCTCCCTGTAGTCGAGAATGGCCGTTAGCCCCTCCACTTGGCTTCGCCTCAGCTTCCCGCCGAACAGGTAGCCGCGTGCGTAGTCAAAGAAGAAGTCGCGATTGATCGTCATGGCCCACCGCCGTCTCCACCTTGGGTAGGGACCTATTCGGGTGCGCCGCCAAGATAGGTCGCAGGGATCAGGACAAACGGAAGGGCGAATATTCCTCGGCCAGCCAGTCCATCTCTCCCTGCACCGCCGCCCGTTCTTCTTCCAGAAACCGCGCGACAGCGCGGCGGAGCCCAGGATCGGCGATGTAATGCGTGGAATAGACGGCCGTCGGCAGGTAGCCGCGGGCGATCTTGTGCTGGCCTTGCGCCCCGGCCTCCACCCTCGCCAGGCCCCGGCCGATGGCCCACTCGATGGCCTGGTAGTAGCACAGCTCGAAATGCAGGAAGGGCACGTGCTCGATGCAGCCCCAGTTACGGCCATAGAGGCAGTCGCCGCCGATCATGTTGTAGGCCCCGGCGATCCAGCGCCCTTTGCGGCGGGCCAGCACCAACAGCACCCGGTCCGCCATGCGCTCGCCCAGCATCGAGAAGAAGCGGCGGTTGAGATACGGGCTGCCCCACTTGCGTGAAGCGGTGTCCATGTAGAATTCGAAAAAAGCGTCCCAGTGGGCCTCGGTGATCTCGTTACCGGTCAGGCAGTGGATTTCCAGCTCCGCCTGGGCGTCGCGCCGCTCGCGCCGGATTGTCTTGCGCCGCCCGGACGACAGGGCGCCCAGGAAGTCATCGAACGTCGCATAGCCCTGGTTGAGCCAGTGGTACTGCTGGTTCTGGCGCTGAAGCAGGCCTTCCTCGCCCATGAACTTCCACTCGTCAGCCATGGGGAAGTTGAACCCGATGGTGGAAATCCCGGCATCCTTGGCGAAGGTCATGGCCGCGCCGATCAGCATCCGACGGCCCTCGTTCCGATCAATGTCCGGACGGACCAGCAGTCGCGGCCCCGGCACAGGAGAGAACGGCGCCGCGGCGATCAGCTTGGGATAGTACTGGCCTCCCGCCCGCTCATAGGCGTCTGCCCAGGAGTGATCGAAGACATATTCCCCCTGGCTGTGCGACTTCGCATAGAACGGCAGCACGGCCCCGATCCTGCCGGCGTCGTCCTCGATGGAAAGGTGGTGTGGGCCCCAGCCCTGTCGCTCCACGGCGCAGCCTGACTGTTCGCAAATATCCAGAAAGTCGTAGGATATGAACGGGTTGTCGTGGAAGTCCGGCGCGGACGCACAGGCGTCCCACGCCTCTCTGCCGATCTCGGCGATCCTGCGATGAATGCGAACAGACGGCTGCAACGCCGTCATGCGGCAAAACCCTCGAAGATCAGGTTGTCGCAGTGCTCCTTTAGGCCGTCCCATTGCTCGGCCGAGCGCACCGTCCAGGCGACGATCGGCATGCCTTTGGCCCGGTATCTCGCGGCGATGTCACTGGGCAGCATGTCGACACCAAGCGCCAGGAAGTGCGGCCTGGCGATCGAGACGTGCTCAAGGTTGGCGTAGGATTTGCGCAGTTCAGGTGCGAGGGTCTTATCCCCGCGGTACGAATAGCTGTCGAGACCGCGCAGGATGTGGGGCTGGTGGTCGGCGAACCAGGCGTGACTGTAGGCATTGAATCCGATCACGCAGGTCGGGCCGTTATGGTCCACGAGGATCTCGGTGACCCGACGCTCGAGCGGCCCCACCTCACCGGCCGGCGTCTTCAGCTCAATGTGCACCATGGCGCGATGGCCGACGAGGGTCAGGGTGTCGGCCAAGGTGGGAATGGTTTCGTCCGTGCCCTTGAGGCGCATCTTGCCGAGATCAGCGGCCGAATGGTCCGAAAGACGGCCCTCGACGCCGGTCATCCGTTTCAGATCGTGGTCGTGGAAGACCATCGCCTCGCCGTCAGAAGACAGCTGAACGTCGAGTTCAATGCCGTAATCACGCTCACAGGCATGCTGAAAGGCGCCCAGGCTGTTCTCCGGCGCGCCGTCTGGCGCCCAGAGGCCCCGGTGCGCGACCGCCGGCTTGAAAAGCAGGTCCCAGGCGTCGCCGAATTCGTGTCTCATGGGGCCTCGATTACTGCATCGACTTCCACCGCGAAGTTCAGCGGCAGACGATAAACTCCCACCGCCGAACGGGCATGGCGGCCGATATCGCCGAACACCTCGACCATCAGGTCCGAAGCGCCATTGACCACCTGAGGGATCTCGAAAAACCCAGGCCCGGCCTGCACGAAGCCGTTCAGCTTCACGATCCGCTTCACCCGTGAAAGGTCTCCTTCGCAAGCCGCCTTGAACTGAGCGATCAGATTGACGCCGCACATCCGCGCGGCCTGCACGGCGGCGGCCTGGTCGACATCTTCGCCGACAATGCCGCGGACGCCGCCGGCCGCATCCACCGACACTTGGCCGGAGATATGAACGAGGCTGCCCGCCCGTACGAAGGGCACGTAGTTGGCCACCGGCGCGCGTGGCTCCGGCAAGGTCAGGCCGAGTTCGGCCAGGCGTTGGTCGATGGAACTCATGACGCGTAGTTAGCGCGGCCCGCCGTCCGCGCCTAGTCGCCGCCGCCTGCCCAGCTGGGCTTTGAGCGCGCCAGGAACGCTTTCACGCCTTCCTGTCCTTCCTCGCTGACCCGGGCGTGGGCGATCCGGCGCGCGGTCTCTTCCATGAGGTCGTGGTCGATATCCCGGTCGGCGACATGGGAGACGAGGTCCTTCGAAGCGGCCACAGCGCCCGGCGCACACAGCAGAATGTCATTCACGATCTGCTCGGCGGCCGCGGAGAGCGCCGCGGCGTCCTCCACCACCAGATCCACCAGGCCGATGGCCTGGGCGTGGCCCGAGTCGAACACCCGGGCCGTGGCAAAGAGGCCGCGAGCGCGCCGGGGCCCGATCGCGCCGACCACGTAGGGGCTGATCGTCGCCGCCACGAGGCCGAGCTTCACCTCGGAAAAGGCAAACTTGGCGTCCTTCACCGCGATGGCGAGATCGCAGGCAGCCACCAGACCGGAGCCGCCGCCATAGGCCCCGCCCTCAACGAGGGCCACGGTCAGGGCCGGCAGGTCGTAGAGCGCCTTCAGCATGCGGGCCATTTCCATGGCGTCGTCGCGGTTCTCACGCTCGGAGAACTCGGCGGCATCGCGCATCCATTCGAGATCGGCCCCAGCGCTGAACATGCCCCCCGCCCCGCGCAGGAACACCACCCGGATGCCCTCCGCCGCCTGCAGGGTCTCGAACACCTCCTTCAAGGCCAGGATGAGCTCAGCGTTGAAGGCGTTTTTCTTGACGGCCCGGTTCAGGGTCACATAGGCGACGCCCTCGGCCGTGGCGTCCAGGAGGGCAAGCCCCGACTGGGTGTCGGTGTCCGGAACCTCGACCAGGGGGTCGGCGATGGGATTGGTCATGGCGGGCTCCTAGGAAAACTACATTCTGAATACGCCGAACTTCGCCGGAGGTATCGGCGCGTTCAGGGCGGCGCTCAAGGAAAGTCCGAGTACGTCGCGCGTCTGGACCGGGTCGATCACCCCGTCATCCCAAAGGCGCGCCGTGGCGAAATAGGGGTCGCCCTCATCCTCGTAGCGCTCGCGGATCGGGGCCTTGAAGGCTTCTTCCTCGGCTGCCGGCCAGGTCTCGCCCCGGGCTTCCATGCCGTCACGGCGGATGGTGGCCAGCACCGACGCGGCCTGTTCGCCGCCCATCACCGAGATGCGGCTATTGGGCCAGGTCCAGAGGAAACGGGGCGAGTAGGCACGGCCGGCCATGCCGTAGTTCCCGGCCCCGAACGAACCGCCGATCAGCACGGTGAACTTCGGCACATTGGCGCTGGCCACGGCCGTCACCATCTTGGCCCCGTCCTTGGCGATGCCGCCGGCCTCATAGCTGCCTCCCACCATGAAGCCGGAGATGTTCTGCAGGAAGACGAGGGGAATCTGCCTCTGGCAGGCGAGTTCGATGAAGTGCGCGGCCTTCAGGGCGCTCTCCGAGAACAGCACCCCGTTGTTGGCCAGGATCGCCACCGGATAGCCCCAGATGCGCGCGAAGCCGCAGACCAGGGTCGTGCCGTAGAGGGCCTTGAACTCATCGAACCTCGAACCGTCGACGATCCGCGCAATTACCTCGCGCACCTCGTAGGGCGCGCGCACATCCGGCGGGATGATCCCGTAGAGCTCTTCCGGATCGAAAGCCGGCGGCTCCGGCTCGGCCATCACCGGCCCGTCAGGCTTCTTGGTATTCAGGTTGCCGACGATGGAGCGCACGATGGCCAGGGCGTGTTGGTCGTTCTCCGCCACATGATCGACGACGCCGGATTTGCGGCCATGGGTATCCGCCCCACCCAGATCCTCCGCCGAGATCACCTCCCCGGTCGCGGCCTTCACCAGGGGCGGGCCGCCGAGGAAGATCGTCCCCTGTCCGCGCACGATCACCGTCTCGTCGCTCATCGCCGGCACATAGGCCCCGCCTGCCGTACAGGAGCCCATCACACAGGCGATCTGGCTGATACCCTCGGCGCTCATGCGGGCCTGATTGTAGAAAATCCGCCCGAAATGCTCCCGGTCCGGGAACACCTCGGCCTGATGCGGCAGGTTCGCCCCGCCTGAATCCACCAGGTAGATGCACGGCAGCCGGTTCTCGAGCGCGATTTCCTGGGCCCGCAGGTGCTTCTTCACGGTCAGAGGGAAGTAGGCGCCGCCCTTCACCGTCGCGTCATTGGCAAGGATCATCACCTCCCGGCCCGCCACGCGGCCGATGCCCGCGATCAACCCCGCCCCGGGCGCCTCGCCGTCATAGAGACCGTGCGCTGCCAGTTGGCCAACCTCCAGGAAGGGCGAGCCGATATCCAGCAGTTGTTCCACCCTCTGCCGGGGCAAAAGCTTGCCGCGCGAGACGTGCCGCTTGCGGCTGTCCTCCGGGCCGCCCTGGGCCGCCTCGGCGACCTTGGCGCGCAGGGTCTCCGCCAGACCACGGTTCAGCGCATCATTGGCGCGGAAGGTCTCGCTCGCCGTGTCGATCGCACTGGTCAGCTTGGGCATGGGCGGAAGCTAGCGATTTCCGGGGCCAGTCGCCACGACTCGTTCCGCCCGCTAGGGTCGTCTCTGTGTCTGGGATGACCGACCATCTGCCGGAGACGGCGATCACACGCCTCTTCGAGCGCGAACTGCGCGACGGGGATGCTGTCTGGCTCTCCCTCCCCGGCGGCACGCCCCTCTTCAAAGCCGGCGAAACCGCTGACCACCTCTATCTCCTGCGCACCGGCCGACTCGCAGCGATCCGCCATGAGGAAGGCCAGGAGCCGCAGTTCCTGGGTCTGATCCGGCCGGGCGAAGCGGTCGGGGAAATGAGCCTCATCGTCGGCGCGCCGCACTCGGCCGACGTTGTGGCCTTGCGCGATTCCGAAATCTTCGCCCTGCCCCGCGACGCCTTCTTCGCCGCCGGAGACCGGGATGCGCGGATGATGACCGAACTCGCCCGCCTGATGATCCTGCGCTCGCGCCAGACAGCGGCGAAGGGCTCCGTCGGCGAGCCCTCCGTCTTCGGGTTCATTGGCATTGGCCAGGTCGCCGTGCGGCCCATCGTCGAGCGGCTAGGAGCGGCCGTGGAGGCGCTCGGCTATTCCGTCGTGGTGGCGGGGCCGGAAGTGATGCAGGCGCCCACCGAATGGTTCTCCAATGTCGAGCATGACCACGACTTTGTGCTCTATGCCGCCGAGGCTACCGACCTGGCCTGGAAGCACCTCGTCGGCCGTCAGGTTGACCGGCTCTTCCGCATCGCCCGAGGCTCCCGCAAGCCGCCCGCCGCTCTTGCGGAGACTTACGTGTCCGAGGGTTTGCAAGGCCAGCAACTGGTTGACCTCATCCTGCTGCAGAAGAGCGATTGTTCGGCCCCCAGCGGCTCCGACGACTGGGTCAACGCCACCCAGCCGGCCCGGCTTTTCCAGATGCGGGACAAGAACGCCGCCGACATCCAGCGCATGGCCCGTGTTCTCACCGGCCAGTCCGTCGGTCTGGTTCTCTCCGGTGGCGGCGCCCGCGCCTATGCCCACATCGGCGCCATACGGGCCCTGCGCGCGCACAATGTGCCCATCGACTTCGTGGCCGGCGTTTCGATGGGTGGCATCATCGCCGCGGGAGTCGCCATGGGCTGGGACGATGAGGAGATGGATCGGCGAATCCGCGCCGCCTTCGTCGATTCGAGCCCCCTCGACGACATCGCCTTCCCCCTCCTGGCCATGACGCGCGGATTGAAAGTCAATCAGCGGCTGGAAGAGCACTTCGGAAAGCGCCAGATCGCCGACCTCTGGCTGCCGTTCTTCTGCCTGTCGTCCAACCTTACGACCGGCGCCTATCAGCTTCACAAGCAGGGCGTCGTCTGGGAGGCCTTGCGCGCTTCGATCGCCCTGCCGGGTGTCATGCCCCCCGTAACCATCGACAACAACGTCCTGGTCGACGGGGCGGTGATCAAGAACTTCCCGGCGGACGTGATGCGCTCACTCCAGCTCGGCCCGATTGTCGGCGTCGATGTCACCTCGGGCCGCAGTCTGGATGCGGCGGCGATGTCAAAGCCCCCGCCGCTGTTCAAGTGGTTGTTCTCCGGAGATTGGCGGAAGGGCCCGCCGATCGTGTCCCTGCTCATGCGGGCGGCCACTGTGACCACGGGCCGGGACCTTACCGCCGCCCGGGACGCTTCCGACATCCTCGTCCTGCCGCAGGTGGATAAGGTCGAAATTCGCGACTGGAAGGCCTACGAGCCCGCCGTGGAAGCCGGATACACGGCCACCATGGACGTCTTGGACAAGCTGAAGGTCCCTGTCCCCCTCCTTCGCCGGCGTCTGGCCCTGACGGAACTGCGGGCTGAGTCCGCCGCCGCCTTCACCGCCGCGCGATGACGAATATGTAGGCGGGTGGGCCGATCTGAAGTTCCAGGTCCGGCGATACCTCCGGCGCCTCGAAGTAGGCGGTCTTCCAGACCAGCATTTCGGCCGCCCCCGGACTGAGCCAGTGATGATAGTCCGCCATGTCCGGCCCGCCGGGCGTGCTGCGCACCGCGCAAGCCAGCACGCCGCCAGGCTTGAGCGCCCGGAACAACCGGGGCATCAGCGCTTTGTGATTTGCGCGCGCGCTCCACGCCGCCGCCGAGAAGATCAGGTCCGGAGGAGTCGCGGGGGAAAAGTCCTCGGCCTCGCCCGACACCCAATCCACCCGCTCAGGGCGCGCCCGGGCCTGATTGAGCAGCGCCTCATGAGCTTCGAGGCCGTGCACCATCGCGTCCGGGCGCCGGCGGGCAAGAAGGGCAGCATGGGCCCCCGTCCCGCAGCCCAGCACCCAGATGTCGCTGGGTTCGAAGCCCCCGGGCATCTGCAACAACAGGTCAAAGGCGATGCGGTCTTCAGCGGCGGACATTCCTCTCCATAGCTTTTCCACAGGCCCTCTGTCTTGGCGCCCAGGATGAGTCACGCGGACGTCGCCGCTGCGCGTCCAGAGTTGCTAGAAGGGGGCGTGCCCACGCAGCTTCGCCTCCCTCTTGATCTCGCCCCTTCCCACGCCCGGTCGGATTTCGTGGTGTCCCAGGCCAATCGCGAGGCCGTGACCATGCTTGACGCCTGGCCGGACTGGCCGGGCGGAAGATTGGCCCTGATCGGCCCGCCCGGAGCAGGCAAGAGCCATCTCCTGCAAGACTGGGCCGCCGCCACCGGCGCTCTGGACGCAATTGCCAGTTGCCCGGGCCGCGACCTGACCGGCGAGCGCCTCTTCGTCGAGAACGCCGACCTCGCCCCTCAGGACCTTTTGTTTCATCTGCTCAATGTCGCTGGCGCCCAGGGGACCACCCTGCTGCTCACCGCTCGCACCCGCCCAGCCGCCTGGCCGGCTGTGATCCCGGACCTGCGCTCTCGCCTCAACGCCCTGACCGTGGCCGAACTCGGTGAACCGGACGATGTCCTGCTGGCTGGCGTGCTCAGAAAGTTATTCAAGGACCGCCTGATCCGGCCGGCGGCGGACGTTATTCCATTTCTGCTGGCGCGCATGGACCGCTCCGTGCCGGCCGCCCGGGCGCTTGTCTCCCGGATCGACGAAGCCGCGAGCGCCGCCGGACGTGACATCAACCGGACGCTTGTGCGTCAGTTTTTTGAAAAGCAGGCGGAAAGCCTCAATCTTTTCGAGCCATAGCTTGCCCGACAAGGCCCGGCGCGCGAAAACCGGCCCAATCCACCGGCGATCGCCGCCCCAGCGCACAGACCTTCATGACCGACACCGCGCCCATACAGGCCGCCAATTCCGAACCGGCGACACCGCCGCGCCCTTCTCTCAACCTCGACCTGATGGCGGCGCCCTCCCGGTTCTTCAACCGTGAGGTCTCGTGGCTGGCGTTCAACTGGCGGGTGCTTTCGGAAGCCGAGAACCCCCGCCAGCCCCTCCTGGAGCGCCTGCGCTTCCTGTCGATCTCCGCCAACAATCTCGATGAGTTCTACATGGTCCGCGTGGCGGGCCTGCGCGAACAGGTGCGTGAGAATGTGCGCGTGCTCAGCCTGGATGGCCTCACCCCTGCCGAACAACTGGTGGAGATCAACGCCGACGCCGCTGAGCTGATGGCCGCCCAGCAGCGCATCTGGCTCGCCCTGCGCCAGGAGCTAGGAAGCGAGGGTCTCATGCTCCTCGACGCCGCTGAGGTCGAAGGTGATGACCGCGCCGCCGCTCTGGAGATTTTCAAGAACCGCATCCTGCCGATCCTGACGCCCTTGGCGGTCGATCCAGCCCACCCCTTCCCGTTCATTCCGAACGGCGGCTTCGCCCTGGCCCTGAAGCTGCGGCGAATCTCAGACAACAAGGAACTCTACGCCCTCGCCCCGGTGCCCACTCAGGTGGAGCGGTTCTGGGAGCTGCCGCAGAAGCCTGGACGCACCGGCCGGCCGAAACGCAGATTCATGGCACTGGAGAGCTTCCTTCTGGCCTTCCTCGACGAGATTTTCCCGGGCTACGAAGTGCAGGGCAAAGGCCTCTTCCGCCTGCTGCGCGACTCGGACGTGGAAATCGAGGAAGAGGCCGAGGACCTGGTCCTCGAATTCGAGCGCCGTCTGAAGCAGCGCCGCCTTGGCTCCGTGGTGCGGGTGAAGGTTCAGACCTCCATGCCGGACGACCTGCGCGACTTCATCGTCGAGGGCCTGGAAGCCACGGCCCAGGATGTCGTCGCCGTCGACGGCAAGCTGGGTCTCGCCCAGCTCGACCAGCTGATCCCGCCCGACCGGGCCGAGCTGAAATGGCCGTCCTTCCAGCCCCGTTTCCCGGAGCGCATCCGCGACCACGGCGGCGACGCCTTCGCGGCGATCCGCGAGAAGGACATCCTCGTCCACCACCCCTTCGAGAGCTTCGATGTCGTGGTGCAGTTCATTCGCCAGGCGGCCCGCGACCCCCATGTCGTGGCCATCAAGCAGACGCTCTATCGCACTTCCAAGGACAGCCCGATCATCGCCGCCCTCATCGACGCGGCGGAGAACGGGAAGAACGTCACGGCGCTCGTCGAGATCAAGGCGCGCTTCGACGAGGAAGCGAACCTCAAATGGGCCAGGGACCTGGAGCGCGCCGGTGTCTACGTCGTGTTCGGCTTCGTGGAGTACAAGACCCACGCCAAGCTCTCGGTGGTGGTCCGCAAAGAGGGGGACGCCCTTCGCACCTACTGCCACTACGGCACGGGCAACTATCACCCCGTCACCGCCAAGATTTACACCGACCTCTCGCTCTTCACCTCCGACCCGGCCTTCGCACGGGACTCGTCGAAGATCTTTAACTTCATCACTGGCTACGCCCAGCCAGACTCCATGGAGAAGCTGTCCTTTTCGCCGGTCAGCATGAAGCGCGACCTTCTGAAGATGATCTCCCAGGAGGCGGACAATGCCGTGGCCGGCAAGCCAGCCGCCATCTGGGCGAAGCTCAACTCCCTGGTCGACCCGGTGATCATCGACGCCCTCTATGAGGCGAGCCAGGCCGGCGTGCAGATCGACCTCGTGGTGCGCGGCATCTGCTGCCTGCGGCCCGGCATCAAGGGCCTGTCGGAGAACATCCGAGTCAAGAGCATCATCGGCCGTTTCCTGGAACACAGCCGCATCGTCGCCTTTGCCAATGGCGAGCCGATGCCGAGCGCGAAGGCCCGGGTCTTCATCTCGTCAGCCGACTGGATGCCCCGCAACCTCGACCGCCGCGTCGAGGTGCTGATCCCGGTGGAAAATCCCACCGTGCACCAGCAGGTTTTGAACCAGATCATGGTCGCCAATCTCAATGACGAGGCGCAATCCTGGCGCCTGGACCCGAATGGCCGCTATACGCGCGACCCCGATTGGGCCAAGAAAGGCGCCTTCTCGGCCCACGACTATTTCATGACCAACCCCAGCCTGTCCGGCCGCGGACACAAGGTGAAGGACCTGCCTCGCGCCTTCGATCATGTCGACGCCGGCCGCTAGACAGGCCGAATCCGACGCCGCCGTCATCGACGTCGGCTCCAACTCGGTGCGCCTCGTGCTCTACCGGGTGGAAGGCCGTGCGCTTTGGACAGTCTTCAACGAGAAGGTCCTGGCCGGGCTCGGCCGCGACCTCTCCGTCACCGGGCGCCTGGCTCCCGATGGCGTGCAATTGGCCATGGCGGCCCTGCGCCGGTTCAGCGCCCTCCTCGAACATATCCCCGAAGCGCGCATCTTCTCGGCCGCCACAGCCGCCGTGCGCGAGGCCGACGATGGCCCGGCCTTCGTGGCCCGGGTCGAGCAGGAGACGGGTATCCGGCTGCGCGTCCTCTCCGGGGCCGAAGAAGCGAAATATGCCGCACTGGGCGTCCTGGCCGGCGCCCCGGCGTCCAGCGGCGTCGTCGGGGACCTGGGCGGCGCCAGCCTCGAACTGACCAAGCTCGGCGACAAAGGCCCTGGCAAGGGCGTCACCTTGCCCTTGGGCCCCTTCGCGCTTGGAGAGTTGGACGAGACCTCGCCGGACAAGCTGCGCAAGACGATCCGCTCGATCATCTCTCCCGTCGCCAAGGATTTCCGCGCAGATACTCTGACCGCGGTGGGTGGCGCCTGGCGTAACCTGGCGCTCCTGCAGATGGAGATCGCCCACTATCCGCTTCACATCGTCCATCAGTACGAGATGACCCGGCGCGAGGCTCTCGACGCCGCTCAGTTCGTCGCCCGGCAGTCTCGCGGTTCGCTTGAGCGCATGGAAGGACTCTCCAAGAAGCGGGTCGAGACCCTGCCCCACGCCGCGGCCGTACTGGAGGTGCTGATCGACGAACTGCGGCTGGAAAAGGTGGTGCTTTCCGCCTTCGGTTTGCGTGAAGGCCTGATCTATGAGGCGATGAGCGCCGCCGAAAGGGCCCGCGATCCTCTGGTCGAAGGCTGTGTGGCGCTCGGAGCCCGGCAGGGGGTGGTGCAGGACATCGGCGCAGCAGTCGAAGCCTGGCTGGCCCCGGTGTTCGCCGCCCTCCCCGCCCAGTTCGGCAAGCGGGACGCAATCCTGCTGGCGGCCGCAAGCCGCCTGGCCGACCTCGGTGCGCGCTTGCACCCCGACCACCGCGCCGATCTCGTCTTCGACCAGGTTCTGCGCGCTCCAATCTCGGGCATGACGCACGAAGAGCGCTATTTCCTTGCCGCCGCCCTCTTCGCCCGCCACACGGGCTCGGCAACGATGCGTGAGCCCGATCTTGCCGCGCGCCTGTTGAGTAAGGACCGCCAGACGCGCGCACGCGCCCTTGGCTCCGCCATCCGCCTTGCCTGCGACCTTTCCGGCCGCAGTCCGGACCTTCTCGCCCGCTCGCGCATTTCCGTGCGCGGCGACACCCTGACCCTCGAGGCGGAGCCGGACTGGGCCGACATGCTGCTCGGCGAACAGACTGCCAAACGCGCCCAGACCTTGGCAGGCGTTCTAGGGAAGGACCTGAAAATGCGCACCCGAGCCTTTGCGGGCTCCCGGGCCTAGCTTTGGGGGGCCCGTTTCACGGGCACCACTCGCACACGCGTACCGTCCAGCACCAGGGCCAGTTCGCCGCGCTTGAGCCGCAGGGCGTCTTCCCCAAAAGCCTCGCGCCGCCAGCCGTGCAGGGCCGGTGTATCGGCCTTGTTGTCATTGGCGATCTTTTCCAGGTCGGAGACCGTGGCGATCAGCTTGGAGGCCACACCGGCGTCTTCCGCCCGGGCCTTCAGCAGCACCTTCAACAGTTCGACTACCGCCCCCGCCGCAGGAGAACTCGGCGTATTGTTGCGCTCGATCACGGGGGCGTAGCTATCCGGATCCTTTAAGGCCTCGCGGATCGCATCCATCAGCTCGGGCCCGAATTTCGAGGTCGCAAAGCCCTTCGGCACGGATCGCAAGCGGTTCATGCCGTCGGCGTCGGTTGGCGTCTGCGTCGCCAATTCGTCGATCGCTTCGTCTTTCAGGATGCGTCCGCGCGGTTGGTCCCGGGTCTGCGCCGTCCGCTCGCGCCAGGCCGCCACGGCGCGGAACACGGCCAGGTACTTCGAGGTATGCCGGCGCGGCTTCAGCCGCTTCCAGGCGTTTTCCGGATCGACGTCATAGAGAGCCGGATCCGACAGGGCCGCCATCTCCTCCGTCACCCAGGCCAGGCGTCCTTCTTTCTCCAGCCGCGATTTCAGCATCGGGAAAAGCCGCGCGAGGTGCGTCACATCCGCCAGCGCGTAGCTCAGCTGGGCGTCGGAAAGCGGACGGCGCGACCAGTCCGTGAAGCGGCTCGACTTGTCGATCTCGATCTTCAGCATCGTGCGCACCAGAGCGTCATAGGCGATCTGCTCGCCAAACCCCGCCGCCATCGAAGCCACTTGCGTATCGAAAAGAGGCTTCGGTATCGCCTTCAGATTGTTGAAGATTTCCACATCCTGCCGGGCGGCGTGAAACACTTTCTCGATCTTCGGATCCCGCAGCAGGACCAGAAGAGGTTCAAGGTCGATGCCCTCGGCCAGCGGATCGATCACCGCCTCCGCCGTCGGCGCGGCTACCTGGATCAGGCACAGCTTCGGCCAGTAGGTGGTCTCGCGCATGAACTCGGTGTCCACGGCGATAAACGCTTCGTCTTTCAGCAACTTGCAAAACGCCGCGAGGTCGGCGGTGGAGGTGATCGGCGTCATCGGCTAGCTATAGCCCCGCGCCGCCCCGAGTCTGCAAGGGCCAAGGCGGCGCGGCCTCAATTTTTCGTAGCGCATACAAGGCGGACCAACCCGAGATGAGTGATCGCCCCAACGGCCTGACCTACGCCCAGGCGGGTGTCGATATCGACGCCGGCAACGCCCTGGTGGACGCGATCAAGCCGCTCGCCAAGGCCACCCGGCGAGCCGGGGCCGATGCGGCGCTGGGCGGTTTTGGCGCCCTCTTCGATCTTAAGGCCGCCGGATTCGCCGATCCCCTGCTCGTTTCCACGACGGACGGCGTCGGCACCAAGCTCAAGATCGCCATCGACACCGGCCTGCACGACACCATCGGCATCGATCTCGTCGCCATGTGCGTCAATGACCTCCTCGCCCAGGGCGCCGAGCCCCTGCTATTCCTCGACTATTTCGCCACCGGAAAGCTCAATGTCGCCGAGGCTACCCGCGTCGTCGCCGGCATCGCCGAAGGCTGCCGCCAGGCGGGCGCGGCGCTCGTAGGCGGCGAGACCGCCGAAATGCCGGGCATGTACCGCGAAGGCGACTACGACCTTGCCGGGTTCTGCGTCGGCGCGGTGGAACGCGGCGCGGTCCTGCCCCGCCTTGATCAGCAGCGGCCGGGCGACCTGCTCATCGGCCTCGGCTCCTCCGGCCCCCATTCCAACGGCTATTCCCTCATTCGCCGCATCGTCGAGCGCACCGGCCTTGCATGGGACGCCCCCTGCCCCTTCGCCGCCGGCAAGACCCTGGCCGAGGCGCTGCTCGCCCCCACCCGCATCTACATCGAGAGTGTCTTGCCCTTGGCCAAGGCCGGCCTGATCAAGGCCGCGGCCCACATTACTGGCGGCGGCCTCATCGAAAACCCGCCCCGCGTCATCGCCGAGAACCTGAAAGCCGACTTCGACTGGGCCTCCTGGTCGCTGCCGCCAGTGTTCGAATGGCTGCAGCGTCAGGGCGGCATGGACGACCACGAGCTGCGCCGCACCTTCAACTGCGGCATGGGCCTGATGCTGGTCGTTTCACCGATCAACGCCGAACCTGTCCTCGCCGCCCTGCTCAATACCGGCGAGGAAGCCTGGATCGCCGGACAGCTCAGCGCCGTCTAGGCCTTCTTGGCGTAGACATAGTCCTCGCGGGAGAAGCCTTCGCCGCGCAGGCCGGGCGGCATCGGCGCGCGCGTCTTGTTGACCTCGGCATGCACGGCCAGGGCCTCATCGCTGGCCCATTGCTCCAGCAGCACGAGCTTGTCCGGGTTGAGCGCGCTGCGGAACACCTCGAACTGCTCACACCCCGGCTCGGTCATCACATCGCGGCAGCGCTCGGCGAAGGCTTCGGCGAACTCAGCGCCTTTGCCCGGGGCGGCGTTCAGGGTGATGATCAGACGGACAGACATGGGCGCTTCTCCTTGTTGGGCCGGAACACTACGTCGTCACCGCGAGCCCGGCATAGTACCGCCTGAGCACCAGGAACGAGCCCGCCACCCCCACGAAGCACAGCAGGATCGCGCCGTGGATCGGCGCGCCGGCCCAGATCGCCCCCGCCGCGACCAGACACCCCGCCGCGCAGCCGACGTCCCAGGCGCTCTCACCCACGAACTGGAACCTGAACTGGCAAGGCGCCGCCTTGGAGAGGTTGTAGGCCGCCGTCAGTAGCGTCGGCACATAGAAGAAGCCCACCACCGCCCCTATCGTGTTGGCCAGCACGGCCAGAGTTGGCGTCACCCCTATGACCCGCGACGTGTAGGACACCATCACCAGACCGAACGTAATCCAGACGATCCGCGTCCCATGGCCCCGGTCGATGTTCTTGCCGAGAAACAGGCCGAACAGGATACCCACCAGGGCCGCCGCTGCCATCGCGCCGCCGTAGGCCGCGTAGGACTGGCTGAGGGTCACGAACAGCGCCGCAAGCCACAGCACGGAACCCATGCCGCTCATCCAGCCATCGGCGAGGTAGATTGGGGCTGCCCGCATCGCCGCCCGCCAGGCGCCGGGCGCGAGAGGCTCGACCGCGCCCTGGGGCGCCCCCAACAGCGGAATCACCGACATCAGCTGCACCACGGCGATCATCCCGAACGTGATCTGGGGGCCCAGCGCGACCAGTCCCCAGCCGCAGGCAATCGGCGCCAAGGTACGGGAAAGGCCGTTCACCGCCTCCCGGGCGCTGGTTTGGTGCCCCCGGTGCTCGGCGTCGCCCAGAGCCGCGAAATAGGCGTGATAAGCCGTTGAATAAAGGCTCTCCCCCACCGCCGTGATCAGGCAAAGGGCCAGCAGCCAGAGGTCCAGTCCCTTCGTCTGAGCCAGCACCGGATACTCCGCGGCGATGACCACGGCCCCGGTCATGATCAGGGCCCGGAGGCCCAGCCGTTTGCCCAGCATCAGCACCGCCGGGCGCACGGCGAACCGGCCAGCCCGGATGAGGGCGTAGGCGCAAAGCACCATGGGAACCGACACCCCGGCCTTCAGCAGATAGGCCGCCACGAACGCCCCGCCGCTGGCGGAGGCCGCCGTCATGATCCCCGAATGGATGTTCAGCCGGTTGATCGCGCGGTTGGCGAGGTAGGCCATGTCTCAGACCTCCTGAGCCTGCGATTCCAGCGCCGCCTCCTCGTCTCGGTAGTAGCGCCGCACGAAGACGAAGTTCAGGGACGCCCCGACCAGGGAGAGCAGGATCACCGTCTGCAGCCCCAGGCCCAAGGCGACGAGACCCGCGCAGAGCAGCAGGCCGATCACCGCGCCCGTATCCCATCCACCCTCCGCGGCCAGCTGGAACCGCAGCGGACATGGCGAGCGTTGGGAGAGGTTGTAGACGGCCGTCATGAAGAGCGGCACGTAGAGCAGGCCCACGACGGCCCCGAAGGCATTGGCCAGCACCGCCGTGGCCGCATTGGGCGCCTGGGCTCTGGCCAGGATCGACAGCACCAGGAGGCCGAACACGGGCCAAAGCAGGCGCGACCCGTGTCCCTGGTCCACGAACCGCCCCAGGATCAGCCCCGCCACCGCCCCCACGAACGCCGCCAAGGCCATGGCGCCGCCGAACGCACCATAGCTGTTGGAGAGCGACACGAAGAGCGCGATCGGCCAGGTCATGTAGAGGCCTGCCGAAATCAGCCCGTCGGCCACGAAGAAACGAACACCCGGCATCGCCGCCTGGAACGCGCCTTCCACCACGGGCTCAACCTTGGCCGGCGGTGTGCCGATCAGGGGCAGGACGGAGCTCAGCTGAATCGCGGCGGCGATGAGGAAGGTGACATTCGCCCCCACCGTCGCCAGCCCCCACGCGCCCAGGATCGGCGCCACGACGCCGATGATCGACACCGCCGCTTCCCGCAGACTCGTCTGGTGTCCCCTGTGTTCGGCGTCGCCCAGGGAGGCGAAATAGGCGTGATAGCTCGTCCAGTAGAAGACATCGGCCAGGGCAGAGACGATGCAGTAGGTCAGAAGGAAGAGGTCCACGCCCTTGATCTGGGCCACCACCGGGTACTGCACGGCCATTACGATGGATCCGATGATGACCAGGGGCTTCAGCCCCACCCGCTTGCCCACCACCAGCACCAGCGGCCGGATGATGAAGCGGCTGGCGAACAGCAGGGCATAGGCGAGCAGCACGTACTGCGGCTTGATCCCGGCCTTCAGCATATAGGCGGCGAAAAACGCGCCGCCGGCGCTGCTCGCCAGGGCATGCAGGCCATAGTGCAGATTGAGAAGATTGACGGTCTTGTTGCTTAGAAAAGCCATGTGAGGTGTCCCGCACGGCGCCTCTCAGGCAGACCGTGCGCTAGATGCCAATGGAGTCGAGGACGCGGATCGCGCGCCCGGACGGCTCAGCTATGGGACGTAGAACCACACACGGTTTGGGCCTCCAGAGAGGCGAACAGGACTAGGCCCGTTCGCCGCCTCTGCCAACTGCCCCCCGCGGATCAGCCGACGATGTCGTCGGCCTTGAAGAACTGGGCGATTTCCAGCGCCGCGTTCTCATTCGAATCCGACCCGTGCACCGAATTCTCGCCCACGCTGAGGGCGAAGAGCTTACGAATGGTGCCGTCGGCGGCCTGGGCGGGATTGGTCGCGCCCATCACTTCGCGGTAGCGCGCCACCGCATTGTCGCCTTCCAGCACCTGCACGACCACGGGCTCCGAGGTCATGAACTCCACCAGCTCGCCGTAGAACGGCCGCTCGGCGTGCACTTCGTAGAACTTCTTCGCCTGGGCATCGCTCATGCGGATGCGGCGTTGGGCGACGATGCGCAGCCCCGCATCCTCGATGACCGCGTTGATCTTGCCGGTCAGGTTCCGCTTGGTCGCGTCCGGCTTGATGATCGAGAAGGTGCGTTCAGTCATGGAGTCACAGGGCTCTTGGGGAGATTGGAATAAGAAGGGTCCGGGCTTATAACGGCGCGCATCGCGTCCGCCAAGGCGGCGCCGGGAAGGATATGTCTCAAGTGAGTGTGGTTCGAACCAGAAGTCCGCGGCGGGGATAGGGCCTCAAGCCTCCGCCGCTCTCCAAGCCGCCGGGCGGCATGAGGGCCTCGACCTTTCGACCCATCGCGGGCGCGCGCCCGCTTCTCGCCTGAAAAGCTCAACTCATGCTCCGTATCCAAGACCTTGTATTCGACGCCTGGGGGCGCCGCTTCTTCGACAATGCCTCCGTCACCATCCCCGCCGGCTGGAAAGTCGGCCTGGTGGGCCGTAACGGCGCCGGCAAATCCACACTCTTCCGCCTGATCCTGGGGGATCTCACCCACGGCGGCGGCGACATCTTGATGCCGAAGGGCGCCCGCATTGGCACCGTCGCCCAGGAGCACGAAGCCACCCCCATCTCCATCCTCGACACCGTCCTGGAGGCCGATGAGCGCCGCCACAACCTCATGGCCGAGCTGGAAACCGCTCCGCCCGAACGCATCGGTGACATCTATGAGGCGCTCGGCGCCATCGACGCCGACCGCGCCCCCGCCCGCGCCGCCGAAATCCTAGCCGGCCTGGGCTTCACCAACGACGACCTCTACCGCCCCATGGCCGAATTCTCCGGCGGTTGGCGTATGCGCGTCGCCATGGCCGCGGCCCTCTTCGCCGAACCAGATGTCCTCCTCCTCGACGAACCGACCAACTATCTCGACCTGGAAGGCGCCCTCTGGCTCGAAGCCCGGCTGAAGAAGTATCCCAATACCTGCATCGTCATCAGCCACGACCGGGAATTGCTCAATAATTCCGTGGATTGCATCGTCCACCTGGCCGACCAGAAGCTGGAAATCTACACCGGCGGATATGACAGCTTCGAAGCGCAGCGCGCCGAGAAGCTGCGCCTGCAGAGCGCCACCCGGGCCAAGATCGAGGCCCAGCGCGCCCACATGCAGTCCTTCGTCGACCGCTTCCGCGCCAAGGCCTCCAAGGCCGCCCAGGCCCAGTCCCGCCTGAAGATGATCGCCAAGCTCCCCGTGGTCGCCGCCACGGTGGAGGAGCATGTCGCCCCCTTCGTGATCCCCTCCGCTGAACGCCCTCTTGCCCCGCCGCTCCTGCGGCTGGAAGGCGCCAGTGTCGGCTATGGCGGCGCCCCGATCCTGAAGAACCTCAACCTGCGCATGGATCCGGACGACCGGATCGGCCTTCTGGGCGTCAACGGGGCCGGCAAGTCCACCTTCGCCAAGCTGCTCGCCGGCGCGCTCAAGACCGACAAAGGCGCCATGCACCGGGCAGGCCGCACCCAGGTCGCCTGGTTCCACCAGCACCAGATCGAGGCCCTCGATCCGGAGGACACGCCCCTCCAGATCATGAGCCGTGCCCTGCCCCAGGCCACCGAGCCCCAGGTCCGCGCCCGGCTCGCCGGTTTCGGCATGACGGTGGAGAAGGTTCACACCAAGGTCGCCAGCCTCTCCGGCGGCGAGCGGGCTCGTCTCCTCCTCAACATGGTCGCCATGGACCGGCCCCACCTGCTCATCCTCGACGAACCCACCAACCACCTCGACATCGACAGCCGGCGGGCCCTGCTGGACGCCCTCAACGACTATGAGGGCTGTGTCCTCCTCATCACCCACGACCGCTCCCTGATGGAGCTGGTGGCGGACCGCCTCTGGCTCTGCGCAGACGGCACGATCAAGCCCTTCGACGGCGACATGGCCGACTACGCCAAGTACGTCCTGGAACGCGCCCGCAAGGCTTCGCGTGAAGCCAAGCCCAAAGCCGAGAGCGCGCCGGCCACGGCTCCCCCTGCCCCGCCGCCGCCGCCGAAGCTCAACGAGGCCCAGGCCGCGCCGCTGAAGCGAAAGGTCGAAGCCGCCGAACAGGCCCTGGCCCGTGAGACCAAGGCCCTGGCCGAAGTCGACCTCGCCCTCGGCGACCCCGCCCTCTACGTGAAGGACCCGGCCAAGGCGGCCACCCTCACCGCCCAGCGCGAAAAGGTCGCCGCCCGAGTCGAGGCGGCGGAAGCCAAGTGGATGGAAGCCGCGGAAGCCTACGAGGCCGCGGTAGGCTAGGTGCGCAAGGGGACGCGTTCCTTCAGGTACGTGTCCCCAGGCCCTGACAGAAGGAACCTCAGCCCAACGCGTCCGCCTCACAAGGGACACGCCCCTAAAGGAGCGAGTCCCTATGTAGTCCCTTAGCCTTCCAAGGCCCCGATCATCGCCACGCGTGGCGCATGCCGTCCGCCTTCGAAGTCGGAGCTCAGGAAGGCGTCGACGATGTCCAGAGCCAGCCCCTCGGCCACCACGCGGGCCCCGATCGAGATCATGTTGGCGTCGTTGTGGTGGCGGATCATCCGGGCCGAATAGGTCTCTGAGCAGACGCCGCAGCGCACGCCCTTGACCTTGTTCGCCGCCATCATGATCCCCTGGCCGGTGCCGCAGAGGATGATGCCGAACCGGCAATCGCCGGAGGCCACCTTTCGCGCCGCCGCCGCGCCCTGTTCCGGATAGGGCGTGCTCTCCGGCGAGGTCGGCCCGATATCCACGGCCACCCAGCCCTTGGCCTCGATGTGCGCGGCGATCGCCTGGCGAAGGGCGATTGCGGTGTGGTCGCTGGCAAGCACGACGCGGTTATTGCCTGTCATGACGGTGACGCTCCCCTGGCGGCTGAAGCGCCTTGGATCAGGCGCCCCGCCCTTCGTCAATTCGAAGCTCGCCTCAGCCGCACTTCACCTCGCGCACCAGCCCCGTCTGGGCGTCATAGATGATGGTCTGGCGATAGGCGCTGTAGTCCTGCGTCATCGGGCAGGTGGAGCAGACCACCCGCCGCCGCCCGGGCTCCAGGGGAATTGGAATTTCGGTTCTGGGCCGGCCCACGAGGTATTGCAAAGGCCGCGCGCCACAGGAGTCGGGCGCCTCCTGCACACGCGGTGGCGGTGGGCGGCTCATATTGCTCTGGGGCGGCGGCGGGCCGCGTGACGGTGTCGGAGGCGCCTCGGCTTGAGGCCCCGCGCAGGCCGCCAGGATCAACATCGTGCCGGAAACCGCCCAGATCCTCATGCCTGCTTCTCCCAGCCGCGCTCGGCCCCCTGGCGCCAGTACGACACCAGGCGCCCCGCGCGCTTGAATGCGCTCCACCGCACCCGCGCGGCGGCAAGCGCCGTCTCATCGCGCCCGTCAAACAGCACGATGCACCGCTGGTAAGGCGAAATGTCGCCCGGATCGGCGTCATCGATCAGGAAAAGCGCGTCAGCCTCATTGCGGTTCTCCAGGGCCGACGTGAGCAGCACGGGCTGGCGTTCCGGCTGAGGCTCCCGGTCAGTGCCATGCGGCAGGAAGCTGTCATCCCTGTAAGCCCAGAGCCACCCGTCCAGATGCTCCACCCGCTCGGCCTGGGTCGATCGGACCAGAGCCTTCCAGCCGCGTTGCAGCGTCTTCTCCAGCAGTTCCGGCAACACCTGGTCCAGCCCGGACCGCTCCAGGTGATAGAACCAGACCTCGCAGGGGTTCGCGCTCATCGCGCCCTCAGTTCCGTAGCCATTTCGGCGATGATATCGGCGAGTCTAGCAGGATCGCTAAGCATGGCGAGGTGATGCATCGGCTCGGTGCGCAGCAGCCAGCCCCTTGCGCGGGCCTCATCCGCCTCCGCTGCATAGCTGTCCGAGAGCTGGAGATACCCGACGCGGTGTGGAAGCTCGCCTAGCGGAGTCGGCGTTTGAAGAAAGCTGAGATGGATCTGCGGGCACTCGGACTCGAATTCCCGCCGCAACGCCGTGTCTGGGATCAGGCGGGCCATCGTCGAGGCGCCGAACCAGGTGTGCCAGGGCGGCAGCCAACCCTTGTCAGAGATCATCGCCAAGTGTGCGGCCAAGGGCGGCGGCGCCGTTTCAAACCAGCTGCGACCCGGCGACGGCAGCAAAGCATCCACGAAGATCACCGCGTTTGCTTCCCAGGGCAGCAGGTGGGCGAAGAAGCCGGCCGCGCTGTGAACGACATAGGTATGCCAGGACTGAGTCCCGGCACTCACGGCCTGAGTGAACGCCTCTGCGTAAGGCGCACGCAGGTCCTGCGGCCGCACGCGCGGTATGTGAGGATGGGACCCCATGGCCTTGCCGACGCCGCGCCAGGTGAGCGATCCCACCAATGGGCTGTGAATCAGCCCGAAGTCGCCGCCGTCGCGGGGGCTCATCCCTCGTAATTGTCCGCCACCAGACGGTTGAGCAGCCGCACGCCAAAGCCCGTCGCCCCGGCCGGATGGGTGGGCCGCAGCGAAGTCGGCTGGTGGGCCGTCGAGGCGATGTCCAGGTGCGCCCAGGGCAGCTTGTTGACGAAGCGCTGGATGAACAGGGCCGCCGTGATCGAGCCGCCGTGACGCGGGCCGACGTTTTTCATGTCAGCCACCGGGCTGTCGATGTTCTTCTCGTATTGCGGCGGCAAGGGCATGCGCCAGAGGTTCTCGCCCGTGGCCTTGGAGGCCGCCAGAAGGTTTGCCGCCAACTCGTCGTTATTGCTGAACATTCCGGCATAATCCTTGCCGAGCGCGACGATGATCGCCCCGGTCAGGGTGGCCAGATCGACCATGAACTTCGGCTTGAACCGGTCTTGGCAGTACCAGATGGCGTCGGCCAGGACGAGGCGGCCCTCGGCGTCCGTGTTGATCACTTCGATGGTCTGGCCGGACATCGATTTCACCACGTCCCCAGGGCGCTGGGCATTGCCATCGGGCATGTTTTCCACGAGCCCCAGGATGCCCACGGCGTTGACCTTGGCTTTGCGGCTGGCGAGCACATGCATCAGGCCGGAGACAGCGGCGGCGCCGCCCATGTCGGTGACCATCTCCTCCATGCCTTCGGGCGGCTTCAGGCTGATGCCGCCCGTGTCGAAGCAGACGCCCTTGCCGACAAAGGCCACGGGCTGTGCGTTCGGATCGGCCGCGCCTTTCCACTGGATCACCGCCAGCTGGCTCTCGCGGCGGCTCCCTTGCCCCACGCCCAGCAGCGATCCCATGCCGAGATCGGCCATCTCCCGCTCGCCGAGGATCTCCACGGCGAGCCCCAGCCGCTCAAGGGCCTGAACCCGCCGGGCGAACTCCGCGGGGTAGAGGATATTGGCCGGTTCCATGACAAGGTCGCGGGCGAAGATCATCCCATCCGCCAGGGCGGACCAGGGCGCGAAGGCGTCCACGGCGGCGCCGGGATCATCCACCGCCACACTGACTTTCGTCACGGACGGCTTCTTATCGTCGGTCAGGGTCGTGCGGTGCCGGTCGAACCGCCAGGCCGCGATGCGCACCCCGAAGGCCGCCTGAGCCGAAACCGCCGGCGGCGCGCCCGGGAGGCGGATCGCAAGGGTGGTGGCGCCGGTGTTCTTGGCCGCCTGGTAGGCATGGGCCAGCGCTGTCTCGGCAGCATCACCCGCTTGGAAATCCTCCTTCTTGCCGGCCCCGGCCAGAATGATCCGCCCGGCTTCCACGCCATGGGGCGCCGGCAGGTCCAGGGTTTGGCCGAGCTTGCCGGAATAGCGCGAAGCGCCGATCGCTTTCGAGACCGAGCCCCCCGTGGCTTCGTCCAGAGCCTCCGCCGCCGAAGACAGCGTACCATCCTCGAAAGTGACCACCGCGATGGCGGTCAGGGCGTCAGTCGGGCTGTCAGGAGCGACGAATTCGATATCCATGGGGGCCTCAAAATGCTGGCGGTAGCCCCGGATAGTCCAGAGGCCCGCCCTGTCCAAGTATGACGTCCAGGCGTCTGGCGCATCTGTGACCTTCGCGCCGCGCGGGGCAAAGGAAATCCACCAGGCCGGGCCGTGCGGTTGTTTCATCGCGCGAGCGACGTATAGAAGGGCTTCCTCCCCGCGCGAGCCCGCGCCCCCGTTGAGTCTTTGGGTTCCGCTATTGCCCCTGATTGAGCGCTACATCTTCCGCCAGCTGCTGGGTCCCACCGTTCTGGCGGTGATGGCCCTGGGCGCGGTCGCCGTGCTCAGCCAGAGCCTTTCGGCCCTCGATATCCTGGTCGACCAGCGTCAGAGCCCGCTGATCTTCGCCAAGATCACCCTGCTGGCCATGCCCATGCTGGTCTCGATGATCCTGCCCGTCGCCGTTCTGGTGGCGGCACTCGTGGCCCTGAACCGGCTCCATTCCGAACAGGAACTGGTGATCTGTCTGGCGGGCGGCATGAACCGCTGGCGCCTTGTGGCCCCCGCCCTGCAGCTGGCCGGCATCGTCACCCTGCTGGCCCTGGCCATCAATCTATGGATCCAGCCCCTTTCCTACCGGACCATGCGCGAGACCCTGATCGCCGTGCGCTCGGACCTCGCCTCCAGCGTTGTGCGCCCCGGCGACTTCGCTCATCCGGCCCCGGGCCTCACGGTCTACGCCCAGGCGATGGACGACGACGGCGCGATCCACAACCTCTTCATCTACCAGACTGTCGACGGCGCCGGGGCTACCGCCCTCACCGCCCGCGAAGGCCGCATCGGCCGGCGCAACGGCTCGCCCGTCCTCATCCTGCGCCAGGGCTCGAACCAGCAGTTCAACCGCGAAGGCGTGCTGAACTTCCTGACCTTCGATGAGTACGTGCTCGACCTGAAACCCTTCATGGCGATCGACAGCACCGTCCGTTACAAGCTCTCCGACCGCTACCTGCACGAGCTCTTCTTCCCTGACCTGCGCCAGCAATGGGAGCGCGAGAACGTCAACCGGATGCTGGCCGAGGGCCATTCGCGCCTGGCCTCGCCCCTCTACAACCTCGCCTTCATGGCCATGGCCCTCGCCGCCATCCTCGGCGCCACCTTCAGCCGCTTCGGCTATGGCGGGCGAATTGCCATCGCCGCCTTCGGGGCCGTGCTCTGCCGCGTTATCGGCTTCGGCGCTCAGGCCGCCAGCGTCACCTATGCCTGGGCCAATGTCGCCCAGTACGCCGTGCCCCTGTTCGCCATGACCATCGCCTTCGCCGATCTCTTCAAGTTGCGCCTGCCCGCGCCCAAGCCTTTCCCGCCGGCCCAGCGCCTCGCCGCGAGGCCGGGCTGATGCTTGCCGCCCGCCTCGAAGGCTACATTCTCGGCCGCACCATGGCCGCCGTCATCGCGACCCTGGCGGTCATGAGCGCCGTGATCATGCTCATTGACCTCGTTGAGCTGTCACGCACGGTGGGCGCCCACGCCGATGTCACTTTCGTCAAGCTCGTGGGACTGATGTTCCTGAAATCGCCGTCGGTGATCCTGGAACTGCTGCCCTTCGTCTTCCTGTTCGGCACACTGGCGGCCTACGTCATCATGAACCGGCGCTCTGAGCTCATCGCCCTGCGCGCCGCCGGTGTCTCCGCCTGGCGCTTCATCCTGCCTTCGGCCGGGGCGGCTTTCATCGGCGGCCTTCTCTCCATCACGCTGTTCAGCCCCATCGCCTCGATGCTCAACGCCCGTTTCGAGGACATCCGCGCCCAGATCATGCAGGGCGCCGAGCGTGGCGCGCCGCACGACATCTGGCTGCGGCAGGGCGATGACCGCACCCAGATCGTCATCCACGCCACCGATCACGACATGGCCGACGGCATGGTCCGCCTGAAGAACGTCTCCCTCTTCATCTATTCGGTGGAAGACAGCGGCCAGACCAACTTCCAGCGACGCATCGAGGCGGCCGAAGCGCGGCTTCTGCCAGGCCTGTGGCGCCTCTCCAACGTCCGCGAGGCCTCGCCTGGGGCTGGTTCGGTACGCTCGGAGACCCTTTCGATCCCCTCCACGCTCGACCAGCAGTCGGCCATGGAGCGTTTCACCTCGGCCGCGGGGATCGACCTCTGGCGCCTGCCGCGCGTCATTCGCACGACCGAACAGGCCGGGTTTTCGGCCGTGGAATACCGGCTGCGGCTGCAGGAATTGTTGGCCATGCCCTTCCTCTTTGCCGCCATGGCCACATTGGCGGCTGGATTCTCTTTGAGACTCGCCCGACTCGGCGGGCTGTCGGGTCTGGCCGTGGTCGGGGTGGCGTTGGGTTTTGGGATTTACTTCCTCAATCAGTTCTGCGGGGCGTGGGGCAGCGCCGAATTCATTCCGGTGTGGGCCGCCGCATGGGGCACGCCGATCATGGCCTTGCTCTCGGCGATCGCGATGCTCTGCTATACGGAAGATGGCTGATGGGTCGGGGCGGCTATTATCGATGAGGGGGGAGCGCCCGTGACCACGCCGACCGCCCGGGCCTATCACCGGCTCAGACGCGCCCTCATGGCTGGGGCGGGCCTCACCGCGCTTAGTTTCAGCGTCGCTTTCGCGGGTCAGGCCTTCGCGCAAGACGCCCCCACGGCGACGGCCGCCGACGCCACGCCGCGCACCATCGTAGATGATGGGCTAGGCGAACGGGGCTTCTTTCTTGAGGCCGACACCGTCTCTCAGGACGACACCGCCCACACCATCACCGCCACGGGCGGGGTCGAGGCGCGCTATCGCGGCCGCGTCCTGCGGGCCGAGAAGGTCGTCTACAACGCGGCCTCCGGGGTGGTGGAGGCCGAGGGCAATGTCCTCATCATCGGTGACGACGGCACGCTTCAGTCGGCAGACAAGGTGCTGCTCGACAAGGACCTCACCGCCGGTTTCGCTCTAGGGTTCGCCACCCGGCTGCAGGGTGACGTCAAGATCGCCGCCGGCAGTCTTATCCGGCGCTCGCCTACCGTGGATGAGCTGAACTCAGCGATCTACACGCCCTGTTATGTCTGCGCCGACAAGGGCCACCCGACGCCGACCTGGTCGATCCAGGCCGACCAGGTGGTGCGCGATCGCGACCGCCAGATCGTCTATTACCGCAACGCCGTTATCAACATCCTCGGCGTGCCGGTCCTCTACACACCGATCTTCTGGCACGCCGACCCCGACGTTCAGCGCCAGTCCGGCTTCCTTACTCCGCTCGTGTCGGGTTCGCGCATCCGCGGCGTTTCCTACGAGCAGCCCTACCTCTGGGTCATCAACCCGTCGGAGGATCTGGTCACCCGCGTCCAGATCAACCAGAACGCCAATCCGTTCCTGAAATTCGACTTCCGCCGCCGCTTCTATTCCGGCGATCTGGAAGCACGCTTTGGCTACACCTACGAGCGCGACCTCGACAACGACGGCAACCGCTTCGGCGACCGCACCTCACGCTCCTACGTCCTCGCCAAGGGCGCCTTCGACATCAGCGAAGCTTGGCGGTGGGGCTTCACCGCCGAACGGGCCTCCGAGGACCTCGTCTTCGACAAATACAATGTCGACAGTGTCTTCCAGGAGCGCGGCCTCTATGCCGTCGACGACCGGCGCCTGATCTCCCAGATCTACGCCACCCGCCAGACGGACCGTTCGTTCTTCTCCGTGGCCGCCATCTCCGTGCAGGGCCTTCGCCCCTTCGATGATGACGCCGCCTTCCCGACCATAGCCCCTCTCATCGAAGGCCGCTGGGAACCGGAGAGTCGCATTGCTGGCGGCCGTCTGCGCCTGCGCGGCTCGGCGGTGGTCCTGAGCCGCGACGAAGACCCAGTGATCCCCGCTAACCGCGGGGTCGATACGGCCCGCGTGACGGGCGAGCTCGATTGGCGGCGCGCCCTCACCTTCTCCTCCGGCCTACGGGTTGAACCTTTCGTGCTGGCCAGGGCCGACATCTACTCGGTGCGCGACCTCCCCGCGCCCAGCCCCAGCAGCGCCAATATCACCCGCGGTTTCGGGGTCGCCGGGTTCGACATCTCCTGGCCGCTCGTCAAGCAGGCGGGCAACGCCACCATCCTCCTGGAGCCACTGGCCCAGATCGCCCTCGGCAACCGCGCCAGCCTCGATACGCGTATCCAGAACGAGGACAGCGCGATCTTCGAGTTCGATTCCACCAACCTCTTCCAGGTCAACAAGTCGCCCGGCTTCGACCTCTATGAGGGCGGCAATCGCCTGAACATCGGGGCCAGGGCCACCGTGACCCTCACCGACGGCCGGTCCGGCTCGTTCCTCATCGGCCGGTCCTTCCGCTCCGAAGCCGACCCGACCCTGCCCACCCGCACGGGCCTCTCCACGGTCAATTCGGATTGGATCGTCGCGGCCGAAGCGACGCCCATGCCGGGCGTGAACTTCTTCGCGCGCGGCCGATTCGACGATTCAGACCTGTCGGTCCGCCGCCTTGAGGCCGGGGTCGATGTGGCCACGAGCCGCGTCAATGGTTTCATCCGCTACCTGAAGGAGGACGTCTCGCCTTCGGGCGTTCGGGTCGAGGATATCGATATCAAGGCCGAGGTTTTCCTGACCGCCAATTGGGGCTTTACCGCCTACGGCGTGCGCGACATCGACGCCGGACGCTGGCGCCAGAGGGATTTCGGCATCGTCTATCGCGACGACTGCACCCGTGTCGAAGTCCTCTACAGGCACGATGAGACATTCAACCGCGCCCTGGGCCCATCGGAGTCCATCGTGCTGCGCCTAACGCTCGCCACATTGGGCAATTCAGGGTACAGGCGCTAGCCGAACGCCTTGCTGGCGGCGGCGACCAAAGAGGATTCAGCGGACGTTCGATGACTTCGGTTTTCAAGGCCATTTCCCGGGGCTTACTCGGCGTCGCCGCTCTGCTGGCAATCTCCTTCGCGGCCGCGCCCGCCGCAGCGCAGGACAATGGCCTTTCGGAGTCCGTCGTCGCGGTCGTCAATGACGACATCATCTCCACCTACGACCTCGTGCAGCGCATGCGTCTGCTGGTCGTCACCTCCGGCATCCAGGTCAACGACTCGAACCTGCCGCAGATCCGTGATGAAGCCCTGCGCTCTCTGGTCGATGAGCGTCTGCAAATTCAAGAACTGCGCCGCGTCGAGCGCGAGCAGAGGTTCGAGATCATCGCCACGGACCAGGATGTCGATGAGGAAATCGCCCAGATCGCTCAGGGCAACAACACCACTGCCGAGGGCCTGCTCGGCTCCCTGGCGGCCCAGGGAGTCGGCGCCGACACTTTCCGCGCGCAGCTGCGGGCGGAAATTTCATGGCAGCGCTGGATTCGCGGCCGCTACGGTTCGCGCGTGCGGATCGGCGAAGACCAGATCAAGGCTGTGCTCGCGCAGATGGCGGCGGATTCCACGCGCACGCAGTATCAGATCGCCGAGGTCTTTATCGACGCGCAGCGCGTCGGCGGGTCGGACCAGGCCGTCGCCGCGGCCAACCAACTGATCGCCCAGCTGCAGCAAGGCGCGCCTTTCCAGGCCGTGGCCCGCCAGTTCTCGTCCGCCCCTACCGCCGCCAGCGGCGGCGACGCCGGCTGGGTCGGGGCCGGCCAGATGCCGCCGGAGGTCGAAGCCGCTCTGCAGAACCTCCGCCCCGGACAGCTCAGCCAGCCCATCGTGGTGCGCGACGGCGTCTACATCATCCTGCTGCGCGACCTTCGCGCCGGCGGCGCCTCGGTGATGGTCAAGATGAGCCAGGTCGCCGTGCCCCTTGCCGCCGATGCTCCTGAAGCCGAGGTCGAGGCCGCCCGCGTGAAACTGGAAGCCTTCCGTCCGTCCTTTGCGGGTTGCGCCACCCTTCAGGCCGCGGCCGAGGCTCAAGGGCTGGTGTCCAGCGACCTCGGCGAAGCCGATGTCAGTCAGCTTTCCCCGGCCTTCAAGGCCGTTGCCGAGACCGTGCCCGTCGGCCAGATGTCTGAACCGATCCGCACCGCCGTCGGCCTGCACCTGGTCACGGTGTGTGAAAGCCGCTCGTCGGGCGCCAATGCCCCGACCCGCGAGCAGATCGAAAACCGCCTGGTCGGCCAGCAGCTGACCATGATTTCGCGCCGCTACCTGCGAGACCTGCGCAACGCGGCCACCATCGATCAGCGTTGAAGAACGCCCCCCTCGCCCTGACCATGGGCGATCCCGCCGGGATCGGGCCAGAGATCATCGTCAAGGCCTGGAACGCGCTTCGCCAATCGGGTCCAGCGTTCATGGTGGTGGGTGACGCCGCCTCCCTCGCCGCCGCGTCCGCCGCCGGGCATTCCATCATCCGCCGCGTGCCGGACGCCAAGGAAGCGATGGCGATTTTCCCGACCGCCCTTCCTGTTCTGGATATGCCGATCAAGGGCGCCGTGGTCAGCGGTAAACCCACCCCCGTCACCGCCCCAGCCATCGTCGCCTGGATCGAGACCGCTGTCGGCCTTGCCCTCTCCGGCCGCGCGCGGGGCATCGTCACCGCTCCGATCGCCAAGGCGCCGCTCTATGAGGCGGGTTTTTCCTTTCCGGGCCATACCGAGTTCCTCGGCGAACTGACCGCCTCATCCCGGTATGAGGGCGAGCGCGGCCCGGTCATGCTGCTGGGCGCCGGCGACCTCAAGGTCACCCTCGTCACCATCCACGAGCCCTTGGCCAAGGTCCCCCAGCTGGTCACCGAGGCCCGCATCATCACCACGGCCCGCATCACCCATGAGGCGCTGAGGCGCGACTTCGGCGTCGCCCATCCGCGTCTGGCCATCGCCGGACTCAATCCCCACGCGGGCGAAGGCGGAGCCTTGGGCGATGAGGAAATTCGCGTCATCGAGCCCGCCGTCCGCGCCTTGCAGGCCGAAGGCATTGATGCGCGCGGCCCCCTGCCGCCGGACACCATGTTCCACGCAGAAGCCCGATCCCGCTATGACGCGGCGGTCTGCATGTATCACGATCAGGCCCTCATCCCGGTGAAGATGCTCGACTTCTGGGGCGGGGTGAACATCACCCTCGGCCTGCCGATCGTGCGCACCTCTCCAGACCATGGCACGGGCTTTGATATCGCCGGCCGGGGCGTGGCCCGCCCCGAGAGCCTGATCGCCGCCATCCGGGCCGCGAACGAGATCGCTCAGCGCCGGCGCGCGGCATGAACCTCGCCGGCCTGCCGCCCCTGCGGGACAGTCTCGAGACCCACGGCCTCCTGGCCAAGAAATCTTTCGGCCAGCACTTCCTCCTCGACCTCAACATCACCCGCAAGATCGCCCGCCTGGCTGAAATCGGCGAAGACGACGTGGTCCTGGAGGTCGGCCCAGGCCCCGGCGGCCTCACTCGCGCCCTCCTCGAGGCCGGCGCCCGGGTCGTGGCCGTGGAGATGGATCCGCGCTTTCTGCCGCTTCTGGCCGAACTCGCCGCCGCCGCCGAGGGCCGCCTCACCGTCGTCGAGGGCGACGCCACCAAGGTCAATCCACGCGCCCTTGAGCCCCTCCCGGCGCACGTGGTCGCCAACCTGCCGTACAATGTCGGCACACCCCTCCTGATCGGCTGGCTCACCGGCCCCTGGCGTCCGGCCTCCCTCACCCTGATGTTCCAGAAGGAGGTCGCCGAGCGGATCGTGGCCGCGGCCGGCGATGACGCCTATGGCCGCCTCGCGGTGCTGACAGGGGCGGTCGCCACCTCACGCATCGTCATGGACCTGCCCGCCCGCGCCTTCACGCCGCCCCCCAAGGTCGCGTCGGCCGTCGTTCGCGTCGAACCCCTCGCCGCGCCGCCTCCCAAGCCCCTCGTGGACGCCCTCCAAACCCTTACCGCCGCAGCCTTCGGCCAACGCCGCAAGATGTTGCGCTCCAGCCTCAAGTCCCTCGGTGGTGAAGCCTTATGCCTGGCCGCCGGCATTGACCCGGCCGCGCGCGCGGAGGAGATCGATGTGGCCGGCTTTCTTCAGCTGGCCCAAGCCTGCCTCGACAGCCGGAGTTCCGCATGACCGCTTCCATCGACGGCCCGCGCGTTGGCCCCCTCTCCGGCGGCCCCGCGCAACAACTCGTCATTCTCGTGCACGGCTACGGTTCAAATGGCGAAGACCTCATTGGCCTCGTCCCCTATTGGCGTGAAGCCTTCCCGAACGCCTCCTGGGTCTCGCCCAATGCGCCGGAGCCCCTCCCCGGCATGCCGGGCTGCTACCAGTGGTGGGATATCGCCAACCGCGGCGACCGCACGGCCGGCGTCCGTCAGGCCGCTCCTGTCCTCGACGCCTTCATTGACCAGGAACTGGCCCGCCAAGGCCTCGAAGAACGCCAGCTGGCCCTCGTGGGCTTCTCGCAGGGGACGATGATGTCCCTCTTCGTCGCCCCCCGCCGCGCCCGCCAGATCGCCGGCGTGGTGGGTTATTCCGGTCGCCTGCTCGCCGCCGACAGCCTCGCCGCCGAGGTCAAAACCCGTCCGCCGATCTTCCTCGCCCACGGCGAAGCCGACCCCATGGTCCCGGTCCAGTCCTCCTTCGAAGCCGCCGACGCCCTCACCCGGGAGGGTTTCGAGGTCATGGTCGACACAGCGCCCGGCGTTGGCCACAGCGTCTATCCGCGCGGTCTTCAACTCGGCGCGCAGTTCCTGCACCATGCCTTCCAGCTCGCCTGACCCGAAAGACCGACATGAAGCTCTACGCCACCCTCGCCGCCCTCGCCCTGCTGGCCGCGCCCGGTTTCGCTCAGGCCAAGGTGTTCACGGATAGCAGTGGCGCCTGCCAGATCACCGCCGATGACGACTGGGAGGCCGGTCCCACCCGCATCAAGTCGCCCCAGGACGGCTTCTACGCCCGCATCCGCTCCGCCCCCACCTGGACGGAGGTCAACGCCAATATCCTCGCCCAGGGCGGAACCGTCGTCTCCGATAACGCCCAGCGCACCGTCTACAGCCTCTCCTCCAGCGCCGGCGGCGCTGCCAACAAGCTCTACTGGGTGGTCCTGAAGGGCGGCCCGACCTGCTATTCGACGGTCACCTTCCCGGCAGGTCCACTGGACTCCAAGGCCCGCGCCATCGCCGAAACCGTCCGCCGCGCGCGCTGAGCTTCAGCGTCTCTGGGGCGCCGTATAGGCCACGAACCACTTCTCATCGAAGAGGTGGCGGTAGTCGAAATAGGGCTCGCATCGCTGATCCGCCGTGCGGATCATCGGGAATTCCGACGCCATCTCCGCGCAGCAGAGATTGCAATGGGTCAGCTCCTCGTAGCTGACCTCGCCGCGCACCAGATAGAGCAGGTCCAGGTGCCCCGCCGCCTCGTCCAGGCGCATCAGCACCGTCGTCACGTCCTGGCTGATGTTGTTCTTGGCGATGAAGATCGCCGCCGCCGCGAAGCCCTTCGGCAAGACCGCCATCAGGTCAGCCCGCCAGCGCGGCGATGTCCTCGGCCAGCAGCTCGGCCACCACGTCCTTGATCCAGATGGAGCGCGATCGGCGCATGCGCTCGGCGTGGAAGATATGGGCGAGCTGGGCGTAGGCCCGGTCGAAATCGTCGTTCAGGATCACGTAGTCGAACTTCGCCCACAGCGAGACTTCAGACTTGGCCCGCGCCAACCTCTTGGCGATCACCTCCTCGGTGTCCTGCGACCGGGCGTGCAGGCGCCGGCTCATCTCGGCCAGGGACGGCGGTAGAATATAGACCTTCACCGTATCGGTCGGCGCATAGTCGGCGATACTCATCGCCCCCTGAAAATCGATGTCGAAGAGGATGCTCTGGCCCTTTTCCAGGGCGTCCATGATCGGCTTCTTCGGGCTGCCATAGCGGTTGCCATAGACCTCCGCCCACTCGAGGAATTCATCGGCGGCGACCATCCGGTCGAACTCGCCCTTGTCCACGAAATGATAGTCGCGGCCCTCGTGTTCGCCGGGCCTCGGCTCGCGGGTGGTCGCGGAGATCGACAGGTGCAGATCCTGGTGGTCCGCCACCAGGCGCCGTGTCAGCGAGGTCTTGCCCACGCCAGAGGGGCTGACCACGGCCAGCATCAGCCCGCGCCGGTTCTCCGTGGGGTCACTCGACATTCTGCACCTGCTCCCGGAACTGTTCGATGGCGGCTTTCAACTCTAGGCCCGTCGTGGTCAAGACCGTGGTCGCCGATTTCGAACAGAGCGTGTTGGCCTCACGCATGAACTCCTGGGTCAGGAAGTCCAGCCGCCGACCGGCAGCGGCATCCTCGGCCAGCAGGGACCGCGCCGCCGCCACATGGCTCCGCAGCCGGTCGAGCTCCTCGCGGACGTCTGCCTTCACCGCCAGGGCCGCGGCTTCCTGCACGACCCGCTCCTCGGAGACAGCCTGCCCCGCCAATTCCTTCAGGCGCCGCTCGAAGCGTTCCTTGATGGCCGTGGGCTGCGCCGCCGCCTGACCTTCGGCCTCCTCGACCAGTCGGGAAATCTTTTCAACCAGGCCGCCCAGCACGGGCGCCAGGGCAGCGCCCTCTCCCAGCCGTGAGTCCTTCAGCCCATCCAGCGCCGCCGCCAGTGTATCGGACATGGCCTTCTCGACCGCCGCCTTCAGCTCACTGTCGTCATCCTCATCGCCCGCCTCGATCACGCCTTTCAAGGCCAGCAGCCCATCGGCGCTGGGCGGGCTCGCCCGTCCGTCCTTCACCAGGGATTCCATCAGGGCCAGATAGCGGCCCAACTGGTCTTCATTGATCCGTACCTGGGCGCCGCCTTCCGTACGCTTGGCCTGCAGGCCAATGTTCAATTGCCCCCGCTGGAAGCGCGCACCCGCCCCTTCCCGCGCCAGACGCTCCAGGCTGTCGAAGCCGGGCGGTCCCCGGAAGCGGACCTCCAGATTTCGCCCGTTCACCGAGCGCGCCTCCACCGCCCAGGTCCACGGCCCGTGCGCCCCCTCCCGCCGGGCGAAACCCGTCATGCCGGAAAGGCTCATCGCGGCGCCGCGGCCTTCAAGGACGGCGGGCCCGGAGCCGCCGGGGCCTTCGGTGGGGGCGCCTTGGGCGCTGGAGGTCGCGCAGCGGGAGTCGCGGCGACCGGGGGCGGCGCTAGCGGAGGCGTGTTCGGTCCGGGCGGCACGGGCGCCGGCGCGACCGGCGCCGCAGCGGCGACGGCCTGAGCCGCACGCTGAGCTTCCACCTGGCGCCACCGCAAGACATTGCGCTGATGCTCTTCCAGGGTCGCCGCGAAGGCGTGGCCGCCCGTGCCGTCGGCCACGAAGAACAGCTCATTGGTGTCCGGCGGATCCAACACGGCCGCCAGGGCCGCCCGGCCCGGATTGGCGATCGGCGTCGGGGGCAGGCCGTCGATCTGATAGGTGTTGTACGGGTTCGGCTGAGCCAGTTCCGAGGCGCGGATGCCCCGGCCCAGGGGCCGCCCACCCGTCAGGCCATAGATGATCGTCGGATCGCTCTCCAGGCGCATCCCCTGGCGCAGCCGGTTGATGAAGATCGCCGCCACCCGGGGCCGCTCCGAGGCCTTGCCGGTCTCCTTCTCGACGATCGACGCCAGGGTCACGGCCTCCTCCGGCGTGCTGATCGGCAGGCCGTCCTTGCGCTTGGCCCACAGCTGGGCCAGCAGGCGGTCGCGGGCATCCATCATCCGCTGCAGCACCCGCGCCCGGTCCTCGCCGCGCTGAATCTCATACGTCTCCGGCAGCACCGTGCCCTCGGGCGGCACGGGCACGGCCCCGCTCAGCACCGAATTGGCCATCAGGATTTCCACCACCCGCTCGGAGGTCACCCCCTCGGGAATGGTCACGAAGTGCCGGACTGTCCGGCCAAGTTTGATCAGGCTGAGGATCTGGGCCATCGAGGCCCCGGTCGGAAATTCATACTCCCCGGCCCGCAGCCGCCGGGTCGCCCCCGTCGCCTGGGTCACGGCGCTGAACAGGGCGGCCGACCGGATCACCCCTTCACGTTCCAGGGTCGCCCCGATCTCCGAGACGCCCGCCCCCGGGCGCAGCAATACGATGGTGGAGGTCCCCTCTTTCGCTGAGGGGCCGGCCCCGTAGAGCATCCAGGCCAGCACGCCCACGCCGATCAAGGCAACCGCCCCTACCGTGGCCAGGGCGCTGGTCACGGCGATCATCATACGCCGCATGGGTGACGGGCCGGGCCCGCCGGGCTTGCTGAACGCCCCGCTCACGACACTCGCTTGAAGACGACGGACGCGTTGGTCCCGCCGAAGCCGAAGCTGTTGGAGAGGGCCACGTCGATCTTCATCGGCTTGGCCTTATAGGGGATCAGGTCGAGGGCCGTTTCCACCGACGGATTGTCGAGGTTCAGGGTCGGCGGCGCGATCTGGTCGCGGATCGCCAGCACCGTGAAGGCCGCTTCCACCGCGCCGGCGGCGCCCAGGAGGTGGCCGATCGCCGACTTGGTCGAGCTCATCGAGGCCTTGCCGGCTGCCTGGCCCAGCAGGCGCTCCACGGCGCCCAGTTCGATCTCATCCCCCAGCGGCGTCGAGGTGCCGTGGGCGTTGATGTAGTCGATGTCCGAGGGGTCGATGCCGGCGTGGCCGATGGCCATCTTCATGGCGCGGAAGCCGCCGTCGCCGTTCTCGGCCGGCGCTGTGATGTGATAGGCGTCACCCGCCAGGCCGTAGCCCACGACCTCGGCATAGATCTTCGCGCCGCGCGCCTTGGCGTGCTCGTATTCTTCCAGGATCAGGGCCCCGGCGCCCTCGCCCATCACGAAGCCGTCGCGGTCCTTGTCATAGGGGCGGCTGGCCTTGGCCGGGTCGTTATTGAAATTGGTCGACATCGCCCGGCAGGCGATGAACCCGGCGATGCCGATCGGGCAGACCGCCGCTTCCGCGCCGCCCGCCACCATCACGTCCGCATCGCCGAACTGGATCAGCCGCATGGCGTCGCCGACCGCGTGAGCGCCCGTCGCGCAGGCCGTCACCACGGCGTGGTTCGGGCCCTTGAAGCCGTGCTTGATGGAGATCTGGCCGGAGGCGAGGTTGATCAGGGCCGAGGGAATGAAGAACGGGCTGACGCGGCGCGGGCCCTTCTCGTGCATCTCGATGGCCGTCTCGGCGATCGTATTCAGCCCGCCGATGCCGGAGCCGAACATCACGCCCGTACGCTCGCGATCCTCGTCGGTCTGCGGCTCCCAGCCGCTATCCTTCACCGCCTCGTCGGCGGCGGCCATCCCATAGAGGATGAAATCGTCGACGCGGCGCTGTTCCTTGGCGCTCATCACCTGGTCGGGGTCGAAGGAGCCCGGAATATCTGGACCGCCGCCGCCGCGCCCGTCCACCCGCGGCACTTCGCAGGCGACCTGGCAGGCATAGTCGGTGACATCGAAGGCGCTGATCCGGCCCGCGCCGGATTTCCCGGCCAGCAGGTTGGCCCAGGTGGTCTCCACGCCCCATCCGAGGGGGGTGACCATGCCGATCCCGGTGACGACCACTCTACGCATGAGACGTTCGCACTCCCTGACCGGCTTTAAAAACACGAACCGCCGCGCTGGGGGCCGGAACCCTCAAATCGCGGCGGCTGATAGGCGTCGAGACCAGACGGTCTCTTAAGCGCCGAGGCGCTCTTGAATGAACTTCACCGCGTCGCCGACGGTTTGGATGTGCTCGGCGGCGTCATCCGGGATCTCGATGTCGAACTCTTCTTCGAAGGCCATCACGAGTTCGACGTTGTCGAGGCTGTCAGCGCCCAGGTCATCGATGAAGCTGGCCTTTTCGGTGACCTTTTCCGGGTCGGCGTCCAGGTGCTCAATGACGATCTTCCGCACGCGCTCGAGAGTATCGGACATTCAGTAAGTCCCTCAAAATTGTCCTTGGGACGGCAAGGCTTGTCGCCAAGCTCGCCGTTTCGGAGGTTCTGCTACCATGTTCTTTTCGGGGAGGCCAGCACGGCCAAGCGGCCTTTGTGACAGCGGGCGCGGATCGCGAAACGGCGAGGCTGTCTAGATCCCTGTCCCTTCCAGAACCTCGCCGGCGATCCGCTGGACGCCGGTGGCAGGATTGCGGATTCCCACGGAGGTCAACGGGTTGGGCGCCGCGCCGCCGTCACACGCCACGCTGATCTCGGCCCCGATCCGGCCACGCCCCGAAAGCCTGTACGCGAGTGAAGCGCGCTCCCCCTTGGCGATCGGGCGGCTCTGCGTGCCGACAATGGCATTGCCCGGGCCCACGAACCGGATGGTCGCCAGCGCCGCGCCCGCGCAGCGATTCTGCACGGTGACGACCATTTCTTCGCCGGCCTCGGCCTCCACGCCCGTCGCGTGGAACGCCGCCGTTGCGGCCCGCGCCGTCATGGGCGCCAACACCGCCATCGTCATCGCCGCCGCCACCACGCGCTTGATCATATGCCGGTGCCTTCCAGAACGTCGCCGGCGATCCTTTGCGCGCCTGTCGCGGGATCACGGATGATGACAGAGATCATCGGCCGGGGCGCATCGGCCCCTTCGCAGGTGATGCTGATCGATGCCCCCACCGCCCCGGGGCTGGACAGCCGGTAGGCGACTTCCGCGCGTCCGCCCGCCGCCAAAGTCCGGCTCTCCGTGCTGATGACCAGCCGGCCGGCCCCGAGGAAGCTGACCCGCGTCATCGCCGCCGAGGCGCAGCGATTTTGCACCGTCACGGCGATCTCCTCGCCCGCCACGGCGCGCAGCGGCCCGGTATGAAACCCGGCCGTGCCCGCATGGGCGGCGATCGGCGCCAAGACAAGGGCAGCAAGGATGCTGAGATTGAACTTAATGTCCGCGATGGTCCTTCAAATGAAAGAGCGGAGGCAACCGACCACTCGCCATGCGTGTGTTTTGCGCTGCGACATCATGGCCGCGAGGAATTTGATCGAAGTCACAGGCAATAGCCTTCGCCCCGATGATCCTCCCGCTTCAAACGGGAGGGAACCCCATGCCCATCATGAATTGGGACCAGTCGCTGGACATTGGCGTCGAGGCCATGAACGCGGAACACCGGGAAATCCTCGACCTCATGAACAAGATCTATGACGCACGCGCCGCGGGCCGCGACGGGGTCATCATCAACGGACTCGTGTCTCAGCTTGGCGTCTGCTGCACGAAGCATTTCGCCGACGAAGAACGCTACATGGCCCAGATCGGCTATCCCGAACTTGAGTCGCACAAACTGCTGCACAAGAAGCTGCTGCTGACCTTCGGCGAGCACGCCGCCCAGATCAAGGACGCCGGGGGCAAGCCCACCGACGCCTTCTTCAACTTCCTGAAGTTCTGGCTCTCATCTCATATCAAGGGCATCGACACGAAATATGCGGCCCACGCAGGGGCCAAGGGCCGCTAGATCATCGCCATTCCGCCATTGACGTGCAGGGTCTGCCCGGTGACGTAGCCCCCCTCGTCGCTGGCGAGATAGACCACCGCCGCCGCGACATCCGCGCCGGACCCCAGCTTGCCTTGGGGGATTGTCCCCAGGATCGCGCTCTTCTGGGCCTCATTCAGTTCGTCGGTCATCGGGCTCTCGATGAACCCTGGGGCAACGCAATTCACGGTTATTCCACGGCTGCCGACCTCCTGAGCCAGGGCCTTCGAGAATCCGATCATCCCGGCCTTCGAGGCCGCGTAGTTGGCCTGGCCGGGATTGCCCATCACGCCCACCACCGAGGTGATGCCGATAATCCGCCCGTGGCGGCGCTTCATCATGCCACGCATGGCCGCGCGCGAAAGTCGGAAATAGCTCTCCAGGTTGACCTTCAGGACCGTCTCCCAGTCCTCGTCCTTCATCCGCATCAGGAGGCCGTCGCGTGTCACGCCCGCATTGGCCACCAGGATATCGAGGTCATCCCCCGCGGCTTTCTCGGCCGCCGCGATCAAGCCATCCACGGCCGCCGGATCGGAAAGATTGGCCGCCACCGTGCTCACACGATCGCCCAGTTCGTCGGCCAGAGCTTCAAGCGCCGTCTCCCGCGTGCCGGAAAGCACCACATGGGCCCCCTGGGCGTGCAGGGCGCGGGCGATGGCGCCGCCGATGCCGCCGCTGGCGCCGGTGACGAGGGCGGTCTTGCCGGTCAGATCGAACATCATGATCGCTCCTAGAGGGTCTTGGCGAAAGCTTCGAGGTCGGCGGGGGCGTTGAGGCTGAGCCCCTCCGTGTCGGGGGCGATCCGCTTGACCATACCGGCCAGCACCTTGCCGGCGCCCGCCTCGACGAAGCGTGTCACCCCGCCGACGCCCACCAGGAAGTCCACGCTCTCGCGCCAGCGCACCCGCCCGGTCACCTGTTCCACCAGCATCCGCCGGATCGCCTCGGGATCGTGGGTCGGCTCGGCCGTCACATTGGCCACCAGCGGCGTCTTCGGCTGCAGGATGGTCGCCCCGGCCAGGGCCTCGGCCATCTCGTCGGCCGCCGGCTGCATCAGGGGGCAGTGAAAGGGCGCCGAGACGTTGAGGGGGATCGCCCGCGCGCCCAGTTCCTTGGCCGCCTCAATGGCCTTGTCCACGGCCGCTTTGGAGCCGGAGATCACGACGTTGCCAGCGTTGTTGTCATTGGCGACCACGCAGATCCCCACCTCGGAACCGGCCTGGGCCGCCGCTTCCGCCAGGGACACATCAGACTTCGGCCCGATCAGGGAGGCCATAGCCCCCTCGCCCACCGGCACGGCCCGCTGCATCGCCTGGCCCCGACGCTTCAGCAGCCGCGCCGTGTCGGCCAGGCTGATGGCGCCCGCCGCCGCCAGGGCGGAATATTCGCCGAGGCTGTGTCCGGCCACGAAGGCGGCCTTGGTCACCGGCACGCCGAACTCGGTCTCCAGGGCCCGCATCACCGCCATGCTCACCGCCATCAGGGCCGGCTGGGCATTCTCGGTCAGGGTCAGGGTCTCGATGTCTCCCGCCGTCATCAGGGCGAAAAGCTTCTGGCCGAGGGCGTCGTCGACTTCCTGAAACACTTCGCGCGCGCTGGCGAAGGCCTCGGCCAGGTCCGCGCCCATGCCGATGGCCTGGCTGCCCTGTCCGGGAAAAATGAAGGCGAGGCTCATGGCTGCGTTTCCTTGTTGCTTGGGGCGGAGGGTTAAGGGATCGGTCGCCCGCCTTCAAGCTTCCCCCCTTTCGGGGCGGGCGCGGGCGCGCTTAGGGTAGTAGTGACGCTTACCCCCCTTGGAGCCCTCATGAGCCCCGCCCCCCGCCCTGCCTGGGCAATCGCCGCCTTCGCCGCCGCCGCGGCCATGGCCCTTGCCGCCTGTACGCCCGAGCCACAGGCCGCCGTCGCCCCCAAGCCGCCGCCGGCTGTCGTGGCGGCGGTCACCGCGGACATCAACGCCAGGCTCATCGAGCGGGGCGCCCACGAGGCCGGCGATTCCACCACCCCGCCGGCGGCCGGCGGCCGGGTCGATAGCGCGCCCCTGGCCATGTTCTCACCCGTCGACGTCAACAATGACGGCGTCATGGACTGGCGGATCAACTGGGAGAAAGCGCCCAATCCCTCGTTCTTCTGCGGCTCCGGAGGCTGTCTGAATCAGCTCTATGTCTCCAGGCCGGGGGGGGCTTTCGACATGACCCTGGAACTGGTGGTCGGCGAATCCATGGCCCTCTCCACCGTGAACAATGAGCGGGTCGTGGATGTGAACTTCCACGGTTCGGTCTGCGGCCTCGCCGGCGCCGAGGCCTGTCCCCGCCGATTCGCCTGGGACGAAGGGGCCCGCCGCTGGCAGGAGCGGCCCAATGCGCGGGGCCAGACGGTTCTGCGCGGTCCGCTGGTCCAGACCGTGCCCGTGGTGTTCGCTCAGTTGCCCTTCATGGTTCAGTCCGACGCCCGCACACTGGCCACCGCCTGCATGGACGCCGGCGGAAGGCTCGAAAGCGGGCCAGAACATCTCGTCGAGAGCATTCCGGACGTCTCCGGTGACGGCAAGCGTGATTGGGCGGTCGGCGCGCTCGCCCGCTGCGAGGGGCTGCCCGATGGCGCCGCCCAACCCCCGCTGAAGGTGGGCGTATGGGCCGCCAGCGCGGAGGGCGCCCGCCCGCTCTACGCGACCCTGGGCGCCAGCTATGCCATCGACATCGCCGGCAAGCCCGCCACCTTCGTGGTCGCTCGAACCGGCGAGGAATGCGGGGAGAGCGGCGTCTGCGCCGATGTCCGTCTGCACTACGACCCTGGCACGGACTCCCTGCTGGAGCCCGGCGCCGTCATCGCGCCATGAACAGATACGTCCCGTAAAGCCCCGAGAGCGCCAGGTCGGCCAGGACCACGGTTATCGCCTTCATTCGCACCCTGGGCTGGGACAGCGCCAGACCGCAGAAGCTCAGTTTGCCGATCACGGCGATCGAAAGGGCCGGCATCCGGTAGACCGGCTCGAACGCCGCCCAGATCACGAACAGCGCCGAGAGGCAGATCAGCAGCCCCCAATTGCGCACCACGATCTCGGCCACCGGCCCCTCGAGCCCCTCTCCGAAGGTGGCCTTCAGAGCAGCCTTGGGCGCGACCACCGCATAGGCCATGCTCAGCGTCGCGACACCGCCCGCCAGCATCACCCATTTGAAGTGCAAGATCAGGAAATCCATCGCCGCCCCCCGCGCGTAGAGGCCCCGACCTTACCACGCGCGCCCAGGCTGTGCCTGATCGCCGTTCGAGCGCATATTCCGCCGGAGCCGTATTGCCGGCCATTGGAGAAACGTCGCAAATGAAACCGAACCATTTCAAAGCCATCGCGGCCGGTTTGGCCCTCGCCCTCAGCCTCACGGCGCCCGCCTGGTCAATGCTCGCTCAGGGCGCCGCCGCTCCGGACTTTTCAGTCCAGGCCACCCTCGGCGGTCAGGTCTATCCGTTCAAACTCGCCGACGCCCTGAAGAAGGGCCCTGTCGTGCTCTACTTCTTCCCCGCCGCCTTCACCTCGGGCTGCACCGTGGAAGCCCATGAATTCGCCGCCGCCATCGATGACTTCAAGGCCGCCGGCGCCAGCGTCATTGGCATGACCGCCGGCAATGTCGACCGCCTCGCCGAGTTTTCGGTCTCGGAATGCCGCTCGAAGTTTCCGGTCGCCGCCGCCACCTCGGCGCTCATCGCCTCCTACGATTCCCGCATGGCGGTGATGCCGAACCTCTCGAACCGCACCAGCTATGTCATCGCGCCGGACGGCAAGATTCTGCTGGCCTTCACCGGTCAGAACCCGGTCGAGCACGTGCAGAAGACCCTGGCCGCCGTCCGCGCCTGGCGCACCGCTCATCCGGCCCGGTAGCCACCTCAAGTCCCTCGAGGCCGCCCGGACGCATCGCAGGTCACCTTCTGGCAAAAGCGGCGGGTGATCTCGATGGTCAGTTTGGGGATCAGGGCGCGGAAAATCTCCTCGCTGTCCGCGTCTTTGAGCTGCGAGCGCTCGGTCAGGGCCATGCCCACCGGGCTCTCGTAGAAAGCCACGATCTGCTGCAACTCCGCTTCGGAGAAATGGCTGGCGAAGTAGGTGACGAAGCTCTCCATCATGTCCGGCAGGATCGCCCGCACGCCTTCGGTGGCCGAGTCCACAAGGGCTCGCCGTTCATTGGCGTTCAGCTGGCCAAGCCGCCGGGCCTCGGCCTCCATCATCGCCGGCATGATGGTGTCCATCATGTCGCCCAGCGTTTCCTCCATCTTGATGGCGGCGAAATAGCGCCGCACCAGGGCCTTCTGCGCCGCGGAAGGCTCCCGGGCCTCGCTTCGGCTGTCCGAAGCCGGGGCATTGGGCGCGGCGGCGGCGGGGGCCGCGGCGCCGATCAGGCCGGCGGCGAGCATGAGGGAGGTAAAAAGGCGGCGCATGGGCGTCTCCGGACTGGAACTCAAGGCCGCGAGGGTGGACGTTGCGCCGCATCCGTTCAAGGCGCGTATCTCTCTGGCCGCCTTGATTTTCCCCACCTCCCCGTGTACTAGCGCGCCTCCCTTGGAGGGCGGTCCCCGGCATCTTGCCATCGGGATCCATCGTAGCCGTCGGACTTCCGCCGCCGGCCGCGCCGCCCCCCGCAACGGAAGAAGGACGCCATGGCGCTATACGAACACGTGGTCATTTCGCGGCAGGATATCTCGCCGCAACAGGCCGAAGCTCTCAACGAAACCATCAAGACCCTGATCGAAGAAGGCGGCGGACACATCGCCAAGATCGAATATTGGGGCCTGCGCAACCTCACCTACCGGATCAAGAAGAACCGCAAGGGTCACTACTCCCTCCTCGCCATCGACGCCCCGGCGCCGGCCGTGAAGGAACTGGAGCGCCAGCTGAGCATCAACGAAGACGTGCTCCGCTACATGACCGTGCGCGTGGAAGAACTCGACCTCGAGCTCTCCCCCGTTCTGTCCCGCCGCGATCGCGACCGCGAACGCCGCGACGATTTCGCGATGTAAGGGAGGCACATACACATGTCCGACATCGATATTGCTGATACCGAAACCGCCCCCGCCTCCACCGGCGGCCCGCGCCGCGCCTTCATGCGCCGCCGGAAGGTTTGCCCGTTCTCCGGCGCCAATGCCCCGAAGATCGACTACAAGGACGTCAAGCTCCTTCAGCGTTACGTCTCCGAGCGGGGCAAGATCGTCCCCTCGCGCATCACCGCCGTCTCGGCCAAGAAGCAGCGTGAACTGGCCAAGGCCATCAAGCGAGCCCGCTTCCTCGCCCTGCTGCCCTACGTCGTGAAGTAGGAGACAGGTCCATGAAAGTCATTCTGCTCGAACGCGTGGACGGCAAGGGAACCATTGGCGACGTCGTCAATGTGAAGGACGGCTTTGCCCGTAACTACCTGCTGCCCCGCTCCAAGGCCCTGCGCGCCTCGGCCGCCAACCTGAAGGTCTTCGAAGCCCAACGGGCCGACATCGAAGCCCGCAACGCCACGGCCCGGGCCGCGGCGTCCAAGTCCGGCGAAGGCCTCGACGGCACGACCTACGTGATGATCCGTCAGGCCGGCGAAAGCGGTCAGCTCTACGGCTCGGTCTCCGGCCGTGACGTGGCGGACGCCGTCAATGCCGAAGGCGGCAAGATCGACCGCTCGATGGTCTCCCTGGATAAGCCGATCAAGACCCTCGGCGTCCACGAAGTGACGGTCCGCCTTCACGCGGAAGTCTCCATCACGGTGAAGATCAACATCGCCCGCAGCGCCGACGAAGCCGAACGCCAGGCGCGCGGCGAAAACGTCATCGCCTCGCAATTCGAAGAAGACAACGCGGCGGCCGCCGAACAGGCCGCCGACCTCCTCGAAGGCGGCGCCGGTCAGCAAGACCGCTTCGGCGACGAAGACTAAGCTCCGGGACAATCCGGATCTGGAAGGGGCCGCGGTTCTACCGCGGCCCTTTTTCTTTTACCCAAGTCCCACCCTCCCTTGGCTTGTCCAAGGGAGGGTGGGGTCTGAGCCAAAACGCCCCGCCCGTTTTTTCAGCGCTTTCCGCACAACATATGTCCAACGCGCCCGCAAAACGGGCGCCCAAGCGGCGATTCCTGCGCTACACCCTCTTCCAAGCGCGGCCGCGAAACGCCGCCCAAGGGGGAGATTTTCAACGATGAACGGCGCCGACACCGCCTGGGTGCTCACCTCCACGGCCCTCGTCCTTCTGATGACCCTGCCGGGCCTCGCCCTCTTCTATGCCGGCCTCGTCCGCGTGAAGAACTCCCTCTCCGTCATGGTCCAGTGCGTCGCCATCACCTGCCTGATGTCGGTCCTCTGGCTGCTCGGCGCCTACTCCCTCGCCTTCTCCGGCGATAATCCGATCATCGGCGACCTGAACCGCTTCGGCCTCCTCGGCATGGCGAAAGACACCCTCAAGGGCACGATCCCGGAGAATGTCTTCTTCATGTTCCAGCTCACCTTCGCGGTGATCACGCCCGGCCTGATCGTCGGCGCCTATGTGGAGCGCATCAAGTTCTCGGCGGTGCTGCTCTTCTCCGCCCTCTGGCTGTTCATCGTCTATGCCCCGGCCTGCCACTGGGTCTGGGGCGGCGGCTGGCTGCAGACGCGGGGCGTGATGGATTTCGCCGGCGGCCTCGTGGTGCACGCCACGGCAGGCGTCTCGGCCCTGGTCGTCGCCGCCATGCTCGGCCGCCGCGACGGCTTCCCGAAGGATCTCTCTCCGCCCCACAACCCGGGCATGACCATGATCGGCGCCGCCCTCCTCTGGGTGGGCTGGTACGGCTTCAATGGCGGCAGCGCCCTCACCTCCTCCGGTGACGCCGGAGCGGCCATCCTCGCCACCCACATCTCCGCCTCCACGGCCGGCATCGTCTGGGCCGCCATCGAGTGGGTGCGCTTCGGACGGCCTTCCATGGTCGGCTTCGTCACTGGCGTGGTGGCGGGCCTCGCCACGGTCACGCCGGCCTCCGGCTTCGTCGGCCCGCTCGGCGGGCTGATCCTCGGCGCGGCGGGCGCCTGCGTCTGCTTCTTCGCCGTCGATGTCATCAAGCACCGCGCGAAGATTGACGACAGCCTCGATGTGTTCGCCGTCCACGGGGTCGGCGGCATCCTCGGCACCATCCTGGTGGCCTTCCTGGCCAGCCCCCTGATCGGCGGCGGCGGCTATCCCGTCACCGGCGGCGCTTTGGCCCAGTTCGGCATTCAGCTGATTGGCGTCGCGTCCGTGATCGCATGGTCGGCCATCGCCACCATCGCCATCACCTTCGTCACCCGCCTCGCCACCGGCCTGCGCGCCAAGGACGAGGAAATCGACGACGGCCTCGACCTCACCTACCACGGCGAACGGGCGTACAATCCCTAACTAAACTCCCATGGCATCCCGGCGAAAGCCGGGATGCCTCGGATGATTTGAGAAGGAAGCGCCTCTTCTGCCCGCTCTCTAGGCGCCGCCCCGAACCCATTTTGGGATGTCCCGGGGACAAAAGAGAACATCCACAGGACAGGCCCGAGTTGTCCCCGTCGGCAAATCATCGCGTCCTCTTTTGACGGCCTGGCCAGGCTAAATGGCGCCCATGGCCCTCGCCCCGACCCTGGACCTGCGTCCCCCCGTCCGTGACATCGAGCCCGCTCAGGCCCCCTCGAATATCGAGGCCGAGCAGGCGCTGCTTGGCGCGCTCCTCTATGACAACGCCGCCCATGAGCGGGTCAGCGACAAGCTGGCCGGCAAGCATTTCTTCGAGCCTTTCCACGGCCGGCTCTTCAATTCCATCGACACCGCCATCAAGCGCGGCCAGCTCGCCGAGCCGATCCTCCTGGCCGAGCAGTTCGCCCGCGATCCCGCCTTCGAGGACCTCGGCGGCATGCGCTACCTCGCCGACCTCGTCGACCGCGCCCCGCCCATCGCCAATGTCGCCGACTATTCGCGCGTCATCTACGACCTCTCCCTGCGCCGCGAGCTGATCCGCATCGGCGGCGAAGTCGCCGTGGAAGCCGGTCTCGGTGACAACCCGCTGGACGCCCTCGAACAGATCGAGCGGGCCGAACAGCAGCTCTATGGCCTGGCTGAAACCGGCTCGGCCTCCTCCGGCTTCGTGCCTTTCCAGGAGGCCCTCAGCGGCGCCATCGGCCTGGCGGCGGAAGCCTATAACCGCGAGGGCGGCCTTGCCGGCATCTCCACCGGCCTCCTCGATCTGGATGACAAGCTGGGCGGCCTGCACCCCTCCGACCTGATCATCATCGCCGCCCGCCCCTCGATGGGGAAAACCGCCCTTGGCCTCAACATCGCCTTCGATGTCGCCCGCAAATATGCCTGGGAGCCTCAGCCCGACGGCAGCCGCAAGACCGTCAATGGCGGGGTGGTGGCCTTCTACTCCCTGGAAATGTCCGCCGAGCAGCTCTCCTTGCGTGTCCTCGCCGAAGTCTCCGGCGTGCCGTCGGACAAGATCCGCAAGGGTGAGATCAACGCCGCCGAGTTCGGCCGCCTGCGCGACGCCTCCCTGGAAATCCAGGAAGCCCCCCTCTTCATCGACGACACCGGCGGTCTCTCGGTGGGCAAGCTTGCCGCCCGGGCCCGGCGCCTGAAGCGCACCGCCGGCCTCGACCTCATCGTCATCGACTACGTGCAGCTCGTCACCGGCGACAATGCCGGCCGCGAAGTGAACCGCGTGCAGGAAGTCACCCAGATCACCCAGTCCCTGAAGGCCCTGGCCAAGGAACTCTCCGTCCCGGTCATCGCCCTGGCCCAGCTCTCCCGCCAGGTGGAAAACCGCGAGGACAAGAAGCCCCAGCTGGCCGACCTGCGCGAGTCCGGCTCCATCGAGCAGGACGCCGACGTCGTCATGTTCATCTTCCGGGAGGAGTACTACAAGAGCCGCGCCGAGCCCCGGGAGGGCACCCCGGAGCACCTCGCCTGGCAGGAAGAAATGGACAAGCTGGCCGGCATCGCCGAGATCATCATCGGCAAGCAGCGCCACGGCCCGATCGGGTCGGTGAAGGTCCACTATCAGAACGAGCTGACCAAATTCTCCAACCTCGCCCGCGATCCCAGCCGTTACGAACCCAGATAGGTCCGGCGTGACCGCCGCTCGTCTCACCGTCGATCTGGACGCCATGGCGCGCAATCACGCGCGCCTCATCGCCGATTCCGGATCCGCCGAGGTCGCCCCCGTCGTGAAAGCCGATGGCTATGGCCTGGGCGTTGGCCCGGTCGGCCGCCGCCTCTGGGCCGGCGGGGCCCGCACCTTCTTCGTCGCCCGCCTCTCCGAAGGCCAGGACCTGCGCCGCGAGCTCGGCGAGCGCGACGCCGATATCCTCGTCCTCGACGGCCTCTCCGATCTCGCCGACGCCGCCCCCATGGCCGCCGCCCGCCTCACCCCCGTGCTCAACCGCGTCCGGGAGATCGAGGCCTGGTCGGCGTTCACCGGCGCCGCCCGCGCGCCCTGCGCCCTCCACATCGACAGCGGCATGAACCGGGTCGGCATCGATCACGAACGGTCCCGCGAGGCGGCCACGGCCCTCGCCCTTGCCCGCAATCTCGACCTCGGCTTCGTGATGAGCCACCTCTCCTGCGCCGCCGAGCCGGACCATCCGCGCAACGCCCTGCAGCTGGAGCGCTTCACCGCCGCCCGGAAGGCCTTCCCGGGCGTGAAATCCAGCTTCGCCGCCTCGGCCGGCATCTATCTCGGCCCTGACTATGTGGGCGACATCACCCGCCCGGGCATCAGCCTCTTTGGCGGCGGGCCGCGTGAGGTTCCCGATCCCCGCTTCGCCGCCGTGGCGACCCTCCAGGCCCCGGTCATGGCCGTGCGCGATCTCGCCGCCGGGGAGAGCGCCGGCTACGGGCGGATGTTCACCGCGCCCCGCGCCATGAAGCTCGCCATCCTCGCCATCGGCTATGCGGACGGGGTCCTGCGCGGCTCACACGCCAGCGGATCGGCTCACATCGCGGGCGTGGATTGCCCGTTCGCCATCGTGGCCATGGATATGATGGGGATCGATGTCAGCAAAGCGCCCGGCATTGAGCCGGGCGACATGGCCGAACTTCTGGGGCCGAACAGGCAGTTGGACGATGTCGCCATCGCCGCCGCCACCGTGCCCCATGAATGCCTCGTCCGCCTCTCCCAGCGCGCCGAGCGCGTCTATCTGGGAGAGGCTTGAGAGTCGTCCTAGGCTTAGGAAGCGGCCGCCGCGGCCGCCACGGCGCTGGCGATGGAAGCCGCCGCCACCATGCCCAGCACGGCCGCCGTGATGCCCACGATACAGGCATAGAGCACGATGCCCGCCACGATGATCACCACCGTATAGGTCACCGCCTTGTCGGCGGGCGCCTTCATCACCTTCGGCACGCCGAGGTACAGCAGATAGCAACCGTAGCCGAAACCGACGAGGGAGATCAGGCCGCCCAGCACCGGGATGAAGCTCAAAATCCCGGCCACCCAGGTCGCGGTCCAGGAATAGACCACCAGCTTCATCGCCTGGATCAGGTTCTTCTCGGCGCCAAAGCTCGGCGCCAGGGCGTCGGCGATATAGCCCAGGGCGAACACCGCCCCGAGGCCCAGGGCATATCCCACCAGGGCCGTAGCCAGACCCGCGAAGATGTTGTGCATGAAGATCAAGCCGCCCAGGAGGCCTGTCAGGGCCGGCAGGGCCGCCAGGATCGCGGCATAGCCCACGAACAGGCTTTGGATGGTCGCCGGTTCCGCGGCGATCTTGTCCCATTCTTCGTTCGGTTTCAGCAGGATGCCCTGCGCCCGCGCGATAATGCCGGCTGGGTTCGGCCCCCCTTCAACAACACTCATCCCGTCCTCCAATAACCCTTCGATCTAGGCAGAGGCCTCACGCTAGCGGAAACCCGGGAGACTGGCGATATCGTAGTTACGCGGATGTAATATACCGTCCGGCGGTGCCCGGCATCGCGGCGCCGGACTTGATTGCGTAGCAGATTTCCCTACCTGCAGGGTTGGCGGCGGCTAGGGCGCAACCCCTGCGCCCATTCCGGTCGTGGCTTTTCGCACCCTAAATACGGTCGAAATACGGTTCATCTTCTCCGGTTTGGCGGGCCTACGTCGAAATCGGTCGCCCCCTGAAGCGCAGGGGCGCCCCCTCCCCCGGCGCTTGGCCTAGGATGGGCTCCTCTCGAATCGGACCTCTCTCCCAATGGCCAAGGACGGCTCTTCCTACGTCTGCCAGTCCTGTGGCGGCGCCCATTCCAAATGGGCCGGCCAGTGCGCGGCCTGCGGGGCCTGGAACACCCTCGTCGAAGAGGTCTCTTCCCGCCCCCCCGGCGCCCTCGCCCTCAAACCGGGCAAGACCCTCGGCCTTACCTTCGAGGGCCTGGAATCCTCCGCCGCCGCGCCGGATCGCATCGCCACCGGCGTCGATGAGTTCGACCGCGTCTGCGGCGGCGGCGTCGTCCCCGGCTCGGCCATCCTGCTGGCCGGCGACCCCGGCGTCGGCAAGTCCACCCTCCTCCTCCAGGTGGCCGGCAACGCCGCCGCACGGGGCGTGCGCTGCGCCTACATCTCCGGCGAGGAGGCCATCGAGCAGATCCGCTCGCGCGCCCAGCGCATGGGCCTCTCCACCGCCCCGGTGAAGCTTGCCGCCGAGACCGCGCTGCGCCAAATCCTCGAGGCCCTGAAGCGCGAGCCCTTCGACCTCGTGATCATCGATTCCATCCAGACCCTCTGGAGCGACGCCCATGAGGCCGGCCCCGGCTCGGTGACCCAGGTCCGCGCCTGCGCCGGGGAGCTGGTCCGCCTCGCCAAGAAGCGCGGTGTCGCCGTGGTCCTCGTCGGCCATGTCACCAAGGATGGCCAGATCGCCGGCCCCCGCGTCGTCGAGCACATGGTCGACGCCGTCCTCTCCTTCGAGGGCGAGCGCGGCTATCCCTTCCGCATCCTGCGCGGCGCCAAGAACCGCTTCGGCGCCACCGACGAGATCGGCGTCTTCGAAATGGGCGATGCGGGCCTGGCCGAAGTGAAGAACCCCTCGGCCCTCTTCCTCAACGAGGGCGGCCAGCGCGCGGCGGGGGCCGCCGTCTTCGCCGGCATCGAGGGATCGCGCCCCGTCCTCGTCGAGGTTCAGGCCCTGGTCGCCCCCTCCGCCTACGGAACGCCGCGCCGGGCCGTGGTCGGCTGGGACTCCGGGCGCCTGGCGATGGTTTTGGCGGTGCTGGAATCCCGCTGCGGGCTTGGATTCGGCAACCGGGACGTCTACTTGAACGTCGCCGGCGGCCTTCGCATCACGGAGCCGGCGGCGGACCTCGCGGCGGCCGCGGCCCTGGCCTCTTCGGCCCTGGATGAAGCCCTGCCGCAGGACTGTGTTGTGTTCGGCGAGATCAGCCTTTCGGGAGATGTCCGACCTGTGAGCCGCGCAGACGCCCGCCTGAAGGAAGCCGCCAAGCTCGGCTTCTCGCGCGCCCTGGCGCCCCAGGGCACGGCCGGCCCCGCCACCTGCGTCTCCCGCCTCGCCGACGCCGTGCGCCTGATCGGCGAAGGAGGTCTCGGCGGATGACCCTTTTCGACATGATCGCCGGCGGCGTCCTCCTCCTCTCCGGCTTCATCGGCCTGATGCGCGGCGCGGCCAAGGAACTGACGACGGTCATCGCCTTCATTCTGGCCGTGATCCTCGCCCTTTTCGCCCTGCGCTTCACCGGCCCCCTGGCCCGCGACGCCCTTGATCCGGATTGGCTGGGCAATGTCGCGGCCATCGGCATCGTCTTCGTGATCGCCTATGTGGCCCTGCGCGTCGTCGCCGGCGCCATCGGCAAGCGCATCCAGCAGACCGACGCCCTTTCCTTCATCGACCGGGTGATCGGCCTCGCCTTCGGCCTGGTGCGCGGCTTCGTGATCCTCGGCGTCTTCAACCTCGCCTTCAACGCCGCGACCCCGCCGGAGCGAGTGCCCCAGTGGGTCTCGGGCGCGAAGCTTTATCCCCTCACGGGAGTTGCCGCGGATATCCTCAAAACCTTCGCGCCTCAGGGGTCGAGGATGGCCGGAGCGGTGGCGCCGGTGGTAGAGCGTGCCGTTCGCGAGGGTGAGGCGCCCGGCGCGCCGCAACGCGACTCCGGCTATAGCCCTGAAGAGCGCAAATCGATGGATGACCTTGTGGAGCGATCGCGATGAAATCCAACTGGCGCGATCCGGAGGACGATACTCTCCGTCTTGAGTGCGGCGTCTTCGGCGTCTTTGGTGTGCGAGACGCGGCGTCCCTCACCGCCCTTGGCCTTCACGCCCTGCAGCATCGCGGCCAGGAGGCCTGCGGCATCGCTACCTTCGACGGCCAGCGCTACCACACCGAGCGCCATATGGGCCTCGTCTCCGAAGCTTTCACCAGCCCCGATCTCGTTGAGCGCCTGCCGGGTAACGCCGCCATCGGCCACACCCGCTACTCCACCGCCGGCGGCTCCTTCCTGCGCAACGTCCAGCCTATGTTCGCCGACCTGGAGACGGGGGGCGTCGCCCTCGCCCACAACGGCAACCTGACCAATTTCCTCACCGTGCGCGAGCGCCTCGTCTCCGAGGGCGCGATCTTCCAGTCCACCTCGGACAGCGAGGTCATCCTCCACCTCATCGCTCGCTCCCGGAAACCCAAGGTCGTCGATCGCTTCATCGACGCCCTCTCCGAGATCGAGGGCGGCTACGCCCTGGTGGCGCTCACCAACAAAAAGCTGATCGGGGTGCGCGATCCCCTCGGCATCCGCCCCCTCGTCCTCGGCGCCCTGAACGGCAACTACGTCCTCGCTTCGGAGACGCGCGCCCTCGACATGATCGGCGCCAGCTTCGTGCGCGATATCGAGCACGGCGAGATGGTCGTGATCTCCCAGGACGGGGTCGAATCCATCCGCCCCTTCCCCGCCGCCAAGGCCCGGCCCTGCGTCTTCGAGCACGTCTATTTCTCGATGCCGGACAGCGTGGTGAACGGGAAGTCCGTCTACGAGGTGCGCAAGCGCCTCGGCGCCCGCCTCTCCCAGGAATCCGGCGTCCCCGGCGACGTCATCGTGCCCGTGCCGGACTCCGGCGTCCCGGCCGCCCTCGGCTATGCCCAGGAAGCCGGCATCCCCTTTGAGATGGGCATCATCCGCAATCACTTCGTCGGCCGCACCTTCATCCAGCCCACCCAAGGGGCCCGCGAGCTAGGCGTACGCATGAAGCTCTCGCCCAATCGCTCCGTCCTGGCCGGCAAGCGGGTGATCCTGGTGGATGACAGCATCGTCCGCGGCACCAACTCCGTCCGCGTCGTGCGCATGGTCCGCGCCGCCGGGGCCAAGGAAGTGCACCTGCGCTCGGCCTCCCCGATGCTGAAATGGCCGGACTTCTACGGCATCGACATGCCCGAGCGCGAACAGCTCCTCGCCGCCACCAAGTCCCTCGAGGAAATGACCAAGATGCTGGAGGTCGACAGCCTCGGCTTCCTCTCCGTCGACGGCCTCTACTGGGCCATGGGGGCTGGCGTCCGCGACCCGGCCTGCCCGCAGTTCACCGACCACTACTTTACCGGTGACTACCCCACCCGCCTCCTCGACCGCGAGATCGCCGAAGGCCGCAACGAACTGGCCGAGCGCCAGCTGTCGTTCCTCGTGAGCGCCTGATTTGAACGCCATCCTGGGGCTCCTGCGGAAGTACCGCATCGACCCCTATCTCGTCCTCATCGTCTCGATGATGCTGGCCGCCACCGTGCTGCCGGTCTCGGGCATCGCCGCCACCGGCTTCGACTGGCTGACCAAGATCGCCATCGCGGTGCTGTTCTTCTTCCATGGCGCCAAGCTCTCCCGCGAGAGCGTCATCTCGGGTCTGACCAACTGGCGCCTGCACCTGGCCATCGTCGCCTCGACCTTCCTGGTCTTCCCGGCCATCGGCTTCGCGACCCAGCTTCTGCCGGGCTCGATCCTGCCCCCGGCCCTGGCGGCGGGGGTCGTCTTCCTCTGCTGCCTGCCCTCGACCATCCAGTCCTCCATCGCCTTCGTCGGCGCGGCGCGGGGCAATGTGGCGGCGGCGGTCGTCGCGGCCTCGGCCTCGAACATCCTCGGCATCTTCATCACGCCGGTCCTGGCGGCGCTCCTGATGCACACCTCCGGCGGCCGGGGCATGGGCCTCGATCAGGTCGAGGCCATCGTCCTGCAACTCCTCGCCCCCTTCGTTGCCGGCCAGATCGCCCGGCGCTGGATCGGGCCCTGGGTCGACCGCCATCGCCCGATGCTGGGCTACTTCGACCGGGGCGTGATCCTCGCCGTCGTCTATGGCTCTTTCAGCGCGGCGGTGAACGAAGGCATCTGGCGCCAGGTCAACGTGGTGCAGATCGCCACCCTCGCCGTCATCAGCCTGATCATCCTGGCCATCATCCTGCTGGTGACGGCCTTCGGGGCCCGCGCCCTCGGATTTTCCAAGGAAGACGAAATCACCATCGTCATGTGCGGCTCCAAGAAGAGCCTCGCCTCGGGCGCACCCATGGCCGGCATCCTCTTTCCGGCCGCCAGCGTGGGGATGGTGCTTCTGCCCCTGATGCTGTTCCATCAGATCCAGCTGATGGCCTGCGCGGCCATCGCTCAACGATATGGCGCCCGTCCCGAGCCGGACGCTGGCGCTTAGGAGGGAGACCGCCATGAGCTTCGACACCGCCCTGACCAAGTCCGGCAACGTGATCTCCGGCCCCCTGCGCGCGCCCCGCCAGATGCTGCAGGACCAGGAATATGGCGGCCACTCCTCGATCCATGATGACGCCATGGCCGAGAAGCTCGGTTTCCGCGCCGGCCCCATCGAGGGTCCGACCCATTTCAGCCTCTTCCCGCCCCTCCTGGCCGAAATCTGGGGCCAAGCCTGGTTCGAGCGCGGCTGTCTCTCGGCCCACTATCAGAACATGGTCGTCGAGGGCGAAGAGGTCCGCGCCTTCGCCGAGGTCCCGGCCCCGGGCGCCACGACCACCAAGGTCTGGGCCGAGAAGGCGGACGGCACGCCCGTCCTCGAAGCCAGCGCCAGCCTGGGCCCCGATCACGGCCAGACCCTGCTGGAAGCCCGCATCGCCGGCCTGCGAGCCCCCGAAAAGCTCGTCATCCTGCGCGATCTGAAGGTCGGCCTCAAGGGGGCGGAGGACGAGAAGGTCCGCATGGATCCGGATCAGAACATGGGCGCCCTCTACCCGTTCTCGCTCAATCAGAAGCTCGCCAAGATCACCGAGAACTCGCCCTGGTATTCCGACGGCAAATCAAACCCTTGGGGCCGGGCGATCATCCCCCTGGAGATGGTCTCGGTGCTGGCGGAATACTCCTCGGGCCGCGCCCGCTGGCCGACCAAGGGCCCCGCCGTCGGCCTCTTCGCCGACCAGGAAATCCGCATGATCGACGGCCCGCTCTTCGTCGGCGAGGACTACATCATCCGCCGCGAGATCGCCGTCCTCTCCGAGAGCCGGCGCACCGAGAGCTACTGGGTCCGCACCCGCATCTTCGATTCGAGAGGCCAGAAACAAGTGGCCGAGATGCTCCTCAACCACGCCACGCTCAAAGATAGCTATGCGAAGTACGCCGAGGAACTGGCGCAGCTTTAGGCCAATACGCTGACGACGTCTGTCTTGGAAAAATCGTCGCCCTTAAAGAGCAGAGGCAGGTTCTCTTCCTTGGCCAAGGCATAGGCGAAGCAGTCGCCGAGATTGAGTTTGGCGGGCGTCCCTCGCCCATAGGCTTGCGCCGCCGCAGCGGCCGAATTGGCGACGTCCGGCCCTATGGCGACGACGCTGATGGACATCGAAGCCATGTAGCTGTCGAGGAGTTCGCATCCTTCCGGGCCGAATGTGTTCTCCAGCCGCACACGCGCTTCCCAGTAGTTGACGGGCGTCATGATCCCGGCGTCCGCATCGACCATGCAATCGTCGAACAGGGCCGCGTCAGCCTCTTCAAGCAGCACAGCGAGAAGGGCCGAAGCATCGATAACGATCACTTGGGAAAACCGTCGTCATCGTACAGATCCGCATCCGTCAGCGGCGGCCGGATACGTGGCAGAGCGCGAGCGCGAGCGCGAATGGCGTCACTCTTCGCCCGCCGCTCGGCTTTCGTCTGTTCCCGCTCAGCACGCCGCCGCTCCAGCTCATGGCGCACTGCGTCGCCGACAACGTCGGTGAAGGCCTGGCCGGTTGCCTCGGCCAGCTCCCGGATGTCGCGGATGACTTCCGGCTTCCTGATCTGAATGGGCGCATCGCTCATGATAGGCGTAAACCTATCATGAAACGCAGTGGCGGGCCAGTTTAGGCCGCACCGTCCTTCTTCTTCTCGGCGTAGATCACCAGGGGCTGGGCCCGGCCTTCGACGACTTCCTGGTTCACGACCACTTCTTCGACGCCCTGCATGGTGGGCAGTTCGAACATGGTCTCCAGGAGGATGCCTTCGAGGATCGAACGCAGGCCGCGCGCCCCGGTCTTGCGCGTGATCGCCCGGCGGGCGACGGCGTGCAGGGCGTCGTCGGTGAAGGTGAGGCCGATATTCTCCATGTCGAAGAGGCGCGCATACTGCTTGATCAGCGCGTTCTTCGGCTCGGTGAGGATCTTCACCAGGGCGGCCTCGTCGAGGTCGTCCAGGGTCGCGATCACCGGCAGACGGCCGATGAATTCCGGGATCAGGCCGAACTTGGTCAGATCCTCGGGCTCGACGCCGCGCAGGATCTCGCCCGTGCGGCGCTCATCCGGATCCACCACCTTGGCCGAGAAGCCGATCGAGGCGCCCTTGCCGCGGCCGGAGATGATCTTCTCCAGGCCCGCGAAGGCCCCGCCGCAGATGAACAGCATGTTGGTGGTGTCGACCTGCAGGAATTCCTGCTGCGGATGCCCGCCCGCCCTGGGGCGGCACAGGCGACCGTGCCTTCCATGATCTTCAGCAGGGCCTGCTGCACGCCCTCGCCCGAGACATCGCGGGTGATCGAGGGGTTGTCCGACTTGCGGCTGATCTTGTCGACTTCGTCGATGTAGACGATGCCGCGCTGAGCGCGCTCGACATTGTAGTCGGCCGCCTGCAGCAGCTTCAGGATGATATTTTCGACATCCTCGCCCACATAGCCCGCTTCGGTGAGCGTCGTGGCGTCGGCCATCGTGAACGGCACGTCGATGATTCGGGCGAGCGTCTGGGCCAGCAGCGTCTTACCTACCCCGGTCGGACCGACCAGGAGGATGTTGGACTTGGCCAGTTCGACGTCGTTATTCTTCTGCGCGTGGTTCAAGCGCTTGTAGTGATTGTGCACGGCCACGGCCAAGACCTTCTTGGCGTGTTCTTGGCCGATCACGTAGTCGTCCAGGACCTCGCGAATTTCACGCGGCGTCGGCACGCCATCCTTGGATTTGACGAAGTTGATCTTGTGCTCTTCACGGATGATATCCATGCAGAGTTCGACGCACTCATCGCAGATGAACACGGTCGGACCCGCAATAAGCTTGCGAACCTCATGCTGGCTCTTGCCGCAGAAGGAACAGTAGAGCGTGCTCTTGCTGTCGCCGCTGGCTGCTTTGGTCATGCTCGTTCTCACACTCCGGCGAGGCTGCTCCAGAACGGAGCCCCTCGTCCTCCCTGGCTCGTGTCAGCGAACCGTCATGCACATTACGGGCCGGGGGTTTTCTAATCCTTGACAATCCCCGATCCCATCACGCCCCGCAAGCCTTCCGGACGCCGCACCCCGTTGTGAAGCCGTGGATCGTCGCATTTTTGGATCACCCGCACGCGGAAATGCCTGTCTTACATATGAACAGCCGCTGCGCTCGCAAGTTGTCCTAGAATGGGGCGGGGGTCGGCATGAGTCGCTATGCCGCAGGTATGAGGTTGCAGATGTCGGACGCCGAGGGGCTTGCCGATGAGGACGGAACCGCCGCCTGGGATGATCCTGGCGAGTTGCGCCCCCTGGTGGCGTTCGATTTCGACGGCACTCTAACCGCCCGTGACAGCTTCATGGCCTTCCTGGCCTGGCGCAGCGGCCGGGCACGCTATGCCATGGGCCTTTCGCGCCTATCCCTGCCCTCCGCCGCCTACCTTCGCCATCGTGACCGGGGCCGGCTGAAAGCGGCCCTGGTCAAGGAATTCCTGGCCGGCGTTCCGCGCGAGGAGTTGGAAGAATCGGCCCGCGCCTTCGCCGAACAACGCGCCGTGAAGCTCTTCAGACCAGATGCCCTGGCGACTTTCCGCCGCTGGCGGCAGCGCGGCGCCACCATCGCCATCGTCACCGCCTCGCCCGAGATCGTCGTGGCGCCCTTCGCCAGAGGCATCGGCGCGGATGTCCTGCTCGGCACGCAACTCGTGCTCGACGCCGAGGGCCGGATCACCGGCGACCTCGATGGGCCGAATTGCCGGGGGCCAGAAAAGGTCATTCGCCTGCGCGCCCAATTCGGCGACGATGTGCGCCTCTCCGCAGCCTATGGCGATACGGCTGGCGACAAAGAGATGCTCTCCATCGCCGCCGAGAAGGGCTACCGCATCTTCACCGGACGCCCCTGATGGCCCGAACCCTGCGCTTCAAGGTCGAGAAGCTGATCCGCGACAAGCTGCCGGAAATCATGCGCGCCCAGGGCCTCGCCGTCTTCGACCGTCGGCTGGATGACGAACCCTATCGCGCGGCCTTGAAGACCAAGCTGCTGGAGGAAAGCCAGGAGCTCGCCCAGGCGGCGGATCGCGACGAGCTTCTGGGCGAACTGGCCGATGTGTCCGAGGTGCTGCGGGCGATCACGGCGGCCCACGGCTTCTCCCTCGAAGAGGTGGAGGCCGCGCGTCTGAAGAAGAAGGACGCCCGGGGCGGGTTCGACGACCGGGTGTTCAACGCCGCCGTCAGCGCCCCGGAAGGTGCCCCGGCTCTCGACTACTATCTGGCCCGCCCGGGGCAATACCCCCTCGACGACGCCTAGTTCGCCAGGCCAGCGTCCCGAAGAATCCCGGCGAGGGCCTTCGCCGCGGGGCTGAGATAGCCGCCCTTGCGGGTCACCAGATAGACCGGGTTCGCGGCGGCAAGATCATCCACGGTGATCACGCTCAGCGCGCCCGACGCCCGCTCCTCCGCCGTCGCGCTGAGCGACATCAGGGCGAGGCCGAAGCCAGCCTCCACCAGCCGCTTCTGGGCCGTCAGGCTGTCGATCGGCGACCAGGTGACGCTGGCGATCCCGCGCGCCTGGAACTGGCTGAAAATGTTGTCGGCATAGGTCTCCCGCGCCTCCAGGGCGCTCGGAAAGGCCAGCCACGCCTCGTCCCGCAGCTCGGCGAGGGAGGCGACCGCCCTTCCCGCCAAGGCGTGGCCCGGTGGGCAGATCACCTGCATGGGCTCATCGGCGATGTGTTCGTAAGCGAGGTCCGTATCGGCTCTGGCCAAGTAGCGCAGGCCGACCACGGCGTCGCCCCGGCGAACCAGATCGCTGACCTCGTGGCTGGTGGCGGTGCGGATCGAAAGGCCGACGCCGGGATGGGCCGCGGCGAAGGCCTTCAGCCGCCCGGTGAGGTTGGAGCCCGCCAGGGTTCCGACCGCCGCAAGACTGATCTCGCCGGCCTCCCCCGTCCTCAGAGCCGCCATCGCCGCCGACGCGTCACGCAGGCTGGCCAGGGCGCGTTCGGCGTGGGGCAGCAGGGTGCGGCCCGCCTCGCTGAGCACGACCCGGCTCGCCGTGCGTTCGAAAAGGGGCGCGCCGACTTCGTCTTCCAGGAGCGCGATGCGGCGGCTGATAGCGGGCTGTGAACGGTGCAGCGTCTCGGCGGCGGCGGAAAAGCCGCCGGCCTCGTGGATGGTGACGAAGGTCTGCAGGGCCTCGAAGTCCATGCACGCCCCCATGCAAAAAGCTGATCAGTGGGAGCCGGATTATCACTTAGACAGCGTGAGCGTCGAGGTTCACTTGATCCGCCGCCACATAGAACGGAGCGGCCATGACCTTCCTCGACCTCCACCGCCAGCCGGGCGGCTTCATCATGCCCAATGCCTGGGACGCCGGCAGCGCCGCCGTTCTGGCCGCGGTGGGCTTTCCCGCCATCGCCACGACCAGCGCCGGGATCGCCTTCTCGCTGGGGCGGCAAGACTATGCTGTCACTGACCCTACCCGAGGCGTCCCCCGCGAGATGATGTTCGAGCGCATGGCCGAGATCGCCCAGGCCGTGCCGATCCCGGTGAATGGCGATCTGGAAGCCGGTTGGGGCGATAGCCCGGACGATGTGGCCCGGACGATCGCCGATGCCATCGCGGCGGGTCTCGCGGGCGGCAATATCGAGGACAAAATCCCCGGCCACGGCGCCCTCTACGACGAGCAACTGGCCATCGACCGGATCGTCGCGGCGCGCGAGACCATCGCGGCCAAGGGCTCTGATTTCGTGCTCTGCGCCCGGACGGACGCCATCGTCTGGTCGGCGGATGGGCTCGCCGAGGCGGTGCGCCGCTCGAACTTCTACAGGGAGGCAGGCGCGGACCTTCTCTATGCCCCCGGGGCTTCCGACCTGCCCCGTGTGGAGTTGCTGGTGCGAGAGGTCGAGGGGCCGATCAATGTGGTGCTGGGTCTGGAATCCACGGCCGGCAACGCCCACGCCCTGATCGCGGCGGGGGTGAAGCGGATCAGCGTTGGAGGCTCGATGGCCCGGGCCACCCTGGGCTATCTGCGGCGTTGCGCCGAGGGGCTGGCGGCGGACGGCGGGGTCAGCTTCGCGGAGGGGGGCATCGCCCATGCCGAGCTGAACAGCCTTTTCGCGGCGTGAGTTTTGCGCCTAGGCTTGGCCATGCGCCATGCACGAGCCCCCACCCTGGACCAGTTGGAGCCCCTGCTTGAGCAGTTGCGCGCGCTGCCCGGCCCGAAGGAGAAAGGGCGGGGCGTCTTTTACTGGAAGTCCAAGGGCTTCCTGCATTTCCATGAGGACCCGGCCGGGCTGTTCGCGGATCTCCGCGACGCCACGGGCAAGGACTTCGACCGCTACAAGGTCGATGAGCCGGCCGGCGCCCGGAGCCTCATCGAGGCGGCCCGGGCGCGGCTCGAGATAGCTTAAGCTCCGGCCTTCTCGGCGTCGTCGCGGCCTTCGAAGATGTTGTCCACCAGGCCCCAGGCCTTGGCTTCCTCGGCGTTCATGAAGTGGTCGCGGTCGAGGGTGGATTCCACCTCCTCGTAGGTGCGGCCGCAGTGCTTGGCATAGAGCTCGTTGAGGCGGCGCTTGGTCTTGATGATGTCCTCGGCGTGGCGCTCGATATCAGAGGCCTTGCCCTGGAAGCCGCCCGATGGCTGGTGGACCATGATGCGCGCATTGGGCAGGGAGACCCGCAGGCCCGGCTCGCCGGCCATCAGCAGGAACGAGCCCATGGAGGCCGCCATGCCCATGCAGATCGTGGAGACCGGGCTCTTGATGTACTGCATGGTGTCGTAGATCGCGAGACCGCTGGTCACCACCCCGCCAGGGGAGTTGATGTACATGTCGATCTGCTTCTTCGGGTTCTCGGCTTCCAGGAACAACAGCTGGGCGCAGATCAGGGCGCTCATGCCGTCTTCCACCGGACCATTCAGAAAGATCACCCGCTCGCGCAGCAGACGGGAAAAGATGTCAAAGGCCCGCTCGCCGCGGCTGGATTGCTCCACCACCATCGGCACCAGGTTCATCGAAGCGGGCATGTAGTCGCTCATGGGCATTCCTTCTTGAGTGGGCAGGCGCGAGTCAGCGCGCCGCCGAGCTTTCGATACAACATAACCACCCTCCCTCGGCTCGTCCAAGGGAGGGACAGGGCGCGCGAGCGCCCAGGGTGGGCGAGTCTCGGTTGCCAAAGATGTAAGTCGTCTTGGGCCGCGTTCCAGTCGAACCTTGCCCACCCTGCCCGGCCGCGCCGTGCTGTCCCTCCCTTGGCCAAGCCAAGGGAGGGTTGTCGCAGTGCTATTTCTTCGCCTTGGGGGCGGCCTTCTTGGCGGCGGGCTTTTCAGCCTTCTCGGCCTTGGGCGCGGCGGCCTTGGCGGGCTTTTCCGCCTTGGCTTCCTTGGCGGGCTTCTCGGCCTTGGCCTTCTTGGCCGGCTTGGCGTCGCCGCCATAGCCTTCCGGCAGATCGTCTTCGGCCAGGAGTTCGTCCTTGGTGACCTTCTTGTCGGTGATGTCGGCCACGCCGAGGATCAGATCGACGACCTTCTCTTCGTAGATCGGCGCGCGCATCTGGGCCGCGGCATTGGGGTTCTGGCGCAGCATTTCGAAGATTTGCTGGGCCTGGGCGCCATAGCGCATGGCTTCCTGGCGCATGGCCTCGGTCAGCTCCGCGTCGGAGACATTGACCCCGTTGCGGCGGCCGATCTCGGCCAGGACGAGGCCCAGACGCACGCGGCGCTCGGCGATCTTGCGGTATTCGGCGCGCAGCTCGTCGTCGCTCTTGCCCTCGTCCTCGGGGGCGAGGTTGCCGGCTTCCTTGTCGGATTGCAGCTGCTGCCAGATACCTTCGAATTCGCCGTCCACCATGCGCGGCGGCAGGTCGAACTCGTGCGAGGCGTCGAGCTTGTCGAGGAGGGCGCGCTTCAGCTTGAAGCGCGAGGCCTGGTCGTACTGGCTGGAGATGTTGGAGCGCAGCACGTCCTTCAGGGCGGCGAGGTCTTCCATGCCGAGCTGCTTAGCGAGGGCGTCGTCGGCCTTGGCGTCTTTCGGGGCGCGGACTTCCTTCACCGTGACCTCGAACTCGGCGTCCTTACCCTTGAGGTTTTCGGCCTGATAGTCGTCCGGGAACTTCACCTTCACCAGCACGTCCGAACCGGCCTTGGCGCCGATCAGCTGGTCTTCGAAGCCCGGGATGAACCGGCCCGAGCCCAGTTCCAGTTCGAAATCGGTGGCCGCGCCGCCGTCAAAGGCCACGCCGTCGACCTTGCCGAGGAAGTCCATCAGGACCTGGTCGCCGCTCTCGGCCTTGGCGGTCTTGGCCGTCTTGGCTTCGTAGATCCTGTTCTGCTGGGCGAGCTCGCTAAGGGCTTCCTCGACTTCGCTGTCCGGGGCGGTGAACACCGGGCGGGTCAGCTTCAGGCCGCCCAGGTCGACCGGTTCGAATTCCGGCATGATCTCGACGGCCAGTTCGTAGGCGAGGTCCGCCTTGCCATCGATGACTTCATTCATGTCGGTTTCCGGCTTCAGGTCCGGCTGCGACGCGACACGCAGATTGTTCTGATCAAGCACCTGCTGGCTGGTCTCGTTGAGGGTGGCTTCCAGCACTTCCTGCATCAGGGCCTTGCCGTAGATGCGGCGAACGTGGGCCGGCGGCACCTTGCCCGGGCGGAAACCGCGCAGGTTCAGGCTGGGGGTGATCTCGGCGATGCGCGCTTCGAGGCGTTCGCTCAGGTCCTCGGCGGGCACCCGCACGGCGTAGACGCGGCTCAGACCTTCGCCAGACTTTTCAACGATTTGCAGGGACATCGGATCACTTCGATTAGGCAATAGGGAGCGCCGCCGGGGGAGGCCCGGCGGCGAAGGAGCGCCCTTATGTCACTTCCGCCTTGGGCGGCCAAGTCCCGAGATCAACCACGGGGATCGGGATTAAAGGCCAGGCCATCGCCAATCGCGTCCAGGCTGGGCGGCGGACCGAGCGGCCGGCCGATGCGGCGGTAGGTCATTTCTCCGTCATCCACAGCGACATTGCCTTCGGACGCAACGGCGGTGCGCTTCAGCCAATCGACCTGAAGTCCGGTCAGCACGCCGGACCCTCGTGCGCTGTCGAGGCGGTCATAGTGGACCAGTTCGAGCCCGCCCCGCTTCCAGCGAAAGGTGAAGCCGTAGTCGCTGCGGTTCCAGCTGCCCGCTTCCTCGAAACGATCGAGGCTGATCGTCAGGCGCCGCCCAGAGATGACTATGGCGTTGTCGTCCAGAAGGTCGGCCAGCACGGCCTCATCGCGGATCGGGATCAGGGTGGAATTGACCGCGACCCGGCGATAGCCCCCTGCCCGCCCGGCCAGGGCCACGATGAGGACACGCCGCTGCATGTCGAAGGTGTCCGGCCCCAGTGTATCGGGCGCCTTGGCGCGCACATTGGCCGGATCGAGGTCGCGGACCACCAGGACAAGGTCCGCCAGGCCATCTCCATCGAGGTCGCCAGTGGCCTCGCGATCAAGCACCCAGCCGGCCGGGACGAAGCCCTCCGCTGTGGTAGCGGTTGCTGGAATGGTGGGCTCGGCGGCCCGGGCAGCGGTGCACATCAGGGCGAGCCCAAGCGCCACGCTCAACAGCCAATTCCGCTTCGTGTTCAGCACCAGCCCTGATCCTGCGAAGCCCAAAGGGCGCAGCAAGGTGGTGCGGATGAGAGGACTCGAACCTCCACGCCTCACGGCGCTGGAACCTAAATCCAGTGCGTCTACCAGTTCCGCCACATCCGCATCGCCCCCGCCTTTCGGGCCTGGCCGCGCCCGGGTCAAGGGCGCTAACGGATCGCCGGCTCGAATTCGATGCCATTGCCGATGCCGGCCACGGTCTGCAACGGACCGGGCGGCACAGCGCGCCAGGTCACCCGCTCGTTGCGCTCGTCTTCCATGTTCGAGGTCGCGATACGGACCTTCCGGGTTGAATAGTTGATCGAAGTGGAGACCATCTCGCCGGTGTTGCGCTGCAGGTCCTGCTTGTCGAAGCCGATAAGTTCGAAACGGTTGTTCTGCCAGCGGAAGGTGTAGGTGCGGGCCCCCGTGCCCCAGCCGCCGGCCGAGAGGAAGAGCGACATGGTGATCTTCATGACGCCGCGCTCGATCTTCACGCCGCCGTCCTCGAGAAAGTCCGAGGCGACCGGGTTGTCCGGCCGGGGGATGAGGGTGTGGTTCTCCAGGGCCAGGCGATAGCCGCCGGCGGGCTGCGCGAAGATTACGGCGAGGATGCGGGGATTGCTGTCATAGGGGTCGGGGCCGAGGCCCTGGGTGTTGGCGACGATATTGCGGCGGTTGGCGCATTTCAGGACGATCGCCATGTCCGGACGGCCATCGGCGTTGAGGTCGCCCGTGGCCGTGCTTTCCAGACGCCACCCGGCGGGCACGAAAGCGGCGGCGTTGGCGCCTTGGGCCGCCAAGGCGGGATATGTCACCGGCGGATAGGCGATGTCGGCGCGGCTGGCCGTGGCGAGCAGGGCGAACCCAGCGGCGGCGAGAAGGGCGGTGAGACGCATCAGGGGGTCCTTGCGAGGCAGACGCAGACCCTAGCAGGGATTTGCCGCCGGGCGCCCTCCCCTGTTAGACCTTGCGGCCATGACCCATCTCTTCGGCGACCGCGACATTCTTGAGCTGATCATCACGCCGGAGCGAGCCGCGGCGATGGAGGCCGGACTCTTCATGGCTTTCGAAGGCCGCCAGTATCAGATCGCCGCCAAGACGCTGCTGGATGACGGCAACTACAAGGTCAGGATCATTCCCACGGGCCGGCGAGACGCGGACCTTGCCTCGGGCGTCACCACGACGGGCGTGATCGCTCCGCCGCCGGATGGCGTGAAGCGTCAGTCCTAACCCGATGTGCAATCGCTACGGCTTCCAACACCCGCTGCACAAACTGCTGCGGATGTTCGAGGAGGCTGGAATGCGGTTGGAAGCGCCGGCAACCAATCTGGAGCCGCGCGAAGAAATCAAGCCTACCGACCAGGCGCCGATTGTCATCGGCGATGGCGATGGCGCGCGCCTGGAAGAGATGAGATGGGGGTTCAGGCCGTTTCGTCCGAAAGCAGCACCCGTAATCAACTTCCGCTCGGAAGGACGCGTATTCGCCAAAGGCCGCGCCTTGGCGCCCGCCTCGCACTTTTTCGAGTTCACGGGCCCGGCCAACCCGAAACAGAAGCGCAAGGATAGTGGAAGTTCGAGCTTACCAGCGGCGAGCCGATGATGCTGGCCGCCCTGGCGCGCGGCCCGGACGGCGAATGGCCCACCAGCTTCTCATTGCTGACGCGGGACGCGGGCGCGGACATCGGCCCGTTCCATGATCGCGAGATCATCGTTGTCCCGCGCGAATTCTGGCGTCCCTGGCTGACGGGCGAGAGTTTCAAGGGAGAAGACCTTCCCTCACTCGCGGGCGGCTCACTGAACGTGAACCAGACCTACCCCTGACGCAGCCTACTTCCCCTTGAAGGCCGCGGGACGCTTCTGAAGGAAGGCCATGACGCCTTCAATGGAGTCTTCGGTGCGGCCGGCATGGGTCTGCATGTGACGTTCGGCGGAAAGCTGGGCGTCGAACCCCGTGTCCAGGCTCTGCCACATCAGCTTGCGGATCATGGTCAGTGAGGCCGGTCCGTTGGCGAGTTCCTGGGCCAGTTGCATGGCCGTGGACATCAGCTCCGCATCCGGAACGCAACGATTGATCAAGCCCCATTCGAGCGCTTTGCCTGCAGGCAGACGTTCGCCCAGCAATGTCATCTCCATGGCCCGTGCGCGGCCGATCATGCGCGGCAGGAGGTATGTGGAGCCGCCATCCGGCACCAGGCCGATGCGGCGGAAGGCCTGCAGGAAATAGGCGCTTTCAGCGGCAACGATCAGGTCACCCATCAGGGCCAACGAACAGCCCACGCCCGCGGCCACGCCATTGACCGCCGTCACGAAAGGCATCGGGTAGTCGCGCAGGAAAGCCATCAGGGGGTTGTAGTGCGTCTCCAGCGCCGCGCCCGCATCACGGCCACCGGCATTGGCGCGAGCGCCTTCTTCCGGCGTGGTCGGCCGCCCGCCACCGCCGAGATTGGCGCCCGAGGAAAAGCCCCGCCCCTCCCCGGTGATGATCACGGCTCGCGCGCCGGAGCCCGGCTCCGCCAGGGCCTTCATGGCGTCCGTCAGCTCGATGACAAGGTCAACGCCGGCTGCGTTCAGGGTGGCGGGATCGGTCAAGGTGACGATAGCGACCCCGTCCTTCAGCTCCGTCTTGATCTTCGACATCGGCCCAATCCTCGCTCAATTCTTGTTTGCCAGAAGCCTGTGGCCAATGCCGTCGCGGCAGGAAAGTGAAAACTTAGGCAGCCGGTCAGGCGCGGTTTCCGTAGAGCCGCTTCAGGATCGGGGGAACCAGATTCGGAAGGTCCTCGGAGGTGAGACCCGGCCCAAATCCGGCCGCCGCCTCGGCATGGATCCACACCGCCGCGCAGGCGGCTTCGAAGCTTTCCATGCCCTGGGCGATCAGACCTCCGATCAGACCGGCGAGGACATCCCCGGAGCCGGCCGTGGCCAGCCAGGGCGAGCCGTTCAGGTTGACGGCAGCGCGGCCATCCGGCGCGGCGATCACCGTGTCTGGGCCCTTCAGCACGACGACCCCGCCCGCGCGGCGGGCCGCCTCCCGCGTCGCTGTGATCCGTTCAGGCGACTTGGCGAGGAGTCCGGGGAAGATGCGGTCGAACTCGCCTGGATGCGGCGTCATCACATCGTCGCGGTCGAGCACGGCGAAAAGCTCGGCGGCATCATCGCGAAACACGGTCAGGGCGTCTGCGTCGATCACCAGAGCCGCGCCAGTTCGCGCCAAGGCCAGGACGTTTACCAGCGTTTCTTCCGACACCCCCGCCGCAGGACCGATTACGGCGGCATCGACGTGGGCGGCCGCGGCTTCCAGTTCCACCTCACTGTCAAACGGAGCCAACATCACAGCCTCCAGGTGGGCGGCATTGGAGCGCAGCGATTCAGGCGGCGACAGCAAGGTCACGAGGCCCGCCCCCGCCCTCAGCCCTGACCGGGCAGCCAGCCGCGCCGCGCCAGTGCTCCAGGCCTCGCCGCTGACCACGATCATCCTGCCGCGGGAATGCTTGTGCGCGGCGACGTCCGGCCAGGGCATCCTGGCGCCGAACAGATCTGGTCCGTTCTCAAAGAGTGTGGCGGCGCTCTCGCCCAGCCCGATGTCAGCCACCACAACCTCGCCGCAGCGGGCGCGCCCGGGCTGCAGGACATGGGCCGGCTTACGCCGGTGGAAGGTCACCGTCAGCCCGGCGCGAAAAGCGTCGCCCGCCGGCGCCGACAGGTCGCCGCCAAGGCCGCTGGGCAGGTCGATAGCGATGAAACGCTCCGGCATGCGCTCCGAGGCTCGGGCGAGTCGGGCGGCCTCTCCGGACAGTGGACGCGCCAGGCCGGCGCCGAACAGGGCGTCGATGAAGAGCGCCGCGTCCCGGGCCTGGGCCGCCAGGCCCGTGGTTTCCCCGGTCCATTCACTGGCGGCAGCCTTCGCGTCGTCCGTGGCGGGCGGGGCCAGCGCCTCGACCCAAACGTCCCAGCCGGACGCTTTCAGCACCCGAGCCACGACATATCCGTCGCCGCCATTGTTTCCGGGCCCACAAAGCACGGCCGTCGGCCGCGGCGTGAACCGGCGCATGATCTCGGCGGCCACGGCTTCCCCAGCCCGGCGCATCAGCACCAGGCCCGGCGTTCCCGCCTGGATGGCGGCGGCGTCGGCCGCGCTCATTTCGGCGACGGTCAGGATTTCTCTCGGCGACATCGAGACTCTTGGCCAGCCTTACAAAACGCCGGTGTTGGCTTCGCGGCCCTGCTGCACAAGGCTGAGTTGGCCTTCGTCCCGGTCGAATACGGTGATCGACGCGTGGTCGGGCCGAAAGACGATCACCCGCGCGTCGTCCGCCAGGGTGGACAGCACGGCGTTGATGGCCACGAAATGGCTGAACACCGCTGCTCCGCCGCGGCTGGCTACCGCGTGGGCCACTTCCTGGCGCCATTCGTCATAGTCGAGATCGCCTTCGATATCCGACCACTTGCCCTGAAAGGCCGCGCGCAGCCAGGGCCCGCGCGAGACAGCGTCGTAGGCTTTCGGGGTGGGAATCTCACCTACGTTGGCGTCGATCTCGATCTCGGCGCCAATGGCCTTGGCATAAGGCTCGGCCGTCTCGCGACAGCGCCGCAGAGGCGAGGACACCACGCGCTTCGGGCGGTCACCTTCCGGCAGGGCGAGCAGAGCCTGAGCGGCCGCCTCAGCCTGGGCCCGGCCCGTGTCATCCAGACCGGGATCCTCGTCATCGCCCTGGCCGAAGCTCTGGGCGGGTTTGGCGTGGCGAATGAGATAGACACGGCTCATGGGCGGATCCCGGCGGGTTGCGATAGTCGAACGCCGATCTCTCTAGAACACCCTGGCGGCCGGTGAAATCTCCGGTGGGAGGCGAAGGCGATTAGGCTGCGATATCTAAAGGCGCCGCAAGAGCACGCAAACCACGCGAATTTCGCCACAAACTTGATCAAATCGAAGCGTTTCGCACTGCAGCAGCGCGTCGATCCCCCGGAAAACCCTCAGCTGTTTTCGACGATTTCGCGTCCCAAGCGACATCGTCTGTCGATCCAGACGCCCATCTGCCGAATTCGGCGACCAGAAACCCGTCCGACCGGCAGCGCCATGCGCAATGTGCATTTCATACGCAATGGCGCCTAAAAATAAGGCGCCTACGGATTTGCGCTGGACGATTGACAGTCACGCTTACCGCTGCGCTTGTCCGCGCCGGGAGGGTCGTGCTCCGTCCCGCCCCAGACATGGAGGCGGCCGAAGCCGCCGCCACGAGGCATAAGAGTACGTACGAACGCCATGAAGAAGATCGAAGCGGTCATCAAGCCGTTCAAGCTCGACGAAGTGAAGGAAGCCCTTCAGGAACTTGGGGTTCAGGGCATGACCGTTCTGGAAGCCAAGGGCTACGGCCGCCAGAAGGGCCATACCGAGCTCTACCGCGGCGCCGAGTACGTCGTGGACTTCCTGCCCAAGATAAAGATCGAGGTCGTTGTCGCCGACGACCAGCTGGACGGCGCTCTCACCGCCATCCAGAACGCCGCCCGCACAGGCCGCATCGGCGACGGCAAGATCTTCATTTCCGAGATCACCGACGTGGTGCGCATCCGCACCGGAGAATCCGGAGCCGCGGCGATCTAGCCCGGCCCGCTCATCATCGACAAAGGGGACAACCAGACCATGACTCCAGCAGCCGTTCTCAAGCAGATCAAGGACGAGGACGTGAAGTACGTCGACGTCCGCTTCACGGACATGCGCGGCAAGATGCAGCACGTGACGTTCGACATCGACCTCGTCGACGACGAGTTCCTGTCCGACGGCACGATGTTCGACGGCTCCTCGATCGCCGGCTGGAAGGCGATCAACGAGTCCGACATGAAGCTGCGTCCGGACCTGAAGACCGCCTACATCGACCCGTTCTACGAACAGAAGACGATGTTCCTGTTCTGCGACGTCGTCTCCCCGGACACCGACGAGCTCTACAACCGCGACCCGCGCTCCATCGCCAAGAAGGCCCTGAGCTACGTCGCCCAGCTGAACCTCGGCGACACCGTCTACTTCGGCCCGGAAGCCGAGTTCTTCGTGTTCGACGATGTGCGCTGGTCCACCGAGCCCCACTCGATGGGTTATGCCTACGACTCCAGCGAACTGCCGGTCTCGTCCGCCAAGGTCTATCCGGAAGGCAACATGGGCCACCGCCCTGGCCCGAAGGGCGGCTACTTCCCGATGAACCCGGTCGACAGCGGCCAGGATCTGCGCGCCGAAATGCTCGCCACCATGGGCGCCATGGGCATGGAGCCGGAAAAGCACCACCACGAAGTGGCGCCGGCCCAGCATGAGCTCGGCCTGAAGTTCTCGGACATGATCACCATGGCCGACCGCATGCAGCTCTATAAGTACATCGTCCACAACGTGGCGGCGTCCTACGGCAAGACGGCCACTTTCATGGCCAAGCCGATGTTCGCTGACAACGGTTCAGGCATGCACTGCCACCAGTCGATCTGGAAGGACGGCAAGCCGCTCTTCGCCGGCGATAAGTATGCCGGCCTGTCGGAGATGTGCCTCCACTACATCGGCGGCGTCATCAAGCACGCCAAGGCCATCAACGCTTTCGCCAACTCCACGACGAACTCCTACAAGCGCCTGGTGCCGGGCTACGAAGCCCCGGTGAAGCTGGCCTATTCGGCGCGCAACCGCTCCGCCTCGATCCGTATTCCGTGGGTGTCCTCGCCCAAGGCCAAGCGCATCGAAGTCCGCTTCCCCGATCCGATGGGCAACCCCTATCTGACCTTCGTGGCCCTGCTGATGGCCGGCCTTGATGGCATCGCCAACAAGATCGATCCGGGCCCGGCCATGGATAAGAACCTCTACGATCTGCCGCCCCGCGAGCAGAAGAAGGTTCCGGAAGTCGCCGGCTCGCTGCGCGAAGCCCTCGACGCCCTCGACCGCGACCGCGCCTTCCTGAAGGCCGGCGGCGTGATGGACGACGATTTCATCGACGCCTACATCGAGCTGAAGATGGAAGAAGTGCACCGCTTCGAAATCACGCCGCACCCGGTGGAATTCGACATGTACTACAAGTGCTAGTCGCCGCCTTCGCGGACTAGGAATTGGGCCTCCGGAGTAATCCGGAGGCCTTTTTTATTGGCCGGGACAAACACCCTCGGACCGGACGCTGATCCCATGTGCGGCGGCATCGCAGCGGTTGCCATAGGTTTTCGCGTCCACACCGCACACCGGCCGGTATTCCTTGGTGCACATACGCGGGATCGCCTTGCAGACGCCTGCCCCGTCGGCCACGCGCTGCTGCTCCGGCGTCATGTCGCAATAGAGCCCTTCATTGCACGCGAAACCCGCGAAACCCGCGCACATGCCGCCTTCCGTGCCGTGGAGAGGCGCCGGGGATGAAGGCGGCGAGGCCGGGGCATCGCCTGAAGCCATCTGGCAGCCCATCGCGAAGAACGCCATGGCCGCGGCAACCAGTGGACCGATCCGGGAAGACATCGGGAACCTCCTCAGGGCGTGCGATGAAAATATCGTGTTTAACAACGCGCGAAAGAGAGTCTGGACTCTCCCCGATTTGAGTTTAGCGTCACGTCGTACTGTTCCCTCAGGATGATTGCCCTGAGAGTCGTTTCAGCCGCGTAAGCCGGCCTTAGAATCCGGCAGCGTGAACTTCGGAGGAAGGTGCCGTGATTGATCAGGTAAGCGTTCCAACTCCACGCAAAGTCTCCATCCCGATCGAAGTCTGGTGGACCGGGGGATCGGCGCTCGCCATCCTCGGCGTGATATTTGTCGGATCCATGCTGGCGGAGCGCGTCTCGCCCGGCTCTGAAACCTCGTTGATGCTCTGCTACGCGGTTCCGGCGGCTGTCGCCTGGAGCATCCTTTGGGTGATTTCCCGCTTCAGGAAGAGCTAGCGGCGCCAGGGCCTCCACGCCGCGGTGATTTCGCCCGGCTCTGGACCGAAGCTCCGATGGAGCGCCTCACCCCGTGAGGCGCGAAGGGAACGCGACGGCCTGCGACCGTAAGGGCCGTTGCAATGGGGCAGGACCGGATTCATATCCGGAACACCTCCCGAATCGACCCAAAATCCCTTGATGCCGAAGGCCGCGCCCCAACCATCCCTGTTTGACGATGCTCTCGCTCCCGCGCCCGCCGCGCCATTGTTGGAGAGCCATGAACCGCGCGCCGCGGCGAGCGCCAGCACCGGCTATTCGGCCAAGGATATCGAGGTCCTGGAGGGCCTGGAGCCCGTCCGCAAACGGCCCGGTATGTATATCGGCGGCACCGATGAGCGCGCCCTGCACCACCTCTTCGCCGAGGTGCTGGACAACTCCATGGACGAGGCGGTCGGCGGCCACGCCAAGCTGATCGAGGTCAGCCTCGATGCCGAGGGCATGCTCTCCGTGCGCGACGACGGCCGCGGCATGCCGGTCGATCCGCACCCGAAGTTCCCGGGCCAGTCCGCCCTCGATGTCATCATGACCATGCTGCACTCGGGCGGTAAATTCTCCGGCAAGGCCTATGAGACCTCCGGCGGCCTGCACGGCGTCGGCGTTTCTGTGGTCAATGCCCTCTCCGAACGTACCGAAATCACCGTCTTGAAGGACGGCTTCGAGTGGCGGCGCGCCTATTCGCGTGGCAAGCCCGTCGGCCAGCTGGAGAAGATGGGGCCGACACGCAAACACGGCACCACCGTTTCCTTCATCCCCGACGAGGTGATCTTCGGCGAGAACGCTGCCTTTAAGCCGGCGCGCCTCTACCGGATGGCCCGCGCCAAGGCCTATCTGTTCCGCGGCGTCGTCATCCATTGGAAGTGCGCACCGGAACGCATCACCGACCAGACCCCAGCAGAGGCGACCTTCCACTTTCCGAATGGGTTGGCGGACTTTCTGGCCGAACGCGTCGGCGATATCGAGACCGTCACGCCCGAACCCTTCGCCGGCCGCATCGAGCGCCAGGGCGAGGCCGGGGCCGTCGAATGGGCCGTGACCTGGACGCCGGCCGGGTTCGGCGAGGCCGACGGCTTCATGCAGTCCTATTGCAACACCGTGCCCACCCCCGAGGGCGGGACGCACGAGGCGGGCCTGCGGGCTGTGCTCACCCGGGGCCTCAAAGCCTATGCCGAGATGACGGGCGAGAAGCGCGCGACGGTGATCACCGCCGATGACGTGATCGCCCAAGCCGGCGCCCTGATCAGCGTCTTTGTGCGCAACCCCGAATTCCAGGGCCAGACCAAGGAGCGGCTCTCTTCCTCTGACGCCCAGCGCCTGGTGGAAGGCGCCTTGCGCGACCCCTTCGACCATTGGCTCACCGCCCAGCCGAAGATGGCCGGGGCCCTGCTCAGTTTCGTCATTGATCGGGCCGAAGAGCGCCTGAAGCGCCGCAAGGACAAGGAAGTCGCCCGCGCCTCGGCGACCCGGAAGCTGCGCCTGCCCGGCAAACTGGCCGATTGTTCCGCCAACGCCATTGATGGGGCGGAGATCTTCATCGTCGAAGGCGACAGCGCCGGCGGCTCGGCCAAGCAGGCCCGGGACCGCAAGACCCAGGCGATCCTGCCCCTGCGCGGCAAGATCCTCAACGTCGCCTCCGCCACCAACGACAAGATGGGCGGCAACAAGGAGCTGTCGGACCTCATGCTGGCTCTGGGCGTCCAGGGCGGGTCGCGGTTCAAGGAAGAGGACCTGCGCTACGACCGCGTGGTGATCATGACCGACGCCGACGTCGACGGCGCCCACATCGCCAGCCTGCTGATCACCTTCTTCTACCGCACCATGCCGGAGATGATCCGCGCCGGGCGGCTCTATCTCGCCCTCCCGCCGCTCTATCGGTTGAGCCACGGCGGGAAGACGGAATATGCCCGGGACGACGCCCACAAGGATGAACTCCTCGCCACCACCTTCAAGGGCAAGAAACCGGAGATCGGCCGCTTCAAGGGCCTCGGTGAGATGATGCCGGCCCAGCTGAAGGAAACCACCATGGACCCGGCCAAGCGCACGCTCGCCCGGGTCACCCTGCCCCGCGCCGAGGAGAGCGTGGCCGATCTGGTGGAAACCCTGATGGGCCGCAAACCCGAGTTGCGCTTCCGCTTCATTCAGGAAAACGCCGAATTCGCGGCCGAGGACGTGGATCTCTAGGCTTCCAGCGTCGCCTTCATCGCCCTGATGCCGGCGGCCATCATCTGGCCCACCGTGTCACCCGCCTCGTGCGGCAGCACATCGGCCAGCCAGACCACGCGGCTATCCTCGCCCTCGGCAAATACTTGGAAAGAAGCAGCATGGCGGGTGAGGCGCGGGCTCTCCACCGAATAGGCGAAACGCCGCCGGTGATGGTCGAAACCCATGATCCATTCGCGCGCCTGCATGCCATTGGCGAAGGTCACCATGCGGACGCCTTCCTCCATTTCGGTCTTAACAACGAAGCCCCGAGCGACGCGGGTTTCGAGATTTCCGACGTCGCAGATCGCATCCCAAACCGTGTCCGGCGCGGCGGCAATGATGATTTCCTGGCGGATGGAGGCCATGGGTCAGTTCCTTGAATGATTGCGATGAGCCCGACCATGCCGGGCCGAGCACCAAGTGTCTGGCGGCATTCGGACTTCACAGATCACCGCTCGATGAGCTGCGTCACAATTACCCCAATCCCTTAGACTCATTGACTTTCCGGCCGTTCACGCCCATTAGCCCAGCTCAGTTCGGGACAGGTCTGGCGAATCCGCGCCGCCCGCTCGCCCAAGCACGGGCGGTTTCGAACCTAGACTTCGCAGGACATGACCGAATTTTCTGATCTGGGGCTTTCCCCCACCACGCTGAAGGCGGTGGCCGATACCGGCTATACGACCGCCACCCCCATCCAAGCCGCAGCCATCCCCGTCGCCCTCGCCGGCCAGGACGTGCTCGGCATCGCCCAGACGGGCACCGGCAAGACCGCCGCCTTCACCCTGCCGATGGTCGAGAAGCTGGCCTCGGGCCGCGCCAAGGCGCGCATGCCACGGGCTCTGGTGATCGCGCCAACACGGGAACTGGCCGACCAGGTCGCCGCCTCCTTCGAGAAGTACGCCAAGGGCACCAAGCTGTCCTGGGCGCTGCTGATCGGCGGCGTCTCCTTCGGCGACCAGGAGCTGAAGCTCGATCGGGGCGTCGACGTGCTGATCGCCACGCCGGGGCGCCTGCTGGACCACTTCGAGCGCGGCAAGCTGCTGCTGACCGGCGTGCAGATGATGGTGGTCGACGAAGCTGACCGCATGCTCGACATGGGCTTCATCCCGGACATCGAGCGCATCTTCAAGATGACGCCGCCGAAGAAGCAGACCCTGTTCTTCTCGGCGACCATGCCGCCGGAAATCACCCGGCTGACCCAGGCCTTCCTTAAGAATCCGACGCGCATTGAGGCCGCCCGGCCGGCCACGACCGCCGAGACGATCACCCAACACATCGTGCGGATCCCGTCTTCCGACCCGAAGGCGAAGCGCACCGCCCTGCGCGCCCTGATGGGCGGCGAGACGGTCCGCAACGGCATCGTCTTTTGCAATCGCAAGAGCGAAGTCGATATCGTCGCCAAGTCGCTCAAGACCCACGGCTTCGACGCCGCACCGATCCACGGGGACCTCGACCAGACGACGCGCATGCGCACCCTGGAAGCTTTCCGCAAGGGCGAGCTGAAGATCCTCTGCGCCTCCGACGTCGCCGCGCGCGGCCTCGACATCCCGGATGTGAGCCACGTCTTCAACTATGACGTTCCGCACCACGCCGATGACTATGTGCACCGCATTGGCCGCACGGGGCGGGCCGGCAAGACCGGCGACGCCTACATGATCATCACTCCGGCCGATGCTCGGAACCTAGACAAGGTTCTGAAGCTGATCGGCAAGGACCCGCACGAAGTCACCCTCGAAGGCATCGACTGGGACGCCGCCAAGACCGACCCGCGCCATAAGGCCGCTGACCGCAAGTCGCGGGACCGGGCCCGGGGCGAGCGCAACGAGGGCCGCGGGCGGGGCCGCCCCGCCTCGGAAACCTCCGTCGTCGGCATGGAAACCTTCAAAGCCACCGATGCGCCCGCCGAGGTCACGGCGCCTGCCGAGGAAGTTGCCGAGGCCCCTGCCCGCAAGCCCCGCCGCGAACGTGGCGCGCGAAATGAACGGCCGCGGGACGATCAGCCCCGCGCAGAAGCATCGCCCTCCCCCCGCGAAGAGCGACCGGCCCGAGAAGAGCGCGCGCGCAACGAGGAACGTCCCCGCGAGGAACGTTCCGGCCGGGATCGGAGCCGCGACCGGGACCGCAATCGCGGCCGCGACCGCGAGGATGCGGACGACCGCAAGGTGGTCGGCTTCGGGGCCGATATGCCGGCCTTCCTGATGCGAGCACCACCCCGCAAATCCTGAGTTCTTTAACCCCTCGTTTGAAGATTGGGGGTTAGGTTCAAAACCGGAAATGGGGATTGGCCGAATGCTGCCCCAACTGGTGTTTGGGAACGCAGAATGTCCGGCGAAGTCGAAACCACCCTTAGAGGTCCCGAAGCCTACAAGGTGGCGCGCGCCGCTCTGACCCTGATGGAAGAGCACAAGGTCTGGCCGACGGCTCTGAACTTCGAGCTCTGGACACACCTGATCATCAATCCCAAGGGCGCGCTCGCCCAGGAAATGGAACGCCTGATCAAGTCGGGCGAAACGATCACAGATAGCGTCGCCGAAGACCTCGCCGCCACCTACCTGCCCAAGCAGCGCCTGGGCGACCAGATCAGAGACGCCGGGGACCAGCTGACCAAGCAGTTGGCGTCCGTCTCCCAAGCCATCCAGACGGCTCAACGCTCGAACGCCGCCTACGGCCAGACCCTGCGCGGCGCCAGCGCCGAACTGGCGGGCGCCGATGATCCGGCCAAGCTGAAGGCCATGGTCGAAAACCTGACCACCGCCACCAACAAGGTGCAGACCGAGAACGAGAGCCTCGAAAAGCGCCTGGCCGAATCGACTTCGGAAGTCCGCCGCCTGAAGGAGCACCTCGAGCAGGTGCGCCGCGACGCCACCACCGATGGCCTGACCAACCTCGCCAACCGCAAGGCCTTCGATGAGGAACTGGAGCGGGCGTGCAACGAGGCCGATGGCAATGGCAGTTCCCTGATGCTCGCCGTGCTCGACATCGATCACTTCAAGTCCTTTAATGACACCTGGGGCCACCAGACCGGCGACCAGGTGATCCGCTATGTCGCCAGCGTCATTGGCCGCGTCGGCGCCCCGCCGCGCTTCTCGGCCCGTTACGGCGGCGAGGAATTCGCCATGATCTTCCCGCGCGAAAGCGCCCGGCAGGTCGAGCGCACCCTCGAAGAGATTCGCGAGGAGGTCTCCTCCCGCATGCTGAAGCGCCGGTCGACGAACGAAGACCTGGGCGCCATTACGATTTCCGCCGGTTTCGCCGAGCGCCGTCCGGGTGAACTCGCTCACGTCGCCCTCGAACGCGCCGACTCCGCGCTCTACACGTCCAAGCGCACCGGCCGAAATCGCGTCACCAACGGCGACGCCGTTGAGAAAGCCGCCTGACGCTCACGGCGCCGCTCTAAGTAAGTAAATGCTCACTTGCATTTTCTGCCGGGGCCCGTTACAAGCCTCGGCATGAACGCTAAGCCACGCATCGACGCCGCCGCCATCGAGCTCTTCACCCGCGTGGGTGTGGACGCCGCCACCACCAAGGAACTGGCCGCCCTGGCCGGCATCTCCGAAGGTGCGATCTACCGCCACTACAAATCCAAGGATGAGCTGGCGATCAGCCTGTTCATGGGCGCCCACCAGCGGCTCTCCAGCCTCGTGGAAGAAGCCGCCAGGTCTTCGGAAAATGTCCGCCAGCAGGCCGACGCTATCGTCCGCGCCTATTGCCAGGCCGCCGATGAAGACTGGGCGCTGTTTTCGTTCCACACCCTGACCATGCACCGCTTCCTGCCCTACTATCAGGAGGACGGCCTCGACCCGGTCTCCATGGTGGAGAAGGTGCTCAAGCAGGCGATGATCACCGCTCAGATTCCGGCCGCAGACCCGGCTGTCCTGGCCTCGATGTGCATCGGCGTGATCACCCAGACCGCCCAGAACCGCATCTATCGCCGCTTCGAGACGCCCCTCTCCGCCCATGCGGACCTGATGAGCAAGGGCGTGCAAGCCCTGCTCTTCGCGCGCTAACTACTTTCCCTTCCCTCCCTTCCCTGCCTGGAGCCCCTGACTGCCATGCGCAGCCTTCTCTTCGAGATCGCCTACTGGACGCTCAACATCGTCTACGGGCTGATGACCGCCGTCCTCGCCCTGTTGCCGGGGCGTGGGGCCATGACCTGGTCCCTGCGCCGCTATTGCCGGCGCATGCTGCAGGCCGAAGCGATCTTCGCGGGCATCAAGGTGCAGGTGAAGGGCAAGGAAAAGCTGCCGGCCGGCGCCTTCATCATCGCCGCCAAGCACCACTCCTGGGGCGACGGCTTCATCCTCTTCGACGCCGTGGACAATCTCGCCTTCGTGGCCGGCGACCATATGGAACGCTTCCCCCTGGTCGGCCCGATGCTGCGCAAATTCGGCGCGATCCTGGTCAACAACTGCGGCGGTCCGGAAGCCCGCAAGGCCCTGGCCGAGAGCGCCGCGGCCGCCCATGCCGATGGCCGCCGCATCCTGATCTTCCCGGAAGGCCACCTGGCCAAGCCGGGCGAGCGGTTCCGCTACCGCACCGGTGTCTACTACATGAGCCGCGACTTCGACCTGCCCGTCGTGCCCGTGGCCACCAACCTCGGCTGCTTCTGGCAGCAGATGGATTTCGAGAAGAAGCCCGGCCTCTGCACGGTCGAATTCCTCGACCCCATCCCCACGGGCCTGGAACGCGCCGAATTCCTGCAACGCCTGGAAACCGCGATCGAAACGCGCAGCCAGGAACTGATCGCCGAAGCCACGGGCGGGCCGGTCGTGCCCAGCGTTCTGGTCGCTACGCCAGGCGAGGAGACAATCGAAGGCGCGCCGGCGATTGCCTAGTGCCCGGTGTCGCTCGCCGGCACGATCGTCACGCTCTCGCCGCAGCCGCAGGCGTCGGTCTCGTTCGGATTGCGGAACACGAACTTGGAGCTCATCCGCGTCACCTCGAAATCGATCTCGGTGCCGATCAGAAAGAGCACGGCCTTGGGCTCGATGAGGATGGTGACGCCCTTGTCCTCCACCACCTCGTCCAGAGGGGCCGCCGCATCGGCGTATTCGAGGACGTATTCCTGCCCGGCGCAGCCGCCGTTCTTCACACCAACCCGCAGGCCCATGTGGTCGTTGTCGGCCTTGGCGAGGATTTCCTTCACGCGCGCGGCCGCGGCGTCGGTCAGGGTGACGACCTTCGGGCGGGGGCGGCGGGCGCGGGGCTGAGCTTGAACGTCCATGATCTCTATATGGGGTCAGAACATGTTGAGTTGAAGTTTCGCCTCGTCGCTCATGCGCGAGGGATCCCACGGCGGATCGAAGACGAGGTCCACCGTGCAGGACTTGATACCCGGGATTTCCATCACCGCCGTCTGCACCCACTCGGGCATTTCCCCCGCCACCGGGCAGCCCGGCGCGGTCAGGGTCATATCGATGGCGACATCCTTCTCATCGGAGACGTCGACCTTGTAGATCAGCCCGAGCTCGTAGATGTCGACCGGGATTTCCGGGTCGAACACCGTCTTCAGCTTGTCGACCAGCTGGTCGGTGATCACGTCCAGCTCATGCTGGCTCAGGGGTTGAGCCGCGGCGGCGTCGGGGGGTGTGACCCCAATGGGCGTATGACTGTCGTCCATTATGAAAAGAAGCTCCGGGTCTTCTCCAGGGCGGCCACGAACGAGTCGGCCTCCTCGAGGGTGTTATATAGGGCGAAGGACGCGCGCACGCTGGACGAGAGTCCGAACCGGCGCATCAGAGGTTCCGCGCAATGAGTCCCGGCGCGCACGGCAATGCCCTGCTGGTCCAGGATCTGGGCCACGTCGTGAGCGTGGGCGCCTTCCATGTTGAAGGCGAAGATCGCCCCCTTGTCCGGCGCCGTGCCGATTTCCTTCAGCCAGTTGGCGCCCGCCAGCCCGTCGCGCACGCGGCGATAGACGGCCATTTCATGGGCGGCGATGGCGTCGCGGTCGAGGCCTTCCAGGAATTCGATCGCCGCCGTCAGCCCCGCCGCCTCGATGATCGGCGGGGTGCCGGCTTCGAAACGGTGCGGCGGGTCGGCATAGGTGATCAGGTCCTTGGTGACCACGCCGATCATCTCTCCGCCCCCCTGATAGGGCGGCAGGGCGTCGAGCAAGGCGGCCTTGCCATAGAGCACGCCGATGCCGGTAGGCCCGTAAAGCTTATGGCTTGAAAGGACATAGAAATCGACATCGAGGGCGGTGACATCGACGCTTTGGTGCACCACACCTTGGGCGCCATCGAGCAGGACGAGAGCGCCGGCCGCATGGGCCGCGGCGATGATCTCCGCCACCGGATTGATGGTGCCCAGCACATTCGACATGTGGGCCAGGGCGACCATCTTCGTCCTGGGCCCCAGCAGCGCCTTGAAGGCCGCCATGTCGAGGCGCCCGTCATCCAGCACAGGCGCGAACTTCAACACCACGCCCTTGCGCTCCCGCAGGAAATGCCAGGGCACGATATTGGCGTGGTGCTCCATCTCGGAGACGACGATCTCGTCGCCCTCCTGGAGGGACTGGCCGAAGGACGAGGCCACCAGGTTGATCGCCTCCGTGGCGCCCTTGGTGAAGACGATCTCGCCGGCGTCCCGCGCCCCGATGAACCGCCGCACCGTCTCGCGGGCCTTCTCGTAGAGGTCGGTGGATTCGTTGGCGAGGGTGTGCAGGCCCCTGTGCACATTGGCGTAGGAGTGCTCGATGGCGTGGGTCATCGCCGCCACGACGCCGCGCGGCTTCTGAGCCGAAGCGCCGGAGTCCAGATAGATCAAAGGCTTGCCGCGAATCTCTCGCGTCAGGATCGGGAACTCAGCCCGCGCGGCGGCGACGTCGAAGCTCATGCCTCACCGCCCCTCAGACGCTCGGCCAGCCAGGCCGAGCAGACCTCGCGGGCGCCTTCATGCTCGATCCGGTCGATCACTTCGCCCAGGAAGGCCTCGGTCAGCAGGGCCCGCGCCTCCGGCTCCGGAATGCCGCGCTGGCGGGCATAGAAGAGGGCGTCCTCGTCCAGGGCTCCCACCGTATTGCCGTGCGCACAGGCCACGTCGTCCGCGTAGATTTCCAGCTCCGGCTTGGCGTCCACCTCGGCGCGCTCGGAGAGGATCAAGGCATGGTGGCCCATCCGCGCATCGGTCTTGTCCGCACCGGGGGAGACCACGATCCGCCCCTGGAAGACACCCCTCGCCTGATCGGTGACGACGCCCTTGATCAGCTGGCTGGTTTCGCCGCCGACCCCTTCATGGGTGACCACGGTAGTGATGTCGGAATGGGCCTGCAGGGCGTTCACATAGAGCCCGTCCAGCCGCGCCGAAGCCCCCTGCCCCGGATGCTCCACGCGGGTCTCCAACCGCTGCCGCCGAGCTCCTGAGGTCAACACCGTCTGCTTGAAGCTCGCACCGGCGCCCAGCGTTACGCGCGCCTGGCTCACCAGCACAGCATCAGCCGCGCTCTCGCAGATCACGATGCGCTCCAGACTGGCCTCCGGCGCGATCTCGATTTCAAGCTGCACGAAGGCCAGGGCCCCGCCCTCGGCGTTCTCATAGGTCTCCAGCAGAACGCAGTTCTCGCCGACCACGGCGACCTGCAGGCGAGACGTCGAAGAGCCCGCCCCGTCGGTTACGAACCGCGCCTGGTGCGTCTCGCCATCCACCATCAGGGTGACGGGCTTGGCCTCCTGGCCGTTGACGATCTCGCTTCGGCTGTCGGCCGGCACGTGCTCGAACAGGCCCGGCCCCCAGACATGGCCCGGCCGAGCCGGCGCCGGGACTTCCCGGATCAGGCCGCGCAGATCCGTCCAGCGCCAGTCCTCGTCGCGGCGCGACGGCAGTTCGCTGGGATCAGCCTTTGAAATGGCGAGGGAAAGGGACAAGGTCTTAAGCCGCCCTCTCGTACTTCTCGTAGCCCTCGGCCTCGAGCTGGTGCGCCAGTTCCGGCCCGCCGGACGCCACGATCCGCCCGCCGGCCAGCACGTGCACGCGGTCGGGTTTGATGTAGTCCAAGAGGCGCTGGTAGTGGGTGATCACCAGCATGGCCCGGTCCGGCCCGCGCAGGGCGTTGACCCCATCGGCGACGATCTTCAGGGCGTCGATGTCGAGGCCGCTATCCGTCTCGTCGAGAATGGCGAACTTCGGCTCCAGGATGGCCATCTGCAGGATTTCCATCCGCTTCTTCTCGCCGCCGGAGAAGCCAACGTTCAGCGGCCGTTTCAGCATCTCGAAGTCGATCTTCAGCTCGCCGGCCTTCTCGCGCACCAGTTTGAGGAACTGCGGCGCCGTGATCTCCACCTCGCCCCGCGCCTTCTTCTGCGCGTTCAGGGCCGTGCGCACGAAGGTCAGGGCCGGAACGCCGGGGATTTCCAGGGGATACTGGAAGGAGAGAAACACCCCCCGCGCCGCCCGCTCATTGGGCGCTAGGGCCAGGAGGTCCTCGCCGTTCAGGCTCGCCGAGCCCTCGGTCACGTCATAGCCGTCGCGCCCGGTCAGCACGTAGGAGAGCGTCGACTTGCCCGCTCCGTTCGGGCCCATGATGGCGTGCACCTCCCCGGCCGGCACCTCCAGGGAAAGGCCCTTCAGGATCGCCTTGCCATCGACGGCGGCGTGCAGATTGGAAATGGAAAGCACTGGGGTTCTCAGGTGTTGTCGCCCCTGTAGAGGCGCATGGCCTCTGTCAGGGCGCGGTTCATACGGGTGTTGACGGGCTCAGGGCCGTCCGGCACAGGCACTTCACGGCCCTTGGCGCGGATGGTCCCGAAAATGATCACGAAGATCATCGGAAAGCCGATGAAGAAGTAGCCGATGAACCAGAAGAGCTGGCCCGTCGACTGCCAGGCGAAAGCCGCCAGGAGGCCGAGCAGCACATCGCCGGCGATGGCGCCGACGATCAACCGAATGCCCTTCGAACCCACCGGCAGGCCGGTGAAGCGGCCGTTGGTGCGCGCCCACAGGAACCAGGGATCATCATCCCCGCCCTGGACGAGCTGCGGCTGGATCGGATCAGTCATTCCACGCCTCCTCTCGACTGCCCACGCAGAAACTTCTGATCGGTCACCGGAAACCCTGATGCGTCCCCGAGTACCGCCGCATCGGTGCCGCACTTCGGGCACATCGCGGTCTGCTCCCAGTCGCACCATTCCTTGATCGCCGATGCCAAGAAGCTCTTTCGGCACATCAGACAGCCGCAGTACGTGCTGCGCTCGATCTCTTCACGGTTGTCCGTGGTGTGCTCCCACGCCCGTTCACGAGCCGCGAGGACGGCTGCGGAGGGTTTAGTGCGCGTCATCCCACGCTCCCCTCAAGCGAGATCGCCACCAGCTTCTGGGCCTCGACGGCGAATTCCATCGGCAGTTCCTGCAGCACGTCCTTGACGAAGCCGTTCACCAGCAGCTGCACCGCCTCCTCCTGGGAGAGCCCGCGCTGCATGGCGTAGAAGAGCTGATCTTCGGAAAGGCGCGTCGTCGTCGCCTCGTGCTCGAACTTGGCCGAGCCGTTGCGGGCCTCGATGTAGGGCACGGTGTGGGCGGCGCAGTCCTTGCCGATGAGCAAGGAGTCGCACTGGGTGAAGTTGCGCGCGCCCTTGGCCTTCGGGTGGGCCGAGACGAGGCCGCGATAGGTGCTGGTCGAATGGCCGGCGCTGATGCCCTTGGCGATGATGCGTGAGCGGGTGCGCTCCCCTAAGTGGATCATCTTGGTGCCGGTGTCGGCCTGCTGGCGGTTGTTGGTGATGGCGATCGAGTAGAACTCGCCGCTGCTATCGTTGCCGCGCAGCACGCAGGACGGATATTTCCAGGTGATCGCCGAGCCGGTCTCCACTTGCGTCCAGCTCACCTTGGAGCGGTCACCCCGGCAATCGGCCCGCTTGGTGACGAAGTTGTAGATGCCGCCCTTGCCGTCCTTGTCGCCGGGATACCAGTTCTGGACGGTGGAATATTTGATCTCGGCGTCGTCCAGCGCCACCAGCTCGACCACGGCGGCGTGCAGCTGGTTCTCATCCCGCATCGGGGCCGTGCAGCCTTCCAAGTAGGAGACGTAGGCGCCCTTGTCGGCGATGATCAGGGTGCGCTCGAACTGGCCGCTCTCGGCCGCATTGATGCGGAAATAGGTGGAGAGCTCCATCGGGCAGCGCACGCCCGGCGGCACATAGACGAAGCTGCCATCGGAGAAGACGGCGCTGTTCAGGCAGGCGAAATAATTGTCGGAAACGGGCACGACTGAGCCGAGGTATTGGCGCACCAGGTCGCCGTGCTCCCGGATCGCCTCGCTCATCGAGCAGAAGATCACCCCGACCGCCGCCAGCTCTTTCTTGAAGGTGGTCACCACCGACACGCTGTCGAAGACGGCGTCGACCGCATATTTCGGCGCGCCCTTCACGCCGGCCAGAACCTCCTGCTCCTTCAGCGGGATGCCCAGCTTGGCGTAGGTCTCCAACAGCTCCGGATCGACCTCATCGAGGCTCTTCGGCCCGTCCTTCTCCTTCGGCGCCGCATAGTAGTAGCTGTCCTGGTAGTCGATGTTCGGGAAGCTGACCTTGGCCCAGGTCGGCTCATCCAGGGCCTTCCAGCGCTCGAAGGCCTCCAGCCGCCAGGCCAGCATCCAGTCCGGCTCGTTCTTCTTGGCCGAGATGTAGCGCACGGTCTCTTCAGAGAGGCCCTTGGGCGCCAGCTCCTGGTCGATGTCTGTGACGAAGCCGTGTTTGTAGCGCTCCAGCGCCGCGACGTGCTCGACCGTTTCCTTCACCGCGGCCATTACGCCACCGCCTTTCGCCGCGCCTGGTGGCGCTCGGCGAGGGCCGCCCAGGCCTTCGCCGCACTGATCCAATCGTCTTCGCTACTCGCCCAGCCCCCGGAGAGACGGATGGCATAGGGGGCGAGATCCGCCCGGCCCATGGCTTCCACCACGTGGCTCGCCTTCACCTTGCCGGAGGAGCAGGCCGACCCGGCGCTGATCATCACGCCTGCCAGGTCCATGCCCATTACCTGTAGTTCGGCCGCGTAACCTGGCAGGGCGAGGCACAGGGTCTGGGGCAGGCGGTCCGCGCCCTCCCCCAGGATCACCGCGCCGGCGGCCTTGGCCTGGGCGGCGAAGGCGTCGCGCCATGCCGCATGATCATCCGCCACGCCCTGGGCCGCCGCCGCGCCGAACCCGGCGATGCCTGGGCCGTTTTCCGTACCCGCCCGGCGCCCACGCTCCTGGCCGCCGCCGTGCTGACGGCGGGCCAGGGTGGCGCGCGTGCCGGCGACAAGCGCGCCGACGCCTTGCGGGCCGCCGAGCTTATGGGCCGAGAGGCTGAGCGTGTCGGCGCCGAGGGCGCTGAAGTCGATGGCGATCTTCCCGGCCGCCTGGATCGCGTCCACGTGCAGCCACCCGCCCGCCTCACACACCAGTGCGGAAGCCTCAGTCACCGGCTGGATCACGCCCGTCTCATTGTTGGCCAGCATCAGGCAGACAAGCGCCTTCCCACCCGCCGCCACGGCCGTCTTCAGCCAGGCGGTATCAGCGACACCATGCCCATCGACGGGCCAGACCTCGACCGTGAGGCCGGAAGCCTTGGCGTTCTCGCGGATGGAGTCGTGCTCGGTCGCCCCGATGATGATGCGTTCGAACCCCGCCGCCTTGGCGCTCTCGATGGCCAGGGCGTTGGCCTCGGTGCCGCCGCTGGTGAAGGTCACCGAACCCGGTACGCAGTTCACGAGACCAGCGACTTGCTCCCGCGCCCGCTCGATCCGCACCCGCGCGGCGCGGCCAACGGCGTGGACGCTCGAGGCGTTGCCGCCGGCGTCCAGGGCCTCGATCATCGCCGCCTTGGCTTCAGGGCGGATCGGGGAGGTCGCATTGTTGTCGAGGTAGATGCTCATGCGGCGGCGGCCCTCGCCCCAACGCGCCCAGCGGCCACATCGGCCAGAGACACGCTGCCCAGGAACAACTCGATCTGCCGGCCCGTTTCTTCCCAGAGGTCGTGTGTCAGGCACCGGGCGCCGGCCTTCATGCAGCCCTTGGAAAGGCCGGAACAGCGGGTCGCCTTCAGAGGCTCATCCACCGCCAGCACCACCTCGGCCACCGAGATCTCGCCGGCCGTGCGCGACAGCCTGTAGCCGCCGCCCGGACCCCGAACGCTCGCCACCAGGCCCTTCTTCCGCAGCCGGGCAAACAGCTGCTCCAGATAGGCCAGGGAAATCTCTTGCCGCTCGGCGATGTCGGCCAGGGTCACCGGCCGCGCATCGGTCCGCCCGGCGAGGTCAGTCATCGCCATGACGGCGTATCGTCCCTTCGAGCTGAGCTGCATGGCCTGGCCTGTCGCAATTTTCTCGCTTGCGCGGCGGCCCGTGTGTTACAGGCGCCCGCTTTCACCGGTCCCACCGGCTATCGGGGGGATTTAGGAAAACCAAGCTGAGCGGTCAAGTATTCCTGGCCAGCCGTTGTCGAATAAAGGACGGGACCTATGCCCGAAGTGGTTCTGACCGGCGCGGCCGGGCGCATTGAAGGCCGCTATTCCGCCCGCAAGGAAGAGACCGCGCCGATCGCGCTGATCCTCCACCCGCACCCGAAAGCCGGCGGCACGATGGACTTCCCGGTCTCCGTCCAGCTCTTCCACCTGTTCATGAAGCGCGGCTTCAACGTCCTGCGCTTCAACTTCCGCGGCGTCGGGCGCTCCCAGGGTGAATTCGACGGCGGCGTGGGCGAGTTGGCCGACGCCGCCACCGCCCTCGACTGGTTGCAGGCCACCAATCCGGCCGCCTCCCAGTGCTGGGTCGCCGGCTACTCCTTTGGCGCCTGGATCGGCATGCAGCTCTTGATGCGCCGCCCGGAGACGGACGGTTTCATCTCAGTCTCGCCGCCGACCAATGCCTACGATTTCTCGTTCCTGGCCCCCTGCCCCGCCTCCGGTCTGATCCTCCACGGCCAGAACGACACCGTCGTACCGCCGGTCGAGGTGGAGCGCGTGGTCTCCAAGTTGCGCACCCAGAAAGGGATCACCATCGACTACGACCTCGTCGATGGGGCCGGTCACTTCTGGCAGAACGAGCTGGCGGAGGTCGAAAAGCGCGTCGGCGCCTATCTCGACAAGCGCATCGAAGCCGAGCCTATCTAGTCGCGATGACCCGGGCCGCCCTCCTCGCCGCCCTTTTTGCTCTCGCCGCCTGCGCCCCCGCCGAGGCGCCGACCCCTGTCTTGCCTGGCGAAGCCGCAGCAGCGCCCGCGCCGGGCTCGTTCACCGACACGCCGCACGTTGCAGCCCCTGACGGCAAAAGCTTCGTCTTCATCCGCACCCTCAAGGCAGGCGGCGCCACCAGCCTCTGGATCGCCCTGCCCGGCGGCATTCAGCGCCGCCTTACAGCGGAGAAGCCCAATCCGGGGCAGCCCCATCTAAATCTCGTCAGCCTGTCGCGGCCTGTTTTCGCGCCGGACGGCGCCTCGATCCTGTTCAACGCCAAGAGCTGGCCGGCCTCCGATTCCCTGCAACGTTACAACCTCTCGACCGGCCAGATTCGCTATGTCACGGACGGTACGCTTCTGGCGGTGGTGAGCGGCGGAAGCCTCCAAGGTGACCTGATCCTCGCGCGCCACCGCTACAGCCCCGCGGGCGGCGTCTTCACGCCCGCTCAGCTGACCTCTCCGAGTGGCCGGGTCATCGAGCGCATTCCGAACGGAGAGCGCAGATCGGTTCTCGCCAACTGGGCCGCCGCCAAGGGCGCCGCCCTGTCCCTGCCGTCTAGCGCGGATTGATCGGCCGGACGGAGGAGATGCGCGACGACATCCCGATCTGGTTAAGGTCACGCAGGTCGCCCCGCACCACCTTGCAGACACCGCGGAAATTGGCGGCGGTGCACACTTCCCAATAGCCGTTGGCCTTGAGGCTGTGGGCGGCATTCGAGAAGTTGAACCGGTCGAGGTTCCAGACCACGCCGTTGAATGTGCGCTTGTAGCCTTGGAAACCGTCCTGATCGTAGAGCGTGATCGTTCGCGCCGGCTGGCGCGCGGCATCGGCGACATTGGCCGCGCCCCACACACCGAGAGCCAGCAGGCTGGCCGCTAGGATGGCGATCTGACGCTTCATGCTGGGTCTCTTTCGTTTCGCACGGCCAGGCTCCGCGCAGGGCGGAATGTGCCGAACCTCACGGCCGCGATCAACTTTGAGCTTGCGGCGATTTGGTGGCGGCTCATCGGTTGCCGGCTATTGCCCAACGTATTGGCTGAGCACGGCCATGTTCTGGATGAAGGCGGCGACGGAGATGCCGGGGACGGGGTTGTCGGTGATGTAAGGCGACGTGTCGGTGGCGTCCCCCACACGGGTCTGCGAGAAATCCCCTGGCGCCGGGGTGGCCGAGCCGGGGCCAGCATAGGGGTGGCTGGTCTCGCGCAGCGGCGTGACCCAGTAGCCCTCGGGTCCAATACCGCTCACCAGCTGGGCGACCTTCTCTTCTGTCGGTGCGGAAGGCGCGACGCGGCCGCCCTCAGCGTTGAGATCGGACACCTCGATGTTCTGGGTGGTGAAGAACTTCGGCAGTTGCAGGCCCCTGGCCTTCAGCGGGGAATTCTTCGAGGCCTCTTCCCCGCTCATGCCTTCGAGCCGCGCCAGGCGCTCCCGGAGCGCCGCCAGCTGGATCGCGCGGGTGGAGCCATAGTGGACCACCACGCCCGTCGGGTCGCTGTTCAGGTAGTACTGGCCGTTGACGACGTTGGAGCCGCGACGGTGCAGGAACATCGGTTTGTTCGTGCCGATCTCCAGGAAGGTCGGATATTCGCGCCCGTCCTTGATCAGGTTGGCCGGCAGCCGGATGCTCTCGATCCAATCCAGGGCCTCGCCGATGCGGGCAAGGTATTTCCGGTCCCCAGTCAGTTCGTAGAAGGTCATCAGCGAGGCGCAGTTGATGCCGGTCGTGTGGCTGACGAAGCTCTTGGGCTCATAGGACCGCGCGCCCGCCGGCTTCAGGTCATCGACGGTGTGCTGTAGGCCCCAGGCCGGCTGTGGCTGGGGCTGCTGGGTGACGACGAAGCAGTCCATGGCCCGTTTGATCGGATCGAGCACCCGGGCGTCTCCCAGGGTCTGATAGACCATCACCAGGAACTTGATGTTCTCGCCCGCCACATCGTCATTGAAGGTGATGTAGCCGGTGTAGTCGGGCAGGCCATGCAGGCCTTGCGCCGGAACCCGCGGGAACCTCTGCGGCCAGCCGCCGACCGGATACTGGCTGTCGAGCACGAAGCGGATCGAGCGCTCCACGGCCGGCAAGTACTGCTCTTCGCGCTTCTCCAGATACATCCGCAGGATCAGCTGCATCGCCTCCGACGTGCCGGCGTCATCGAAGGTGGCGTTGCCGTAGTAATGCTGGAATTCCTCCAGCCGCCAGCCATTGGCGCCCACCGTGTCGTACCAGTCCTTGATCGAGGCATCGCCGGCCGTATCGATCAGGTAGTTCCAGCCGCCGCTCGGGTGCTGCCCGGCGATCAGGGCCTTGACCGCCGCCTCCGCCGCCTTCCAGAACTGCTCGTCGCCGGTGGCGTGGTAGGCGTCCAGGAAGGCATGACCCATGGTGCCCGTGCCCGGCGGCTGCACCCAGATCATGCTGGGCTTGGCCTCCATCTCGCCCCAGCGGCGCGAGAAGTCCGGCAGGTAGCTCCAGACATAGCCGCCCTGGTGCGAGACCTTGTCGGTCATGAACCGCGTCGCCGCCTTCATCGCCGCCACCGCCGCCCGCTTCTGAGGCCGGGCCGGCGCCGCCGAAACTGCCCCGGCCTGAGCCGCGGACACCAGTCCGGCGAGACCAAGCGTGACGAACCGGCGGGACGGTTGGGGGAACATGAGACGCGCTTCCTTTGGTCTTGTCTGGCATGACCTTAGCGTCGCCGCCCCGCCAATGCCACCGGTGTCATGAGAGCATTTCGCGGCGTTCGTTGAGGTTCACCCGCACCTCGGCTCGGACGCCGCCGGCCAGCATGTGGCGGGTGATCCGCTCATAGTGGGCGACGAACCGCGCGATCCGCGCCCTGTCCGCCTCACCCATAGCCCGCCCCAACGTCCCCGCCTCTTGCTGCAGGCGCCAATCCAGGACCACATCAAAGCTCGGCGCAGCGAGGAACAAGATCGCATCCAAGGCCTCGAACGCCCTCTGATAGGGCCCGGCCAGCCGATCGTTCACCCAGGTCCGCCAGAGCTCGTCCGGGTCCTCTCCGGCTTCCAAGGGATTCACCGGCGCCTCCAGATCCGCAAGGGCCTGGGCTCTGGCTCCAATGCACCAGCCGTCCAGGACGATCACATCCGGCTGCCCCTCGAACACCAGCCATTCGCTCTCCGGACGCCTGTCATCGGCCGCCTTGTCGAAGCTGGGTAGAGCAGTGCGCCCTCCCCGCTGCAGACTCTCCAGGGTTTGCGCCAGTAGCGCCAGATCATGGGTTCCAGGCGGCCCCCGGGTTACCAGCAGGGGGTGGACATCCCGCGCCAGAGCCGAGCGTTCGGCGCGGGTCAGGTAAACGTCATCGATGGACAGGCCCGCGACCCTGACGCCCGTCGCCGCGAAGGCCGCCAGCAGGGTGGTCTTGCCCGCCCCCTGGGCGCCGGAAATGCCGATCACCGGGACCTGGCCAGCGGCCTCCGCCCGGCCGATCTCCACGGCTCGTTCCAGCGCTGACAGCAAGGTCTCAACCATGCCGCCAGGGTGAACGGATCAGCGGCCGCTGACCAGATAGGCGACCAGCACCACCGACCCGAACGCCACCATCCAGGAGAAGACTCTCCAGATCGCCTTGACGATGGGGTGCAGGCCACGCCGCTCCTCCACCGCCGCGAATTTCACGAAATCACGCATCGAAACCTCGATGA
>JAXMCG010000001.1:0-397629 GCA_046349475.1 Caulobacteraceae bacterium | reverse complement strand
GTGCAGGCCACGCCGCTCCTCCACCGCCGCGAATTTCACGAAATCACGCATCGAAACCTCAATGAACCACACGCCCCCCCGGGCTTGCGATCATCCAACCACAGCAGCCTTAGCGGGCCGTGCAGAAGCGTGGTTTCATGTGCGTCAGGGTTACTTCGAAGGCAGGGTTACCCGTTGTAATCCTTACCCATTCTTCGCCAAGCTAAGCCGGCATGACGATCCGCCCACCGCTCATCGGATGGGGCACGCCTGTGGTCCCCGGGAAGGAGATCGGCAGGCCCATCAGGGCCCGGGCCGCGAGGTAGGCGAAGGCCTCGGCCTCGACCGTGTCGCCCCGCCAATGGGCTTCCTCGGCGGAGAGGACGTGCAGGGAGAGCTTCGACTGGATCTGGCCCATCAGGGTAGGGTTGAGGCGCCCGCCGCCCGTCACCACCAGGCGAAGGGGGAAGCGGGAACAGGCCTTCACGCCCCGGGCCACCGTCTCGGCGGCGAAAGCGGTGAGGGTCGCGGCGCCGTCTTCGATGGAAAGGCCTTCGCAAGGCGCCAGCGAGAAGTCGAAGCGGTCCAGCGACTTCGGCCCAGTCATCTGGAAATAGGGATGGGCCAGATAAGCTTCGACGATGTCGCCCCGGGCGGTGCCGGCCTTGGCGTTCAGGCCCTTGAAGTCATAGGGCAGATTGGCCTTCTCCTGCATCCACAAATCCAGCATGCCATTGGCCGGCCCGGTGTCGAAGGCCTCCAGGCGGCCGTCATCATCGACCAGGGTCACATTGCCCACCCCGCCGAGGTTCAGCACGGCCATCGGGGTGTGCATGTTCGAGTAGCGGACCAAGGCCTCGTGATAGACCGGGGCCAGCGGCGCCCCCTGCCCGCCCGCCGCCACATCGCCAGTACGGAAGTCGTAGGCCACGGCGACGCCCAGAGCATTGGCCACGGCCTGGGCGTCGATCAGCTGCACGGTGCGGCCGACGGGCCTGCCCGGCATGGGCGGCTCATGCAGCACGGTCTGGCCCTGTAGGCCGACCACGGTCAGGTCGACGGGCAGGATGTCGTGCTGCGCCATGAAGTCGTCGGCGGCGATGATGTGTTCGCGGGCCATGGCGGCGGCCACCTCGGCGAAGATGGCCGGCTCCGGCGCCCCCATCGGCCATTGCAGCGCCTCGGCCGTGGCCTGCTTCACCAGGGCCCGCGTCTCGTCCTCCAGGGGCTTCGATCCGGCCGGGCCAAGCTCGAGGATCTCCTCCCCGTCCGTCTCCAGCACCGCCATGTCGACGGCGTCGAGGCTCGTGCCGGTCATGAAGCCGAGGACTTTCATCGCCCTTCTCTCCTTCAGAAGCCGCCGGCCGTGCTGACCAGGCCGAGGATCATCGCCAGTGGGAACAGCATGAACAAGGGCCCAACCCAAGCGCGGCCCCGACGCCAGGCGAACCAGGCCGCGATCGGCGCCATGATGAACGCCATCAGGAAGCCCCCATAGATGCCCAGGGCAGACTGAAACCCCTCGCCAGAGGTCATCCCGCGCGCCGCGAAAATCAGTAGCGCGGCGCCAAGCGCCCCAAGGGCCGAGACCACCGTGCTCACGATCATGAAGCCGAGAAGGACGAGGCGAAGCGGTCTGGGCATGAGCTTTCGTACAGGACGCTGGCGCCTCACGTCGATGTGCTTGGCCTGAAGCAGAGCTTGGCCGCAATCTCGCGCCGTTATGGCGAAGCCCTCTTTGCTTCGCCCCCAGTCAGGAGATCCCCATGGCCGAAAAACCCGCCAATGCCGGCGACGCCGGCGGCAAGACGCTCGATAAGGGTAAGAAGCCCGCCGGCGCCCCCGCATCGGGCCAGCCGAAGAAGAAGTAGAACGGGTGGGGGCGTGCGCACGCCGCACGTCCCCATTCTGCGGTTCAACGCTATTTCGACGCTATTCCCGCGTTGAGAGCGTGGGGACTTGCTCCTTCAGGAGCGCGTCCCCGCCGCGCCAATTCCACAATTTCAAAGACCAGGCGCAGAAATGGGGACGTCCACCATTTTCGCAATAGGCGATTTCACTGCCCCTTCCCTTTTGCTCCAAACCCTCCATCTTAGCACTGTCAACATTAGGGCGGACGGGGCGGAATCATGAGCGGCAAGGGCACGGTGCTGGTCACCGGCGGGTCTGGCTATATCGGCGGCTGGTGTATCGTCGGCCTGTTGAACCAGGGCTACACGGTGCGGACCACGATCCGCAGCCTGGCCCGCGAGGCGGAAGTCCGGGCATGGCTCTCCAAGCACGCCGACACCACCGCCCTCACCTTCCACGCCGCCGATCTGATGAACGACGCCGGTTGGGATGAAGCCGCCGCCGGTTGCGACTACATGCTGCACGTCGCCTCCCCTCTAGGCATCGCCGAGAAGACGGCCTGGGATCTGATCAAGGCCTCGGACGGCAAAACCACCTTGGCTACGGTCAACCCGGCCCTGGTGCTCGGCCCTGTGATGGGCAAGGACTTCTCGGACTCGCTGCAAGTGCTTGAGCGGCTGCTCACTGGCCGGGTGCCCGGCATCCCTCGCCTCGGCTTCAGTATCGTCGATGTGCGCGACGTGGCCGACCTGCACATCCGCGCCATGACCGATCCGGCCGCCGCCGGTGAGCGCTTCATCGCCGCTACGAGCTGGGCCTGGATGAGCGACCTCGCCGACATCCTGCGCGCCAACCTGCCTGCGGCCGCCGCCGCCAAGGTGCCGACCCGGAAGATGCCGGACATCGTGATGCGGCTGGTGGGCCTGATGGACAGGGATCTCGCCTCCGCCGGCGATCGCCTCGGCAAGAAAGCGGACTACACCTCCGCCAAGGCCCAGAAACTGCTCGGCTGGGCGCCCCGCCCGGTCAAGGACACTGTGATGGAAACGGCCAACAGCTTGATTGCCGAAGGGGTGGCCTGAGCTTGACGACCCCACCCTTCCCCTCTACTGCCCCGCTCCCATGACCGCCCGCGCAGCCCTTCGCCGCTCGTATTACCGCTCGCCCAACTAGCGAGCGGCCGGTCTGACACGCCTTCGCCGCCCATCGGGTCCGGAGGCTGCACTTGAAATCACTACGCGCTCCGGCCCAAAAGCCCCCAGCCAGGAGCCTTTGTGATGCCTACCGATTCCGACCTTAGCGACTTCAAACCGAAGTCAGACCTCGTGCGCCTGCTCATCGAGCGCGGCCACCTCTACCAGGCGACCGACCTGGCCGGGATGGACAAGGCCGCCAGCGAAGGCGTGATCACCGGCTATATCGGCTTCGACGCGACCGGCACGAGCCTGCACGTGGGCTCGCTGGTGCAGATCATGACCCTGCGGCGCATGCAGCAGACAGGCCACCGGCCGATCGCTCTGATGGGAGGCGGCACGACGAAGGTCGGCGACCCCTCGGACAAGAACAGCCAGCGCCCCCTGCTCACCGACGCGGAGATCAACGGCAATATCGCCGGGATCAAGAAGGCCTTCACGCCCTTCCTGACATTCGGAGACGGGCCGACGGACGCCCTGATGGTCAACAATGCCGACTGGCTGGACGGCTATGGCTACATCTCGTTCCTGCGTGAGTTCGGCGTGCACTTCACGATCAACCGCATGCTGACCTTCGAGTTCGTCAAGAACCGGCTGGAGCAGGAGCAGAGCCTCACCTTCCTGGAATTCAACTACATGCTGATGCAGGCGGCGGATTTCCTGGAGCTGAACCGGCGCTACGGCTGCACCCTGCAGTTCGGGGGCTCGGAGCAATGGGGCAATATCGTCTCCGGCATCGAGCTGGTGCGACGCATGGCCGACAAGCAGGCCTTCGGCTTCACCGCGCCGCTGGTCACCACGTCTTCGGGCGTGAAGATGGGCAAAACGGTGGACGGGGCGGTCTGGCTGAACGCCGATATGCGCAGCCCTTACGACTACTGGCAGTTCTGGCGGAACACCGAGGACGCCGATGTGGGCCGCTTCCTGAAGCTGTTCACCGAGCTGCCCCTGGACGAGATCGGCCGCCTGGCCGCCCTTGCCGGATCGGAGATCAATGAGGCGAAGAAGATCCTCGCCGACAACGCAACCACCCTCCTCCACGGCGCGGAAGCGGCCGCGGCGGCCCGGGGCGCGGCGGAGGCGGCGTTCGGCCAGGGCAAGCTGTCGGCCGACCTGCCCACGTTCAGCGTGGCGCGTGGGCTCTCCAACACCGACCTGATGATCGCGGCGGGCCTGGCGTCCTCGAAGGGGGATGCTCGCCGTCAGATCGCGGGCGGGGCATTCCGGGTGAACGGTGTGAAGGTGTCTGATCCGGCGGCTGTTGCCGAAGTGGACGGGAACGAGTTCGAAGTCCGCAAGGGCAATACGATCAAGCGGGCGGTGTTTGAGTAAAGCCACTCTATCCGCTCATCCCGGCGAAAGCCGGGACCCAGGCTTTTTTGGTTTGCCTTTGAGACTTGCGGGTTTCAGAAAAAATCTGGGCCCCGGCTTTCGCCGGGGTGAGCGGGATTGTTAGGAATGACCCTTTCCATCGGTGACAAAGTCCCGGATTTCGACCTGCCCCTCATCAAAGGCCGGGCGAAGCTTTCCGACTACAGGGGCAAGATCCTCGTCCTCTATTTCTATCCGAAGGACGACACGCCCTCCTGCACCAATGAGAACATCGATTTCTCCACCCTGCTGCCGAAGTTCAAGAAGGCGGGGGTGAGCGTCATCGGGATCTCCAAGGACCCCCTGAAATCCCACGAGAAGTTCGCCGCCAAGTACGACCTGAAAGTCCCCCTCGCCTCGGACGCCGACGATGATGTCATCGAGCGCTACGACGCCTGGGTGCTGAAGACCCTCTATGGGCGGGAATATATGGGCGTCGATCGTTCCACCTACCTGATCGATGGCGAGGGAGTCCTGCGCGGCCTATGGCGCAAAGTGCGGGTGAAGAATCATGCGGCCGAGGTCCTGAAAGCCGCCGAAGCTCTGCGGTAACGCCAATGTGCGCCAACTGGCCGCACCCCCTCTAATCCATCTACTGACCAAGAATCGGCAAGCTTGGCCCTAAGGCTGAATCCAGGCATAGGCATCCGCAACGGTTGCGCTTGTTAAGACTTTTCGCGCGGATGTGAAGGCGCCGAGACTTCGCGCCGGCGGTTTTCGACAGAACAGCAAGTTCAGCGGCGCCTCTCGTCGTAGAAATGACATGTTCGTTCCATGTCCGGGCGAATCTGTTCATTCCTGCACAACCTGCGGGCGGGGCGCCCCTTCACGGCTTGAGGCAACGCTTCTGGCGCGAATCCTCTTGCGCCATTGTTTCACTTCATTGCATATCGCGCCGGAGCCAAACAGCAGGTTATCTAAGCGATGAGCATTGGCCGCCTGGCGCGCTGGCGACGGTCCCTGGAAGCGTTTTTTCCTGAGCGCCACCTCTATGTCCGCTCCGGCGGCGAGATGCGCGGATACGTCCTGACGACCTCGAAGCAGCTCATGGCTGCCGCCGCCGTGGCCGTGGTTGCCCTTTGGCTCGGCGTCTCCACCGCCGCGAACCTCGTGAATCTGCTTTCCCTGTCCTCGTCCGACCGTGAGATGGCAGAACTGCAGGCCCGGTCCGATCGCTGGGTCGCCGACCGTGAGGCCCGGCTCAACAGCGCCATGGCGCAGCTCAAGGCCTCCAACGGCACGGTCGATGACCTGGCCCTCTCCGTCGAGCGGCGCCACCAGGCCCTGGCCATGCTGCTGGGCGACCTGCGCGGCGCGCCGGGAGCTTCCGCCGCTATCGCCCCTTCCACCGCCGCGCCCACCGCCGGCGAGTCGCCCCTTGAGCGCATTCAGGCGGTGCGCCTGGATCAGGAACGCCTGATCAACGCCGCCGAGACCTATGCCAAGAGCCGCGCCGAACGGCTGCGCCTGGCGCTTCGCCTCGCCGGCCTCGATCCTTCCGCCTACGCCGGCGCCAATGCCGCGCTCGGCGGCCCTCTCATCGAGGCGCGTGATCCGCGCGCCCTGGCCGCGATCCTGGATGTCGATGAAGCTTTCGCCGAACGCATCCAACGCGCCGCCCGCAACATGTCCGAAGCGCGGGCCCTGACCGCCGCGGCAGGCCGCATGCCGCTCGCTCGGCCGGCTGTCGGCACCAGCCAGTCCAGTGGCTTCGGCGCCCGCTTCGACCCGTTCACGGGCCGGGTGGCCTTCCATTCCGGCCTTGATTTCGCCGGTCCGCTAATGACGCCCGTCTATGCGACGGCGCCAGGGGTGGTGTCATTCGCAGGGGTCCGTTCGGGCTACGGCAACTGCATCGAGATTGACCATGGCAACGGGTTCAAGACCCGCTATGCCCACCTGAAGACGATCTCCGTCACCGTCGGTCAGCGCGTAGGGGTTGGCGCTCGTATTGGCGGGATCGGATCCACCGGCCGGTCCACGGGCCCGCACCTTCACTACGAGGTCTGGGTCAATGGACGGGCTCAAAATCCAGCACGCTTTCTAAGGGCCGGCGAATATGTTCAGCAAGCCAACTAACAACACCCCTCCGAAACCTCCCGAGCCGGGTGCGCCCGGACCGGCCGCGGCGCCATCGATGACGTCCAGCAGCCTGAGCTCGACCGGAATGGCGCCCAAGCCTTCCACGCCGAAGGTCGCCTCCCTGATCGCCAACGACATGACGCTCGAAGGCTCAATCACGGCCGAGGGCGAACTGCAGATCGATGGCACGATCCGCGGCGATGTCCGCGTCGGGCGCCTGAACATCGGCGAAAGCGGCATGGTCGAAGGCGCGGTCTATGCCGACAGCGTCGAACTCCGCGGCAAGGTCGTGGGCTCGATCACGGCCAAGACCGTGCGCCTCTATGGCACTTGCCATGTGGACGGCGACATCACCCATGAACAACTCGCCATGGAAACGGGCGCGTTCTTCCAGGGCCGCTCCCTGAAGTTCCAGCGCCCGCCGGCTGGGACTTCGGCCCCGGCCCCCTCGCCCACCGCTTCCGCCCCGGCGAGCAGCAACTCCAGCGACGGCCCGAACGGCTCGAGGCCGCCGGCCTCCTCTTCGACGCCGCTGATCTAGGGCTTTTCAAGGCGTCAGAGTCAAAAGGGGTCAGGTTCGCGCCTGACCCCTTTTTCGTTTTCACCTTCAAATCCACCCGTTCATCCCGGCTTTCGCCGGAATGAGCGGACCTTTTAGTTGTCCCGTGTCGCTCCCACCCGCTGCGCCAGGGCCGCCCCCATGAAGCGGTCGAGGTCGCCGTCGAGCACGCCGCCCGTATCCGAGGTTTCCACGTCGGTCCTGAGGTCTTTGACCATCTGGTAGGGCTGCAGGACGTAGCTGCGGATCTGGTGGCCCCAGCCGATGTCGGTCTTCTGGTCCTCGACCGCCTGGGCAGCGGCCTCGCGCTTTTGCAGTTCCAGTTCATACAGACGGGCGCGGAGCATCTTCCAGGCGGCGTCTCTATTCTGGTGCTGTGAGCGCTGGTTCTGGCAGGCCACGGCGATGCCAGTGGGAATATGGGTCAGGCGGACCGCGCTATCGGTCTTATTGACGTGCTGACCGCCGGAGCCTGAGGCGCGGTAGGTGTCGGTGCGCACATCGGACGGATTGATCTCGATCTCGATGCGGTCGTCCACCACCGGATAGACCCAGACCGAGGCGAAGCTCGTGTGGCGCTTGGCGTTGGAATCGAAGGGCGAAATGCGCACCAGACGGTGCACGCCGGCCTCCGTCTTCATCCAGCCATAGGCGTTGGTCCCCTTCACCTGGATCGTGACGGACTTGATGCCGGCAGTTTCGCCAGGCGTCTCTTCGTTCAGTTCGACGCTCATGCCGTGGGCGGCGGCCCAGCGGGTGTACATGCGCAGAAGCATGTTGGCCCAGTCGTTGGACTCCGTGCCCCCCGCCCCGGCGTTGATTTCCACGAAGGCGTCATTGCCGTCCGCCTCGCCGGAAAGCAGAGCCTCGAGCTCTGCGCGGGCGGCGCGGTCCTTCAGGCCGCGCAGCTGGGCGGCGGCTTCATCGAGGGCGGCCTGATCGCCCTCGGCCTCGGCCATTTCGGCATATTCGACCGCGTCGGCGGCCTCCTGGGCGATGGACTGCACGGCCTCGACCTGGGACGCCAAGAGGGTGCGCTCGCGCATCACCTTCTGGGCTTCATCGGCATCGTTCCAAAGGCTCGGGTCCTCGGCCCGGGCGTTCAGCTCATCGAGCTTACGGAGCGCGGGTTCCCAGTCAAAGACGCCTCCTGAGCAGTCCCACGGACTGCTCGATGTCGGCGGCGGCCGCCTCGACATCCGCTCTCATGATCGTTCCTTTCGAACCTAGAAGGCCGGCGGAGATAGTCGTCCGCCCGCGCCAAGTAAAGGTGGCGGCCTAGTAGAGGCCGTTCATGTCCTCGGGCGGACGCTGCGGCGGCGGCGCGGCGACGGGCGGACCGCCAGGCGTCGGAGTGGTTGGGCCGCCGGGCGCCGCAGGCGCCGGACCGTAGAGCCGGGCCCTGAGCGCCGCCTCGGCCGCCGCGCGCTGCTGGGAGCGCTTCACGGACCCTGGACGGAAGGCTTCGCGGTTCGGGCCGACGGTCATGAACTCGGTATTGGGCGGGGCCTGGAACTCCAGGGGTGGCAGGCCTTGCAAGGCCACCTTCATGAACTCGATGAAGATCGGCAGGGACACGTTGCCCCCCGTCTCACCGGACCCCAGGGTGCGGTTGTCGTCGAAGCCCACGAAAACGCCGACCACGATTTGGGGTGAGAAGCCCACGAACCAGCCCGAGCGATAGTTGTTGGTGGTGCCGGTCTTGCCGCCCAGAGGCCGGCCGAGTGAAGAGGCGGCAGCGGCGGTGCCGCGCTGGACCACGCCCTGAAGCATTGTCTCGATCTGGTAGGCCGTGATGGTGTCGATGATCTGCGTGCCCGGAGGGGTCAGGACCGGTCCGGCATTGCCGTTGAAGCTGGCGGTACATTGCGGGCACGGGCGCTGGTCGGATCGGAACAAGGTCTCGCCGTCGCGGTCCTGCACCAGTTCGATGAGGTGCGGATTGATCTTCCGCCCGCCATTCAGGAAGGCCGAATAGGCGGCGGTGAGGCGGAAGGGCGTGGTCTCCCCTGCCCCCAGCGCCATGGAGAGCACCGGATCCATTCGGTCGACCACGCCGAACTCGATGGCGCGGCGGGAGACTTCCTCCATGCCGACTTCCTGGGCGAGGCGCACGGTCATGGCGTTACGCGACAGCTCCAGGCCCCGGCGGAAGACCAGGGGGCCGTAATAGCCGTGCTCATAGTTTTCCGGCGTCCAGGACGCGCCGCCGGCGCCGCGCAGCGTGATCGGCCCATCAACGATGATACTGGCCGGCGTCCAGCGCGCCTCCGGATCGTCCAGGGCGGTGGCATAGACGAACGGTTTGAATGAGGAGCCCGGCTGGCGCATCGCCTGGGTGGCCCGGTTGAAATTCGACAGCGAGAACGAATAGCCGCCGACCATGGCCAGCACCCGGCCCGTATGGGGCTCCATGGCCACCAGGGCCCCATTCACGGCGGGCGTCTGACGCAGGCGATAGGTCGAGCCGCCTTCAACGGGATCGACGAAGATCAGGTCGCCGACGGCAAGCCCCCTGCCGGCCCGGGCCCAGGCCACATCGCCGCTGACCAGGGTTCCGGTTCCGCCGGCTGCCAGCTCCACGCTCACAGAACCGCCCTCGGCAGCGGTGACGACAGCGGCCTGCCAGGTGCGGCGCTCGGCCGGCGGTCCCTTGGCGGCGGCGGCCCGCTGCCAGCCTTGGGCGATATTCACGTGGCCCCAGGCGCCGCGCCAGCCGTGGCGGCGGTCATAGGCTTCCAGCCCGTTCATCAGGGCGATGCGCGCGGCGGTCTGCAGACGCGGATCGAGGGTCGTGCGCATGTAATAGCCGCCCTCATAGACCTCCGGCCCACGCTGCGGCCCAAGGGTGGCGACGGCGCGGCGGCGCACCTCCTCCACGAAATAGTCGGCGTCCCGGTAGCGGGCCCGGGCCGGAGCAGTCTGGACGATGAGGTCCTCGCGCATGGCGGCGTTGGCCTGGGCGCGGGTGACGTAGCCTAGGTCGGCCATCTCACTGAGAATGGCGTTGCGGCGGGCGATGGCGGCCGCCTTGTTGCGCACCGGGTGATAGTTCTGCGGGCCCTTCGGCAGGGCGGCGAGATAGGCGCACTCGGCAAGGGTCAGATCGGAGATCGGCTTGCCGAAGTAGTTATAAGCCGCGGCCCCCACCCCGTAGGACCGGTAGCCCAGCCAGATTTCATTCAGATAAAGTTCGAGGATCTGTTCCTTGGTGAGGATCTGTTCCAGCTGATTGGCGAGGATCGCCTCCTTCAGCTTGCGGCCCATGGTCTGGTCGCTGGTCAACAGGACGTTCTTGGCGACCTGCTGGGTGATGGTCGAGCCGCCCTCGAGGCGGCGCCCCTGGATGGCGTTGATCACGTTCTTCAGCATGGCCCGCGAGAGGCCCACCGGGTCGACGCCGGCGTGGTTGAAGAAATTGTGGTCTTCCGCGGCGATGAAAGCCTGGGCGAGCTGCGGTGGGATTTGGTCGTACGGCACGAAGATGCGCCGCTCGCGGGAGAATTCGCCGATCAGGGTCCCGTCCCAGGCATAGACGCGGGTGGCCGTCGGAGGCCGGTAGTCGGCGATGTCGGAGGTGTCCGGCATGTCGTGGAACAGCCACGCCGCGTAGATGGCCGCCGCCACGCCCGCCACGGCGACACAGCTCAGGGCCCCGATCGCCAGGACAACCAACCAGCGTGGCAGCGACTTCAAGCCCGATGACCTCCGCGGGAGCACCCCGCCAACCGTCCGCACGCCGGACTTTCCTCAAGAGGGGATGGTCTAGCGCGCGTTGGTCCGGGCGCCAACGGCGCACTTGCCGCCAAGGGCAAGGCTCCTAGTTGGAGGCGATCTCCGTCTCTTCGGAAAAGTAGCGGTCGATGGCGTCGCCGACGGCGTCCATCACCCGCTTGCGGCGGCCGGTGTCGTTAAGGTCGCGTTCGTCGTCGGGGCTGGTGATGAAGCCCATTTCCAGCAGCACGGCCGGCACATCCGGCGCCAACAGGACGAAATACCCCGCGTCCCGGCGGCTGCGCGGCAGGAGCGTGGTACGGTCGGCCAGCTGGTCCAGAAGAATCTGGGCGAAGGTGGCCGAGCGGTTGCGGGTGGAGCGCTGGGTGAGGTCGAGCAGGATCTGGCCGACAGCCCCGTCCGTCGCGGCGGGGCCGCCCATGAACCATTCGTTGCGGTTCAGGACGCGGCTGACGCGCGGACCGGCTTGTTCGGAAAGTGTGTAGACCGACGCGCCGCGCCGTGTGGCGTCCGGCCCGCTATCGGCATGAAGGGAGATGAAAAGGTCGGCATTGGCGCGGCGGGCGATCTGCACGCGTGTTTCGAGCGGAATGAAGACGTCGGTGTCACGGGTCATAACCACCTGATACCGGCCCGTGCGCTCAAGGCGGGCCTTCAGGGCCCGTGCAGCGGCGAGATTGACGTCCTTCTCCTGGCTGGACGCGCCGAGGGCCCCGGGGTCGCGGCCGCCGTGACCCGCGTCGATGACGATGATCTTGCGGATGCGAAGGGCCGGCGCCGTGATGATTTGACCGACAGGCGTCGCGGTCACACCTGCTCGGGCGCCGGCGGCGGCCGCGGCTTGCGGCGCACTGGCCAGGGCGGTCGGACGGCTGGCGGGAGCCCGGTTGGAGTTGGTTGAGACAGGCGTCGCCGCGGCAATGTCGATCACATAGCGGTAGTTCGACACGCCGTCGGCTGGCGGCAGCAGGAAGCGACGCTTGATGGTCGCGGCGCCGGACAACTCCAATCGCAGGCGAGCCGCCCCGCCGGCCTGATCGATGGCCCAGGCGCGGACCAGGCCCTGGCCGCGGCCATTGAGGTCGGAAGTGGCCTCGATGTTCGGCAGGGAGACAACGATCATGTTATCGGCGGCGCCGTCGGCCGTGACGCGGCCGCTGACGGAACGATCCAGATCAAGGACCACCCGGGTTTCGGTGAGGTCACCCCCGAAACGCACGCGCACAAGATTGATCCCAGCGGCTGAACCGCCGGACACCCAGAAGATCGCGGCCATCACGCCGGCGAAAATCGCCGCCGCAGCGATGCGCGTCCAATTACCACCGAGAGCGCCCGTCATTTGGTGCGCACGCCCCATACAAGATGCAGCCGCGTTCTTGCGGCTCTCAAGGGGCTATTCTCGCGCAGCGCGCGTAGCCAAACGGTTAAGCGCCGCGCCTTTCCTTTTACACTCGATTGCGGCAAACTGGCGCTCGCGCATTCCGCGACCGGACGGCTTGAAGGAGCCTGAGGGACGCCGCGCCAATCACCGGTCGTGCTCGTCAGCGGGCCGCCACACAAAGCACTGATTCGCGCCAAAGACAGGCGCGCTAAGGAAAAACCCCGTGGGCTGCGCGACTTTCGCCCAATCGACGTATTCGACATCGCCTGGCGCCATCGGCGCCGGCGCAGGTGGAATCGACCGCGCGCCCCGCCATGAACGGCGACCTGGCCCAAGAGCCGGCGCGCGCCGCGGAGAGTCAATTTATGTCGAAGAGAATGCTGATCGACGCCGCCCACGCCGAAGAGACGCGTGTGGTGGTGCTGGACGGAAATCGGGTTGAAGATTTTGATTTCGAGAGCAGCGGTAAGAAGCAGCTCCGTGGGAACATCTATCTCGCCAAGGTAACCCGGGTCGAACCCAGCCTGCAGGCGGCGTTCGTGGAGTATGGCGGCAATCGCCATGGCTTCCTGGCGTTCAACGAGATCCACCCGGACTATTTCCAGATTCCCACCGCTGACCGCGAAGCCCTGATGCGCGACGCGGACGACGACGAGGACGACCACGCCCCGCCGGCCGCGACGCTGGATGAGGACGGTGAGGAAGTCTCGGGCGGCGAGGACGACGATGTGGTCGACGCGGCCGAGGAGCGCCGCCGCCGCCGCATGCTGCGCCGCTACAAGATCCAGGAAGTCATCCGCCGCCGTCAGATCATGCTGGTGCAGGTGGTCAAGGAAGAGCGCGGCACAAAGGGCGCGGCCCTGACGACCTATCTTTCCCTGGCCGGCCGCTACGGCGTCCTGATGCCGAACACCGACCGGGGCGGCGGCATCAGCCGCAAGATCACCACGGCCACGGACCGCAAGCGGCTGAAGACCATCGTTTCGGGCTTGGGCGTGCCGAAGGGCATGGGTCTGATTGTCCGCACGGCCGGCGCCAAGCGCACCAAGGCCGAGATCAAGCGCGACTACGATTATCTTGAGCGCCTGTGGGAGAACATCCGCGACACCACCCTGCACTCCGTGGCCCCTGCCCTCATCTATGAGGAAGAAGACCTGGTGAAGCGGGCCATCCGCGACATGTATGACAAGGATCTGGAAGGAATCTGGGTCGAAGGCGAGGCCGGGTACAAGGAAGCGCGCGACTTCATCCGCATGCTGATGCCCAGCCAGGCCAAGAAGGTTCAACAATACACCGAACCTACGCCCCTCTTCGTGCGCCACCGCATCGAGGACGCGCTCAGCCAGATCTATTCGCCGATCGTGCCGCTGAAGTCCGGCGGCTATCTGGTCATCAACCAGACCGAGGCCCTGGTCGCCATCGACGTCAACTCCGGCCGCGCCACGCGCGAACGCAACATCGAAGCCACGGCGCTGAAGACCAACCTGGAGGCGGCTGAGGAAGCTTGCCGCCAGCTGCGTCTGCGCGACCTCGCCGGCCTGATCGTCATCGACTTCATCGACATGGAAGAGGCGAAAAATAACCGCGCCGTCGAGAAGGTGCTGAAAGACGCGCTGGCCGAGGACAGGGCCCGCGTCCAGATGGGCCGTATTTCGTCCTTTGGCCTCATGGAAATCAGCCGCCAGCGCCGCCGAACCGGCGTGCTGGAAGGCACCACGATGGTGTGCCCGCACTGTGCCGGCGTGGGCCGGGTGCGTACGATCGAGTCTGCCGCCCTCGCCGCCCTGCGCGCCGTGGAAACCGAAGCCCTTCGCGGCGGTGGTCATGTGGTGCTGCGCGCCCCGCCGCCGGTGGCGCTCTACATTCTCAACGAAAAGCGCGACGACCTGGCACGCATCCTGGCGGTCCACGGCCTCAATCTAAGCGTTACTGTCGACGACGCCCTGGCGGCCTCTGAACATGGCCTGGAGCGCCTGTCCTCAATGCCGGTGGAAGCGCGCGCCTGGGAGCCGCCGGCCGCGCCGGCTCGCGTTGATTATGTCTCCGAAGACGATGAGGACTTCGAGGACGAAGACGAAGAAGAGATTGAAGAGGAAGACACGGACGACGACGAGGCCTCTGCGGCCGCGCCTCGCCGTGAAGCCCGCGAGCCGCGCGAAGGCGGTGAAGGCCGGGATCGCGGGCGTGGCCGTGGCCGCCGGCGCCGCAGGGGTGGCGGCCGCGATGACCGCGATGGTCCGCGCGACGGCCAAAGGGATGGCCAGCGCGCCGATGCTGAACGCGCGCCTCATCCGGACAGCGACGATGATGACGACAAGGGCCGCCGCCGCCGCCGGGGCCGCCGGGGCGGGCGCCGCGCTCGCGAAGAGGGCGGCCGCCAGCAGGACGTCTATGCCTGGTCCTGGCCCTCGCGCTCGGACGACCCCTATGCCTGGCGTGGCCCGGTGCAGGTCAATCCGCCCCCCGCTCCGGCCAATGACCCGGCCCCTGTCATCGAGGCCCGCGCGCCTGAGCCGGAAACCGTGATTGACGCCGTCGCCGAGATCGCGCCCGCGGCCGCGCCGGCGGAGGCTGAAGCCGCGCCGGATATCTGGGTCGAACTGCCCGCGGCCGAGGCCGAGAAGCCCAAGCGCGCCCGCCGCAGCCGGGGCAAGAAAGCCGAGGCGGAGGTCGAAGCCGCGCCGGAAGCCGCGGCTGAAGCTGTCGCCGCGACGGAGCCTGAGGTGAGCGCCGAACACGCCCCCGAACCTGAGCCCGAGCCGGAACCCGCAACGGTCGCTGCCGCCGAGCCAGAGCCGGCTGCACCTCCCGAGCCCGACCCGAACGAGATCACCGGCGCCAAGCCGGCGGCCGCGCGGCGTGGCTGGTGGCGGCGGGGCTGAGCCGTTACCATCCTGATTGAGGACGCGGGGGCGACCTGGAGACGCATTTTTTCATGAGCGCCTGCTCGTCTCTGGCCGACCGGCCGCCCCTGTTGCCGCGTCTCGCCCGGGCCTTCATCGGCCTGGTGGCGATGGCCGGCGTCCTTCTCGCCCCGGTGAGCGCCGCCCAGGCCCAGGAGGAGCGCGGGGTCTCACTCATCCGGGACACCGAGATCGAGGAAATCCTGCGCCAGGACGCCAATCCGGTGTTCCTGGCCGCGGGTTTGCGCCCTGAAAACATCACCATCCACATTGTCGGCGACAAAGAACTGAACGCCTTCGTGGCGGTGGGCCAGAACCTGTTCCTGAACATTGGCCTGATCATCGAGACCAAGACGCCCAACGAACTGATTGGCGTCATCGCGCACGAGACTGGCCATATCGCCGGCGGACACATCGCCAGGTCAGGCGGAGCGATGCGCGAGGCCATGGGCCCGATGATCGTAAGTGTCGGCCTGGGAATCCTGGCGGCCTTGGCCGGGGCGCCGGACGCGGCGGCGGCCCTGATGGTCTCATCCCCCTATTTCGGACAGTTGGCCATGCTCGGCTACAGCCGCGTGCAGGAGTCGGCGGCGGACCAGGCCGGGCTCGGTTTCCTCGAAGCCTCCGGGCTGAGCGGCCGTGGTCTCGTCGAATTCTTCAACAATTTCCGATATCAGGAAGTCTTATCGGAAGCTCGCCGCTTCCCGTTCTTCCGGAGTCACCCGCTCTCCAGCGAGCGCATTGACGCTCTTGAAGCCCGGGCTCGGGCCCAGCGGCACTGGGGCGAGACCGACAGCCCCGAAGCCATGCTCACCCACCTGATCATGAAGGCCAAGCTGGAGGCGTTCTTCAATCCGCCCGCCCAGACTTTCGTGGAATACCCGGAAACCAATCGTTCCTATCCGGCCCGCTATGCGCGGGCCATCGCCTACTACCGCAACACCGAACCGGAAAAGGCCCTCGCGGCCCTGGATGGGTTGATCCGGGACTACCCCAACAATCCTTACTTATGGGAGCTGAAAGGCCAGGTGCTCTTCGAGGCGGGGCGCGCCGCCGAGGCCGTTCCGGCCCACCTGCGGTCCGTCCAGTTAAAGCCCGACGCGCCCCTGTTGCTGATCAATCTCGGCCAGTCGATCCTCGCCCTCGACGACAATGCCCGTATCGATGAGGCGATCGGCTACATCAACAAGTCGATGGCGCTGGAGAATGACAACCCCCTGGGATGGCGCCTGCTCGCTGAAGCCTATGACCGCAAGGGGGACGCGGGGATGGCCCGCCTGGCGGCCGCCGAACAGAATTTCGCTGTCGGAAATACCCGCGACGCTCTCACCTTCGCCCTGAGGGCCCGGGAGCTCCTCCCGAAGGACACGCCACAATGGCGGCGCGCCCAGGACATTATCTCCGTCGCCAGCCGGGGTCAGGACACTCAGGCAGGGCAGTCGCCGCAGGGTGACCGGCCCCAGGGTGACCGCCCTCAAGGCGACAGGCCGTAAGGACATACCGATGCGTATTCGACAGTTCGTCCTCTCCCTTCTGGCGGTGGTCGCCCTCGGCGGCTGCCAGCCCGCCCAGGCCCCCGATGCGGCCTTCGGCGCCAAGGTGCGCGCCTATCTGCTCGAGCACCCCGAAGTGCTCGAGGAAGCCACCATCAAGCTGCAGGAAAAACGCGTCGCCGCCGCCATCGAGCGCGTGCGGCCGGTGCTGGAGCGCGATCCGCGCGACTTCGTGGCCAACCCCAACGGCAAGATCACCGTTGTCGAGTTCTTCGACTACCAGTGCGGCCACTGCATCAACATCGCCCCGGCGGTGCTGGAGATCATCAAGAACAACCCGGATGTCCGCTTTGTCTTCAAGGAAATGCCGATCTTCGGCGAGACCTCCGAAGCCGCCGCCCGCGCCGCCATCGCGGTGAAGGAAGCCGGCGGCAATGGGGTGGGCCTCTATCAGGGCTACATGACCACCCGGCCCCTGACGACGGAGGCGATTACGCGTCTGGCGGTGGCCAATGGCGCGTCCGCCGCTCGATTGGCCGACCCGGCCTTCGTGGCCGGCGCCAACGCCCAGATCCTCGAAGTCCACTCCCTGGCCGGCGCCCTCGGCATTGAAGGCACGCCGGCCTTCGTGGTCGGCGACACGCTGATTCCCGGTGAAGACCTGGAAGCACTGAAAGCGGCTATCGAGCGCGCACGGGGGCGAGTGGCGCGTTAGGGGCGCGCTAAATTAGCCCCGCCAGCGGTGAGCTAGGATCGGCATAGGCCTTCTTCGGCATCCGCCCCGCCAGGAACGCTTCGCGCCCAGCCATGACGGCGTGCTTCATGGCCACGGCCATGCGGACAGGGTCGCGGGCGGCGGCGATCGCAGTGTTGGTGATCACGGCGTCACAGCCGAGTTCCATGGCGAGCGCAGCATCGGAGGCCGTGCCGACCCCAGCGTCGACCAACACCGGCACCTTCGATTGCTCTACGATTAGCCCGATATTGATCTGGTTCTGCATGCCCAAGCCGGACCCGATCGGGGCGCCGGCCGGCATGATCGCCGCGGCGCCCGCCTCTTCCAGCTTCAGGCAATACACCGGGTCATCGGTGCAATAGACCATCACGTCGAAGCCCTCGGCGACGAGCAGCTTCAGGGAGCGCAGCGTCTCTTCCATGTCGGGATAAAGGTGCTTGGTGTTGGAGAGCACCTCCAGCTTCACCAAGGTCCAGCCGCCGGCCTCGCGGGCAAGGCGCAGGGTCCGCACGGCTTCCTCGCCCGTGTGGCATCCGGCCGTATTGGGCAGGTAGGTGAAGCGGTCCGGCTTTACAAAATCGGCCAACATGGGTTGGGAGCGGTCCGAGAGATTCACGCGGCGCAGGGCGACAGTGACGATCTCCGCCCCGGATGCCTCGGCGGCGGCGGCGTTTTCCGCGTAGTCCTTATACTTTCCAGTACCGACGATCAGGCGCGAGGTGAAGGTGCGCCCGGCCACCTGCCAGGTATCGTCCTGGGCAAGGGTCGATCCATCCATCTCAGCCACCTCCGATAAAGGCCACGATCTCGAACTTGTCCCCGTCGGCGACGGGGGTTGAGGCATAGGTCGAACGCGGCACGATTTCCAGATTGCGTTCGATCGCCACCTTGCGCGGATCAAGCTCGAGCGCCGCAACGAGATCGGCGACGTTCGCCAAGCCCTCGAAGCTCATCTCGTCGCCATTGACGGTGATCCGCACGGCAGTCCTCTTTTGTCCGCTCAAGGCCGATGCTTGTGACCCCGGGCGACGACCTATACAAGACCCGCGAACTGGCGCGGGAGCCTTATGGCCAATCCGATCTATGTGCTGAGCGGACCCAACCTCAATCTTTTGGGTGTGCGCGAGCCTGACATCTACGGAAAGCAGACGCTGGATGATATTCGCGCCCTTTGCGAGGCGCGAGCGGAGGCGCATGGCCTGACCATCGTGTTCAGGCAATCGAATCGCGAAGGCGAACTGATCGATTGGGTGCAGGAAGCGCGCACCCAGGCCTCCGCCCTGGTGATCAATCCGGCCGGCTACGGCCACACCTCGATCTCCCTGCTCGACGCCTTGAAAATGCTAAGCATTCCGGTGATCGAATGCCACCTTTCCAACCCGGCGGCCCGCGAGGAGTTCCGCCGGACGACTTATGTTTCCCTGGCGGCCACTGGCGTGGTTTCCGGTTTCGGCGCGGCGAGCTATGAACTGGCTGTCGAAGCGGCCGCCGGCCTGATCGCCGCCAAAGCGCCGAAGTAAGAGGTCCCTTAGATGTCCACTCCAAAGGCGCCGGCCGATCCGTTCGATGCCCGCATGGTGCGCAAGCTCGCTGACATCCTGAACGACACCGGCTTGTCCGAGATCGAGGTGGAGCGCGGTGATTTGAAGATCCGAGTCGCGCGAAACCTTACGGTCGCCGCCGCTCCCCAGGCCTATGTGGCCGCCCCGGCGCCCCTGGCCGCCGCTCCGGCAGCGCCGGCAAGCCCAGGCCCTGCTCCCTCCGCGCCCGCCGCGCCGAGCTATGCCGGCGAGGTGGTGAAATCGCCAATGGTGGGCACCGTCTACCTGCAGCCGTCCCCGGACGCCGACGCCTTCGTGAAAGTCGGCGACAAGATCACAGAGGGCCAGACTCTGCTGATCATCGAGGCCATGAAGACCATGAACCCGATCACGGCCCCGAAGTCCGGGACCCTGGTCGACATTCTGGTCGGCAATGGTCAGCCCGTGGAATTCGGCGAGCCCCTGGTGGTGATCGGCTAAACCCATGTTCGACAAGGTCCTGATCGCCAATCGCGGCGAGATCGCCCTTCGCGTCCACCGGGCGTGCAAGGAAATGGGCATCTCCACCGTCGCGGTGCATTCCGAACGGGACGCGGGCGCCATGTGGGTGCGCCTGGCCGATGAGAGCGTCTGCATCGGCCCCGCCCCGGCTTCGAAGTCGTACCTCAACATCCCCTCGATCATCGCCGCGGCGGAGATCACTGGGGCCCAGGCGATCCACCCCGGCTACGGCTTTCTCTCTGAAAACGCCCGGTTCGCCGAGATCGTCGGCGCCCACGGCATGACCTTCATCGGGCCCAAGCCCGAGCATATCACCGTGATGGGCGACAAGATCAGCGCCAAGCAGACGGTGAAAGCCGCCGGCATTCCCGTCGTGCCCGGCTCGGACGGGGCGCTGAACACCGAGGAAGAGGCCATGGCGGCCGCCGACGAGATCGGTTTTCCGGTGCTGATCAAGGCCGCGGCGGGCGGCGGCGGGCGCGGCATGAAGGTCGCCAAGGATCGCGAAAGCCTGGCCGAGGCCGTGGCGACGGCTCGCGCGGAAGCCCGGGCCGCCTTCGGCGATGACGCGGTCTACATGGAGCGCTACCTGCAGACCCCGCGCCATATCGAACTGCAGGTCATCGCCGACGCGTTCGGCAATGTCTGCCATCTGGGCGAACGCGACTGCTCGCTGCAGCGCCGCCACCAGAAAGTTCTGGAGGAAGCCCCCTCCCCGGCCATTGACGCCGCCGCCCGCGCCAGGATCGGCGCCGTGGTGGTCGAGGCGATCCGCAAGATCGGCTACCTGGGCGTCGGCACCATCGAGTTCCTGTACGAAAACGGCGAGTTCTTCTTCATCGAGATGAACACCCGCCTGCAGGTGGAGCATCCCATCACCGAGGCGATCACGGGCATAGACCTTGTCCGCGAACAGATTCGCATCGCCGCCGGCCTGCCCCTTTCGTTTTCGCAGAAGGATATCCAGTTCGAGGGCCACGCCATCGAATGCCGCATCAATGCCGAGAACCCGCGCACCTTCGTGGGCTCACCCGGCCTGATCACCGATTTCCATGCCCCCGGCGGGCTCGGCGTGCGGCTGGATAGCGCCATCTATGCCGGCTACGTCATGCCGCCGGACTATGACAGTCTCGCCGGCAAGCTCATCGTGCACGGGCGGGACCGGGCCGAATGCATCGCCCGCCTGTCACGCTGCCTGAACGAAATGGTGGTGGGCGGCATTGAAACCACGATCCCGCTCTTCCAGGAGCTGGTGGTGCAGCCGGAAATCATCGCCGGCGACTATCACATTCATTGGCTGGAACGCTGGCTGGCCAACGGCTGACCTCAGGGACTAGCGTCGCGGCATGCGCGGCTTCAACGTCGAAGACCTGATAGATTGCTACCGCCAGGGAGTGTTTCCCATGGCCGAGGCGCGCAAGGACGAGGAAATTTTCCTGGTCGATCCGGCCCGGCGGGGCGTCGTGCCGCTGAAGGGCTTCCATGTGCCATCACGGCTGGCCAGGACCGTGCGCCAGGAACCTTTCGATGTACGGGTCGATACGGCCTTCGCCGAGGTGGTGGCGGCCTGCGCCGAGCCTGCGCCCGGGCGCACCGAAACCTGGATTTCCGGCCCAATAGAGCGGCTCTACGGCGAGCTTTTCAGACGCGGCCTCTGCCACACCATTGAATGCTGGAAAGATGAGACTTTGGTCGGCGGACTGTACGGTGTCGCCATTGGCGGGGCGTTCTTCGGAGAAAGCATGTTTTCGCGCGCGCGGGACGCCTCCAAGGTCGCACTCGTGCATCTGGTAGGTCGCCTGATCGCTGGGGGCTACCGCCTGCTCGACGCCCAGTTTCTCACCGACCACCTCACCCAGTTCGGAACCGAGGAAATCTCACGGGCGGAATATCAGCGCCGACTGAGAAAAGCCCTGGCGGTCGAGGGCGACTACCTGGCCCTGGATCGTCAGGTGGGCGGGGCTTCCGGGGCTGGCGCGGGGGTCGGAGCTGCCGGGGCAGGCGCCGGCGCCGCGGCAGCCGCCGCGGCCGGGGCTGGAGCCGACTTGGGCGCGGCTCTGGCGGCTGGCGGACGGACCGGGCGCGCCGGGGCCGGGGCGGCCGGCAAGGGCCCGACGGCCTTACAGGCGATCAGCCAGGCGTCATAGACCGGGTGCTCCAGCGGGTTCAGGCCCGGCGACGAGGCGAACATCCAGCCCCGGAACACCTGCTTGGTCGGCGAGGCATATCCTGGGCGGGGGCGCGGCTGGTTGAGGATCTCCACATAGGCCAGCGACTCCGGCGCCGCGACCAGCGGCCCCGTGGTTTCACAAGCCCTCACCGTGAAGATCAGGTTCTTGTAGCGCACCGGTTGGCCCACGGGGACTTCGAAGCGGATGGATTCCGCCGTAACCTTGTCGAGGGCCTGCATCACGGCGATCTGGCCGCGCGCTCGCGGAGCAATCGGCATCTGCGCGCCCGGCTCGATCTGCTCCATCTTGGATTCGTCGATCTTGGCTTCTTCCTCGCCATCGGCGGCGGGGCGGGCAGGACGCGCGGGCGAGGAGTTCTCGACGGGGGCCATCGCTGTAGGCGGAGCTTCAGCGGAAGGCGGCGGCGGTTCCTGCGGCGGCGCCTCGGGAGGCGCCTCAGGCGCCGGCTGGGCCTGCACCACCGCCAGAGTTCCGGCGCCGAGAAGCAGGCCGGCGCCTAGCAGGGGAACGAGCCAGCGCGGGGTCATTCGGGCGACCAGGCCTCGTAGTCGCCGGCCGCGCGCGGGCGCTCACCGCCCCGGGCGATGGAGCCCTTCGGCTTCCAGGCGCCAAGGGCGCCGGTCAGGTTCGGCTCGTGATCCTTTTCCCACGCCCTGCGCGGCAGCGGCGCCTTGGTCGGCGGCTCGTCAAAGGTGTAGCGCAGCCAGCCGTGCCAGTCTGGCGGCACCTTCGAGGCCTCGGCATAGCCGTTGTAGATCACGTAGCGGCGCTTGCGGCCCTTATCGTAGCTGTCCTTGTCGTCGCGGGCTTCATAGTACTTGTTGCCCTGCTCATCCTGACCAACCAGCTTGGCGCGCCGGCCGACCGTGTAGCGGATGCCGATCGTGGCGCCGTTCCACCAGGTGAAGATCGCTTTCAGCAAGAGACGAAACCCAATCCAGACAAGGCCGACGCGCAAGGTTCGCGGCGGCGGTTCGGCCGGACTATAGGCGCCGGACCCCTCACCGTCCAGCGGCCCGGGAGCCGCGAAAGGTACTCAACATCTTGTGGATGAGGCGCGACAAGATCGCCACATCTATTGAAGGCGCCGCCATGCCGACCTAGCCTCGCCGGATTGCCGCGTGGCGCGGGCGAGTCGGGATGATGCGTTTCGATCAAGTTGGGGCCGGGGGGCCTCCGAAGCTGAAGATCAGGGACATCGAACGCCCCAGCGGCGTGCTCTACGTCATGGCGCCGCAGGCCTGGACGAACGCGCGGGTGGAATCCTGGCTGGACTGGGCCGATGCTCACCCCCTCGCGCAAGGCGACGCGCAGTCCCAGGCGCTGCTTGGCGGCGGCCCGGAACGCTACCTGGACAACCTGGCGGCCGCCGGGCTCGCCAACGGTCTGCTGGGCGAGGCGGAAGCCAGGATTTTCAAGGCGGGCCTCCTGGATGCTGTCGTCCAGGGCGCCATGGCTTTCGGACTGGCCGAACCGGCGCCGCGCGTTCTGGCCGGCACCGCTCCAACCTTCGAGACCGAGGCGCGCGCCCGGCTCACCCAGGCTCGGCAGGATGCTCTGGCGCCAGCCCTGACGCACGTCGCCCAGCGCCTCGCCTCGGTCGCCGACGCGGTGCTCCGCTGCGAGGGCGATCCTGCCGCCTGCCGGGACCCGGCCGCCAACCCCGCCCTGGCCCGCGCCGCGCGGGAGGCCCGCGACGCCGGGGCGCCGGAGGCCTTGATCGCCGAAGCCATCGCCCGGCCCCTGGACATCGAACCTCCCGGTCCCGCTCCGGAGCCCTCACTCCGCGCCAGCTGGCTGGTCGCCAGGAGCCCGGACAGCGCATTGATGGCGAAGCTGGCCCTCGACGCTGCGCCCGTTGAAATCGGCGCGGATCTGGCCGCGCTCAAGGCCGCCGCCGCCGCCCGCTCCGCTCCACGCGCCGCGATCAATGTCCTGGCCTTTGAGGCGGCCGCCGGCCTGGACACCTCCGCTTTCGAGCGGGCGATCTGGCTCGGCGTCGTGGCTCTCGAACTGGAGCGCGCGGCGCTGGGCATCGAACCGCCGGCCATCGGCCTGGTGCTGGCGGGGACGAGCGAGTGGCTGGTCGCGCGAGGCGTCGCCTATGCAAGCGAAGAGGGCCGGCGCGCCGTGGCCGCCCTCCATGCCCTGGCGCAGGGCGCGGCGCTGCAGGCTTCGCAGGACATCGCCGAACGCCTCGGCGCGAGCCCGGCAGCGGCCGAGGCCCCCGTTGCGGCGGCCCTCGCCGGCGCCCGCGCACTTGGCGATCATCCCCTGGCGGAACTGGCCGCCAAGCGGCTTGAGGCCGGCCTCGCTGCTTTCGCGACGCTGCGCGCCCGCCATGATGTGCGCCTGACCGCCCTGACCGATCCGGCGTTGAGCCTTTGCCTGGGCGGCCTCAGCCTCGCCACACGCCCGTGGCGCGGACCGGTTTCCACCGCTGAAACCGCCGATGGGGCGGTGATCCCGACGCTTGATGAGAACGCGCTAAGGGGCCTTGAGCGCCTGAACCTGGATGCGGACGCCGCCCGCGCCACGCTGCTTGGTCACCGCACGCTGGAAGGGTCCCCGGCCTTGGACCATGAAGCGCTGGCCGGCTTCGGATTTACTGACCATGAGGTCGGCGCCCTGGAAACAGCCTTGGCCTCAGGCGCGGGGCTTCGCGCGGCATTTTCTCCGGCGGTGATCGGCGAGGGCTTCGTGATTGATGTTCTGGGCGCCGCCGCCGCGGACGTCGCGGACCCGGCTTTCGACACCCTCGCCTTCCTTGAAGTCTCGCCGGAGCGCCTCGACTTGGCGCGGGCCTATGTGGAAGGCGCGGGCGTCCTGCCCTCGGAGGTGTTTACATCGGCCGACCGAATCCCCGTTTCGGCCCGGCTGGACATGGCGGCCGGTGTCGCGCCCTTCCTCTGCGCGCCCGAGACCATTCGCCTCGCCCTCCCCTATCCAGCGGCGGCCAGTGACGCAGCGGCCTTGTTGGACGAGGCCTTGGCTGCATCCGGCGTCGGGCTCGCCGCCCTGGAAGCAGCCCCCGCGCCTTTCGACTTCAAGCTCGAGCTTCCCCCGGCCCGCGTTGCCGCACCCCCGCCCACCGAGCGGCCGGAGCCCGCTGAACGCATCGTCGAGCGGGTCGTGGAGCGCTTCGTGGAGCGCGAGCCTTCCCGCCGCAAGCTGCCAGACCGCCGCAAGGGTTACATCCAAAAGGCGGCTGTCGGCGGCCACAAGGTCTACCTGCACACTGGCGAATACGACGACGGCGAGCTCGGCGAGATTTTCATCGACATGCACAAGGAAGGCGCCGCTTTCCGGTCCCTGATGAACAACTTCGCCATCGCCGTCTCGCTGGGCCTACAGCATGGCGTGCCGCTGGAGGAGTTCGTCGACGCCTTCGTCTTCACCCGCTTCGATCCGGCTGGCGAGGTGACGGGGAATGACTCCATCCGCTCGGCCACCTCGATCCTCGACTATGTGTTCCGCGAACTCGGCGTTTCCTATCTGGCCCGCCACGACCTCGCCAACGCCGATCCTCAGGAGCTGAACGCCGATGGCTTGGGACGGGGCAAGGCCGACGAGGCCGGCGCGGCCATCCCGGAGCCGGAGCCGCAGCCCGCGTCTCGCTTCATTTCCAAGGGCTTCTCGCGCGGAGAGACGCCGGACAACCTCGTCTTCCTGCCGTTCAATTCAAAGGGCTCCGGCGGGGCGCTTGGCGCCGCTGGGGCCGAGATGTGCGCGGCTTGCGGGGATATGGCTGTGGTCAGGAAAGGTCAGAGCCTGATCTGCGAAACCTGCGGAGAACGGGCCGGGCGCATCGACAGCGCAAGCTGATTGTCCAGGTAAGGATACCCGGCCTTAAGATTGCAAAGTTATCAGTCTCGAAGCCCGAAGGCCTAAGGACTGTCTCGAAATGAAACGTGCTATCGCCGCCATCGCCCTTTCCCTGCTCGTCGCCAGCCCTGTCCTGGCGCAGAACGCGGGGCAGATCGAGAGCGCCCGCCGCGGCGCTTCCTGCCCGGGATGCAACCTCTTCCAGGCCGACTTCGGCGGTCTTGAGCTGAAGGGCCGCAACTTCTCCCGCGCCCGTCTGCGCCAGGCCGATCTCTCTCTGTCGGTGATGAACCGCACCTCCTTCGCCGGCGCCGACCTGCGCGACGTGAACGCCTATGGCGGTGTCTTCACCGGGGCCAGCTTCGCGGGCGCGAACATGACCAACTCCACCTGGGTGGGCACGTACCTCCAGGGCGCCAACTTCCGAGGCGCCATCCTGGCTGGAGCGAACTTCTCCGGCGCCGAAATGGACCGGGCTATCGGTTTGACCCAGGGTCAGCTGAACGCCGCCTGCGGCGACCAGGCCACAACCCTGCCGCGCGGCCTGCGCATCCGCCCCTGCTAATCGCCAAAAGCCCCGGCATTACCGCGATTTAAGTGGCATCGGGGGAGGAACATGGCGATTGTCGCCCGATGACCGCCAAGTCCAGGGCTATCAGCCTTTCCGCGTCCGAGATGATGACGCGTGCGAGCGCCGCGCTTTTTCTCACCGCTCTGTTCCTCATCCTCTGGGTGGGCCGCGCCCACGCCATGGAGGATGACCGGGACGTCCGCCGCTTCGTCTCCTTCGGAGGCGCCTGCTCGGGCTGCGAGCTATCCGGCCGAAAACTTTCCGGCGCGCGCTTCACCGCCGCCAACTTCTCTGGCGCCATGCTGGTGGGCGCCGACCTGCGTGGTGCGACGTTCTTCGGTTCAAACTTCTCCGGCGCCAACCTGACGCGCGCGGATCTCTCCGAAGCCGAATTGCGCGCGGCCAATTTCTCCCGCGCGGTCTTCGTTGAGGCCGAAATGGCCGACCTGGAAGCCCAGGGCGCCAACTTCGCAGGCGCCAACCTGAGCCGCGCCAATCTGGGATCGGCCGAGCTTCAGGGCTCGAGCTTCGCCGGCGCGACGATGCTTTCACTGAAGGCCACCGACGCGGAACTCTCGGGCTGCGATCTTTCAGGCGTCGACGCCCGGGGCGCGATCTTCACCGGCGCGGAGTTTAATGCGTCGAACCTGGCGGGAGGTCACTTCGACCGAAGCTCGTTCCGCGATGCGGAGCTGAACGGCGCCAACCTCTCCGGCGCTACCTTTCTCCTGGCTGACTTCCGCGACACAGAGATGGTGCGGGCCAACCTTGCCGGCGCCGACCTCTCGACAGCGCGCAACCTCACCCAGGAACAGGTAGACCGGGCCTGCAGCACGTCCACCACGCGCCTGCCAGCCGGCTTGATCGGCCGCTCCTGCCGCTCCGGTTCGCCCGCTGTCCGGCCGATCCCGCGCAACTTGATTCAGAGCGTTTCGGCGGACTGGTAGCCGGTCCCTAGACCTTGATCGGCGGAGCCAGGCGGATGTGCAGCTCTTTTAGCTGCTTTTCCATCACCTCCGATGGCGCATTCATCAGGAGATCCTGAGCCTGCTGGTTCAGCGGGAAGGCGATCACTTCGCGGATGTTCGAGGCGCCGGCCAGCAGCATGACGATGCGGTCCACGCCTGGCGCCATGCCGGCGTGCGGCGGGGCGCCATAGCGGAAGGCGTTCAGCATGCCGCCGAACTGGGTTTCCACCTCGGCCGCCGAATAGCCGGCGATCTCGAAGGCGCGGACCATCAGATCCGGGCGGTGGTTCCGCACGGCCCCGGAGCAAAGCTCCACCCCGTTGACGACGATGTCGTACTGATAGGCCAGGATATCGAGCGGATCCTTGGTGTTGAGAGCGTCCAGCTCGCCCTGCGGCATCGAGAACGGGTTGTGGGAGAAGTCGACGTGGTTCTTCTCCTCATTGAACTCGTACATCGGGAAGTCGACGATCCAGCAGAAGTCGAACCGGCCCTCGGCGATGACGCCCAGTTCGCCGCCCACACGCGTGCGCGCCAAGCCCGCGAACTTGTAGAAAATGGCCGGATCACCGCCGACGAAGAAGGCCGCGTCGCCGGTCTTGAGGCCCAGCTGGGCGCGGATGGCTTCGGTGCGCTCGGGCCCGAGATTGCGGGCGATCGGCCCGGCGGCTGGCTCGGCCTCGTCGTCGCGCCAGAAAACATAGCCCAGGCCCGGCTGGCCCTCGCCCTGCGCCCAGGCGTTCATCCGGTCGCAGAGGGCGCGTGAGCCGCCGCCCACCGCCGGGATCGCCCAGATGGCGTTCTTCTTGTCCTCGAGCATGCGCGCGAAGACGCCGAAGCCCCCGCCCCGGAAATGCTCGGACACATCCTGCATCTCGATCGGGTTGCGCAGGTCCGGCTTGTCCGTGCCGTACTTGGAGATGGCGTCCCTATAGGCGATGCGCGGGAACGGATAGGGCGTCACTTCCTTGCCGTCGGCGAACTCTTCGAAGAGGCCGTGCAGGACGGGCTCCATGGTGGAGAACACGTCTTCCTGGGTGGCGAAGCTCATCTCAAGATCGAGCTGGTAGAATTCGCCGGGCGAGCGGTCGGCCCGCGCGTCCTCGTCCCGGAAACAGGGGGCGATCTGGAAATAGCGATCGAAGCCCGCCACCATCAGCAATTGCTTGAACTGCTGCGGCGCCTGGGGCAGCGCATAGAACTTGCCTGGATGCACGCGGCTGGGGACGAGATAGTCCCGCGCGCCTTCCGGTGAGGAGGCCGTCAGGATCGGGGTCTGGAACTCGGTGAAGCCGGCCCCGACCATCCGCTTGCGGATGCTATCGATCACCCGCGAACGCAGGACGATGTTCTTGTGCAGAGTCTCACGGCGCAGGTCGAGGTAGCGGTGCTTGAGGCGCAGTTCTTCCGGATAATCCGGCTCGCCGAATATCGGCACGGGCAGCTCGGCGGCCTCTGAGATCACGGTCAAGGCGCGCACGCGCAGCTCGACCTCGCCGGTGTCGAGGTTCGGATTACGGGTCTCCGCCGAGCGGGCCACCACATCCCCGTCCACCTGGATCACGCTCTCGGCACGGAGGCGCTCGATCACGGCGAAGCCTTGGGACTCCGGGCTGAACACCAGCTGGGTGATGCCGTAGTGGTCGCGCAGGTCGACGAACAGCAGCCCGCCCAGATCCCGTTTGCGGTGGATCCAGCCGGCCAGGCGCACATTATTCGTACCCTGGTCCGCGAGCCGGAGGGCGCCGCAGGTGTGGGTGCGATAGGCGTGCATGGTCTGTCTCGATCCTCTGGATTCGTGGCTCAAAAAGAGGCGCGGAAGGGCGCATGTGACCCCGCCAATGTCAAGGTGAAGACATGCTATGTTGGGCGCCTCATCCCCGCACGAGGTCCCTCATGGCCGAGATCGAAGTGCTTACCGTGCCCGCCCTTTCCACCGCTGTCGTGAGGAGCCGGATCGGCTTTCCCCAGCTCGCGGCGACCATCAAGTCCAGCCTCGACACCGTCTACGCCGCCCTCCCCGGCCTCGACCTCAAGCCCTGGGGGCACAACATCGTCCTCTATAACGGCGCCTTGATGCCGGGGCCTGGCGATGTGGAGATCGGTATTCTCGTGCCGCGGAGCTTCCATGCCTCGGGCGCCGTCGTCCCGTCACTTCTCCCCGGCGGCGAGGTGGTGCGGACGCTGCATCGCGGCCACTACTCGACGATGCGCCAAAGCTACGAGCGGCTGGAAGCCTGGCTCACCGTCAACGGACGCCGCCGCGCCGGCCCGTCGTGGGAAGAATACGGCGACGTCGCCCATGACGCCGCGCCGGACAAACTGGAGACCACACTCACGATCCTTCTGGCCCCGGCATGTTTTGGGGCGGGCTGACGGCGCCTTGCCCCTCCCTGATGCAAACCGGTCTCAGCATTGCGCCCATTGCCGCACGGGGCTTCCCCTCCCCGCCGAACCGACCCATATTAAAGGTCCTGTTCAAACAGCTGAAAGGAGGTGGTCCAGTGTCTCATTGTCTCCAACCGAGGTCTCTCACGACCTGGAGCCTCAAGACCGAGGTATCCGCCTAGCAGCGTTTCGACGCCTAAAGGCTTGTCGTGGGTCCCTCCGGGCTAATCCCCCGGACAGATCTACGGTCGACGATGGGGGCCGCTGCCGCGAGGCAGCGGCCCTTTCGATTCTGGGAAAAACAGACCCGGCGGCCGCCGGTCGATTGAACGGAGCTGTATCGCGGCTCGCCCAACGCCTCTTCGGCTGACACAGATCAAGGCGTCTCTGTCCCGGAGACCACACTCCCCCCACCTTGGCGCAGGTTCTTCGCGGCGGCTCGATGGTCGAACAGAGTGCATACGCCGTAGAACGGCTCGAGGAAGAACCGGAGTTTGATCCCGCGGACGACGAGTTCAAGTCCGCGGTTGATGGTCCGTTGAACCTAAGAGCCTCCTTAGGTGAACGCGGCCCCCTATGGCATGCCAGCGAACTGGCGGTGCTGATCGTCCTTTTTGAGGTGGGGCTGTGGTACATCGGACCACGCATCACGAGGGGCGGCGGGATTGTCGCCGCCTATTGGGCCATGGTGATCGCGGGCGCGATTCTCGTGCTCTGGTTTTCGCCGCGCTTGCATGGCGATGCCCCGGTTCAGCGCGGATGGGGATTCTTTGGCGCGCCGCGCAACGACCTCGGAGCCATTGCGCGCGCCCTTCCGTTCTATGCGGCCGCGACGCTTGCGGGGATCGGCGCCGTGGTCGCGCTTGCGGCTTGGCGCGATCTGCACTTCGTCCAGCACATTTCGGTCCACGATCTGATCCTGAAGTTCGCGGGGTATCTGGTCTGGGCCCCTGTGCAGGCGTTGATCTTCTTCGGGTACGTGCCGATGAGGTTGCGCGGCCTCTCGACCGCCCTACCCGCCGTCGCGCGCCCCTGGAGCGTCATCATTCCCGCAGCGGCGATCTTCAGCATGGCGCACGCGCCCAATCCATGGATGCTGGGCCTCACATTTCCGGCTGGGATCGTATGGTCGTGGCTCTACTACCATCGCGCCAACCTGCTCCTGCTGTCGCTCAGCCACGCCACGGTAGGGGCCTGTGTGTCACAGGTCTTGAAGATCAGCACCCGCGTTGGCCCGTTCTATCAGCAGCCGGAGTTGCACATCCTTCAGAACGTGATCCCGGGCCTGCGGCAGGTGTTCGGCAACCTGTTCTAGAAACTGACGCAAGCCCGGCCGCGCACCAGCATCACGCCGTGCTGTCCGAACCTTGTCTTGTAAGCCTCCCGGATCGCCTCGATCCTCTCGGCCTCGCCAGGCCCGCCGCTCAGCACGAGGAAAAGGGCCTTGGAGGGCTCGCGGACAATAGTCCCGTCCGCGTCACGCCACTGGCCGGCGACATCGGTCACTGACAGTCCAGCGGGAAAGCGCGGCGTGACTTCTTCGGCCAGAAAGGTCCGCCAGTCGTCTTCACTGACCCCTATCTCAGACCCGATATTCCGTCCGAAAAACAATTCTGCCGTTGGCATGGCGCTCGTGCCTGCCGGGCAGGATGGCGCATCCATCGCCGCGCAACCGCCTAAGGCCAGCATGGCCAGGACCAGCGGCATCCTAGTCACCGGCGAGGCTCACCAGATAACCGTAGCGCTCCGCGCACATCCTTGAGGTTGCGCGCAGCCCTTCCAGTCCTGGCCTGACCGTCGCGGCGCGTTTCTTCGCCCAGCCCGCTTGAGCGGCGCGGATGCGAGCGGCGGTCCGCGGGTTGGGCGCCGCCAGGGCGAGCGCCTCCGCGAAAGCGTCGGTCTTTTCGATCCAGGCATCGCGTTCGGCCCGGGCGCACATGTCGATATTCGTGGGCAGGTCCCGGTCGAGATTGTCGAGGCAGTCCCGCTCACCCCATCCGACGCATTCCTTTGGACCTCGTCGGGCCAGTCGAGGATCACGCGTGGCGTTCATCACGCAGTAGTCCAGCGAAGACCTCGCGAGCGCGACGGCGTTCTGCTGCTCTTCGCTCAGAGGACTGGCGGCCGCCACGGCGGCGGCGAGAAGTCCAAAGAGGATCATGCTCCGATCAATTCCCGTCCAATGAGGAAGCGCCGGATCTCGTTGGTCCCCGCCCCGATGTCATAGAGCTTGGCGTCGCGCAGCAGGCGCTCAACCGGATTGTCGCGGAGATATCCTGCCCCGCCGAGGGCCTGGATCGCCTCCAGGCTGACACGCACGGCGTTCTCGGACGCCAGGAGGATCGCACCGGCGGCATCGAAGCGCGTGGTCTTGCCCGCATCGCAGGCCTTGGCAACGGCATAGACGTAGGCGCGGGCAGAGTTGAGGGCGACATACATGTCCGCGATCTTGCCCTGCATCAGCTGGAACGCGCCGATCGCCTGCCCGAACTGCTTGCGCTCGCGCACATAGGGCAGAACCACGTCCAGGCAGGCCTGCATGATGCCCAGCGGGCCGCCGGAGAGCACGGTGCGCTCATAGTCGAGGCCGCTCATCAGCACCCCTGCGCCACCGTTCATGGGGCCGAGCACATTCTCCTCCGGCACCTCGCAGTCCTGGAAGACCAGTTCACCCGTGTCCGACCCGCGCATGCCGAGCTTGTCCAGCTTCTGCGCGCGGGAGAAACCCTTGAAGCCCTTCTCGATCAGGAAAGCCGTGACGCCCCGGCTGGCCGCGTCAGGACTGGTCTTGGCATAGACTACAAGCACATCGGCGTGGGGCCCGTTGGTGATCCAGAACTTCGTGCCGTTCAGCACATAGCGATCGCCCCGCTTCTCAGCATGAAGGCGCATTGAGATCACGTCGGAGCCCGATCCGGCTTCACTCATGGCCAGCGCCCCGACCGCCTCGCCGGAGATCAAACCTGGCAGGTAACGCCGCTTCTGCTCTTCGGAGCCCCAGCGGCGGATCTGATTCACGCACAGGTTCGAGTGGGCCCCGTAGGACAGGCCGACAGCGGCAGAAGCGCGGGACACCTCCTCCATCGCCACCACGTGTTCGAGATAGCCCTGCCCCAGGCCGCCGAACTCTTCCTCGACGGTGATGCCGTGGAGGCCGAGTTCTCCCATTTTCGGCCAGAGCTGGCGGGGAAAGGCGTTGTCGCGGTCAATCTGCGCGGCCAGTGGGGCGATCTCGGCGGCCGCGAAACGCGCGGTGGTATCGCGAATGGCGTCGGCGGCCTCAGAGAGGCCGAAATCCATCATCGGTCCGAGGTTCGAAAGCATCCGCCACGCTTAGCACGGGCACGCCATCTCGCCAGCCAGCCTTCGCGGCTCAGGCCTTGGGGAGTTCGTCGTCCTGGCCGCCGACTTTGTCGAGGAGAAAGAACGCCGCGCCGCCAAAACAGGCCACGGCCACAACCGCGAGAATCCATCCCAAGGTCTTGGGCGAGAACGGACCGCCATCATCTTGCGGGCCGACATTGAAGCCGAACACGACGGCCCCCGCGAACAGGACGATGCTGAAGAGCGCCAGACCAATCAATAGCGCTGGACCAAGGCGAGTCGCGCCCGGTGCATCGGTGGCGGCGAACTCCCCGTCGGACGCGACCAGGCGCGGCTCTGCCGCGGCCAGGGCGGGAGCGGCCGTGCTCGGCGTCTCGGAGACGTCGATGATCGGCAGCTCGAAGGTCTCGGTGTCCGTTTCAAGAACAGGTTCCGGCTCCGGCGCGGGCTCGGGCAGCGCCTCCGGCGATGTCAGCTCGAACGCTGGCTCCGGCGCGGCGCCCGCCAAGGGTTCGGGCTCGACTTGCGCCAGCGGTTCGGGCTCGGGCTCGGGCGCCGGCTCAGGTTCGGGCTCCGGCTCAGGTTCAGGTTCAGGTTCAGGTTCCGGCGCGAGTTCCGCCGTCACCGGTTCGGGTGGAATTTCGAACGTCTCGATGGCCGGTGGAGTGACATCCTCCACCGGAACCTCTTCCGGCAGAATGGCTGCCAGCCGCGCGGCGACATTGGCCGCGGCGCGCTCCGCGGCGGACTGGGTGTCTTCAACCGGAGCGGTTGGAATCCGCTCGGCCACGGCGGCCGCGCCCGCCAGGTCCGTTATCACTTCGGCGGGCGTCTGGACCGGAATCTGATAGCTGGCGTCGTAGTCCACCTTCGGCGGCAGTATCGGCGACGGCGCCGGCACCCAGCCATCAATAGGGGTCAGGAACAGGGTCTTTTCGGCGGCCCGGCGGCGGACCAGGGCGTCAATAACGATGCGCTCGCCTTCGAAGTCCGCCTTGCGCCACAGCTCCATGGCGCACGCGGCCTGCAGAAGCTGGCCCTCATTAATGCGGCGCAGGGTGGACGAGCGGCGGAAGTTGTCGCCGCCGATGTTGAAGGCGAAGGAGACCAGGGCGTCGAACTGGTTCTGGTTCAGGGGCGCGTAGAGGTGCTCGTTCACGGCATGGGCCGTGGTGATCATGTCGTAGAGCAGCAGGGCCTCGGCGTCGGCCTCGGTGATCACCGCGCCTTCGCGGGCGGACAGGGTGTGGCCATAGCCGATCGTCCAGCGCCCATCGGGCAGCTGAGCAGCGCGTTCGCGGAACCCCTCGAACGTCTTGATCAGATCGACCGCCTGTCGAGAGACCTGATGCCTCGGCTTCATCCTACTTGATCCGTTTTGACACAGACAAACTCGCGTCTGAGGCTATTCCGGCAAGATTGGGGCCGCTGAGAGCACGATGATTTTTGGCAACCCAAAAATCTGAATCGTGCTCGACCCTAAGTAACTAGCCTGATTCAACGATCAGATCGGAGATCTGATCGCATCAGGCTTTGGCGCGATCAACACGGGACTTGGATTTAACCGATCTTGACGACGGTCTTGCCCGTGCCCTGCCCGCTCATGGCGTGTTCTAGAGCGGCGGCGAAGTCTTCGAGTGCAAACACCTTGCCGACCGCGGGCGCCAGGCGGCCCTCGGCCTGCCAGGCGAGCAGCTGGTCGAGATTGGCGCGCGCCAGGGCCGGTTCGAAGATGCCAAACTGGCGGATATCGACGCCCACCAGGGCCGCGCCCTTCAGCAGAGGCAGGTTGGTCGGCAGGGCGGGGATGGGCCCGCCCACGAAGCCGATGACCAGGTGGCGCCCCTTCCAGGCGATCGAGCGGAAGGCCGGTTCGAACAGGGGTCCGCTCACCGGGTCATAGATGACATCCGGCCCCTTTCCGTCCGCCGCCGCCTTCAGGCGGTCGCGCCAGCCTTCGAGCTCGGTGTCGATTACAGCCTTGGCTCCGCGCGCGAGGGCGAACTGGCGTTTCTCTTCGCTGGACGCGCAGGCGATCACCTCAGCGCCCATCAAGACGCCCAGATCGACCGCCGCTGACCCAACGCCGCCGGCGGCGCCGAGGACCAGCAGGCGCTCACCCGGCTGCAGGTTGCCGCGATCCTTCAGAGCGTGGAGGGCGGTGGCGTAGTTGGTGGGGAGCACGGAGGCGCCTTCGAAGGTCACGCCCGCCGGCAGGCGGCTGAGCGTCCTGGCTTGCAGCCGCGCCATCTCAGCAAGGGCGTGGAAGCCTTGCCCCATCACCCGCGCGCCCATGAGGCCGGCGTCGACGCCGTCCCCCACGGCCACCACCGTCCCGGCCAGATCCGTGGCCGGCGTGTAGGGAACAGGGGGCTTCACCTGATAGAGCCCCGCCGCCATCAGACCGTCAGCATAGCCCAGGGACACGGCGGCGACCTTGATGATCACCTCGCCCGGGCGCGGCGTCAGGTCCGGCGCCTCGATCAGCTTGTAGTTCTCGAAGGGGCCGAGGGCCTCGGTCTGGACGATCTTCATGCGGCGAGCCTAAGCCCCTGCCCCATCGGCAAGGCCAGGAAAATCCTAGAGCAGGATCAGGGCGGCCAAGCCAAGGAAGCTCAGGAAACCCATGAAGTCGGTGACGAAGGTCACGAACACCGAGGAGGAGACCGCCGGGTCGCGGCCGAAGCGGTCGAGGGTCAGGGGGGCGAGGATACCGGCCACCGAGGCGACAAAGAGGTTGGTGACCAGGGCGAGCGCGATGGTCAGGCTGAGGCGCCAGTCATGGAAGAAGACATAGGTCGCGATGGACATGGCCACGGCCAAAGCCCCGCCATTAAGTATGCCGACCCACATCTCACGCATGACGATACGCGTGGCGTTGGCGGCGTTGAGCTCACGGCTGGCCAGGGCGCGAACAGCGACGGCCAGGGTCTGGGTGCCGGCATTGCCGCCCAGGGAGGCGACGATCGGCATCAGGATGGCCAGGGTGACCAGCTTATTGATCTCGCTTTGGAACACCCCGATCACGCTGACCGCGACAGTCTCGGTGGCCAGGTTCAGCAGCAGCCACGGCAGGCGTGAGCGCACGATGGAGGCAATGCCCGCGTCACGGCCGGCGTCGGACACCCCGGCCAGGGCGAGGATGTCTTCCTCGGTTTCTTCCTGAATGACGCCCACCACATCGTCGACGGTGATCTGGCCGACCAGCCGTCCGGCGTCATCGACGACGGGGGCGGAGATCAGGTGGTACTTGTCGAAAATGTAGGCGACCTCTTCCTGGTCGAGATCGACCGGGATTTCCGTCACCGGCTCCATAACCTCGCGCAGAGCCGTTTCCGGCGCGGCGCGGACCAGCTGACTGACAGCGGCGGCCCCGATCGGCCGATTGGCCGGATCGACCACATAGACGTCGAAGAACAGCTCCGGCGCCTCGTCCCCCGCTTGCCGGATGTAGTCGAGGGTCTGGCCGACGGTCCAGAATTCCGGCGCCGCCAGCACCTCGCGCTGCATCAGCCGCCCGGCGGTCTCGTCCTCGTAGGAGAGCGCCGTCTCGATAGCGGTCCGGTCGCCCTCGTCCATGGCGGCCAGCACCTCGGCGCGCTTGTCGTCCTCCAGGTCCTCGACGAGATCGACGGCGTCGTCGGAGTCGAGCTCTTCCAGGGCCTTGGCGAGGGTGGCGGGCGCGACGTTCTCGAGGATGTCCTCGCGGATCGAGGTGTCGAGTTCGGACAGGATCTCGGCCAGGGCTTCTGGCGCGATGTGCGGCACGATTTCCCGCCGGTCCTCGGCGGAAAGGAAGCCCATCAGGTCGGCCACGTCGGCGGGATGCAGGGCCCCCATCAGCGCCTTCAGCCGCGCGCCATCTCCGGCGTCGGCGGCGTCGACCACCATGCGGACGAATTCGGGCGTAAGGGCATAGTCCTCGTCGAGGGCGAGGTCCTGCAACTGCTCACTGGCGCTCTTGGGCGGGATGGCCATATCGACCTCTGCACGGTCGGCGTTCTCGCGATCCATGCGGCCCCCCGCGTAGCTTTCAGAGCGTCAATCCGGCGCTGGTTTCATCCCTGGTTTCACGCGGGCGGCCGAGACGACTCGCAAACCCCCTGCGCCCAATCCTGATAGCCGTTTGAGTTGAGAGTATGCAACCCGCTTGGGCCCTTCCACGAAGGGCGTTGCAGGCCAAATTCCTGCGAAGCCCGGAAGGGCGAAGCAGGATGGTGCGGTCGAGAAGACTCGAACTTCCACGGGTTGCCCCACAGCGACCTCAACGCTGCGCGTCTACCAATTCCGCCACGACCGCTCGTGAGGAGCGCGGGGGGTAGCAAATGCGTTGGGCTTTGTGAAGGGCGGCGTTGGGCCGCGCGGGAATTAGGTCTTCGCCGTGACGCTGTCGCCGGCCATGAAGTCGTAGACGTCAGCCGCTCGTGTGACCTGGATGGAGATGCGGTCGTCGCTGATGTGGATCTCGCCACGAGCCACCGGATGATTGTTGGCCAGAATCCAGACCTCGTCGGAGGCGCGGGCGTCGAGGGGAATCACAGCGCCGCGGCCCATGCGCAGCAGCTGCTGCATCGGCAGGATCGAGCGACCCAGCACGACGGAGATTTCAACGTTGACGGCGTTGACCTGACTCAAGACTTCACTCACTCGCTCTGGCGGCGATACGACAACGCGCCCACATTGAGCCCACATGCTTGACCGCGAGTTAAACCCGGCTGCGAAAGGCCTGCGACGTGACGACCATCAGCCGGCCGGCTGGGCAGTGTCGAAAGGTCTTGTCGCCTACCCTGAGGCTGAAGCCTTCATGGAGTCCCGCGCGACGGCGATCGCGGAGGGCGCGGCGGGGGAACTGGTCTGGCTGCTGGAGCACCCGCCCCTTTACACAGCAGGGGTTTCCGCGAAAGCGGCGGACCTGATTGAGGCTGACCGTTTCCCGGTCTTCGAGACGCGGCGCGGCGGGCAGTTCACCTATCACGGGCCCGGCCAGCGCGTGGCCTATGTCATGCTGGACCTCAACAAGCGCGGCAAGGATGTGCGGGCCTTCGTGGCGGCCCTGGAAGCCTGGGTGATCGGCGCCCTCACCCGCTTCAATGTCGAGGGCCAGGTGCGCCCTGGACGGGTCGGGGTCTGGGTGGAGCGAAAAGGGCCAGGCTTCGCCCGCGAGGACAAGATCGCCGCCATCGGGGTGAAGCTGCGCAGATGGGTGAGCTTCCACGGCATCAGCCTCAACGTGGAGCCCGACCTGGAGCATTTCAGCGGCATCGTGCCCTGCGGCGTCACCGAACACGGTGTCACCAGCCTCGTGGACCTCGGCCTGCCTGTCACCATGGATGAGGCGGACGCTGCGCTGAAAAGCGCGTTCGAGACCGTGTTCGGGCCTGTGAAGGCGGAAGTGGCCCCGCTCTAAGCCGCGGCGTGCCTCAGCGGGCTCGGGCCAAACCGGTTGGCGCCCTGCTCACCGGCGATCAGGCCGAGTTCGATCACTGTCCAGATCATGATGATCACGAAGAGAAACGAGAACAGGCCCTGGGGTTTGATCCAGAAGCCTATGAGAGCGATCAGCAGCACCCCCGCCCACCAGCCCGAGCGCCCCCGGTCATGCAGGCGCTTGGCCAGCAGGCAGGAGCCGACATAGATCAGGGGCGGATAGACGAACCAGCCGAGCCACAGCAGGGCGTCCGGCGTCACCGCCTGAAAAATCAACGCCAAGGCCACGCAGCTGGCCGAAGCCACGATGAAGGGCAGTCGCGGCAGGCGGCCGACGGAGGAGAAAAGAAACTCCGCCACGCTCAGCGGTGCGCCGTCCATCGAAGTCTCCCCGCCTGAGTCGCGCCGCTTGCGCCGAAGTCCAAAGAGTAGGGGCCGGGCGGCGGGAAAGGAAGGCTCAGGACACCGAGGACTTTGGCGCGTGGCTAGAGGCGCTGTCGCCTGGCGTCCCCTCGAGAAAGCCAAGCTCGACGATGGGCCGGACGTTCAACAGCGACGCCAGCATGGTGTACGCCCCCCTCCCCGGCCCCCGTCTGAGCGCTCCGAAAACAGCAAGCCGCGCCACCCGCGACGGCGGGGGCGCGGCTAGGCCAACACGAGTTGAGCGCCTAGGAAATCGTGGTGGGTGCGGTGGAGTCGCCACCAATGCCTTTCGGCGAAGGGCCGAATTTGTTCGGGCCGTGCGTCCCATCCAGGAACGCCAGTTCAATCATGGGCCACAGGCCAAGCAGCGGCACGAACAGGAGCAGCAGGAACAGGCCGCCACGATCCCTGTCGTGGATCCGCTTCACCGCCAGGGCGAGGCCAACATAGAAAGCGAACAGGAACCAGACGAAATAGATCAAGCCGCCGACGCCGAAGCCGCTCATGTCCGGCGTGTCGCCATTGGCCGCCGCCATCATCATCGCCGCATAGGCCGGCCCAATGGTGACGCCAAAAACCACGCCGCCCACCAGGCCCATGGCGATGCTTGCCAACCAATAGTGCAGGCGGCGGATGCGCCCGTTGAAACTGAACAGCAGATTCATGACGTTCATGGGCGACGCCCTCCAAACTTTGCTTCCCTGCAATCCAGCAAACCGCTGTTTTGGGAAACGAGCAAGCTGAAGGTTGGCTTTGCGGGCGCCCGCGCGGAAGAAGTCCTAAGCCAGCTCAACCAGGACGTCGTCCGCGGCGACACTATCGCCGGCCTTGAAGCCCACGGACTTCACCACACCGTCGCGTTCAGCTCGGATGATGTTCTGCATCTTCATCGCTTCGATCACGCAGATGGACTCGCCTTCCTTGACCTCCTGGCCCACCGCCACGGCGATAGAGACCACCAGGCCCGGCATGGGAGAGGCGATGATGCGGGAGGTGTCGACAGGCGGGCGCACGGGAAGGCGCTCGTGCAGATCCGCGGAAACCGGGGTGAGGACCAGCACCTTGGCCTGAGCGGCACGGTGGCGGATCACGAAGCCCTCGGCGGCCGCATCGACATTCGCCGAGAAACTCTGACCGTCCAGGTTGGCGTGGAAGAGGTGCTTGCCCGGCCGCCAGCCCACGCCGCCGAGCTCTATCGTGCGACCCTCGTCGCCCAGATGGATCTTCAGCGTCCCGCCTTCGTGCGACACAGTCACGGGGCGCTTGCGCTTTCCGATGACGACGATCCAGTCGCGCCGGATCGGTTCGCGCATGCCGCCAGCGGCGCGCGCGCGGCCAGCGACCATCAGGTGCATGGCCAACGCCGCCGCCGTAAAGATGTCGTGCTGGCGATCCGTGGGGATAAGCCCCGTGAACCCGTCTGGGAATTCATCCGGAATGTAGCTGGTCGAAAGCGCCCCCTTGCGGAACCGCTCCTGCTCCATGACCGCCGACAGGAACGGCGCATTGTGACGCAAGCCTTCGATGTGCAGGTCTTCGAGGGCGAGACTCATGGCGTCGATGGCCTCGGTCCGGGTAGGCGCCCAGGTGGACAACTTGGCGATCATCGGATCGTAGAACATCGAGATCTCGTCGCCTTCGCGTACGCCGGAATCGTTGCGTACGATCGCGGCGCCCTTGGGTCCTTCGGTGGGCGACGAATATCGCGAGAGGCGGCCGATAGAGGGCAGGAACTTGCGGTACGGATCCTCGGCATAGAGGCGGCTTTCCATCGCCCAGCCGTTGATCTTCAGGTCTTCCTGTTTGAAGGCCAGCGGCTCTCCGTAGGCGACGCGGATCATCTGTTCGACCAGGTCGAGGCCGGTGATCAGTTCCGTTACGGGATGCTCGACCTGCAGGCGGGTGTTCATCTCCAGAAAGAAGAAACTGCGATCCTGCCCGGCCACGAACTCCACGGTCCCGGCGCTGTCGTAGCCAACGGCCTGGGCCAGGGCGACGGCCTGGGCTCCCATGGCCATGCGGGTGGCCTCGTCCAGGAGCGGCGACGGGGCCTCCTCGATGACCTTCTGATTGCGCCGTTGGATCGAGCATTCGCGCTCGAAAAGGTGGACGACATGCCCGTGCTTGTCGCCCAGCACCTGGATTTCCACGTGGCGCGGGCTCTCGATGAACTTCTCGATGAAGATGCGGTCGTCCCCGAAGGCGCCAGCCGCCTCGGCACGCACGGCCGGGAAGCCTTCCTCGACATCCTTGCGGTTCCAGGCGACCCGAATGCCCTTGCCGCCGCCCCCGGCGGAGGCCTTGATCATTACCGGATAGCCGATCTCCTCGGAAATCCTGATCGCATGCTCGACGCCATCGATCTCGCCGATGTGGCCGGGTACGCAGTTCACCCCCGCTGCCACGGCCGCCTGTTTGGAGGCGATCTTATCGCCCATGGCGTCGATTGCCTTGGAGTTCGGGCCGATGAAGACAATTCCCGCTTCCGCGCAGGCCTCGGCGAAATCGGCGCGTTCCGAAAGGAAGCCGAAGCCCGGGTGGATGGCCTGGGCGCCCGTCTGTTTGGCCGCAGCGATGATCTTGTCGGCCAGGAGATAGGACTGGGAGGCCGGCGGCGGGCCGATAAACACGCTCTCGTCAGCGATTTCCACGGCCAGGCTGTCGGCGTCGGCCTCGGAATATACCACCACCGTGGCAATGCCCATTCGCCGGCACGTCTTGATGATCCGCACGGCGATTTCGCCGCGATTGGCGATCAGGATCTTGGAAAACATGAACCCGGTCCGGCCCCTATCGATTGCAGGTGATCCGGTTAGGCCGCCCCGCGCGGCTTGGCAATCATGCCCTAGCGTCCGCCGTCGCGTTCAACCTTCCGCCGAGCCCGGCACGCGCCTACATTGCCGGGATGAGCACCAAAACACTCTCCGCCTCCGGCTTCGACCTGACCCCGCCCACCGATCAGGAACGCGAGGTCCTCGAAGCCGACCTGTCCGATGAAGAAAAGGATGTTCTGCTGCATCACGGCACCGAGGCCCCGTTCTGCGGCGGCCTGCTCGGTGAGAAATCGCCGGGCGTCTATTGTTGCCGCGAATGCGGACTGCCCCTCTTCCAGTACAAGACCAAGTTCGAGAGCGGCACAGGCTGGCCAAGCTTCTATGCGCCGGTCGACGAAGCCCACGTGATCGGCGTGCGGGATGTCTCCTACGGCATGATCCGCATCGAGACCCGATGCGCGCGATGTGACAGCCACCAGGGCCACGTCTTTCCGGACGGGCCGCCGCCGACCGGCCTGCGCTACTGCATCAATTCGATCTCGCTTGAATTCGTGAAGGAGGGCGAGCCGCTGCGCGATCCTCTCAATCGCGGCGACAAAATTCCTGCCTGACACGAAAACGGCCGCCTCGCGAAAGGCGGCCGTTTCTGTGTCCCGGATAGCGGGCGGGCCTAGCGGCCGCGGTCGGTGATGTTCCGGATGCGATTCATCTCGGCCACGCCAGAGTTGGCGTCGATGGTCAGGCTGTTGACCACTTCGGTCACGCCCTTGGCCTCGCCCGCCGTCTTGCCGGCCAGTTCACGCTGCTGTTCGGTGTTGACCGTGCCGGTCAGCGTGACCTTTCCACCTTCGACCACCAGCTCAATATCCGTGGCGTCGAGCCAGGCTTCATGGGTTAGGGCGTCGTGCACGGCGTGCAGCACCGGATCTTCGCCGGTCTTCGCGGTTTTCGGCCCCAAGCCCTTGTGTTCGCCTGACATCCCCGTCTCCTCGTAAATCCTCAGGTCCGCGCTTCGCGGCTGGGCGCTTATAATCATCCCCCCGGCCCGCTCGCCAAGCTGTTTTTGGCCGAACGCCGACGCCGGGGGCCCGGCGCCGCCGCCGAGGTCAGGCCTGGACGAATTCAGACGAGGCGATCCGTCGACCCCGGAGTCCGTTCACCGAACCCGCCAGCATCATTGGACCTCTGAACGCGGAGGTTATTCTGCACGTGCGAGACGCCAGTCAGGTGTTCGATCAATTGCTCGGCCCGGTGTTTGGCCGAACGGTCGGGCACCGTTCCCGAGAGGGTCGCCTCGCCGCCCTCGACTTTCACCTCGATGTCACTGGCGTCCAGATGGTGATCCTCGGTCAAGCGATCATTGATCTCTTCCATGATCCGCTCGTCCGAGCGCTTGTACCCGCGCAGACCCTTGCCGCGATGGCTGGGATAGGCGTCGGCGTTACGGAAGCTTTCGCCGTGGAAGGACGGTGGGGCGTCTGACCGGGCGTCGGAGGGGCCCGGGCGCGTGCCCTGACCGCCCCAGCGAACGGGATAGCCGTCGCCCGGCGGCGTATAGCTTCCGGGCTGGCGTTCTCCGCTTGTGTAGCTTGCGCCGGTTTCCCGCTCGCCAAAGACCCGCCGCCCCTCGCCGCGACGCTCGGATTCAACGCCGTAGCCTGGATTGTAGTCACCGTAGCCGAAGCGGTCGGCGTCACCGCGATCGCGCGGTTGGAAGCTGCGCTCGCCGGGGTAGCCCGCCCCGTAGGCTTCCTCGCCGTAGCGGCGCTGGTCACGGCCGCGATCCCATCGGGCCTGTTCCTCGTTGCGTTGTTCCGTCCACCGGTCTGGATTGGGCATGGCGGTTCTCTCCTCGGAAGACTTGCGCCGCTCAGCGCGGCGGACCCTCCGAGAACCGGTCCTTAGACCCGCCGTTCCAAGCTAAAGCGGAATATTATCGTGCTTCTTCCAGGGGTTGGTCAGCACCTTGCCCTTCAGGCTCTTCAGCGCCTTGACGATGCGGCGGCGGGTGCCGTGGGGCATGATCACATCGTCGATGTAGCCCCGGCTGGCGGCGACGAAGGGGTTGGCGAAGCGGGCCTTGTAGTCCGCTTCCCGGGCCGCCAAGGCTTCCGGATCACCAATGTCGGCGCGGAAGATGATTTCCACGGCCTGTTTGGGGCCCATGACCGCGATCTCTGCGGTCGGCCAGGCGTAGTTTACGTCCCCACGCAGGTTCTTCGAGCTCATCACGTCGAAGGCGCCGCCATAGGCCTTGCGGGTGATCAGAGTCACCTTTGGAACCGTGGCTTCGGCGAAGGCGAAGAGCAGCTTGGCGCCATGGCGGATCAGGCCGCCCTGCTCCTGCTTGGTGCCCGGCATGAAGCCCGGCACGTCGACAAAGGTGACCAGCGGGATGTTGAAGGCGTCGCAGAAGCGCACGAAGCGCGCGGCCTTACGGCTGGCGTCGATGTCGAGCACGCCGGCCAGCACTTGGGGCTGGTTGGCGACGATGCCCACCGTCTCGCCGTCCATACGGCAGAAGCCGGTAATGATGTTTTTCGCGAAATCGCCTGAAATCTCGAAGAAATCACCCTCATCGATGACCTTGGCGATCAGCTCGCGCATGTCATAGGGCTTGTTGGGATTGGCCGGGACCAGGCTGTCGAGGGACGGTTCGTCGCGGTGCGCTTCGTCGAAGCTCTCGCGCGGCGGCGCCTTTTCCCGGTTCGAAGCCGGCAGGAAGTCGATCAGGCGGCGGACCTGCGTCAGGGCTTCCAGGTCGTTCTCGAACGCCCCGTCGGCGACGCCCGACTTGAGGGCGTGGACGCGCCACCCACCCAGTTCCTCGTGGCTGACTTCCTCGTTGATGACGGTTTTCACCACGTCCGGCCCCGTCACATACATGTACGAGGTGTCCTTCACCATGAAGACGAAGTCGGTGATGGCCGGGGAATAGACGTCGCCGCCCGCGCAGGGGCCCATGATGACGCTGATCTGCGGCACGACGCCGGAGGCCAGCACGTTCTCGAGGAAGATGTCCGCATAGCCGGCCAGGCTGTCGACGCCCTCTTGGATGCGGGCCCCACCGGCGTCGAAGAGGCCGATGATCGGGGCTCCGGCCTTCACGGCCTGCTTCTGGATCTTGACGATCTTGGAGGCATGAGCGGCGGAGAGCGAGCCGCCGAACACCGTGAAATCCTTGGAAAACACATAGACGACGCGGCCATTGATCGTGCCCCAACCGGTGACGACGCCGTCACCCGGGATGCGCTGAGCCTCCATGCCGAACTCGTGGCTGGTGTGTTCGACGAACATGTCGAACTCCTCGAAGGAGCCTTCGTCGAGCAAGAGGTCGAGACGCTCGCGGGCGGTCAGCTTGCCCTTGGCGTGCTGGCTGTCGATGCGCCGCCCGCCGCCCCCGGCTCTCGCCTGGGCCCTGCGCTTTTCCAGCTCGTCGAGGATTTCCTGCACCGGGCCGTCCCTCCAAGTCTCTGAAGGTGATGGCCTAAACGCCGCGCGCGGGCGTGACAAGGAAGCCGTAGGGTCAGCCAGCGGCAGAAAGTGATGCGAACCAGTCGCCCAGCATCACCGCATCGGCGCGCAAGCGGGCCGTGCGCTCGGCGGCTTCCGCATCGATACCCCACTTCTCCTCCTGGAAAGCCTGATCCAGGCGGGAGAGATCAAAGGCCGCCTCCCCGCCCAGAGCGCCGCGTTGAACCGCGAAAGCCAGCACGCTGGAACCATAGAGCGGCGTGCCGAAGGCCAGGCCTGAGAGGCTGAAATCATCGAGTTCGGCAGCAAGATCGCGCACGCGGGCCAGGGCGGCAGCGTCCTGGGTGACGTGGACAATGCCTTGGGTGGAGTTCAGCGCGACACCGAGATCAGAAGCCGCCCATTCGAGCCAGGGCTGCCAGGAGGCCGCCTCGCGATCGGCCAGGGCCTGCGGATGGTCCGCCCGGTAGCAGAGGGCGTCGGAGCCGGCATAGTCGGCGATCTCCTGAGCCACGGCGGCCCTGGCTTTCGGCACATTATCAAGGGCGGTATTGGCCAGGCGTGTGGCGGACATCTCCCCATGGATGATGAACTCGCCCTGCCGCGCCCACTCGGCGGCGATCAGATCGGCGAGGCCCTGAGCCGGGACCACGAGGCGGGCGCCACCCGGCGACTTGGGCGTGCGGCCGTCCAGCATGACCGCGAAGCCGCCCTCCACTGGACCTGTGGTCACGGCCTTGTAGAATCGCTTTGGTCGCTCGAGGGGATCGATTTTCGCGGGCAACAGAACTCTCCGGCGGCCGCGCGACGGAATGCGACGGCTCGGGCGTGCAAGACCAAAATCCAACACGATGCGCAAGGGAGAGAGCTATCTTGGCGACATCGAGGGACCTCAAGGCGGCCATCGCCACCAACCGCTTCGGCCTGGGCGCCCGGCCCGGCGAAATCGACGCGGCCAAATCCGATCCCGAAGGCTACCTGCTGGCCCAGATCCAGACGGGCGGGGCGGATCAGCCGCAGCCCAACGGCATGCCGTCCTGGGAACGGATCAACCAGTTCCGCGTCTTCCAGCGGGACCGGCGGCAGAACCGCAATCAGCAGGCCGCGGCCGGCGCGTCACCGCCGCCACGCCCGGGCCGGCGCGGCGACGCGGACGGGCCTGTGCCACCCGAGCGCGATCCGGTTCAGATCGCAGGGCGGATGATCCGCCTAGGACCAGCCGTCGACTTCCTGGCCCGCTTCCAGATGGGGGCCCGCACCGGGGCCAGCTTCCGGGAACGCTGGGCGCTCTTCTGGGCGAACCACTTCACGGTTTCGGGAGTGAAACTGGTCACGGCCGTCGTGGTGGGGCCGTACGAACAGGAAGCCATCCGGCCGCACGTCTTTGACACCTTCGAGAACCTGCTGGTCGCGGCCACCGTCCACCCGGCCATGCTGCTCTATCTCGACCAGGCTCAGTCCACGGGGCCGAACAGCCTGGGCGCCGCCTATGTGCGCCGCCAGCAGGGCGGCGGCGGGCTCAACGAGAACCTGGCGCGCGAAATTCTCGAGCTGCACACGGTCGGCATCAATGGCGGCTACGCCCAGGCTGACGTCACCGAGTTCGCCAGAGCCCTGACGGGCTGGAGCGTGGGCGGGCCGAATGAAGCGGGCGACCGGCAGGGCAAGTTCATATACCGCCCGATCATTCATGAACCCGGCGCCCGCACGGTGATGGGCAAGTCCTATCCAAACACCGGCGGCCAGCAGGCCCTGGCGGTGCTGAAAGACCTCGCGGCCAGCCCGGCAACGGCGCGGCATCTGGCCACCAAGATCGCCCGGCATTTCGTCTCCGAAGACCCGCCGGCCAGCCTCGTGGCGCGGCTGGAGCAGAGCTACCTCCGCACGGGCGGCCGCCTCGATGAACTGGCGCGAACCCTCGTCACCGCACCGGAAGCCTGGGAGCCCACGCCCCAGAAGTTCAAGAACCCCTATGACTTCCTGATCTCCGCCTGGCGGACCAGCGGCTCTCAGCCGAACAACATCCAGAATCTGGCCCCGATCCTCACGGCCATGGGGCAGAAACCGTTCAGCGCTCCCTCCCCCAAGGGCTGGCCGGAGGAGAACGCCAACTGGGCCGCGCCTGACGCGATCATCAAGCGCCTGGCCTATGCCGAAGGCTTCGCCAATGCGGCGGCCGCCTACATGGAGCCCACCGCGACCGCCCAGGCCGCCCTGGGCGCCAGCCTCTCCGACCCCACCGCCACCGCCATCCGCCGGGCCGAGACCCGCGCCGAGGGCCTGGCGATCCTGCTGATGAGCCCGGAGTTCCAACGCCGATGAGCCGTTCAGACTTCTCCCGCCGCCACGCCCTCTTCGCCCTCGCGGGCCTGGGCGTTTCCATCGACTTCATGGCCGCCCGCGCCTATGCGGCGGCCGACGGGGCCTTGGCCCGCAAGAAGGTGATCGTCGTCATCTGCCGGGGCGGCATGGACGGGCTCTCCGTCTCCCCGCCCGTGGGCGACCGCGACTACTCGGACCTGCGCCGCAACATCGCCCTGCCCGCCTTTGGTGAGGCCGGCGGCGCCCTCGCCCTCGACTCCACCTTCGGCCTGCACCCGGCGCTCGCCTCCGTGCACCGCCTTGCCAAGGCGGGTCAGGCGCGAATCGCCCCGGCCATCGCCACGCCGGACCGCGCCCGCTCCCACTTCGAGGCCCAGGACGTGCTCGAGAGCGGGGGATCGGTGGTCTATGGCACGGCGTCCGGCTGGCTGAACCGGTCTCTTGAGGCGCTCGGTCCGGAGCGCCGCGTCTCGGCCCTTTCAGTAGGCACGACCGCCCCCCTGATCCTGCGCGGCAAGGTGCAGGCGGCGTCCTGGTCGCCCGGCGGACAGGCCGAGAAGGACACGCGCCTTCCCGGCATTCTGCAGGATCTCTACGCGAACGACGCCTTGCTCGGCCCCGCCCTTGCCAGCGGCCTTGCCACGGAGGCCATGGCCCAGAACGCCATGACCTCCGCCCCGGCCCCCGGCGCCGCGCCGCCGCCCGGCGGGGACATGATGGACGCCCAGATGGATGCTCAGATGAACGCAGGCGGCGAGGTCCTGCGGCCCGTCCTGCGCCAGGGCCTGCCTCAGGCGCGCTCCCTCGGGACCACATTGGCCGGCTTCATGACCCAGGGCGGCGGCCCGCAGGTGGCGGCGGTCTCCATCGATGGCTTCGACACCCACGCCAATCAAGGCGCGGCCCAGGGCCAGCTGGCGACGCGCCTGGCCTATCTCGACGCCTTCCTGGATGGGGTCGCCAAGGGCCTTGGACCGGCCTGGACCGACACCGTGCTGATGGTCGCCACCGAGTTCGGCCGCACGGCGCGGGTCAATGGCACCGGCGGCACCGACCACGGCACCGCCTCGACAGCTCTCGTGATGGGCGGCGCACTTAGGCCCGGCGGGATCATCGGCGACTGGCCGGGCCTGGCCCAGGCGAGCCTCTTCGAGAACCGCGACACGCGTCCGACCCTGGATATGCGGGGGCTCTTTAAGGGCGTGCTTCTGGATCACATGGGCGTCGACCGGCGGGCCCTGGACACCGAGGTCTTCCCCGACAGCACGGCGGTGGCGCCTGTCACCGGGCTCGTCTGAGGCTCAGAAGAACTCGTCCAGCAGCAGATAGAAGGCCATCCGCGCCTCATCGACGGGGTGCGGATAGGCGCACGCGATCAGGGCGTCGATGTCGAGGTCCGGGAAGTTGAACAGGCTGGAGCGGCGGAAAAGGGCGAGGTCCTGATGCCGGTCGGCGAGCCCCGCACGGCCGAGATCGATCAAGCCGACGGGGCCGGACGGCGCCACGATGAAGTTCGGCAGACAGGCGTCGCCATGGGTGAAGACGGGCTCCGGCCGTGCTGGAAGCAGGCTGAGAAGCTCCTGCCAGATCGCCTCGACGTCGCCGTCCTTCCAGGGCTCCGCGAACCACGCCGTGTCACCCTCGCCATGATCGATCTTGGCGCGGGCGATGGCGAGGACGGTGTCGAGGGATCGGTCGAGCCCGCAATCGTCCGCCGGCAGGGCATGAAGCGCCGCCAGGGCGCCGAGGCAGCGGACGAGACCCGGCGACGGATCGCGTTTGGGCAGGCTGGAAGACGGCACGCCGGGCAGAGTCTCGGTGATCATCGCCAGGAAGCCTTCGACCTCGCCGGCCCAGAGCACCTTGGGGACAGCGGCCCGGCCCCGCAGCCATCGGGCGGCTTCCAGTTCGCGTTCCAGCTCCGGCCGGTTCTTGGTGGCGATCTTGATGAAGCACGACAGCGGCCAGCCGACCCGGGCCACGAAATCGCCGGAGAGACCGAGCTTCACGGCCTTCACCGGCCCATCGGCGGGCACACCGGCCGCGCGCAGAGCCGCGCGGGCAAGTTCGAGGCTCATCGGCGGCGGACAATCGCGAACGGGTCGCCCGCGCCCTCATCCTCGGAAAACCCGAAGTGCTTGAAGCCGGCCTTCATTTCCGGGCTCAGCGGCGCCTCGATGGTCAGTGTCCCCTTGGTCGGATGCGGCAGGACGATGCGGCGGGCATGCAGCTGCAGCTTCAGGTCCCTGGAAAGATCCCGCGAGGCGTCGTTGGCGTATTTCGGATCGCCGAGGATCGGGTGGCCGATCGCCAGCATGTGGGCGCGCAGCTGGTGGGTCCGGCCTGTGTGGGGCCGCAGGGCCAGGAAGGCGGCCTTGGTGAAGGCGCGGGAGACGGTGACATATTCCGTCTCGGCCGGCTGGGCGCCCGGCTCCTTCGGCTGGGCCGGCATGACGATCTCGCGGTCGCCCACACCTTTCTTCACCAAGGGGATGTCGATGATCCCCTCCTGCGGATGGGGGCTGCCAGCGACGATGGCCCAATAGGTCTTCTCAGCCCTGCGCCGGGCGAAGGCGCCGGAGAGCTTGGCGGCGGCGCCCGGCGTCTTGCCGAGCAGGAGGACGCCGGACGTATCCCGATCAAGACGGTGGACGAGGCGGGGCCGGCTCGTGCCCTCCCCCCAGGTGCTGAGCAGGCGGTCCACGTGCATCGTCGTCTTGGTGCCGCCCTGAACCGCGAGGCCTGAAGGCTTGTTCAGCGCGAGAACCTCATCGTCCTCATAGAGCACCAGCGAGCGAGCGAAGGCCTCATCGCGGGATGAAATCCCCTGGCGCTCTTCCTTGGTGGGCGCATCCGGCAGAGGCGGCACACGTACCTGGGCCCCGGCATTGAGCCGCGTATCGGCTTTCGCCCGGGCGCCATCGACGCGGATCTGGCCCGACCTCGCCAGCTTGTTGATCTGGATGTGGCTCAGGTGCGGCCAGCGGCGCTTGAACCAGCGATCGAGGCGCGTTCCGTCCTCACCGGCATCCACAAAGAGCGTCTGCACCTCAGCCATCAACGAAACGCCATACGCCCCAAAGCCATGCCCCCGAACAGGGCGATGATCGAAATCGTCACCGAGGCGAACACGTAGATGAAGGCGGCCAGATAGTCCCGCCTTTGCAGCATCAGGGCGACTTCCAGGGAGAAGGCGGAGAAGGTGGTGAAGCCGCCCATGGCGCCGACAGCCAGCAGCAGACGCCAGTTCTCCTGGTGCGCCTCGCCGCGGTGGGCGAGCCAGGCCGTGATCACGCCCATCAGGAGGCCGCCCATGATGTTGACCGTGAAGGTGCCCACCGGCCAGGCCGCGCCGAAAAGCCGCATGGCCTGCACGCCCGTCAGGTATCGGGCCACCGACCCGACCGCTCCGCCAAGCGCCACAAGGAGAATCCGTTCCATATCCAAGTCTTAGGCGCTTCGCGGGACGCGGGCAAAACCCGTTTCGAGCAGCGCCGCTTCGGCGCGTTAAGGCGGGACTCAGACTCCGGGCGACACCTTGAAGTTCAGGGAAGTATCCCGCCTCGAGGAGTTCAACGCTCTTGTCCGCAGACGGTACAGACGCCGCCTCACTGGCCCGCCTGGAATCCACCAGCGCTCTTTCGGTGATGGGCCGCATCGCCGAGGCCGGGCTGATGGAGCGCGGCGCCGTGGCGGTGATCAGCGTGGCGGCCATTCGCGAACGGGCCGGCGAGCGGTGGATGCGCAAGCGCGAGGACGTGTGGGCCAACGTCAATCGCAAGTGCGCCGAGCACCTCTCCTATGCCGACATCCACCACCGTCTCAACGACACCGATTTCGTGCTGGCTATGACCTCCGAACAGGGGGCTGCCGTGCAGGCCGTCGCCCTGCGCATTCTCGAAGAAGTGCTGGTCTTCTTCCTGGGCTCGGCGGAGGCGCCGGACCTGCGCATTCAGATGGTGACAGGCTTCTCAGGCGACGCCGTTTCCTGCGCCCCGATCGACCCCAAGGCCATTTCCCGCCGCCCCGTCTATCTCGATGCGCCGGACAGCCCGGTGGCGAAGGTCGACCCTGTGGAGGAGAAACGGCGCAACCCGATCTCCTATGTGTCCAGCACGGGCACGGCGCACCGCATCGACTTCTCCGTCGAGCAACTGGTCAGCCTGAAGCACAACGTCACGGCGGCCTTGCGGATCAACGTCACGGTGACTGAGACGCGCTCCGGCGCCGTTGTCCCGGCCCGGATGTTCAGCAAGCTGCCGGACGAGGACCTCTACAACATCGACAAGGCCACCCTCGCCTATGCCGCCCTCTACCTGCCGAAATCCAAGGGCGAGCCGCCGGTCCTGGCGCCGGCCGCCTTTCGGACCCTGCAGACCCGCAAGGGCCGCAACGCTCTGATGCTGATGGCCGGCGGCGCGATAGACGTGTTGAAGGCCGGGGCCCTAATCGAACTAGTCGATGTCGATATCGGCACGCCGGCCAGCCGCCTCACCGAAGTGATGGGCCTGATCAGCGGCCTCTGCCGGGGCATCTTCATCCGCCTGCGCCCAGGCAAGGACATGGCCGCTCCGGTGAAAGGCTTCCGCATGCAAGGCCTGACTCTGGATTGCTCGGACCTGCCGCCGGCGGACACCCAGATCGCCTTGCACATGCTGGCGTTTGGCGAGCAGGCCCGGCACCTGGCCCCTGCCCTCGCCATGCTTGGCCTGCCCAACGATGGGTTCATGCACGTCGCCAGTGTCGCCGGAATCACCCATGCCGGCATCCAGGCCGCCAGCGCCACCTCAGGGCAGCTTGAGACCGAGGTCGTGGGCCAGGGTCTGGAAGTCGTCGGGCGGCCGCGCCTCAAGGCGTAGGGTCTCTCCCGCCGGGTGCGGGAAGCTGAGCGCGGCGGCGTGTAGCATGAGCCGAGGGGCCGGCTTGCCGCCTACGGTCAAGGCTCCGCCATAGCGCACATCTCCTGCGATCGGACGGCCGATGGAGGCCAGGTGGGCGCGCAGTTGATGCATACGGCCCGTCTCCGGATTGAGCTCCACCAGGGCCGCGCCGGGGACCTCCGCCAGGGTGCGGTAGCGGGTCTTGGCGCTCTCGGCGTCCGGGTGATCGGGCGGACATGGGCGCATGGAGACTTCCCGGCCGATGGAGTCCCGCCGCAGCGGCGTCTCGATCACACCGCCCTTCGGGTCGGGCGCACTGGGTGTGACGATGGCGAGGTAGGTCTTCTTGATCCGCCGCCCCATCATCGCCTTGCCGAGAAAGGCCGCGGCCGGTTTGGTCTTGGCGGTCACCAGAATGCCCGAGGTGTCACGGTCCAGGCGGTGCACGAGGCGGGGCCGGTTGCCGCTCGACTTGGCGAAAGCCCAGGTCAGATCGTCGAGAGTGTGAGTCTTGATCCGGCCGCCCTGGCTCGAGAGCCCCGCCGGCTTGTTGAAGGCCAGCACCTGCTCGTCCTCATGGATCACCAGGGACTTCACAAAGGCGATGTCGTCAGCTGACAGGTTCGGGCGCGGCGCCTGTTTGCGGTCAGCCACCGCGCTTGCCCCTCAAGGCCGCCCAGCGCTCGAGGCGTTCCTTGACCCGCGCCTCCGCCCCTTCACCCTTCGGCTGGTAGAAGGCCCGCCGCTCCACGCCGTCGGGGAAGTAGTCCTGGCCGGAGAAGCCTTCCTCCGTGTCGGGGTCGTACTGGTAGCCCTTGCCGTAGCCGAGGTCCTTCATCAGGCGCGTCGGCGCATTGCGGATATGGGCCGGGGGCATCAGGGAGCCGGTCTCACGGGCCATCTTCCGGGCGGCCCCGAAGGCGGCATAGACGGCATTGGACTTCGGCGCGGCGGCCATGTGCACGCAGGCCTGAGCCAGGGCCAGTTCACCCTCCGGGCTGCCCAGGAAATCGTAGGCGTCCTTCGCCGCCGTGGTCAGGATCAGGGACATCGGGTCGGCCGCGCCAATGTCCTCGATGGCCATCCGCACCAGGCGCCGGGCGATGTAGAGCGGGTCCTCCCCGCCTTCCAGCATGCGCGCCAGCCAGTAGAGGGCGGCGTCCGGGTCCGAGCCGCGCACCGACTTATGCAGGGCTGAGATCAGGTTGTAGTGCTCCTCCCGGTCCTTGTCGTAGGCGGGTGAGCGCTTTTGCAGCACCTGGCCGAGCTCGGCCGTGGTCAGGGGCTTGGCCGTGCCGATATTGAGCAGGGTCTCGGCGAGGGTGAGCAAGTAGCGCCCATCCCCGTCCGCCAGCGCGATCAGGGCGTTTCGCGCCTCGGGCTCCAACGGCAGACGCCGGCCTTCATGCGCCTCGGCCTTGGCCAGCAATTCACTGAGGGCGTCGTTATCCAGGCGCTTCAGAACGAAGACCTGGCTGCGGGAGAGCAAGGCGCCGTTGAGCTCGAAGGACGGGTTCTCGGTGGTCGCACCGACCAGGGTGACAATCCCCTCTTCCACGAAGGGCAGGAAGCCGTCCTGTTGGGCGCGGTTGAAGCGGTGAATCTCGTCGACGAAGAGCAAGGTGGCCTGCCCGGCGGCTCGCCGGCCCCGCGCGGTCTCGAAGGCCTTCTTCAGGTCGGCGACGCCGGAGAACACCGCCGAGAGCTGCTGGAACTCGTAGCCGGCCGCCTTGGCGAGCAGCCGGGCGATAGTGGTCTTACCGGTGCCAGGCGGGCCCCAGAGGATCATCGAAGCCAGACGTTTGGCGTCCGCCATGCGCCGGATCGGGCCTTCCGGGCCGAGCAGATGATCCTGGCCCACCACTTCGTCGAGCGTCGTCGGGCGCAGCCGGTCGGCCAGGGGCCGTGGCGCCTCCGGAACCAGTCCCGCCGCTTCGAACAAATCAGCCATGCGCGCAAACTACCGGGTCGCGGGGCGTCTCTGCCACGGCCAAATTCAGATCAAAGGTCCCTGCGCACAACGATGCTGCCATCGTCGTCCCGGCTGTGCTCCTTGAATCCGGCTTTCTCATACATCGGCAGCGGCCCGGTGTGAGCCTCGGCGGCGCTCTTGGCGTCCGGATAGGGGTAGGCCTCGACGACAGCGCAACCCTCGGCTTTCAGCTTGCGGCAGGCCGCCGCGAGCAACTCGGCCGCGATCCCTTGTCCCCGCCGGTCAGGCGCGACGACGAAGCAACTGATGGCGCCCATCTTTCGCGAAGACGCCTCGAACTTACCCTGCATGGTCACCCAGGCGCGGTCCCCGGCATTGCACCAGCCGACGACCTCGGCGCCGTCGTAGGCCAACAGGCCGCCCATCGTGCCCGCGGCCACGCGCGCGCAGGTCCCCGCCCGGTTTTGCGCGCCTGTCCGCTCCTGCCACTTCTCCGTCTCGTGCGGCGCATGCGGGAAGAAACAGTAGCAGCTCGCCCAGGCCGGATGATCGACGAACGCCACCTCCTCGAAGAACCTGAGCAGGTCCGGGAGAGTTGCTTGCGAGAGCGGTTCAATGCGGTGGCCCATGGCGTCCCCGTCGGCGGCTTATCCCCGGACATTCGCGGTAATCATACGCCCGCCGCGCTCGATGGTAATGCTCCAGCCGCGAGCGGGCTGGGCGAGGAGCGCGGCGAGGTCCCGCGTGTTGGCGATCTGACGGCCGTTGAGGGCGCGCACCATGTCGCCCGGCTGCAGCCCAATCCTCTGGGCCACGCCGCCCGCGGCGACGGCGCTGATCAGCACTCCCTGGCCCGCGAAGGGATCGACGCCGTTCTGAGCCGCCGCGGCCGGCGACAGGTTTATCACGGTGGCGCCTTCGAAGGGATTGCGACCGGAAATGACCCGTTCGTCGGGGGCGGGACTGGCGGGCGGTGCGTCGATGCGGACGGTGAGCGCCCGGTCGGGAATGCCGGCGCGGCGGACGGTAAGGTTCAGGTTCTCGCCAGGGCGGCGTGTGGCGACCCGGTAGTTGAGGCTGGCCTCGTCGTTCACAGCCTGACCGTCGACGCTGAGCACAACGTCGCCCTGGCGCAGGCCCGCCCGCGCCGCGGGGCCACCGGGCCAGAGATCCGCCACCAGCACGCCCTGCGGATTGGCGAGGCCGAGGGAGCGCGCCATTTCCCCGGTCAGGGTCTGGGCCTTCGCGCCGAGCCAAGGCCGCGACACTGACGTGCTGCCGCCGAGGGCCGCCTGTACGACCTGGCGCGCCATCGCCGCCGGAATGGCGAAGCCGACGCCGGAGGAAGTGCCGGAGCGCGAAACAATGGCCGTATTCACGCCGACGAGGTTGCCATCCATGTCGACCAGGGGCCCGCCGGAATTGCCCGGATTGATGGCCGCATCGGTCTGGATGAAGAACGAATAGTCGGTGATGCCGACATCCGAGCGGGCCAGGGCCGAGACAATACCGTTGGTCACCGTCTGGCCGACGCCGAAGGGATCGCCGATGGCCAGGACAAGGTCGCCGACCTGGATGTCCTCGTCAGCGTCGATGGAGATGGTCGGCAGGCGCTCGCCTTTGGTGTCGATCTTCAGCACGGCGAGGTCCGCGCGGGGGTCGTCCAGCAGCACGGTGGCGGGCCATTCGCGGCGGTCCGCGGTGACGACCATGATCTCCTGGGCGCCTTCGATATTGTGGTGATTGGTCAGGATGATCCCGTCGGCGCGGACAATGGAGCCCGAGCCCAGGGATTGCTCCACCCGCTCCCGGGGGACGCCGCCCCCCATGAACTGGCCCCAGAAGGGATCTACTTGCGGCCGAACCAGACGTCGCGAATACACGTTGACCACCGCCGGTGCCGCGCGGCGCACGACGGGAGCGAAGGACATCTTCACGGCAGCGGCGCTCTCCGGCGCTGCCCGCACCGCGGGCGGCAGGGTCGGCTGGGCGTTGGATCGGGCGGCGGGATCGGAACAGGCGGCCAGCAGGGCCAGGGCGGGAATCAGAAGTCGAGCCAGTCTCATGGCGTCTCCGGGGGTCGCGATCCTCAGGACACTCTGGTTTTCTGGCCTAATCATGACCTTGGCGGGGCGCAGGCCGGGCGAAGATATAGGCCGCGCCGATGGCGACGACGAGCAGGGCCGCCCCGCAGATCATCGAAAGGCCCGGCTGGCCCAGCGCCCTGCCCGCCCCCTCGGTTGACCAGGAAAAGATCTGGGTAAAGCAGATTGGCGCGACGAGGCCCGTCAGGCCCAGGAAGATGCTCATCGCCCCTTGCAGGCGCCCCTGCTCGGTCTCATCGACGCGCTGAGTCATCAAGGACTGCACGGCCGGCCCCGCGACGCCGGAGAACGAGAGCAGCGCCGTGCCGAAGACGAAGCCGGCCATCCACGGCGAGAGCCCCATGACCACGAGCGCCACACAGGCGCAGGCAAGACCCGCCAGGACAGCGCCGCGATCCCCCAGCCGGTCGGCCGCCCGGCCGGAGAGCTGCGACTGCACGAGCACGTTGACGCCGCCAAGGCCCATCAGGAACGCCCCCATCTCCAGCGCCTTCCAGCCGAAGCGGTAAGACATGTAGAAATTGAAGATCGAGTTGAAGCTCATGGCGGCGAACTGGTTGATGAAGATCACGGCCGAGAGGCCCGCCAGCCCCTTGTAGGAGAACAGCAGCTTCAGGGAGCCGAAGGCGTTGGCGCTGGCCCATTTGAACGGGGCGCGCTTCTCGGGCGCGAGAGATTCCGGGACGACCAGCAGGCCGAAGACCCCGTTGGCGAAGGAAAGAGCCGCCGCCAGCCAGAAGGGAGCACGCGGATCGAAATGCCCGGCGAGGCCGCCCAGCGCCGGGCCGAGCACGATCCCAGCATTGGCGGCGGCCATGAACCGCCCAAAGTTCCTGGCCCGGTTTTCCGGCGTCGAGACATCCGCCACATAGGCCCCGGCCGCCGAACCGCTGGCGGCGGTGATCCCGGCGATAACACGGCCGATGAACAGCCAGGCGAGGTTGGGCGCGAGGGCCATGATCACGTAGTCGAAGTCGAGGCCAAACATCGAGACCAGCAACACCGGGCGGCGTCCGAAGCGGTCGGAAATTGCCCCGAACCAGGGCGCGAAGATCAATTGCATCAGCGACCAGGTGGCCGCGAAAAAGCCGCTTATCACCGCGGCATGGGCGTCATCCGTGTGCGTGATGCCTTTCAAGAGGCTCGGGAAGACCGGAATGATCACCCCCATCGAGGTGACGTTCAGCAGGATCGCGGCATAGACGAACCCGAGGGCGGCCGGACGGCCCCTCCCGAATAGTCCCGGCCTCGATTGCCCCTCGCTCACCACCGTCCCCATTCCGCGACATGACGGGGTCGCTCACATACCAGTGTGACGGACCTGATGCAGGTTCAATCCATCGCCGGTGGTCAGAGAACCGGCGCGCGTGGCAATCTCGCCGCGCCGGATCAGGAGGAAGACCATGGCGGACAATGATCGCGGCCCGGATACGGGCGTTACCCCCTACCTCACCATCAAAGGCGGCCGCTGCGGCGAAGCCATCGACTGGTATGTGAAGGTCTTCGGCGCCCAGGAAATGTTCCGCGCGCCCGCCGATGACGGCAAGCGCCTGATGCACGGCTATATCAAGCTGAACAGCGGCGCGGTGCTGATGAGCGACGACTTTCCGGACTGGAACGGGGGCCGGGAGGCGCCGGACCCGGGCGGCTTCACCCTGCACCTGCAGGTTCCCAACGCAACGGAACTCTTCGCCAAGGCCCTCGCCAACGGCGCTGTGGAGACCATGCCCCTCGCGCAGCAGTTCTGGGGCGACATCTACGGAAAGGTTCGCGACCCCTTCGGCGTCTCCTGGTCGATCGCCACTACCCCGGCGACATAAGCTCAGACGCCTTCAGTGGCTGGGCCGTGCGCATCGCGGTGAGCAACGCGCAGAACACCAGGGCCGAGGCGAGATAGACGGGCAGGCCCGGCATGTAGAGGCCCGCCCCATTGCTGATCGCCAGGGCGAAGAGGCCGTTGAAGAGGGCTGGGCCGAGGGTGGAGGCGATACCTTGAAGTGACTGGTTGGCGCCCTGCAGCTGGCCCTGCTCGTTCCATCCGACGCGCTGGGACATCAGGCTGACCAGGCCCGGCATCAGCAGGCCATTGAAGGCGAACACCACGGTGCCCGCTATGTAAACCCAGCCATTGGGCGCGGAGGCATAGATCAGGAAGCCCGCCGCGCCGCTCGCCGCGCCGATCAGCACCGCCCCCCGTTCACCGACCCGCTTGACGATGGGCTGGATCAGGAAGCTCTGCACGACGATGCCGAGCGCGCCGGTAAGCGCCATGGTCAGCCCCATGATCGAGGGCGTCCAATGATAGCGCTCGCCCGTATAGAGCACGAAGATCGCCGGAAGGACGGTGTGAGCCAGCTGGAAAAGGAAGACCACGGCGGCAAGGCCGAGAAGCTCGTGATGCGACTGCAGCAGCCGCAGCGCGCCCACCGGATTGGCTTTCTTCCAGTCGAATCGCGCCACGCGCCGCTCCGGCGGCAGGGATTCAGGCAGGACGAAGAATCCATAGAGCCAGTTGGCCGCCGTGAGCCCCGCCGCCACCAGGAACGGCAGGCGCAGACTGTAGTCCGCCAGGAAGCCGCCCACGGCCGGACCGATGAGAAACCCGAATGAAAAGGCTGAGCTCATCATTCCGAAATCCTTGGCGCGTTTCTCGGGCGTGGTGACATCCGCGACGTAGGCGTTGGCGGTCGAGAAACTGGCAGCCGTGGCGCCGTTGAGAATCCGGCCGACGAACAGCCACATCAAGGTTGGCGCGAAGGCCATGAACAGGAAGTCGACGGCGAGGCCGAAGAGCGAAATCAGCACCACCGGGCGGCGCCCAAAGCGGTCCGACATCATGCCGAGGATCGGGCCGATGAAGAATTGCATCGTGCCCCAGGTCACCGCGAAGAGGCCCGCCCAGAGCGAAGCCTGGGCCGTGTCACCACCGGTGAACGACTTGATGAGGTTGGGCAGCACCGGAATCATGATGCCGAACGACAGCGAATTCATCACTGCCGTCGCGAAAATGAAGCCGAAGGCCGGCCGGCGTCCGCTGGACGATGTGGTTTCGCTCGTCATGACTGCTCCCCCCGCTCCGCGATGGTGATCTTGTACGAGGCGAGAAGGCTCTGCCACCATTCTCCATGGCGTCTCAGGAAGAGGGCGTCCGGGAAGGAGTGCTTGGCCACATGAGTCTGGGGAACGCTGTCCCAGCCGATGTGAGTGACACTCACGCGGGTCTCTTCACCGACCGGCTCGAAGGTGATCTCCACCTCGGTGTCCTGGTCCGGCGCGAACGTGGCCTGGCGCCAGCCCACCACCAGCCGGCGCGGCGGCTCCCAGGCGCGGATCCTGCCGATCTCGAACACCTTTCCGTTCGGCAGGATTTCGGTGAGGCGCCCGCCCTCCCCCGGCTCGAAGGCCAAAGTCCCGGGGCTGCGCGGGGTAAATCGGAAGAGGCTGTTATGACGCCACCACACACCGATATCGCGCGTGAACACTTCGAAGGCGCGCTCCGGGTTCGCCTTCACCCGCAGGGCGACAATGACCTTCGACGTCACGCCTCGCCGTCCGCTTCGATATGGGCTTTGAACGCCAGGAGCTGCTCGCCCCACATCCGCTCGGTTTCCTCCAGCCACTTCATGAGGTCCTGCATGGGTTCGGCTCTCAGGGCATAGACCCGCACGCGAGCGTCGAAGATGGGGTGAGACTCCTCCACAAGACCGGTCTCCTTCAACGTCTTCAAGTGCCGGCTTAGGGCCGAGGGGGCGAGCCCCAGACCCCGTGCGAGGTCGCCGGCCGTGCGCGGCCCCTGCCGCAATAATTCCACCACCTGGCGCCGGTGCGGCTCGGCAAGGGCCTGCAAAGTCCGATCGATGGCGAGCGCGCTCACGCGGCGACCGGGCGGTGCTGGGTTCCCTCGCCATAGGTGATGAAGAGCATCTTCACGCCGCGCTGGCCGATGGCGCGGTGCCAAGCGCCCTTCGGCACCACTAAGGTCTGGCCGGCGGTCATGTCCTGCCGGCGCTCCACGCCCGCCTCATCGAGGATCAGGGTGAGGCTGCCCTCCACGAGCACCAGCACCTCATCGCCCTTGGGATGCATTTCCCAATGCGGCCAATCACCCTCGCCCGTCCCGAAGCTGACCAGGGTCGCGCGCATATTCGGATTGCGGTCCATCGTCGGCCAGAAGTCGGGGCCGACCGGCATTTGCGTCACCTCGCCGTCGCCCGAGAGGCCGAGGAAGGTGGTTTCCAGGTCGAACCTCGGCATCAGACCCATCCCTCGATCTTCACGCCGCCGCCCAGTCGCTCAAGCGCCTGCTCGCGGCTGACGTCCTCGACGCTCTGGCCGATGGACCAGTGGTGTCCCTCCGGATCCACGCAGCGGTAGGACCGGTCGCCGTAAAATTGAGTCTCCGGTTCCATGACAATGATCGCCCCCGCCGCCCTGGCCCGCGCACAATGGGCGTCGGCGTCCTCATCGATGGAGATGCTGGTCAGCTGGGTATTCTTGCCGCCAAGCGTCAAGGGGCTCTTGAAGGCCTCGTCCCACTCTTGACCTATAGAGATCAACGCCTCGCCAAAGCGCATCTGGCAGTGAACGAACGAACCGTCCTCGCCTTCGATTAGAAGGGCAAGCTCGAAGCCGAATGCCGCCTCAAGCCAAAGGATCGCAGCCTTGGGATCCTGATAGATGACGGACGGTTGGAAGCCTTTTCCAGCCATGTCTAGGTGCTCCTTGCCGACAGGGTGACGCTGCGCTCATGGGGACGCCAGAGGCAACGGAACGACGAAGGACCCAAGTTCATGCCTCAGCGGCCTCAACCTTGAGACCCGAGCGCTTCTCCATCTCCTCAACGGAAACCTCCTCCGCCGGCTCGCTGAAGCACCAGACGTGGCCGTCGAGATCACGGGCACGGTAGGTGCGGTCGCCGTAGAACTGGTTGGCGGGCTCCTGGGTGATCTCCGCCCCGGCCGCCTTGGCGCGGGCGCAGTGCGCATCCAGCGGCTCCTCCAGACGGATCCAGTTGAACGCTGTCGCCTGCCCGCCCAGGCTCATGGGGCTGACCAACCGGGTGGCGCCGAGCATCTCATGCGACCAGGGCTGACAGACGCCGATCTTGGCGTCGCCATAGGACAGCTCCACATGGGCGATATTGCCGTCATCGTCGGTCAGCAGCAGGCTGACTTCGAAATTGAAAGCATTGCGCAGCCACTCGATGGCGGCCCGGGAGTCCCGATAGACGATCGTCGGGGTGATCGAGGCCATGGTTCGTTTCCTCTCTCGTTGATATTTTACCCTACACGCAAATATAAGATCGTCGCAAGGCCCTAGCGCCCCCCCCCTGCCCCGCCCTAGGGCAGGCCGGGTGTGGCGGTGGCCGCCGGAGCGCTGCGGACCCGGTTCATGATGTCACGGAAGGGCTGGCCGGCGAGGGACTTGCCGAAAGCGCCGCGGCTTTCAGGGGCCGAGCAGATAATCTGCATATTGGTCCAGCCGGCCGAACCTTCTTCGATCGGCGCACCCTCGGCCTGCACCTGGTCGGAGGACACCACCATCTCAGCGGTCTCACTGTAGACGGCCAGGCCAAGGGACCGGCTGGTATGCGCCACGCAGTCGAACTCCTGGCGGGTGATCAGCACCGCCACCGGCTTGCCGCCGATCTGGGCGTCCTTGGGCAGGATCAGGCTGATCGCGGCGGTGCGTTTGTCGCCGGCGATCTCGATGGCGTCGACATTGATGATCGCCGTGCCAGCAGGGTTCGAGGCCCCTTCCCAATAGGTCTGAGCCGCCGCGGCTCCAGCGCTGACGGCGAGGAGACTCAGGACCAGGACCATCGATTTCATGCCAACTCTCCGCGGACGCGAGGGGCGGACCATAGGCTGGTCATTGTGGCATGGAAAAGCCCCCGAACCTTGCGGCGCGGGGGCTTCTTCAATTTCCAGTCGTGAGCGCTGGGCCTATTCGGCTTCGGCGTTCTGGCGCGGACCGGAGTCCTTGCCCTTTTCAGCCGGATCGCGGTCGACGAATTCGATCACCGCCATGGCTGCGTCGTCCCCGTGCCGGAAGCCGGCCTTCAGGACGCGGATATAGCCGCCTTCGCGGCCCTTGTAGCGCGGGCCGAGGGTCGAGAAGAGCTTACCGACCTGATCCACGTCCCGCACGCGGGAGATGGCGATGCGGCGGGCGTGCAGGTCGCCCCGCTTGGCCAGCGTCACCAGCTTCTCGACGAAGGGGCGCAGTTCCTTGGCCTTCGGCAGGGTCGTCACGATCTGCTCGTGCTTGATCAAGGACGCGGCCATGTTCGCGAACATGGAGGTGCGGTGGCTCGTGGTGCGGCCCAGTTTGCGGTGCGCTTTACCGTGGCGCATGGCGGTAGCTCCTAAAGGCGGGCCGTCTCCCGACGGGCCGAGGCGTAAGTGACTAGATCTGGTCTTCGAACTTCTTGGCCAGGTCTTCGATGTTTTCCGGCGGCCAGTTGGGCACATCCATGCCCAGGTGAAGGCCCATGTTCGCCAGCACTTCCTTGATCTCGTTCAGGGACTTGCGGCCGAAGTTCGGGGTGCGGAGCATCTCCGCCTCCGTCTTCTGGATGAGGTCGCCGATATAGACGATGTTGTCGTTCTTCAGGCAGTTGGCCGAACGGACGGAGAGCTCGAGCTCGTCGACCTTCTTCAGCAGGGCCGGATTGAACGGCAGTTCCGGCTTGGCTTCGCCGTCCAGCTTCTTCTTGGGCTCATCGAAGGTGATGAACACCTGCAGCTGGTCTTGCAGGATGCGAGCGGCATAGGCCACGGCGTCCACCGGCGTGACCGCGCCATTGGTTTCGACTTCCAGGATCAGCTTGTCGTAATCGAGGCTCTGGCCCTGACGGGTCGGCTCGACGCGGTAAGCCACGCGCTTGACCGGGCTGAACAGGCTGTCGACGGCGATGAGGCCGATCGGCGCGTCTTCCGGGCGGTTGCGCTCGGCGGGGACATAGCCCTTGCCGGTCTGCACGGTGAATTCGATGCGGATTTGAGCGCCGTCATCCAGGGTGCAGAGCACGTGGTCGCCGTTCAGGATCTCGATGTCCGACGGCGCGTCGATCTGGCTGGCGGTCACGGCGCCGGGGCCGGTGGCGCGCAGGGTCATGCGCTTCGGGCCTTCCGCATGCATGCGCAGGGCCAGTTGCTTGATATTGAGAACGATGTCGACCACGTCCTCGCGCACGCCTTCCAGCGACGAGAATTCGTGCACGACGCCGTCGATCTGGATCGCCGTCACGGCCGCCCCTTGCAGGGACGACAGCAGCACGCGCCGCAGAGAGTTGCCGAGCGTCACACCGAAGCCGCGCTCGAGCGGCTCAGCGACGATACGCGCCTTCTTGGCGCCGTCGCCGCCAGGCTCGATCACCGGCTTTTCGGGGCGAATGAGCTCGTTCCAGTTTCTTTCGATCACGGGCGGGTATCCCTAGAAACACAGGCGCGCCGGCCACGAATTCGGGCCGGCGAGGCAGGGGCAGGTTTTGGTACTCTAGACGCGCCGGCGCTTGGGCGGCCGGCAACCGTTATGCGGAATGGGGGTCACATCGCGGATCGTGGTGATGGTCATGCCGGCCGCCTGCAGCGCGCGCAGAGCCGACTCACGGCCAGAACCCGGACCCGAGACGTTGACTTCCAGGGTCTTCACGCCGTGCTCGGCGGCTTTCTTGCCGGCATCCTCGGCCGCCATCTGAGCGGCGTACGGAGTCGACTTGCGCGAGCCCTTGAAGCCCATCATGCCGGCGCTCGACCAGGAAATCGTGTTCCCCTGCGCGTCGGTGATGGTCACCATGGTGTTGTTGAACGAGGCGTTCACGTGCGCGACGCCGGAGGTGATGTTCTTGCGTTCGCGCTTTTTGACGCGCGTCGGTTCCTTGGCCATCGGGTTCGGCTCTTACTTCTTCTTGCCGGCGATCGGCTTGGCGGGGCCCTTGCGGGTGCGGGCGTTGGTGTGGGTGCGTTGGCCGCGGACCGGCAGGCCCTTGCGGTGACGCAGGCCGCGGTAGCAGGCCAGATCCATCAGACGCTTGATATTGACGGCGGTCTCGCGGCGCAGGTCGCCTTCCACCTGATAGTCACGGTCGATGGTTTCGCGGATCTGCAGCACTTCGGCGTCGCTCAGCTGATTGACGCGGCGCGCATCCTCGATGCCGACCTTGTCGACGATCTCGCGGGCCTTCGCGCCGCCGATGCCGTGGATGTACTGAAGCGCGATGATCACGCGCTTGTTCGTCGGGATATTGACGCCTGCGATACGGGCCACTTGGCTAAGCTCTCCTAGTCACGTCTAATGAACGCGAAGCGCGCGCCCGGCTCAAACATCGGATAAGAGCCGGCGCGTCCCTTCACGCCCATTTGCGGAAGCGCTCGTTTATAGGGTTCGGCGCCAGTCAGTCAATGGCACAAGCCAAAGAATTGTGAACGAAAGGCGCCCCTAGAAGCGCGGCTTGGCGAGGGCTTCGTCGATCCCGGCGGCGACCTCGTCCACCGAGCCCATCCCATCCACTTCCACCAGCTTCTTGTGGTTCTGATAGTAGGGCAGCAACGGCGCGGTTTGATCGTTGTAGGCAGCCAGACGAACCTTGAAGCTCTCAGGGTTATCGTCCGCGCGGCCACTCTCGGCGAACCGGCCGGCGACACGCTTCAGCAGGGCCTCGTCATCCACCTTCAGGCGGACCACCAGGTCGATGCGGGCGCCCCGCCCTTCCAGCATCACGTCCAGGGCCTGGGCCTGGGCCAGGGTGCGGGGAAGCCGTCAAAGATCGCGCCACCGGCCGCTTCCGCCTCGGGCAGACGCTCCTCGATGAGGGCGATGACGATCTCGTCGGTGACGAGTTCGCCGCGTTGCATGACGCCCTCGACCTTCTTGCCGAGCTCGGAGCCCGAGGCGATGGCGGCGCGCAGCATGTCGCCCGTGGAGAGCTGCACCATGCCCCGGCCTTCGACCAGGCGCTTGGCCTGCGTGCCCTTGCCCGCGGCGGGCGGTCCGAAAAGAATCAGATTCATGAAATGAGAGGCTCCCCTAACGCCTGCCACCCCGCAGGCGGGACTTCTTGATGAGTCCTTCGTACTGGTGCGCGAGCAGATGCGATTGGATCTGCGACACCGTATCCATGGTGACGGACACGACGATCAGGATCGAGGTGCCGCCGAAATAGAGGTTCGACAGGCCCGTCTGGGCGATGATCGCCTCGGGCAGCAGACAGACGGCGGTGATGTAGAGCGCGCCGATCGTGGTCAGGCGGGTCAGGACGAAATCGAGATATTCCGCCGTACGCCGGCCGGGGCGGATGCCCGGCACGTTGCCGCCGTACTTGCGCAGGTTCTCCGCCGTGTCGTCCGGATTGAAGACCACGGACGTATAGAAGTAGCAGAAGAAGATGATCATGAAGGCGTAGGCGACCATGAAGGCCGGCCGGCCATGCTGCATCTGGCCCACGACGGGCGGGATCCATTGCGCCCAGCTGGGCAGGTCCGCAGTCTGCATGAAGCTGAGGACGGTGGTCGGCAGCAGCAACAGGGATGAGGCGAAGATCGGCGGGATGACGCCGGAGGTATTGATCTTCAGCGGCAGGAACGAGGTCTCCCCGCCCAGCATGCGGTTGCCCTGCTGGCGCTTGGGATAGACGATCAGGATGCGACGCTGCGAGCGTTCCATGAAGACGATGGCCAGCACGACGGCCACGGCCATCAGCATCACCGCCAGAAGCACGCCGCTCTTGGAGGGGTCGACCCGGGCGCTCTCGATCATCTGCCAGAGCGCCGTCGGCAGGCGCGCCACGATCCCGGCGAAGATGATCAGCGAGATACCGTTGCCGACACCGCGGCTGGTGATCTGCTCACCCAGCCACATCATGAACATGGCGCCACCGGTCAGGGTGACCACGGTGGAGGCGATGAAGAACGGGCCCGGATCATAGGCCAGGCCGCCATTCGACAGGCTGACCGCGATGCCGAAGGACTGGAACGCCGCAAGGGCCACCGTCAGGTAGCGGGTATATTGGTTGAGCTGCTTGCGCCCCGCCTCCCCGCCTTCCTTCCGCAGCTTCTCCCACGGCGGATAGACCGTGCCCAGGAGCTGCACGATGATTGAGGCCGAGATGTACGGCATCACGTTCAGGGTGAAGATCGCCATCCGCTGGACGGCGCCCCCCGAGAACATGTTGAACATGCCGAAGATGCCGTTCGCCTGGCCTTCGAAGGCCGCCGCGAACTTGGCCACATCCACGCCCGGGATCGGGATGTAGGTCCCGATCCGGTAGACGATCATGGCGATGAGGGTGAACCAGATTCGCTTGTGAAGCTCCGTCGCCTTCTGAAAGGCGCCGAAGTTCATATTGGCGGCGAGTTGTTCTGCGGCCGAGGCCATTCACTTCCCCACGACGATTGAGCGGCAGACATAGGGAGCCGCGTGCGCCTTGTCACCCACGCCCGCGCGTGGGCGGAGATTTCTAGGCTTCGGCTTCGGCCTTGGCCGGACGGGTTTCGGTGACCGAGCCGCCGGCCTTCTCCACGGCCGCGCGGGCCGACGGGGTGGCGGCGTAGACCGTCAGGTTGAGCTTGGCCTTCAGTTCGCCCTTGCCCAGCAGCTTCACACCGTCCTTCAGGCGGCGGATCACGCCCGCGGCCTTCAGGGCTTCGGCGTCGATGGCCTTCTTGGCGTCAAGCTTGCCGGCGGCGACGGCCTGTTCGAGACGCCACAGGTTCACTTCGGCGAATTCCTTGGCGAAGGGATTGTTGAAGCCGCGCTTCGGCATGCGCATGTGCAGCGGCATCTGGCCGCCTTCGAAGCCGGCGATGGCGACGCCGGAGCGCGCCTTCTGGCCCTTCACGCCGCGGCCGGCGGTCTTGCCCTTGCCCGAGCCCGGGCCACGGCCAACGCGCATACGGCCCTTGGTGGAGCCCGGACGCGGAGCGAGTTCATTGAGTTTAGTCATGTGCGCCTCTCCTTGGAGATCTGTCGCCGGGACCAGGCCCCGACTCGGCTGTTTTGAGCCCCCTCCCCTGCTCGGGGAAGGACGGCGTGCTAGTCCACCACCTCGACGAGGTGGGCCACCTTGGCGATCATGCCGCGGGTGGAGGAATTGTCTTCCAGCTCGGCCGTGCGGCCGATGCGGTTCAGACCGAGGCCCACGAGCGTGGCGCGCTGGTCGTTCTTGCGCCGGATCGGGCTGCCGGTCTGACGAACTTTGATCTTGGCCATCAGAGCTATCCTTTAGGCGTCAACGGTGTCGGCGCCGGCTCCGTCGGAGCGGCGGCCGATGATGTCGCTAACCTTCTTGCCGCGCTTGGCGGCGACCTGACGCGGCGAGGCTTGCAGCTTCAGGGCTTCGAAGGTGGCGCGCACCATGTTGTAGGGGTTCGACGAGCCGACCGACTTGCCGACCACGTCCTGCACGCCGAGGGTTTCGAGCACGGCGCGCATTGGACCGCCGGCGATGATGCCGGTGCCCGGAGGGGCGGCGCGGACCATGATCTTGCCGGCGCCCCAACGGCCAGCGCCGTCGTGGTGCAGGGTGCGGCTTTCGCGCAGCGGCACGCGGATCATCGACTTCTTGGCTTCTTCGGTCGCCTTGCGGATGGCTTCCGGCACTTCACGCGCCTTGCCGTGACCGAAACCCACGCGGCCCTTCTGGTCGCCCACCACCATCAAGGCGGCGAACGAGAAACGGCGGCCACCCTTCACGGTGGCGGCGACGCGGTTGATGTGGACCAGCTTCTCGACGATCTCGCTGTCGACCCGCTCTTCGGGAGCGTTGCGGTCGCGGCGGTCGCGGCGCTCACCGCGCTGCTGTTGTTGTTCGCCTCGGGCCATGATCGGTTCCCTTAGAAATTCAAACCGGCTTCGCGAGCCGCGTCAGCCAGGGCCTTGATACGGCCGTGATAGATGTAGCCGCCGCGATCGAAGACGACGTCCTTCACGCCCTTTTCCAGGGCGCGTTGAGCGATCAGCGCGCCGACCTTGGCCGCCGCTTCCTTGTCGCCGCCGCCGGACTTGCCGGCTTCCAGTGTCGAGGCCGCCGCGACGGTCACGCCATGGGCGTCGTCGATCACCTGGACGTAGATGTTCTTCGAAGAGCGGAACACCGACAGACGCGGGCGACCATTGGCCACCTTCTTCAGGCGGGTACGGGTGCGCTGAGCGCGCCGCTGCATGGTGTCTCTGGGAGAAAGGGCCATCGGACTACTTCTTCTTGCCTTCCTTGCGGCGCACTTGCTCGCCGGCATAGCGCACGCCCTTGCCCTTGTAGGGCTCGGGGGGCCGGATCTTGCGGATGCGGGCGGCGATCTCGCCGACCATCTGCTTGTCGATGCCGCTGATGCGGATTTCCGTCTGCTTCGGCACGGCGAAGGAGATGCCGGCCGGCGGCGGGATATCTACGTCGTGGCTGAAGCCCAGCTGCATGGAGAGCGCATTGCCCTTCATCGCCGCGCGATAGCCAACGCCCACCAGTTCGAGGACTTCCTCGTAACCAGCGGTCACACCGACCACCATGTTGTTCACCAGGGTGCGGGAAAGGCCCCACATGGCCCGGGCGCGGGTGGTGTCGTTGCGCGGCGTCAGGGTGAGCTCGGCGCCCTCCTGCTTGACCTCGATCTCGTCCACCACGGTCCAGCTGAGCTGGCCCTTGGGGCCCTTCACGGTCACGGTCTGGCCGTCGAGCGTGACGTTCACACCCGCGGGGACGGAGACCGGCTTTTTTCCGATACGCGACATATCAATAGACCCGGCAGAGCACTTCACCGCCCACATTGGCTTCGCGGGCGGCGGTGTCGGACATGACGCCCTTCGGCGTCGAAAGGATCGAGATGCCGAGGCCGTTCTTCACCGGCTTCAGATCAGCGATCGAGGAATAGACGCGGCGGCCAGGCTTCGAGACGCGCTTGATCTCGGCGATCACGGGCTCGTCGTCGAAGTACTTCAGCTCGATCTCGAACTCCGGGAAGTGGCCCGGGCGTTCGACGACGTGGTAGCCGCGGATATAGCCCTCGGCTTGCAGCACATCGAGCACACGCTCGCGCATCTTGGAGGCGGGCGTGATCACCTTCGAGCGCTTGCGCTGAGCAGCGTTCTTGATCCGGGCGATCATGTCACCGATGGGGTCGTTCACGGACATCTTCAGCCCTCCCCTACCAGCTCGACTTCACAAGGCCAGGAATCTGACCGTGCGAGCCCAGTTGGCGCAGTGCGATACGGCTCATCTTGAGCTTGCGGTAGAAGGCGCGCGGACGGCCGGTCACTTCGCAGCGATTGCGAATGCGCACGGCGGCCGAGTTGCGCGGCAGCTTGGCGAGCTTCAGACGGGCTTCGAAACGTTCTTCCAGCGACAGGTTGTCGTCGTTGGCGGTCGCTTTGAGAGCGGCGCGCTTGGCGGCGAACTGCTTCACCAGCTTGCGGACGTTTTCGTTGCGGTTGACGGCGCTTTTCTTGGCCATTTTCTCTTTCCTTCCCGCCTACTGCGTCACGAACGGGAACTGGAATTCCTTGAGAAGCGCGCGCGCTTCATCATCGGACTTCGCGGTGGTGCAGACGATGATGTCCATGCCCCAGATCTGGTCGATCTGGTCATAGTTGATCTCGGGGAACACGATGTGCTCCTTCAGACCCATGGCGTAGTTGCCACGGCCATCGAACGACGTCGGCTTCAGGCCCCGGAAATCCTTCACCCGCGGCAGGGCAATGGTGATCAGCCGGTCCAGAAACTCGTACATGCGGTCCTTGCGCAGGGTGACCTTGGCGCCGATCACCATGCCCTCGCGCAGCTTGAAGCCGGCGATGGAATTGCGGGCCTTGGTCGCCACCGGCTTCTGACCGGTGATCGCGCCCAGATCCTTCATCGCGGCGGCCGCCTTCTTGGAGTCGGAGACCGCTTCGCCGATGCCCATGTTCACGACGATCTTGTCGAGCTTGGGGATCTGCATCTCGTTGGTGTAGCCGAACTGGTCCTTGATCGCGGCGCGGATGCGCTGGCGATAGTCGGACTTCAGCCGGGGTTCGTAGGTCGTATCAGCCATTGATCACCTCGCCGGTCGACTTGGCGTAGCGGACCTTCTTGTCGCCTTCCGTGCGGAAGCCCACGCGGGTGGGATTTCCCTTGGAGTCGACGATCGCCACGTTGGAAACGTGCACGGCGGCTTCCTGAGTCTTGATCCCGCCATTGGGATCGGAATTGGTCGGACGGGTGTGGCGCTGGACCAGGTTCAGCCCGGAGACCACGACGCGGTCTTCCTTCGGCAGCACCTTGGTCACCTGGCCTTGGCGGCCCTTGTCCTTGCCGGTCAGCAGGACGACGCGGTCACCCTTCTTGATCTTCGCAGCCATTACAGCACCTCCGGCGCGAGCGAGATGATCTTCATGTGGTTCTTGGCGCGCAGTTCGCGCGGAACCGGGCCGAAGATGCGCGTGCCGATAGGCTCGGACTGCTTGTTCACGATCACGGCCGCGTTCTTGTCGAAGCGGATGACCGAGCCGTCCTTGCGCTTGATGCCCTGGCTGGTGCGAACGACGATGGCTTGCAGCACATCGCCCTTCTTTACGCGGCCGCGCGGGATCGCTTCCTTGACGGAGACGACGATCTTGTCGCCCACCGAGGCGTAGCGGCGCTTGGCGCCGCCCAACACCTTGATGCACATGACCCGGCGCGCGCCCGAATTATCGGCGACGTCCAGGTTGGTTTGCATCTGGATCATGGTTCTAGATCCTCAAACTTAAGCGCTGGCGCCCTGGGTGGCCTTCGGCAGCACTTCCCAGGTCTTCAGCTTCGATTTCGGCGCGCACTCGATGATCCGGGCGGTCTCGCCCGCCTTGTAGGCATTGGCCTCATCGTGAGCGTGGTACTTCTTCGACCGGCGCACGGTCTTCTTCAGCAGCGGGTGCAGGAAGGTCCGCTCGACCTTCACCACAATCGTCTTGTCGCCCTTGTCAGAGACAACCACGCCTTCGAGAATTCGCTTGGGCATATTCTATCGTCCTTAGGCGGCAGGCTGCTTGGCGCGCAGCACAGTCTTGATGCGGGCGATGTCCTTGCGGACCTCGTTCACACGGTGGGTCTTTTCCAGACCGCCCGGCACCGCCCCTTGGAAGCGCAGGTTGAACTGCTCCTTCTTCAGGTTCAGCAGGGCTTCGGCCATCTGGTCGGGCGTCATCGCCCGGATATCTTCGATCTTCATCACGCGTGCTCCACGCCGGCGTCGATGCGGGTGACGATGCGGGTCTTGACCGGCAGCTTGGCCGCGCCCAGGCGCAGGGCCTCGCGGGCCACGTCGTCCGGCACGCCATCCACTTCGAACATGATGCGGCCCGGCGCGACGCGCGCGGCCCAGTATTCCACCGCGCCCTTGCCCTTACCCATGCGGACTTCGGCCGGCTTGTCGGTCACCGGCACGTCCGGGAAGATGCGGATCCACACCCGGCCCTGACGCTTCATCTGGCGGGTGATCGCGCGGCGGGCCGCTTCGATCTGACGGGCCGTGATGCGTTCCGGCTCCACCGACTTCAGGCCGTGAGAGCCGAAGTTCAGCAGGGTGCCGCCCTTCGAAAGGCCGTGGATGCGGCCCTTGAACTGCTTGCGGTACTTGGTTTTCTTCGGAGAAAGCATGTCAGGACCTCCTACACGCCGGCGTTTTCACGGCGGTCGCGGCGCGGGCCACGATCGGGGCGGTCGCCACGTTCCGGACGGTCGCCACGGCCACCGCCTTCACCGGCCGGGCCAGACTCGCCGGCCAGGCGCTTGTCCTGGGCCATTGGGTCGTGCTCAAGCACCTCGCCTTTGAAGATCCAGGTCTTCACGCCGATGATGCCGTAGGTGGTGTGGGCTTCAGCAAAGCCGTAGTCGATGTCGGCGCGCAGGGTGTGCAGCGGCACACGGCCCTCGCGGTACCATTCCATGCGGGCGATTTCAGCGCCGCCGAGACGGCCCGAAACGTTGATCCGGATGCCCTTCGCGCCCAGACGCATGGCCGATTGTTGCGAGCGCTTCATGGCGCGGCGGAAAGCCACGCGGCGTTCCAGCTGCTGAGCGATGCCTTCGGCGACCAGCTGAGCGTCGGTTTCCGGCTTGCGGATTTCGACGATGTTCAGGTGCACCTCGCCCTCGGTCATGGCGGCGAGATCGGAGCGCAGCTTTTCGATGTCCGCGCCCTTCTTGCCGATGATCACGCCCGGGCGCGCGGCATAGATGGTCACGCGGCACTTCTTGTGAGGGCGCTCGATGATGATGCGCGACACGCCGGCCTGGTTCAGGCGCTTCTTCAGCTCCAGGCGCAGACGGATGTCGTCATGCAGGAGGCGGGCATAGTCGCCCTTCTTGGCGAACCAGCGGCTGTCCCACGTGCGGTTGACGCCAAGGCGCAGACCGATCGGATTGACTTTCTGACCCATTAGGCGGCCTCACCCAGTTCGCGGACGACGATGGTGATTTCCGAGAAGGGCTTCTCGATGCGCGAGGCGCGGCCGCGGGCGCGGGGCGAAAAGCGCTTCATCACCAGGTTCTTGCCGATGAAGGCCTCGGCGACGACGAGATTGTCGATGTCGAGGTTGTGGTTGTTTTCAGCGTTTGAGATCGCCGAGTAGAGGGCCTTGCGCACATCCTTGGCGATGCGGCGGTGGCTGAACTCCAGCTCGTTGAGGGCTTTCTGAACGCGCAGGCCGCGGATCGACTGGGCCACGAGGTTCAGCTTGCGCGCGCTGGTGCGGATCATGCGCACCTTGCACATGGCCGACGTGCCCGGAAGGCGGCGCTCTGTCTTGGGCTTGCCCATGGCTACTTCCTCTTGGCCTTCTTGTCCGCGGCGTGGCCCGGGAAGTACCGGGTCGGCGCGAACTCGCCGAACTTCATGCCGACCATGTCTTCCGACACCAGCACGGGGACGTGCTTTTGGCCGTTGTGGACGCCGAAGGTCAGGCCAACGAATTGCGGCATGATGGTCGAGCGGCGCGACCAGGTCTTGATGACGTCCTTGCGGCCGGAGCCTTGAGCTTTTTCGGCCTTCGACAGCAGGTAGCCGTCGACAAAAGGACCTTTCCAGACGGAGCGGGTCATTAGCGCGCCTTCTTCAGGTGACGGCTACGGATGATGTACTTGTCCGTGGCCTTGTTGGTGCGGGTCTTGCGGCCCTTGGTGGGCTGGCCCCAGGGGCTGACCGGGTGACGGCCGCCCGAGGTGCGGCCTTCACCGCCGCCGTGCGGGTGGTCGACCGGGTTCATGGCCACGCCGCGCACGTGCGGGCGACGGCCCTTGTGGCGAACGCGACCGGCCTTGCCGAGGTTTTCGTTCATGTGGTCGGGGTTCGACACCGCGCCCACCGTGGCCATGCAGCTATCCTGCACCATGCGCAGTTCACCCGAGTTCAGGCGGATCTGAGCATAGCCGGCGTCGCGGCCGACGAGCTGGGCATAGGCCCCGGCCGATCGGGCGATCTGGGCGCCCTTCATCGGCTTCAGCTCGATGTTGTGGATGATCGTACCGATCGGCAGGCTGCGCAGCGGCGCGGCGTGGCCCGGCTTGGAGTCGACCTTCTCGGCGGCGATGATCTCATCACCGGCCTTCAGGCGTTGCGGCGCCAGGATGTAGGACAACTCGCCGTCGGCGTACTTGATCAGGGCGATGAACGCCGAGCGGTTCGGATCGTATTCCAGGCGCTGCACGGTGGCGGGGATGCCCCACTTGCGGCGCTTGAAGTCCACCTTGCGGTACAGGCGCTTGGCGCCGCCGCCCCGGAAACGCACGGCCACACGGCCGCCGCCGCCACGGCCGCCGGTCTTCGTCAGACCTTCGACCAGGCTCTTCTCCGGACGGCCCTTGTGGAGCTCCGAACGGTCGACCAGGACCAGGCCGCGGCGGCCGGGAGAGGTCGGATTGAATTGTTTCAGAGCCATCTTCTAGAGCCCCGTCATGATGTCGATGGAGTGGCCCTCTTGCAGGGTCACGATGGCCTTCTTCACGTCGGAGCGCGTGCCTTCACGGCCACGGAAACGCTTGGTCTTACCCTTCAGGATGAGGGTGTTGACCTTCGTCACCTTGACCTTGAACAGCTCTTCGACGGCGGCGGCGATCTCATCCTTGGAGGCGTCCTTGGCCACCTTGAAGACGACCTTGTTCTGCTCCGAAAGGTAGGTCGCCTTTTCGGTCAGCACAGGGGCCAGGATGGTGTCGTAGTGGCGAGCAGTGGCGGCCATCAGGCGGCTTCCTTCTCTTCGAACCGCGCCTTGATCGCGTCCACCGCGGCCTTGGTCAGCACCAGGGTGTGGCGGCGAAGCACGTCGTAGACGTTCAGGCCGGCGTTCGGCAGCACGTCCAGGTTCGGGATGTTGCGGGCGGCCAGCTTGAAGTTGGCGTCCACTTCCGGGCCGGCGATGATCAGGGCGTTGGTCACGCCGATCTTCGTCAGGCTGTCACGCAGGCCGGCCGTCTTGGCGGTTTCGGCGGTGGCTTGATCGAGAATGATCAGCGAGCCGTCCTTGGCCTTCGACGAAAGAGCGTGGCGCAGGGCCAGGGCCCGGACCTTCTTGTTAAGGCCGAATTCGTGGCTGCGGACGACCGGGCCGTGGGCCTTGGCGCCGCCGACGAACTGAGCCGCTCGGCGCGAGCCGTGACGGGCGCCGCCGGTGCCCTTTTGACGGTACATCTTCTTGCCGGTGCGCGAGACTTCGTTGCGCACCTGAATCTTGTGCGTGCCGGCGCGGCGCTTGGCCAGTTGCCAGGTCACGCAGCGCTGCAGGATATCGCCGCGGATTTCTTCGATCCCGAAGATGTCGTCCGGCAGGTCGACCGAGCCGCCCTTGCCGCCGTCGAGTTTGATGACGTCGATTTTCATTATTCAGCGCCCCCGGCTTCGGCTTCGGGAGCCGCTTCGACTTCAGCCGGCGCGGCAGCGGCGGCCTGGCCCGTCTTCTTCAGACCCGCCGGCGTCGGCAGATCCTTCTGGCCGGCGACCTTCACGGCGTCGCGAAGCTTCACGTAGCTGCCGGCGGAGCCCGGAACGGCGCCCTTAAGAAGAATAAGACCGCGCTCCACGTCGACGCGGAACACGGTCACATTGAGGGTCGTGACATTTTCCTGGCCCATGTGGCCGGCCATCTTCTTGCCCTTGAACACCTTGCCGGGGTCCTGGCGTTGGCCGGTGGAGCCGTGCGCACGGTGGGAGACCGAGACGCCGTGGGTGGCTCGCATGCCGCCGAAGTTCCAGCGCTTCATGGCGCCTTGGAAACCCTTACCGACCGTGAGGCCGGAGACGTCCACCTTCTGGCCCGCGACGAAGTGGTCAGCCGAGAACTCGGCGCCCACATCCACCAGCATGTCCTCGGACACGCGGAATTCGGCGACGGCGCGCTTCGGCTCGGTCTGAGCCTTGGCGAAATGGCCGCGCTCGGCCTTGGTGGTGTTCTTGGCCTTCTTCGCGCCCGCGCCGAGCTGGAGGGCCACATAGCCGTCCTTCTCCTGGGTGCGCTGGGCGGTCACCTGGCAGCCATCGAGGCTCAGCACGGTGACAGGCACGTGGATGCCCGCTTCATCGAAGAAGCGCGTCATCCCGACTTTCTTGGCGATCACGCCGGTACGCATGGCGCGGCTCCCCTTAGAGCTTGATCTCGACGTCCACGCCTGCGGACAGGTCGAGCTTCATCAGCGCGTCCACGGTCTGCGGGGTGGGGTCGACGATATCGAGCACGCGCTTATGCGTGCGGATTTCGAACTGCTCGCGCGACTTCTTGTCGATGTGCGGCGAACGGTTGACGGTGAATTTTTCGATCAGGGTCGGAAGCGGAATTGGCCCCCGCACAGTGGCGCCGGTCCGCTTGGCCGTGTTCACGATCTCGCGCGTGGAATGATCCAGCACGCGGTGATCGAAGGCCTTGAGGCGGATCCGGATGTTTTGACGATCCATATCGCTCGTGTTTCCCAAAGAGCTCCCGACGGGCGCCCGCGTGTTCCCAGACCATTTCAAAGACCGACCCGGTTGACCCTTTCGGGCTTCCCAGGACACGCAAGCGTCCGCAAAAACGAATAGGGCCCACGTGGTCGCCCACATAGGCCTTGCGCCCGGCTCGCCGCGATCATGTCGCTTCGAAGCGGGGTCGTCCCGCGAACCGCGTCTGCCCTTTCGGGCACAGCCGGCTCAACAGAGGGGCGGCTTCTACCTGCCTCCTCTTTGAGCGTCAAGGCTTTCCGGCCACAGTTTCCCCACTTCGACGCGGCAAATTAGCTTGGACAATAATTCGCCTTTTGCCGTGTTATGACTGGCGAACCAGCGTTCCGGGCCAGGGGGCATTATCTGTCGATGAGTTGGGTGGAGCAGCTGGTTCGTTCCTGGCAGAGGATCGCCCGCGTGTTCCGCGAGGGCGCCGCCCCGGTCTGGGAGGCCTTGGTCGCCTTCTTCACCCCGAAGAATCGCCGCCTCAGCGTTCCGCTCGTCCTCTCCTTCATCATCCACGTGATCGTGCTGGTCTATGTGGGGATGCAGTCGTCGACGCCCTACCGCTTCATCGAGCGCCCGTATGCGCCGCCGGACGCCATCGTCACGATGATTCCCCCGCCCCCGGAGCCGCCGCCGGAGAAGATCATCATTCCGCCCAAGGTGGAGACGCCGAAGATCCAGCGCGAGGTCGCCCCGCCGACTCCCAAAGCTCCGCCGACGCCGCCTCAGCCGCAACCGCAGCCTCAGCCCCCGGCGCCCACGCCTCCGAAGCCGACTCCCACGCCGCCTCGCCCGCAAGCCGCCCCAACACCGACCCCGGCGCCGCCCCGTCCGACACCGCCCTCCCCTGCCCCGCCCAGGCCCGCCCCTCCGGCGCCGCCTGCACCGCCCTCACCGGCCCCGCCGGCGCCCAGGGCGACGATCACCCGACCCAACGCGCCGCCCGTGCAGGCGACCACCCCGCTCAATCTCCACCGCATCGAGGATGAGCAGAACGCCGATGTCCGCGCCTTCCGCCCGCCGGCCGACCTCGTCGCGCCGGGCACTCCGGCCCCGTCTCCGCCTGGCGCGCCACCAGGCGCCGGCGCGCCCTCGAGCGCGAACGCCGGAACCGGCCGCGGCGCAATCCCCTTCGGCACGCTCCCCGGAGGCGGCAATGGCGGGTTCAATGGAGGCATCCTCGCCTGCCGCAATCCGGCCGGCCTTACGCGCGCTCAGCAGGATGCCTGTAACGAACGCCTGGGCGGCACTCGTGCGCCAACGGCCGACGCCCTGGCGGGCAGCCGCGGCCGTCTCGATTCGGAAGCGGCCCGCGTCCAGGCCGGGCGCGCCTACAACAACGCAACCCCGGTGGGCACGACGGGCGGTGATCCGGGGCCCGGTTCGGCCAGGGGCATGGGATCTTACGATGGCCGCACGCCCGCCGGCGTCTCCGGAACGGGCGCCGCTGCGGGACCCACGCCGCCGGCCCGGGTTCGCGACCTTCCGGCTCAATATAGCCCGCCGGCCAAGACCACACCTCCCCCGCCCGCCGAATAACCGCTAGGCCAAAGAAAACGGCCCGGGATCGCTCCCGGGCCGTCTCCAGTCTTGTCGCTAGGCGAAGCGCCTATTCGGCGTCCGCCGCCTCGGCGATTTCCGACGGCAGGGGCTCCATGGCCATGGGCTGCTCGCGGCTCGCCGCCAGCTGCTCGTCCCGCTTGGCCGCGATACGTTGCAGGCCGCGCAGGTAGGAGCCGGTGCCGGCCGGGATCAGACGCCCGACGATCACGTTTTCCTTCAGGCCTTCGAGGCTGTCCGCCTTGCCGTGCACCGAAGCGTCGGTGAGCACGCGGGTGGTTTCCTGGAACGAGGCCGCCGAGATGAAGCTGCGGGTTTGCAGCGACGCCTTGGTGATCCCGAGCAGCACCGGCTGGGTGACAGCGGCGCGGCCGCCACGGCCTTCGGCCTTGGCGTTTTCCTCATCGACTTCCACCTTGTCCAGGTGGTCGCCGCGCAGGAGGCCCGTGTCGCCGGCTTCCATGATCTCGACCTTCTGCAGCATCTGACGAACGATCGTCTCGATGTGCTTGTCGTTGATCGGCACGCCCTGCAGCCGGTAGACCTCCTGGATCTCATTGACCAAGAAGTCGGCCAGAGCCTCGATGCCCTGAATGCGAAGGATATCGTGCGGGTCCGGGTTGCCGTCGATGATGTACTCGCCCTTGCGGATCACGTCGCCATCGTGGACGGCGATGTGCTTGCCCTTCGGGATCAGGAACTCGACCGCCTCACCACCGTCTTCCGGGGTGATCTTGATGCGGCGCTTGTTCTTGTAGTCGCGCCCAAATTCGACGCGGCCATCCATTTCGGCAATCACCGCGCAATCCTTCGGACGGCGGGCTTCGAAGAGTTCGGCTACACGCGGCAGACCGCCGGTGATGTCCCGCGTCTTGGCGCTTTCCGTCGGCAGACGGGCCAGCACGTCACCCGGCTTCACCTCATCGCCGTCGCCGACAGAGAGGATCGCGCCCACGGGCAGCAGGTAACGGGCTTCACCGCCGTTCGACAGGCGCTTGTAGGCCCCGTCGGCGTCGATCACGGCCATGGCCGGACGCAGGTCCGAACCGCGAGCCGAGGTCCGCCAGTCGATGACCACGCGGTTCGAGATGCCGGTGGCTTCGTCGGCTTCCTCGCGAACGGAGAAGCCTTCCACCTGGTCCTCGGCGCGCACCTTGCCACCCACTTCGGTGATGATCGGCGTGGTGTACGGGTCCCAATCGGCGAGGCGGGCGCCGCGCTTGACCTTTTGGCCGTCCTTGACCTTCAGCTTGGCGCCGTAGGGCGGCTTGTGGGTTTCGCGCTCCTTGCCGTCCACCTGCACGGTAATCTGCATGTTGCGGCTCATGGCGATCAGATCGCCATCCGCACCTTGCACCGTGTTCACCGTGCCGGCGAACACCACCACACCTTCGTTGCTGGCTTCGAAGAACGACTGCTCGGCCACCTGGGCTGTACCGCCGATGTGGAAGGTCCGCATGGTCAGCTGGGTGCCGGGTTCGCCGATCGACTGGGCGGCGATGACGCCGACCGCTTCACCGATGTTCACCGTCGTGCCGCGGGCCAGGTCGCGGCCATAGCAGTTGGCGCAGACGCCCACCTTGGCCTCGCAGGTCAGCACCGAGCGCACCTTCACCGACTGCACGCCCGCGGCCTCAACGGCCTCGATCATGTTTTCGTCGAGATAGGCGTCCGGCGGGCAGACGGTCTCATCCGTGCCGGGCTCTTTCACTGCTTCGGCCGAGTAGCGGCCGAGGATGCGCTGGCCGAGAGACACGATCACTTCACCGCCTTCGACCACGGCGCGCAGGGTGATGCCCCGGGTGGTGCCGCAGTCTTCCTCGGTGATGATGCAATCCTGGGCCACGTCCACGAGGCGGCGGGTCAGATAGCCGGAGTTCGCCGTCTTCAGAGCCGTGTCGGCCAGGCCCTTCCGGGCGCCGTGGGTGGAGTTGAAGTACTCCTGAACGGTCAGGCCTTCCTTGAAGTTCGAGATGATCGGGGTCTCGATGATTTCGCCGGAGGGCTTGGCCATCAGGCCGCGCATCCCACCCAATTGCTTCATCTGGGCCTGCGAACCGCGGGCGCCGGAATTGGCCATCATGTACATCGAGTTCAGATCCAGCTCGCGGCCGCCCTCACCCTTCTTCTTGGCCGAGATCTCGATCATCATTTCGTCGGCCACGCGGTCGGTGGTTTTCGACCAGGCGTCGATGACCTTGTTGTACTTCTCACCCTTGGTGATCAGGCCATCGGCGTACTGCTGCTCGTATTCCTCCACCAGCTTGCGGGTGGCGGCCACGATCTCGGTCTTCTTCTCGGGGATGATGATGTCATCCTTGCCGAAAGAGATGCCGGCGCGGGCCGCTTCCTTGAAGCCCAGCCCCATGATCTGGTCGGCGAAGATCACCGTCGCCTTCTGGCCGCAGTGGCGATAGACCACGTCGATCAGGCTGCCGACTTCCTTCTTCGTCAGGTTCCGCTCCAGCAGACGGTGGCCGATGGCCGGGTGCTGCGGCAGCAGGGACGCGATCTTCATGCGGCCCGGCGTGGAGTCCACCACGCGGCGGATCCGATTGCCCTTCCCGTCATCTTCGAAGAAGCGCGCCTTGATCTTGGTGTGCATGGTCACGGCGCCGGCGTCGAGCGCGGCTTCGATCTCGCCCAGGTCGGCGAATAGCTTGCCCTCGCCGGGCTCACCGTCCTTCACCAGAGAGATGTAGTAGAGGCCGAGCAGAACGTCCTGAGACGGGATGATGATCGGCTTGCCGTTGGCCGGCGACAGGATGTTGTTCGTCGACATCATCAGCACGCGCGCTTCCAGCTGGGCTTCCAGCGAGAGCGGCACGTGCACGGCCATCTGGTCGCCGTCGAAGTCGGCATTGAAGGCGGCGCAGACCAGGGGGTGCAGCTGGATCGCCTTGCCCTCGATCAGCTTCGGCTCGAACGCCTGAATGCCCAGACGGTGCAGGGTCGGGGCGCGATTGAGCAGCACCGGGTGCTCGCGGATCACCTCTTCGAGGATGTCCCACACCTGCGGCTGTTCACGCTCCACCATCCGCTTGGACTGCTTGACGGTGCCGGACAGGCCCTTGGCGTCCAGACGGGCGTAGATGAACGGCTTGAAGAGCTCGAGCGCCATCTTCTTGGGCAGGCCGCATTCGTGCAGCTTCAGTTCCGGCCCCACCACGATCACCGAACGGCCGGAATAGTCGACGCGCTTGCCGAGCAGGTTCTGGCGGAAGCGGCCTTGCTTGCCCTTCAGCATGTCGGCCAGCGACTTCAGCGGGCGCTTGTTGGCGCCGGTGATCACCCGGCCACGGCGGCCGTTGTCGAACAGGGCGTCCACGGCTTCCTGCAGCATCCGCTTTTCGTTGCGGATGATGATGTCCGGGGCGCGCAGCTCGATCAGGCGCTTCAGGCGGTTGTTGCGGTTGATGACCCGGCGGTAGAGGTCGTTGAGGTCGGACGTCGCGAAGCGGCCGCCGTCCAGGGGCACCAGGGGGCGAAGTTCCGGCGGGATCACCGGGATCACCTGCATGACCATCCATTCCGGCTTGTTGCCGCTTTCCTGGAAGGCCTCGATGATCTTCAGGCGCTTGGACGCCTTCTTCAGCTTCATTTCCGAGGTGGTGGTCAGAAGGTCTTCGCGCAGCCGGTCGGCTTCACGCGGCAGGTCAATGCCGCGCAGCAGGCCCTGGATCGCCTCGGCGCCGATCTCGGCGGTGAAGCTGTCGTCGCCGAATTCTTCCTGGAAGCGCAGGTACTCGTCCTCGGAGAGGAGCTGGTGCTGCTTCAGGCTCGTCAGGCCAGGCTCGGTGACGATGTAATATTCAAAATAGAGGACGCGCTCGATGTCCTTCAGCGGCATGTCGAGCATCATGGCGATACGCGAGGGCAGCGACTTCAGGAACCAGATATGCGCCACCGGCGAGGCCAGTTCGATGTGGCCCATTCGCTCGCGCCGCACGCGGGCGAGGGTGACTTCCACACCGCACTTTTCGCAGATGATGCCCTTGTACTTCATGCGCTTGTACTTGCCGCAGAGGCATTCGTAGTCCTTCGTGGGACCGAAGATGCGGGCGCAGAAGAGGCCGTCACGTTCCGGCTTGAACGTGCGGTAGTTGATGGTCTCGGGCTTCTTGATCTCGCCGAATGACCACGAGCGGATCTTTTCCGGGCTCGCGAGCGCGATGCGGATCTGGTCGAAGGTCGGGGCGGCGACCACCGGATTGAAGATATTGAGGACTTCCTGGTTCATGTGCTTTCCAGATCGTCAGTAATTCAGAGTGCGGTGAGGAGAGGCTGACGGGCCCCTCCCCTCGCGTATCGGATCGGCCTTAGGCCCGGCTCAGTTCGTCTCGAGTTCGACGTTCAGGCCCAGGGAACGCATTTCCTTGACCAGCACGTTGAAGCTCTCGGGGATGCCGGCCTCGAAGGCGTCGTCGCCGCGGACGATGCTCTCGTAGACCTTGGTCCGGCCGGCCACGTCGTCCGACTTCACCGTCAGCATTTCCTGCAGGGTGTAGGCGGCGCCGTAAGCTTCCAGAGCCCACACCTCCATTTCCCCGAAGCGCTGACCGCCGAACTGGGCCTTACCGCCCAGGGGCTGCTGCGTGACCAGCGAGTACGGGCCAATGGAGCGGGCGTGGATCTTGTCATCCACAAGGTGGTGCAACTTCAGCATGTAGATGTAGCCGACCGTGACCTTCCGCTTGAAGGGCTCGCCGGTTTGACCGTCATAGAGCTGCACCTGGCCAGAGCGGTCGAGACCGGCGCTTTCCAGCATGTTCTCAATGTCGCTGATGTGCGCTCCATCGAACACCGGGGTGGCGATCGGCACGCCTTTGGAGAGGTTCTTGGACAGCTCGATCAGCTCCTCGTCCGTCTCCGGCAGGATCTGGTCTTCACCGTAGATGGCGCGCAGGCGGTCCTGCAGCGCCTTCTTCTGGCCGCCGGACTGCTGCCAGTCTTCCAGAAGACCAGCGATCTGCTTGCCGAGACCGGCGCAGGCCCAGCCAAGGTGGGTTTCGAAGATCTGGCCGACGTTCATCCGCGAGGGCACGCCCAGCGGATTGAGCACCACGTCCACGGCGGTGCCGTCTTCCAGGTGCGGCATGTCTTCCACCGGGAGGATCTTGGAAATCACCCCCTTGTTGCCGTGACGGCCGGCCATCTTGTCGCCCGGCTGCAGCTTGCGCTTCACCGCCACGAACACCTTGACCATCTTCATCACGCCGGGCGGCAGTTCGTCGCCGCGGCGCAGCTTGTCGACCTTGTCCTCGAAGCGGCGGTCCAGGCGCTTGCGGGCCTCGTCGAACTGGCGGCGCATGGCTTCCAGCTCGCCCATCGCCTTCTCGTCCTCGAGGGCGATCTGCCACCAGAGACCCGGCGCGATGTCTTCCAGCTTATCGGCGGTGATCTCGCCGCGGCCCAGGCCCTTTGGCCCGGAGACGGCGTTCTTGCCGACAAGAAGTTCACGCAGACGCGCGGTCATGTTGCGGTTCAGGATCGCAAATTCGTCATCGCGGTCCTTGCCCAGACGGTCGATTTCTTCCCGCTCGATGGCCAGGGCGCGCTCGTCCTTGTCGACGCCGTGGCGGTTGAACACGCGGACTTCCACGACCGTGCCGGCCACGCCCGGCGGCAGGCGCAGAGACGTGTCGCGCACGTCCGACGCCTTTTCGCCGAAGATGGCGCGCAGCAGCTTTTCTTCGGGCGTCATCGGGCTTTCGCCCTTCGGCGTGACCTTGCCCACCAGGATGTCGCCCGGCAGGACCTCGGCGCCGATCGCCACGATGCCCGCTTCGTCGAGGTTGCGAAGGGCTTCTTCGCCGACGTTCGGGATGTCGCGGGTGATTTCTTCCGGACCCAGCTTGGTGTCGCGGGCCATCACCTCGAATTCCTCGATGTGAATCGAGGTGAAGATGTCGTCGCGCACGATGCGTTCGGAAATCAGGATCGAGTCCTCGAAGTTGTAGCCATTCCACGGCATGAACGCGACGAGGGTGTTGCGGCCCAGGGCCAGTTCGCCGAGGTCCGTCGAGGGGCCGTCGGCGATGATGTCGCCGGCCTTGATCCGGTCACCCACCCGCACCAGCGGACGCTGGTTGATGCAGGTCGAGGTGTTGGACTTCTGGAATTTGGCGAGGCGGTAGATATCGACGCCCGGCTTGGTGGGGTCGGTTTCTTCCGTGGCGCGCACGACGATGCGGGTGCCGTCGATCTGTTCCACCACGCCGGAGCGCTGAGCCACGACCACGGCGCCGGAATCGCGAGCCACCACATCTTCCATACCCGTGCCCACCAGGGGGGCGTCGGTCTGGATCAGCGGCACGGCCTGGCGCTGCATGTTCGAGCCCATCAGGGCGCGGTTGGCGTCATCGTTTTCCAGGAAGGGGATCAGGGCCGCGGCCACCGAAACCACCTGCTTGGGCGACACGTCCATCAGGTCCACCTGATCCTTCGGCAGAAGGCTGGGTTCGCCGTTCACGCGGCCGGGGACCAGGTCCTCGGCGATCTCGCCCTTCTTCAGCTGGATATTGGCCTGGGCGATGACGTGCTTGGCCTCTTCCATGGCCGACATGTAGACCACTTCCTCGGTCTGCTTGCCGTCCTTTACGCGCCGGTAGGGCGTCTCGATGAAACCGTACTTGTTGACCACGGCGTGCGTGGCCAGGGAGTTGATCAGGCCGATGTTCGGGCCTTCCGGCGTTTCGATCGGGCAGATGCGGCCATAGTGCGTCGGGTGCACATCGCGCACCTCGAAGCCGGCGCGCTCGCGCGTCAGGCCGCCCGGGCCGAGGGCCGAAAGCTTCCGCTTGTGGGTGATTTCCGACAGCGGGTTGGTCTGGTCCATGAACTGCGAAAGCTGCGAGGAGCCGAAGAACTCCCGCACCGCCGCCGCCGCCGGCTTGGCATTGATCAGGTCATGCGGCATCACCGTGTCGATATCGACAGAGCTCATCCGTTCCTTGATCGCGCGTTCCATGCGCAGCAGGCCCACCCGGTATTGGTTTTCCAGGAGTTCGCCCACCGAGCGGACCCGGCGGTTGCCGAGGTTGTCGATGTCGTCCACTTCGCCGCGGCCGTCGCGCAGTCCGACGAGCGTCTTCAGCACTTCCAGCACGTCATCCTTGCGGATCACGCGCATATCGTCCGGGCAGTCGAGCTCCAGACGGATGTTCATCTTCACCCGGCCGACGCTGGAGAGGTCGTAGCGCTCCTGGTCGAAGAACAGGCTCTTGAACATGGCCTCGGCGGCTTCCACCGTCGGCGGCTCACCCGGACGCATGACGCGGTAGATGTCGAACAGGGCGTCTTCACGGATGGCGTTTTTGTCGACGCGCAGGGTGTTGCGCACATAGGCGCCCACGGTCACGTGGTCGATGTCCAGCACATCGATGGTGGTGAAGCCCTTCTCCTCCAGGGAGGCGATCGCTTCGGCGTCCAGTTCATCGCCGGCTTCGGCGTAGATCTCGCCCGTCTCGTAGTTGACCTCGTCGCGCGCCAGATAGCGGCCCACCAGGGCTTCGGGCGACAGCAGCAGGGTCTTCAGGCCGTTCTGGCCCAGGCGGTTAGCCTGGCGAGCGGAAATCTTGGTGCCGGCCGGGGCCACTTCTTCGCCGGTGTCGGCGTCGATCAGCGGGAATTCCGGCTTCACGCCGCGCCAGCGCTCGGCCTTGTACGGGGTGGCCCAGCCGCCCTTGCGCTTCTCGAAGGGCACCACGTCATAGAACGTCGTCAGGATCTCTTCGCCGTCCATGCCCAGGGCATAGAGGAAGGTCGTGGCCGGCAGCTTGCGGCGGCGGTCGATGCGCACATAGACGATGTCCTTGGCGTCAAACTCGAAGTCCAGCCAGGAGCCGCGGTAGGGGATGATCCGCGCGGCGAACAGCAGCTTGCCCGAAGAGTGGGTTTTGCCCTTGTCGTGGTCGAAGAACACGCCGGGCGAACGGTGCATCTGGGAGACGATCACCCGCTCGGTGCCGTTGACGATGAACGTGCCCTTGTCCGTCATGAGCGGGATGTCGCCCATGTAGACGTCCTGCTCTTTGATGTCCTTCACCGAGCGGGCGCCGGTTTCCTCGTCGGTTTCGAACACGATGAGGCGCAGCTTCACCTTCAGCGGCGCGGCATAGGTCATGTCGCGCTGAATGCATTCTTCGACGTCGTACTTCGGCTCTTCGAATTCGTACGAGACGTATTCCAGCGTCGCACGCTCGTTGAAGTCCTTGATCGGGAAGACCGACTTGAAGACCGCCTCGATGCCCTCGTCACGGCGCTCACCAGAGCGCACTTCGCGCTGCAGGAACTGCTCGTAGGAGGAGCGCTGAACCTCGATCAGGTTCGGCATTTGGACGGCTTCGGGAATACGGCCGAAGGACTTACGGATACGCTTCTTGCCCGTGAAGGACGGGGCGGCGACTTGAGCCATCTGTGCTCCCATGGGCGCGGGGCTGGTTCCCGCGCGTGGATTGTCCGAAGCGTCCACCCTCGGATCGAACGGGGGGCCAGAAGACCACTTGCCGTTCGCCGGACGCCGGAAATTAGACCCGGCTCGGATTGGGAAATCCGAACGGGCGCCCCTTCGCGCAGGTCAGAGGGCGGCGACCGCGCCTCGGGGCGTAATCAGGCGCGGGTCCGATAGCGGGCGCGCGCGGGTACATGAATCTCGATTGAGAGGAGTCGGCTATGTAAGCGCTCGCCACGAGAATGGGAAGCCCCAATCCGCAGGATTTGGCGTTTTCAGCTAGGACGGATCAAGCGCCGTTTTCGGGGCCTTGGCAAGTGCCACGGCGTCGCGTCCGTCAGTCCAAATCATCAAGTCCGGTCACTGTGACTAAGAGGTCATTCACCAGACCGGAACTCAGTGAATAGACCCAGCCGTGGACGCTCAGGTTTTGCCCCCTCGCCCAGGCATCCTGAACGAAGACGTCCGAGGCCACATTCGTCACCTGCCGCATGACATTCAGCTCGCACAGCCGGTTCAGCCGGGCCTGTTCGCCGGGACATTCGTCCAACTCGTGCCGATGCTCGTGCGCCACTTCCCGGATCGGATGCAGCCAGTGGTCCACCAGTCCCCGGCGCTGGCCATCCACCGCAGCCGCGACACCGCCACAGCCGTAGTGGCCCACCACCAGGATGTGCTGCACCTTCAGCACGTCCACCGCGAACTGCAGCACCGAGAGATAGTTGGCGTCCTGAGGCGGGGCGAGATTGGCGACGTTGCGGTGCACGAACAGCTCGCCGGGATCGAGACCGACGATCTCATTGGCCGGCACGCGGCTGTCCGAACAGCCGATCCACAGGTAACGCGGCGCCTGCTGACCCTCGAGACGTTTGAAGAATCCCGGATCGACGGCGACCTTGCCGGCGGCCCAGACGCGGTTGTTGGTCTTCAGGTCTTCAAGCATGTTGGCGCATTAGCAGGGCGGACGCGGCGCTGTAACCCCCGCCCTTCTCCAAAACCGGCTAGGAGATGTCCGCGCCTCTCCGCTCCTTCAGGAATAGCAGCCCGACCACCACGGTGATTGCGGCGATGACGATCGGGTACCAGAGCCCGAAATAGATATCCCCCGAAGCCGCGACCATGGCGAACGCCGTGGTGGGCAGGAAGCCGCCAAACCAGCCATTGCCGATGTGATAGGGCAGGCTCATCGAGGTGTAGCGGATGCGGGTCGGGAACATCTCCACCAGCAGCGCCGCGATCGGCCCGTAGACCATGGTCACATAGATCACGAGCAGGAAGAGGATGCCGACTGTCAGCGGGGCATTGATCTTCGCCGGGTCGGCCTTCGGCGGATAGCCGGCGGCTTTCAGAGCTTCACCGAGCGATTTCTCGAACGCCTCCTTCCGCGGCTTCAGCGCCGCCGGGGCGAGAGCGCCGCCCGGGAAGCTCGCCACCACCGTCGTCCCGATCCGCACCTGGGCCAACGATCCAGCCGGCGCCGCCTCGTTCGAATAGGGCACGCCAGCCTTGGCCAGATAGGACTTCGCCATGTCGCAGGATGAGGCGAATACCGTCTTGCCCACCGGATCGAACTGGAAGGCGCAATCGGCGGGATCAGCGACCACCGTCACCGGCGCGCTGCGCACCGCGGCCGCAAGGTCCGGATTGGCGGCCGAGGTCAAGGCCTTGAAGAGCGGGAAATAGGTCAGGACCGCCAACAGGCAGCCCGCCAGGATGATCGGCTTTCGTCCAATCCGGTCCGAGAGCGCCCCGAACACCACGAAGAACGGCGTGCCAAGCAGCAAGGCCACGGCCACCAACTGGTTGGTCAGTATGCCGTCCACCTTCAGCACCCGTTCCAGGAAGAAGAGCGCGTAGAACTGGCCCGTATACCAGACGACGGCCTGCCCGGCGGTCAGCCCGACCAGGGCGATGATCACGATCTTCAGGTTGCTCCAGTTGCCAAATGCTTCGGCGAGGGGCCTCTTGGTCCCCTTCCCTTCCGCCAGCATCTGCTGAAAGAGTGGGCTCTCGTTGAGCCTCAGGCGAATGAACATCGAGACGAGAAGCAGCGACACAGAGATCAGGAAAGGCACACGCCAGCCATAGTCGGCGAAAGCCTCCTCCCCGATCGCCTGGCGGGTCAGGACGATGGCCACCAGTGAGAGAAACAGGCCAAAGGTCGCCGTGATCTGGATGAAGCTGGTCAGGAAGCCGCGCCGGTTCGGCGCCGCGTGCTCGGCCACATAGGTCGCCGCCCCGCCATATTCGCCGCCGAGCGCCAGCCCCTGCACCAGCCGCATGACGATCAGCAGCACGGGCGCGGCAACCCCGATGGTGGCGTAGCTCGGCAGGAGGCCGACCACGAAGGTCGATCCGCCCATCAGCAGCATGGTGACTAGGAAGGTGTTCTTGCGGCCCCAGATATCGCCGAGCCGGCCGAAAACCACCGCCCCAAACGGCCGCACCGCGAACCCGGCGGCGAAGGCCAGGAGCGCGAAGATGTAGCCCGTGGTCTCGTTGACCCCGGAGAAGAAGTGCTTGGTGATGAAGGTCGCCAGCGAGCCGTAGAGATAGAAGTCGTACCACTCGAAGACTGTGCCGACGGACGCCCCGCCGACCACCCAGACAAGGCTCGTCCCCTTCGCCGCTTCCGGCGCCGCACTCTCAGCCATTTCCCCCAGCTCCCACCAAGCTTGGGCGCCAGCTTAGCCGGAAGTCGCGCGAGGGGAAGTGGCCCCTCTATCTGCCCTTGAAGTCCGCGGGGCGCTTCTCAAGGAAGGACTTCATGCCCTCCTGGAAATCCTGCGTCCGGAAGAGCGGCAGCAGGTTCAGGTAGACGTGGTGGACGTGGTCGTTGAAGGATTCCGCCATCCCCATCCGCATCAGGCGCTTCGACGACTGCACGGCCAAAGGCGCGTTGGCGGCGATCTCCAGGGCCAGGGCTCGCGCCCGGTCACGCACTTCGGCGTCCGGCCACACTTCATCGACGAGGCCCAGCTCCAGGCCTTCCTTGGCGCTCAGAGTGCGGCCTGTGAAGATCAGCTTGGCCGCCTTTGACCAGCCGAGCAGGCGCGGCAAGAGCCAGGTGCCGCCACTTTCCGGCACGATGCCGCGCTTTACGAACGCCGCCGCCAGCTTGGCGCTCTCGCCCGCCACGCGGATGTCGCAGCCGAGGGCCGTGTCCAGGCCGTAGCCCGCGGCCGAGCCGTTCAGGCAGCAGACGGTCGGCTTATCCAGATTGAAGAGCACGGTCGGCGGGGTGTTGCGCACATCGATGTTCACCGACACCGAATTGGTCTGCGAGCCGATCCCGTTGCCCTGTGTCGCGTCCACCAGATCCAACCCGGCGCAAAAGGCGCGACCGGCTCCGGTCAGCAGGATCACGCGCACGGCCGGATCGGCATTGGCCTTGATCAGCAGCTCGCTCAGCTGGTTCAGCATCGGGCCGGAAATGGTGTTCAGCCGGTCCGGCCGGTTCAGGGTCAGGGTCGCGATACCTTCGGACACCTCATAGAGGACCTGATCCTCCGTCTTGGTTTCCACCGCCGCTCCAGAATCCGCGCTCATGATGATCTCCCAATGCTCGCGGCCAGCTTCCTGGCGGCCGCGTTTGAGAGACACCATACGCGCCTCGAACGGCTTGTCTGCGGTGTCGTTGCGTCAAATGAAAAGGGCCTGGGATCGCTCCCAGGCCCTTCGCATCTTTGTCCGCTCGGATGAGCGGCGCCGTCCTACTTGATTTGGACGGTGGCGCCGGCTTCTTCGAGCTTCTTCTTGATCTCTTCGGCTTCTTGCTTGGAGATGTTTTCCTTGACGTTCTGAGGAGCGCCTTCGACGAGATCCTTGGCTTCCTTCAGGCCGAGATCGGCGCGAACGGCGCGGACTTCCTTGATCACGTTGATCTTCTTGTCGCCACCGGCGGTCAGAACAACAGTGAACTCGGTTTGCTCTTCGACGGCTTCGGCCGGGGCGGCGGCGCCCGGGCCAGCGGCGGCCACGGCCACCGGAGCAGCGGCGGAAACGCCCCACTTTTCTTCCAGCAGCTTGGACAGGTCGGCCGCTTCGAGAACGGTCAGGGCGGAGAGTTCTTCAACGAGCTTTTCGAGCTTCGACATGGGTTGGGTTCCTTAAGGTAGGGATGTTGGGGAGATGACCGATGTGCCTCAGGCCGCTTCCTTGGCCGCGTACGCCCCGAGGACGCGCGCGAGCTGGCCCGCCGGAGCGGCGAGCACGCCGGCGACCTTGGTGGCCGGGGCTTGGAGGAGGCCAATGATCTTGCCGCGCAGTTGGTCGAGCGAAGGCAGCTTGGCCAGCGCGTCGACGCCCTTGGCGTCCAGGACCTGATCGCCCATCCAGCCGCCAATGATCACGAGCTTGTCGTTACCCTTGGCGAATTCGGAGGAGATCTTGGCGGCGGTGACAGGGTCCGGCGCATAGGCGACACCGACGGGGCCTTTGAAGAGAGAATGGGTATTCTCCCCGGCGTCCTTCAGGGCTTTCTGGGCAAGACGGTTCTTCACCACCTTGAAGCCGGCGCCTTCCTTGCGGAGGCGAAGGCGAAGGTCGGTCATTTCCGCAACCGTGAGACCCATATTGTGGGTCACGACGACAGCGCCGGCGCCGGCGAAAACGCTTTCCAGCGCTTCGATGGTCACCTGCTTTTGAGCGCGGTCCATTGCGGTCTCCGTTACTCGGATCTCGACCGCCGGACCATCCGGCGGCCGTAAGCAAAGACGCAACCCGCCGGGCCGAAGCCATGCGGAGCGCGCCGTACACACCTGCCGAAGGAAGCTCATCGCCTGCCCCGCTAACGCGGAAGACCGGCGGAATTCGCATCCCCATCTCCCAACGGCGAGGAAGGGCCCTTCCTCGATTAAGACGCCGGTGGCCCCGCCGTCCCGCAGTTCTGTGACAGGACCCGCCCCGGATCGCTCCGGTGCGGAAGAGCCGCGCGTATAGCTGCAAAGGGTGGGAAGTTCAATCTCTCGCGGCCAGCTTTGCCTGCGGCGTGGCGCCCTCGCCGATTACCCGCCATGATAGCGCTTCGATTTGTGGTGTGTCCCGGCCGGTTCGCCGGTTCGGCAGGGGGAAAAGTGGCGTCATCAGAGGCCCAGACTGCGCCAGACGCCTCCACGGAGGCTTTGCGCGCCGCGCATGAGCGTCTGCTGGCCGATCACAGCCTGCAGTTCGATCTGCCGTTCGTGGGCTTGCCCCAGACCGGCCCCCCGCCGGATTGGCTGGTCGCCATCGGCAAGCTTATCGGCGGGCTCATCCGCATCATCGGACCGTTTCTGTCAGTGATCTTCTGGGGCGGCCTCGCCTTGGGCGTGGCCCTTCTCCTCTACATCCTCGTCCGCAGCCTGATGGGGGCGGATCTCTCCCTGCGCCGCAAACCCGCCAAGGCCGCTCCCCAAGCCCAGCCTGTCGAATGGCGCCCAGACCAGGCGCGCGCGAAGATTTTGCTGGAGGACGCCGACCGCCTCGCCGCCGAAGGCAAGTTCGCCGAGGCCGCGCACCTCCTCCTCTTCCGGTCCATCGACGACATCCACGGCTTCCGGCCCGCCCTCGTGCGTCCTGCCTTCACCAGCCGCGACATTGCCGGCCTCGACAGCTTACCCAATGCCGCCCGTGACGCCTTTTCCGCCATCGCCCGAATCGTCGAGCGCAGCTTCTTCGGTGGTCGGGAGGTCGATGCCGCGGGGTTCGCCGAATGCCGCCAAGCCTATGAGGCATTCGCCTTCCCTCAGGCCTGGAAATGAGCGTCCCCACGGTCACCGCCGCGCCCAAGCGCCCGCCCCAGGCCGCCTTTTCGGTCGTCTCCGTGGCGATGATGATCGTCGTCGGCGTCTTCGCCTTCTCCGCCTTCTTTGTGCTTTCCGCCTACGCCCCGGACCTGCAGGCCGGCGAGGATGGCGGCGCACATGCCCTCTCCCGCTCCGCCGTCGGCTACGCCGGTCTGGTCGATCTCCTGAAATACGAGGGCAAACCCGTTACGGTCAGCCGAGGGCATGTTCCCGCCGAAGGCCGCGCTGGCGTGCTCGTCCTGACGCCCAGCGCCCAGACCAGCACGGAGGCTCTGAAAGGCCTCGCGTTCGCCGGGGCCACTCTGATCATCCTGCCCAAATGGATCACCACACCGGCGACGGATCACGTGGGCTGGGTGCGGGCGGCGGACGCAATCCCGCCAAGGGCTATCGTAGAAGGCGTGCTCAAGGGCTACGGCGACGGCATTCGCATCCACCAGACGGCCACCTATTCAGGCGGCCTGATCCGCGCCCGCGACGGCGCGGATTTCGCCCGTCCGGGCGAGATCAAATGGTTACAGACCATCTCTGGCCCCAACCTGATTCCTATTCTTAGCGACACGCAGGGCCGCAACATCCTCGTTCGCATGGAAGGCACGGAAGTCTTCATCCTCTCCGAGCCCGACCTGATGAATACCCATGGCTTGAAAAGCCTGGCCACCGCCGAAGCCGCCATCCGCATCCTGGACTTCGTCGAAGACGCCGACGGGCCGGTGATCTTCGATGTTTCGCTCAGCGGCTATCGCAGCGCTTCAAACCTGTTGCGCCTGCTCTTCGACCCACCTTTCCTGGCCGTCACCCTGTGCCTGGCGGGCGCCCTCCTCCTGATGGGCGTTCATGCCGCTGCGCGTTTCGGACCTCAGCACAAGGCCGGCCGCGTCTTCGCCTTCGGCAAGGAGGCGCTGGCGGACAATTCTGCCGCTCTCATCCGCCTTGCCGGAGCCGAGGCCCGCATGGCGCCGCGCTATGCCAGCCTCGTCCAGGCCCTGGTCGCCAAGAATCTTGCTGCGCCACGCGAGCTCACCGGCCCGGCCCTCACCGAATTCCTCGACCGCATGGGCCGCCAACTGCAGGCCGCCGATACCTTCACCGAGCTGACGCGTACAGCCGGGGAAGCCCGCAATCGCAATGACCTTTTGACTATCGCACAGCGGCTGCACCGCTGGAGACTGGAGATGACGCGTCGTGAACATCGCTGACGTCAAAGCCCTTGCCGAGCGCATCCGCGCCGAGGTCGCCAAGGCCGTGGTCGGCCAGACCGATACCGTGGACCTGATGCTGACCGCCCTTCTGGCCGGCGGTCACATGCTGCTGGAGGGCCCGCCCGGAACCGCAAAGACCTTCCTAGCCCAGGCTTTCGCCCGCGCCATCAGCTTGGAATTCGGCCGTATCCAGTTCACGCCCGACCTGATGCCCGGCGACATCATTGGCGCCAACCTCTTCAACTTCCAGACCGGCGCCTTCACGCTCACCAAGGGCCCGATCTTCTGCGAGCTCCTGCTGGCCGACGAAATCAACCGCACCCCGCCTAAGACCCAGGCCGCCCTCCTGGAGGCCATGCAGGAGCGCCAGGTCACCATCGACGGTAAGCGGCACGACCTTTCCGACCGCTTCATGGTCGTCGCCACCCAGAACCCGATCGAGCAGCAGGGCACCTATCCCCTACCCGAAGCCCAGCTCGACCGCTTCCTCTTCAAGCACATCCTGAAGTATCCCACCGAGGCCGAGGAAATCGCCATCGTCACCGCTCATGGCGCACGCACCGGCTCGCCGGATCCGGCCGAGATGGGCGTGTCTCCGGCGGCCGACGCCGCCTCCCTCGCCGAGGTTGCGAACGCCGTCTCCAATAACCGCCTGACCCCGGAAATTATCGCCTATGTGGTCAAGCTGATCCGCGCCACGCGGGAGACGCCGGATATCGAGACGGGGGCCAGCCCCCGTTCCGCCGCCATGCTGGCCAGCGCCGCCCGCGCCCGGGCCGCCCTCGACGGGCGCGACTATGTGATCCCGGACGATGTGAAGCGTCTCGCCCTGCCCACCTTACGCCACCGGGTCATCCTCTCCCCCGCCGCCGAGATCGAGGGGCGCAAGGTGGATGAGACGGTCACCGCCCTCATCGAACAGGTGGAGGCCCCGCGCTAGGTCATGATCTATCCCACCCGGCGCGCGATCCTGGTCCTGGCGGCCGGGGCCCCTGTGGCCCTGGCCATCGGCCTCATCGCGCCCGGCTTCTGGCTGACGGGCGCCGGCTGGATGGCCCTGATCCTCGGCCTCACCCTGATGGACGCCCTCATCGGCCCCCGCCGGTCGGACGTGGAGATCGAGCTGCGCGTCCCTCGCGCCGCCGGGGTCGGGGCGATCACCCACGGCGAGGTCTTCGCCCATTTCCCCCGCCAGGCGCCCGGCCGCGCCGAGGTCGCCATCGAGACGGACGCCCACCTCACCGCCCTGCCCGAGCGCTTCGCACTGACGCCGTCAGAGGGCGGCATGCGCTTCGACCTCAAGGCCGCGCGCCGGGGCGAAGGCGAGGTCAGCCGCGTCTGGATGCGCTGGCAAGGGCCCCTGGGCCTGGTCTGGAAGCAGGTGGTCGATCCTACCGAGCGCAAGATCGCCGTCACGCCGAACATCGCCGCCGTCCGCGACGAGGCCATGCGCCTCTTCTCCCGCGACGCCATGTTCGGCCAGAAGATCCAGTTCGACACCGGCGAGGGCGCCGAGTTCCACGCCCTGCGTGAGCTGGTGGGCGGCATGGACACGCGCACCATCGACTGGAAACAGTCCGCCCGGCACCTGAAATTGCTCGGCAAGGAATATCGCACCGAACGCAACAACCCGGTGATCTTCGCCATCGATACGGGCCGCCTCATGTGCGAGCCGGTGCTGGGCGAGCCGCGCGTCGATCGCGCCATCAACGCGTCCCTGATCCTCGCCTTCATCTCCCTGAAGCTGGGCGACCGGGTCGGGTTCTTCGGTTTCGATGACCGCCCCCGCATGTTCACCGGCGCCCTCTCCGGGGCCGGCGCCTTTCCTCTCCTGCAGCGCATGGCCGCCAGCCTCGACTATTCGCCGGAGGAGACCAACTTCACCCTCGGCCTCACCGAGCTCGGCACGGCCCTGGAGCGCCGTTCCCTGGTCATCGTTTTCACCGACTTCGCCGACACCACCAGCGCCGAAATGATGATCGAGAACGTGGCCCGCCTCCTGCGCCGCCACGTCGTCCTCTTCGTTGTCATGCGCGACGAGGAGCTGGAAAGCATCGCCCGCGCCGAACCGGTCACGCCGGAAGATGTCTCCCGTTCCGTCACCGCCGACGCGCTGCTGCGCGAACGCGATGTGGTCACGGCCCGCCTGCGGCGCCTGGGCGCCCACATCGTCGACGCCCCTGTCACCGCCTTGGGCAGCGCGCTCATCAACGCCTATCTCGACCTGAAACGGCGGGAACTCGTATGAGGGGGCCATGCGTCAGTTCGAACTGAAGAGCCAGCGCTTCCGCTCCGAGCGCGAGGAAGATTGGCGCCGCCTGGACCGGCTTCTCGAGCGCGTCGAATCCCAGGGCGCCAAATCCCTCTCCGACAGCGACCTCCTGGCCCTGCCTGTCCTCTACCGCGCCGCCCTCTCCTCGCTCTCTGTCGCCCGTTCCACGGCCCTCGACCAGGACCTCATCTCCTATCTGGAGAGCCTGTCGACCCGCGCCTATTTCATCGTCTATGGCACCCGCGCCCGCCTATCGGAGCGGATCGGCTCCTTCTTCGCCCGTGGCTGGCCCCTCGCGGCCCAGGCGCTTTGGAAGGAAACCGTCTTCGGCCTTGTCCTCACCCTGCTCGGCGCCGTGGCGGCCTATCTGCTCGTCACCCACGATGCGGACTGGCTCTACGCCGTCTTCCCGCCGGACATCGCCCAGGGGCGCGATCCCACGGCCTCCACAGAGGCTCTGCGCCGGACTCTATATGACGACCATAATGGCGAAGGGCTCGCCGGCTTCGCCACCATGCTCTTCACGCACAATTCCGGCGTCGCCATTCTCGCCTTCGCGCTCGGCTTCGCCTTCGGCGCCCCCACGGCCATCCTTGTCACCTACAACGGCCTGATGCTCGGTGGCATGCTGGGCCTCTTCGCCCCACGCGGCCTCGCCTTTGAGCTGGGCGGCTGGCTCTCCATTCACGGCGTCACCGAGATTTTCGCCTGCACCCTGGCCGGCGCCGCGGGCTTCCACATTGGCTGGGCCATGGCCTTTCCCGGCGACAGGCCCCGCACCGAAGCCCTGGCTCAGGCCGGCCGCACGGCCGGCACCCTCATGGCCGGCGTAGTGCTCATGCTCCTTTGTGCCGGCCTCTTGGAAGGCCTTGGCCGCCAGCTCGTTCAGAATGACATTGCCCGCTATGCCATCGGCTGGGGCATAGGCCTCCTCTGGGTCATCTACTTCTACACGCCCCGCCGGAGCGCCGCCTGATGGCCGGCGCCGCTCGCCCTTCTCCGGCCCCGGGGACGCTGCCTGCCGAGCCGGACGCGCGCCGCCTGCGCGAACTGATCACGCCGGAGGGCGTCGATCTGCGGGTCGAAATCGCGGATGCCTCTCAGCGGGCCGGTGCCTTCCTGATCGATGCTCTGATCCTGTTTGTCGGCATGATCGTCGTCTTTATCGTCGTCGGATTCACGCTCGGCGCCTTCGCTGCGGCGGGGCAGAAGCAGGCCTTCGAGATGGCGGGGATCTTCGTCCTGCTTATCGGCTTCTTTGCCCGCAATTTCTATTTCATCGCCTTCGAGCTACTGCCCGGCGCCGCCACGCCGGGCAAGCGGATGCTTGGCCTTCGCGTCGCATCGCGCAATGGCGGGCGCCTGGACGGCGACGCCATCTTCGCCCGCAACGCCATGCGTGAGCTGGAGGTCTTCTTACCCCTCAGCTTCATGTTCTCCGGCGCGGCCGCCGGCCACGTCGATGCGTGGCTGAACGTCATCGGCCTCACCTGGAGCGCCATCTTCATGCTCTTCCCTCTCTTCAATCGCGATCGGTTGCGGGTGGGGGATCTGGTGGCCGGCACATGGGTGGTCCGCGCGCCCAAGCGCCGCCTCAATATCGACCTCTCCCGCGAAGTCACAGCCACCATGGGCGGCTTCGACTTCACACCGGATCAGCTCAACGCCTACGGCATCAAGGAGCTTTACGTCCTTGAGGAGGTTCTGCGCCGCCGCGACCGCCGCACCCTCGCCGCCGTGGCCGAGCGCATCCGCAAGAAGATCGGCTGGGCCCAGACCCAGTCCGAACAGGATCTCGCCTTCCTCAATGCCTACTACACCGGCTTGCGCGGCCGCCTCGAAAGCCGCCTCCTCTTCGGCCGCCGCCGGGTCGACAAGTTCGACAAGGACTAGGCTATCTGGCCGGCTGCGTGGACCTAGACGAACGCTCGGCCCACATCGAAAGGGTATAGCGTGATGGGCGCGATGGAGGTGGCTCCGGAGAAGACACGCCCCTAATCGAAGATCGCGGCCAGGTCGTCGGCCCCGAAGCCCTCCTTCACGGCCCGCAGCTCGAAATAGATTGAGGCGACCCCCGCCGCGGCGAAAACCGACACCACCGTCTGGGCCAGCGGTGTGATGACCACCGCCGTGGTCCACAACATCGTCTCGATGCCGCCAACCGCGGAGACCGCGCCCACTGCGCCGAACACCAAGTTCATCACGAAACTCAGGGCCACGTAGAGAAGGCCCAGCAGCAAGATCGCGCCGCGATGGCCGTCCGTCATCCGCCAGGACCGGCTCAGGGCCTCAAGAGGGTTCAGCTTCTCGACCACCGCCGCGGGCAGCGCCACGGACCAGGCCAGCCCGAGAATGATCCCGGGCACGAGCAACAAGAGCATTCCCAGCACCACGCCGGTGGTGGTGATGATGGCGATAACAAACGCCGTCAGGATGTTGGCTGCGCCCACGCCGAGGCACTGCGAAAAGTCCGCCTTCCGGCCCCTGAGGTTGCTGACCACTCCATGGATCAGAGCCGCCTCGGCCAGGTAGGTCGTGACCAGCGATACCAGTCCCGAACCGATCGTCAGCCAGAGGCCGGGGCCGGTAAACATCTGACCCGCCGCGCTCGGATCGGCAGGATTGACCAACAGATTGCGCGCCACACCGAATAGTGCGGCCGGCACGCCGATGAACACCGCGGAGATCGCGAAGAACACTGGCCCGTTCTTGCCGATGGCGCTCCCCATGGCGCCCAGAACCGAACCGACCTCGAAACGTCGCGGATTGGCGGCGTAAACCATCAATGCTCCCCATGGGCTTTGGCCGTACTCTAGGGCGAATAAGCTCAGGGTTGAAACCCCGCCCGCGGCGGGAAAAAGCCATGCTAGGCTTGCCGCTTCCAATTGACGGGGGCCGTTCGGTGAAACGACACAAGCAGGCGGTCGGCGTGGGCGTCGCCCTGGTCCTGGCGTTCGCGCTGGGATGCGGCGCCGGAATGGCGGCCGATCACGATTCCGGCGAAACCGGGCCGCGCGCCCGAGTCGTAACCCTTGCCCGGGAATACTTGCAGCTCACCCAGCGTATGGAGCTCTTCGAGCGCTCCTATCCCGAGCTCGCCCGCCGCACCCCGAACCGCTGCTCCACCGATGACTGCCGCGCGGCCCTGCAGCGCGCCTTCTCCCGGGCCGCCCAGGAAGTCTCCCCCGGCTACATGGAGGCACTCGCCCAGTTCTGGGCCGACATTTACACCGAGCAGGAGGTCCGTGACGCCCTGAACTTCGCCAAGAGCGCCTCGGGCCGCTCGATGCAGGCCAAGAGCCTCGCCGCCGTGGATCGCGGCACGGCCATTTCCATCGAGACGCAGCGTCGCATCGTCGAGAAGGCCACCACCTATTTCTGCGAGGCCCGGCCCCTGGAATGCGGCCGCGCGCCCGGCACCTCACGCGATCTCTAGAATGCAAACGGCGCCGGCCCCGCAAGGGACCGGCGCCGCCGGAAGTCTAGCCGGATGCAGCGCTTAGGCGCTGACCGTGGCCGTATCGACCGCGAAGCCCGGGCCCATGGTCGAAGACAGCGAGATGCGCTTCACATAGGTGCCCTTGGCGCCGGACGGCTTGGCCTTGTTAAGGGCGTCCACCAGAGCCTTGATGTTGATGCTCAGGGCTTCGTCGGTGAAGCTCGCCTTGCCGACGCCGGCGTGGACGATGCCCGCCTTCTCGACGCGGAACTCGATGGCGCCGCCCTTGGCGTCCTTCACGGCCTGGCCAACGTTCGGGGTCACCGTGCCGACGCGCGGGTTCGGCATCAGGCCGCGCGGGCCCAGCACCTTACCGAGGCGGCCCACCAGGGCCATCATGTCCGGCGTGGCGATCACGCGGTCGAAGTCCATGAAGCCGCCCTGGATGCGTTCCACCAGGTCTTCGGCGCCCACCACTTCAGCGCCGGCCGCCGTGGCTTCGGCCGCCTTGGCGTCCTTGGCGATGACGGCGACGCGCACGTCGCGGCCCGTGCCCGAGGGCAGGGAAACCACGCCGCGGACCTGCTGGTCAGCGTGACGCGGATCGACACCCAGGTTCACGGAGATTTCGATAGTCTCGTCGAACTTCGCCTTGGCGTTGGTCTTCACCAGCTTGATAGCGTCTTCGAGGGCGTGGACGGCGTCGCGGTTGCCGGTCCAGGCTTGAATGCGTTTGGCTTGCTTCGGCATGGTCCTAGGCCTCCACGATCTGCAGGCCCATCGAGCGGGCGGAGCCCTCGATGATGCGCGAGGCGGCTTCAACGTCGTTGGCGTTGAGGTCCTTCATCTTCTTCTCGGCGATGTCGCGCAGCTGCTGGCGCGTGATCTTGCCGATCGTCTCGCGCCCCGTCTTGCCGGAGCCGGACTTGATGCCCAGTTCCTGCTTGATGAAGTGGGTCGCCGGCGGCGTCTTGGTGATGAAGGTGAAGCTCTTGTCCTGATAAACGGTGATCACCGTCGGCAGGGGGGTGCCTTTCGGCTCCTTTTCGGTACGGGCGTTAAATTCCTTGCAGAACCCCATGATGTTCACACCACGTTGGCCGAGGGCCGGCCCGATGGGCGGCGACGGCGTGGCGGAACCGGCGGGGACCTGCAGCTTGATGTAGCCCAGGATCTTCTTGGCCATATGGTCCTCTTCGAGCGGCCGGAGGATTTCGTATCCGGCCTATGTTTGAGAGCCGTGGTCACGGGCTTGGCGGCCCTCCCACGGATTTATTCGTGCCGGTCGTCTGGCGCGAAGGGGCGGCGTTTAGCAGGCGGGGCCGGCTAAAGCAATGCGGCGCTGAGGTTCGGCTGGCTTAAGCCCCGCCCTTCTCGACCTGGGCGTATTCCAGTTCGACGGGGGTCGCGCGGCCGAAGATCGACACCGTGACGCGCAGGCGCTGGCGTTCCTCGTCCACCGTTTCCACCTGGCCGTTGAAGCCGGCGAAATTGGTGTCGGTGATCTTCACCGTCTCGCCGATCTCGAAGGTGATGGTCGGCTTCGGCCGTTCCACGCCCTCTTCAATCGCCCCGATGATGCGGGCGACTTCCTTCTCAGAGACCGGGATCGGCTTAGAGCCCGAGCCGAGAAATCCCGTCACCTTCGGAGTGTTCTTGATCAGGTGGTAGGCCTCATCCGTCAGTTCCATTTTCACCAGCACGTAGCCGGGGAAGAACTTGCGCTCGGCGTTGACCTTCCGGCCGCGGCGGATTTCCACCACATCCTCGGTGGGCACCAGGATTTCGGAGAAGCAGTCATCGAGCTGCTGGGTGTGAGCCTGCTCGCGGATGCTCTCGGCCACCTTCTTCTCGAAGTTCGAGTAGGCGTGGACGATGTACCACTTGTGGCGCGGATTGGAGGTGGCGGAGGCCGTGTCGGTCATGGGGTCTATTGTCCGCCCGTGGCGAGCTTCAGGAACTGGGTGACGAGGAAGGAGAGAATGCCGTCGACGCCGAAGAAAAACACGGCGGTGATCACCACCATGATGCCCACCATCACCGAGGTGATCCAGGTTTCCTTCCAGGTCGTCCAGGTGATCTTCCGGGCTTCGGCGCGCACCTCTGTGGCGAACTGAACCGGATTGAACGGCTTTTTCGCGGGCTTGTCGTCGACGGTGGGCGCGCCACCGCGCGCAGCCGCGCCGCCCTTGAAGTTGGTGCGGGGGCGGATCGCTGTCTGAACGACGCCGGGGTCCTTGGCCATGAACTCTCTCAAGATTGGGCGGCCATCCGCCCTTCAGGTACTCATATAGTGGCAGGAGTGGAGGGACTCGAACCCCCGGCCCTCGGTTTTGGAGACCGATGCTCTACCAGCTGAGCTACACTCCTAGACGCCTACAGCCCAAGACCATGAACAAAGCGCCGGGGAGCGGCTAGCCCACCGGCGCAATCGGCTCATCGCCTCAAGGGCGGCTCGTTTAGCAGCCGCCGCCGGTGCGGGCAAGGGAGCCAAGGCCGCACCATGGGCGTTCTTGTCCCGAAATGGAGGCCCCTATGCCCGCGCCCGGCAAGACTCGCGAAAGCGAAAACGACATCCTGCGTCCGGATGGCGAAGGCCGCCCGCCACGTCCGGCCACCGAGCCCAAGGGTGCGAAATGGTCCACGCGCGGTGCCACCACCACAGACCCCGGCACGGGGGAGCCCAACCCTAAGGGCCCGCCGGCGCCGCCACGCTAGACTTGCCGCAGGCCCGGGCGAATTTCGCCCGCAAAGCATCCGGCGCCGTGGTGATGCGCCATTCGCCGCCTTGATAAGTGAACACCATCTCCTCGGCGCCCTGGATTTGCGCCAGGTCAGCTGCGCTCAGGGGCCGGCCATCCTCCACGAAAATCAGCCGGAAGGTCCCGTTCTGCTCCACCGGCTTCTCGACGCGCAGGGTGTAGGTCCCGAAGGCCAGGCTATAAGGCCCCCTCCCCCACCAGGTGGGCTGCGGCGTCCCCGGCTGGCTGGAAGCGAAGGCCGCGCCTTCCACGTCGAAGGCCGGACGGGCGGGATCGCAGGTCACGGTGATCTCCCCGTGCTCCGTCTCGCCGATGAGCTGCGGGGTCGGGTCGATCTCGAGGCTCCAGGCCTCCGCCCTCGCGCGCTCCTTGGAGGAGCAGGCGGAAAGGCCGGATCCGGCCGCGAGAATGAGAATCACCAGCCCTGCGGCGCGCCAAGTCATGAGCCGATCGTGCGCACCTCGGGCGCCCCGTGCAAGGCGATGTAGAGTCACGCCCCCGACAGGCCGAAGCATGTCCGCCGAGGGGCCGGCTTCCGCGGTGGGCGTCATCGGGTCAGCACCGTCAGGGTCATGGTTCGCCGCGGTTCGAAGCCGAGCCTCTCGTAAAGTGCGATCGCCCCTGTATTGCCAGCGTAGCAATGCAGGAAGGGGGTTTCCCCACGCGCCACGATGCGGCTGGCGATAGCCCGGGTCATGGCCGCGCCCAGCCCCTGTCCCTGGCAGTCCGGATGCACGCAGACCGCGCTCGCCTCGGCATAGCCGTCCAGATGCAGCCGTTCGCCCGCCATGGCCGCCAGGCGGCCGTCCCGGCGGATGCCCAGGAATGGGCTGAGTTGATGGGTTCGCTCCAACCATGGCCCGGGCTCGGTCAGGCGCACCAGCTCGGTCATTTCTGCGGCGTCGGCGTCGCTGAGCGGCTCGATCTGGGGATGCGGTGCGCTGGGCGTGAAGCGGGTCGCCACCATCTGTACGACCGGCCCCGGCTCCCCGCCGTACCGGGCGCCCTGCGGCGCTGGCCAGGCGCCGGTCTCCAATAGCCAGATCGCGCCGCCCGGTGGAATGAGGGCGCTCAGGGCTTCCTGGCTCTCGTCCGAAGCGTCAGGCGCCGCCGCGAAATAGGCATGGCGGGCGTCGAAGGCCCGCGCCCGCGCGTCTCCGCGATCCAGGGCGCGTTGATGGGTCGTCAGAGCCGCCCAGATCGGTTTGTCCAGGATGTGGGCCATCTTCCGCGCCGAAAAGAAAGACAGCCGCCGAGGGTTCCCGGCGGCTGTCCATCAGTGCGTTCGGTGTGTCGGATCGTCTACTGGACGATCTTGGCGACGACGCCGGAGCCGACGGTGCGGCCGCCTTCACGGATGGTGAAGCGCAGGCCCTGGTCCATGGCGATCGGGGTGATCAGCTCGATGTCCAGTTCCACGTTGTCGCCCGGCATGACCATCTCCACGCCTTCCTTCAGCTTCACGATCCCCGTCACGTCGGTGGTCCGGAAGTAGAACTGCGGGCGGTAGTTGGTGAAGAACGGGGTGTGACGCCCGCCTTCTTCCTTGGTCGGGATAGACCTCGGCCTGGAGAACTTGAGTGTGCAGCGTGATCGAGCCAGGCTTGCGCAGCACCTGGCCGCGCTCGACGTCTTCACGCTTGGTGCAACGCCGGCGCCACGCCCACGTTGTCGCCCGCCTGGCCTTGGTCCAGCAGCTTGCGGAACATTTCCGCGCCCGTGCAGGTCGTCTTCTGCGTATCCAGCACCTGGCCGATCTCCGCTGCTCGCCACCTTCACGACGCCCTGGTCGATCTGGCCGGTGACCACGGTGCCGCGGCCGAGATCGAGAACATCTTCCACGCCATCATGAACGGCTTGTCGATCGCCCCGTTCCGGCTGCGGGATGTAGCTGTCCACCGCCGCCATCAGTTCCAGGATCGAGTTCTCGCCGATCTCCGGATCACCTTCAACCGCCGCCAGGGCCGAGCCCTTGATGATCGGAATGTCGTCGCCCGGATATTCGTAGCCGGAGAAGCTCGCGAACTTCCATCTCCACCAGTTCCAGCAGTTCCGGGTCATCCACCTGGTCCACCTTGTTCAGGTAAACCACCAGGGCCGGAACGCCCGACTGGCGCGCCAGAAGAATGTGTTCACGGGTCTGCGGCATCGGGCCGTCGCCCGCCGACACCACCAGGATCGCCCCGTCCATCTGGGCCGCGCCGGTGATCATGTTCTTCACGTAGTCGGCGTGCCCAGGGCAGTCGACGTGCGCGTAGTGACGGTTCGCCGTCTCGTATTCCACGTGCGCCGTGTTGATCGTGATCCCACGCGCCTTCTCTTCCGGCGCAGCGTCGATCTCGTCGTACTTCTTCGCCGTCGCGCCACCGGATTTCGCCAGCGTCATCGTGATCGCCGCCGTCAGCGTCGTCTTGCCGTGGTCAACGTGACCAATCGTGCCGATGTTGCAGTGCGGCTTATTACGCTCGAATTTTTCCTTGCCCATTCTCTTAGCTCCGGGCCCCAGAAACGGGGCGTCTATCCTATGGTTTTCTGGGGATTACGCTGAGTACTTCTTGACCACTTCGTCGGCCACCGCACGCGGCACCTCTTCGTAGTGGTCATACTGCATCGTGTAGCTGGCGCGGCCCGAGGTGAAGGACCGCAGCTGGCTGATATAGCCGAACATGTTGGCCAGCGGCACCATGGCGGAGACCACCTGGGCGTTGCCGCGGGTTTCGGTGCCTTGGATCTGGCCACGGCGGCTGTTCAGGTCGCCGATCACGTCGCCCATATATTCGTCTGGCGTCGTCACATCGACCTTCATGATCGGCTCGAGCAGCTTGGCGCCGCCCTTTTCGCGCAGTTCGCGGAAGGCCGCGCGCGCGGCGATTTCGAAGGCGAGCACGCTGGAGTCGACGTCGTGGTAGGCGCCGTCAATCAGGGTGGCCTTGAAGTCGATGACCGGGAAGCCGGCCAGCAGGCCGTTTTCCTTGGCGCTTTCCAGGCCCTTTTCGACGCCCGGAATGTATTCCTTCGGCACCGAGCCGCCGACAATCTTGCTCTCGAACTGATAGCCGCCGCCCGGTTCATTGGGTTCGAACACCAGCTTGATGCGCGCGAACTGGCCGGAGCCGCCCGTCTGCTTCTTGTGGGTGTAGTCGATCTCGGCCTTGCGCCCGAGGGTTTCGCGGTAGGCCACCTGCGGGGCGCCGATATTGGCGTCCACCTTGTAGGTGCGGCGCAGGATGTCGACCTTGATGTCCAGGTGCAGCTCGCCCATGCCCTTCATCACGGTCTGGCCGGACTCGGGGTCGGTATAGACGGTGAAGGACGGGTCTTCGGCGACCATCTTGCCGAGCGCGACGCCCAGCTTTTCCTGGTCGGCCTTCGACTTGGGTTCGATGGCCTGTTCGATCACCGGGGCCGGGAAGGTCATCTTTTCCAGGATCACCGGGCTCTTGCCCAGGTCGCACAGGGTGTCCCCGGTGCGGGTGTCCTTCAGGCCGGCCAGAGCGACGATGTCGCCGGCATAGGCTTCCTTGATGTCTTCGCGGTTGTTGGAGTGCATGAGCAGCATGCGGCCCACCCGCTCGCGCTTGTCGCGCGTCGAGTTCAGCAGGCCAAGGCCGGTTTCCAGCTTGCCGGAATAGATGCGGCAGAAGGTCAGCGAGCCCACGAACGGGTCGTCCATGATCTTGAACGCCAGCACGGACAGCGGCTCGTCGTCCGAAGCCTTCCGGGTCACGGCTTCTTCGGTCTTGTAGTCGATGCCGTTGGTCGGCGGGATGTCCAGCGGCGAGGGCAGATAGTCCACCACCGCGTCAAGCAGGGGCTGCACGCCCTTGTTCTTGAAGGCCGAGCCCGCGAGGATCGGATAGAAGGCGCCGGTCAGAACGGCCTTCCGGATGCACTTCTTGATGATGTCGACGGAGGGCTCGTTGCCTTCCAGATAGGCTTCCATGGCCTCGTCATCGAGTTCGACGGCGTTCTCGATCATGAAGTGACGCGCGGCTTCGCACTCAGCCTTCATGTCGGCCGGAATGTCTTCGTCGTGATAGTTGGCGCCGAGACCTTCGGAGTCCCAGACCACCGCCTTCATGCGGACGAGGTCGACGATGCCCTTCAGCGAGGCTTCGGCCCCGATCGGGATTTGGATCGGCACGGCCTTGGCGCCCAGGCGGTCGCGGATGCTCTCGACGCACTTGTTAAAGTCGGCGCCGATCTTGTCCATCTTGTTGACGAACACGATGCGCGGAACGTTGTAGCGGTCGGCTTGGCGCCAGACGGTCTCGGTCTGGGGTTCGACGCCTTGGTTGCCGTCCAGCACAGCCACGGCGCCGTCGAGCACGCGCAGGGAGCGTTCGACTTCGATCGTGAAGTCCACGTGCCCGGGGGTGTCGATGATGTTCAGGCGCTTGCCGTTCCAGATGGCGGTGGTGGCCGCGGAGGTGATCGTGATGCCACGCTCCTGCTCCTGCTCCATCCAGTCCATGGTGGCCGCGCCATCATGCACTTCGCCGATCTTATGGCTCTTGCCGGTGTAGTAGAGAATCCGTTCCGTCGTCGTCGTCTTGCCCGCATCGATGTGGGCCATGATTCCGAAGTTACGGTAGTCTTCGATCTTGTGCGTGCGGGGCATCGTTCTGCTCGGGTGCGAGGTCCGAAAAAGGGGTCCTAACGAAGGCGCGGGCGGTTTAGCTCAAACCGCCCGCGTCCGAAAGGGATGTGTTCTGGAAGGCCTAGATAGGGTCTACCAGCGATAGTGCGAGAAGGCGCGGTTGGCTTCGGCCATCTTGTGGGTGTCTTCGCGCTTCTTCACGGCGGCGCCGCGGTTGTTGGAAGCGTCGAGAAGTTCGCCGGCCAGCTTTTCGGTCATGGTGTTTTCACCACGCTTGCGCGCGGCGGCGACCAGCCAGCGGATGGCCAGGGCCTTGCGGCGGTCCGGGCGCACTTCGGTGGGCACCTGATAGGTCGCGCCGCCGACCCGGCGGGAGCGCACTTCCACCTGCGGCGCCACGTTATCCAGCGCGGAATGGAAGGTTTCGATCGGGCCCTGGTCGCGGCGCTTGGCCTCCAGGATGTCGAAAGCACCGTACATGATGCTTTCGGCGACGGCTTTTTTGCCCTCGTACATGACGTAGTTCATGAACTTCGTGACGGTCAGGTCTCCGAACTTCGGGTCCGGCAGGACATCGCGTTTCTCGGCGCGGCGGCGGCGTGACATTCTCTTCTATTCCTTACTTCGGACGCTTGGCGCCGTAGAGCGAACGGCGCTGCTTGCGGTCCTTGACGCCTTGGGTGTCGAGCACGCCACGCAGGATGTGGTAGCGCACGCCCGGAAGGTCCTTCACGCGGCCCCCGCGGATCAGCACCACCGAGTGCTCCTGCAGGTTATGGCCTTCGCCCGGGATGTAGCACACCGCTTCGATGCCCGAGGTCAGACGGACCTTGGCCACCTTCCGCAGAGCCGAGTTCGGCTTCTTCGGGGTCGTCGTATAGACCCGGGTGCAGACGCCCCGGCGTTGCGGGCAGCCCTTCAGGGCCGGAACCTTGTTGCGCACCGGCTTGTCGCGGCGCGGCTTGCGGATCAGTTGGTTGACTGTCGGCATCTAGTCTCACTTCATGGAGGCGTGTGCCGTTTGGCCGGGGCGCCTCAGGGGTTCCAAACAATGCTTCGCGGCCTCGAATTCAATGGGTCCGATAAACACGAAACGGCGCCGCAAGGCCTCTAAGGCCCCTCCGGCGCGTCTGGATGTCCGTGAGGGGGACTTCCGGTTTATCGGGGCCGCCAAGAATCCTGGCCTCGAAAAGAGCGCGGTGGATACTCGCAAAGCCCTCCGGCGTCAACGCGAGATGCGTCAGGTCCCAACGTGCACGTCACCCGGACCGCGCACGGTCTGGCTCACCCGGCCGGTAACCCTCGCGACATAGATGTCGCCCGGACCGTAAATCTCGGCGTTCAGGCTTTCAGCTGTTCCGCGGAAGCTGAAGTCGCCCGAGCCTTTGATGCGCGCATCCAGCACGGTCACCTCGCCGCTCGCTGCGCGAATGTCGCCCGAACCGGTGATCTCGGCCCGCATCGGTCCCCTCACCCGGCCCAGCCAGACATCGCCGGAGCCGGCGATCAGGACCTCCGTGGCGCCGCCGATGTCGTCCACCCGCACATCGCCAGACCCGGTGAGTCTGCAGTCCAGGCTGCCGGCGCTCGCGGCCTTCACGTCGCCGGAACCGACAAGCTGCAGGTCCATCTTGCCGCTAACCCGGCCCATGAAGAGGTCACCCGATCCGGTCATGCTCAGAAGAAGAGACGCTGCATTGGACGCCCGCACCGTCCCTGATCCGGTCTGGCGCAGGTTGAAGGAGGTTTCCACCTCCCCCACCGTCCACGTCCCGCATCCCGTGGCGCTGAGGGCCAGGCTGTGAGTGCGGCCGATGTCGCCGAAGACAATGCCCCCGGCGATCACTCTTGCGTCCCGGGGCGCGCGCACCACGAGGCGCGGCAGGTCGCGCACCGGCACCGGCGCGAACCCCCAAAGAAAAATCAGGTTGTCGTCTGGCCCACAATGGGCGCCCCAGTCCAGGTTGCCCCTCACCCGCACCTCGTCGCCACTGGTGTCGATCCACAGCGGCAGGCCACGGTTGGCGGTGACCAGCTTGACGTCCAGGTCCGTTCGGTTTTCCGGGATCACCGTCACCCGCACCGCCGCTTGGTCGATCCGCAGGATTGTGGCGGCCCCGGCGGCGCCGGGGCTCAACGCTAGTGAACCCAAGGCCGCGGCGCCCACGGCAACGAGCATACGCAGAGGTTTCAACATGGCCCTGTCTCCCTCAAGGTGGGGCGAGACTAGGCGCCCTACCGGGCCGGAACACTTTAAATCGAAGTCATGTTCAGGGTGCGGATCGCGGCGGTATAGTTCGCGTCGCTCTGAGCAAGTTCCGCTTCCTGTTGGCCTGGTGGGCGCAGGAGGACGCAGCTCCTGCGCCTGCGCGCCCGTCGCGGCGGCGCGCAGGATGCGGCCAGGATGAAGCCCGCGATCTTCATGCGCTCTCCCCAGAGAACCTTGGGGAAGCTTCGCACGCAATCGCCGCCCCAAAAGCAGAAGGGCCGCCGGGGATGTCCCGGCGGCCCTTCCATTCTTGCAGCGAAGCCTGTCGTCCTACTGGACGATCTTGGCGACGACGCCTGAGCCGACGGTGCGGCCGCCTTCACGGATGGTGAAGCGCAGGCCCTGGTCCATGGCGATCGGGGTGATCAGCTCGATGTCCAGTTCCACGTTGTCGCCCGGCATGACCATCTCCACGCCTTCCTTCAGCTTCACGATCCCCGTCACGTCGGTGGTCCGGAAGTAGAACTGCGGGCGGTAGTTGGTGAAGAACGGGGTGTGACGCCCGCCTTCTTCCTTGGTCAGGATGTAGACCTCGGCCTGGAACTTGGTGTGCGGCGTGATCGAGCCGGGCTTGCACAGCACCTGGCCGCGCTCGACGTCTTCACGCTTGGTGCCGCGCAGCAGCACGCCCACGTTGTCGCCCGCCTGGCCTTGGTCCAGCAGCTTGCGGAACATTTCCACGCCCGTGCAGGTCGTCTTCTGCGTATCGCGCAGACCCACGATCTCCACTTCCTCGCCCACCTTCACGACGCCCTGGTCGATCCGGCCGGTGACCACGGTGCCGCGGCCCGAGATCGAGAACACGTCTTCAACGCCCATCATGAACGGCTTGTCGATCGCCCGTTCCGGCTGCGGGATGTAGCTGTCCACCGCCGCCATCAGTTCCAGGATCGAGTTCTCGCCGATCTCCGGATCACGGCCTTCAACCGCCGCCAGGGCCGAGCCCTTGATGATCGGAATGTCGTCGCCCGGATATTCGTAGCCGGAGAGAAGCTCGCGAACTTCCATCTCCACCAGTTCCAGCAGTTCCGGGTCATCCACCTGGTCCACCTTGTTCAGGTAAACCACCAGGGCCGGAACGCCCGACTGGCGCGCCAGAAGAATGTGTTCACGGGTCTGCGGCATCGGGCCGTCGCCCGCCGACACCACCAGGATCGCCCCGTCCATCTGGGCCGCGCCGGTGATCATGTTCTTCACGTAGTCGGCGTGCCCAGGGCAGTCGACGTGCGCGTAGTGACGGTTCGCCGTCTCGTATTCCACGTGCGCCGTGTTGATCGTGATCCCACGCGCCTTCTCTTCCGGCGCAGCGTCGATCTCGTCGTACTTCTTCGCCGTCGCGCCACCGGATTTCGCCAGCGTCATCGTGATCGCCGCCGTCAGCGTCGTCTTGCCGTGGTCAACGTGACCAATCGTGCCGATGTTGCAGTGCGGCTTATTACGCTCGAATTTTTCCTTGCCCATGGATCTTACCTTTGGCGGACGGGGGTTAAAGGGGTTGCCGGGAAATCTGGAGCGGGTAGCGGGAATCGAACCCGCATCCTCAGCTTGGAAGGCTGCTGCACTACCATTGTGCTATACCCGCGCTGGAGCCGGATCGTTCCGTCTTCAGGGCGCGGGCGCGCCAAATATCTCCCTGTTGGCTTGGAGTCTCTGACCTCGGACACGGCGTGGTGGGGGAAGTAGGACTCGAACCTACGAAGCCATTACAGCAGCGGATTTACAGTCCGCCCCCTTTGCCACTCGGGACATTCCCCCAAGCGCGCGTCCAAGGCCCGATGAAAAGCTTCGAGACCCTGTCCATGGCGATGCTAGAAGCCTCGTTCACGGCCGGATTTCGAAGGCCTTCACATCAAGGCCCCAAATCGGAGCGCGTCTTATAGTGTCGTCATCTCGCCAAGGCAACGACCGCCGAGCCGCGTCAAAACGGACCGCTCAAAGACGCTCCGGAGGCGGTGGCGGACGCGGCTTTTCTCCGGCTGGCGAACTGATCTGGGGATGGCACGCCGCCCTCGCCGCCCTGGCCAACAAGGGACGGGGATCGCCGCACCATCTGTGGGTCACGCCGGAACGCGCCAAGGCCCTCACCGAGCGCTTCGGCAACCGGCTGCGCGGCGAGATTGTCGACAACCAGGCCATCGCCCAGAAACTGCCGGCCGGCGCCGTGCATCAGGGAATCGCTCTCGACATCGCCGCCCCGCCTGGCGTCGACGTCCGCGACCTCGCCAAGTCCCCCCACGGCGTCCTCCTGATGCTCGACCAGGTCACTGATCCGCAGAACGTCGGCGCCATCCTGCGCTCCGCCGCTGCCTTTGGGGTCCGGGGCGTGATCATGCAGGACCGGCACGCCCCTGCCCTCTCCGGCGCCCTGGCCAAGGCCGCCGCCGGCGCCGCCGACGCCATCCCGGTGTGCCGCGCCACCAATCTCTCGCGCGCCCTTGAGACCCTCGCAGACGCGGGCTGGCGCGCGGTCGGCCTCTCTGGCCATGCCGATCTTGATCTCGACCAGGCCCTCGATGGCTCGCCCACCGTGCTTGTCCTGGGGTCCGAGGGCGAAGGCATCCGCCGCCTGGTGGCAGAGCATTGCGATGTGCTTGCCAAGATCCCGATGCCCGGCGGGTTCGAGAGCCTCAACGTCTCGGCGGCGGCTGCGGTGGCCCTCTATGCCGCGAGCCGCAAGGTCTAGAAAAAGGGTCTAGCCGTGGGAGCCCGGCGCCGCGGCCGGGATGTCCATGAAGCTCGGCGCCGCCGCATTGTAGGTCGCCGTCCAGCCCATCTGGCGCACCACGTCCTGGTGGCCGTGCCACATCATGCTGAGCGCCACATAGAACACCAGCACCAGGCCCACATAGCCCAGCCACGGCAGCTTATGCAGCAGCTTGGCGATCCAGGTCGCGGCGATCGCCGTCGCCGTAATGGAAAGGCCGAGCCCGAAGACCAGAACCACGGGATGTTCCCGGGCCGCCCCGGCCACGGCCAGGACGTTGTCCAGCGACATCGAGATGTCGGCCAGAAGGATCTGGATCAGGGCCTGGCGCAGCGACTTCGGCTTGGCGTCCGCCGCGGCCCCGGCCTCGCCATGGGTGTCGCCGCCCGTCACCGAGACACCGGTCGCGTCTTCCAGGGCCACTTCGCCCACCGCCTTGTCGTGGTGCCCCGCATCGCGCAGGTCCTTCCACATCTTCCAGCAGACGTAGAGCAGCAGGATCCCGCCGGCGAACAACAGTCCGACGACCTTCAGCAGCTGCGTCGCCACCAGGGCGAAGCAGATCAGCATCACCACCGCCGCGGCCATGCCGAGCACGATCGCCTGCCGCCGCTGCTTGGCGGGAAGGCCCGCCGCCGCCAGCCCGACGGCCACGGCATTGTCCCCGGCCAGGGTCAGGTCGATGAGAATGACTTGGAAAAACGCCGCGATCGCCGCGGCCGAAATCCCGGGAATAATGAGGTCAGGCATGAAGGGCCTTATCTGGAGGAGTCACCTACCTAACACAAGGCGCCGCGCCCAAGCTTCAGGCGCGGCAACTAAGCTGGCAGTCCGGCAAAGCGGGCGGCCCATTCGGAAACGTCGGCGTCCTCGATCTTCTTGAACAGCACGTCTGGAACGGTGAAGGCGCGCCCGGCTTCCAGCCGTGACAGCTCCGCGGCCGTGCCCCCCGCCGGCCAGAGCGGCGGCCAGGCCTCGCCCATGGCTTCGGCGATCTTCTGGGCCGTGAACGGGATCACCGGCGCCGAGATTCGCGCGATCAGGGCGACCAGATTGAGGGCCGTGCGCACGATCACCGCCGCGCGCGCCTCATCGGTCTTGATCGCCGTCCAGGGCGCGGCTTCCTGCAGGTACTCGTTGCCCAGCACCCAGATGGCCCGCAGCGCCTGGGCTGACTTACGCACCTCGATGGCTTCCATCTGGGCCGTCAGTTCCGCCAGCTTTTCGTCCAGAGCCGCGTACAGCTTCAACTCCGTCTCGCCCGCCTCACCGCCGGCCGGCACCTTCCCCTCGAACCGCGTCTCCGCGAATTTCAGGATCCGGTTCACGAAGTTGCCCAGCACATTGGCCAGGTCGGAATTGATCGTGGTCTGGAAGGTCTCCCAGGTGAAGCTTGAGTCCGAATGCTCCGGGCTCTGCGCCGTCAGGTACCAGCGCCAGTAGTCTGGCGGCAGGATTTCCAGCGCCGTGTCCATGAACACCCCGCGCTTGTTCGAGGTGGAGAACTTGCCGCCGTACCAGTTCAGCCAGTTGAACGCCTTCAGCGTATCCACCCGCTTCCACGGCTCGCCCGAGCCAATGATCGTCGCCGGGAAGCTCGTGGTGTGGAACGCCACATTGTCCTTGCCCATGAACTCCACGTAGCGGACGTCGGAGGCTCCCTTGTCCTCGCGCCACCAGCGTTCCCAGTCGCCGCCCGTCGCGTCGGCCCATTCCTGGGAGGCGCCGATGTATTCGATCGGCGCGTCGAACCAGACGTAGAACACCTTGTTTTCAAAGCCCGTGCGCGGCTGCCCGCCCCGCTTCACCGGCACGCCCCAGGAGAGGTCGCGCGTGATCCCGCGGTCGATCAGCCCCTCATCCAGGTGCTTGAAGGCAATGGCGCGGGCCAGGCCGTCGAGGCTGGGATTGGCGTCGATCCAGGCCCGGATCTTCTCCGCCAGCTTGGTCTGCTGCAGATAGAGGTGGCTGGTGTCCCGCACCTCCAGGTTCCGCGAGCCGGAGATCACCGAATAGGGTTCCTTCAGCTCCACTGGATCCAGCAGGTTTCCGCAGTTGTCGCACTGATCCCCCCGCGCCTTCGGAAAGTCGCAGTGCGGGCAGATGCCCTCGATGTAGCGGTCGGGCAGGAAGCGGTTGTCGTCGATGGAGAACACCATCTTGTCGACGCGTTCCTCGATGAACCCGTTGTCCTCCAGGACATTGGCGAAATGCTGGGTCAGGGCCGCGTTCTGGGGCGAGGACGAACGCCCGAAATAGTCCCACGACATGCCGAACCCGGCGGCGTTGCGCCGCTGCTGCTCGTGCTCCTGGTCGCAATAGGCGCGCACGTCCATGCCCTCGGCGGCGGCGGCCAGCTCGGCCGGTGTTCCGTGCTCGTCCGTCGCGCAGATATAAAGGGTCTCGTGGCCCTGCGACCGCTTGAACCGCGCATACACATCCGCCGGCAGCATTGAGCCCGCAAGGTTTCCCAGGTGCTTGACGCCGTTGATGTACGGCAGGGCCGAGGTGATCAGGATGCGGGCCATGGGAGGGAGACTACCTTTCGAAGGCCGGGGATATAGGCGCGAACGGGCAGCATAGCCAAGCCGCCGGACATGCGGGGCTTCCGCGCCTTCTTGGCCAATCGTACCGAAAACACCGATTTGCAGCTTAACCCGCGCGTCACCCTCTCTTAAAGTTCCCGGCAGGGAGTTCGAGGGAGAGATGGCGATGGGCATCAAGGGGATGGTCCGGCGCGGCCTGATGGTGGCGCTAGCGGCGGGTATGATGGGGCTCCTGGGCTGCGGCCCCAAGCCAGCGGCGACGCCCGCAACGCCCTCGACTGAAATCCATATCTACAACTGGTCGGACTACATCGAGCAGTCGATCCTCGACGACTTCACCAAGGAGACCGGCATCAAGGTCGTCTATGACACCTTCGATTCTCCGGAGATCCTCGAGACCAAGGTGCTGACGGGCGGCACCGGCTACGACATCGTCGTCCCGTCCAACCAGTACGTGCCCCGCCTGATCATGGCCGAAGCCCTGCAGCCGCTTGACCGCAACCAGCTCTCGAACTTCGGCAATCTGTGGCCACAGATCATGACCTACATGGATCCCTTCGATCCGGGGGCGAAATACGCCGTCCCCTACATGTGGGGCACCGTCGGCATCGGCTATAACCGCGCCGCCGTCGCCAGGGCCCTGCCCGGGGTCAACATCGACAGCTGGGATGTGGTCTTCAAGCCGGAGAACCTCGCCCGCCTGAAGGATTGCGGCGTCTATTTCCTCTCCGACGCCCAGGACATGTACGGCGCCGTCATGCGCTCCATGGGCAAGGATCCGAACTCGACCAATCCGGCCGACTACCAGGCCGCCACCGACCTTTTGATGCGGCTGCGCCCCTACATCCGCAAGTTCTCCAATTCCGAATACATCGACGCCCTCGCCAACGGCGATATCTGCATCGCCATCGGCTATTCCGGCGATGTCCTGCAGGCCGCCGACCGCGCCGAGGAGGCCAAGAACGGCGTCCAGCTCGCCTATGTCGTGCCCAAGGAAGGCAGCCAGGTCTGGTTCGACAGCTTCGTGATCCCGAAGGACGCCCCACATCCGGACGCGGCCCTGAAGTTCATCAACTACATGCTGCGCCCCGACGTCATCGCCCGGGCCTCCAACTACCTGCACTACGCCAACGCCAATTCGGCCGCGACGCCGAAGCTGGACCCGGAGGTGCGCGATGACCCGAACGTCTATCCGACACCCGCCATCTTCGCCGGCCTCTTCGTGGTCAAGCCGAAGAGCCAGGAACTGCTGCGCGAGATCAATCGCCAGTGGACGAAGGTGACGACTGGCCAATGAGTGACGCTCCCACGTCCGGCGGGCGCGCTCCGGCGGCCCGCGGCGCCGGGTCCGGCAAGCGGTTGAACGTCGGCGCCGTCCGCTCGACGTTCGCGCCCTGGAACGACCCCGACGCCAAGCCCCTCGTCCGCTTCGAGGGGGTCACCAAGCGCTTCGGCGGCCACGCGGCGGTGAACAAGGTCACCCTCGACATCTATGAGCGGGAGTTCTTTGCCCTCCTCGGCCCGTCGGGCTGTGGCAAGTCCACCCTGATGCGCATGCTTGCGGGTTTCGAAACGCCCGATGAGGGCCGCATCCTGTTGGGCGGCGAGGATCTGGCCGGGGTGCCGCCGCACCTGCGGCCCGTCAACATGATGTTCCAGTCCTACGCCCTCTTCCCGCACCTCACGGTGGCCCAGAATATCGAGTTCGGCCTGCGCCAGGAGGGCATGGCCAAGGCCGCCCGCAAGGACCGCATCGACGAGATGCTCACCCTCGTGAAGCTGGAGAAGTTCGCCGACCGCCGCCCTCACCAGCTTTCCGGCGGCTAGAAACAGCGCGTCGCCCTGGCCCGCTCCATCGCCAAGAAGCCCAAGACCCTGCTCCTCGACGAGCCCCTCGGGGCCCTCGACAAGAAGCTGCGCGAAGAGACTCAGTTCGAGCTGATGGACCTGCAGGCCGAGCTCGGCATGACCTTTCTGACCGTCACGCACGACCAGGAAGAGGCCATGACCATGGCCGACCGCATCGCCGTCATGAACCTCGGCGAGATCGTCCAGGTCGCCCGGCCGGAGGTGATGTACGAGGCCCCCGCCTGCCGCTACGTGGCCGAATTCCTGGGCGACGTGAACATGTTCGAGGCCAAGGTCACCGAGGGCGAGCCGCCCATCGTCGGCCTGATCACCCCCGAATGCCCCTCCGGCTTCCAGGTCTGGGATGATGACGCGCACCAGGCTGGCGACACGGTCTGGCTCGCCGTTCGCCCCGAAAAGATGACGATCTCCCTCGAACCGCCGCCGCCGGGGACGCCCAACACCCTCGCAGGCGAGATCTGGGACATCGGCTATAGCGGCGACTGGACCAACTATTTCGTCGAATTGCCGGGCGAGAAGGTTATCCGCGTGGCGAGAGCCAACGCCTCCCGCGTCGTAGATCGTCCCATCGGCTGGGACGATAAGGTCTATGTTACCTTCCAGCCCGACAGCGGCGTGGTGCTGACCTCGTGACCGAGGCCGCTGCCCCCTCTCCTGCCCAGAAGAAGGGCGGCCTTCGCGCCTGGCTGGCCGCCGTGCCGCCCTATGCCTGGCTGATCGTCTTCTTCCTCTATCCCTTCGTGCTGGTCTTCAAGCTCAGCCTCTCGCACACGGTCCTGGCCATCCCGCCCTATGCGCCGAAGATCGACTGGGCCAAGGGGCTGGAAGGCCTCACCGCCTTCTTGGGGGACCTCAACGCGGACACCTATATCCGGCTCACCCACGACACCCTCTACCTGGCGTCATACCTCTCGTCCTTGAAGATCGCCTTCTTCGCCACGGTGATGCTGCTGCTGGTCGGCTACCCCATGGCCTACGGCATGGCCCGTTCGAAGCCGGCCAGCCGCAACCTCCTGCTCATGGCGGTGATCCTGCCGTTCTGGACGAGCTTCCTCATCCGGGTCTACGCCTGGATCGGCATCCTCAAGCCGGAGGGCATGCTGAACGCCTTCCTGCACCTCTTCGGCCTCGGCCCCATCAACATCCTAAACACTCCATCCGGCGTCTATCTCGGCCTCGTCTACTCCTACCTGCCCTTCATGGTGCTGCCCCTCTATGCGGCCCTCGAGCAGCAGGACGAGACCCTCCTGGAAGCCGCCGCCGATCTCGGATCGCCCCCCTGGCGAACCTTCTGGCAGGTCACCTTCCCGCTCTCCCTGCCGGGCGTGGCGGCGGGGTCTTTGCTTTGCTTCATCCCCATCGTCGGTGAGTTCGTGATCCCGGATCTTCTCGGCGGCCCCGGCACCGTGATGATCGGCAAGACCATCTGGACGGAGTTCTTCGCCAACCGTGATTGGCCCGCCGCCTCCGCCGTGGCGATGATCCTCCTCATCACCCTCGTCGTGCCCATCGTTTTCTACCAGAACCAGCAGGCAAAGGCCTTGGAGGGCGCGCGATGAGGAAGGGCGCCTCCTGGTTCAATATGGTCTCGGTCACCTTCGGCCTGGCCTTCCTCTACCTGCCGATCGTTCTCCTGGTGGCCTACTCCTTCAACGCCGGGCGTCTGGTCACGGTGTGGAGCGGATTTTCCTTCCGCTGGTACGCCGCCCTCCTGAAGGATCAACAGATGCTGGACGCGGCCTGGATGACCATCCGTCTCGGCGTCGTCTCCGCCACCCTCGCCACCATCCTGGGCACCCTCGCCGCCATCGGTCTGGTGCGCGGCGGACGCTTCCGGGGCCGCCTCCTCTTCTCGGGGATGACCTACGCCCCCCTCGTCATGCCGGAGGTGATCATGGGCCTTTCCATGCTCCTCCTCTTCGTCGCCATCGGCATGCAGCGCGGCTTCTGGACCCTGCTCATCGCCCACACCACCTTCACCCTCTGCTACGTGACCGTGGTCGTGCAGTCGCGGCTGATCAGCTTCGACAAGTCGCTGGAAGAGGCCGCCCAGGACCTCGGTTGCCCGCCCTGGCGGATGTTCTTCGAGGTGACCTTGCCCAACATCGCCCCCGCCGTCGCCGCCGGCTGGATGCTGGCCCTCACCCTCTCCCTGGATGACCTCGTCACCTCCAGCTTCGTCGCCGGGCCGGGCTCGACCACCCTGCCCATGCGCATCTACAGCCAGGTGCGGCTGGGGGTCTCGCCGGAGATCAACGCCGTCTGCACGATCCTCATCGGCCTCGTCGCGACCGGTGTCATCATCGCCTCCATCGCCGGCAAGCTGCGCGATGATCCGCAAGGCGGCGTCGCCGGTCTGGCGCGGGCCGCCGCATAAGCGTATGAGCGCAATCCGTCGCCGGCTTAGCTCAGTTGGTAGAGCAGCGCTTTTGTAAAGCGAAGGTCGCGGGTTCGAGCCCTGCAGCCGGCGCCAGGTCTGATACGGCGCTCAAGGCGCCGCCTGGCGCGCCTCGGCGAGGATAAATTCTACCCCGCCCCCCGCATCGGAAATCGGGGTCAGACTCACCCGCAGGACAGCGCCCGCGGGCAAGGCCGCCTCGAACGCCTGCGCCGCCCCGCCCGCCGCGCTTTCCACGGCCTCCCGCAGGGCGGCCGTGGCCTGGGCCATGTCCGCTTGGCCGGGAATCCAGTCCACGTCCCAGAGCTTCGCGCCGATCGCGGTCTGCCCGGCCCGCGCCAGGGCCTGCGCCGCCTGATTGATCTCCAGCACCTCGCCCTTCGGCGTCAGCAGGGCCATCGCGGAGCTGGCATGGTCGAAGACCGCCCGCGTCTGATGCTCGCGCTGGCGCAGCAGATCCTGCATGCGGTTGCGTTCCGAGACGTCTCGTACTTGCGCGCTGTAGGTGATCGCCCCCCCGGCCCGGACCTGCGTGATCGTCGCTTCAATGGGAAAGACCTCGCCGTTGCGCCTCTGGCCCTGCACCGCCGCCCGTTCGCTCATCATCCGGGAGGCATGGCGCGAGCGGGAGAAAGCGCTGACCAGCGCCGGGTGGAGGCTACGGACCGCCTGCGGCATCAGCAGTGTCAGGGGCCGCCCGATCGCCTCTTCCGCCGAATACCCAAACATCCGCTCTGCGGCATTGTTGAAGAAGGTGATGGTCTGCAGGCCATCGGCGTTGATGATCGCGTCTTCCGCCAGCAGCAGAATGCGCGCGGCTCTCAGGTTCTCGTCCTTGAGGACCAGTTCCGCATGGCGCCGGGCCGTGTCATCTCGCACCGTCACGAAATACCGCGCTCCGTCACCGACCATTCCGGACCGCACGCGGACCTGCACCACCAGGGCGTGGCCATCCTTGCGCAGGGCGGCGATATCCAGGTAGCGCGACTGTTCGGGGTCTGGGGCGGCAGCCCACCGCGCCAGCCAGGTCACCAGGTCGGCGCGCCGCCCTGGCTCCGGCGGCGCCAGAAGGGTGATCGGCTCGCCGATCAGCTCGGCTTCCTCATATCCGAACAGCTTCAGCGCCGCCTGATTGGCGAACGTGATGTGCCCGTCGGAGGTCGTGACCACCACGGCTTCCGGCAGGCCCTGCAGGACGGTTCGATGGAAACCGTCCTGCGATTCGTCGGCCGCGGTGGTCACGTCCGTTGCATTCTCCTCGGACAATAGACGTCCCCTTAAGCGGTCACGGGGTGACCGCCCTCCATGGCCTCGAGAATGCGCGGGTCCGTGGACAGCGGGATGCCCAGCTCCTCGTACTTCTTGCGCACCGTCGGAGTCAGCAGGCCGACCCGCGCCAGAGCCGGCAGCATCAGGTCTTTCACCGAGTGGATCTGTCCGGGCGGCATGATCTGGTCGATGCCCTCGTCATGGGCTTCCTTCAGGCCCTTGAAGAAGTCCGTCGGATCGATGCCGCTGTTCTCCAGCACCGGCAGGAAGCCGGGATCGACCCGGTCCAGGCTGGGGCCCGTCGTGCCGCCGCTGGTGGCCAGGATGCTGACCGCCCCGAACGCGAATTCGGCCAGGTCCTCGACCTCGTCAGGGTGCAGCTTGGCGATCACGGGGCCGAGGTAGGCGTGCCCGAACGAAACGTGCCGGCTCTCATCGCGCATCACGTTGAAAGTCAGCTTCTTGAGCAGCTCGCACTGGGTGGTGCGGTACATGTTGTTGAAGGCGCCGAGCGCCAGGCCCTCGACGATCATGTTCATGCCGATCATGACCTTCTCGTACCGGTCCGATTTCAGCGTCGCGTCGATCAGCGCCTTCAGCCACAGATTCATCGGATAGATGATCGCGACCTTGTCGCAGTACTTGGCATAGACCTCCACGTGACGCGCCTCGTCCATGGTCTGGGTCGCCGCATAGAGCTTGGCGGTGGCGTCCGGCACGGAGTGGGTCACGCAGGCCGCGGTCATCAGGGCGCCCTGCTCGCCGTGCAGGAATTGCGACAGCAGCTGAGCGGTATTGTGGGCCGTGAAGGTTTCCTGCTGCGATTTAGACAGCTTCTTGAAGAACGGCATGCGGTGATACATGTCGGCTTCGTTGTTGATCATCGGCTTGGACGGATCGACTGGCGTATCCCACGGCAGGTACTCATCGGAGTCCCACTGGTTCTGCTTGGCCCGCTTGTAGAGGTCTTCGACCTTGTCCTCACTCATCGCGTATCGGAACGTCCACGCGATATCCATCGGGTTCTTGTACAGGTCGTCCGGATTCATCTGGACGCGCCAGTCCTTGCGGTCCTTGGCTTGGCTATCGGGGCGTTTGTCGTCGGTCAGGCTCATGATGTCCTCCCCTGAGGCTGAATTTCAGTACTGGCGGGCTGGCGTGCGCACGACGAGTCCGTCGAGGCTGTCGTCCACCTTGATCTGGCAGGCGAGCCGGCTCGTCGGTTTGACGTCGAAGGCGAAGTCCAGCATCGCCTGTTCCAGCTCTTCAATGGGGGCCACGCGGTCGGCCCAGGCTTCATCCACATAGACGTGGCAGGTCGCGCAGGCGCAGGCGCCGCCGCAATCGCCTTCAATCCCGGGGATGGTGTGCCGCTTGGCGCCATCCATGACGGAAAGCCCGGTCGCGACCTCGACGCTATGTTCCGCGCCGCCGTGTTCGATGTAGGTGATTTTGGCCATCGACCCCGCTTGACGTCGGGCGGCGGCGCCATGGCCGGAATAGCGCCGGTCGGCGCCCCTTCCATTCGGCCCTGGCGCAATTGCGGGCGCATGACCCGACCTCGCCGCTCACGCGCCGCCATGCCGGCGCAGCAGGCCTCACCTTAAAAGTGACGACGGCGTCATCTTTGATCTGAAGCAAGATCAGAGAAAATCAGTGCGAAGTCGCCTCATGATGAGCGTCAGCCCGCACCTGGCTCAGCAGATCTCCGATATCCGAAGGTGGCGCCGGGCGGCCCACGAGGTAGCCCTGGATGTCGCCGCACCCCGCCATGGCCAGGTGCTCGCGCTGCGCCTCGGTCTCGACGCCTTCGGCGATGACCGCCAGTCCCAGCGCCCGGGCCAGCCGCACGATGGCGGAAACCACGGCTTCGGCTTCCATGTCGACGCCCAGGTTCGTGATGAAGCTGCGATCGATCTTGATCTTATCGATCGGATAACGCTGCAGGTAGCTGAGGCTTGAATAGCCCGTTCCGAAATCATCCAGAGCGATCTGGAAACCCATGGCGCGGATTCGCTTCAAGGCGTCATGGGTCTGGGGATCGTCCCCCAGCAGCAAGCCTTCCGTGATTTCGAGTTCGAATCGGGAGGGGGAAACGCAGGTGGCGGTCACAAGGTCCGCGAGGCGTGACGGAAAATCCTTCATGCGCAGCTGGGCCGCGGAAACGTTCACCGCGATGCGCAGGTTCGGCCAACGCACACTGTCGATGAACGCCTGACGAAGGCAGAACATCCCGAGCGGGTCGATCAGCCCGCTTTCCTCCGCCAGGGGAACGAAAACCGACGGCGGAACCTTGCCCCGTTCCGGATGGGTCCAGCGCAGCAAGGCTTCAACACCCACGATCTTGCCGCGTCCGTTGACCTGCGGCTGGTAGTGCAGTTCCAGATCCTCGTTCTCGATCGCCTGACGCAGGTCGGCCTGCAATTCGCGCCGGTAACGCATGGAGGCGTCCATTTCCTCCTCGAAGAAGGCTGCCTGGCCCCTCCCCGCCGCCTTGGCGCGATAGAGGGCAAGGTCCGCTTGACGCAGGCACTCCTGAGCATCGGCCGCCCCACGCGAGATGATCGTAACGCCCACGCTGCAGCCCACGAACACATTGCCGACCGAGAGGGAGACCGGGCCGCGCAAGGCCGCGATCAGTCGTTCCGCCAGCCCGGCGGCGGCCGTGGCGTCCGCGCCTTCCTGCACGATGGCGAACTCGTCGCCGCCCAGGCGCGCCAGGGTGTCGACCTGGCGGCAGGTGGTGGCGAAGATGTGGGAGACCGTGCGGATCAATTCGTCTCCGGCCTGGTGCCCGAAGGTGTCATTCACCTCTTTGAACCGGTCGAGGTCGATGCACAGGACCGCGAAGCTGCGTCCGGACCGGCGGTGCAGATCCAGGGCGTGGCCCAATCGGTCCTGCAGCAGAGAACGGTTTGGAAGCCCTGTCAGGGCGTCGTGATAGGCAAGGTGCGTGGCCTGAGCCTCGCTGGCGATAAGTTCCTCCCGGGCGCGGCGCGCATTGAGGAAGAGCCGGACACCAACCACGGCAAGCAGCGTGATCAAGGCCAGCGTCCTGGGCAACACCAGGCCGAGCAGAGCCTGGCCGGGTTGAGGCGGGCTCCACTCGAGAACACCGATTGAACGTCCGTCGACATCCACGAGCGGTGCATGCCCACGGCCCGGATCAGCCGCGTCGCGCCCGACTACCGCTCGCAGGTCCCTCAGCAGGAACATGCCCTGCAAATCGCGCAGGAAGCCGGCGTCCAGCGGCCGCGAAATCACGACGATTGATGACCGGCGCGACAGGGGCATGACCTGGCCGACGTCCGGCTGAACGAGACCGGCCGCGACCAGCCGCGGCTGGCCGCCGACCATCACCAGGGCCGAATTGACCAGAGGCTCGGAGAGATTCGTCCCGTCAGCGACCCGGGCGCTGGCGCCCGAACCGGCGGCCTCCTGCCGGCGCAGCGCGGCGACGATCGGCGCGGCGGCGGCGGAAATCGTTTCAATCTGCGCCGGATCGACGGTCTTTCCACCGCGCATGGCATAGATAACCGCGCCGTCGCGGCTGACGACATAGGCGGCGTCATTCGGCTGCGTCTGGCTGAAGAACTTGCCTACGTTCTCTTCGGCCCAGGCCGGGTTGAAATTGTTCGCCAAGTTGGCCACGGCGTCGTCCCAGACCACCTGCCCGACCGTGCCTTGCGCCATGTGCCGCAACTGACCATTGAGCCCGTTGGCCACGACGCTTTCTTCGCGCAGGCGCGCCTCGGTATCGGCCAGCTTTGCAACGGCGACTTCGGCCGCGATGAGGAACACCGCGATCGCGCCGGCGATGAGGGCGGCGCCGATCATCGGCCAGCGAGGCTTCTGCTTGACTAAAAAACCCATTTTGGGGCCCCAGTTTCGGCCCCTTCTGCGCTCAAGCTTTCAAGAAAGCCTCAACCGACAGCGTTAACGCGCGGCCCGCCCCTGCGACGTCTCGCCGCGCGCCTAGCATCCCACAACGCGCCCTTACCGCGCACGGAAGGCGCACTAAGCGGCGCAAATACGGTGAACACTGTGAGAATACGGTGGGGAAGGCCCCTACCGCCCCATCTCCGGCGCCACGCGAACGTCCTCCGCGCCCTCCGCCGCCCGCAGGATGAAGCCGATGATCTGGGCCACGGCCAGATACATCTCCTCGGGGATCTCATCCTCCACCGGCACCTGGGCGAGCGCCTCGGCCAGCGCCGGATTTTCCTCCATCGGCACGCCATGCTCCTTGGCCTTGGCGATGATCCGCGCCCCGAACTCCCCGCGCCCCACCGCCACCACGCGCGGCGCCCGGGGCGCCTCGTAGTTCAGCGCCACCGCCAACCGTCCGAGATCGCGCTCACCGCTCATAGGGCCCGGTCCACGAAGTATCCGGCCGGAGCCTCGGGCCGCACCGGCTCGCCGGCCCGGACCAGCACCTGGGCGGCGCCATCAGGGCCTGCCAGCCGCACCGCTAGCTCTGAACTGCGCCGGGCCAGCTTCTCCGCCGTCAGGGTCCGCTCCGCCCAGATGCCCACATGCGGCGCGCCCGGAAACAGCGCCACCTGCACATGCACAGGCCCGGTCTCATCGAGGTCGATGGAGAACTTCGCCCGCCACACCGGCTCCGGCGCCTCCGGATCGGCCCGCTTGGCCTCGCGGCTGACCTGGAACTGGGCCATGACCGTTCCCTGCGGCGTCGCGAAGGGAATTTCGAACATCCACTGCGCCTCACCCCGCGCGGCTGTGCGCGGATCGTCCGGCAGGGACGCCCCCTGCAGCAGGGTCTGGCGGGCCAGCGCGCCGTCCACTTCGCCCTTCAGGTGCAACAGCGCGGTTAGGGGTTCCCCCTCCGCCGGCAGGGTCGAGCCCTGCGGGGCCTGGGCATGGGTTGATCCGCCCCGGAACGGCGGCGGCTCGGCCTTGCGCGGCGTGGGCGGCGCGGCCTGCGGGCCGGTGAGAAATTGCAGGGTCTGGCGCATGGCCAGCAACGCCGCCTTCATGTCGCGGCCGGGCGCCGCTTCGGCGCTTCGTTGCGGATCGGCGAGCTTTGCTTCGAGGAACACGCCGGACCGCTCCACGGCCGCCTTCAATTCGGCCGCTGACGGCTGGCCCACGAGCGGCGTTCGTAAACCCAGGATTCGTTCAGCCGCCGCCCTGGCCGGGGCGGGAAAATCCGGCCGCAACAATGCCGTGGCAAGGTCAGCCATCATGCCCCCGGCGCCGGTCTGCTGCGTCGCCGCCCGGGCGGTCGCCTGCAACAGGGCTTGTTGCGGCCCAGACGGCGGCGCGGAAGCCGGCGCGGACGGCGCCGCGGAGGCCCTCAGCGCTCCTTCCGGCGCGGCCAGCCCCGCCTTGGCTTCCTCGGCGATCGCCTCCGGCGCGCGCGTCATCACCGGCATGATCTCGGAGATCAGCCGCGTGAGAGGCAGGGGGGCGACGGGATTGATGGCCAAGAGACGCGTCCGTAGGGGGCGATCTGGCGAGGCTAGGCCGCTTCGATGAAGCGGCTCTTAAAACGGTCGCATTACAAAAGCTTATGACTCAGACAGTCTGGCGCGGCTCCGTGCTTCGCCTACATCTGGAGCGAGCTCCGTGGTAGAGCTTCGCCGCAAAGGAAATTCCCGCCTCGTGCCTCCGCTCAAGACCGCTCTAATCGACGCCTACGAAAATGCGCATCGCATCGGCCTGAAACAGGCCAGGGCAGCGCTGCGCGCCGGCCTCGCGGGCGCTGACAAGACCGCCCCGGCCATGGCCGAACTCCTTGAACTCAATGTTGACGGGGGCGCGGGCCCCCTGCCCGCTCGCCTGTACCGGCCGGCGGGAGCGCCGTCTGGCGCGCCCCTCATCGTCTACTTCCACGGCGGCGGCTTCGTGCTGGGCGACCTCGATACCAACGAGGGCATGTGCAAGCGCATCGCCGCCACGGCCCGCCTGCCGCTCCTGGCCGTCGATTACCGCCTGGCTCCCGACGCCCCGTTCCCCGCCCAGATCGAAGACGCGCTGGCGGCCACCCGCTGGGCTCATGCCCATGCCGCCGAGCTTGGTTGCGCCACGGATGGCGTGGTCATCGGAGGCGACTCGGCCGGCGCCTACATGGCGATCACCGCGGCCCGGCAGCTGAATGCCGCCCAGCCGGGCACGGTCATCGCGCAACTCCTGATCTATCCGCTGATCCACGTCGATGACGCCGACTGGTCCGATACCGTGCTGACCGACACCCGCGTCCTCGGCCGGGCGGCGGTTTCAATGGTTCGCATCCACACCGGCCCCAATGGCCCGGCGTCGATCCTGGATCACGCCGACCCCGCTACGCCGCCGACGTTCATCTGCTACGGCAGCCACCTCGACCCGGTCCGCCCGGACGCCCGGCGGTATGCCCAGCGGCTGATCAATGCCGGGGTCAAGGTCGTCGAAAAAGAGTTCGCCCTCCTTCCGCACGGCTTCGCGAACATGGGCCATGTCGCGCCTGTGGCGCGCGACGCCGTCGCAGAGATCGGCCGCCTCGCCGGCGATCTCATTCGCTGGACCCGGCTGCGCGCGGCGGAGGAGACTTAAGCCCACTCCGAAACCGGGGTATGGCTGGGGGCATGAAGCCCATCGAGATCTTCATCGACGCCGACGCCTGCCCGGTGAAGGACGAGGTCTACCGTGTGGCCGAGCGCTACCGGCTGAAGACCTACGTCGTCTCCAACAGCTTCATGCGCGTCCCCACCCATCCCCTGATCCAGCAGATCGTGGTCGATGCAGGCCCGGACATCGCCGATGACTGGATCGCCGAACGGGCCGAGGCCGACGACATCGTCATCACCAATGACATCCCCCTGGCCGAGCGGGTCCTCGCGTCCAAGGCCGTCGCCCTCACCACGAAGGGCCAGCCCTTCACGGCTGATTCCATCGGCTCGGCCATCGCCCAACGCGCCCTCATGGAGCAGCTTCGCTCCACCGGCGAGTTCACCGGCGGGCCCAAGCCGTTCGATCGAAACGACCGTTCGCGCTTCCTCCAGGCCCTCGATGAGGCCGTGAACAAATCCCTGCGGCGGCGGCGATGATCCCCTGCACCGACCGCATCTCGATTTCGGAAGACGAGTTGGAGATTGCTTTCGTCCGCGCCTCCGGCCCGGGCGGCCAGAACGTCAACAAGGTCTCCACTGCCGTTCAGCTGCGATTCGATGCACGCCGTTCGCCGTCCCTCCCCAATGACGTCTCCATCCGCCTGCAGAAGCTGGCGGGGTCACGGCTCACCCTGGAGGGAGTTATCGTCATCTCCGCCGACCGCTTTCGCACCCAGGAGCGCAACAAGTCCGACGCCGTGGAGCGGCTGGTGGCCCTGATCGCTGAGGCCGCCACACCGCCGAAGCCCCGCCGCGCCACCAAGCCAACCAGGGCCTCCAAGGAGCGCCGGCTCACCGCCAAGAAAGGCCGGTCCGGGGTAAAGGCGATGCGCGGCAGGCCTTCTTTTTCGGAATAGCAAAGTCAGCGTTGCAATGGGCCGCGCCGGCGCTAGTTTCCCGGCGCCTGATTGGAGATTACCCATGCGCGCCGCCCTCATTTTCGCCCTCGCTTCCAGCGCCCTACTCGCCGCCTGCTCTCAGCCGGCTCCTTCCACGGACCAGCCCTCCGCCTCAGCGGAGCCCGCATCCGCTCCGGCCGCGCCGCCGGTCGCAGCGCCCGCCGCCGCTCCGCCCGCCGCGGCCGCCGCCATGACACCCGAGGCGCGGACCGCCGCCCTCGCCGCCCTGCCGGCGCCCTACAACACCGCCGACATTGAAAACGGCCAGCGCAAATTCGCCCTCTGCCGCTCCTGCCACACCATCAATCAGGGCGGCGCCAACATGACCGGCCCCAACCTGCACGGCGTGTTCGGCCGCAAGGCCGGATCTCTGGCCGGTTTCAACTATTCGGACGCCGTCAAGGCCGCCGGCTTCACCTGGGACGGGCCCCATCTCGACCAGTGGCTGACCGACCCCCGCGGCTTCATGCCCGGCACCCGCATGACCTTCGCTGGTCTGCGTGATCCGAAGGACCGCACGGACCTTATCGCCTACCTGATGGTCGAAAGCGGCCACGCCCAGTAGCGAAAACCTGCTGATCCCGTCTTGATGAACTTCATCAAGACGGGAGACGCTCCGCCTCCGCAGCTATTCCGCCGCCTGTGTCTCGGCGTCCGCGGCCTTTTCATAGGCCTCGATCTGACGGGCCGTGTGCTCGGGCGAGCGGGTGAAGCGGGCCAGCAGGTTGTAGAAAATCGGCACCACGAAGAGGGTCAGCAGGGTCACGAAAATGGCCCCCGAGAAGATCACCGACCCGATCGTCTGGCGGCTGCCCGCGCCCGGACCCGCCTGCATGATCAGGGGCAGGGATCCGCAGGCCGCCGTGATCGAGGTCATCACGATGGGCCGCAGACGAAGCGTCGCCGCCTCGATTACCGCCTCGCGGATGGCCAAGCCCTCATCGCGCAGCTGGTTAGCGAATTCGACGATCAGAATTCCATTCTTGGCCGCGATGCCGATCAGGATGATCAGCCCGATCTGGCTGTAGGTATTGATGCTCGATCCGGCGATCAGCAGGCCAAACAATCCCCCCAGCGCCGCCAGGGGCACGGTGAGCATGATCACCGCCGGGTGGATCCAGCTCTCGAACTGCGCCGCCAGCAGCAGAAATACCAGCAGCAGGGCGAGGCCGAACGCAATCCCCACCGCCCCGGTGCCTTCAAGGAAATCCCGGGCCGTCCCGTCCCAAAGATAACTGATGCCGGTGGCCGGTTGGCGCGCGGCCTGGTCCTCCAGGAACTTGATCGCATCGCCGACCTTGAAGCCGTTGTTGAGCTGGCTGGTCAGGGTCACGGCGCGCAGGCGATTGACGCGCGGCCGGTCCGGGCTGTCCCCCCGCGTCTGGGTGGTGACGACCGAGGAAAGCGGCACCACGGCGCCGGAAGAGGAGCGCACGTACAGGGTGTTGAGGTCCTCCAGCGTCCGCCGGCCGGCGAGGTCGGTCTGCAGGATGACGTCGTATTCCTGGCCGTTCTTGATGTAGGTCGTCACCCGGCGCGAACCGAACATGGTCTCCAAGGCCCGGCCCACGGACTGCGCCGAGACGCCAAGGGCGGCGGCCTTATCACGGTCGATGTTCACCGACAGGCGCGGGGCGGTCGGCTCGAAATTCAGGCGCGGCCGGGCAAACCCTGGGTTCTGCTCCGTCGCGGTGAGGATCGGCTGCAGCCAGCGGACGATGTCCGCATAGTCGTCACCCACGGCGATGAACTGAACGCTATTGCCGCCGCCACCGCCCCCGCCGCCGCGCTGCAACGGGCTCTGGACACTGGCGATGGCGCGAACCCCGGTAATCCGCGACAGGGACCGGTTCAGGTCCTGAGCCACCTCATCAGCGGAGACCGTCCGCTGGTTCCAAGGGCGCAGAGCCAAAACGGCGTTGGCGCCGTTGAACGAGGCGTTACCGAACCGGGGCACGGTGATCATGTAGCGCGAAGCAATGCCCTGATCGTAATAGCGCTTCATCTGCGCCTCGACCTGCATGGCGGCTTTCAGCGTGTAGTCATAGCCGGCGCCTTCCGGCCCCGAGACCATGATGTCGACCCGGCCCCGGTCCTCGCTGGGCACGAGTTCCTTGGGCAGCACCATGAAAAGGCCGCCGGCCATCAGGGCGAGGACAAGCACCAGGGCGCCGGCCCCGATCGTCGCCACGCGCGGGCCGAGCAAGGCTTCCAGCGAGGCGCGGTAGGAGGCGCGGACACTGTGGACGATCCTGTCCACCCGCACGGCCAGCCATCCTTCCGAGGCCGCCGGACGCAGCAGCTTCGAGGACAGCATCGGCGACAGGCTGAGAGCCAGAAGCGCCGAAAAGCCGATGGACGCCGCCACGGCCACGGCCAGTTCCCGGAACAGGCGGCCAGTATAGCCCGCCATGAACATCAGCGGCCCGAACACGGAGATCAGCACGATGGTGGTAGTCACCACGGCGAAGAACACCTGGCGCGAGCCGCGCATGGCGGCCACGGCGGGCGGTTCACCCTCGTCGATGCGGCGCTGGATGTTTTCCGTCACGACGATGGCGTCGTCCACCACCAGGCCCACCGCAAGCACCAGGGCCAGAAGGGTCAGGAGGTTGATCGAAAAGCCTAAGGGGGCCAGGACTATGAAGCTGGCGACGATGCAGATCGGCGCGACGATGGTGGGGATCAGGGCGGAGCGCCAGCTGCCCAGGAACACGAAGTTCACCAGAGCGACCAGCACCAGGGAGATGGCCATGGTGATCCACACTTCGTGGATCGCTTCGGAGGTGAAGACCGAATTGTCCACCGACACGATCAACTGAGTGCCGGCCGGCAGGGTCTTGTTGATATCGACCAAAGCCTTGTTGATTTCACTGGAGATCTGCAGGTCGTTGGCCTGGGACTGGCGGGTGATCTGCATGCCGATCTGGTTGACGCCGTTGCCGCGGAACAGGCGCCGCCGGTCATCGGGACCTTCCTCGATCCGGGCGATGTCCCCCAACCGGGTCACATAGGAGTCCGCCGGGGACGACGCCGCCGTGCGGATAGGCATCTGGGCAAAGTCCCCCGGCCGCGAGTAACCGCGGTTCACCCGAATGGTGAAATCCCGCGTCTGGCTCTCCAGCGCACCGGCCGGAAGCTCCACATTCTGGCTGTTCAGCGCGGCCTCGACGTCATCCACGGTCAGGCCGCGCGCCGCCATGGCGTCGGCGTCGAGCCAGATACGCATGGCATAGGCCTGCGAGCCGCCGACATTCACCTGGGCGACGCCAGGCACTGTGGAAAGACGCTCGACGAGGTAGCGCTGCGCATAGTCCGCCAGCTGCAGATTGTTCATCCTGGTCGACGTCAGGTTCAGCAGCATGATCGGCGACTGGTCGGCGTTGGCCTTCACCACCTGGGGCGGATCCGCCTGGGGAGGCAACTGCCCCACGGCCCTGGAGACCGCGTCGCGTACGTCATTGGCCGCATCGTCGAGGTCGCGGTCGAGGGTGAACTGGATGGTGATATTGGCCCGGCCGTCGCGGCTGGAGGACTGCACCCGGTCGATGCCCTGGATGCCGGACACCTGCCGCTCAATCACCTCGGTGATGCGCTCCTCGACGACTTCAGCGGAGGCGCCGCGATAGGCCACGCCGACGTTGACGATGGGCGGATCGACGCTCGGCAGCTCGCGCACCGGCAGGCTGAGGAACGAGGCGATGCCGATCACGCAAAGGATGATGGCAGCGACGGCGGCGAAAACCGGCCTGCGGACGGAAAGGTCCGACAGCATCAGCGCGCCGCCTGGGGTGGTCCGCCGGCGGACGGCGCTCCGCCGGGACGTCCGCCGGCGCCGGGCGCGCCGGCGCCTGATGGCCGGGCGCCAGCCGGCATCAGAGGCTGGCCGGGCTGGATGCGGTTCAGGCCATCGGCGACGACCTGCTCTCCTTCGGCCAGCCCCGAGCGCACCTCGATGAAGCCGTCCTGCACCAGACCGATGGTCACCTGACGCTTCTCGGCCGCAAGGCCGCGCGGGCCGCGCTTGGCGACGAAGACGAAAGCGGCGTCGCCCTCGAACTGCACGGCTGGCTCGGGCACGGAGACACCGGTCCGGCGCGACTGTTCGATCCCCACACGCATCAGCATGCCGGGCTTCAGCTTACCGGTGTAGTTGGGGAAGAGGGCGCGGGCCGTAATGGCGCGGGTGCGCTCATCGATGCGGGTGTCGAGCTGGGCGATCTGGCCCTGAACGGTCATGCCCGGATAGGAATCCGGCTTGGCGACGATCGCCATGCCCGGCTGGATCACCGGCAGGTAGCGGTCCGGCACGTCGAAATCGACGCGCACCACGCTGACATCATCCAGGGTAGCGATGGCCGTGCCCGGATTGATGAGGGCGCCGGGGGCAATGTCCGTCAGGCCGACGACGCCAGAGAAGGGCGCGCGTATGACGCGGTCGCCAACCCTGGCCTGGGCGGCGGCGACGGCGGCGCGGGCCGTGGCGAGCGCGGCCTTGTACTGTTCGGCGGTAGCGCGGGGCGCGACGCCCTGCTGGGCCAAGGCGCTCCAACGGTCGTAGTCGGCATTGGCCTGGGCCAGGCGCGCCAGGGCCTGGGCGAGATCGGCTGACTGCTCATTGGCCTGCAGTTCCACCAACACCTGGCCGCGCTGCACGTATTGGCCGTCGCGGAACAGCACCCTGGTGACGAGTTCCGTGGTGGCCGAGGTCAGGGTGACGGACTGGCGCCCCTTGGCGACGCCCAGCACATCGATGCGATCCGCGAAGTCGCGATTGGAGGCCGCCACCAGAGTTACCGGCGCGCCACGGCCGCCTGGGCCGCCCGCCCCGCCGCCGAAGCCGCCGCCCGCGCCCGGTCCCTTGCCCTGAGCCATGCCCGGTGGGCCGCCAGGACCGCCGCCGGGGCTGGTCTTGGGACCGCCAAGCGCCAGCTTGATCCCACCGGCCAGAACCAGCAGCACCAGGAAGCCGATAGCCCCAGCCAGGAAGAAATGACGTCGGATCAACGACCGCTCCATACCGCGCGCAACTCAATCGGCGCGGCGGCCCCCGCGCGAAAAGCTCAATGAATGAGGGATTTGCCCCCGTCGAGTGACAGCAGCATGACTAAGACTATTCACACTGGAAACAATCGCCCGGCTGCTCAAATTCCAACAAAAACGCCCGCCGGCGAACCGGCGGGCGCTGAATTCGCCTTTGGAGCGAATATGTGGATTACGCGTCGTAGCCCGGATTGTGCCGGTCGAGCTTGCGCAAGGCGCCCGGCCAAGCCAGGCCGTTGGTGATCGGGCGCTCGACGTTGCGCCGCATGCCGCCGCCAGATTGCATCTTCACGGTCTCGATCGCGGCGTCCGGCGCGTGCAGCACGTTCTCCCGGCCGGCCGAGAGCGCCATGATCTGCTGCATGCAGGCGCGTTCCAGATAGAACATGTTGGTCCAGCACTCACCAGCCGTGCGGCCGAGCGCCAGGGTGCCGTGATTGCGCAGGAGCATGGTCTTGGCGTCGGGCCCGAGGTCGGCGACGAGGCGCTCGCGCTCGTCGAGGTTCAGCGCAATGCCCTCGTAGTCGTGATAGCTGAGCTTCGGCAAGGCGATGAGGGCATGCTGCGACAGCGGCAGCAGACCTTCCTTCTGGGCCGAGACAGCGACGCCCTGATCGGAGTGCAGGTGCATCACATAGTGGGCGTCTTCGCGGGCGGCATGCACCGCCGAGTGGATCGTGAAGCCCGCCGGATTGATGAAATACGGGGTTTCCTGAAGGATCTTGCCGTCGAGGTCGATCTTCACCAGCGATGAGGCGGTGATCTCCTCGAACCACATGCCGTAGGGATTAATCAGGAAGTGGTGCTCCGGCCCCGGAATGCGGGCCGAAATGTGGGTGTAGATCATGTCGTCCCACTCATAGAGCGCCGCGAGGCGATAGAGTGCGGCGAGATCAACCCGAGCTTGCCATTCTTCTTCCGAGACGCGCCCCTTGAGGGACACAGCGCCGGCAACTGATCCGTCAGCCATGACGGTCCTCCGCTATTGTTCGTGTGTTCGTGCGTTTCCTGCCGACAAGGGTCGCGCCGCGCGCCTCTTCCGTCAAGCGGCCCTTATTTCCGTTGCGGACTGGAGCTATTCGCCGCAGGCTTCGCCTGGAAGTTTAAGCTAGTTTTCACCGTGCGCCCTCAGGTTGGCGGCGATACGAGCAGATGGGATGGGCGGACGCTTGAGCGCTCCCATACAGACGGCGGAACTTCTGACCCTGGCGCGGAGCCGCGAGCCGGCTGACCGCGAACGCCTGCTTGTCTCGATCGTCGATATCTGCAGCGCCTCCGAAGAAAGCGGTCAGCCGCTTGATCCTGCCGTTCAGATGTTGGTGGAATCGATCTTCCTCACGCTGGTGGTGGAAGCCGAGCGCGACATCCGTGCGCGCCTGGCCGAAAGGATCGGCGGCTCGTCCTGGGCGCCGCCCGCCCTGATCAATGTGCTGGCGCTGGACGACATCGAGGTCGCCCGACCGATTATCGCGGCCAGCCCTGTCCTCAAGGATCAGGACCTGATCCGCCTCCTCGTGGAAGCCACGATCGAGCACCAGATCGAGGTCGCCAAGCGCCCGAGGCTGGGAAGCCCGGTCGTCGAGGCGATCCTTAGCCAGGATGAACCGGCCGTACTGACGGCGTTGGCCTGCAATGAGACGGCCGATATCTCCCCGGCTTCCATGGGTCGTCTGGTCGAAGCTTCGCGACGCATCGCGGCCCTGCGCTCCCCCCTGGTGCGACATCCGAAGCTTTCCACCGACCTGGCCCAACAGCTCTATGTGTGGGTCGGCCAGTCCCTGCGCTCGGCTATCGTCTCCCGTTTCCGGGTGGACGCGGCGGCCCTGGACAAGGCCATCGCCGAAGCCGTGCGGGACGCCCATGGCAATGTGCGTCCTTCGGCGGATTCGACGATCGTCTGGGAACGCCAGGGCGAGCGGGAGGAAATGGAACGCCGGCTGATCGACAAGCTGCATTCCGCGGACCAGCTGCGGCCCGGCTACCTGCTGCGCGCCCTCAAGGAACGCCGCCTTTCCCTGTTCGAAACCGCTCTGGCCAAGCTGGGGGGATTTGAACTGGATCAGGTGCGCCGCGCCACTTCCAGCCCGGACCGCCCTGAACTGCTGGGACTTGCGTGCGCGGCCGTGGGGATTGACCGCAGCGTTTTCCCGACCGTCCTCGACCTGGTGCGTGAAATCAACGCTGGACGTCCTGGCGGCGGGCCCGAAGGGTCGCGCAAGGCCATGGGAGCCTTTGGCCCGTTCTCAGCCTCCGTGGCGGGCGCCGCGTTCAAGCAGGCCGTGAAGAGCGCCTGATTACCGAACGGCTGTTTGACAACACCCCTGGCCTCGCGCTTCTTGCGGGCCATGGCTGAAGCCCCAATGCGCCTTGCCTTCGTGGCCAGTGACCGACCCGAAGCCCAGGACGCCAAGACGCGCCTGGAGGCAATTTATGGCGCATCGGCCGAAGCGGACGCCGATGTGGTCGTCGCCCTGGGAGGCGACGGCTTCATGTTGGAGACCCTGCACAGGAACATCGCCGCCGGGAGGCCGATCTATGGCATGAACCGCGGCTCGGTGGGCTTCCTGATGAACGACTATGTAGAAACGGGCCTGCTGGAGCGCATCGCCCTGGCCGAACGGGCTGTAATCCACCCCCTGGCCATGGTCGCCCTGGATGCCGACCGCAAGGAACACAAGGCGCTGGCGATCAATGAGGTGTCGCTGCTGCGCCAGACACGCCAGACAGCGAAATTGCGCGTCTATATCGACGGCCGGGTGCGCATGAATGAGCTGATCTGCGACGGCATGCTGCTGTCCACGCCCGCCGGGTCAACGGCTTACAATCTTTCCGCCCATGGGCCGATCATTCCCCTCGACGCCCAGGTGCTGGCCCTCACGCCGATCAGCGCCTTCCGGCCCCGGCGCTGGCGCGGGGCGCTGTTGCCGCATAAGGCCAAGGTGAGCGTCGAGGTGCTGGAGGCCGAAAAGCGGCCGGTGAGCGCGGTGGCCGACAACTTCGAGGTTCGCGACATCCTCGAGGTGCATATCCACGAGGATCGGTCCATCGCCCTGTCGATGCTGTTCGACGCCGGCCGTAGCCTGGAAGAACGGGTTCTGGCCGAACAATTCCAGGCCTGAGATACGCCGCCTGCGGCAACGCCCCGCATAGACCAAACGCGTTGTTAAACATTACCGGAATAGGTTCTGCCGGTATTTTCGCGGGAGGCGATTTTGAGCGAGTCCAATCCGGGTCAGGTGATCCAAGTGCCGAATACCCTTCGCCTGAAGGTCGGAGGCCGGCTGGGCGGGATCGATCCCGCCGCCATCGCCAAGGCGGAAGCGGCGCTGAAGAGCCTGTCCGGCAACTTCGCCGAGTGGCTGCAGGACGAGATCATCAAGCTCGAAGCGGCCCGGCAACGCGTGAAGGCCGAGGGCCTGTCCACGGAGACGGCGGAAAATCTCTATCTGCGCGCCCACGACCTGAAGGGCCTCGGCGCCACCTACGAATACCCGATCATCACGCGGATCGCCGGTTCGCTCTGCAAGCTGATCGACGATCCGGCCCAGCGCCTCGGAGCTCCGATGCATCTGGTCGACGCCCACATCGACGCGATCAAGGCCGCCGTGCGCAACGGCGTGCAAAACGACCAGCACCCGATGGGCAAGGCCCTGGCCGAAGAGCTGGAGCGTCAGGTGAAGGAATGGGTCGCGGAAAAGTAGGCCGGCCTTCCAGCCTCTGAAATTCGAAACCGGCGGAGGGCGACCTCCGCCGGTTTTGCTTTCTAGCCGCCCCTGACGGCGCTCATGGGCTCCCGCACGACCCCGTAGCCCGCATTGTCCGGGATCACCAGGAAGTCACCCTGAACTTCAGGCAGCACGGTCACCAGCGGGCGGGCCTCGCAGCGGGCGATCAGGTCAGCCGTGCTCGTGGCTTCGGCCAGCAGCTGGACGTTCATCCGGGTCGGAAAGATCACGGTGCGCTGCTTGGCGGCGGCGAGCCGCAGAACTTCCAAGGGCTCGATCCACTCGGCGTCAACTGTCTCCCAGCCATCGCAGGAGGCCACCTGATCCGCAGGTGCGGCCGCGGCATAGAACCAGGTGTCGAAGCGCTTGGGCGTCAGGGGCGGCGTGATCCAACGGGCGAAGACCGTCAGCGCGGCAAGGTCGAGCTTAAGGTCCAGTTCCTCAATGAGATCGAAGAACGAGCGCTCATCTTTCGCGATAGCGTCGCGGGCCTGATGGGCGCGCTCATCGGCCCGGTAGGGCGATCCGTCCGCGTGCTGGGCGAGGAGGATACCGCTTTCTTCGTAGGCTTCGCGGATGGCGGCGATGCGCAGAGGGCGCTTGTCCGCCTCGATTCCGTCCCACCCCACCGTTCGGTCGATCCAGCGCGGATCATGATCACCCGCATGAATCTTCCCGCCCGGAAAGACCAAGGCGCCCGACGCGAAATCGATCTGGTGGTGACGGCGCACCATCAGGACTTCGAAGGGATCATCCCGGACAAGCAGGATGGTGGCGGCGGGCAGGATCGGAACTTCGCTCATGGACAGGAGCGTGCGCCCATTACGCTAGGGGCGGCAAGCCCTTGGCGCAGGCGTCAAAAACCTAGGCCGAGACCGTCGCTCGGGCTTCGGAGGTCTCTGTGGAGAGCCGGTCCATCTTGTCGAGCAGGTAGTCGACATCGTCGCGTGAGGTGTTCTGCGGCTGGGTCAGGAAGCGTTGGATCATTCGCTGCTGGAAGCGCTCGCGATCCTTCACGCCGCCGTCGAACTCCATGGAATGGAACGTGTCCACGGCCACGCGGAAAGCGGTGTAGAGCCGGGCGGGAAGCCCTGCCCGTTCGTAGATGGCGCGAAGACCGAGTGGCCCGGCGTCATGGATCATCAGCCAGGTGCGGTGGTGCGGCACGCCGGCAAGCTCGGCGATGCCCCACTCGAAGAAGGTCATGTGGCCCTGGGCGATCGCTCTCAGCAGCAGGGAGGCGGTGAGGCGTTCATGGCGGCGCAGGTGGGAGACGAAATTCTTCACGTCCGCGGTGCGGCCGGCCTGGTCAACCAGGTCGATCGTGGCGCGCTCCTTGGCCCCCATGGCGATCATCAAAGCCGTTTCCGGCGAGACGGCATGGTGCGTCAGGAGGTGGTCGCGGATCTGGTCGCCGACCATGTCGATCAGCTTCTCGGTGACGCCCATGGGCAGGACGGACCGGTAGGCGATGGCCGCCAGGACCTGTTCGGACTTCTCGAAGCGCTGAAGGCACTGAGAATAGGTCAGGTCGGAAAAGCTGGCGTTGTCATTGGCGCAGACGGTTTTAACCGCCTCCTCGACCCCTTCCTTGACGATGGTCGAGGTGACCTGATCGGAGAGCTGAGGCCGCTTGGCGATAGCGACCTGGCGCACCGGCCCGCCCAAGCGGACGATTTCCATGAGGTCTTCGTCGGAGAAGGACGGTGAGAAATTGAGGATCGGCAGGGCGACGCTTTCCACGTCACGCGCCAGCTTATTGGCCACGTCACGAGGAATGAGCGGCGAATTCTTCAAGGTGACGGCGAGGGCCCGGCGGACCAGTTCCGCGGCGTCGGCGGCCATCACGCGAAGGATCGACTGGGCCTCGGCGCGCTCCTCGTCGGTCATATCAAGCTTATCCATGTGGCGGCAAAGGCGATGGGCCACCATGGCGCGCTCGTCGGCCGAGGCGCCCTTCACCAGCACGCGAATGTCCTGGTCCGTCAATGCGGCCCTGGTCGTCGCCATAGGAAATCTGCCCCGTATTCCGCCGTCGAATCGCAATTCCAGAATGATTGATTAGCCTTAACGATTGCTTGCATGACCAGGCCCAAAGCGGGGAATTCAAGGCTTCCTTAAGCACATCGCGTAACCGCGCCTGAAGGGTTGCGGAGATAAGGTCCTCGCCTTGATTTTCAAGGATTTATGCGCCTTGTCCGCCAGTTCCGCCCCTCGCCACTCAAACACCGCAGCAGACCGGCTGGCCCTGGAGGCCCAGAGCGCCACCTTGCCGCAGGCCTTGATCCTGTTCGGCGTGTCGCTGCCTATTTTCGTGTGGGCCGGCTCATTCGCCCTGAACGCGGCCTGGATGGCGGCGAGCTTCGCGGTCTTCGCCCTCAATTGGGGGGCCTTCTATGCGGTGGTCAACTGGCTGAAGACCGAGCCCTCACTGGACCTCGCCCGGCGGCTGCGTGTGCATGTTCTTTGCGGGCTGCTCTGGGCCGGCGCGGTCGCGCAGGTCGCCGCGTTCGCCGATGGATCCGGGCCGGCGCGCGAAAGCCTGCTTCTCGTCTCGGCCGCCGGCTGCGTGATCTGCCTGTTTTTCGCCGCGCCCTCCCTGCCCTCTCTGCTGACCGTCGGCCCGGCAGCCATGGCCGGACCGCTGATCGCGGCGTTTTCCCGTGAAGAGTCTTTGCGTTTCGGCGGCATGCTCTGGGGCGCTTTCGCCCTGACCTTCATGCTCTGCCTGATCCACAACCGGAATCTCCGCCGCCAGTTCGAGCTCACCGGAGAACGTGAGCGGTTGGCCGAGGAAAAGGCCGCGTCCCTGGAGACGGCCGAACGGCTGGCGAAATCCAAGTCCGATCTGCTGGCCACCCTGTCCCACGAGATCCGAAACGGCCTGACAGGCGTCGCCCACGTCCTGGCCGCGGCGGCCGGCCAGGGGAGCCGCGCCGCGCCATCGCGCGAACAACTGGGGGCGGCCCTGGCCGCTTCGAACGACCTTATTGCTGTGCTTAACGCCACGCTCGATTCCGAGAGCGCCGAGGCCGGGCGCCTCGCCATCGACGCCGCGCCTTTCGATCCCGCGCCCATGGTGCGTGAGATTGTCCTCGGTCTGCGCCCACAGGCCGCGGCCAAGGGCCTTGAGCTGGCGGTGTTCGTCGACCCCGTCCTGGATGGACGCCAATCGGGCGCGGTCCTGGCCGACGCCGCACGCACGCGCCAGGTGCTGGGCGCAATCATCGGCAACGCCGTGCGCTACACTGTTCGCGGCCGCATCGAGGCGCGTCTGGAACTGGCCGATCCTCGCCGCCTGCGTATCACTGTCGCCGATACGGGTCCTGGGCTGGCGGCGGACGAGTTGGACCTCGCCTTTCAGCCGTTCCGCCGGGTCGAGCGCACCGCCGCGGGCGTCCCCGGCGCGGGGCTCGGCCTCTCCCTGTCGCGCCAGCTCGTCGACCTGATGGGAGCGCAGCTGACCGTCGAAAGCGCCGTGGGCGTCGGGAGCGCCTTTGTGCTGGACATGCCCTTCGATCCGAATGCGCTCTATGAACCAGAAGCCTTCGATGAAGCCATGCCTGAGGCGGCGGGCCTGCGGGTGCTGCTGTCGGAGGAAGAGCCGCTCACCGCCGCCATGCTGCGTCAGGTGTTCGAGCAACTGGGCCACCGGGTGGTGCTGGCGGCTTCTGGGACGCGGGCGATCGAACTCGCTCAGGTGGTGGATTTCGATCTCGCCCTGGTGGGCGATCCGGGCTCCGATCTGGACGCTCCGGCCCTGATAAGGGCGTTGCGGGGCCTGTCCGGGCCGCGGGGGAACCTGCCGATCATCGCGGCGACCGGCGGCGACGCCGAACAGTCCCAGGACCGTCTGAATGCTGGAGCCAATACGGTGCTGCGCAAGCCGGTGAGCGTCAGCCTCGCGGCAAGAGCCGTGGCCGACGCAACGTCCGGGCCCGCACCCATCCGGCTGCGTGTCGCGTCCTAGGCCCTGCCGGCGACGGCTTCGAGACGATCGAAGAATTTTGTCCAACCCGCCGTCGCCCCCATCAGAGCCTGCTTCTGGTCGGGCCTGAAGCCGGCCTGCTCCATCCTCAGGTGCGTGCCAGCCCCGCTGGAGGTCAATGTCCAGGTGACAACGCTTTCCAGCCCCATGGCTTCCCACGTGTAGGAGAGCCTGTTGGGGGGCTCGAGCGCCACGACGCGGCAGTCGATCTCGCCCCATCCGGCGGTGAGTTTGAAGCGATGGTCCACGGCGGGCGCGAAATCGTTCTTCATCAGCCACTCGGAGATCAGGTGCGGCTGGGTGAGCGCCCGCCAGACCTTGTCCGGGGAATGCGCCAGCACGCGCTCGACAACGACAGAGCGGGTTTGGGTCTCGGCGTGCGGCATCAGCCTTTCTTCCTGACGGGCTTGGTTTTGGCCGAGTTCAGTTCGGCGGCGGCGCGAACCAGATCTTTCAAGGCTTGCTCATTGATCGCTTCGCCTTCGCGTACGTCGATGGCGCGCCGGACATTGCCTTCCAGGCTGGAATTGAACAGACCCGCCGGATCCGGAAGCGCCGCCCCCTTCGCGAAGGTCAGCTTGACGACGTCCTTGTAGGTTTCCCCTGTCGTGATGATGCCGTCCTTTTCCCAGACGGGCACGCCTCGCCATTTCCAGGTTTCCTCGACCGCGGGCACGGCTTCATGGATCAGGGCGCGCAGGTGGGCGAGCGTCTTGCCGCGCCAGTCGCCAAGATCGGCGATGCGCCCATCGATCAGCTGACCCGGGCTCTTGTCGGCGTCGCTGGACGAAGGTTTGGTTTTCAACATTGCTGGTCCTCTCCTAGGCCCCGCCCTACTGGTCCATCCGCCGCAGCAGATCCTCGAGGCCATCGAAACGGCCTTCCCAGAACCCCGCCATCTCCTTCGTCCAATCGACCAGCGGGCCCAGCGCCGGAAGCTGTGCGCTGTAGTGCGTCTGGCGCCCTTCATGCCGGTCGGAGACAAGACCCGCCTGCTTAAGGACGCCCAGATGTTTGGAGACAGCCGGTTGGGATACACCGGCCTGGGCCGTCAGGGCGCCGACAGTCTGGGCCCCCTCACGGCATAGCCGCTCAAAGATCGCCCTTCGGGTCGGGTCAGCGAGGGTGCGGAACAACAGGTCTTGAGCTGAAGACATTTCAATCAATAACTCGTGGGCTATCGAAACGATCCATAACCCACGAGGTATGCGTAGGCAAGCCAGCCGGCCTACCGACCCGTACCACCATTATTGGACTGGGACTCGGAGAGAACGCGCAGCATCTCGCTGTTGAACATCGCGCCGGTCGCCCGCGCAGCGCCGTCCGTGGCCACGTCTCCTGTATCCTGCGGTCCCCGTAGGATCAGGCTGACAAGGGCGTCCTGTTGACGCTGGGCTTCCGTATTGCGGGCCGCCGCGTAGTTGACAAAGGCGTCATTGGCAGGCTGGGCCGGGGCCGCCGGCGCCGTCGACCCCGCCGCGGGACCACTGGTCAGGTTCGCATAGACTTCCGCCAGGGTGGCGGGGCGGCCATTGCGATAAAAGATCGAGCGGTTGGCGCCCGCCGCGTCGGGAAACAGGGCGGCGGCATTTGCGTTCGGGTTGGCCTTCAGGGCTTCGATCAGCTTGGCGGCGCCCTGCGGACCCATGAAGTGGCAGGCATAGAGTTCGCCCGCCGTCGGCTCGCGCCCGATGCGGCCGCGCAGGTAGGCCGCATTGTCCGAGGTCAGTTCGCCGGCCATCAGTGAGGCGGCATGCGGATCCAGGCGCAGGTCCATGACCGCACGGCGCGCATCCGGCCCGCCATTGACCCGGTAACGGCCATCCGTGCCTTGCGAGATCAGATCGGCGTAACGGCCATACCCGTATTTCGCCCCGTGCCGCTTGAGGGTTGCCAGCCAGGTCTGTTCAACGAATTGGAACAGCCCGGCAGCGGAGGATGACGGCGCCCGGGCTGTGGGGTTGTAGCCGCTTTCACGTCGGGCCGTACCGAGAAGGAACGAGAAATCAACGCCCGTGGCGTTGGAGGCGCGCATGATCGCGGCCTCGACGACCCCTCTGATGGACTCAACCGGCATGAGTCCAAAGCGTGAAGATTCATGGTTAAGCACTCGTTAACTCCGGCGCCAGCCGGCTGCCCGAGACTGGCGTGTTACAAGTTTGCAGTTTTGTCGCTTTTTTATTTCATTGTTGCAATTTCCGTATTGACTGGAAGGCGGCCAGGGGCGCAGCATCGCCCTGGATGACGCTACGTCATCGTTGCTGCTCGGGAGGTCTCCCATGATCCTTCAGACGTCCGCCGGCGTCCTGGTCGCGCCTCGCGCCAGGCCCCGCATATCCCGTCCCACCACGATAGCCATCGCCGTATCCGTCGCCGCGCACCTGGCGGCCGGCATTTACGTCTATGCGGCGCGCTTCGAGTTGCGCGCCCTGCCCCAGGCCGAAGCGCCTGTGACCACGATGCCGATGATTGACCTGTCCCCGCCGGAAAAGACGCCGCCGGTCAAACCCAACGATCCTCCCCCCAATCGCATTCATCCGCCGGAGAACCCTCCGGCTGACCTCACGCGCGAGGAGGTGCTGCCGCTAGACCCGCCTCCTCAGCGCAATGTCATTCCGGAACTCAAGGACCCGTCCCTTCCCCTTGATCCCCCGGAAGCCGGCGGCGGGACGCCCCCTCAGCTCCCGCCGCCGGCGGTCATTCGCAACCCGCAATGGCTCTCCATGCCCTCGGCGCGGGAACTCAGCCGCGCCTATCCGTCACGGGCAGAGCGTCTCGGCATCTCGGGTTCCGCAACCCTCTCGTGCACGGTGAGCGCGCAGGGCAAGCTCAACGCCTGCCAGGTGGTGGCCGAAACCCCTGCTGGTGAAGGCTTCGGCGCCGCGGCCCTGAAGCTCTCCACCGCCTTCCGCATGACCCCGCGCACCGTGGATGGTCAGGCCGTTGAAGGCGCGCAAATCCGCATTCCGCTGCTGTTCAACACCCCGGAATAGGGCTCAGCGGAAGCGGCCAGAGTCGAAGGCGGCGGTGCGGGGATCAGGCTCCCTGCCCGCCGCCAGAGCCGTGATCCGCGCCGCGATCATCGGCGCCAGAAGCCAGCCGTTGCGCCGGGCTCCCGCCGCCACAAGGATATTCGGCTCCGAACTCCACCCGACGAGCGGCAATCCATCCGGAGTCGTGGCCCTGATCCCCGTCGCCGCGATCATTCGGTGGCCGGTCAGGCCGGGCATAAGCACCTCGGCATAGGCAGCAAGACGCACGACGGCCTCAGGGTCGATCTCACCGTCCGTGCGCCCAGGTTCCATGGTCGCCCCGACCCGCGCGCCATCGGCTCCGGCCGAGATATAGGCCCCATCGGCACGAACGATGGGACCGCTCAGCACCACATCCGGATAGCGCAATATATGCCCCTTGATGGGAGACAGGCAGGCGAGCTCCGGCGCCAGACCGTGTGCGAAACCGGTCGCCGCCACCAGCAGATCGGCGTCCCCGGGTATGGCGTGCCGGTGCAGGAATCGCACGCCAAGCGCCTCACAGGCCGCGCGCAGCGCCCAAAGCGCAACCCCCGCGTCGATGCGCCACTCTCCCGGGAGGTAAAGGCCCGGCAAGCCGCTGGCGAGGGCCGGTTGCCGTTCGCTCAAGTCTTGATCCGCCATCATTTCGAAAGGCGCGCCCATCTCCACCAAAGCCTTCGCCGCGGCGAACGGCTGGCCGACATAGAGAGCGCCGGCGGTGTCGATGGAAATGTCCGCGGCCTGGGCGAAATCCGCCCATTCCGCCTTGGCCGCTTCGAGCAGCTGAAAATGCCCTGCGGAAGCCTTGTCCAGCATGCATTCCAGGGCGGGCGACATCATTCCCGCCGCGACGCCGGATGCGTTGGAGGCGAACGGCGCGGGATCGGCCACTGTCACTAGCGCCCCGGCGCGCGCCAGCGCGAAGGCGCAGGCGAGGCCCAGAGCCCCCGCACCCGCCACCTGAATCCGTTTCCCGCCCAGCTCGGCCATGGCCGCACTCACGCCGCCGCGCCCGCCACGTCAAGCTCAAGACGCGGAACCATGGCCGATGAGGTGAATTCTGACAGGCAACGGGCCCTACGGCCCATCAACTCGCAAGGAGAGGCCCATGCCCACGGGAACGAGCACACCCAAGAAATCCCCCGCCAAACGCACCGCCAAGCCCGCGGGCGAGAAGGACGCCATCGCCCTCCTGAAGGCTGACCACCGTGAGGTGGAAGGGCTGTTCTCGCAATTCGAGAAGACCAAGGATGACGCCAAGAAGGGCGAGATCGCCGCGAAAATCTGCGCGGCCCTGAAGGTGCACACTCAGATCGAGGAAGAAATCTTCTACCCCGCCGCTCGCGACGCCTTCACCGACAAGCAGGAGGACATGGTCGACGAGGCCGTGGTGGAACACGCCGGCGCAAAGCAGCTGATCGCGGAGATCGAGACGATGAAGCCCGGCGAAGACCTCTACGACGCCAAGGTGAAGGTGCTGTCCGAACAGATCGAGCACCACGTGGAGGAAGAGGAGAAGGAATTCTTCCCGGCCGCCCAGAAGACCGAGATGGATATGGACGCCCTTGGCGCCCGCATGGCCGCCCGCAAGCAGGAACTGATGCGCGCTGCGTCCGCTCAACGCGCCAAGCCGCACTGATCCATGGCGGAGGCGCTCGACGCCGCCCTGCCGCCGGACCTGGACGACCTGGCGCATCAGGTCGTCCAGGAAGCCTGTGATCGACGGCTGAAGCTGGTCACGGCGGAAAGCTGCACCGGAGGCCTCCTGGCTTCGCTGTTGACGGACATTCCGGGCTGTTCGCACGCCTTCGAAAGGGCGTTCGTCACCTATTCCGCTGAGGCAAAGTCCGAAATGTTGGGCGTTCCCGCGCCGCTTCTGGCTAGCGAAGGCGCCGTATCAAGGGCCGTGGCCATCGCGATGGCGGAAGGCGCCCTCGCCCGTTCCAAAGGCGACATGGCCGTCTCGATCACCGGCTTCACTGAAGCCAATCCCGAAACCGGCCAGGATGGGGGACTGGTGCATTTCGCGGCCGCCCGCCACGGTACGCCGACGCTCTGGCGAAGAATCCGGTTCGGCGATATCGGCCGCGCCGAGGTGCGCTTGGGCTGTCTTGAAACCGGGTTGCAGCTCTTCCAGGCCCTGATGCGGCCCTAGCTTGCCGCCGCAACCCGCGTGTATGACCGGGGGTTCGCCAGGGAGAGCGCCATGTCCGACTACAACATAGAAGGCTTCGTCGATGACCGGTTCGCCGCCGTGCGCGAGGCGTTCGAGGACAATCTGAAGAGCGGCAAGGATATCGGCGCTTCGTTCTGCGCGACCGTGGAGGGCGAAGTCGTCGTCGACCTCTGGGGCGGCTGGATGGATGAGGAGAAGTCCCGGCCCTGGGAAGAGGACACCATCGTCAACGTCTATTCGACCACCAAGACGGTGACGGCGCTGACGGCGCTTTTGATCGCGGACCGCGGCCAATTGGATTTCCACGCCCCCGTCGCCAAGTACTGGCCGGAATTCGCCGCGAACGGCAAGGCCGGCGTCAAGGTCAGCCACCTGATGAGCCATGCCGCGGGCCTGCCGGGCTGGACCGAAAAGATCACCACGGAGGATCTCTATGACTGGGACAAGGCCTGCGCCTTGCTGGCCGCTCAGGCCCCGTTGTGGGAGCCGGGCACGGCCTCCGGCTACCATGCGATCAGCCAGGGCTATCTGGTCGGCGAAGTGATCCGCCGGATCACGGGCAAGACCGTGGGCGAGGTGTTCCGCGAGGAGATCGCCGAACCTTTGGATGCGGAGTTCTGGATCGGTCTGCCAGCCTCGGAAGACGACAAGGTCGCGACTTTAATCCCGCCGCCGCCGGCCGCCCCCAACCCGGCGGCCTCGCCATCGGCCATTCAGAAGGCCATGTCGAACCCGGCGATCGATGTCTCGTCCACCCGCACCCGCGCCTGGCGCGGCGCGGAAATCCCGGCGGCGGGCGGCACGGCCAATGCACGTGGCATCGCCACGGTTCACATGATCCTGGCCAATGGCGGGGTGGCTAAGGGCAAGCGCTTCATGTCCGAAGAAGGGTGCCGGAAGGCGCTGGAACTGCAGATCGAGGGCGTCGACCTTGTGTTCGGGACGAAAGCGCGGTTCGGCATGGGCTTCGGCCTGGCCGGCGGCCTCGTACCCCTTCCCAGCCCCAACAGCCTCTATTGGGGCGGCTATGGCGGATCACTCGCCCTGATCGACCTCGATAAGAAGACCAGCTTCGGCTACGCCATGAACAAGATGGGCGGCGGCACCACGGGCGATACGCGCGCCTTTTCGATGGCGATGGCGATGTGGGCAGGCCTGGGGATGCTCTAGGCGAACTCGAAGCGGATCGGCACGTGCTTGGGGCCGCCCACGAAAGAGGCCTGGGCGAACGATGGCTCGCCCGCCAGTGAGATGGATTTCAGGCGCGGCAGCATCTCCTCCCAGAGGATGCGCATTTCCATCTTCGCCAGATGCTGACCGAGGCAGAGGTGGGCGCCGTAGCCGAAGGCGAGGTGCTTGTTGGGGCTGCGGTCGACCCGGAACGCATCCGGCTCGTCGAACACTTCCTCATCGCGGTTGCCTGACGGGTAGCAGAGCATCAGCCAGTCATCCTTGGCGATCTTCTGGCCGCGGATTTCGGTATCGGCGGTGGCCGAGCGCATGAAGTGCTTCACCGGCGTGGTCCAGCGGATGGACTCATCGACGAGCCCCGGGATCAGGCCGAGATTGCCCTTCACCTTGGCGAACTCGCCTGCGTCGGAGGCCAGGGCGAGCATGGCGCCGGCCGTGGAGGATGAGGTCGTATCGTGCCCGGCCGTAGCGATGATCACGTAGTAGCACATGGCCTCGAAGTCGTTGATCGGCGCGCCGTCGATCTGGCCATTGGCGATCACGGAGGCCACGTCGCCTTGCGGCGACGCCTTACGATCATCCGTGATCTGTTTGAAATACATGAAGAAGTCAGAGATCGTCGCCTGCAGGGAGGCAAGCGCGTCCGCGTCACCCTCGGTCAGCTCCTGCTGCTGGCGGTTCATCTCGGGATCCGAGGCGCCGAAGATCTCCTGGGTCAGCTTCAACATGCGCGGCTCATCGGCCTGGGGCACGCCGAGGATTTCCATGATCACGCGCAGCGGAAACGTCAGGGCCACGTCGCGGACGAAGTCGCATTCCCCGCCCATACCGGCCATGCGCTCCACATGCTCGCGGGCGATGCCGCGGATACGGTCCTCAAGATGGCGGATATTCTGGGGCAGGAACCAGGACTGGGTCAGCAGCCGGTATTTCGGGTGATCTGGCGCATCCATCTGTACCAGGGTGCGCAACAGGTGCGGGCTGCCGCCCGTCATCTTCTTCACGGACTCCTCACCCTGAATGTTGGTGAAAGTCGTCGAGCGATCGCCGGAGTGGAAAAGGTCGTTCTGGCGGCTGATCTCGAGGATGTCGGCGTGCTTCGAGACGATCCAGAACGGCGTCACACCCTCCAGGCGGGCCTGGGCAAGGGGCGCATTGGCCCGGATCCACCTGAAGGCCTCGAGGAATTCCCCCGTCGCATGGGCCTTCGGGTCGATGGCCTTAAACGCCATTTCATCCGGAACGAGCGGCGCGGCGGACATCAGGCATCTCCCCAACAGGTTTAGCGCGACCCTAGCACCCCCATGGGGTTGGAAAAGACTGTCCTGGCGTCACGTGCCACGCGCCTTCGCGCCCGCGTCCAGCACCTCCGGCCGTCTCGGCGTCATATCGAACAGATTCCAGTCGGCCTCGTTGAAGGGCCGCCGTGTCTCGGCCTGTCGAGGATAACCGCGCAGGTCCTCCTGGCTGTTGACGATCTCGCCGCGCCCCTCGGCGACATCGGCGATCAGGCGCACATCATCGAAATCCCGGTCCCAGGGCCGTGCTCCGGCGTTGCGCAGAACATAGAACTGAACGTCCGCCGACGGCATGGCGGTGACACCGAACGGCCAGAACGGCGCCCGCCCCAGCATGATGATCCGCGCCGGCGAGGTCGTGTAGCGGCCGAACATCGGCAGCGGCCGGCCGATCTGGTCCACGGCGATGTTGTCCTTGCCGTAGTATTCGACATCGCCGTAGCCGCCGATTTCCATGAAGGCGATGTTCGGCCGGGTCGATTGGCCGGCCCGCATGACGTTGCCCACCACCACCATCTGGCCCAGCTGGTATGGGTGATCCCCCCACTCCTCGGCCATCAGATTGTAATGCACGGCCCTCTGGCCCGGATCGTAGATCAGGTTGTTGATGATCGCGCCCCTGACCCCGCCCTTGAAAAGCGGACTGCGCTCGTAGTTGTGGGCATAAAGATTGCCGTAAATCAGGATGTTATTGACGTTATCGTGGATCAGGGAGCCCTTCGAGTGCTCGATTTTGCCGTGGGTGGAATAGGCCAGGCCTTCGGCGATGATGTTGTTCGAATAGGTGATGTTGTGGCTGGTGTTGGTGCGCCACTCATCCGGAGTAGCGCCCTGGAACCGCGTGCCAGACGCCGACAGGTTCTCATCCGTCGCCCAGGTGAAGGTGCAGTGGTCGATGATCACGTTGTAGGCGATGCCCTGCGTGGAGAAGGCGTCCTCCTCCCACCCGCTCTTCTTCGGCTGTTCGGCGTCTCCGGGCCGCACACGCAGATGTTGGATGACCACGTCGTGGGCCGAGACATCTATGCCGCCGCGCACCAGGGTCACGCCCGGCGAAGGCGCTGTTTGGCCGGCTATGGTCACGAACGGCTCGCGAATCACCAGGGTTCGGCGCCCCAGATCAATCACCCCGCCCACCTCGAAGACGATGATGCGCGGCCCCGTCGCCTCCACGGCCTCCCGTAGGGAGCCGGGTCCGTCCGACGCCAGTGTCGTGACCTTGATGATCCGCCCGCCCCTTCCGCCCGGCGTATGAGCCGCCCAACCCAGAGCGCCCGGGAACGCCAAGGGCCCGGCGCTTGCCGCGGGCGCGGCCGGGGCGGAGTTCACGGCCGGCGCCCCGAGCAGGCTCAAAGCGGCGATTAGCGCCATCGCGACGGCGAAAGTTCGGTGCATCTGGCGCCTCTCCCAGGCTTTTGGATATTCGCCGTGACGCCGGTTTAAGCTGGCAGTTGACGGCCGCTCCGGAAAATGACACCGGTTTCCCCGAGACACAACAGGCTTAGGTTCGTCCCGCTGGCCGGGCGTGCCGGAAGACCAGAAACGTGGGAGGGCGGAGTATTGGCGGCAGGCGCGGAGGGCGCGGCGGGGACGGCTGACAGCCAGGCGATCGCCCGGCGGTTCGTGACCGCGCGCAGGGAAGCGCGGCCTCTATTTGAGTTTCCCGGCTCCCTACCCCAGACCCTCACTGCCGCCTATGCCATTCAAGACGCAGCGATTTTGCTGCGCGGTGAGCCAATCGCCGGCTGGAAGGTCGGTCGCATTCCGCCCGAACATGAGGCCGTGCTGCACGAGGAGCGCCTGGCGGGGCCGATTTTTCAGAGCGTAGTTCAGCGGGCAGGTTCGGAGACGTCGCGCTTCAGCATCATCGAGGGCGGTTTCGCGGCCATCGAGGCCGAATTCGTTTTCCTGATGGGCAAAGACGCCGATCCCGCCCGCACCGAATGGACCACCGCGGACGCCGCGGATCTGGTGGCCGCCCTGCATGTGGGCATCGAGGTCGCAGCCAGCCCCCTGGCCACGATCAACGCCATCGGTCCGCGCGCCGTGGTCAGCGATTTCGGAAACAATGGCGGCCTCATCCTCGGCCCTGAAATCCCCGATTGGCGGAGCCGCGATCCGGCCAGCCTGCCCTGTCAGAGCTTCATCGACGGTGTCTCGGTGGGGACGGGATCGGCCGGCGCCCTGCTGGATGGGCCACTGGGCTCCCTCGTCTTCATCCTGGGTCACACGGCGCGGCGCGGCCGCCCGTTGAAAGCGGGCCAGCTGATCGCCACCGGCCAGACCAGCGGTATCCACGACATCGAAATTGGCCAGTTCGGGCGCATCGTCTTCGGTGCCTTCGGCGCCATCGAGGCCCGGGCCGAAAAACAGAAGGCGGGCTAACCGCCGGATCCATTCATTAGGGCAGCAGGGAACGTACCAGCATGAGCGCCGCCGCCGAGACTCCCGCCATCGCCAAGCCGGCCTCCAATGTGCGCTGGGTGGTTCTCACCCTGCTCTTCCTGGCCATGGTCATCAACTATGTGGACCGCCAGACCCTGGCATTCCTGAAGCCCACCTTGCAGGGTGAATTCGGCTGGAGCGAGACGAACTACGCCGACATCATCTTTTGGTTCCAGGCCACTTACGCGGCCTCCTACCTGATCTTCGGACGGCTGGTGGACCGGGTCGGATCGCGCTGGGGCTTCGCCATCGCCTTCGGCATCTGGCAACTGGCCTATATCGTTCACGGCTGGGCCTCGGGACTTGGCGGTTTCATCGCCGCGCGCATGGGGTTGGGCGTTGGTGAAGGCGGCGCTTTTCCCGGCGCGATCAAGGCGGTCGCCGAGTGGTTCCCGAAGCGCGAGCGCGCTTTTGCCAATGGGCTCTTCAACGCCGGCACCAATATCGGCGCCGTGGTCACGCCCCTGTTGATCCCGATGATCGTGCTCTCCATGGGCGGCTGGCGAGAAGCCTTCTTCATTGTCGGCGCCGCGGGCCTCATCTGGCTGCCCATCTGGATTATCATGTACCGCCGGCCGCGCGAGAAGGCGGGCGTGTCTGAATCGGAACTGGCCTGGATTGAACAGGACCCGGCCGATCCGCCTGTAAGAATCAGCTGGCTGCAACTGCTGCGCTATCGCGAGACCTGGGCCTACGCCCTCGGCAAGTTCCTAATAGACCCGATCTGGTGGATGTTTCTGTTCTGGCTGCCGGATTTCCTGGGTAAACGCTACGGCCTCGACCTGAAGACCTTCGGCCCGCCCGTAGTGGCGATCTACCTGCTCTCCGACGTCGGATCGGTCTCTGGCGGCTGGCTCTCCAGCCAGTTCATGAAGATGGGCTGGTCGATCAACCGGGCCCGCAAGACCACCATGCTGATCTGCGCGATCTGCGCTTTGCCCGTGGCCTTTGCCGCCAATGCGTCAAGCCTCTGGGTCGCCGTCGCGATCATCGGTCTGGCCACCGCCGCCCACCAGGGCTTCTCCGCGACCCTCTACACCCTGCCCGCGGACGTTTTCCCCCGGGCGGCCGTAGGTTCGGTGGTTGGGATCGGCGGCATGATCGGCGGTGTGGGCGGCATGGTGTTCTCCAAGTACACCGGCGCGGTGCTGGACCAGCTCGGCACCTACACCCCCATCTTCATCGTCGCGGCCAGCGCCTACACCCTGGCCCTCATCGCCGTTCATCTCCTGACGCCGCGTATGGAGCCGGTGAAGATCGAGGCCGCCCCTTAAGGGCCGCCTTGCTCACGCCGCAACCTGCCCCTACCGTCGCCGGTTCTTAGAGCTTGGCCCCGCGGGGAGGATTGATGTCGTTTCGGGTGAAAGTCGCGGCCGCGGTCGCCGTGGTCGCGCTGGCCGTTTCGGCTTCCGCCATGGCGCTGGGATCAGGATGGGCGCCGCCCGTCCTGCGCCTCGTCCCCACCCCCGAGACCACTCCCACGGCACGTGGGCCAGGCGTTCCGCCCAGCGCGCCCGCCAGCACATCCTCCAACACCCCGGCCAGCCAGTCGGGTGAGACCCTTTTCACCCAGCCCAATCCGCAGGCCCAGACCGGCTACCTGCCCAATGGGGTCCGCTGGGGCGTGATGGAACGGCGCGGCACCCGCCAGGTGACCGTAATGTTCTATGTGGGCGCGGGCAGCGTGAACGAGACGGGCGCGGAGGCAGGCATCGCCCACTTCCTGGAGCACATGTCGGTCAATGGTTCGACCAACTTCCCGGCCGACACCATGATCCCGCTGATGGCGCGTCTTGGGATCGCCTTCGGACGCGACCAGAACGCCTCCACCGGGTTCACCGGCACCACGTTCCGGCTCGATATGACCGAGGTTACGCCCCAGAAGCTCGACCTGGCCATGAAGTGGATGCGCGATATCGCCGATGGCCTGACCCTCGCCCAGACTGACGTGGACAAGGAACGGGGCGTCATCCTTTCCGAATACAACGAGAGCCGCGATCCCCAGCGCGACGTGCAGCTGAAGATCATGCAGTTCCTGGGCCCAACTCTGCGCGTGGCCCAGCGCGACCCGATCGGCACGCGCGAAAGCATTTCCCGGTTCTCCGCCGGGGATCTGCGCGCCTACTATGAGCGTTGGTACCGGCCGCAGGGGTCGGCCGTGATCATCGTCGGCGACGGCTCCAATGCCGAATTCCGACAGCGGATCGAGCAGACCTTTTCCAATTGGCGCAATCCGCGCCCCGCCCCGCCGCCCGTCGACCTCGGCCGCCTTGACCCGCGCCGGCCGACCAGCGTGCTCGCCATCACCGAACCTCGCGCCCCGCAGCTGGTGCAGGTGTGCCGCGGCCGCGACCGCGATCCGCCTCAGCGCGAAGGCGTCGTCACCCGGGTGCGCGACTTCTCCAACTTCCTCTGGATGGGCGCCCTGCAGGACCGGCTTGCTCACCTCTCCCGCAGCGCCAACCCACCTTTCACCTCCGCTGGACCGGATCAGATGGATGACCTGGAGAGCGCCTCCTTCACCTGCGTGACGCTCGCCACCCGCAACGGCGACTGGAAAGCCGCTGTGAGGGCTGCGGCGGTGGAGACCCGGCGCATGGAAACCCATCTCCTCACCGATCAGGAATTCGAGAGCCAGACCTCGCAGCTCTCCGCCGCCCTCGATGATGGCGTCAATTCCACGGACACCATGACGCCCCCGACCCTGGCGGACGCCATCCTCTTCAACTTCACCCACCAGGGCACCTTCTCCTCCGCCCGGGAGGACCGCCGCATCGGCGGCATGGCCCTGGATCGCATCACCCGCGAGGATGTGCGCAACGAATTCCGCCGCATCTGGACCAATGCCGGGCAGCCTCTGATCGTCGTGATCTCACCGACCGCCGTGGACCAGGCTGAGATCCGCCGCGAATGGGACGCCGCCCAGAGCGGTCCGGCTCCTGATGCGCCGAAGGACGTGGTCACCGCGCCCTGGGCGTATTCCAGCTTCGGCCCGGCCGGCCGGCCCGTGACCCGCGAGGTGATGGCCAATCCCAGCTTCGTGCGCGTGGAATTCGCCAACGGTGTTCGCGTCAATTTCAAGCAGACCCAGAACGCTGCCGACCGGGTCGAGGTGCGCATCCGCTTTGGCGCCGGCTACCAGGAGCTGACCCCCGCCGATGCCAGCGTGGCGCGCATCGCCCAGCAGTTCTTCGGCCAGATGGCGCTCGGCAAGAACAGCGCCGAAGACATCGTCCGGGTCTGCGAAAGTCGCCTTTGCGACGCCCAACTGATCGTCAATCGCGAGTCTTTCGTGCTCAAGAGCACGACCCGGGCCGCGGATCTCGACCTCGATCTGCAACTGCTCAGCGCCTACCTCACCGACCCTGGCTTCCGGCCCGACATCGACGCGCACATCCCCACCGAGGCGGAAAACCTCTATCGCGCGATCAACGCCGATCCGCAGTACGTCGCCAATTTCGCGCGCGAACGGGCCATGGCCCCGCCGTTGACAGGCGTCTTCCCCACGCTGGAGCAGATGCGTTCCATGCGCGTGGCCGACTTCCGGCGCGTGCTCTATCCGGTGCTGACCCGGGACGCCCTGGAGGTGACCGTCATAGGCGACGTCTCCGAGGCTCGCGCCCTGCAGGCCATCGCCAACACCCTGGGCGCCCTGCCCCCGCGCCAGCGGGTCGATCGCGCCCGGGCCGGCGCGCCGGTGATCCGCTTCCCGCAGCCCATGCCGCCGATCATTCGCCTGACCCATGACGGCGCGGCGGACAAAGCCCTGGTGTCACTCTCCTGGCGGCTGTTCGCCTGGAAGCCGGAGTTGCAACGCGACGCCAAGGTGGTCGACCTGCTGACCCTGATGCTGTCCGACCAGCTCACCGAGGACATCCGCGAACGCCTGGGCTCGTCCTATTCGCCCCGGGCCGTATCGGTCTTGCAGCGCGGTGGCGACGACGGCGCCATCTACGTCGATCTGCAGACGTCTCCCGCCCAGGCTGAGCTCGTGCGCTCCGAAATCCGCAAGATCGTCGCCAAGATCGCGGCCGGATCGATGACGCAGGATGATCTGGATCGCGCCCGCCTGCCCCTGCTGAACTATGGGGCGACGCGGACGATGGGCAATGACTGGTGGATCGAAACCATGGACGGCTCCTGGGCCCATCCGGACCAGCTCGTCACGGCCAACCGCTGGGGCGACTACCAGACGATCACCCTCGACGACATCAAGGCCATGGCCCGCAAGTGGCTGGTCGCCGAGCCCCTGACCATCATCGTGACCCCGAAGTCACTATCATCAGACGGGGCGCGCCCGCGCCGGCCTCCGCAGGCCCGTCGCTAAGACCCGACAATGGAGCGCCTCAATCAGGCGGCCCGCGGAAAGGCAACGGATAAGCGCCAAAGGCTGATGAGCGCTGTTGCAATGTCCGTCTTGGACGCAGATTCTATTTCGGAAGCGCCAGTGTTAGTCATCGCTAACTCCCGCATTTCTGAAAATGTTAAAGGCCTCTCCGCGCCACTCAATACTCTGAGGAGATCGTTCGGTAGCCCCGGGACAAGCGTTGCCAAACGTCCACCTTGTCCGCAATAAATTGATTGATCATTTTCTTCAGACAGTTGCTGAAATCGTAGATCTGTCCACCACTTCAAATTCGGCAAAGTAGGATGAAACGTTAGTTTATCATTTGTCTTTGCAAATAACGCGTACCGATACTGCCCACGACGAGCATCTCCCATATCAGCTGACACGGCACGCTCTTCGGACGTAGACGCCATCACAACGCCTGACGACAATATATAATCGACAAATTGCAAGCCGAATGGGGCCAGTTTTCTTTCAATATTGCCTGTCGTTATAGCGTCAAAATCACTAAACACTTCATGGTACAATATGTTGTCGGGTAACTTAAGTGAATCACTGATGGCTTGGAGAACCATTTCGCTTTGATCTTGACTATTCAGCACTTCGCTTTCAATTTTTTGCAGATACAATCGGGCGTATCCCACACGTTCAGCAAATTTGTGACTCCGAACACCGACGCGAATTCTGCGGTGAAGATCGGCTCTTACGGCATGTAGCGATCCTGAATAGTAACTAATGACAGCAATTCCACCGTCATCTAAACAACGCCCAACAAAATCGAGCATACGATCACGCACCGCATCGGGCACAACGTAGCACGTGCCGACCAGATAGATGAGATCGAACTTCCCCAGCTCTTCATGGTCAAGGTCCATCACATCGGCGCATTTGACAGCCGCTTTCGAACCGAATTTCTGAAGGTTTCGCTCTGCACGGGCGCAGGCGCTTGGCGAAATGTCGATGCCTAGCAGGGAGGCTCCTGTCGCGCCGCCAACGGCCTCAAGAATATGGCCATTCCCGCATCCGAGATCCAGGACACGCGCCGTACGATGGCCAAGCCCTATGATACGCGCGAGGCCCAGCACCCAATTCGGGTCGGCGTGCCCCGGGGCTGTAGGATCGTAAACAACATCGTCATAGCTTGTCGCAATGGCCGCGTTTGTTGCCCGCAAGCCCACCTCTTGAAAGTTTATTGGCGATCCCATCACACGCCGAGCGGTATCAACCTTCGCGCGCAAAAGCTACTGCGTTTTACTATTCAAAAGATGCCGCCAAAAAGCGCCGACAAGCGACTTAGGGCTGTGAGAACCGCGCCAGCGCGCCTTTAACCCAGCATTAACCATACCGGCCGAGTGTCGGCAGCGTCTTCCTTGAAGACACCCCACCATCACCGACTTTATCAGCCCGGCCTCGGCCGGGCTTTTTTTCGCGGACGAGGCCGCTTCGTGTGCTTGCCACCGCGCGTGAGCCTGCCTATACACCGCCCCTCTTGAGCGATCTGTTCCGCGGTAGCTCAGTGGTAGAGCAGCCGGCTGTTAACCGGCTGGTCGTAGGTTCGAATCCTACCCGCGGAGCCAATTCGGAACGAAACTGCGAACGCCGTGCGCCGCAGTTTCCACTCCATAGTTTCCTCCAGACGCCACAAGCGTCTGGAGGAGCCTTGGCTTCGATCCCCTGATCCGAATTTCGTCGGCTCCGACCTCCACCCGCTGAACTAGCGCCTGGAGATGATGGCGCCGGAAACCGCCCTCTCGATCCCTGATCTTCTTACGAGCCTCGATGCCGAACCGACGCAGCAGCTCCGGCGTCACTCGATTGTCGTCGCCCTCTCCCCTGTTTTCGGCCCGGTCCGCATCGGCCCGCGCCGAATCACGGATCCGCTTCAACTCGACAATCCGTCCCTTGAGGTTGGAATCGTCCATTTCAGCGAGACCATTCTCAATGGCCTCATACAGCCGAGTCAGCTTGGCTTCCGCGTCCGCAGCCTGCTTCCTCAGCTCAGCGATCCGCCCCTTTAGGCGTCCGGCGTGTTCCTCCCTGCGCTTAAGCAGGCCGGCGAGCAGCTCCTCAAGCCGCTCGGGCGCAAGAAGTCGCTCCTCCAGATGCGACACAACAATCGTATCCAGCTCGTCCATCGGGATCGTGCGGCCGCGGCACGCCGTCTTCCCCTGCCGTGCCGTCGTACAGCAGGTGTAGTAGCGGTATTGGTCGCCCTTGCCGGAGGTACGGAGCGTCATCGCTCCCCCGCAGTCGGTACAGAAGCACACGCCACCGAGGAGCGTCCCGGCCGTCACGAACCGTGGGGCCTTCAGTTGCGGGCTGCGAGAGCGCATCACCGCCTGCACCTCAGCGAACTCCTCCTCGTCGATGATCGGCTCGACCGTCACGTCGACGATTTCGTCTTCGGACTTCTGCTCTCCTTTACGCTTCCCCGAGACGTTGAAGCGATGGCGGCCGATGTAGGTCTCCCTGGTCAGGATTTGGTGCACCGCCCCGACGCCCCAGCGCCCGCCGGTCTGCGTCCGGATACCACGCATGTTCAGATAATCGGCGATCTGGCGCGACCCCATTGGACCGTCGTCAGTGCCGATCCGTGCGAGGCGGAACATAAGCTGGACCGTCTCAACCTGTGCCGGATCAGGCTCGATCTTCTTTTTGGTCCTCGCGCCTCGTTGCTCGGCCGCTACGATTTTGTAGCCGAAGGGCGGCCGCGAGCCGTTCCAATAGCCCTGACGGGCGTTCTCCCGCATGGCCCGGAGCGTGTGCTTGGCATTCTCTTTCGACTGGTATTCATCGAACAATGGGTCCTGGCGATGAACTCCGGGCCATTGTCTGACCGAACATAGGCCGGTGGTCCGCGCAGGATCATCAGATCCGCCAGGGTCTCCAGTACATCGGTGGAGTTGAGCCGTCGCTTGACCCGGATGGCCAGGGCCTCACGGGTGAACTCGTCGATCACGCACAGCATGCGGAACTTCCGTCCATCGTGGGTCCGATCCTCGACGAAGTCGTAGGACCAGACGTGGTTGGGCCGCTCGGCGCGCAGGCGAACGCACGAGCCGTCGTTCAGCCAGAGCCGGCCGCGCTTTGGGTGTTTCTGTGGGACCTTCAGCCCCTCCCCGTCGCCAGATCCGCTGCACGCGCTTGGCGTTCACCGACCAACCCGCGTGGTGCAACAAGGCCGTGATCCGCCGGTAGCCGTAGCGGCCGTAGGTCTTGGCCAACGCGATGATGTCGGCGGTTGAGGCCGCCTCGTCGTCGCGGCCCCTGGGCGGTTTGCGTTGGGTGGATCGGTGTTGTCTGAGCACCAGGCGCGGCGCTCGAACACCTTCAACTGCGCCTGCACCTTGTCGATGCAGGCCCGGCGACGGGCAGGGCTTAGAAGTTTCCCCGGGCGGCCTCGGTCAGGATCAGCTTGTCTAACGTTAGGTCCGACACCGCACGCCGCAACCGGGCGTTCTCCAGCTCCAGATCAACCAGCCGCTTCACCTGGTCGGTCTTCAGCCCGCCGTACTCCGCGCGCCAGCGGAGAGCCCGTCGTCTCCGTCACCGCGATCGTTCTCACCGCCTCGGCGATCGACTGACCCTGCGCCGTCAGCACATCAAGCTGCCGCAGCTTCGCGACGATCTCTTCCGGCTTGTGACGCTTCCTTGCCATCTCTCGTTCCATCCAAATGGTCCTCGGACCAACATAAGGGATGGATCACTTCCTGGGGCGCAGACCACTTCTTGGCCTCATCCGGACGATTGGCGTCCAGAAGCTGGATTACCGACTCGATCGGCTCAAACTGAATAAGATCGCTGTAACGCATCGAAAACTCGCTTTCCCCCATCAATCGGTTCTAAACGGGACCAGGCCCTCGATGCCGTAGTCCTGATACTCTGAATGTCCGGTCGTCGCATAGGTGAGCCGACCGCCGCTGAACTCCCCAGGCCAGGCTGCTACGACCCGGCGCACGTGTGCTTGGCGCTTCAACAGATCGAGCGGATTGAGTTGAAGGGAGCGATCGAACAGCAGTTCGATATTGTCGAGGAGGACGAGTCCATCAGCGGCGTTAGCAGCCGCCAAGTCCTTGAAGAAGCCGCTCGCCTCGGCATGACGTCGAGGGCCCGGAAGTGCCAGCAGCAGGCGTCCGAAAGCCGCGCCAACGTTCACCATACCCACCTGCCGTCCCTTCGCCAGGGCATTCAACAATCGGGTCTTTCCCGATCGGGGCGGCCCGACCAGAAGGATCAGTTTGCTGTTGAGGTTGCCGACTTCGTCAACCAACCGATTCAGTCTCTCAAACATGCGTCGCCCCCGGCCGCTCGATATGTTGCACCAAAGCTACCCCTCCATGACCATTAAGGGGCTCTCGGGCGCACGCGATCCTTGGAGCTCATTGGCGTTCAGAAGGACAATTTGCTGGTCCTGGGGGCGCCTCGCTGCGGGATCAGTGTCGAGACCCAGCCGCTTAAGCGCGTAGTACAGAAGGGCCTTCCGCACGGGGATCTTCGCCTTGCCTCCGTGCATTCCGTAATCGAGAGCGATTACCTTTTTCTGGGTACCCGAAAGTTCGGGATGCGGACCGATCTCGAGAATAATCTGTTCGTGCCAGTCGGCATCGGCATCCGCCGTGGCGCCGCTTGGGCGCGTTCCGCGCGTCTCAAGAATCCGCGAAAGCAGGAAATCCTTGAACGTCTGATCAGTCATACAAAAGGCGCGGACATGCCAACGAAAGCCATCGAATCCGATGGCATGAGGGGCCACCCAGCGCCACCGCGGCTCAGGCCGAGAAAGGGACTGATATTTGACCTCTATCGCTTCTGACCGCCGAACAGCGGCGATCACCGCACGCAGCGTTTCGGCACTCATACCACGGCCGGGGGTGGGCGCAGTGTCATAGGGTGGGAACTGGCCGATCCAGGCATGGGACCTATCAAGTATCCCTTCAGAAACTGATCGTAGTTGGTTGAGATACTCGGCCGGATCCGGCTTGAGAAAACACGGTTGAAACTGATCGCTCGCAATGTAGCGCTTGGCACTCTTGTCATAAATCGCGTTATGGGGCGCCCGCTCCTGATAGAGAGTGAGATCCTTGGATGCCTGCGGCACCGACACATCGAACATGTCGATAATGTCGGCGCGATTGACGCCGCCATCCCAGAACAGCCGGAACTCGATGAATTCGAGCCGCCGCTCCACGCCCCATTTCAGTCCCGCGCCGGCTTGCGCCATAAAGCTCGCTCCCAACACGATACAGATAGAAACTATCTGGACATATCTAATCGACCCATCTATTTACTATTCGCGAAGAGCGCTTGGGTCAAGGCGGAATACATGCCGTCAGAGGGCGCACTGCCTTCTTCCACGGAAGGCGGCGATTCGACGGGATCTAAGGCGGGGCACGATCATGGAAGCAACACGACGGCATACGATCATCGCCCACGGGCGGCTAGCGATGCGCGAACTGCGACTCGCCGCCGCTCGCGAACGCCAGCATGGCCTTCAGATCATGTCGTTCGAACAATTGGCGGTTCGCCTCGCTGGCGGCTTCGCCAGGCCGATCGACGATGAGAGTTTGCGCGCCGCGATCCAAGCGGTCTTGCCGTCCACCCCGCTCGGCGAATTGGAAAACATCAAACTGCTTCCTGGGATGGTCGATGCGTCGGCCGACACCATTCACAAAGCCTGGCGCGCGGGGATCGACCTGGCGGCGCGCGCAGGGGACCATCCCCGCCTCGATTCCATCGCGCGGCTTGAAACCGCGGTGCTGGCGCAACTGCCGCCAGGGATGATGCGCCCGGCCGATCTCGTCGCTGCGGCCAGTCTGCGCCTTGGTCATGCCAAGGCCGTGCTCGGTCCGGTCGAGATCGTCGGGATCACCGAGCTTTCGCCCTGCTGGCGACCGCTTCTTCAGGCGCTGACCACCCATATCCCCGTGATCTGGACGGCGGGTCCGCGTCCCACGCCCGCGTGGCTGGAAGGAACGCGTGTGACCGTCAACCGGACGGGTCCCCAAACGCCCGCCATCAACGCCATCAGCGCGGCCACGGCCTATCATGAGGCCATTGAAGCCGTGCGCTGGGCGCGTAGCCTGTTGGCGTCCGGCGAGGCCGACCCGGCAGACATCGCCATCGCAGGCGCCTCGACGGCCGAATATGACGACCATTTCCTCTCACTTCGCGCCGACGCCAATCTCGATCTGCACTTCGTTCATGGGATCAAAATCACGACAACGCGTGAGGGCCAAGCGGCCGCCGCGCTCGCCGACATCCTCATCCGGGGTCTGTCGCAGACCCGTATGCGCCGTCTGGCTGCGCTTTGCGGATCGGACGCAGGCCCGTTCCAGACCTTGCCTGCGGGTTGGATGCGCGTCCTTCCGTCGGACGCACCGCTGGCCTCTGCCGCGGCCTGGACGCGCTTGCTCGATCGCCTGACACCGGCTGACTGGCCCGACGCGCAGGATCACACCGCGACACTGCGCGGCATCGTCGCCCTCCTCGCCAGGGGCCACACCGCCGCCGAGGAAATCGGCGCTGCGCTTCTCAACGGCCGAGCGCTGGCGATCTGGCGCAAGGCGCTGTTGGCCGGCCCCTCCGGATCGCTCGAAGCGACCCTCGAAACCTTGAAACAGGATGACGGCCTTGAGGCCTGCGTCTCTGTCGCCTGGATGCCGGCCAGCGCATTGGCTGCGTCGCCGCGCCGGTTCGTTCGCCTCGTCGGCCTCAACTCGGCGCGTTGGCCGCGCGGCATTTCGGAAGATCGCCTGATCTCCGACCACATCATTCCGACCGTCAAACTCGATCCGCTCCCGGTCGGCGCGGCCGACCGACGGGATTTCGAGACCATTCTCGCGACCACAGAGCGTCAGATCATTCTGTCGCGGTCCCGCCGCGATAGCGAAGGCAGGCTCCTCGGGCGCAGTTCCCTGCTCGGAGATCACGCCGGCGAAACCTACATCCGTCGCAACGCCGTTCCGACCCATGCTTTCAGCGAGACCGACCGGCTGATGGCGCGTCCGCAAGAGTTTGCGCATGAACCGCAGGCGATCAGCGCGACGACCTGCTGGCGCGACTGGCACCGCAAGGAGATCACGCCGCACGATGGGCTGGTTCGGGCGGACCATCCTCTCCTGCTGGCCATCCTGGCCCGAACTCAGTCGGCCAGTTCGCTCAAGCTCCTTCTGCGAAGCCCGCTCGGCTTCCTCTGGAAATACGGGATGCGCTTGCGGATGCCCGAGAGCGGGACCGACCCCCTGGTTCTCGATGCGCTCGCCATGGGCGACCTCGTCCACATGACGCTCGACCTCGCGCTTCAAAAGCTGGAAGCCGCGGGCGGCCTCGCCAAGGCCGACGAAAACCAGATCGCAGCGGCGGTGCAGAACGCCGCCGTCGAGGTTGCGGGTGTCTGGGAAAGTGAACGCGCCGTCCCGCCCGCTGTCATCTGGCGCCGGACGCTCGATGATGCGCGCCTGCTCACGAGCCGCGCGCTCACCTATGGTGATGAGCATCTGCCGGACGCCCGGTCCTATGGCGAAGTGGCGTTTGGCGGGCTTAGCGTCAAATCGGATGCCGACAGCCCGTGGGATTCGGCCACCGTCGTCGAAATCCCCGACGCCGGGTTTCGCATCGCCGGCTTCATCGATCGTCTCGACATTTCAGGCGATGGCAAGCGCGTCCTGGTCCGCGACTACAAGACCGGCAGGCCACCCAAGGACAACATCCGCCTGGACGGTGGCCGGGAATTGCAACGCTGCCTCTACGCCTTCGCCGTGAAGGCGTTGCTGGGCGCGGATGTTTCGATCAGCGCGTCCCTGCTCTACCCGCGCGACCAGATCGATCTGCAACTCGACGATCCCGAAGCCACACTGGTCGAGATCACCGGATATCTGCAGGCGGCGCGAACCAATCTGACAGCCGGCAACGCGCTCATCGGACCGGATACCGGCGGAACCTACGACGACCTGGCTTTTGCGCTGCCGGCGAACGCGGGCGCCACCTATTGCAAACGCAAGCTTTCGGCCGCGACCGAATTGTTTGGCGACGCCGCGCAAGTCTGGGAGGCGCAGTAATGACCGTTGTAACGAAAGACCTTCGCGATGACGCCGCCCGCTGCAACGCGATCCGCGTGCACGATCGCTCGATCTTGGTCGAGGCTGGCGCCGGGTCCGGCAAGACGGCTGTCATGGCCGGTCGCATCGCGGTCATGCTGGCCGAAGGCATCGCGCCCAAATCCATCGCGGCGGTGACGTTCACAGAACTGGCGGCCAGCGAGCTTCTGATCCGGGTGCGCGACTTCGTCAGCGACCTCTCCGCCGGACAAATTCCGCCCGAACTGCGGATCGCCTTGCTTGGCGGTCTGTCGGACGCCCAGAAAGCCCACCTTGCAACGGCGAGCGCCGCGATCGACGAGATCACCTGTTCGACCATCCACGGCTTCTGCCAGCGCCTGATCAAGCCCTATCCGGTCGAGGCTGATATCGATCCGGGCGCCAGTGTGATGGATCGCAACCAGGCCGACCTCGCCTTCATCGAGATCGTCGAGACCTGGCTGCGGGAGCAACTCTCAGGTGGCGAAGGCGGTATCATCGCCGAAATGGTGCTTCAGAATCCCGGTGAGACCGTCGGGCTGATCCACAAGATCGTCGCGAACCTGCGCCGGCGTCGAACGGTGTCCGCCGCGGCGGTCACCCCGCTGGCGCCGCACCTTCAAGCCTTCCTCGCCGCGGCGGACTCCTTCGCCGAGTTCATCCGCACCGCGCCTGCGGTCGAGGAAGAAACGGCGACGATCGCCGAGCGGTTCGCCGAAATGGCGCAGGCCCTTGATGAGGCTCCCGTTGCCGAAACGCCGGCCGGGCTGGTCCGCCTGCTGGTATCGCAGCCGCACCTCGATCTTTGCACCAAGAGCGGAGCCTTCTCCGCATTCAAGAAGAAGGGCAAATGGGTCGATGCGGCCAAGCGCGAGGGCTTGGCGAAGGCTGATGGCGAGCACCTCAACACGGCGGCCGAAGGCCACTATGTGGCGTGCTGCGAGGCATGGCAGACCATGCTCCAGAATGTCGCCAGCCGCGTGCTCGCGGATCTGATCGCCCAGGTGCAGCCGGTTCTGCACCGCTTCCGCGACCACAAGCGTTCAGCGGCTCTGCTCGATTTCGACGACTTGATCTTCGCGGCGCGCGGCTTGCTGCGCGATCATGATGATGTTCGCCGGGCGCTGGCGGCGCGTTTCGCCCACGTCCTTGTCGATGAATTCCAGGACACCGACCCGCTACAGACCGAGATCTTCTGGCGTCTCTGCGGCGAACCGCCCGCAGACGGTTCGACCGCCGACTGGTCGGCTTTTCAAATCCGTCCCGGCGCATTGTTCCTGGTCGGCGATCCCAAGCAGGCGATCTATCGTTTCCGCGGCGCTGACGTCAGCGCCTATGTGCGGGCGCGTGATGCGTTTCTCGCGCAGAATCCGGACAGTGTCCTGTCGATCTCGACCAACTTTCGCTCCTGCGCGCCCATTCTCACTTATGTGAACGAGCGCTTCGAAACGTTGCTGTCGAGCGAAGGGCAGCCGGGGTTCACCGCGCTCGACCCATTCCACGCTGATCGCGGAGAGGCGCTGTGTGTCGCAGCCCTGGATATCGCGGTCGCCGATGAGAACGGCAAGGCCACCGCCGAACAGCAGCGTGACGCCGAAGCCGAAGCGGTCGCCGAAATGTGCGCCCACTTGATCGGCAGCGAAATGATCCTCGATCGCCGGAGCGGCGCCAGCCGGGTCTGCCGGCCGGGCGACATCGCCTTGCTCGCCCCTACCGGCAGCGATCTGTGGCGCTATGAAGAGGCGCTCGAACGGCACGGCATTCCGGTCGCGACCCAGGCGGGCAAGGGACTGTTTCGCCGCCAGGAAATTCAGGACCTCATCGCCCTGACGCGCGTCCTTGCCGATCGGCGCGACACCCTCGCTTTGGGTGCGCTGCTGCGCGGCCCGCTCGTCGGCCTGACCGAGGAAGAGCTTCTCGACATCATCTGGGCGCTGCCGCGCTCCGAGGACTACCCGGACGCGCTGCCCCGGCTCGATCTCGGTGTCGATGCCAGCAGCATCGAACACGCGCTTGCCCGGGCGACCATCGAGAAGCTGCAGGCGCTTTACCGTCGGACCAACAGCACCACGCCGCACGACCTCCTGTCGCAAGCAGTCGATGTGATGCGGGTACGCCCGATCCTGCTCGAACGGCACCGGGGACAGGCGGAACGCGCACTGGCCAACGTCGATCTCTATCTGAGCCTGACCTCCGCCTTTGCGGTTCGGGGCCTTCGCGCCTTTGCCGAGACCATGACGGCGGCCTGGACTGACGAATCGCGTGCCGTTGAAGGACGACCCGACGCTCAGGAAGAAGCCATCGCCCTCTACACCATGCACGCCGCCAAGGGCCTGGAATGGCCGATCGTCGTGCCCGTCAATACGATGACGGGGATCATGGCGCCGGAAAGCGCCGTGACCGATCGCGACAGCGACATCTTCTATTGCCCGGTCTTTGGCGTCCGGCCGGTCGGGTATGACGACGCCCGCGACGCGGAAAAGGCCGAGCTCGATCGCGAACGTATCCGGCTCTGGTATGTCGCGGCCACTCGGGCGCGCGAGTTGCTTGTCCTGCCTCGGCTTGACGCTGCGCCGTCAAAATCAGCCTGGATCTCCCTTCTCGATCTGTCGCTCGGCGAGCTTCCGGCGCTCGATCTGTCACATCTCCCGCCGGACATGGGGGCAGCACCGACCGGCCAGAGCAATCTGCAGACACGGGAGGCTTTTGCGGCGGAAGCCGCCGCCATCGCAGACCATCATAGTCGCCTGACCTGGCTAGCGCCGAGCCGCGACGAAACCAGCAGCGGGCCTGTTGTGACCCCCGAAGCGGCAGAAATCTGGGCAGCAAGCGACCAAGGTCAGCCTTATGGCGAAGCCGCCCCCGCCAGCATCCAGGGCGGACGCGAACGTGGTCTCATCCTGCACAAGCTTCTCGAGGAGGTTCTGACCGGCGAAACGCCCGACGATCTGGCGTCTCTGACCGAACGCGCGCAGGTGCTCATTGCCGCGATCGACAAGCCGATGGTTGATGATCCCGCCCAAGGGCTTTCGCCGGCCGAGCTCGCGGGCTGTGTGGCGCGCACCCTCGCCTTGCCCGAAATCGCCGAGCTTCGGCCGACCCTTGCGCCGGAGTTTCCGGTCTACGCCGCGGCGTTTGTCGATGATCTTGAACAGGCGACCGCAGGCATCGCCGACGCCCTCAGTTTTGGGCCTGATGGAACTCCGCGGGTCGTCATCGACTGGAAGAGCGATGTTCACCCAAGCCCAGAGATCATCGAGCACTACCGCGCCCAGGTCCGGAATTATCTGGATATGACCGGGACCGAACGGGGGCTGATCGTCCTCGTGACGTCGGGCGAAATCCTCACCGTTATGCCTTCGCCAGTCGCCGCGGTTGCGGCGTAGGCGGGCAACCGCGCCGGTGTCTATTGCATAGCGCCGATCGCAGGCAACGTCGTTCCCATTGCGGTAGCAATTCGGATCTCAGAGCGTCCTGCGCCGCACTTTTCTACGCGGACCTGTACGGCGATCCGTTCGATCATCGGTGCACAAGACAGTCTATGCGCTTGAAATTGCTTCTTTTTTTCCATATAACTTAAGGTGTTAGGACAGCCGATGGACCCGCGGTTCTACGCCATTTTACGACGGATTTCGCCACCTTTCGCCAACTCACTGCACCGGATTCGCACCCCAAAATGGCCTCCATCCGCAAACAGAAATCCGGCGCCTGGCGCGCGCAGGTTCGACGCAAGGGCCAGTCCCTGAGCGAGACGTTTGTCCGCCACGCGGATGCGAAAGGCTGGGCGTTGGACGCCGAGCGGCAGATCGATCGCGGCGAGACGCCTCTCGATGCTCGCATCGCCCGCATCCGCACCTTCGGCGAGCTCATCGACCTCCATATTGACGATATGTCGGAGGTGGGACGCGCGCCTGGGCGCACCAAGCACGCGACGCTCAGGATGCTGAAACGCAGTCTCGGCAAACTAAAGCTCGTGGAGGTTGGGCGCGAACGGCTCATCCAGTTCGGCCGGACGAGGGCCGCAGCAGGCGCCGGCCCAGTGACGGTGGGCATGGACATCGGGGTCGTTCGCCTGGTCCTGACCCACGCCGCCGCGGTTCATGGCCTGCCGGTGGCGGTGGAGCCCGTCGATCTGGCGAGGGTCGCGCTCACGCGCCTCGGGCTGGTGGGCAAGAGCAACGAACGCGATCGGCGGCCCACGGAGGAAGAGCTTGCGGCTCTGATCGCCTACTTCGACGCCAATGACCGCATCACCATGCCGATGAGCCGGATCGTCAAGTTCGCGATCGCCACGGCGATGCGTCAGGAGGAAATCTGCCGCGTCACCTGGAGCGATCTCAATACGCGCACCAAGATGCTGATGATCCGCGACCGCAAGGATCCGCGCCAGAAGAAGGGGAACGACCAGCGCATCCCCCTACTCTCCATCTCGGGCTATGACGCGATGGGCCTGATCGAGGAGCAACGCTCCCTCCGCACGAACGATGATGACCGGATCTTCCCGTTCAATCACCGCTCGATCAGCAGCAGGTTCACGCGCAGTTGCCAGGAACTGGACATCCAGGATCTGCACTTCCACGACCTTCGACACGAAGGCACCAGCCGGCTCTTCGAGGCGGGATTTCAGATTCAACAGGTCGCGCTCGTCACCGGGCACAAGGATTGGAAGATGTTGCGGCGCTACACCCACATCCGTCCCGAAGCGCTGCACGACCTCGTGCCGAGATACGCAGCCCAGGGCTAGGCTCTTCCCGAAATGGGAAATTTGTCTTGCTTCCCAAATTGGGAAGCGCTAGAGGTGATTTGAACATGAATGTGGTCGCCTTGCGGACGCTGCAGGCGTTTTGGAATCGCCACCCCAACGCCAGGGGACCTTTGACGACATGGTACAGGCTCACACGAGCTGCGCAGTGGTCGACGCCCCAGGATGTGAGGGAGAGCTTCGGCTCCGCTGATTTCTTGGCTGATAATCGCGTCGTGTTCGACGTCGGCGGGAATAACTATCGGGTCGTTGTCCGCGTGTCTTACCGCTTCAAGCAAGTGCTCGTGAAGTTTGTGGGCACCCACGCCGAGTACGATCGTATCGACGCCGCGTCGATCTAGTGAACGCATGGCTTAAGGAGGCCAGCATGAGTTTGGACACTACCCTGCGCCCGCTTCGCAGCGAGGCCGATTACGATGCGGCCCTCCGCGAGTTCGAGAGCTATTTCGACCAGGAGCCCGAGCCCGACACGGAAGCTGCCTATCGGTTTGAAGTCCTCGGCCTGCTGTTGGCGAAGTACGAGGAGGATCACTATCCGGTCGAGCCGCAGGATCCTGCGAAGGCCTTGGTCCAGATCATGGAAACCAAGGGGAAGACCCAGTCCGATCTAGCCGCCATCGTCGGCGCGCCGAGAGCCTCAGAAATCCTGAGAGGCAAGCGGTCGCTTTCGCTCGACCATATCCGCCAACTTCGTGCGCATTGGGGCGTCCCGGCGGATGCCCTGATCTAAGCCATCGGGCCTCCTCCCTCCGCCGCGCCTGGGGCGTAAACCGCAACCGGATTTCGACCGTTTTGGCGCTCACCCGTTAGAACGGCGGAGCATCCTTCGGTAGGCGCTAGTCGATGAAGAAGCCTTGCAGAGCCGGACGCAAATAGTCATCGCCAAGCTCGGACGTCTTGATTGACCGGGATGCGTGCCTGGCGAGCGCGGCTACGCTTAGCAGGTAGTGACCGGCCAGATTGGGGTCCACTTGGCGGATTGATCCATCGCGCATTCCCTCCAGGAGGACATCCGACATCGACCGAACCGCCCGCAGCAAGTGCACACGGCGCGAACGGTGTGCAGAAGCGCCCTCCTCTCCCCAGATCGTTCCAGGCGCCAGGAGTGCTTCACCCCCAGTCTTGGCTTGGCGGCTAGCCAAAGTCGTCATGGCCATGGCGACGCGCTCGATGCCGTCGATCAAGTTTGAGGCCTTCAGATTTGCATCCTTCACCTGGTCCAAGGTCCGCTCGGCGCAGGCCGCCATGATTTCGTCCTTGCTGTCCAGGTGATGATAGAGGGACCCCTTGGTCAGGCCGACCCGGGCGGGGATCTTATCGACCGATGCGCCGCGCAGGCCTACTTGGTTGATCAATCCCGTCGCGGCCGCCAGCAGTTGATCGCGCGTATCGCCGGGCGGGTGGTCCGCAAATTGGCCTTCGGGAAACGAGAAGGGTTCGGTCGACAGGCCATTCAGCATCAGATCGGCGAGTCCGGCCGCGGCCCTTGGGTAGTCTTCCGGGTCATATTGCCAAAGCCAAGCATCGCTCCAGGCGAGCAGTCCAATCGTAAGCTCGGACAGCAACGCTCGCCGCGGCGCGGACATCCAAGGCCACTCGGCATCTCCCAGGAGCGCCGCGAGATGGTCGGCCGCGCGCTGTCGCGAAGACTGCGCGACATCAGCCTGCCCCTCTGCGCGCTCAGGAAATTCTGTGAGGTCTAGAAGGGGTGGCAGACCGCGCTCAGCGATCCGCCTGCGCGCAATGAAGAAGGCCTCGATGAACTTGCGCAGACGCTCTGGTGGCGTTGGCGCCCCCTGCGCAATCGACAGGAGTTCCTCGTAGCGCTCCACGGCGTCCAGCAACACCGCCGTCAGCAGGTCCTCCTTCTTGTTGAAGTAATAGGTCAGGCTGACAGGATGCAGCTTCATCTCCCGAGCGACGGCTGCGAGGCTGAAGTCGTCCTGTCCCTTGCGCGCGAACACCTTGCTGGCGGCGGCGAGGATGCTGCCGTACCGCATCTGGTACCGCGCCGTACGGTCTATGCCGGAAGGTTGCCTCATTCTGGCGCGTGGAGCGAGCGGCGAGCGGTCGGTCTCACGCCATCCCGTCGGCCCGCGCGGGCTCAGGTGACTGCTGAGGTTCCAGCAGGTCCTGGAACGGCGAGCGGACGTCGGGATCCCAGCTGTGGCGAGCGCCGATGGTGATGCCGCCATCGACGACAAGGTGAACGCCCGTCACGAACGCCGCAGCGTCAGACGCCAGGTAAAGCGCGGCCTCCGCTATGTCGCTTGGAAGGCCTGGTCGCCCGATCGGCTGCACAGCGCCACCGCTGTGGGCGAGCATGTCGGCCATCTGATCTGCGACCGCCCGTGAAAGGCCGCGAGATGTCCCGAAAATCGAGGTCGCCGTCAGGCCCGGGCAAATGGCGTTCACACGGATGCCTTGCGGAGAAAGCTGAGCAGCGGCGAGCCGGCTCATGTGAATTACGCTGGCCTTCGCACTCGAATAGGCGATCGGACCGAACCCTGCCTGGAGACCGGCAACGGACGCCGTATTGATGATCGAGCCTCCCCCTCGCGCGCGCATGAAGGGGATCGCATGCTTCATGCCGAGAGCAGGCCCCCTCACCAAAAGATCGAAAATCCAACTCCACTGCTCGGCGTCTATCGTCGCCAGCGACCGCATGCCATCGGAAACCCCAGCGTTGTTGAAAAGGATGTCGAGGCCGCCGAAGGCGTCCCGCGCGAGGGTCATGACCCGGGCGAGATCGGCCTCGCTCGTTACATCGCAGTGGGTGTAGAGGAGCTTGTCGCGAAAGCGCTCCTCAAGCTTGGCCGCCTTGTCGTCCTGAATGTCGGCCACGATGACATCTGCGCCCTCCGCCACAAAGAGTTCGACGGCGCCGAGCCCGATCCCGGAGGCTCCGCCCGTGATGACAGCGACCTTACCCGCCAGCCTGTTGCCCATATCCCGCTCCCATTGGGTTTCGGATGAGGGTTAGGGTTGGAACACCGTTCGAATAGGGCGAGCTTTCAAATATGCCGCGATAATCTAGCCACAGGCCTAAGCAGAGACTTTCCGATATCAGGTTCGAACGGAACATCCCCACAGAATGGTGACATTTCCGTTTTCGAACTACGTTCGAACCGCTTGAATTCTACTCGCGCGACCGTTTCCACGCGCTTCTTTCATTGAACAGCGGACAGCACCCATCTGTTCGCGCATTTTATTACTTCTATTTTTCACGGCTAGGGCGCGCTCGTCCTGTTCGCAGGCGAGCGCGTCCACTTTCGGGCTGATCAAGCCAAGGCGGCTCGCAAGCGAGCCGCAGTCTCCTGAGCCGCCGCCTCCACCGCAGGAGAGACGTCGCCAAGCAGATAGAAGTCGTGAATGAGCTCGGGAAAGGCGAGATGCTCTGCAACAACCCCGTCCGCGACCAGGCGCTCGACGTAAGCCTCCCCCTCATCCTTCAGGGGATCATATCCCGCCGTCACGACCAGGGCCTGCGGCGCGCCAATGAGGCGATCCTGAAGATGGAGGTAGGTGCGCGCAGCGTCTGGATGGCTTTTGGCGGCAAGCACCTCCTCGAACCAGGCCAAACCTGCCTTGGTGAGCACCGGGCCGTCCAGGTCTCGCCGCGAGGCCGTCTCCGAGGCCGGCCAGGTCACCGGATAGAGTAGGAGCTGGAAGGCGAGACGCCGATCAGCGTCATCTCTCAGATCTAGGGCGACAGAGGCCGCGAGATTACCGCCTGCCGAACACCCGCCGATCGCGATTTTCGTCGGATCCACGCCGATCTCGTCGGCATGATCAAACGCCCAGACCGTCGCGGCGAGGGCATCGTCATGGGCAGCGGGGAACGGGTGCTCAGGCGCCAGGCGATAGTCCACCGCAAGAACACGAAGCCCCGCATAGCTCGCCAGCCGGCGGCAATGCCCGTCATGGCTTTCGAGATCGCCGACGACGAAACCTCCACCGTGGAAATAGATCAGCGCTGCAGACGGGTCGGCGCATCCTTCGGGGACATAGAGACGCGCCGGGATCAGATCCGCCCCCCCGGCGACCTGCAGGTCGAAAGCTCGCACATCCTTTGGGGCGGAGAGGTTCACGCCCTGGCGCTGGGCGCGATAGCCCGCGCGCATTTGCTCGGGCGGGATTGTCCCGGCCACCGGGCGCGGCTGCGACGCGGCGGCGACGGCCTGACGATCCAACATGTCACGAATGGCGACGTCCATGCAGTTCCTCCGTCGGCTCGACAGGATTGGCGGGTGGTCGAAACCACCCGCCCCAGCCGTCTTCTTATTCCGCGGCGACCTTCGGCGCGTAGCCGAGCACAGCCTTGGTCTCCAGGAACTCGTGGAACGCGTAGTCGCCCCACTCGCGCCCGTTGCCGCTCATCTTGTAGCCGCCAAACGGAGCCATCATGTCGCCGCCGCCGCCGTTGATGGACACCTGGCCCGCGCGCAGCTTGGACGCGATCTTGCGGGCCTCGTTCAGATCCGCGGCCTGCACGTAGGCGGCCAGGCCGTACTCGGTGTCGTTACCGATATCGATGGCCTGCTCGACGCTCTCATAACCGAGGATCGACAGCACTGGGCCGAAGATCTCTTCCTTGGCGATGGTCATCTCGCTGGTGACGTTGGCGAAGACGGTGGGCTTCACATAGTAGCCCTTGTCCAGGCCGTCCGGACGACCCACGCCGCCGATGACCAGGGTGGCGCCTTCGTCGATGCCGGCCTGGATCAGCTTCTGGATCTTGTTGAACTGCACCTCGGAGACCACCGGGCCGAGCTGGCTGTTGCCGTTCGGGTCACCGACCGTGATCTGGCTGGCGGTTTCCTTGGCCACCGCGATCGCCTCGTCCATGCGCTTGGTCGGGACCAGCATGCGGGTGGGGGCGTTACAGGACTGGCCGGAGTTGGTCATCATGCTGGCCACGCCGCGGCCCACGCCCTTGGCGAAGGCCTCGTCGTCGACAACGATGTTCGGGCTCTTGCCGCCCAGTTCCTGGGCCACGCGCTTGACGGTCGCGGCGGCGTTCTTGGCCACCTCGATGCCGGCGCGGGTGGAGCCGGTGAACGACACCATGTCCACGTCCGGGTGGCTGGAGAGCGGCACGCCCACGCCGACGCCGTCGCCGTGCACCAGGTTGAACACGCCCGCCGGCACGCCGGCCGCATGCATGATCTCAGCGAAGATGTGGCCCGAGAACGGCGCCACTTCCGACGGCTTCAGCACCATGGTGCAACCGGTCGCGATGGCCGGCGCCACCTTGCAGACGATCTGGTTCAGCGGCCAGTTCCAGGGGGTGATGAACCCGCAGACGCCGATCGGCTCCTTCACGATCATGGTCGGGCCACGATCTTCCTCGAACTTGAAGTTCTTCAGCACTTCCACGGCGGTGGCCAGGTGGCCCATGCCCACCGGCACCTGAGCCCGCTGGGCCAGGGAAGCCGGAGCGCCCATTTCCTCGGTCACCGCGGTGGCCAGGTCTCCGAAGCGCTTCTGGTACTCGGCGAGGATGCGGTTCAGCACGTCCAGGCGCTCTTCGCGGCTGGTCTGCGACCAGGTGGCGAAGGCCTTGCGAGCGGCCTTCACGGCCTTGTCCACGTCGGTGGCGTTGCCCAGCGAGATCTTGCCGGCGACTTCCTCGGTGGCGGGGTTGATGACGTCGAGCGTCTTGGCTTCGGTGGGGTCGACCCACTTCCCGTCGATATAGAACTGCAGGTACTCGCGCATCTCAGGCGCCTTTCGAGATTGGTTGTCGTTGAGGGCGGAAGGCGGACCGGGATCAGTCGAAGACGATCACCGAGCGGGCAAGTTCGCCCTTTTTCATGTCGGCGAAACCTTCGTTGACCTGGTCTAGCTTGATACGCTGGGAGATCATCTCGTCCAGCTTCAGCCTGCCCGACATGTAGAAGTCGACCAGCCGCGGCATGTCCACCGGGAAGCGGTTGGAGCCCATCATCGAACCCTGAATCCGCTTCTCGCCAAGGAACGCAGCCCCCATCAATGACACCATCTGCCCAGGGGCGATCATGCCGATGATGTTGGCCGTGCCGCCGCGCCGAAGCATGTTGAACGCTTGCTCGGCGGTCTTCGACAAGCCGATGGCCTCGAAGGAGTGATGGACACCGCCCTTGGTCATCTCAAGAACTTCCTTCACGGCGTCGGTCTGCGACGCATCGATGAAGTCGGTCGCTCCGAAAGCCTTCGCCAGATTGCTTTTCGACGCCACCATGTCGATGGCGATGACTCTCCCCGCACCGGCGATGGCCGCGCCGTTCACGGCGGCAAGGCCGACACCGCCGAGCCCGATCACGGCGACTGTCTCGCCTGGCCGAACCTTCGAGGTGTGCATCGCCGCTCCGACACCGGTCATTACCGAGCAACCGATCAGGGCGGCGCGGTCGAGCGGCATATCTTTGCGGATTGCGACGCAGGCATGCTCGTGGATCAGCATCTGCTCGGCGAAGGACGAGAGGTTGAGATACTGCGCCATCGGTCCAGTGGCCGACGACAGCCGCGGCTCTTCATCGGGCCGGCGCTTGGTGTCCGGCGACACGCAAAGCGACAGGTGGCCGGTAAGGCAGGATTCACAGTGACCGCAGTAGGCTGACAGGCATGTGATCACGTGGTCGCCCACCTGGACGGTACGCACTTCCGAGCCGACGGCCTCAACGACGCCGGCGCTCTCATGGCCGAGCACCGCCGGCAAGATGGTGGGATAGGACCCTTCGATGAAGTGCAGGTCGGAGTGGCAAAGGCCCGCCGCGGCGGTTCGGATCAGCACCTCGTGCGGGCCCGGCTTGTTGATCTGAACGTCTTCGACCTGGAGCGGCTTACCCACTTCACGAAATACAGCAGCTTTCATCGCGTATCCTCCGGACGCCCGGCCAACCGGGCTTCGTTTCTAACTGTTTGTGTGAGCTGACCTGGAGCGGGCGGCCGGAACTGCGCGAGGCGAATGGCGGCCCAAGCGCCGAGCTTCAACATGATCCGCCACTCGTCTCTCCCCACCCCGAGCCTTGTCGGCTCCGTCTGACCACTCCACAAAACTCGGCAAGCCGAGTTCGAAGGGCCTATGGCGAAGCGACGCCTTCCCGCCCCCAGATGCGAGGGTCGCGGGACGTCTAGTTTTCGCCTCATCGGCAAGTTCAGGCGTTCGAACGCCATTCTACAATTGGAAAAACACCGGCCGCTTTTCGGCTGCGATTCCACTTCTCAAATCGTGTTCGAAGGATCGGGATTGCTGCGCGCGCCATGGTTGGCGCGGCCTTCCCAAACCGAACTCGGCGGGCAGCTTCTGATCGGGGCTGCCCGCCTTTTTGCCGCTGAGGGCGGGGCGTCCGACAGGGCCTAAAACAACCGCCCTGGGCCAGGATGTCCCTGGATCGGGAAAGAACCACCGACGCGCCTAGCCCTTAAGCGCTCCTCGATCCTCATCTCTCTCGATTAGGAACGCCGCGCCCCTGTTCAAACGCTCTGCGAGCACTGGCGGCAGTCGTCCGCCCGGATAGGAGGCGGACATCGCCGCCATGCCCCGGCCAAGGGCCCAGATGGCATAGGCGGCGTCTTCGTGATGATCTTGCGGTATGCGTACATCCGCGCGAACTGCGGTCTCATAGGCCTGGAAGGCGCGATACTCCGCGTCGCGCAGTTCCTCGTGTCGCGACAGCATCCGATCGCTGAACATGAGCGAGATCAGTTGGGGGTGTCGTTCCACAAACGCCAGGAACGCGCGTCCACCGCCGCGCATGGGGGACTCCAGGTTGGGGGCGCCCTGGCCACGCAACAGCTCGCGGCGCAGGTCTTCGAAGCCGATCAACGACAACGCCAGCAGGATCGCCTCCTTCCCATCGAAGTAATGATAGATGGAGGCGATCCCAATGCCGCCGTGTTCGGCGATCGCCCGGAGGTTCATCTCCTCCACGCCATCGGTCGCGAGAATGTAGGCCGCCGCCGAGAGCGCCCGTGCCTTCACGCCGTGCACCTCGTGGGCGGCGTGCTTGAACCTCGACTTGATGTCGCAGCTTAGGACTGCTGACGCTGCTCTCATTGAATTGTCCTCGGAATGCGCCGGGAGCCGACGGCTTGGAGGTCCGTGAGATTTGGTGAGGCGTTCATCAGGCGCGGCCCGGCTCAGTGCGGACTGCAGCCTCCTGGGTCACGGCCTCGATGATCGGGTGTTCGTCGTAGAGCGCATCGCGCTCGTCCAGTTGGCGGCGGATCTCGGCGTGCCGCTCCGCGCCCAGCTTGTAACCGACCATGCAGAGACCACCGATCATTACGCAGGCCACAGGGCCGATGATGTAGACCAGTTCGAGGTTTCGGATGGCCGCCGGCGTGTTCACGGCTCCTTCTTCGGCTTGGTAACCAACGAGGGCCAAGACCCAGAAGGTGGCCCCGATTGACACCGCCCCGGCGATCTTCGTCGTCATGGTGGTCATCGCATAGAGCAGGCCCGCCCGTTCTCTGCCCTGCTCCAGCCGCACCTCGTCCGCGATGTCGGCGGTCATGGCCCGGGTCAGAAGGTTGAAGCCGGAAGCGAAGACCCCGGCGACGAACAGCGCGGCCATGCCAAACGGCAGGCTGCCGTGTGGAATGAAGGTGAAGGTCACGAGGGTCAGCGAGTAGCCGGTCGTCGTCATCATGACGGTTCGATGTTTCGACAGCCGGATGGCGATGCGTGCGATCGCAGGCGCGCCGATGATCCCGGCAAGGATGTAGGTCGCCAGGAGTATGCTGGCCTGGCCGGTGGTGAAACCGCGGCAGTCGGTGAAGTAGAATAGGTAGATCGCTGACATCCAGCCTGGCCCGAAGGAAAGGAACAGGTCGGCAAGGATCAACCGCAGGAACGTCGGCCGCATGATGAGCGCCCCATAGTCTCGCAGTTTGAATTCATGTCCGGGAACAGAAGGCGCGATGCGTTCAGGCGTCGTCAGCACCACCAGCGTGATCGCGACGGGAGTGAGAGCGAGAATGAACCAGCCCATCATGGAGACGTTGCCCGCGTCGGCGACGCCACGTGCTTCATTGATGATCGGGATCGCGATCACGCTGGCCGAACCGAGCACGCCGACCGCGATCAACACGCCGAACAGGCGCGATCGATCATCGTATCGCGGAGCCAGGGTGGAGGCCCAGGCGCGATGCGAGAGATCGAGCATGGAGTTGCCGCAGTAGAGGACGAGCAGCCACGCGACCAGGTAGACGAGCCCGACGCCGTCGGGTGCGAAGAACAAGGCGTAGGTGCCGGCCATGAGCACGGGGGCGCCCAGGATCGTCCAAAGCCGATAGCGCCCGAGCCGTGTGCGGGTCTTGTCCATCGCCCAGCCGAAGATCCCGTCGACGGGGATATCGATCGTACGGACGATGAAGAAGGCGGTCCCAACGAGGGCGAGACTGATTCCCAGGTGACTCGCGAAATGTCGCGGGAGATAGACCGCCATGGCGATGGTCAACGCCGAGATCGGAAGACTCGTCGCTGAGAAGGTCAGCGCGCGAAGCATCGATAGGGAGGGCTTGGACGGCGTCGACGACATTAGCGCGCGCCTCGGCAGCTGAAGGTCCGCACGGCACAGAGTTCGAACATTTTTACCTCCCACACACAGGCCTCAGCCTGAGGCCGCTCTTTGGCGGCCGGTTTTCTCTATTATTGTCGGCGCCTTACGGCGCTTTCACGGATTTGAGGGCTACAGCTAAGGCCAGCACGCGCCCGCACAGGCTGGGTCATCGAATGCCCATCTTGCATTGATCGTTCGGGCAACCGGTCGTCCGCGCGGTCAGGCTCAAAGGCCCGCACAAAGCGGAATGCGACCTCCTCCGCGATCCCATCGATGTCGGTGGCCGGTGTCTCGGACCCGGCGACTTTCCGCGGGTCGGCAGCCAGGCAGCCCGAGATCATTCCGATGAACAGCCCTGCGGCGAGTTCCGGATCGGAACAATTCAGGCGTCCCGCGTGGGTCTCGCAGGCCAGAAATCTGGAAACGGTCTGGCGCAAATTGCACGGGTCGAGGTCGCTCCCCCTCGACGCTTGGCTTCGCCCATCGGCGCACAAGGCGGTCGCCGCCGGAGTTGATCGATCCCAGACGAAGTGGAGCGGAAACTGCAATAGGCGCTTCGCCAGCGCGGTGAGCGCTAGTGTCGCGGCGGCATCGCCGCACGACCTCGCCAGCAGCACGCCCGCATCGTTTACGTCGTGGCGCAGCAGCGTCTTCAGGAGCTCTGACCGAGAGCCAAACTGGTTATAGATCGTCTGCTTCGACACCCCTGCTTGCCTGGCGATCTCATCGATCGAGCCCATCGCGCCGCACACCCTGATCTGGCGTGCCGCCGCGTCGAGTATGGCCTCGGTCTTCAATGGATCGCATTGCCCCTTAGCACGCGGCATCGCGGTCTCCTGGCGCACGAAAGGCCCGATCCCATGGAGCGGACGGCCCCCTCTCCGGAGAGCCGCCATCGACCACCGAGTTCGTCCGGAGCGTGATGAAGAGCGCCTGAAGCACGACAGCCAGCTCTAGATCTGGCGCGTCCGGCCTTCCCAGTAGGGGGCTCGGACCTTGTTGCGTTGGATTTTTCCCGCCGCGCTTCGTGGGAGTTCGGTGACGAAGTCCAGGCTGCGGGGCACCTTGTAGGCGGCGAGAGTCTTCCGCCCGAAATCGAGGATTTCCTGCGCCAGGGCGTCGGACGGCGTATGGCCGGGCTTCAGCAGGATCACCGCCTTCACCTGTTCGCCCCACTCGTCGTGCGGCACACCGACCGTCGAGGAATCAGCCACGGCCTTATGCTTAATGAGCTCGTTGTCCACTTCCTGTGGATAGATATTCACCCCGCCGGAGATGATCGTCTCGGCGTTGCGGCCAGTGAGGAACAGATAGCCGTCCTCGTCGAAGTAGCCGACATCGCCCATGGTGAAGTAATCGCCGAAGCGGTTGGCGTTGGTCTTGGCCTCGTCCTTGAAGTAGGTGAAGCCGCCGCCGGGGGGAAGTTGGTGGTAGATGCCGCCAGACTGACCGGTCGGAAGCTCGACGCCCTGCTCATCGAGAATTTTCGACCCCAGAAGAGCGGGCCGCTTACCGACGCTTCCCGGCTTCTGCAGCCATTCCTCGGAGGTAATGAAGAAGCCCGCGCCGCCTTCCGAGCCCGCGTAGTACTCGACGAGGACTGGGCCGAACCAGTCGATCATCGCCTGCTTGACTTCGGGAGGGCACGGCGCAGCGCCGTGGATGATGAACTTCACATGGCTGACATCGTACTTGGCCTTGATCTCATCGGGGAGCGCCAGCAAACGCTGGAACATGATCGGGACCAGGTGGAGGTGGGTGACCTTCTGCTCGGCGATGGTGCGCAGCACCAGTTCGGAATCCCACTTGTCGATGAAATGCAGCGGGACGCCCGCGGTCATCGCGGCCCGGACGTCGAAGGACAGCGGCGCGGCGTGATAGGCGGGGCCAGCGCCCAACTGGACATCGGTGCGATAGTCATAGTCGCCCCGCGCGGGTTGGACCTGGGGAGCTGGCGGGTTGGCGCGGTAGACGCCCTTTGGGCGGCCCGTCGTCCCCGACGTGTACATCATCTGCGTGCCCAGGACGGGGTCGTCGATGTCCGTTCCGTCGAGCTTCGCGATCGCCGTCTCATAGTCCTGGAAGCCCGCGACCGATCCACCGACCACGAGCTTCAAGGCCAGGTCTGGACATGCGTCGGCTACGGCCGCCAACCCGCCGACCCGCGCGTCGCCGATCAGGACCTTCGCTTCGCAATCGCGCACGATGTAGGCGATCTCGTCGGTCGTCAGGTGCCAGTTGACCGGGGTGATGCGGGCGCCCGTCCGGTGCGCAGCGGCCAGAACCTCGACGAACTCGTGGCGGTTTGAGCACACCAGCGCGACGGCCTCGCCCGCCTTCAGGCCATGCTGTCGGAAGAGACGCGCCAGCCGGTTCGCATTGGCGTTGATCTGCGCAAAGGTGTGCGAGCGTCCATTGGGGTCGTAAACGGAAACCTTGTCCGGCTGGATCGACGCCCAGACCGCGGGCGTCATCCCGGTGGCGGCGGCGGCTGTCAGACGCTCCAAAAGACCGTCGCGTTCCAGCACAGTAACCATGAGTTCCCTCTTCTCTAGATGCCGGACTCTCGCCGCCGGCTTATGATGTTTTACTAAGGACTGAAGTCCTTCTGGTCGCGACGCTGCGCAGCTACTTTGAAGTCGGATCCGGCAACCCGAGCACTCGCTTGGAGATGATGTTGTTTTGAACTTCAGTCGACCCGCCCGCGATCGTTGACGACTTGATCCGCAGGTACTGCCGCCCTGCGGCGATCTCCTCCGCCGAGAAGCTCTCCCCTTCCCAGCCAAGCCCCTGCGTCCCCATCGCTTCGACGATGAGTTCGGCGGTGTCGGTATGCAGCTTCGAGGCTGCGAGCTTCATGATCGAAACTGCCGCGCTCGGCCCGCGGTCAGATCGCTCCGCCGCCGCCGACCGCTGGAGCGTCAGCGCATAGGCGTGGGCGTCCATTTGGTTTTGCACCATGCGAGTGCGGAAGTCGGAGTTCACCAGACGGCCATCGGCGCCGACGCCGATATAGGCCTTGGCGGCGCGCGTTAGATCGGCAGGATCAACGCGCGGCGGCCCGTCGGTGCCGCCTGACAGGCTGTTGCGTTCGTGCTCAAGCAGGCGCTTGCCCACGGTCCAACCGCCATTCAACGGACCGACGAGGTTCTCCTTGGGGACCTTCACATCGGTGAAGAACGTCTCGCAGAAGGGCGAGGACCCGGCGATTAGCTTGATGGGGCGGGTCTCGACGCCGGGCGTGCGCATGTCGATCAGCACGAAGCTGATGCCCTCGTGCTTCTTCGTCGCGTCGGTGCGCACCAGGCAGAAACACCAGTCCGACCACTGCGCGCCGGAGGTCCAGATCTTCTGTCCATTGATCAGGAAGTGGTCGCCCTTGTCTTCGGCGCGCGTTTGCAGGCTGGCCAGATCGGACCCGGCGCCCGGCTCGGAATAGCCCTGACACCAACGCAGCTCGCCACGGGCGATCGGCGGGATGTGCTGCTGCTTCTGAGCGTCGGTGCCGTACTCAAGCAGGGTCGGTCCGAACATCATGATGCCCATGCCCACGATCGGATTCCATGCGCCGATCGCCGCCATCTCTTCACGAAGAATCTTGAGCTGCGCTGCGCTCAGCCCCCCTCCGCCATAGGCGACAGGCCAGGTCGGCACGCCCCAACCCTTGTCGGCCATGCGGTCCTTCCAGAGCTTGAAGTCACCTTCCACCGGCGCCGAGTTTTCAAGAGCCGCAAGGTCCGACCGCCCCACCAGAGAGGTCGGAAAGTTCTGTTGGAGCCAGCCGCGAGTTTCCAGGCGGAAGCCATCCAGTTCAGTCGAGCCGAAATCGGCCATATTCATTGTCCTCCACGCATGTCCGCTCTGGCGGCGGATTGGGGATAAGTTTCGATGTCCGGCCGCGCCCTCCGACGCGCCGCAGTCAGCTCATGTGATTGGCGATGCGACCGCGTCCTCGCTTGAAGCCGCGTAGGACGGGTAGTCGATGTAACCGGCCGCCCGGCCGCCGTAGTAGGTGGCCGTATCCGGAACCGCCCACTTGGCGCCGATAGCAATGCGCTCGACGAGGTCTGGATTGGCGATGAAGGGCTGACCAAAGGCCGCGAGATCGATCAGGCCGGCCGCCAACAGCCGATCGGCCTTTTCCGCATCGAGGCTGCCCGCCAGCACGACGGCGCCTGAGAAGACCTCGCGGACTCGGCGCAGCAGCGCGTCAGTCATCACTGGCGATCCCGCGCGGGCGCCGGTGTCGCTGAGGTGGAGATAGCCGATCCTCCGCTTCGAGAGTTCCGCAAACAGCTCGAAGTAGGTCGCTTCGTTGTCCGCATAGGCAGGCGCGCCGAGCAGTTGCGCCAAGGGCGAGAGCCGGATGCCGACTCGCTCAGGCCCTACTTCACCGGCGACGGCGTCCACGACCTCCAAGGCAAAGCGTCGGCGCGCTTCGAGCGAGCCCCCGTACTGGTCAGTCCGATCATTGATCGTCGGATTGAGAAACTGTTCGATCAGGTACCCGTGAGCGCCGTGTATCTCAACGCCGTCGAACCCGGCGCGGATCGCTTGTTTGGCAGCGTGCGCGTAGTCGGCGACGACCCGAGCAATCTCCTCGGTGGTGAGGGCCCTCGGCACGCTGGGAGCCACGAAGCCGACGCTGCCGTCGTCCCGCCACGCATAAGCGAACGTGCGCGGCCCCTCTGCAGGCCGATCAGTGGAACTGACAGGAGGCTGCTGGCCATCCTGCAGGGAGACGTGGGAGACGCGACCGACATGCCAGATCTGGGCGTAAATGCGCCCCCCCGCATCGTGGACGGCGGACGTCACCCCTCGCCAGCCTTCGATCTGCCGCTCGGTGTAGAGTCCGGGCAAGAACGCGTATCCGACAGCTTCGCGCGAGATCGGCGCCCCCTCGCTGATGATCAACCCAGCCGTCGCTCGCTGTTGGTAGTAGATCGCCGTCAGATCGTCAGCGACCTCAGTCGGCGCTCGCGACCGGGTCATCGGCGCCATGACGATGCGGTTCGGCAGCTGCAGACCGGCAAGGTCGAAGGTCTCGAACAGGCTCATCATCACCTCAGCGGGTCAGGCGTCGGCACGCTGCTTTGCGAAGCGCGAACCGGGACGCCGACACAGATCCTCGAATCGAGATGCAACCACACGCCACGCAGTTACGATGCCGTGATGCTATCAAACCGAGACGTAAAATCAAGCCGGTGTCGCTGCGATGGCCGATTTGCGCTCGGCGTCGACTATTGAGGTTTGGATCGGTTAGGTCCCCGCCAAGACATAGGCGTGCTTGGCGCTTCCAGGAGGGCCTTGCGGAACCAAGTTTCGCCTAGATGGCGCGAAGTCCCAGCCGGAGGACGTCGGTTGTTTCGGCTGCGACGAGCGCGAAGTCGTCATGGGTTTGCTTTGCGAAGTCCTTCCAGAGCCATGCCGCCGCGCCGGGCGTAATCTGCTTGAAGAGTTCCAAATCGATGTCCCTCATGGAACGCTCGTGCTTCGCCGCACGGTAGAGGGCGGTGTATTCTTGATTGCGCCGCCGAAGGCGCTCCGCCGCGCGCACCTGCTCGCTCGCCGGGAGGGCTCCTACGGCGCTGCCGTAGCGAAGTGGTTGCAATTCCTTGTGCTGCTGCGCCATGGCGTTGCTTCGTAGGAGCCCGACGATCTGTTCCTGTGCGGTCGCCCCCTGCTCCAGGGCGCACGTCATGATGTACCCGTAGATGCGGTCGGCTCGAGCAAAGCATTCGGCGACGAGCGTCTGCTTATCTCCGACATACTTGTAGAGCCGCGCCTTGGTCGTGCCGAGCGTTGTCGCGATCTCATCCAGGGACGTCGAATCGACGCCGCGGCAGGTGAACATCCGAGACGCCATATTGAGGATCGTCTCGCGCTTGACCTTGGCGATGGCGTCCTGATCGAACCCATCGCTTGCACGCACCAGCAGCGGCGACAGGTCCACGGGGGCCGGATCGCAGGCTTGGTCCCGGTCGGCCGCCCAGCCATTGGCGATCAGATCCAGGAGCGCCTTCACCACCCGCGGGCGGTCCTCCGCTGATGTCGCCGTCCAGGCGCTTGGCAACGGAATCCAGTGAACGAGGCTGATGATTGTTCTCGCAACAGTCTGCGCATGGCAGGGGCGCAGCTCACCTGATCGCGCCCTCTCCTCAAGCAATCCTGCAAGCTTGGCGACGGTGTCGTCGTATCGCCTCAGCACCACAGCGTGATGAGCGTCGCTGAGCAGCCCGTACTCGTTCAACGCCGCGAGTTGCGGCTGAGCGGGGTCCAAACATCGTGAAATGAAGCTCTTCACCACGTCCAACCTCCCGCCCCCTTCATCAAAGGCCGCGGCCAACCGAGCCGCCAAAAGCTCGCAGGAGCGCTCATAGGTCTGGAAGATCAGATCTTCGAGATCGACAAAGTAGTAGTAGAGCGCGTTGCGCGTGACCCCCAGCTCACCGGCAAGATCCTGCAAGGTGGATTGAGAAACGCCGTGCGCGTTCAGCAGGCGAGAGGCTTCATCAAGCACCTCTTCGCGTCGCGCTCTGGCTTTAGGGGCCCGTCGAAGAGCTTGCGTATTTTCAGTCATATCTGCGTGGCTAGGCCTCGGTTCGAACCCAGAATTGGCGTCGAACAGGCGTTGCTCTCAATCTAACCGTCATTGCAGCTTGGTGGCTACCCCGCCCGAGGCGAGATCGGCTCGCGCGCGCACGCGCTGCGCAAAATTCACGAACAGGGCGATGACGGCATGCCGATTGATTTTACGAATACGTTGGATATCAGTACCCATTCGTAATTTGAGTCCCACGGCTTGAGTTGAGCCATGCAGGCGTCGTGATCGTGGTTCGAGGCGCAATCCTGCCCCCGAACTGAACGGCGCCTCGATTTGGGTCCGTCTTGGGGGAGTCCTTCATGTCTTTCAGTCCGTCGGCTCGCATCGTCATCCTTGGCGCTGGCCATGCGGGGGGCGCCTGCGCGGCGCTGCTCCGCCAGTACGGACACGAAGGCACGATTTCCCTCGTCGGCGATGAGCCCATCCCGCCCTACCAACGTCCTCCTCTGTCCAAGGCCTGGCTGAAGGGCGAAGCCGATGCAGAGAGCCTGGCCCTCCGGCCCCTGTCTTTCTACGCCGACAACGACATCCAGTTTCATCCGAACACGCGCGCTGTGCGGATCCACCGCGCCGACCAATTGGTCGACTGTGCGGATGGTTGGGTGATCCCCTACGACGTCTTGATCCTGGCGACCGGCGCGCGGGCGTTGCCGCTACCGATCGCGGGGTCGAATCTCGCGGGCGTATTGTCCCTGCGCACCGCGGCTGACGCCGAGGCGCTGAAGGCGGCGCTCGGCCCCGGCAAGACGCTGGCGGTGATCGGCGGCGGTTACATCGGACTGGAAGTCGCCGCCTCCGGCCGCGCCCTGGGGGCAGAGGTCGTCATCATCGAACGCGAGACGCGCGTCTTGGCGCGTGTCGCCTGCCCCGCCCTCTCCGAGTTCTTCTCCGACTATCATGAGGCGAAGGGGGTGCGGTTCGAACTTGGCTGTGGCGTCACCGCATTTCAGGGCGAGCATGGGCACGTTACCGACGTGGTTTTGTCCAACGGCCAAGTCTTGGCTTGCGACGCGGTCGTGGTTGGAATTGGGGCTGCGCCGAATGACGAACTCGCCGTCGAGGCGGGTTTGAACTGCACGCGCGGAATTGTGGTCGACCTCGCCGCTCGGACGTCCGATCCGAATATCTACGCCATCGGCGACGTCACGCATCGGCCGCTGCCGATCTATGACCGCATGTTTCGACTCGAGAGCGTCCCGAATGCGTTGGAGCAAGCCAAGCAAGCGGCCGCGGACATCATCGGACGCCCTACGCCCCAGATGGAAGTCCCGTGGCAGTGGTCGGATCAATACGACCTCAAGCTACAGATCGCTGGCTATCCGTTCGACGTCGACGAGATCCTGATCCGAGGAGATCCGAAGACCGCAAAGTTCGCCGTGTTCCACCTTCACGGAGGACAGGTCCAAGCGGTCGAGGCGATCAACGCGCCGGCGGAGTTCATGATGGGCAAGACCCTGATCGGGAACCGCCGCGCGGTCGACAAGGCGAAACTTGTCGACCTCTCCGTATCGATGAAGGAGGTGGCGATCTAAGGTTGCGGGTCGCCACCGGATTTGCAACGCAATTGATTTTACGACTTGGTATTGCCCTGCCACGTTCTCGTAATTTACATCCTCAAGGCAGCGAACCTGAGGCGGCCACCGGGGCCAAGCTGACCAGGGACTTGCCAGAAACATTAGGGAGCTAAACGGACATGGGTCTTCTTGACGGGAAGGTCGCCATCATCACTGGCGCGGGCAATGGTCTTGGCGAAGCTTATGCGAAGCTGTTCGCGAAAGAAGGCGCAGCGGTCGTCGTCAACGACCTTGGCGGGCCGCGCGACGGCTCGGGCTCTGACACCTCGGCGGCCCAGAAGGTGGTGGATGCAATCACAGCCGCCGGCGGCAAGGCCGTCGCCAACGGGGACGACGTCTCCACTATGGCCGGCGGCGAGAACATCCTGAAGACCGCCCTGGATAATTTCGGCCAGGTGGACATCCTGGTCTGCAACGCCGGCATCCTGCGGGACAAGAGCTTCGCCAACACCAGCGAGCAGGACTGGGACCTGGTGGTGAAGGTCCACCTGAAGGGCACCTATTGCTGCACCATGCCGGTGTGGAAGTGGCTGAAGGACAACGGCAAGCCGGGGACGATCATCATGACGTCCTCGACCTCGGGCCTCTACGGCAACTTCGGCCAGTCGAACTACGGGGCGGCCAAGGCCGGCATCTACGGCTTCATGCGCGTGCTCTCGATCGAAGGGCGCAAGTACGGCATCCGCGTCATGGGCCTGGCGCCCGGCGCCTATACCCGGATGACGTCCGATCTCCCGAGCCAGCGGGATCGCGAGCCCGATCCCATGGCCCTGCCGGAGAACGTCGCGCCCGGCGTGCTCTACATGGCCTCCGACCTCGCGGCCGATCACACCGGCAAGGTGCTGGGCGTCTCGTCCCGCGGCGTGCGCGAGATCCGCATGATGCAGACGGACGGCTTCAACCCTAATCGGCCGTACACCGCGCAGGACGTGGCCGACCACGCTGGCGAAGTCTTCTTCCAAGACCTCGAGGAGCGAACCTCCAAGTCCGCTTAGCCTGACGCTGTCCCGCCACGGAGGCTGCGTGGACCTCCATGGCGGGACTAACTGAACCTCGACGTCGCCCCAACGCGTGTTGGATGCGGCGTCCGCGCCCTTGGTGGACGCGATCCTGATGGACCGCATTTGCAGACTGAGCGCCGCGGCGCTGCAGCCCTTCTCCGGAGATAGCGATGAGCAACCTTTCGACAGCAGACCTAGACGCCTTCCGCGCGGAAGCGCGAAGCTGGCTCGCCGAAAACTTTCCGCCGTCGCTCAAGGGGCGCAACGATGCGGGCAGCGAGGCCCCGGTGGTCTGGGAAGGCGATGCGGCGCTTTGGAAGCAACGCGTCGCCGATCGTGGTTGGGGAGTCCCGACCTGGCCCGTCGCCTATGGCGGCGGCGGACTCTCGTTCAAGCAGTCCCAGGTCCTGCGAGAGGAAATGTCGGCGATCGGCGCTTGGAATCCGATCGGCGGCATGGGCGTGATGATGTTCGGCCCGACCCTGCTTGAGTACGGCACCGAAGCCCAGAAGCTCCAACACATCCCGCCGATCGCCCGCGGTGAGCTGCGTTGGTGTCAGGGCTATTCCGAGCCTGGCGCAGGATCCGATCTGGCCAGCTTGCAGACACGCGCCGAAGACAAGGGTGACCACTTCCTAGTCAATGGACAGAAGATTTGGACTTCGGGCGCCCATTGGTCGGACTGGTGCTTCTGCCTGGTGCGCACCGACGCAACGAAGAAGCACGAGGGCATCAGCTTCGTGTTGATCGATATGCGCACACCTGGCGTCGAGACCCGTCCCATCAAGTTGATTTCGGGTGTGTCACCCTTCTGCGAGACGTTCTTCACAGACGTGCAGGTGCCGAAGGAAAATCTCGTCGGACCCGTCAATGGAGGATGGACCGTCGGCAAGCGGCTCCTCCAGCACGAGCGCAACGGTCTCTCCGGCGGTTCGGGTGGTCCCTCCCGCGTCGATCCAGCCAAGCTTGTCGAAGTCGCCAAGGCGTATTTCGGGCTCGATGCAGACGGACGTCTGGCTGACGCCGATTTCCGAACTCGCTTGATCCACAACAACGTCGACGCTCACGCCTACGCCCTGACCCTTCGGCGGATCGCCGACGAAGGGAAGACCGCGAACGGCCCGAGCACCACCACGTCGATCCTGAAGAATGTCTCTGCGAAGCTCGTGACGGAGTCTGCGGAGATGATGGTCGAAGCCATGGGTCAAGGTGGCGTCGGCTGGGAGGGCGACGCTTTCAGCGAGGCCGAGCTTGCGGCCGGCCGCAACTATCTGGGCGTGAAGGCGCACGCCATCGCGGGCGGCTCCACCGAGGTCCAAAACAACATCATCTCCAAGCGGATTCTCGGTCTCCCCGATAGCAACCGCCACACGTACTGATCACCTGATCGCCGGGTGTCTCGCTTCGGCGGGACGCCCTGGCGCCAGGTTCCTCGGTCGTGCCCGCGGGCGCGTCGAGCCGCAAACGTCGGCCGCAAGGCGCCACATCCTGGCCAGGACATGACACGTTCTCCACCAGTCACCGACGCCTCTACATCGACACGGCATGACCAACTGCTCGATGTCGCGGCCCGTCAGTTGAACGCTCGCGGCATGTCTCAAAGGACGCTGGCGGACCTCGCCGGCAGTCTCGGCTTCACCCGGAACGCCCTCTATCACTATGTGAAGGACTTCGAAGACCTGCTGAGCCAGGTCTATCGCCGCTCCTGCATTCTGCTCGGCGAACGCCTCGACGAAGCGATGTCGCAACGTGACCCGTCAGACATCTTGCGCGCTTTCGTCAGCACCGCGCTCGATGGCAAGCGCGCCGAGATCGCGGCGCTGAACGAGTACGGGCTCTTGCGTCCAGACGCCCGCGCCGAGGTGACGACACTCTATCGAGGGATCGAAGGGCGCCTTGCCGCTGTCATCGCCGACGGTGTCGACGCCCGGACGTTTCGCCCCTGTGACCCCGCGCTTGTCGCCCGCACCATTCTCAGCATCGTCTACTGGGTGCCGCTGGGCACGCGGCGTGGGCTCAGCATGGGCCCCGACGAACGCGCCGACGCGGCTGATCTGCTGAACACCTTGCTCAACACAGGTTGGGCGGCCGACCGCCACGCCGCGATCGATCCCCCCACCATCGATCTCTCGCCCCTGGTCGTCAGCACGACCGATGGATTCGATCAAGCTGCGCTCTACGAAATGAAGCGCGAGTCGATCCTCTCGTGCGCCAGCCGGATGTTCAACGCCCGCGGAGTCGACACCACCTCACTCGACGAACTGGCGCGCGTGCTCGGCACCACCAAACCCAGGCTGTACAGATACGTCGGCGACAAGGCGACCTTGGTTGAAGAGTGCTTCGCACGCGCAGACCGGATCAACCGGTTCCTGCGGCAAGCCGCCCGGGAGTTGCCGTGTACGCCGATGGAGCGTGTGGTCGCCTTGCTTCGCACGTCGACGACCATCCGCCTGGGCGGCATCTTGGAGCCTATGCGCTACGCGTTCACGGACGATGTCCGCGAGCGTATCGCCCCCGACCTCGTCAGGCGGCGGATGAAGCAGATGGTGGAATCGACCAGCCAGCTCTTCGCCGAAGGCCAGGCCGAGCACATCATCCGGCCGTTCGATGTCGAGAGGCTGAGGTTCCTCAACCTGACCGCTGTGGGCGGCATCGCCCGCCCCGACCCCGACGACGCCGCCCAGATCGCGTCGGACGCGGCGGGAATGGTCGAGGTCATGCGGATTGGCCTGGCCGCGCTCTAGGGGGAAGCCCCGGAGATCAGCGCGCGTCGAGGGCGGGCCCGGAGTATCGCGCTCGCGGCCTGATCACCGAATCTCCCTGCGCCTGCTCGATCGCGTGTGCGATCCAGCCGGCGCAGCGGGCGGCCGTGAAGATCTGGAAGGGCGCGTCAGTCGGCAGGTTCATCGATCTGCAGGCGGCGACCAGAGCAAAATCGATGGTTGGTCTCAGGCCCGCGATATCTTCCACCATCTCCGCCAGGTCGAGAAATGACTGGGCGTCTGGGATCCTGTGAAGCACTGCTGCGGCGCGAGGGTCGCCTTCAGGGTAGAGCTTGTGCCCGAAGCCTGGCAGCGAAAGGTCGTCGCGCAAGCGCCGCGAAATCGCCTCAGGTCCGCCGAGCCGCGCCGCCTCCTCGACAAACGCGTCTACCGCGACGAACGCCCCGCCATGACGCGGCCCTGACAGGGTGGTGAGCCCAGCTGTTGCGCAGGCTGCAAGGGACGCCCCCGTGGAGGCGGTGACGCGCGCTGCAAAGGCTGAGGGATTGAGTTCGTGGTCGGCGGTGAGCACGAGCAGACGGCGAGTCAGATCCGCCGCAGGGCCGTCTGGATCCTGCCCCCAGCCGCGGGCGAGGCGCCGATGAATGAGGTCGGTCCCGGGGGCGCCTGCAATGGCGTCCGCAACGCTATGCAGCAGTTGCGCCGCTTCGGTGTCCAGCGCGCGCGATGCGCGCCCTTGAAGCGGGAGATCCATCGCCGCGCGAAGGGCGAGGGTTCTGAGGACCCTCACCCGAGCGTTATCGTCAGCACCCCAAGAAGCCGACAGCACCGGCGGATCGCCTGGGATGTGGTCGTCCGGCTCGCCACGAAGCAACCTCGCCACCGACTCGAGGGTCTCGGTTTCGGCCAATAGAACTGCGTCGCGCCCGCGATAGAAGAGCCGTCCATGCGCCACTGTGGTGATAGCGCTTTCGAGCACCGGTTCGCCCCAAGCGATCGCCAGAGCTGCGACGTCGGCGACCCGCCGGCTGCGGGTCTTGCGCTTCGCTAGCACCGCGATGTCGGCGACATGGTACAGGCTGCGTCGCGGGTCGGACGGGTCGGCGCGGACCTGCACAGGGTTGCGGCTGACATAGGCATAGAGCGTCTGGGGTCTTACCCCCAGACGCTGGCAGGCCGCTTCGGCGCTGATCCACTCGTCATCCGCCATCACCCCAGCCTCCGAGGGTCCCGCGAATGACACCTTGCAGTTTGCATTGGCGCGCCTTGCAGAGGCGCTCAAGCGAGCTTGAACGCCGGGAAGTACTGGCCGTCCTTCGCTGCCTGCAGCGAGACACGGACCGCGCCCCCGATTTGGATGCTGGCTGGATCAGCATCCAGCAGATGGGTCAGCAGAATTGGCCCCTCCTTCACCCGCACATAGGCGATCACGTTCGTGCCAGGCGCTGGCGCCGGGTTGCAGAAGGAATAGATCTCTCCATCGCCGGAGGCCTCGACCCATTCGACGTCGAAGGAGAAGCAGAACGGACAGAAGGCGCGGGGATACCAGTGGGCCCGCGCACAGGCGCGACAGGTTGGCATCGTGAACCGTCCCTCCGCCGCCGCGGCGGAAAACGGAACGATCTCCGGATGGTTTTGGTTCAGCGCCGCATCAATCGACATCGATCTACTCCCGTTCGAGGATCAAGGTTGCACTGCCGTGCCGGCTGCCGAGCCAGCCGCCAGTTCCATGCGCAAGGGCCAGGGCGCAGTCCTTCACCTGAACAGCGGGGTGGGCCTCTCCGCGCAGTTGCCGGACGGCCTCGATCACCTTGGTCATGCCGCCGCGGTTGGCAGGATGGTTGTTGCAGAGGCCACCGCCGTCGGTGTTGACCGGAAGCTTGCCCACACCGGAAATCAGATTCCCGTCCGCGACGAAGCGACCGCCCTGCCCCTTTTCGCAGAAGCCCAGGTCTTCCAATTGCATCAAGACGGTGATCGTGAAGCTGTCGTAGATCGAGGCGTATTGGATGTCGGACGGACGGACCCCTGCCTGGTCGAACGCGATCGGGCCCGACGCGACGCCGCCGGAATAGGTCAGGTCGACATCGCCGCCGTTCTGGCCTTTCATCGCCTCGCCGGCGCCCTTCACCCGCACGAGGGGCCGGCCAAGTTTCTTGGCGATCTCAGGTCGCGTGACGATCACGGCGCCGCCGCCATCGGACACCACGCAGCAGTCGAGCCGGTGTAGTGGGTCGGAGACCATCGGGGATTGGAGCACATCCTCGACGGTGACCAACTGGCGGAGCATGGCGTTGGGGTTGTGCTGCGCGTGGTGGGACGCCGCCACCTTCACCCAAGCCAGCTGTTCGCTGGTCGTGCCGAACTCGTACATGTGCCGCTGCGCGCACATGGCGTAGAGATCCACCAGTCTGGTGTTCACCGGCGGTTCCCACGGCCGCGGCGGCGCCGATGGCGCGCCAAACGGCATGGGTCCCGCCTCGGTGCGCGGTCGCCCGGCAAGGGTGATCAGCGCGATGTCGCATTTGCCCGCCGCGATCGCCTGAGCCGCATGGCTGACAAGCGCGATGTAGCTCGATCCGCCGAAGTCCGTGGAGTCGAGGTGACGGGGTTTCAGTCCAAGATAGTCGACCATCGTCAGCAGGCCGCCCGGCGCGTCGCCGGCGCAGAAGAAGCCGTCGATGTCCTTGTGTTCCAAACCCGCGTCGGCCAACGCCCCGGCGATGCATTCCGCGTAAAGGCGCCCGACCGCAAGGTCGGTCGCCTTGCGCGTCGGGTGCTCGAAAGCGCCCGCGATATAGGCTGATGTGGTCATTGAGATCCTGCTTGCTGGCATTGGTTCGGGCCCATCCGTCCTGGAGGGCCGGCCGACTGAAGACGCGGGCCTTCCGCCCCCAGTGGGCTTCGGCGTTGCAAAGCCCGCCGGATGGGTCCGGAGAGGCGCACGCGTCGCCTAGTGCTGGCTTTCCGGCATGCTCACCACCAGCCCGTCGAGATCGGCGCGCATCTTGATCTGACAGCCGAGGCGCGAGTTCGGATGCACGTTCTCGGCAAACTCCAGCATGCTGCGTTCCATGTCGGACTGCGGCTCGAGCCGGCTCAACCAGGGCTCGTCGACATAGACGTGGCAGGTGGCGCACGCGCAGGCGCCGCCACAGTCGCCGTCGATCCCGGGCACGCTGTTGCGAACAGCGCCTTCCATGACGGTCACGCCCAGATCGGTGTCGACCTGAAACTCGGCGCCATCATGGGCGCGGTAGGTAATCTTCGGCATTGCGCACTCCCCAATTTCTCTACGCTTTCCCTCGTTGAAGGGAGTGAAACGGCGTTCGAAAAGGGCCAATCGCAGAAATTATTCCACTCGCTCGATCCGGCGCCGAGGCGCCGATTCCTCACCTCTGCAATGCATCGTGCGGCCCTAGGCCAGCGGCGCCAACACGCCCACAGCGGTCGGTGTCGGCGTGCTCGCCGCACGCCGACGCCCCGCAGACTCGCTATGTCAACCGCGGTTGACATAGCTCCGATTTGGGCAGAGCGTGGCGGGAAGAAGATCGCCAAGCTAACGCGTCAGCAGCAGTGCTGCGCTGATCGCCGGGCGGCAAAACAAGGGAGCAGACCATGAATATCGCCGTGAAAGTCGATCCTGCGTTGGGATCTGAAGTCGAAGCCGACGCCAATACAGTCCCGCTCGACGAGATCAATCCGGCCCGCGCTGATCGTTTCCAGACCAACAGCTTCTGGCCCTATTTCGAGCGTTTGCGGCGGGAGGATCCCGTTCACTTCACGCCGCGAAGCGAGTTCGGTCCCTACTGGTCGATCACCCGTTGGAACGACATTCTGCAGGTCGACAGCGACAACGAGACCTTCTCGTCGGCGGAAGGTATCTCGTTGCAGAACCTGGAAGCGGTGGCCGAACAGGAGCGTGTGGTCGGCAAGCGCCAGCGCCGCGGCGCTGGATTCATCACCATGGACGAGCCCGAGCACAGCATGCGTCGGAAGGCGGTGAGTCCGACGGTGGCGCCTTCGAACCTGCACAACATGGCGCCGCTCGTCAGAGAGCGCGCTGGACAGATCCTCGACTCCCTACCGATCGGCGAAGAGTTCGACTGGGTGGATCTGGTTTCCAAGGAACTGACCGCCATGACCCTGGCGACCCTGTTCGGCTACCCGTTCGAGCGTCGTCGCGAACTGACCCATTGGTCGGACATGTTCACCAACCTGCCGGGTCACGGTCCCGTTGAGAGTTGGCAGCACAAGGCTGAGGCGGCTGAGGCCTGCTTTGGCGCCTTCACCGAACTCTGGAACGAGCGGGTGAACGGCGAACCGGGGATCGACCTCATCTCCATGCTCGCGCACAACGACTCGACGCGAGGCATCTCCATGGACGAGTATCATGGCACGGTCGTCCTCCTGATTATCGGCGGCAACGACACCACGCGGAACACCATCTCCGGCAGCATTTACGCGCTGAACAAGAATCCGGACCAGTACGCGAAACTTCGCGCCAATCCGGGTCTAGTCACCTCGATGGTCTCGGAGACGATCCGCTGGCAGACCCCGCTTGCGCACATGAGCCGCGTCGCCCTGCGCGACGCCGAAGTCGGCGGAAAACTCATCAAGAAGGGTGAGAAGGTTGTGATGTGGTACGTCTCGGGCAACCGTGACGAGACCGTGGTCGACAATCCCAACGACTATATCATCGATCGCGAGCGTCCCCGCCAACACATGAGCTTCGGCTTCGGCGTTCACCGCTGTGTCGGCAACCGAGTCGCCGAACTGCAATTGACCATCATCTGGGAGGAGATCTTGAAGCGCTTCCCCGAGATTCGAATGGTTGGAGAACCCACTCGGACCTACTCGTCCTTCGTGAAGGGCTATGAAACGATGCACGTCGTCATTCCGCGGCGAGTTTAGGGCCACAACTCCTGATGGGTGAATCGGCGACACTTCGCACTGCTCCCTCGGCGCCGCGCAAACGCGACGCCGAGGCCACGCGTTTGGCGATCCTCGGCGCCGCCAAGATCCATTTCGCCAGGCTTGGCTACGAGTGTGCGGCGTTGCGGGATATCGCCACCGAGGCCGGCGCGGACGTTTCGCTGATCAAACGCTATTTCGGCGGCAAGGAGGCGCTGTTTGCAGCAGCGCTGAACGACTCGTTCAGTGGAAACGCCGCGCGCGACTGGAACAGGGAGACGTTCTCCCGAGACATCGCCACGATGATGGCGGACGACACACACGTCGATGAGGATCGAACACTCCGTTTTAAGTTCCTGCTGCGCGCGGCGACGTCGCCGACGACGGCGCCGCTGCTGAATCTGGCGATGCAGGAGCGCTTTCTGGCTCCGATCCGTGATTGGCTTGGCGGCGAGTGCGCACCGGTCCGCGCCCGCGTCCTGGCCGCCGTTTACATCGGCTTCCTCGTCGAACGACTCATCCGCGACCGTCCGCTGATTGGGGAGGAACGGGAGGTGTTTATCGCCTCGGCCGCGGCCGCCTTGGACGCAGTCTTGCAGCCTGCGCCCTAGACGGGGTGGACAAAGGCGTGCGCCGCCGCCCGCACGCGCGACGCCAGGGGTTTCGTCCGCTCTTCGCCGCACTGCAACAAGTACAATCCTAGGCGCCTACACAGATGTTGAAGCAATCAATCAACCTGTACCCTTTGCTCTTCTGACGATTTTCACGCTGCGGAAAGTGCTTTTCGAACGTCGTTCGAGGTCCCTCCTTCGCTCTCAACGGTCCCACTAAGGGACGAGCGAACTGCTCCTGAGATCCAAGGAGCCAGGGAGGGGACTACGATGAAGATCTACTTGTTCGCCGGCGCCGCGATGTCGCTGGTTTTGACCTCACCGGTCTGGGCGCAGGAGCCCACGCCGCAGGCTCAGGAAAGCTCGATCGTCGACGAGCTGATCGTCACCGCGCAAAAGCGCGAAGAGTCCATGCAGGACGTCCCGATCGCGGTGTCGGCGTTTTCGCAGAACGCCATGAAGGCCCAGGGCATTGATGGCGCGCGCGACTTGGTGCAGTCGGTTCCGAACGTCTCGTTCCAGCGCCGCAATACGCGCACCAACTTCCAGATCCGCGGCATTGGCTCGCAGCTGAGTGCGGTCGGTGGTGACGACGGGGTCGGGATCCACCTGAACAACGCCCCCCTCACCTTCAACTTCATCGCCGAAGCCGACTTCTTCGACGTCGAGCGCGTGGAAGTGCTGCGCGGCCCTCAGGGCACGCTCTACGGCCGCAACGCCACCGGCGGCGTCGTCAACGTCATCACCAACAAGCCGAACGACCAGTTCAGCGCCCAGGTGGGTGTCGATGTCGGGAACTACAGCAGCCGCCGCTACACCGCCTTTGTGAACCTGCCGTTGGGCGACATGTTCAACCTCCGCGTCGCCGGCCTTGGCCTGCAGCGGGACGGCTACACGAAGAACACCCTCACCGGGAACGATATCGACGGGCGGAAGATCTTCGCATCGCGGATCACCTTGGGGTTCGAGCCGAGCGAGAATTTCAACGCCTTCCTGATGTATGACAGCTTCTCGGAAGACGACACCCGCGGCGGGCGCAAGCAGCTTTGCGACAAGGACGTCGGCCTGACCTCGGTGGGCGGCGTGGCCACCGGCGTGGCTCAAGCCTCCTTGACCCAAGGCTGCCTGGGCACCTCGGTCTACGCAAACTCCTCCTATGGCACCACCAACCAACTGTCGGCCTTCTCCGGCATCATTGCGCGGCAAGTCGGCCTCCAGCCTGTGGACTCCTTCCGCGGCAAGACGGTGTCGCGCGACCTGCGCGAGATCGAAGCCGTTGGGTCGCCGATCTATCGGCCGAGATCCGAAACGTGGGAGCTCAACGCCGACTGGAGCTTCGCTGAAGGCCTGAAGGTGACCTCGCTGACCAGCTACACGGAAGTCGAGCTCTTCGCGCGCGGCGACTCGACGGGCGGCTACTCGTCGGTTCCGTTCCCGATTTCGCCGCTTGCCCCGGCCGGCACCGTCAATGACCCGCAGTTCGGGACCGTGGATCGCCTGATCAGCGAGCAAGGTCGGAACGGGCACAACACGCAGTTTAGCCAGGAACTTCGCATCCAGTCGAGCTTCGACGGGCCGTTTAACTTCAACGCCGGCGGCATCTATGTGAAGTACAAGCAGCACGACATCACCTACGTGAACACGACGGCGCTCTCGGCTGCCGCAAGAGTCGTCAACCCCGGCATCTATGTCGATCCGCTGCGCGACCCCGACTACACCGGCCACCAGTACTATATCGCTCTGACGGACTATGAGCTGGAGTCCAAAGCCGCGTTCGGCGAAGCCTATTGGAGCCCGACCGACACGCTGCGGGCCACTTTGGGCCTGCGCTATACGAGCGACTCCAAGAAGCAGGTCGGCTCACAGAGCACCCTCTTCACCGCGGGTCGCGGTCCGGTCTTCACTCCCGTCCAAGAGGTCGAATTCAACGAGGTCACCGGCAAGTTCAACCTCGACTGGTCGCCCGTCCTGAGCTTCACCGACAAGACCCTGATCTATGGGTCGTATTCGCGGGGCTATAAGGGCGGCGGCTTCAACGGCGCCCGCGCCACCGATCTGGGCCTCTCGGCGAGCTATCAGCCCGAGTTCGTGAACGCCTTCGAAGTGGGCACCAAGAACGTCTTCATGGATGGGCAGTTGCTGCTCAACCTCACGGGCTTCTACTACAAGTATAAGGGCTACCAGATCGCGCGTCCGGTGAACCGGGTGGCTTACAACGAGAACATCGACGCGACGATCAAGGGCGTAGAACTGGAAAGCATCTGGCAGCCGTTCGGCGGTCTGCGCTTGAACGCCAACATCGGCTATCTCGACACCCGCATCGACAGCGGCGTCGTGGTCGACAGCTTCGACCGCACCCAAGGCAACACCGCCTATGTCTACGGCAACTCTACCCAAGGCGGCTGCATCTACAATGCTCAAGGCATCGCCAGCCTGCTGGCCCTGCCCGCAGGACCGGCGGCGCTCAACGCGTTGGGCTGCGGTGGTCCTGCGGCTCTGCGCACCCGCCTAACCACCGCCGGCGTACCCACGGCGACGGTCGACAGCGTCGTCTCGCAGGTCTTCACCTACGGAGCCGACGTCAACCGGTTCTCGAATGGGAATGGCGAGGGGGTGTTCCAGAACCTCAAGGGCAACCAACTTCCGAACGCGCCGCATTGGACCGTCGCGCTCGGCGCCCAGTACAAGTGGGACCTTCCGTCCGGTTGGAACGCCACGGTGCGCGGCGACTACTATCGCCAATCGAAGTCGCAAGCCCGCTTCAACAACGCGGACTTCGATGGTCTTCGCAGCTGGGAAAACCTCAACGCCTCGCTGATCTTCGCCAAGCCGGAACTGGACCTGACCGTGCAGGTCTACGTCAAGAACGCGCTCGGGAAGGACACCATCGTCGGCTATGAGATCGGCGACGAAAACCTTGGCTCCGCCCGCACCTTGAGCCTGCTTGATCCCCGCCTCTACGGGATCTCGGTCACCAAGAACTTCTAGTTCGCGTCAGCGCCCGACCGACCAGGTCGGGCGCTTTTTCTTTTGCGCCCCAGTTGGCGTGCACAGTCTCCCAAGGAGTTGGAATTTGGCCGTTCTGAATGAAGAACAGAGCATGCTCCGCGACGCGGCGAAAAGCTGGGTGCAGGACAAGAGCCCGGTCACCGCCTTCCGCAAGATGCGGGATTCGGGCGCCGAGCTCGGCTATGACACCGCCGCCTGGAACGAGATGGCGGAAATGGGCTGGGCCGGCGTGGTCGTGCCGGAAGACTTCGGTGGCTCGCAATTCGGCTACCTCTCCATCGGCCTGATCCTCGAGGAGCTGGGCCGCACGCTCACCGCCTCCCCGCTGACCGCCTCGGCCGTGGGCGCTGCTTCGGCGCTCGCGCTGGGCGGCAGCGACGCTCAGAAGAACGAGTGGCTGCCGAAGATTGCCGCCGGTGAAGTTGTCGGCGCTCTCGCCGTCGACGAAGGCGCGCACCACGCGCCGGAAAAGGTCGCCCTGAAGGCCGAAAAGTCCGGCTCGGGCTACAAGCTGACCGGCGCCAAGACCTACGTGATCGAAGGCTACGGCGCGGGCCTGCTGGTGGTCTCCGCCCGCACCTCGGGCGCTCCAGGCGACAAGGACGGCGTCAGCCTGTTCCTGGTGCCGGGCGACGCCCAGGGCCTCGTCAAGACCCGCCTGGCCCTGGCCGACAGCCGCGGCGCCGCGAACATCAAGTTCGACGGCGTGGAAGTGGGCGCCGAGGCCCTGCTGGGCGAAGAAGGCAAGGGCTGGGACGTCCTGGAGAAGACCCTCGACCGCGCCCGCGCGGCGATCAGCGCCGAAATGCTCGGCGCCGCCGTCCAGGCCTTCGAGACCACCCTCGACTACCTCAAGGTCCGCGTTCAGTTCGGCCAGGTGATCGGCTCCTTCCAGGCCCTGCAGCACCGCGCGGCCAAGATGTTCACCGACCTGGAACTGGCCCGCTCGGTGGTGGAAGCCGCCCTGCAGGCGATCGACGCCGACAGCCCGGACGTCCCGGAACTGGTCAGCCTCGCCAAGGCCAAGATGGGCGACACCTTCCACCTGGTGTCGAACGAAATGGTCCAGATGCACGGCGGCATCGGCATGACCGACGCCCACGACGCGGGCTTCTACCTGAAGCGCGCCCGGGCCTGCGAAGCCACCTTCGGCTCGCAGTCCTATCATCGCGACCGCTACGCGAAGATCCAAGGCTACTGACTAAGTGCGGCCGGCGGCGCTGCTCAGCGCCGCCGGCCCGCTACCTGCAACTCCGCCGCGCCTATGCCGGGGATCTAGTTTCTCTCCGCCCTCGTCGTGCAGTCGCCGCCGAGGGTCTCGTGCTTTCGGAAGGCCAAAATGCCCTCGTCACAGTTCCCGACCCCGATGTCCGACGAGACGCCGCGATGACCATGCATGTTGATGAAGAGATCGAGGACGCCGAGTTGGTGGCCGCCGATGACGACTTGGTCGCCCGCGAGGCGGCCTATGAAAAGTTCATCTGGGACAATCTGAGGCGCAACTACGTGGGCAACTTCGCTCACGGCATGCTCGGCATGACGGGGTTCCGTCTGATCAACGCGCCGACCTTCCTGCCCGCCTATCTCCATCAGGTCTCCGGCTCGAACTCGATCGTCGGCCTGGCGCTCGCCCTGCAGCAGGTCGGCAACATCATCTCGCCGATCTTCGCCAGCACCCAGATCGAGCATCGCTCTCGGGTGATGCCTGCGGCGATGTGGTTTGGAGGGCTCGGCCGCCTGGCGATCCTCGGCATGGCTCTGGTCGGCTGGTTCATGAAGGGCGAACCCCTGGTGATCGCCCTGCTGGTCTTCATCTTCCTGTTCGGCGTGTTCATGGGCGCCCAGCGTGTGGCCTTCTCGATCTTGATTTCGAAAGTCATCCCGATCAGCCGGCGCGGCCGATTGCAGGCCTGGCGCAACGCGACCGGTGGATTGATCGCAGCGGTGATGGCTTATCTTGCGGGAAAGTACCTCATCGGCACCAACGCCTTCGGTAACGGCTATTCCACAACCTTCGTGCTGGCTTTCGTCCTGACCAGCGCGGGCCTTTGGGTCTTGCAGCTTCTGCTCCGCGAACCGGATCCGCCAACGATCCGGAGTCAGGCGAAATTTCTAGACCGCCTGAAAGACAGCCCTCGCCTCATCGCTGAGGATCCTGCGTTCGGCGTCTTCATGATCGTACAGATGCTGGCCACATCGGCGCGCGTCGCCGCGCCGTTCTACATTCTTTTTGCCGGTCAGCAGGTGAACCTCGATGGCGCAATGCTGGGCCTTCTGACGCTGGCCTTCCTGGGCGCCGACACGATCTCCAACCTGGTCTGGGGTTACCTGGGCGATCGCTCTGGATACAGATTGGTCCTGCTGTTCACGATCCTGCTCTGGATCGCCTCGACAGCGCTACTGATGACCGTGCCCACCCTGCCTGCGATCCTACTCGCCTTTGCGGGACTGGGCGCCGCACAGGCCGGCTACATGATGGCGGCGATGACGATGGTGCTGGAATTCGGCGACCGTGACGACTTGCCGATGCGGATCGGTCTCTCCACCACGGCGGAGGGCATAACAGCGACCCTTGGCCCGCTGGTCGGCGGCGCCCTGGCCGATGCGTTCGGCTACGACTTTGTCTTCGGCGCCTCGATCGGTCTTCTGGTGGCCGCCTTCCTGGCCCTGATGACCATCAAGGATCCGCGTCGCCGCAAGACCGCTGTCGTCGATTGATGACGCTTCGCCATCGACCGCCTCTAGGGCTTGGCTCTTCGAAGCTTAGCGAAGGCGCGGTCCGTGCTCATGAACCTGGCCAGCATCGCCCCAGCGAGCTTGGCCGGTTCGATGGGTCGATGTCCCGAGGACGTCATGGCTTCGCCATAGGCGACGAGATCGCGATGAACGCTGGCCGGTAGCTCGAGGTTGAGCTTCACAGGCGTATCGTCCTCAAGCGAGGACAGCTTCAGCTTTTCAGTCATGGCAAGGGGCTCTCATAGGGCTCGAGGATAAGATCGCGGGTGACGATAACGCGGACCGGCGCGCCTGGCCGCACAGTCAAGGTCGGCGCAAGATCGAGCCCCTTCCCGACGGTCTGGCGACCCACGTCGTTGAAGGTGTCGCTGGCGCCGCGCCGAAAGGCGCGGATCACCGCGTGGTCGTCGTCATCGGCGCCAAGCTCCGCGCCAACCCCGAGCACGGTGGAGAGGGCCGCCATAGCGAAGAGGTGGGACCAGTGCCTGTCCACCCTGTCCTCCAGGCCCGAGTAGCCCGCCGGATCGGCGCCTGGGAGATCGTCGAGCTGGAGGGAGCGGCCATTGGGGAGGATCAGGCGCGTCCAGGCGAGCAAGACCCGCCGCTGGCCATTGGCGATCCGGCTGTCATAGCGTCCTACGACCTTTGCGCCCTGCGGGATCAGCAGGTGGCGGCCGCTCGGCGTGTCATAGACGTTCTGAGTGATCTGACCGATCACTTGCCCGGGCAAGTCGGACCGGACGCCGGTGACCAGCGCCGCGGGGATCACTGCGCCCGTCTGCACGACGAACGGGGACGCCGGGGAGCGAAGGCGCTCGGGGCTGGTGCTGCGATCTTCGCTCCGCTGGGGCGTCCCCGGCGGAGGCGCCTCGGCCGCCCTCGAGCTTGGCGCCATCGCCGCCACAGTCGCGTGGCGAACCTGTGCGCCGGCCACAAAGAGGCCGCTGCCTCGCGCGGCGGCTTGATCGGACGTTGACCTTGGCCCGGCCGCCGGCGGGGGCGGCAGCGCCTCCGGGAGCGTCGAGACCGCCCCTTCGCCGATGGGCGGCGGCGAAACGCCGGCGGCGAGCAGCGGCCGTCCAAGATCGCCGGGCAGAGGCGGCCCCAACCGCGTGCGATAGTCGACCGGTAGGGCGCGAACCTTCTCAGGCGGTTGGCCACCGACATTGTAGACCGGCGCCACCTCGCGGGGGGCGCGTGAGGTCGTCAGGGCGTAGGCGAGCGCCCCGACGACGGCGATGGCCCCTGCCGCGATCATGACAATCACAGCACGGCGCGACAGTCGCATAACCGTCGGACGCCGGGCGCGAAGTCGCAGGGGTTCGGGCGCCTTGGTCTCCCGCGGGGTCATCGCCGCCCTCCCCCGTCTCGGACAATGCGGACGCGTTGGGGGCGACGGCTATCGCCTAGGCGGAGTTCGGCGGCCTCGAACAGCCGTTCGACGATGATCCGGCGTCCTTGCACGCGGTAGTTCACCAGTTCGTCCGACTTTCCGGGACCGATCACGAACAGCGGCGGCATCTCGCCCTGGGTCACGCTGGGCGGAAACTCGATGAAGGTCCGACGACCATCGTCGAAGACCCTCAAGGGCTTCCACGGCGCGCGCCCGGTCAGGCGATACCCGAAGAAATACTCTGGAGCCGGCGCGGGCGGCGTAATGGCAGGCTGGCGGACCTGGACAACGGCGGCGGCGGCCTTGGCCTCGTCGGCGGGATACCGCCAGGCGACGGCGGGCATGTAAACCTTGGTCGCGGACTGGAGCTCAAGGTGGTAGGTTCGCCGATTGGTATTGATGACCAGGTTGGTTCTCAGTCCTGCCCGCAGCGGCTTCACCAGGATATGCACCTTCCGGTCCGCACCCGAGCCGCTCTCGCTATCGCCGATGATCCAACGCACGGTGTCGCCCGCCGCCACCGGCCCGGTGGGCGCCAGATCTTCTCCCGGCTGAAGCACGATGTCGGTGATCTGCCCGGGCGCTGTGTAGACCTGATAGAGCGCGCCGTCCGAGTAGAGGTAGACCTGGGCGGCGTTCACATAGCTCGTGGGGCGCGGTTCGATCCGGGCCTTCGCATTGGCGCGCGAAACGGCGCCGAGCGGCCCGGATCCTGCCGGTATATTGTTAGCCGGCGGCCGCGCAGCCGGCTCTGCGGGCATCTCCCCGCCCGCCTTCAAGGGCTCCGGCGCGGCCGACGCGGCCGCAAGAACCAGGGAGACAACCGCCGCGATGAGAGGGCCCATCACGCGATCTCCTTCGACCAGTCGAGCGCATGTACAAACAGCCCGAGCGGGTTCTTGCGCAGTTGTTCGAGGCTGCGCGGAGGCTGCACGACCAAGGTCGCGATCGCCGACCAGCGCTCCGTGCGTGCGAGCGCGCCGTCCTCGTAGGTTCGCTCACTCCAGGTGATGCGGAAGCTCGTCGGCGAGGCGCGGATCACACTGGAGACGTCGACCGCGACCTGCACTCTGCCGACCTTCGCGAACGGATCATCGGCGCGCGCATAGTCGCTGAGCGCCAAGGCCCCGCGATCGGTCGTGTAGTCATAGGCCCGCAGCCAGTTCTGGCGGACGACGACAGGGTCGGCCGGGATGGAGCGGACCTCCTCGATGAACCGGGCCAAGTGCCAGGCGATCTGCGGGTCGGTGGGGCGATAGTCCGCCACGGCGGGCGACACGGCCTCGGCCGCGCCGTGCCGGTCGACCTCCACGACCCACGGGACGACGGCGCCGCGAGCACCTTGCCAGACGAGGGCCGCGGCCAAGCCGACTGAAAGCGCCCAGCTGGCGAAGGCCATGAGCCGCCAGTTGCGGGCCTGGACACGCGAAGAGCCAATACGATCGTCCCAGACCTGCTGAGCCCGTTGATAGGGGGTCTCCGCGACAGGGGTTTGGCCGTAGCGACCGCTCGCGCGACGGAAATGACTCACGATCGATCCTCCCCAAGGCTGACGGATGCGCCGCCACCGCCGTGGTCCCCGCCACGGACGGCATGGAGCGCGCTGGATGCCGCGTGGGCCGCCGCTTGACGGTGCTGGAGGCGCGTGGCCCACGCCGGCGCCTCCCCTTCGCCCTTGGGCGTCGAGCCGGACGTCCCCTGCGAACCTGACGGTCCGGCGTTCGGGGGGCCGCTGGACCGCCGTGCGCCGAGCGCGGCGACCGATCCCAGGATCGCCCGACCACCCATGGCGCCGGCGATCGCCAGACCACTCGCGGCAAGGCCGGCGCCGACTGCGGAGCCGGCCCCGAGCTGCGGTCCGCCCGAGACCAGGCCGCCGGCGATCGACGGGCCGAAGATGCCGAGGCCAAGCAGGCAGAGCGCGGCGAGCGCCAGCGAAAGAACCTCTTCCAAGGATGGCGCGACCCCGCCGAACTCCTGGATGAACTCATCGAAGAGAGTCGAGCCGATACCGACGATCACAGCCAGGACCAGCACCTTCACGCCGGACGCCATCACGTTGCCAAGCACGCGCTCCGCAAGGAAGGCCGTGCGCCCGAACAGGCCGAAGGGCACCAGAACGAAACCCGCCAGGGTGGTGAGTTTGAATTCGATGAGGGTCACGAAGAGTTGGACCGCCAAGACGAAGAAGGCGACGATGACCACCAGCCAGGCGAGCATCAGAACCACGATGTGCGGCAGGTTTTCGAACACCTCGGGAAAGCCGGACATCTGCTGCGCCGCCTCGAGTATGGGGTTGCCGGCGTCGATGCCGGCCTGTCCCAGGCGGCCCGGCCGCAGGAATTCGGCTGGCGACATGGCGCCCCCCGCCGCCTTCAGGCCCAGGCCGGAGAACGATTCAAAGACGATCCGCGCGAGGCCGTTGAAGTTCGAGAGCAAGAAGGCGAAGAACCCCACATAGAGGGTCTTCTTGATCAGCCGGGCGAGTACCTCTTCGCCGCTCGACCAGGTCCAGAAGAGCGCCGCGAGGGTGACGTCGATCACCACCAGGGTCGAGGCGAGATAAGCCACCTCCCCGGCCAGCAAGCCGAAGCCGGAATCGATGTAGCGGCTGAAGACATTGAGGAAGCGATCGGCGACCCCCGGGTTCATGGCCGCACGCTCGGCGCGCCGGTCAGGAGCCGCTGGTTGCGCTCGTCCTGGGCCAGGCGACACCGCCGATCCTCGTAGACCTTCGGGCCTAAATCCCTGCACCGGCGCAGCTCTTGGGCCAAGTCCAGCTGGGACATGTCGCGAACGCCATCGGCTGCGGGTTGGCAGCCGAGGAGACCGGCGATGGCGAGGGCCGTGAGGACAAACCTGACGGATCTCACCGGAACATCTCCACAGCCTGCGGCTGGTACCCCGCGCCTCGATCCATGAAGCGGCGGAACTGCTCCTGGGCTTGGGCGCGAGCGGCGGATCGTTCGGCCTGCTCAAGGGCGGCGGCGCGCCCCTGAGCGGCGATCAGCGCCGTGAGGTCGGTCAACTGCTGCGACTGCAGGGCAAGCAACTGGTTGCCGGCCTGCGCGGCCTGCACCACACCGCTCGCGCCCTGGCTGGCGCTGAGCAGCGCCTCGGTTTCCGCCTGGACCGCCGGCATGCCGGAGACGACCCCGGCCTGCACCTTGAGCGCGTCGCGGAACGCCGCCGCCGAATTCGCCCAGCGCTGCCGCGCGGCGCCGACGAGGGCTACGTCCGACGCCAGCCGATCCAGGGCGTAGTCTCGCGACAACGCCTGCTCGATGGCGCGCACATCGTAGGCGATCTGCTGAGCTTCTCGCATCAAACCGCTGATCCGAGATAGATTTTCCCGGATCGTCTGCAGTGAGGAATATGGCAGCTGAGCCAGATTGCGAGCCTGGTTCGCCAGGCTGAGCGCCTGGTTCTGCAGGCTACGAATCTGGTTGTTGATCTGCTCCAGCGCACGGGCCGCCTGCAGGACATTGGAGGCGTAGTTGGTCGGGTCGTACACGGCCAGTTGGGCGCGCGCTGGCGCGGCGATCCAGGCACCGAGCATCGCGCATGCAATGGCGCGCCGTGTCAGGGGGACTGTCATGGGATTTGCTCCGGATGTGACGCAGAGGACGGGGTTCTCACGAGGTCGGCGGCCCAGCCTAGATTGCGGTGGGACAGCCACGCCGCCGCGAAGCCGGCCGGACCGTGACGGTCGAGGAGGTCATTGATCGCCCCCTGGTCCGCCTTGGCTGATGTGGCGCAGAACGCCAGGGCGACCTCGCCGAGATCGAGGTCGAAGAGCCGGTTGCCCCTTCGCGACTGGCAGTAGTAGTCGCGCCGTGGCGTCGCCTCGCTGAGGATCTCGATCTGTCGATCGTTCAGTCCGAACCGGGCGTAGGCCGCGGCGATCTGCGGTTCCAGCGCCCGATCGTTGGGCAGGAAGATTCGGGTCGGGCAGCTCTCGACGATCGCCGGGGCGATGGGGCTGCGCTCGATGTCCGCCAGGGACTGGGTGGCGAAAACCACGGCGGCGTTCTTCTTGCGCAAGGTCTTGAGCCACTCGCGCAGCTGGGCGCCGAAGACCACATCGTCGAGGGCGAGCCAGCCTTCATCGACCATGACCAGGGTCGGCCGGCCATCGAGGCGCGAGGCGATCCGGTGGAAGAGGTAGCTCAAGGTGGCGGGCGCCGCGGCGCTGCCCACGAGTCCCTCGGTCTCGAACACCGCCACGGCGGCGTCGCTCAGCCCCTCCCCCTCGCCATCGAGCAGTCGCCCCCAGGGACCGGCGAGGGTGTAGGGGGCGAGCGCCTGCTTGAGCGCGGTGGACTGCAGCAAGGCCGAGAGGCCGCTGAGCGTGCGTTCACACACCGGTGCGGAAGCAAGATTGGCCAAGGCCGACCAGACGAGCGCCTTGGCCTCGGGCCCAAGCGCCACCCCTTCCCGGGCGAGCAACCCCGCCAGCCAATCGACCGCCCATGCCCGTTCGCCAGGATCGTCGACACGGGCCAGAGGCTGAAGGCTCAAGGCGCCCGTCGTGGCGCCGCCAATCGCGGCGCCCAGATCGTGGGCTTCGCCGCCCATGCCCAGGGCGGCGGCGCGGATCGAGGCCCCGAAGTCGAAGGCGACGATCTGAGCGTCAGGGTAGCGACGGAACTGCAGGGCGGTGAGCGCCAGGAAGACGCTTTTCCCCGCCCCCGTCGGGCCGATCAGCAGGGTGTGGCCGACGTCGTCGACATGGGGCGAGAAGCGAAAAGGGGTGGCCCCCTCGGTGCGCGCCAACAGGAGTGGCGGACCATCTAGGTGAGTGTTGCGCGACGGACCCGACCAGAGGGCCGAGATCGGGATCATGTGGGCGAGGTTGAGGGTGGAGATCGGGGGCTGGCGGACATTGGCGTAGGCATGTCCGGGCAGGCTCCCCAGCCATGCCTCCACCGCGTTGACGCTTTCGAGCGCGCAGGTGAAGTCGCGGGCCTGCAGCACCTTCTCCACCTGGCGCAGGCGCGCGTCGGCCACGGCGGGGTCATGATCCCAGACGCAGACGCTGGCGGTGACATAGGCATGGCCGACGTGGTCGGCGCCCAGGTCCTGGAGGGCGGCGTCGGCGTCCTGCGCCTTGTTCTCGGCGTCGCTGTCCACGAGGCTCGACGCTTCGTTGGTGAGCACCTCCTTGAGGATCGCCACTACCGATTTGCGCTTGGCGAACCACTGCCGGCGAATGCGGCCAAGGACGCGGGCCGCGTCGGTCTTGTCCAGGCAGATGGCACGGGTCGACCAGCGGTAGGAGAACGCCAGTCGGTTGAGATCGTCGAGAAGGCCGGGCCAGGTGGCGGTCGGAAAGCCGCTGATGGTGAGCATGCGCAGGTGAGCTTCACCCAGCCGGGGCGCCATGCCGCCGACCAGCGGCTGGTCGGCCAGCAGCACATCAAGGTGCATGGGCGTGTCCGGAGGCGCGACGGCGTGGCGGTTTGTGGAGATCGTGGCGTGAAGATAGGTCAGGGTCTCGCGATCGGAGAGCCAGACCGCCTCGGGCATGAAGCCTTCGAGCTGCGCCAGGATGCGATCGGTGACGTCGCAGAAGTCCCGCAAGGCGCCCGCCCAGTCCGCCCCACCTTGGCTACGGCCCTCATAGAGCCAGTTCGCCACGCGCGCGGACTGCTCGGCAGGGGGAATGAAGGCGAAGGTCAAGAAATAGGCGCTCTCGAAGTGGGCGCCGTGCGCCTCGAACTGGGCGCGACGTTCCTCGTCCACCAGAGCCGAAACCGCGTCCGGGAAGCTGCTGGGCGGATAGTCGTCAGCGGGGTTTCGCTGGGCCTCCACGAACAGCGCCCAACCCGACCCGAGGCGTCGCAGCGCTGCGTTCACCCGGCTAGCGGCGGCCATGAGTTCGGCCCCCGTCGCAGAGTCCAGATCAGGACCGCGGAACCGCGCTGTGCGCTGGAAGGCGCCGTCCTTATTGAGGACGATCCCCGGCGCAATGAGGCCCGCCCAGGGCAGGAAGTCCGCAAGCATGGCCCCGCGGCGGCGGTATTCTCGAAGGTCGATCATCACAGCCCCATGTGCGCGGGCAGGCGCAGGTGTCTGCGTCCCACCTCGACGAAGTGCGGATCACGCCGCCCTGCCCAGACCGCCAGACCATGCCCGACCACCCAGACCAGCAGACCAACCGCCCAAAGGCGCAGGCCCAGTCCAAGCGCCGCGGCCAGGGTGCCGTTGGCGATGGCGAGGGTTCGTGGCGCGCCCGCCAGCAGGATCGGCTCGATGAGCGCGCGCCGCACCGGTGCAGCGAAGCCTTGGGGGGTGTCGCTCATCATCAGATCAGCAGCCCGCCGCCGAAGGCGAAGAAGGACAGGAAGAAGCTGGAGGCCGCGAAGGCGATCGAGAGGCCGAACACGATCTGGATCAGCCGCCGAAAGCCTCCGGAGGTGTCGCCGAAGGCCAGGGTCAGGCCAGTGACGATGATGATGATCACCGCGATGATCTTGGCCACCGGCCCTTCGATCGATTGCAGGATCTTCTCCAGAGGCGCTTCCCAGGGCATGGAAGACCCTGCGGCCCAGGCCGGGGCGGCATACAGGAGGCCCGCGGCGGTCAGGCCAGCGTGGCCAAGGCGGTCAAGCATCGTGCCGCAGAGCAGGTTGGTGCGCGTTGCAGTCATGGAAGATCTCCTGAAGGGGTGAGGAGGTATTCGCCGTGGCCATCGAGGCCGCGGACTTCGGCGAGTTCGATCAATCGGCGCGCCGCACCGCGACCGCTCAGCACGGCGATAACCTCGATGGTCTCGGCGATCAGCGCTCGGGGGGCGACGGCCACGGCTTCCTGGCACAGCTGTTCCAGCCGCCTCAGGGCGCCAAGGGCCGAGCCCGCGTGAATGGTGCCGATGCCGCCGGGGTGGCCTGTGCCCCAGGCCTTGAGAAGGTCCAGGGCTTCGGCGCCGCGCACCTCCCCGACGGGAATCCGATCGGGGCGGAGACGCAAAGCGGACCGGACAAGGTCGGTCAGGGAGGCGACGCCGTCCTTGGTGCGCAAGGCGACCAAGTTCTCTGCGGCGCACTGCAGCTCGCGGGTGTCCTCGATCAGCACGACGCGGTCGCCGGTTCTGGCGACTTCGGCGAGCAAGGCGTTGGCGAGCGTGGTCTTTCCCGTCGATGTGCCGCCGGCGATCAGGATGTTGCGACGCTCGCGCACGGCCGCGGCGAGCTTGCCGGCGGAGGTCTGCGACATCACGCCGGCGGCGGCGTAGGCGTCTAGGGTGAACACAGCCACGGCCGGCTTGCGGATCGAGAAGGCCGGCCCGGCCACGACCGGCGGCAGGAGGCCTTCGAAGCGTTCACCGGTCTCAGGGAGCTCGGCCGAGAGCCGAGGCGTCGCAGCATGGACCTCGGCGCCCACATGGTGGGCGACGAGGCGAATGATCCGCTCGCCGTCGGCGGGGGCGAGCGCCTGTCCCGTATCGCTGAGCCCTCGGCCAAGATGGTCGAGCCAGAGCCGGCCGTCGGGATTGAGCATGATCTCGGCGACCGCGGGATCTTCGAGCCAGCCCGCGATCTGCGATCCAAGCGCGGTCCGCAGCATCTGAGTGCTGCGGAGGAAGGCCAGATTGGATTGGGGGTGCTGAACCACCGACGCCTCCGAGGCCCACCGGAGCGGCGAGCGACGGATGAGCCTTGAGAGCTGATCGGCAGGGCTTCAATGCGCGGTTGGGCATCGTAGCGCGTTGTCGCACAATCACTTGCGACCGACGTTTCAGCCCCTTCGGCGGCTAGTCTCCAGCCAAGCCGCAAGGCTCCCAACCAGCTGGCGCCGCGGCAGGCTGCGAGATCAGCACGCCCCCCAGAAACGCCTCCACGCCTTGAGCGAGCACGGCCTCGACATCGTGTTCCGGGGCGCCGGCCGGGACGAAGGTCTCGCGCCAGATCAGCAGGGTGATCAGCGGGGCGATGGCCTGCAGGGCGAAGGCGTGCGGATCGCCCTGGCGCACCTCCCCTTCGGCCTGCGCCCTGATAATCGCGGCCGTGATCACCTCAAGGATTGGGCCAAGCAGCTCCCGATACCAGATGCGGCTGAGTTCAGGAAAATTATGCGCCTCGGCGATGACCATCTTCAGCACGCCGCCCAAGGCGCTGTTGACGGCGATCTCCGCCATCGGACGGACCACGCCTCTCAGCAGCACGGCGAGCGAAGATGTCGGCGCGATGCTGCGGGCCCGCAGCGCCTCCACGTGCGGCGCCATTGTCTTGACGACCACCGCCTGGAACATCGCTTCCTTGCTGTCGAAATGCCGATAGACCGAACCGCGTGATCGGAGGCCAACCCTCTGTGCGACGTCGGCGATTCGGGTCGCGGCGAAGCCCTTAGCCGCGAATTCCGCCGCGGCCGCCGCGAAGAGCTCGTTGGGCCGGTGTGGCTTTGTGCGTCTCGGCCGTCGGACGGCGCGCACCTCGTTCAAGCTGGAACTCCAAAATCGCGGAAGGACTCGCCAGATGTCGAAGGCGCAGGAGGCGTTGGCTTCCCGCGCCCCGTCGCAAGGCGAAACGATCCGATGACCGCCGCGGCGAGGCAGATCCTCAGCCGCGGCTCGAGCGCGATCTAGCGTCGAGGAACGCTAGGGGCTCGCAGACTAGGCGCGGGCCGGAATGATGACCTGCATCGACTCATACCCCTTCACGAACGACGAGTAGGTTCGCACGGGCTCGGACACGACCTTGATCTCTGGGAAGCGCTTGAGAATCTCTTCCCAGATCACCCGCAGCTGCAGTTCAGCCAACCGATTGCCGACGCAACGGTGGATCCCGAAGCCGAAGGAGAGGTGGTTCCGAGGCCGCTCACGATCGATGATGTAGGCGTTCGGGTTCTCGATGACCTCTTCGTCACGGTTGCCCGAGACGTACCACATGACCACCTTATCGCCCTTCTTAATGGTTTTGCCGCCGAGCTCGAAGTCCTCGAGCGCCGTCCGGCGCATGTGGGCCAAGGGTGTCTGCCAGCGGATGGTCTCCGACACCATCGAGGGGATCAGGGACGGGTTGTCGCGCAGCTTCTGGTACTGGTCGGGGTTTTGGTTCAAGGCCAGGACCGACCCGCTGATGGTGTTGCGCGTGGTGTCGTTGCCGCCAACAGTAAGCAGGACGATGTTCCCGAAATACTCCCGCGGCTCCATGTCCCGCGTGTCGGGGCCATGGGCGAGCATGGAGATCAGGTCGCCGGCCGGCGGGGCGTTGACCCGCTGGTTCCACAGCTCGGTGAAGTACGCGTGGTACTCCATGAAGATCTGCGCCTTCTGCTCGATGGTGTCGATCAGGGGGCTCTTTCCCGGGATCGCGGTCGCGACGTCCGACCAATAGGTCAGCTTGCGACGGTCCTCCTGGGGCATGTCGAACAGGGTGGCGAGGGTCATCGCCGTCAGTTCCATCGAGACCTTGTCGACCCAGTCGAACTCCACGCCGATCGGCAGTTCGTCCAGGATCTTGGCGGCGCGTTTGCGGATCAGCGGCTCGAGAATCTGCAGGTTCATGGGCGAGACGGCCGGACTGACCGTCTTGCGCTGCACGTCGTGCTTGGGCGGGTCCATGGCGATGAACATCGGCAGCGGACCGAGCGCGTTGCTGTCTTGGCTGGCGATGCCGATGCCGCCCTCCGAGGAAAACACCTGATGGTTCGTGTCGACCGTCATGATGTCGTTATACTTGGTGATCGACCAGTACGGGCCGTACTCGCTGTCGGGCGTATAATGCACGGGGTCCTCCTTGCGGAGGCGCTCAAGAACCGGCCAGTGAGAGTCGGTCCGAAAGAGCGTCGGATCTCCCGGATGCAGCGCCTCGAGAGGCGTGGAATAGGCGTGATCACGCGCCTCCTTGGCCCGCGCCGCTTGGCTCAGATCAACATTACCGTCGCTCATCTTTGTCTCCCTTCCCGGTTGGCCCGGCCCCCAAGGATGCTCGCGCGCGCGAGCGCGTCTTTCAGCGCCCTCACGGGTCGCGTCAAGGAACACCATGCGCAGGATGAATATACGGGTCAATATTCGAATCGTGTTCGAACTTCGAACATTGTTCGAAGCGTCGCCACATTAAGACAAGCGCCGGACCTGAGCATGAATAATCGAGATCGACGCACTCCAGGGTGAGCACGGTTGCTTCTGCAGCATCGACGATGAGCGCGCAAGTACACGCGAGCGCAGCTTGATGAGCTGCGCGAGAACCATCTTTTCAAGACCGCCGCCGCAACTGCGACCAGGCGGACCGGTGGCCGATCAGCTGATCGGCTCTCCCCGGCGGAAGGCTTCCATCCGCGGTTGATGGAAGGCGTTCGTCACGTCACTGCGTGGCGTCAGATTCGCGAAGCGGTAGATCTCAGCGATCAGCTCCTGCCAGGCGCTCTCCAGATCCGACGTCCAGTCGGACCCGAGGCCGACCCGAACCGCGTCGCGCACCACGTCGAAGAAGGTGACGAACACTTCCCGGGGCACGTCGTACCCCTCATGGGTCACCATTTCCGTGCCGATCATATGGTCGGCGTAGCGTCGCTCGCCGACGAAATCCAAAATGGCGCCGAAGGTCCGCGAGAGCATCTCGCCCTTGATGGCGTCGTTGGTGTCGCGCCAGAAGTAGGGTTTCATCTCCGGTTGCAGCTCGAACAAGCGCTCATAGACCAGCGCCGTCGGGTCCTCGCAAAGTTCCGCGAGGCGTTCGAGACTGTGTTCGATCTCCGCTGCACGCGGAAAGGCCGGACCGGTGGACATCAGAAAATCCCCTCGCGAAGCTGCGTCGCTATAGATGTGTTCGATCGGCGGAAAGCGGCCATCGCCGAACTCGAGCGGGCGCGAACGATAAGGTTGAAGGTCACGGCGAGGGCGCCCTGACGATGGGCGGCGTCACCCCGCCTCGCCCCTCGGCGATCCCTGTCGCCTGCAACTGCAGCGTCATTCGGACCTCCCAATGTCCGGACATGGCTAGCCTCACCGGGCCTTGTCGAAAGCCTATGCAGGATTTGAACATCTCGAAATCCACGATATGGGAAATCACAATATAGCTGCAGGTTATGGTTCGAGATGACACGCGCCCCCCCCTCGGCCGCCAGCGGCGAGCCCACCCCAGACCTGCAACCGGCGATGGCGCAGCGCCTTCGGCGCATAAATCTCGACCTGCTGCCCGTCCTCCACACCCTGCTCCATACCCGAAGCGTCACCGCGAGCGCCCGGGCGCTGGGGGTCACCCAGCCTGCGGTGAGCAAAGCCTTGCGTCAGTTGCGCGAGGTTTTTGACGACGATCTGATCCTCTCGCGTGGAAGCGAGGCTCGGCTCTCGGAACGGGGGCGGTCCCTCGTGAGGCCGCTCGCCGCGCTGCTCGGCGACCTGGACCTGCTCCTGGAGCCGCCTCGGCCGTTCGATCCGCAAACCGAGCACCTGCGGATCGTCTTCAAGACCGCGGACTATGTCAGCGTGCTCCTGGCGCCGAAGCTGGCCAAGATCTGCGCAGCCGAGGCGCCGCACGTGGAGTTGTTGTTCCTCGAACCCGCGGGCGCAGGGTTCGACAACCCCGATCAGGTAGACTTTTCCATCGTGCCGCGCCCGGTCGGTCAAACCTTCGGCAAGCGCATCGAGCACATGGCGCTCTGGAGCGACGACATGGCGTGCATCGCGTCAAGCCGTGACACCCGGTGGGGCGACGTCATCACCCCTGCGGAATTCCGTCTGGCGCGGCAGGTGGTCTACCAGGTCGGCGAACGGAGCGCCTTGGCGCGAGCCGGGCTCATCCAGCCCACCTCGGTGCTCGAAGTGGCCCCCGTCTGCGAGGTGCCGAACTTCCTGGTGATCGGCGCGATCGTCGAGGAGGCCGAATGCCTGGCCCTGGTGCCGCGGAAGCTCGCACAAGAACTCAAGCGCTCACGCGATATCCGCATTCTTGAGATCGACTTCCCGAACCGGCGACTGGACATCGACGCCTTCTGGACGACGCAGGCCGGCGCCAAACGCGGGCATGCCTGGTTCCGCACCCTGCTCGCGCGGGTTGCCCAGCAGATGGCCGGGGTCGCCGACTAGCGGCCAGCGAGCATTTCGAATGTGAACAGCAAGAAGGCTATGGCCGAACAGGATTCGAAGCGCCCAAACTCTCGCTTCGCAGCGTCGGCGGCGATCGCGATGCGCTGGTGGAGAAGAGCCATGAGTGAGCCGCGTGGGGGGTGGGTTTCGACCCTGGACTGGGGTGTGAAACAGACCTTCCGCAGCTATGTGCACGGCGTTGGCGGCGCCATTCTGGCGCGCGGCGGCGCGACCCGAAGCGGCGACGGCGGCTTCACCTTCCTGGCGGAGGAAGACTCGAGCCTGCGGCGCGACGCGGATGGGACGCTGGTGGGGCTCGGCCGCTTCCGAGGCGAAGTCACTTTCGAAGGACATGGCGGCATACTCGCCGTTCGGCTCGCCGATCCGATCATCGAGATCACCCCGGACGCCGCGGTGATGTCCGTCGCCGAAGACCTGGAACGTCGCCGCCGGATCGTGATCGCGCACCTCGACATTGGCGCGGCGGGCTGGGACGACGAGGGCCTGGTCAGCGTCCCCGCGATCCTGACTCTCGAAGGCAGCCAGCTGCTCGGCGACCATTATCCGATCCGCACCCCGCTCGATCCCCTGCGCCTGAGGGTCGAGGCCTAGGCTCCTTCGTCGCGATCGCGGGGAGCCGCTGAAGACGGCGCGTCCGGCGACAGACCGTCGACGAACCGCCCCCCCTTGGCCAAGCGGCGACCCAGGGCGACGACAAAGCCATCGTATCGCGATTGTCCCTTGGCGCGGGCCGCGGCCTGGGCCGATTCCGGCAGGGTCGGCGTGGTGGTCAGCCAGAAGCGGATGAAGAGGGCGAGCATCTCGATCACGATGGCGAGGTTCCGGTCGGCGCGCTCGGCCGTGCGGTTCTGGTGATCGAGACGGCGGATCAGGGCCGCGTCCGGTCGCTCGACGGCATCGGGCGCCAGGAAGGCCGAGATCGCCGCCTCGGCCACCAGCGACTTCGATTTCCGGTGCTCAAGGGCGAACCGTTCAAGGGCGCGCAGCAGGGTCGGCTCGAGATAGACCGAAAGGCGGGACTTGGCGCTCACAGGTCCACCCCGTCGTCGGGGTCCAGCGCGGCCTGCCGGGCGATTTGCCCGAACCCGGCCTGGAACGTACCGGCTCCGCCAAGGTCGTCCTCCTGATCGAGGTCGATGAACTCGAACTCGCCTTCGACCTGGGTCTCGGGAGCCTCCTGCGGAAGGTCAGGTTCGCGCCGCAAGCCGCCGTCATCGGCGAGCGGGCGCCGGGGTGGGCCGACGGGCGGGACCGCGCCGATTGGGGCGCGGCCCGACCAGTCGTCGGACCGTGGCGGCCCGGGCGTCGAGCCCGCTGCGGCGGCGATACGCGCCTGGAGCTCGCGGTCCCGGTAGTAGAGGATCTTGCGCGCCCGGATCGGCGGCGTCCCGGCCACCAGCACCAGTTCCTCCTCTGGCGGGAGTTGCATCACCTCGCCAGGCGTCAGCAGCGCTCGCGCGGTTTCCTGGCGCGAGACCATCAGGTGCCCCAGCCAAGGCGAGAGCCGGTGGCCGGCATAGTTCTTCATGGCGCGCAATTCGGTGGCGGTGCCGAGCGCGTCTGAGACGCGGCGCGCGGTCCGCTCGTCATTGGTGGCGAAGCATATGCGCACATGACAGTTGTCGAGGATGGCGTTGTTGGCGCCGTAGGCCTTCTCGATCTGATTGAGGGACTGGGCGATGAGCACGGCCTTGAGGCCATAGCCGGCCATGAAGGCCAAGGCGCTTTCGAAGAAGTCCAGACGCCCGAGGGCCGGAAACTCGTCGAGCATCAATAACAGCCGCTGACGATGGGCGCCGGCCTTGAGGTCTTCGGTCAGCCGCCGCCCGATCTGGTTGAGGATCAAGCGCATGAGCGGCTTGGTCCGACTGATGTCGGAGGGCGGCACAACCAGATAGAGGCTGACGGGCCTTTCCCCGTCGACCAGATCGGCGATCCGCCAGTCGCATCGCGCCGTGACCTTGGCCACCACCGGGTCGCGATAGAGCCCCAGGAAGGACATTGCAGTCGACAGCACGCCTGAGCGCTCGTTCTCGCTCTTGTTCAGCAACTCCCGCGCCGCCGAGGCCACGACCGGATGGGGTCGATCACCGAGGTGCGGTGTGGCGAGCATCGCGTGCAGGGTCGTCTCGATCGGTCGCTTGGGATCTGACAGGAACGCCGCGACGCCGGAGAGGGTCTTGTTCTCCTCGGCGTAGAGCACGTGCAGGATGGCGCCCACCAGCAGACTGTGGCTGGTCTTCTCCCAATGCGATCTCCGCTCCAGGGCGCCTTCTGGGTCCACCAGCACGTCGGCGACGTTCTGGACGTCACGCACCTCGCTGTCGCCGCGCCGCACTTCCAGCAACGGATTGTAGGCGGCGCTCTCGGCGTTGGTCGGATCAAACTTCAGCACCCGCCCGACCGAGGCGCGGCATCCCGATGTCAAGGTCCAGTTCTCGCCCTTGATATCGTGGACGATCACCGAGCCTGGCCAGGTGAGCAGCGTCGGGATCACCAGACCGACGCCCTTGCCGCTTCGGGTCGGTGCGAAACATAGGACATGTTCGGGTCCATCGTGGCGCAGGTATCGTCCGGCCAGTTCGCCCAGCATCACGCCGCGGCCGGTCAGCAAACCCGCCTTCCTGACGTCTCGCTGCAGCGCCCACCTGGCCGAGCCGTAGGTGGTGACGTCGTGCGCCTCCCGGGCGCGCCACACGGACAGCAGCAATGAGACGATGACAGACGCCACCCCGCCGCTGACGGCGATGCCGGCGCCTTCGACAAAGACCTGGGGGGCGTAGGCCTCGAACGCGAACCACCACCAGAAGAAGGCCGGGGGCGGATAGACCGGCCAACCCTCGACCCTAAACCAGGGCGCCCCCAGTCCAGGGTCGAACCCCAGGCGCCAAGCCGTCCATTCCGTCGCCGCCCAAGTGGTCGCCAACACGATCAGTCCCACCAGCGCGAGCTGGCCCCACATCACCTTGGTTCCCGACATCTCAACCTCCTCATCTGGCGGGTCCGCGGAGGCGCCCGATCCGCCATTCGACCTCGCCCCCGTGGCCTGCGACGCCGTCGACCGTCTGATTGCGTCGCGTCTCGAACGCCTCGCGCCAGGGCGTCAGCGAGAAGCCCATTGCGCCTTCGATCACCGCAAAGCGGCCGGAGGCGAGATCGAGCCGGCGCCGATAGACGCCCGACACGGATTCACCCGGTTCAAGGGTCGGTGCGGGCGCGCCGAACTGGGCGGCCAGGCGCGCCTGCGCCGCCGCCAACTCCCGGGCCCGCAGAGTAGCCAACAGGTTCGGTGCGAAGGCGGTCGACCCGCCGCCTGGACTAAGGCCCTGCTGCGCGAGCCGTGCCGCCCGCGCCTCCAGGGCCTCGCGCACCTCCGCGCCAAAGCCATGCTCGGCGATGTCGGATCGGCCTCCGGCCAGCAGTCGTCTATCGAGCCAGGTCGCCCCGTCGGCCTGGATCTGTTCGGAGATCGAAAGGTCGGACCGCACCGCCAGCACGGATCTTCCCCGCGACCCAACGGCGCGCAGTTCGACGACGCCGCCGATCGGGGCGTCGGAGGTGTCGGCCAGCTCTCGAAACACCACATGGTGCGAGCGCCCGTCGATCCCATCGATGACCGCAAAGCCTGAACCGGACAGCTCATCGTCCAGGCCCCGTGCGGCGAGGCGACCCACAAGGCCGACTGGCGGCGCGTCCTCGACGAGGTAGGTCGCCGGGTCGCGCTCACCTCCCGGTCCGCCCAAGGCGTTGTGCAGCCGCGCGATGATGTCGCCCCGACGGCCCAAGGCTCGCAGGGTTGCTTCCGCATCCGGTGCGATACGCCACCGGCCAGGCCGCTCGGCCTCGGCCAAGCCCAAGGCCTGCAGCTTGCGCAGTCGCGTCACGCGGATCTGATGGTCCGCATCGGGCTTGCCCAGCCGAGGCGGCCGCAGGTCCAGTTCCCCCGCGGCGCCGGCGTCGCGGACCAGTCGCCGATCCAGCGCGGTCCACCGCTCGGCGCTCGCCTCGCGCTCGAGCTGACGGCGCACTTCGAGGTCGCTGCGCGGCCCGAGTTCGAGTGTGACCAACTCCGCGGCCCGGGCGCGCAGGCCGTGGGAGATGTAGTCGCGGCTGATTACCAGGTCGCTTCCGTCATCGGCCTTGCCGCGGACCAGGACGTGGATGTGCGGATGACCTGTGTTCCAGTGAGCGACAGCCACCCAGTCGAGCTCGCTCGCGAGGTCGCGCGCCGCCTGCCCCATGAGGTCTCGGGTGAAGGCCTGGAGATCCTCCAGGCGCTCGGCGTCGTCCGGGGACACGATGAAGCGGAAATGGTGCCGGTCGTCAGCGCAGCGCGCGACAAAGGCCTTGGCGTCGGCATCCTGCCCCTGGGCGCCGAACAGGTCGCCCCGTGCCCCGTCCTGTGTGACGCCGTCGCGCTGGAGATAGGCCAGGTGGAGCGCCATCGGCGCCCCGCCGCGGGTGTGACGCACCACACGGGCCTTGATGACGGCGCTGCGGGTGCGCGCGCCCAACCGACTTGCCGCCAAGCTGGAGGCCCGCCCTCGGCCGAAGGCGCCCTTGAGGCTTGAGCGGCCGGGATGCAGACCGCCGGCGCGCGCTGCGGCGGCCAGGGCCTCGCCGACGAAGGTGCGATGACCGCCGGCGCCACGGGACCGCGAGCGACCGGGGCGAAGGATGAAGTCATCGTCGTTCATGGCGCCGCCCTGCGGAGCGAGGTGTCTGAAAGCCTTGGGGGCCAAGGGACGGGCGCAGATGGCAGCCTGCCAACGCCCCACGCACATCGCCGTAGCCAACTGTTTTTACGGTCCTTTTTCTTGCCTCAAACCCAACCCGCCTCGCGCCTTTTATCCTGTCCTCCCCCCTCACCTTCCCTGCACCCCGCTTAAAGACCGCCAAACCTGCGAGGCCGTACGACGCGCCGGGAATCACGAGACCGGTCATGGCGCGTTCGCCCCGTTGGACACGGCGACAAACAAGGATGAGCCCGCTGGCGCCCCGTCCGCCGCGGGGCCGTCCAGGTTTGCAAAAAGCGACCGAGGGGCGAGGTCGAGACGAAGCTCGTGGGGTGGAACTGCGGCCTGAACTTGCGGCGCAAGGATCGCCACATAGTCCCGCGTTTCCTGGGGCAACGGGCGGGTCCCGGCCAGGTACTGAAGATATCGCCCCGGCCCGGCGTTGTAGGCGGCGAGGAAGCCTGGCGCGCCAAACTGCGCGTGGAGCTCCCGCAGATAGGCGGCGCCGGCCATGATGTTGTCGCGGGGATGATAGGGATCTGCGCCCAGGCCGTAGCGCGTGCGCAGTTCGGCATAGGTATCGGGCATGATCTGCATCAGGCCGAGCGCGCCAGCTAATGACCGTGCCCGCGGGTCGTTGGCGCTTTCGGCGCGCATCACAGCGACGATCCAGGGCGCTGGAATTGCAAAACGCTCGGCGGCTTCGGCGACCAGCGCGGCGCGAATCTCGGGCGCCAGATGCTCACCGGCCGCGTAGGCCGGTGGAGGTCCCAGCGTCCCCATCGCGAGTGCGCCGCTCAACAGCCATCGCATGGGGCGCCTGCGCCGACCTTCGCGCCGAACGCCGAGGACTGTAGCGATCCTAGCCGCCACGGCCACGCTCCCGAACCGTCCACAACGGCCTCACCCGGCCCACAATCTGGGACGAGGCCAGGGGGCCGAAGTAGCGACCGTCCAGGGAGCCGACCGCCTCGTTCAGCAGAAGCACCTGCCCAGGCTGCAGACGTTGACACCCCCCTAACACCGGCAGGGAGCGGCCCATCCTGTCGTGCGACGCCGCCACCGCGACCTGGCGGCCGTCGACGCTCACCTGGCCGTGCGTCCAGCACAGGCGCGAGGGCGGCAGGGCCGCCACCCGCTTCACAAGCAGGACACCATGGGGCGCTGCGCCGCGGGTTGAGAGCCAGTCGGCGAGCGGCTTGGGCGGCGTCACCGCCACCAGATCGCCGACAGCGATGCTCCCCGGGTGCGAGCAGAGATAGAGCCCCACAGGCGCGCTGGCCGTCGCATTCCAGACGAGAGCCGGCGGCCAGGCGGCGAGCGCGGGCGCGAGCCCCAGGGCGAGGCCAGCCAGTCCCATCAACAGAATGATCGGACGAGGCCGGCGCCTGGCTTGCGCCGTAACGACAGGTGGCACGGCCTATCCTCCGACGCTCCAGGCCGCCGGCGGCCGCGGCCGGCGCGCGGGGTGGACGACACTCGCGGCGGGGTCGGTGGTGGAGGTGCGCGCACCCCGGTCAGCCCAGGCTTGCAGGTCGCCGACGGCGTAGATCACGCGGCCGCCGATCTTCTTGTAGGTCGGGCCGGTGCCAAAGGTGCGGTGCTTCTCCAAGGTCCGCCCCGAGAGGCCCAGGAACCGAGCCGCCTCGGCGGTGCGCAGCATTCGCGGCGGGATGGGTGTGGATGTGTCTGTCATCTTCTGTCTCCGCGTATTTCCGAGCCGCGACCGGGAGCGGCAGCGCGGCCTCGAAAACCTGGCGGAGAGCGAGTCGGGGGGTTGATGGCGAAATCGCAGGGTCGCGACTCCGCCATCGCTCGGGATCAGCGGATCGGCTGCAATCCCTGGAGATAGTCGCAGGCGCGGGCCGCATGGGCGGCGGCGGTGAAGATGAAGCGGCGATCGCCCTTCAGGACCCGCAGCCAGCTGGCCAGGTAGGCGGCATGGTCCTCGCGTGGCGTGAGGTCCAGCCCGAGGTCGGCGCAGAGGAACGCAGCGCCCAGTTCGGCGACAAGCTCTTCCCGCGCATAGTCCTCATCGCCCCAGCGCCCGCGACCGAAGTCCCGGTCGAGGCGGCTGGGATGCGCGGTCCAATGGACGCATTCGTGAGCCAGGGTCGCGTAGTAGCTCTCCGGGTCCCGGAAGGCCTCGAAGGGTGGCGATTGCACGTGGTCGGCGTGAATCGCGTAGTAGGCGCGCGCACCGCCATGGCGGATGTCTGCGCCCGTGGCGGCGAAGAAGGTTTCGGCGCGGGCGATCCTCGCGTGGGGATCTAACGTCGGCCGGGCGCACGCCTGGCCGCGGTCCGGCAGCCCATCGATCTGTTCGACATTGAACACCGTGTAGGCCTTCAGAAAGGAGATGTGGCGCTCGACGTCCACGCCTTCGGCGTCCGGCTCGGTCCGCGCCAAGCGGTTGGCGTAGACCACGATCGAACCAGTCTCTCCCTTGCGGACATGTCCTCCGAGCGCCAGCGCCTGGCGGAAGGTCATGTGTGGACGGCCCCTGCGTTGCAAGGGGCGTCAGCTGAGATTTCGCTCCGGTCAGGCAGCAGTCATGTGTCCGGCCTGTTTGCGCGGCGCACGTGGCCGCTGGCCCTGATGAAGTCCGCGGACCGGGTCCCAATCATCCAGACGCGCTCGAGGCGCCTAACCTACCGTGGGCTCTCCCGATCCCCGGGTTGACCGGGTCGTCATCACACCATCAGCACTCCTGCAACTTGAGCCGTAATCGCTGACGCGCTCAAAGCGCCCCGGCGACACCCGGCCGATAGACCTCGCCACGCGTGAGGATGGCCCAGGCGATTCGCGCTGCCTTGTTGGCCAGCGCGACGGACACCAGCCGGGCGGGACGTCGCTCGAGCAGCGCCATCGCCCAAGCCTGGCGCGGCCCGCCGCGGGTGCGGGCGTAGCGGATGATCGAAGTGGCGCCGACGACCAGCAGTCGGCGAAGATATCGGTCGCCCATCTTCGAAATCGACCCGAGCCGATCTTTCCCGCCGCTGGAGTTTTGTCTCGGCACGAGTCCGATCCAGGCGGCGAACTGGCGACCCGATTTGAAGTGGCTGGGGTCGGTCACCGTGGCGGCGATCGCTGCGGCTGTGACGGGGCCGACGCCAGGAATCGTGGCCAGGCGCCGTGCCGCGTCATTGGTCTTGGCCCATCCAAAGATGTGCTGCTCCACCTCGCGGATCCGGTCTTTGACCTCCTGAAGCTGCCGCAGCAAAACCTCCAAGGCGCAGAGCATCAGAGCGGGCAGCCGGTCTCGCTCGGCCTCGACGACTTGCAGCAGCTCCGGCACACGCTTCACGCCGGGTGGCGCGATAATGCCAACCTCGGAGAGGTGAGCACGCAGCGCGTTGTAGAGGCTGGTGCGTTGGCGGACGAGTTGATCGCGGATGCGATGGAGCATCAGAACCGACTGCTGTTCAGCACTCTTGAGCGGCACGTAGCGCATCGTCGGTCGACTGACCGCCTCGCAGATCGCTTCGGCGTCGACCGCGTCGTTCTTCCCCCGCTTGACGTAAGGCTTCACATAGCTGGGCGGCATCAGCTTGACCTGGTGGCCCAGGGCCGCGAGTTCGCGCCCCCAGTGGTGCGCTGAGAAGCAAGCCTCCATCCCAACGAGGCATGGATCCAGGCTGCGGAAGAACGGCAGCACTTCGGCGCGGCCCAACTTCTTGCGCACGATCACCTGGCCGTCGGCAGTGACGCCGTGGACCTGGAAGACGTTCTTGCCGAGATCGAAGCCGATGGTCGTGAGCTGCATGGTGGGTCCTCCTGCTCTGTGGCTAGCCCCCTCCGAATTCACATCTGCAGTCGCAGGGGCCGTCCACCCCATCATCCAGGTCGGTTCGATGAAGCCGCGCGCCGCAGCTTCCGACCAGAGCAGGACGACATTGATCCCGTTGTAGGGCTGGCCGTTGTGCCGCAGTGGCCGGCTGACGCTCGAGGTCGCTGTCTTGTTCGACCAGGGTTGGGTCCAGGGGCGAACGCCGCGGTCGAGGTCGGCGACGATGGCGTTGGTGACGCGGGTGTAGAGGTCGGGCCGGGCGTCTGGGCGCACGGCGGAGGTTGGACGGGCCATGACGGCCTCCGATCTTGTGCTGGTTGGGGGAGATGGGCGCCGCCCGCGCGCAGGCGCGGGCGGCGCCAGGGCTCAGTCGGCGGCGCGGCTGCGCGACCAGATCAGGGCGTAGCCGTCCTCGGCGTCGACCAGAGAGGCGTAGATCGGGGCGGCGAAGCTGGGGTCGTCCAGCTTGACGGAGAGGTAGTCCCGGTTCTCACGGCTGGTCTTCTTCCAGGCCGCCCCAAACTCGGTGGCGCCGGCGAAGATGCGGTAGTCCGGGGCCTTGTCGTTCTCCTTCTCGGCGGTCCGGAATTGCGCGGACTTGACGTTGAGGGTGAGGGTCTTGATGGCGCCGCTGATGGAGCCGTCTTCGTGCTTGGTGAAGGTGCCGATGGTGGCCATGGTGGATCTCCTGTTGCTCGGACCGCGCCTGTCGCGGCCTCGATGGCGATCCCCAGGCCGGGGGGCGACCGGCGCCGCAGCCATCTGGCCCGAAGCGTCAGCGCAGGACGCCGACGGGCGGCTTCTTTGCCTCGCGAGGAATGACGTGGCCCAAGGCGCGGCAGGGGAAAGAAGGCGCGCGGCGGCGTTGCGGCGACGGCCGGGGCGCAACGCGCCCGCACCCGCCGGACCGATCACGCCCAGAGAGGCCGCCCTGGCCGGTCCCTCAGCGGACATGGAGGCCTTACGGCGCCCCTCGGCTCTCCCAAGCCTTGTCGGCGCGGACCTGGGCGCCCGGGCCTTGTTCACCTCGCCTCAGTCGCTGCTCGGGGCCGCGCGGGCGGTGGGTGAAGGCGCTCGGATCACGGGATTGGAGGTGATCGATCGGTGGCGAGGCAAGCAGCTCTCGGACAAGCTCGCGGACCGGAGGCGATTCTCATGACGGACACGATCTTCATCGACGGCGCCGCCGACTTCGCCGTCTCGCACCACGACGGTCGCTTCCTGCGTAGCCCTGGCTTGGCCGCCCTCGCCCGCCGCGACGCCGATGGCGGCTATACGGTCCTGCATCGCGAGCGCTGCGAGGCCATCAACCGTCAGATCGGGCCGGGTCATCCGCGCTGGAGTTGGGCCTTGGCCCAGGGCCTGGACACCCTCCGGGTCCATCCGCTGGATCGGCCGCGTCCTAAGCTTGGGACGACCTCGCGCGCCCCGGTTCGCTGGCACGTGGACGCCCTAGGATACGACGATGAAAGTCCGCTTTTGCAATGACGGCTCGTCCCGAATGGTGAGCGCGGACGACTTTCGCCAGATGGCGCTGAGCCTGCCGCGCGCGGTCGAAAAGCAGGTGCTCGGATCCCAGGAGTTTCGCATCCGGGACAAGGCCTCCGCGACGGTCGGCTGGCCCGAGCCTGGCTGGGCGGTGGTGCGCCTGACGCCAAAGGACCAGGCCGCATTCATGGGGAAATCGCCGGCGCTGTCGCCAGAGCCGGGCGGCCGGGGGCGACGCGGCGTGACGCGCGTGCGCCTTGCGGGGTTGGACGCGGGCCTGATGGCGCCTCTCGTCCAGGCGGCGTGGCGGCTGGTCCACGACGCGAGCCAGGCGCGCGCATGACGAGGCCGCCGCCCAACCGGGGTTGGGCGGCGGCTCGCCCTTGGCGCGCCCGTCTATTCCGCCGCCATCACCTCGGCCGCGCTCCCCTCGCCTTCGAGCACGTCCACCGAACCGGCGTCGGCGTCCCGCGATGGCGTGCGCAGAACGCGGGGCAACCACCCCGTCTCCGCCGCCAGAGTCTCGGCCGCAGCCGCCATCTCCGGTTTCTTGAGGCCGACGATGCGTTCGGCCGCCTCGGCGCCCGAGGCTTCACCGACCGCTTCAAGAATGCGGGCCTTGGTCACGCGGGTGAAGTAGGTCGCGCCGGTCGCGCGCCAATCGAGCGACATGTCGAGCCCCAGGCGGACGGCTAGGGCGTCGGCCTGCGCCAGGGCATGGGGCCGGCGTTGCCAGCCCTGCACTGCGTCGAGCGAGAGCCCGACGCAGTGGGCGAAGATCGCCAGCCGGCTGTCGGTGTCCAGGTCGACCACGAACGCCCAGAGGTCTTCGGCCGCTTCGGGCATCTGACGCGCCCAAGTCTCGTGCCGGGAGTTGATCCGCTGGCACGCCGGGCCGTTCTCGATGCCCGCCGCCTCTGCCGAAAGGCCGCGCGAGGCCATCCGGATATCGGCGCAGCTTGCATTGCCGGCGGGGAAGAACACCCGCAGCGCCAGGGCGTGGACCACGGTGAGGAACGCCACCTCCGGCTGCTCGGCCATGGCATCGCGAAGCGATGCGGTGCGGAAGGCGGTGAGTTCGGCCACGAGGCGGTCGGAGAGCGGCGAAAGGCCGTCGTCGTCCTCCTCGGCCTCGGTCTCGCGCTCCGGCGCTGCGACGCCGTCGCCCGCGTCGTCCTCGCCACCTTCGGCCTCGGGTTCCGGCTCGGGCGCGAGGTCTTCGGGCCGGATGAAGCCCCGCTCGATCCGAGCTTGGCCGTCATAGGCGAGGCAGACGAAGAGGCCGCCACGGGCCACCTCGTCGGGGCGATATGCATAGTCCTCGCCCAACGCCTCCAACTCCGCTTCGATCTCCTTCAACCGCGCCTCGACCTCAGGAGGCAGGTCCTCGATGTCGGCGAAGGCTTCGACCTGGGCGTCGTACTCCGCCGAGATCGCCTCGATCCGCGCGATCTCGTCCTCGGTGCGCTCCACCCTGCGCGGATAGGTGCGGGTTAAACCGTGGGCCGACGGGAAGTCCACAGCGGCCTGCGCCCACTTCCAGCCTTCGCGGGCGCGCACGTCGTCGGCCAGCGCGGCCAGCTTCTCGGTGGTCAGCCGTTCCACCAGAACCACGTCGTCCAGCCAGCCGCCGCGATCCTCGGTGAAAAGGTCGCGGGTCAGCGCGCCGCCCGCCTCAAGATAGGCCTCGACGCCGATGAACACCGCCCGGCGGTCGTCTGCGGCAATCTTGCTCTCGGTCAGGGCTTGGCGGATGAAACCCGCCGAGCGGTTGTAGGCGAGGCTCGCATAGACCTGCTCCTGGCGCGCGTGATCCTCCGTGATCGCAAAGGCCATCAGTTGGTCGAGCGTCAGGCCGTCCTCGCGATAGACCCCGATCAACTGCGGCGACACCGCGCCCAGCCGAAGGCGCTGGCGCACCACCTGGGCCGAGACGCCGAACCGGGCGCCGATCTCTTCGGCGCCCCAACCCAGACGGTCGTTGAGGTCGCGGAAGGCCTCGAACTGGTCGGCGGGATGCATGGCCGACCGCGTGACGTTTTCATCGAGGCTGATCTCCTGCGGATCGAATTCGGTGTCGATGACGCAGGCGACGGGGTGAGACGTCTTGATCGACTTGCGCTTTGCCAGCAGGTTGAGGGCGAGGCGGCGCCCTTCTCCGATGGTCACCAGCCAGGAGCCCGTCAGACCGCCGTCCCCGTCGCGTTCGGGCTCGACCACGGGCTTCTGCAGCATCTTCTTGGCGCTGATGCTGGCGGCCAGCGCCTCGATGGCGGCGGCCGTATGCGGAACCTTGCGCACGTTGCGCGGCGATTTCTTCAGCTTGTTGAGGGGGATGTCGATCTCTGTTCCCGAGACGATCTCGATGGGGCTGTCGTTGGTCATGGCGACCTCCTTTGGGTCAGGCTGCATGCGCAAGGCGCGCATGCAGCCCTGCCCGTCGGCGAGACCGGGGGTAGCAGAGGCCAGGGCGGGCGGCCGGAGGGGGATCACCCGACCTGCACAAGCCTGACGGACCTGATCGGCGCCGGCCGTGCCCGGCGCGGAAGGTCGGGGACACCGGCCGCACGGCGGCGCGCCCGCGCCGCCTCACCCTGGCCGCCGCGAGGGGCGGCGCCCCTTCCATGTCCTTTTTCAGTGCTGGGGCGTGAGAACACCCGCTCCGCGCCGAAGGCGCGGAGATTCCGACTGTCGTGGTCCTGCTGTTGGGTCGAGGGCGGGACGGCGAAGGCGACGGTCGATCAGACTTCCATGCGCGGGTTGGGTACCGCATGAACGCTTGTCGTCGCGGGCTGCCTCTCACTAAGCACGGGCGTCAGCCAAGGGCTGGCCCAAGGGGCTCTCGAGGATCACCCTGACCTCCATCCCGCCCCCGGCCCAACAGGCCGGCGGGCGCAGCGCCTCAGGGCGCCGCCGGCTTGACCTGCTGCCCGATCGCCCAGACGAAGCCCGCCAACTCCCGGGCGATCGCCGTCACCACCACAGTCGGCTTCTTCCCCGAATGGGTCAGCTTGCGAAACCGATCGCAAAGACGCACCTGAGCCTTCCAGGCGATGTCGCGCACGGGCTTCGGCAGGCGCACCAGCACTTCCACCTTCTCCTGAGCGACCCGCGGCGGGTAGCGATAACTCCACGCCGCCTCCACCAGCATCCGTCGCGCCTCGCCATTGCCGGTCTTGGTGATGCCGCCGCGGCGGACGTGGTCGCCGCTCGAGTGCTCGGAGGGCACCAGGCCGAGGTAGGCCATCAGCTGGCTGGGGGTCTCGAAGCGGCTGAGGTCGCCAATGCCGGCGATGAAGGTGACGGCCGATATCGTCTCCAGGCCACGAAGCCCCCGCAACGCCTCCACCACCGGCCCCATCGACCAGGACGGGATAAGGCCCGTAATCCGAGCGACCAACTGATCGCGCCGATCCTGGGCGGTGAAGATCGCTTCGACATAGTCCTGGAAGACGATCTGGTGCACTGGCTGCTCGAAGACCTGGGCCGCCAGCCAGACGCGGTGGCGCTGGGTCCAAGGCTTGCCCTTCTCGTAGATCCGGCCGTGCCGCAGCAGGAACGACAGCAACTGCTGGCGCGCCCGCATCAGCGCGCCGACAGCGGCGAGCCGGGCGCGCACCAGGTCGCGCATCGCTTCGTGGACGGGATCTGGCACCCAGACCTGCGTCAGGTCGCCTGAGCGGTGCAGGACCGCCAGCTTCTGGGAGTCCCGTCGATCGGTCTTCACCCGGTCGCCCGGCTTCCTGGGGATCAGCGACGGCGCCACGACCATGCAGCCGTGGCCGAGCTCGGTGAGCTGACGATAGACGCCGTAGCCGCAGCAGCCGGCCTCATAGCAGAACTCCAGCTGGCTGCCGTCCCTCGCCAGCCGCTTCGCTAGCTTGGCGACGTCCGTCGGAGTGTTGCGGATCTCGCCGAGAAACCGGACCGCTCCGTCGCGTCCGTCCTCGGCGGTGCTGACCGCAATGCTGAGCTTGTGAACGTCCAATCCGATGTAGAGCGTGCCCATGTCTCTCCTCCGATGGCGGCATCGGAGGAGGATGCGGCGCTTCGGCTCCGCTATCTCGATAGCAAAAGGACATGCGGACTAAGCTCTGGGTCGGGACGACACCTGCCGGCGGATATGTCAGGTCTGGCGTTTGGCGCGGGTCTCGCAGCGTCGTCAGATCAGGATCAAGGCCGTGGACGTCGCCTACTTCTTGCGGGTCCGGACCGCGTTCATCCGCAGCTACTATGACACCGCCCAGGCCCCTTTCGCAGAGCGCAAGCGTCTGATCGAGAACGACCTGCCGCCGTTCGACGACCCGCCCTACAGCGAAGACGGCGAGCCGCCCTACCTCGTCGAATGGATGGACGCCGACCTGGCGATCCAGATCCTCGGCCGGTCCTGCGTCTCCATCCTGTCGGAGACCCTGAAACTTTACTTCGAGACCTTGATGGCCCGGGTCATCGGCGCACGCCTGACCCGGGAGAGTCAAACCACCCTGAAGTCCCGAGGCTTCGTTCCGGTCTACAAGGACGTGCTCGGCGAAATCCTCAAGACCGATTGGTCGGACACGCCCGTCGACTTCGAGATCATCGAACAGGTCGTTCTGGCCCGCAACCGCAGCCAGCATGGCGAGCACCTGCCGTCCTTGAACGTCACTCACGACGCCCGGACGCTGGCGAAATATCCTCGCCCCTTCTTCGCCACCTCCGAGGAATCCGAGGACGGGCGCCGCGGATTCCTCTCGCCGGAGGTGACCGTCACCCGCGAGACCCTGTTCGCCGCGCTCGACCAGGTGGAGGCCCTGGCCGATTGGGTGGATGGGCGCGGCGAACAGATCTTTCGCTGGCGACGCCAAAATCGGGAGTGAAGGCTGCAAGGAGCGGCCGCCTCGGCCGCGGGACGCGCCGCCGGAGGCGCGGCGGCGGCCTTGGGCCGCCCGCAAGGGTCGGTCCCGTAGGAGCCGCCAGAGGCGGCGGGACCGAGCCCGACCGCCGCGCCTCCCCCAAAAGCCGGAGCCAGGCGCGAGGCGACGCCGTCCATCGCCCGCGTCGCGGCGCTGATCCTGGTCAGGCCCACCTTGCGCCGGTCGCCATGCGGAGGTCCGCGAGGCCGAGTGCGCCTTGCCGGGCATGTCGGACAATCCTAGAACCTGCGGCTCGGGCGCCGGCCATAGGCGCCGACCTGGAGCCGGGGGGCGATGGCACGCCATCGCACGGCAGCGGTCGGTGCTGAAATCACGGGCTCCGCGCTGCGGAGATTCCAACGCCCGACCCCATCTGGACCCGCCGCTTGCATGGTCCATGCATTTGATTCAGTCTTCCCCTGCTGGTGCGAGAGCGCCGGTAGGGGCTTGGAATCCCCTGTGCAGCGTTCACGTCGATAGCCGGCCCTGGCGCCGGAGAGCCTCTACGTCCGCCATCGTCCGGCGGCGCCGATGGGCGCGTGGGTGCGGGCCTTGGCCTGCAGGACATTCCAAGAGCGCGAGGATCAGCGCCTGCCCCGTCTGAGCAAGAGGGAGCGGTCGATGACCCAGGGAAGCGACGTGGACGCGCAGGACAGGGACAGCGAGGGTCCAAGCCTGGACCTGCTCTATCGTCGCCACGCGGCCTGGCTCAAGGCGGTGTTGCGCCGACGCTTCGATCCGCAGCAGGCCGAAGATCTGGTGCAGGAAGCCTATATCCGGCTCTCGCCCTATCAGGCCGAAGGCCGCGTCGAGCGCCCGCAAAGTCTCTTGCTTCGGATCGCCGAAAATCTAGCCTACAATCAGTCAAGAAGCGCCCGGCGAGATCGACGGAAGACGGGACGCCTGGCCGAGGTGACGCGCTGTCATGAGCCTTACACGGACGCAGAGCAGCATGAGGCGCTCCTGTTCAAGCAGGTGGTGGACGGTCTGCCCCAGACGCTGCGAGACACCTTCGTGCTGAGCCGCCACGCCGGAATGACCTATGCGGAAATCAGCGCCCACACGGGAACGCCGATCAAGACGGTCGAGTCCCGGATGGCCAAGGCTCTGGAACTGATCGCCCAGCGGATGCGAGCCTGACGGCGATGAGGACCGTGCCGCTAGATGACCAGCGCGCCGACCGGGAAGCGGCCGAATGGTTCGCGAAGCTGAACACCTTGTCGATCTCGACCCGCGCGCTGGAAGACTTCCAGTCCTGGCGCCGGGTGCCGGGCAACGACGCCGCCTACGAACGCATGGAGGCGCTCTGGCAGGTTGGCGCACGCCTGACAAACACCCCCCAGACCCAGGCGGCGGTCCGCGCCGCACTGGCGCGCGGCGCGCGGCGCAGGCGCCTGTCCCTGCTCTGGAGCCCGAAGACGCGGACCGGCTACGGCATCGCCGCCCTGGCGGCGGGCGCCCTGCTGGCCCTGACGTTCGTGATCGGCCAGGGCGAGGCCTACAGCACCGGCGTCGGCGAGCAGCGACTGGTCACTCTCGACGACGGGACGCGTCTGCGCCTGGATACGGACACGCGCCTGCGGGTGCGCTTCACCGGCGAGGGCCGCGAGATCGAGTTGCGGCGGGGTCAGGCGTTCTTCGACGTGGCGCACGACCCCGCGCGGCCGTTCATCGTCGAGGCTGCGGACACGTCTGTCCGGGCCATCGGGACCCGGTTCGACGTGCGCAAGTCCGGCGAGGCGGTGAAGGTGACCCTGGTTGAGGGTGTTGTTGAGGTCGCCGATCGCCGCGGTGACCGGGCTTGGCGCCTTTCGCCAGGGGAAGGCATCGAGGCCACGTCGCACCCCGCGGCCAAGCCCGCGCCGGTCGATGTGGCGGCGGCCACCAGTTGGACCAGCGGGCGGCTCACCTTCCGCGCGACGCCGCTCGACGAGGCCGTGGCGGAGGTCAACCGCTACAGCCGCGACAAGGTGGTGGTCGACGCCGCCCGTTTCGAGCGCGTGCCGGTGAGCGGGGTCTTCGACGTCGGCGACACCGAGGCCTTCGTCGCCGCGGTCAGCGACCTGTTCGAACTACAGGCGGACCGAGAGCGCAACCAGATCATGCTAAGGCCGCGCCCCTAGACTTCACACGCTTTGCGTGCACGCCGATTCCTGCGACATCGGACGAATGTTTTTTTCGGCGCCCTTCAGGGTAAGCCCTCACGAGTGGTGCTTCTTCCTCAACAGCGGTTTCTCGCGCGCCTCCAACGCGCGGCCGCACGATTGAGGGGGAAGTCTCAAAGTGCCGTCTACGTCTTCATGTCCGTCAGGTCTGTTCGCCGGCGCCAGCCTGCTGGCCCTGCTCGCCGCGCCGCCGGCTTTCGCCGCCCCGGCGGAACCGGTGCTCAGTTTCGCGATCCCGGCCGGCAGCCTCGAGAGTGCGCTGACCGCCTACGCCACAAGGGCTGACCTGCAGTTGCTCTACACGCCCGATGTCGTGCGCGACCACAGGACGCCGGGTCTGGTTGGCGACTTCACCGCCAAGGAAGCCCTGGCTCGTCTCCTGGCCGGCACGGGCGTCATCGCCCAGGAGAGCCGACCAGGGGTCATCGTGCTTCGGATCGGCATGGTCACAGCCCCACTGGAGACCGTCCAATCCGAGGTCGCCACCACCTCGTCCATGTTGGACGAGGTGGTGGTGACCGGAACTCACATTCGCGGCGCGGCCCCTGGGGCTTCGCCGGTGCTGATGGTGGACCGCGACGAGATCGACCGACAGGGCTACGCCACGGTGGCCGACAGCCTGTCGGCGCTGCCGCAGAACTTCTCCGGCTCGGCGACCTCTGACGTGGCCTCCGCTGGCCTGGACGCCACCAGCCTCAACTTCGGCCGGGCGACGGCGATCAACCTCCGCGGCCTGGGCCCTGACGCCACCCTGGTGCTGGTCAATGGACGGCGGATGGCCGGCACGGGCGGCAAGGGCGACTTCGCCGACGTTTCGGCCATCCCCACGGCGGCGGTGGAGCGGATCGACATCCTGCTCGACGGGGCTTCGGCCCTCTATGGGGCGGACGCCGTCGGCGGGGTGGTCAACATCATCCTGAAGCGCAATTTCGAGGGGGCCGAGACGCGGGCGCGGTATGGCTGGGCGAAGGGCGGAGCTCAGGAGATGCTGGCCGCCCAGACCCTCGGTCACGTCTGGAGCACCGGCCGGGCGCTGATTTCCTATGAATATTATGAGCGCGAGGCCCTGCCCTTCTCGGCCCGCGCCTATACCCGCAGCGCCGACTTCAGGCCGTTCGGCGGCGCCGACCGACGCACCAACATCGCCAGCCCCGGGAACATCGTCCTCGTCGATCCGGCGACCAACGCCGCTGTGCCGACCTGGGGTGTTCCGGCGGGCCGCTCGCCCCTGCGCCCCAGCGACTTCGTGCGCGGCGTCATCAATTTGCAGGAGCCCCGCGCCGACCAGGACCTGTTGCCCGATCAGGACCGCCACAGCGTCTACGCCGCCTTCGGCCAGGAGCTCACCGCCCATCTCGAGGTCACCGCGGACCTGCGCTACAGCCATCGCACCTTCGACAGCCGCTCGGTGATCCCCACCGCCGCGATCACCGTCAGCGACAACAATCCCTATTTCGTCTCGCCCAACGGCTCGCGGAGCCACCAGATCTACTATTCGTTCGCCCGGGACCTTGGCCCGACCCGCCTGTTTGGCAGCTCCGAGAGCCTCGGCGTCTCGGCTGGGGTCGAGGCCCGTCTGGGGGACGACTGGCGAGGTGAGGCCTATGGCGCCTATGGACGCGAGCTGGTGCGGTCGGGCACCGACGGCAATCTCAACAGCCTCTTCCTGCGCGAGGCCGTCGGCACGGTCGCCGACAATCCGGCGACAGCCTTTCGCACCTCGGTGGACGGCTTCTTCAACCCGTTTGGCGATGGCGACGACAACGCCCAGGCGATCCTCGACTTCGTCGGCAGCGGCTATGGACGCCAGCGCTATCAAAGCAAGGTCGCCTCGCTCAACGCCCAGGCCGATGGCCGTGTCTGGCGGCTCCCGGGGGGTGACCTGAGGTTGGCGCTAGGCGTGCACGGCCGACGCGAGCATTTCTCGCAGCGGGTCGAGAGCTTCACCGGTACGGCGGCGCCCACGGTGACCACCAGCCCGACCTACGCGCGCGAAATCCTCGCTGGCTTCGCCGAACTGCGGGCGCCGCTGGTGGGACCAGACAATGCGCGGCCCGGCGTTCGGGCCCTGGAACTCTCCCTGGCCCTGCGCACCGAGCGCTACAGCGACTTCGGAACCACCACCAATCCGAAGGTCGGCCTTGTCTGGGCGCCCGTCGAGACCCTTCGCCTAAGGGGCACCTATGGCCGCTCGTTCCGCGCCCCGACCCTGACCGAGATCTACGCCACCCAGGTGATCAGCGCGACCAACTACCAGAAGGGGGCGGCGCGCATCCTCTCGCTCAACCTGACCGGCGGCAATCGGGATCTCGAGCCGGAGCGGGCCAGGTCGTGGACCCTGGGCGCCGACTGGTCGCCAAGCCTCGTCGCCGGCCTCAAGCTGTCGGCGACGGTGTTCGACACGCGGTTCTCCAACCAGATCGACCGTCCCGTGGCGCAGAATACCGCCGCCGCCCTCACCGATCCTGCCCTCGCGCCGTTCGTGCGGATGATCGACCCATCCCAAGCGGGCGATCTGGCGGCCGTCCAACGCCTGCTAGACGATCCCACCTATGCGACGCCGGGCCTCTACCCCGCCAACGCCATCGGCGCGATCGTCGACACCCGCTACGTCAACACCAGCGTCCTGCGGGTTCGGGGCCTCGATCTCACGGCCGCCTACGCCTTCGCCTGGAACGAGGACCGGTTCGTCGCCGGCCTGAATGCGACCTACCTGATGGACTACCAGCAGCAGCTGACCCCGACAGCGCCGACCTATCAGCGGGTCGATCTCGCCGGCCTGCCGGTGGATTGGCGCGCACGGGCCTGGCTCAGTTGGACCCGGGGCGAGTTCGGCGCCACTGGCGCGGTGAACTATGTCGACAACTCCCGGAGCCACCAAGGCAAACGGATCGACGCCTGGGCCACGGCCGACCTGCAGGTGACCTGGTCGCCGTCCCGGTGGGACGGCTTGACCCTGGCGGTTTCGGCCCAGAACCTCCTCGACACCGACCCGCCCTTCTACGAGACCGAGAATGGGACGGTGGGCTACGACCCTGCCAACGCCGAGCCGCTCGGGCGCTATCTGGCGGTCCAGCTGACCAAGCGCTGGTAGGGCGCTGTCATGCGACGTCTGGCCTTTGCAGCGGCGGCCCTGGCCGCCGCCCTCCTCTGCGCGCCTGCGACCGCCGCGCGGCCGTACGGGGTGGCGGACTTGCTGGCCACGGAGGGGGTTGGTCGGATCGTGTTCGATCCGACCGGCCGCTGGATGGTGATCGAGCGGCGTCGGCCTTATCGGACGGCGGCGCGGTTCGACTACAACCAGCAGACCGGGATGTTGCTCACCGAGTTGCTCAAGGTGGACCTCAGCGACGCCGCAGGCCGAGGGACGCCGCTCATGCCGCAGGACCTGGCGGCCGGCGTCCTGGCCGGTCCGATCTCCCCGGACGGCCGGCGCATGTTGGTGCAGCGCCTGCACGACCACAGCTTCGATCTCGGGATCGTCGAGATCGCCACTGGCGCGGTGCGCTGGCTGCCGCTGACGCCGGAGCTCGCCAACCATGGCGCGACAGCGGTGTGGCGCGGTCCGCACGAGGTGTTGGCCATCGTCCGCGCCCCTGGCGACCTGCCTCGACAACTGGCCCTCGGATGGGAAGCTCAGGCGCGACTGCAGTTGCTTTGGGCGAAGACCCGGGAGGGCCAAGACCCCTCGGTCACCGCCATCGGCAGCGGCCGGTTTCTGGATGTCCGGCCACGGGAGGCGCCGGCACGGTTGGTGCGGATCGACGTCCGGTCGGGGGCTGTCGCCGAGCTGGCGCGCGGTGAATTCCAGGACATAGCCCTGTCCGCCTCCGGGCGCTGGGCCGCCCTCATCGAGAACGGCGCAGATCTACAGCCGCAGGCGCAGGAGGCGATCTACACCGCTTTCCCAGCGCGGCGACGCCACTTGCGGCTCGTCGACGTCACCTCCGGCGAGACGTGGGAGCCCTGCCCCGACTGCGATGTCACGTTTGGGCTGCTCGATTGGGCCAAGGCCTCGGCCCGCTTGGTCATCACCGCCCGCGCCGCGGGTCCCGATGGCGATGGCAAGGCCCTGGTGGTGATCGACGCCCCGCGGCGCAGCGTCACCCGGCCGCCGCTTGGCGACCTGGTGCTTGACCTGCAAACGACGCGCAATGAACAGGCGCGACGAGCCCGCGCGACCTGGTTGGGCGAGGATCTGCTGGTCTTCGCGCACGATCGGACGGGGCGCAGCGATTGGTATCGCCTGCGGGCCGGAGGCGCCCAGGCGCTGACGCGGTCCATGCCGCAGACGCCGCGGCAGGTGGCCGCCGCGCGCGCAGGTCGGATCGACCTGGTGGCGGGCGGCGCGCTCTGGGAGATCTCGACCAGCGGCGCCGTCCGGCGGCGCGTCCGGCGCGATGGCGACCGCCCCCTCCCCCTGTCGCAGGACCCCCATGCCCGCGCGGCGGCGAACCCCGTCGCGCCGACCGATCTCGTCCTGAGCGGCCCGCGGGGTCTGGTGCGTGAGCGTCCTGGCCATGACGCCGCCCTGCCGCTCCCGCCCGGTTGTGCGAACCCGATCCGGGGTCCGGAACATGTGGCGGCGGTCTGCGCCGGCCCCGGCGGGCGCCGGGAGGTCCTGGTCGGCGATTGGACGCGCGGGTGGCGCAGCGTGCTGACGCTCAACGCCGGCCTCGCCGAGATCGAGCCCGCGGTGCTGCGCCGGGTCGCGCCGAAGGGCGCCCGCGCCCCCAGCTGGCTCTACCTGCCGCGGACGCCGCCGCCGGCCCGAGGCTATCCGCTGGTGGTCATCCCCTATCGTGGCGCGGTCTATCCCGAGCCTGATCCTCGGTTCGAGGTCGGCGCCTTCACCGCCTATCTCAATCCGCAGATTCTGGCGGCCCAGGGCTATGCGGTGCTGACCCCCAGCCTGACCTATGACGAGACGCAAGGCGAGCCGGCCGCGGGCCTGGCCGCCGACATCCTGCAGGTCGTGGACGCCGCCTTGGCGGCGCAGCCGCTCGACGGCCAGCGCATCGCGCTCTGGGGCCAAAGCCTGGGGGGCATGAACGCGGTGGCCGCCGCTGCTCAAAGCCCGCGGTTCCGCAGCGTGATCGCGGTCGCGGGCATGCACGACATCGTCTCGCGCTGGGGCATGATCCCGGTCCATCGCTGGGTGGTTCCAGACGACACCGCCTCGATCGGCCCCTCGGGGGCTGTGGAGGGCGCGCAGGCGCGGATGGGCGCGCCGCCCTGGGCCGACCCCGAGCGCTATCTGCGAAACAGCAATCTCTTCTCCGCCGGCGCGATCACAGCGCCCGTGCTGCTCGTGCATGGGGAGACCGACGAACTGCGTCCCGAGCAGTCCCAAGAGATGTTCACCGCCCTCTATCGCCAAGGGAAGGACGCTCAGTTCGTGACCTATTGGGGCGAAGGGCACGCCCTGGCGAGCCCAGCCAACATCGCCGACTACCTGGCCCGGGTGCTCGCCTGGCTGGACGCCACCCTGCCGGAGGCGCCGGCGGCCGCCAGCCGGTCCGCCCAATGACGCACCCAGGCCTCGACCACGGCGAAGCTCATCAGGGCTGAATAGTCGCCGCGCCAGATCAGGTGGTCGCGCACCAGCATCGGTTCCAGCCGCGCCCGATCCAGGAGCCCTGCGCGCACCAACTCCCCGTCCAGCAGATAGTCGCGCAGCATCGGCAGGCTGGCGGCCGCGACCTGGCCGTAATAGGCGCCGAGTTCGCCCTTGGACTGCCGCAGCCGCACGCTGTCTGGCAGCCGCCCGGCGAAGGCCTGCCGCGCCAGGCCGCGGTCACGGCCGCCGGCGGTCAGACGCGATGTAGGTAGGCTGAGGCAGAGTTCCATCACCGGCTGGGCGAGCAAGGGGTGGACGACCTCGGCGGCCCGTCCGCGCAGGCCCTCGATCTGGATGGTCAGCTTGTGGGCCAAGGTGGCGATCTGGACCTGCTTGGCCGGTGGCAGGTCTTCGATGCCCTCCGCCCAGGGATGCCCGGCGACCGGGCGCAGCTGCCGGGCCAGGTCGAGCTTCCAATCCAGCCCGGGTGTCGTCCAGATACTGCGACGGCACCAGCGCGCGACGTTCAAGGCGTAGTCGGATGTCCAGACAGCTGGCCCTCGATCGCGCAAGGCGTCGATCAGCAGCAATGGGGTCGGCGTCGCGAAGAACGCCATGTCGCCGCCCTGGCCGGTGACGATGCGGCCAGCCCCGAGGGTGCGCGCACGGTCGGCGGCGTCGGCGTCCCGCGCCGCGTCCTTCGCCGAAAACCCCGGCCGCAAACCGTCGGCGCACAGGGCCAACATCATTTCGGTGACGGCAAAGTCGGGCTTGAGCACTTCGGTGAGCGGGATGTCGAGATGGCGCGCGACATCGCGGGCATAGGCGCGCTCGTCGCCGCGCCGGCCGGGCACATAATAGTTTGTCCACTCAAGGACCTGGTCACGGACCTGGCCTGCTAGGCTGGCGGCCAGGATCGCAGAGTCCAGGCCTCCGGAGATCTCGGCGAGCACAGGGGCGTCACCCACCAGCCGCCGGACGCAGGCGTCCACGGTGTCGCGCAAGGCGGTGTGCGCATCGCGTGGCGTCGCCGCTCGGGCCGCCCCTGCCGGCGACCAGACTTGCCGAACGCCGCCGTCGCTCCGCAGCAGGGCGCCAGGGGTCACGGCCTCAAGGCCGCTCAAGGCGGCCTGGGCGCCAATGGCGGCCGAGGAGCGCACCCAGGCAGCGACCGCGCGCCAATCGATCGCCAGGTCCAAAGGCCAGAGTTCAGGCGCCAACCAGGTCGGCAGGTGGCTGGCGACGATCTGCGTCTCCTCCCGCGACCAGGTCATGGCCTCGAGGCCGCCGCCGGGATCACGCAGGATCGACCAAGCGCCGCCGGGCTCGGTGATCAAGGCCACGTACCGCCCCCAGAAGCGGGTGAGGAGGTCGGCCGCGATGGCTTCCACGGGCGCCGCGCGAGAGATCACCAGGCTCTCCACCTCCTCGCCGACCGCGCCTTGAAAGCTAGCGCGGTAGAGATCGCCGAGCACCAGGCCGCGGTCGCCCGGTAATCTGCGCACCGGAGCACCGGATGGATCGCGCACCAGCACGAGGCTGTCGGGCGCCTCCCAGGCGATGCGCCAATCGGACGGCGCGGCCGCCCGCAGGGCCATGACCGCGTCTGGAGTCGCCCCCGTCCAGCGCAGCGCGACATAGGCGGCCACGGTTAGACCACCATGATCGGTTCGAAGCTGGAGACATAGTCGACGGTGTCGTTGAGAACGACGTCGCCGGCCTGGACCCAACAGTGGGCGGCGAAGGGCCAGGTCCGCACCGCGAAGACCCAGTCGGCCCGCAGGTCATGGCAGGCGAGGATGTCTAGCAGCAGGAAGGATTGGTAGAGGCACGCGCCCTGGACCGGCAGCCACGGGAGGCTGGTCTGGAAGCCTGCGCCGAGTCTGGCGGCCGCGGCGATATCCAGCCGGCCGCCGCGCTGAGCGCGCCGCCGGCCGACCAGATCGGCGAACGGGCGCCGATGATACCGCGAGAGCATGGCCAGGCTGCCGACCACTAGGTCTGGCCAGGACGGCGCACGTCCCCGCGGCGCCGGCACGACGTCGAAAGCCTCCTGGGTCGGCGGCGGTCCCCAGCGACGGGGCTGGAGAACCTCGCGGTCGGTGAGGAAGTTCGCCTCTTGCAGTTCCGCGGCAAGATCGTCGGCGAGGCCGCGCAGCACGCCCAGCGCCGGATCGAGCAACAGGTTTGCCCCGGCCTGAGGCAGGCAGAAATACTGGTCCCTCGACACATCGAGCAGCACCAGATCCTCGCCGCAGAGGGCGGCGTGAACGTCCTGAGCCAATCGCCAGATCCGTTGAGCCATGGGTGCGCATCCGAAAGAGGCGGCCGACGCCGGACGACCGGCGCCGGCCAGCCCCCTTACGGATAGACCTCGTCGAACTCTTCCGGGTTCAGGCCCTGGATGCCGCCGAGGGTGAGGCGGCGGGCGTCGCCCAGGCAGATCAGACGGGTGTTGCGCGTCTTAAGCATGGTAGCCTCCATTCACATGAGGTCGCTTCAGTGCGACCTGGCCAGGAGGCGCCCAGCCCATAGTGTATTCAATCTATAGGTGTTCTATATTTCGCCCTCGCCGGACCTGGCGCTGACGGCGCGCGCCAGCCGATCGGCCTCCGTCACCCGGCGGCGGTGATAGGCGCGAAGGGCATGGCTGAGGCGCGTTCCGTCCGCCTGCGCGGCGGCCAGAGCCTGCAGCTCCATCGCGGCCTCCGTGAGCACCCCGCTCTCGGCGAGCCGCACCGGATGCAGCCGATCGGCCAGCACCCCGTGAAACCTCGCGAGGGTGCGATTGCCGCCGGCGCGCACCAGGGCGGCGAACAGCTGCGCGCTCGCCGCCGCCAAGGCCGCCCCGGAGTTCGGCATCTCGATGGCGAGCGGAGCAAGGTCCGCGGAGACCCCGCGGCGGCCCGCGTCTGCAGCGGCGTGCAGGGTGAGCGCGCCGTGCAGGCTGTAGAGGTCGGCGATCTCGGCCGACCCCAGGCGCCCGGCCAGATAGCCCCTCGCCGCGCCCCGTCGGCCTTCGATCAGGCCCTCGCCGGCCAGGAACGCCAAGGCCTCGCGAACCGGTGTCGCACTCAGCCCCAGGGACTGGGCGAGATCCATCACCACCAGGGGCGCGCCTGGGCGCAGCTCGCCCTGGCGCAGTCGCATGCGCAGTTCGCTCAGCGCCTCGCCGAAGGGGTCGCGGGTTCGCATGGTCGCTCCCTCGCCATCAAGTACAGGCGAGCACTTTGCGACCGTAGATTCATGGGAGTCCAGAAAAACTCACGCCACACGGCAGATATGAGACCGAAACACAGTCATTCGCCTACGATTCGCCATCTTATTGCGAACATATCGCAAGATCATGGCACTATCATGCAAGGGATTTGCGCAGCCTCGTCTGATATCTTGATTTCTAAACAGAAGCGGCGACGAATGCTCCTGCGAGCAAACGACCTTTTCTTTGCCAATTGCACGACGGAGCATTGAACGCCCCCTCGGTCGCGCTCTATCTGAGGCTGTTCAGCCAGCCGGACCCGAGCCCGCATCGATGACCGCCGCTTCCCACCTGCCGGCTGAAGAGGCCGCGACGCTGTCGCTCGTCCTGCGCACCATCCGTCGGCGCCGGGGGCTGAAGGCGGGTGAGATCGCGCGCGAGATGGGGCTCGGCGTGCGCACCTATCAGTATCTGGAGGCCGGCCAGAGTCCCTGGGACCCGGAGCGGATTCGGAGGTTCGCGCAGGCGACCGACAGCGACCCCCACGCCATCGTCGCGGCCGTGATGCTGGGCTCGCCCAACCTCGCCATCTCGGCGATGGACAACAAGCTGGTCAGCGTCCTGATGGCTGGACTGAAGCGCTTCGACGAACGGATGGGCGAGGACATGGCGCGGATCGAGGTCGGCCGCTCGATCGCCGCCATCCGGCGGGTGTTCGGCTTCCTGGAGAGCGATCTGGCCGAGCGCGACGCCCAAGCCAAGGCCTGGCTAGACGTCGCCGCGGAGTCCGCCGCCGGCCCCGATGACCGGGAAGCTGACGATTGAGCGCCCAGGCGCTTTGCAACCTGAGGCCAATCCCCCAATGTGGGGGTTCATGCGAAACGATCTGAAGCATCTGCCACGGGGCAAGCAACGGGAACTGGCCGTGGTGGTCGAGATCCTGCTGGAGGAATTCAGCAAGATCATCGCCACGCGCAAGGCGCCGCGCCTGCGCGACGGCCAGGTGCTGAAGATCATCCTGTTCGGGTCCTACGCCCGCACCGACTGGGTCGAGGACCCGATCGGCCGGTACTTCTCCGACTACGACATCCTGCTGGTGGTCGATCACGACGACCTGGCCGACACCGTGGAGTTCTGGGACACTGCCGAGGCCCGCATCCTCAAGGAGCTCTCGGCCGGCGAGAAGCTCCGCACCCCGGTCAACTTCATCGTCCACAGCCTGCAGGACGTGAACCACCAGCTCGAACGCGGCCGCTACTTCTTCGTCGACATCGTCCGCGACGGGATCCTGTTGCACGACACCCCAGCCTCCGATCTCGTCACGCCCGCCGAACTGTCGCCCAAGACGGCGCTCGAAGAAGCTGAAGGCTATTTCGAGCAATGGTTCGAAAGCGCAGACCTGTTTCTCGAAACAGGCGTGGATCACATGGGAAAGGGCTCCCGCTGGTCCAAGAAGGCCGCCTTCGAACTCCATCAGGCGGCCGAACACCTCTACAACTGCGTCCTGCTCGTCCTCACGCTCTACACGCCGAAGTCCCACTGGTCTGCGCCCCAGGAAGTGATCCATCCCTTATGTTGGTCCGAGGACCATTTGGATGGAACGAGAGATGGCAAGGAAGCGTCACAAGCCGGAAGAGATCGTCGCGAAGCTGCGGCAAGTTGATGTGCTGACGGCGCAGGGTCAGTCGATCGCCGAGGCGGTGAGAACGATCGCGGTGACGGAGACGACGTACTTCCGCTGGCGCGCGGAGTACGGCGGGCTGAAGACCGACCAGGTGAAGCGGCTGAAGGATCTGGAGCTGGAGAACGCCCGGTTGCGGCGTGCGGTGTCGGACCTAACGTTAGACAAGCTGATCCTGACCGAGGCCGCCCGGGGAAACTTCTAAGCCCCGCCCGTCGCCGGGCCTGCATCGACAAGGTGCAGGCGCAGTTGAAGGTGTCTGAGCGCCGCGCCTGCGCGGTGCTCAGACAACACCGATCCACCCAACGCAAACCGCCCAGGGGCCGCGACGACGAGGCGGCTCTAACCGCCGACATCATCGCGTTGGCCAAGACCTACGGCCGCTACGGCTACCGGCGGATCACGGCCTTGTTGCACCACGCGGGTTGGTCGGTGAACGCCAAGCGCGTGCAGCGGATCTGGCGACGGGAGGGGCTGAAGGTCCCACAGAAACACCCAAAGCGCGGCCGGCTCTGGCTGAACGACGGCTCGTGCGTTCGCCTGCGCGCTGAACGGCCCAACCACGTCTGGTCCTACGACTTCGTCGAGGACCGCACCCACGATGGACGCAAATTCCGTATGCTCTGCGTGATCGACGAGTTCACCCGTGAGGCCCTGGCCATCCGGGTCAAGCGACGGCTCAACTCCACCGATGTACTGGAGACCCTGGCGGATCTGATGATCCTGCGCGGACCACCGGCCTATGTTCGGTCAGACAATGGCCCGGAGTTCATCGCCAGGACCCTGCGTGAATGGATCGCCGCCGTCGGCGCCCAGACCGCCTACATCGAGCCAGGAAGCCCCTGGGAAAACGGCTACTGCGAGAGCTTTAACAGCAAGCTTCGCGACGAACTGCTCAACGGCGAGATCTTCTACAGCCTGACGGAGGCCCAGGTGTTGATCGAGGCCTGGCGGCGGCACTTCAACGCCGTCCGGCCCCACAGCGCGCTCAACTACCGACCACCAGCGCCCGAAGCGATCATCCTTCGCGGTGGAACCATCGTGCCATGGGCGAGCGCGCCAGCTGTTGAGGGCGCGCGCTCGCCCACCCCAACCATGGCCTCAGAGCCAGCCATGCACTAACATTGAACCCGGATCACCCAATCGGGTCAGGCCAACCCTCCGACTCGATACCGCCCGCGACATGGAGGTGTCCCGTAAGGACAAACGGCAAACCATCCATCTGCCCCCGTAACGTGTCGAGCAATTCCGCGTAGAGACTGCGCACCCCTGCGACGACGGGCGAACCCGATTCGCCATCCAACCGCGTCAAATTCGGAAGGCATGCGGCCGTCGGGTAAGAGACCGCCAAGACGTTAGCGGCCACAGCTCCGCTGGCGCCGGCGATCGGCACGAGGTGGCGTGCCGCCTCAACCCGCCCGTCATGCCGCCGCACATTTCCGACGACGCGGATATTGAATGCCTCCAAGAGGGGCCGCGGCGCTTCCAACCGACCTGCGGCATCATGATTGCCGGCGACGATCACGATTGTCATTCTTGGCTGCGCGCGGCTCAGCCGCACAAGCGCATTGTAGAAAAGCTGTTGCGCTTCTCCGGACGGGTTCTGACTGTCGAATACATCGCCGGCGATTATGAGCGCATCGACATTCCGCTCAACGACGATCTCTTCGAGGCGATCAAAGACTTTACGGTGCTCGTGCTCGCGCGAGAACCCGCGCAGCGTTTGACCGACGTGCCAATCAGCCGTGTGCAGAATGCGAATCATTGCCCTTGGTCCTCCGGCTCTTGCACCGGAGGAGTGCCCGACCATGCTTTCGAGATTACGCCCCAATCGACGCCTCGCTCTTCGGCCAGCGTCCACACCTTCCAGAAATCCGGGTCCGCCGACTGCGGCCGCTGCGCATCGGGCAATTCATCCACCTCTACCAGAACCGGGATCGGTGCTGCCCAGCCGAGGAGGACAGCCTGTCGGGACGGTAAACTTGGCAACTCGCGGAGCAGCCCGCCTACATTATCGGGAACCAGGCGCGCGACGAGATTCTGGTCTGCGTCATTGACTATGCGGTGCAATAGAAACGTGTTGCATTGAGCGAGCACCGTCGGAGAAAGCTCCGACGGACGCTGTGACGAAAGCACTAGCCCAAGCCCGAACTTGCGTCCCTCACGGGCTATACGCTCGAACACCTCGCGGCAGAGTTGGGTTGGAGATGAGGCAGGGCCGTCATCGTCCTTACCACGCCGAACGAATGTGTGCGCTTCCTCAAGGACGAGGACGGTCGGCAAGGTCTGGCCCTTCGGATGGCCGCGGCGATACCGCTGAAGAGATTCGAAAATCAGCCGTGCTAGAACAGAAACAACGATGTGAACGATCTCGGACGGGACGAGAGATAGGTCGACAACTGCGATCTGTCCGTTGCTTGCACCATCGTCGCCCACGTAATCCTTCAGCCAGGTTTCGAATGAGGTCGGCGGATCGCGCCCAATTACCGCGCCAAGTCGCTGGTCAGCGAGCATTCCGCGAATGCGCAGTCCAAGCGTTGAGATAAACCCCGCAAGGTTCCCCCCTTGCTCGGTTGCCACCCGGTCGAGGTGTTCGGCAAGAATGTTAACGTCAAAGAACTGCGGGGCGTCCTCGCTGATGGGCGCCGCGTGGCCGACATCCGGCAGTGTCTGCGCCAAGGTGTCCAATGCGCCACGGACCGTCTCCAGGTCAGCGATCGCGAAGTCATTGAAGAAATTGCCTGAGCGCCGCTGATCGACGACTCCCGTGGTCGTGGTTGCAATTGCAGCCAGGGCCCCACTCACCGGCTCCTGAACCTCACCGGCAAACTGGGAACAATCTGAAGCGATCGTTTCAAGGAGCCGCGCGCATTCGAATCTCGGTCTCGGGGCACCCGCGAAGGCCTGGGTGCCGGTGTTCAGCATCGCCAAAATACGGATTGAATAGGAACCGAGGTAGCGGCGGATCATCGCCTCTCTCGGCACACCCTCCGTCTGGCCGGCCTTCAATTCTCGGAGCCCCTGCATCAGCAGCGGCCGTTGCGCACCGGGCTGGGCGTGCGCGACCGCGGTCCATTCGTGCCCGCTCCAGAGCCACGCGGGGACGTCGAGCGGTCGCTCTCCTTCTGCCACGGGTGGAACGCGAAACAATCGCAGTTCGTCTCCCCGATCAGCAAAGGCCCTGGCGTATTCGCCATTTGGATCAAGGACGATAAACCGCGCATTGGGCGCTCCGGTCTTGCCGGCGTCCTGGATGGCCTTCTCGGCCGCCGCCATAGACCATCGAATTAGCCCCGCCACGGTGCATGATTTGCCGCTGCCGGTGTTTCCCAACACGGCCAAGTGCCGGCCGAAGAGCTTGTCAGGATCGACCATGATGGCGGCATTTGACGCCATCGGAGAGGATCCAATTCTGACTCTCTTGTCGTCGTCCCTCGCTCCTACGATGGCTTCGACCTGTGAGGGCGTCGGAATGAGAACCTGGTCTCCCACTGACGGAAATGCGACAACGCCACGGGAGAGTTCGTATACGGTTGTTCCCGAAGCGCGATCGCGTCGGGATGTCAGCGTTCCGACCGGGGACAGCGACATTTTCCGCAGCGGAAATGGCAGATCGATCAGGCCGAAATCTTTAAGGCCGGCACGCTTTGGATAGGGAGAGCGCTCGATCCCAATCCAGGTGATGTAGGCAACCGTCGCACCGGCTTCATTGGGGATGAGCAGATATCCATTGAGCCGCGGAAAGCCAGCCGGCACACCGGTATTTAGCGCCGTGGAGTGCGGAGCATCGAGCTCGAGAAGGACCCGAACTTCGTCAGGCGCGACCGACTCGACCACACCGACCACAAGACCGGACAAACGTTCGACTGGAGTTGTCATGGTCGCCTCATACCGCACCGATTGAGGGTGCTGGAGACGATGCCGCCGGCGGATCGTTTGCTTTTGGATCGCCCGGTCGATGCTTCAACAGCTCGGTCATTCGGCCGGATATATAGTCGAGCGCCGGCTTTGGCAGATAGTTTGCGACTAGCGTTTGAAGGTCTGAGAAATGCGGGCCGATCAACAGCGAGACCTGCGCATCCCGCGTCTTTTCAATGAAGGCTTTGAGGCGGTCATCAGCCTCATAGGCCATGATCACCAAATGGGTCGACGGGATCGTCAGCATATCGAGCAGCACTCGATTCACATGGTCGTCACCGAAGCCATAGCCGTAGGTCACGACAACAGCGTTGGGTCGGCAGGCTGCGGCTGCGAAGTCGCGAAAGAGTTCCGCATAAGGGTATTGGGTTGTTTCGACATCCTTCGCGGGATTGGGATAGATCATCACCGTATCGACGGGCTTTTTGGGAATGTCGGTATGATCCGCAGGCGCTCCGAATGGGATGCCCTTGCGATAAATTCGCCGCTCGTTCTTATCGAAAAACCAGTCCAGTGAGCCGTGGAGCTTGGTCAGGCGAATGACGCCCTCCATGAACCGAGGTTCTCCCCGAATGCCGGGTGGATTGTAGTGGACGTCAACTTCAACACGCGACGCTCGGAAGACCGGATTCAGAGCGCCGACGAATCTATCGATGATCCGAAGACCCGCAAAATCGCAACCATGTTCGATCAGGCGGTCGTAGTTGGTTGTGAAGACGTGCAAACGTTCACGTGACGCAGCGCGGCTCGCAAAACTCAACAGGAATGATTGCAGAGTTCCTTGGGCAGCATCCTTCGATGCCGGATCCTTTCCAACGACAATCCCGCTTTCCGTCTTCAACAATGAAGTGAGGAAGCCGGACATCTGGGTGTCAATGCCGTCCTTGAGGCTCTTCTCTGCCGCCTTGTCGATGACTCCAAGGCCCTCAAGCAGCGCAAGCGCACTTCGAAACTGATCTTCGATGTTTGCTGCGCCTCTTTTCATGGCCGTCGCTCCGGCCTGGGCGTGGGCATCGATGGCGACGTCATACGTCGTGCCAAATGTAACCTTGGCCATTCCGGTCGCCCCTACACCCGCGAGGTAACCGACCGCAGTGGTGAACCCGCTGCCGAGCAGCAGATTGAGGTGCTCTGCCTGGAAAACAGCGGAAAGCCATGGCTCGATGTGCTTTCGAGCACTGTTGGTCAGGGAGTCCAGTTCATCGAGGTCGGTGGGTAGATCGTCCCAGGAGCCTGAATGGCTGCCCACGCGATAAAAGTGCTTCTTATCCATACTTCCCCCCGAGACCGCGATCACGGCCCTTTTCTTCATCAATTGCGCCACTCGGGACGAAATAATTTGTCATCCCGCTATGCCTCATCGATTGCTGCTCCTGGCGACCACGGCCCGCTCGGCGGCCAGACTCGTTGTTCATTCAGTCCGACGACCAGCGGCATCAAGAAGACGCGAAGATCGGCGATGGTAACGGCGAAAGCGTCAGGTGCGGCTGCCATCCGATCGCGGCCGAGGAAGGCGCGCCATTGAGCAGCCCATGCCTCCGCGAATTCATCGGTCAGGCCAACCGGAATATCGGACGGAAGAACCGTTCCGCGTCGTTCGAAGGTTCGCTGGACGGCCTCGACAAGGGCGGCCTGGCGAAGCTCGAATGTTCGGGAAATCACCCAGAGATCATAGAAGTCCTTGAGCCTGCTATTGGCCACACCGAGGGTCACAAGAGCCTCGAATTTCTCGGCCACCACCGTTTCGACGGGATAGGCTCGAAGATGCGGCGCCGGTGCGTCAAGCAAGGCGGGGTAGTCGATCTCTATAGCCGCGGGCGTAATGGCATCGCCAAAACCAATGTCGACCTGGATCGATATGCGCGCGCCGGCGATCGTTGCCGTCGTGCGAACACGCACGCCACCATATTCCACCTCCTCGCGGATCGGCGCCGCCATCAACGCGGCGACGTCAAACGTCACACCGTCGTCGGCAACAGGCTGCGCACAAATGGCCCGGAAGGTCTCGGCGATGGCCTCGGCGTCGTTGTCGCCGTGGCCAAGCAGATCCAGATCGCGAGTGGGCCGGAACGGGTCGGCGACCCAGGTCACGAAGAGCATCGCACCTTTGAGGATGAAGCGATCGCGATGTGGTGAGACGCTCAGCCGGTAGAGCAGACGCTCGAGCGCATAGCGCGTCAGGAGAATCTGGAAATCCGACCGTTCGGCACGTGCCCGGTCGAGGAGCCGCGCCCGCACTGATGCGCCGATGTTGCGGGGCTCACGCGGCATCGGACACCATTGCTTCGACGTAAGGGCGCATGATTGACCAGACCCGCGCCTTGCGCGCGTAACGCCAGAGCTGATCCGGCTTGCATCGGCGGCGGCGGAGGCCCTCGCGCAGTCCCTCCATCGCTACATCGAGACCGACCTTGGTCCGATAGCGAAAGCAGTCGACGATTGTTCTCGCCGGATCCGTGATGGGAACATCGACACTCTCGATGCGGTGACGCTCCACCCCTTCGGTCAGCGCAGACCCCGTAAAGCGCACGAACCGGATAGGTGGATAATCGATCTTGGGACGCCAGGCGGCGCGGTCGATCGCCATCCACACAGCCGAGGGCATCTGCAGCGTCAGTTCGTGGTATTGGAGCGCTGAGGTCAGGCAGACCACGCCCTTTGGGACCAGAACAGCGGCTTCGGCAAGCGCATGGGCAGCCTCAACCTGGGTATCCGGGAGCTGATAGAGGCCGCGCGCCGGTCGGACGACCGCTTTCTCCCGAACGAGACGGGCGAGCGTCTCCGGTCCAATGCCTTCGGCAACGAATTCCTTCAGCCGGAGCATTCCCCGGGCCTTCAGGAGGTCGAGCGCACGAAGTCGCTGGGCGGTGGCGGATGTCATGGTCGGTGACGTTTCCTCTGTTCTGGCAAAATATAGCAGAGGTTTTATCACAACTCTGCGTGCTCGGAAATCCTGATTTTTGTGCCTTTTCGTCTAGCCAACCCTTTGGTGGGGAAAGCCTTCCCCCTGGCCGGCGCCGTGGTCGCCGGCGCACCCCCTTCTGCGGGGGGACCCCGCAACGCCCCCTTAGAGGGAGAGTGCGGACCGGATTGCCGTGACGGGTTGATGGTCGAGAGAGAGGCTCCCGGCGCCCGTCGCGGAGATCCGCGATGTCCAGACATGACCGCAGCGCTCGTTCCGGCTCCGACCGGGCGAACCTCTATGACGAAATCACTGGCAAGATCATCGCCGAGCTGGAGGCCGGCCGTGTGCCCTGGGTCCAGCCTTGGGGCACTGCGGCGGCGAAGGCGCCGCTCGCGATGCCGAGGAACGCGGCTACTGGCCGAGGCTATTCCGGCATCAATGTGCTGATCCTCTGGGGCGCCGTGATCGAGCACGGCTTCCCCGGCCAGAGCTGGCTCACCTTCAGGCAGGCCCTCAGCCTTGGCGGTAACGTCCGCAAAGGCGAGCGCGGCACCACGGTCGTCTATGCCGACCGCTTCATTCCCGACGAGGAGAAGAAGCGCGCCCGCGAAACTGGTGAGGAAGCCCAGACCATCCCCTTCCTGAAGCGCTTCACGGTGTTCAACGCCGCGCAGTGTGACAGGCTGCCCGAAGAGGTCGCCGTCATCGCGCCGCCCCCGCCGCCTGGTCTGATCGAACCAAGGGTCGAAGCGCTGATCGAGGCCACCGGCATCGACTTCCGGATCGGCGGCAACCGGGCCTTCTACATGCCGGCTCTTGACTATGTGCAGGTGCCGCCGCCGCAGGCCTATTTCGAGCCGATCAACTGGCACCGAACCGCCCTGCACGAGCTGGGGCACGCCAGCGGGGCGCCGCACCGGCTGAACCGCGATCTCTCGGGCTCCTTCGGCACGAAGAAATATGCCTTCGAGGAATTGGTTGCCGAGATGAACGCCGCCTTCTGCTGCGCCTCGCTCGGCATCGTGCCGACGGTGCGCCACGCGGATTACATCGCCGCCTGGCTGGAGGTGCTCCGCGACGACAATCGCGCCGTCGTGCGCGCTGCCTCTCAAGCAAGCAAAGCAGCCGACTACATTCTCGGCTTTCTGCCCGAGGACGAACGGCTCGTGCCGGCAGCCGCCGACATCGACGAGCGGGAGGCGGCCTGATGACAACGCGCGCCCATGGCGAGCATCTGCTCAAGAACGCCGCCGGGTTTCTGGCCGGCGCCCAGCACCTATCCCGGGATGACCGCCACGCCCGTGAAATCCTGTTTCACCACATCGCCTGTGCGATCGAACTGTCGCTCAAATCCTTCCTGCAATTCCGAGGTTGGAGCGACGAACGGTGCCGGCTCGAAATCCGGCACGATCTGACCAAGGCGTTGGATGCCGCTGAAGGGCTCGGCTTTCATCCGAGCTACCCAGCCCTGCATCCGCTCCTCACAATCCTCTCGCCCTACTATTGCCGCCATCGCATTCGCGATCTCGCGGCGCACGAGCCCGCGCTCTTGTCGCCGCAACAGGCGCTCAAGGCGGCAGAGGAACTCTTGAGCGACGTCCGCGGCGCTTGTTCCAAGGGTTCCGGGCTCGGCGGGCCTTCGTCACGGAGCCCCTGAGAGGAAGAGGGTCGAGGGATTTTCGTGACGGGTTGGAGGCCGAGAGAGAGGCTTTCGGCCGCCCGTCGCGGAGTAAATCCCGATGGCTACTGCCGTTCAGAAGATCACCCTGTCGTCCTCGCGCGACATTCCCTTCAACAAGCTGGTGCTGAGCCAGTCGAACGTCCGGCGCGTGAAGGCTGGCGTCTCGATCGATGACCTTGCGGCCTCGATCGCCCGGCGCGGCCTCATCCAGAGCCTCAACGTCCGCCCCGTCCTCGACGCCGAGGACCAGGAAACCGGCATGTTCGAAGTCCCAGCCGGCGGCCGCCGCTATCGGGCGCTGGAGCTTCTGGTGAAACAGAAGCGCCTGGGCAAGACGGCCACGGTGCCCTGCGTGGTGCGCGATCCCTCGACCGCCATCCTCGCCGAGGAGGATTCGCTCGCCGAGAATATCGAGCGCGCGCCGCTCCATCCCCTCGACCAGTTCCGTGCGTTTCAGGACATGCGCCTGAAGGGCCAGTCCGAGGAGGACATCGCGGCGGCCTTCTTCATCCCCGTCAACGTCGTGAAACAGCGCCTGCGCCTAGCTGCGGTCGCGGAGTCGCTCCTCGATGTCTATGCCGAGGACGGCATGACGCTGGAACAGCTCATGGCCTTCACCGTCTCGGCCGACGAGGCGCGGCAGGTGCAGGTCTGGGAGTCGATCCGCAACTCCTGGTCCAAGGAGCCCTATCAGATCCGCCGGATGCTGACCGAAAGCACCGTGCGGGCGTCCGACAAGCGGGCGATCTTCGTCGGGCTCGACGCCTATGAGGCCGCCGGCGGCGGCATCATGCGCGATCTTTTCCAGGCCGACGACGGCGGATGGCTGCAGGACCCGGCGTTGCTCGATCGCCTGGTTTCCGAGAAGCTGAAGAACATCGCCGACGATGTCGCGGGCGAAGGCTGGAAATGGATCGAGGTCGATGTCAGCCATCCCTACGATGTCGCGCGCGGACTGCGCGAGATCACCGGCACGCCGGTTGATCTAACCGACGACGAGCGCGCGACGATCGAGGCCCTCAACGCCGAATACGCCAAGCTGGAGGCGGAATATGAAGGGGCTGACGAACTGCCCGATGATGTGGACGAGCGGCTTGGCGAAATCGAGACGGCGCTGAACGCCTTCAACCAACGGCCCACCATCTATGATCCGGCCGACATCGCCCGCGCCGGCATCTTCATCAGCATCGACGCCGATGGCTCGCTCTCGATCGATCGCGGCTATGTGCGTCCGGAGGACGAAGCGCCCGTGACCATCGAAACCGATGGCGGTGACGCCGACCAGGGTGCCGAGAGCTCCGATCCGGTGGCGCCGTCGGTGCAGCGAGCCGTCATCACCATCGGCGGCCAGTCGGCCGAGACCGAGGATGACGAGGAGGAGACGATCAAGCCCTTGCCCGAACGGCTCGTGATGGAGCTGACCGCGCATCGCACGCTGGCACTGCGCGACGCATTGGCGAACAATCCGCATGTCGCGCTGACGGCACTGCTGCACAAGCTCGTCACCGACACCTTCCAGCGCAGCTCGACCACTGGCGGATGCCTGGAAGCCAGCGTCCAGCACGTCTTCTTCCCGGTGCAGACCGCCGACCTGAAGGACAGCGCGTCCGCCAAGGCTGTCAGCGAGCGGCAGGAGGCGTGGAAGACCGACGTCCCCCAGGAGGATCAGGCGCTGTGGGATTGGCTCGACGGACTGGACGACGCCAGCCGTCTGGCGCTGCTCGCCCACTGCGTCAGTTACGGCGTCAATGCGCTGTTCGAGAAGGCCGACCGCTATGGCGGCCCCGGCGTCTCGCAGCACAGCCTCGAACGCCGCCTCGGTCAGGCTGATCGGCTGGCCCGCGCAGTCCGGCTCGACATGGTTGAAGTCGGCTGGACGCCTACCGTCGATAACTATCTCGGCCGCGTGACCAAACCGCGCATCCTCGAAGCCGTGCGCGAAGGGGTTGGCGAGCGGGCCGCGCAGCTCATCGACCATCTGAAGAAGGGCGACATGGCCAAGGAAGCGGAACGGTTGCTGGCCGACAGCGGCTGGCTGCCCGACCCGCTGCGCCTCGCCGAGATCGAACCGGCCACCGGGCCGGCGGCCGAGGCCGATGGGGAGACCGAGGCGCTGCCGGATTTCCTCGCGGGCGATGACGAGGCCTCGGCAGACAGCGAGGACGAACCGGCTCACCTGGTCGCAGCCGAATGATCCACACCGTCCGGCGGTGATCGCCGGCTCGCAAACGCCGATAAGCTAAAGCCCGGCCCCCTGCGCCACAGGGATCAGCCGGGCTTTTTCTTTGTTGGCGATTGGCGCTGACGCCCCACCGACCAGCGGGCACGCCGTCCTTCTACCAGACAGCCACCTCCCACTGGCCGTTGACGCGCGCGAATCCGATCGGGCGGTTCTGGGACGCAGCATTGGGCCGCGTTGGGTCCATTGTAAGCTGCGTCATGCACGTGACGCCGGGGCCGACACCGCCCGGAGAGCAATCGCCAAGCTTCAACGTCGCGTTGGCCAGCGACGTGCCCGTGAAGAGCTTGTGACGCCGGACGGCGTCCGTCGCTTCCTCCTCGGTCGGCTGTGCGACGCCCGCGACCGCAGCGGCCGAGGTCGTGGGAATGAGGATCGGTCGCAAGCCGAACCCAGCACCAAATCCCACCGCCAAGGCGACCACGGCGACAATACCGACTGCGCTTGCTTTCATCCTTTGCCTCCTCGACCGCGTTGCCCCGAAGACGCGGCAGCCTCGGAGGCCGAAGGGGATACGCGCCTTGAGATTGTCGACGGAGTGTAGTCACCACGCCCGCCGATCGAAACCCCACCCGCATCTTGGTCGCGTCGTAACGAGCGGTTTGTGCGGCGGCGCTGCGCGTCAAGCCTTTGGAATCAGAGGGAGAGGACAGCCGGGACGGGTTTGAGCCGGTGCGGTCGAGAGAGAGAGCGCCGGGCGGCTCGGACTTTCCCGCTCTCCTGAAGGACCCTCCATGACTCATCTTCCCGCATCAGGGGCCGCCCTGGCTTTAGCCCTTCCGCTCGTCCCCGCCGCCGACCCATCGCCGCGTATCGCCGAGGCGGCGCATCTCCTTCTGCCTCATCTCGCTCGCGGCACGCGGATCGACGCCGCCACACTGCGCGGCGCGATGGAGGCCGCCTTCGGCGCCTCCGACACATCCGGCGCCTGGGACTGGAAAACCGCTTATGACGCGTGCGAAGCGGCGACGGTCCTGTTCCTGCGCAAATTCGGCCCGGCAATCCGCGCCAAGGCCACATCGCCGGCCGCCATGCTGCCGATGCTGGCGAAGATCGCCGCACTTCTGCCGACCCACACCCGCCGCTCGGCGGAGAGCGAAGCCCTTCAGCAGTTCTCCACCCCCATTCCGCTGGGTCTGGCGGCCGCTACCGCCGCGGGGATCACCGCGACCGATCGCGTTCTGGAGCCATCCGCTGGCACGGGTCTGCTGGCCGTCCTCGCCGAACTGGCCGGCGGATCGCTCATGCTGAACGAACTCGCCGCTTCCCGCGCTGGACTCCTCGACTGCCTCTTCCCCTCGGCATCGGTCACCCGGTTCGACGCGGCGCAGATCCATGATCATCTCGACGCCGGCCTCGTGCCGAGCGTGGTGCTGATGAACCCGCCGTTCTCGGCGATGGCAAGCGTCTCCGGCCGGATGGCCGACGCCACGTACCGCCACATCGCCTCCGCGCTCGGGCGTCTTTGCGACGGTGGCCGACTGGTCGCGATCACGGGCGCCGGCTTCGCGCCCGACGCGCCGGCTTGGGCAGCAGCCTTCGTTCGGCTTCAGGAGCATGGCCGCGTCGTGTTCTCGGCCACCGTCGATGGCTCGGTCTACGCCAAGCATGGCACGACGATCGATACGCGGCTGACTGTGATCGACAAGCGGCCGGCCGACGATCCCACAGTCGTCACCACCTCGGCCGGCAACGCCCCGGACGCCGCCACGCTGCTCGGCTGGGTGATCCGCGACATCCCAGCACGGCTGCCGATCGCCGCATCCACGGCGGCCCAAACAGCGCCGCGTCCCGCAGTTCCCCGCACCGCGCGCGGCTACCTCGCCCGACCAAGTTCGTCGGCGCCCGAAGCCACCGTTCTGAGCGAACCAGAAGGCTTCGAACTCACCTATGAGACCGTCGACTGGCAGCCGGCCGAAGGTTCCCGGCTCACGGATGCGATTTATGAAGAATACGGATTGCAGGCGATCCGTATCGTGGACGCTCAGGCCCATCCGACACGGCTGGTCCAGTCGGCCGCGATGGCTTCGGTCGCGCCGCCCAAGCCGAGCTATCGGCCGCGCCTTCCGGCCAACATCCACGACCTGCTGTCCGACGCCCAGCTCGAGACCGTCATCTATGCCGGCGAGGCGCACGCCGATCATCTCGCCGGATCGTGGACGGTGGACGCCACCTTCGATGTCGTCACCGCCGCGCGCGAGGACGCCGCGAACGCCGTGCGCTTCCGGCGCGGCTTCATGATCGGCGACGGCACCGGCGTCGGCAAAGGCCGCCAGTCCGCCGCGATCATTCTCGACAACTGGCTCCAGGGCCGCCGCAAGGCGGTGTGGATCAGCAAGTCCGACAAGCTGATCGAGGACGCGCAGCGCGACTGGTCGGCGCTCGGCATGGAGCGCCTGCTGGTCACGCCGCTGTCGCGCTTCCGCCAGGGCGGCCGATCACGCTGCCGGAAGGCGTCCTGTTTACGACCTATGCCACGCTACGCTCCGACGACCGTGGCGAGAAGGTTTCGCGCGTCCGGCAGATCGTCGAATGGTTGGGCTCCGACTTCGATGGAGTCCTCATTTTCGACGAGGCGCACGCGATGCAGAACGCCGGCGGCGGCAAAGGAGAACGGGGCGACGTCGCCGCCTCGCAGCAGGGTCGCGCCGGCCTGCGTCTCCAGCACGCGCTGCCGAACGCCCGCGTCGTCTATGTCTCGGCGACCGGCGCCACCACGGTCCACAATCTCGCCTATGCCCAGCGGCTCGGCCTCTGGGGCGGCGAGGACTTTCCGTTCTCGACCAGGGCCGAGTTCGTGGAGGCGATCGAGGCCGGCGGCGTGGCGGCCATGGAAGTGCTCGCGCGCGACCTGCGAGCGCTCGGGCTCTACACGGCCCGCTCGCTCTCCTACGACGGCGTCGAATACGAGCTGGTCGAGCACCAGCTCACGCCCGAGCAGACGCGCATCTATGACGCCTATGCCGGAGCGTTCTCCATCATCCACAACAACTTGTCGGCGGCGATGGAGGCCGCCAACATCACGGGCGACCAGGGCACGCTCAATGCGCAGGCCAAATCCGCCGCCCGATCGGCCTTTGAATCCGCCAAGCAGCGTTTCTTCGGTCATCTCCTGACCAGCATGAAGACGCCGACTCTGATCCGCTCCATCGAGCGCGATCTGGCGGAGGGCCATGCCGCCGTCATCCAGATCGTTTCGACGGGCGAAGCGCTGATGGAACGCCGCCTGGCTGATATTCCGACCGACGAGTGGAACGACGTCCGTGTCGACATCACCCCGCGGGAATATGTGCTCGACTATCTCGCCCATTCCTTCCCGGTGCAGCTCTACGAGCCGTTCACGGATTCCGAAGGCAACCTGTCGTCGCGCCCGGTCTATCGCGACGGCCAGCCCGTCGAGAGCCGCGAAGCCGTCGCTCGCCGCGACCGCTTGGTTGAGCATCTTGCATCGCTGGCGCCGGTTCCGGGCGCACTCGACCAGATCGTCCAGCGCTTCGGCACGGACATCGTCGCCGAAGTCACCGGCCGTTCGCGTCGTATTGTGCGCAAGGGCGATCGCCTTGCCGTCGAAAGCCGCGCCGGATCGGCCAATCTCGCCGAGACCGCCGCCTTCATGGACGACGTGAAGCGCATCCTCGTCTTCTCCGACGCTGGCGGGACCGGCCGCAGTTACCACGCCGAGTTGTCCGCCCGAAATCGCCGGCTGCGCGTCCACTATCTGTTGGAGCCGGGTTGGAAGGCCGACGCCGCCATTCAGGGCCTCGGCCGGACCAATCGCACCAACCAGGCGCAGCCCCCGCTCTTCCGCCCGATCGCGACCGACGTGAAGGCCGAGAAGCGCTTCCTCTCCACGATCGCCCGGCGTCTCGACACATTGGGCGCGATTACGCGGGGCCAGCGCCAGACCGGCGGCCAGGGCCTGTTTCGCCCCGAGGACAATCTGGAAAGCCACTATGCGCGCGATGCGCTGCGTCAGCTCTACCTGCTGCTGGTGCGCGGCAAGGTCGAAGGCTGCTCGCTTCAGATGTTCGAGGACGCGACCGGCCTCTCGCTGATGGACTCGAACGGCATCAAGGACGAGCTGCCGCCGATAACGACGTTCCTCAACCGCCTGCTCGCCCTGACGATCGAACTCCAAGGCATCCTCTTCACGGCGTTCGAGCAGCTCCTCAACGCCAAGATCGAGGGCGCCATCGCCAGCGGCACCTACGACGTCGGATTGGAAACGCTGAGGGCGGAGAGCTTCGTCGTCACCGACCGGAACACGATCCACGTTCATCCGGGTACGGGTGCGGAAACCCGTCTGCTGACGATCACGCAGCGGGTGCGCAACCGGCCGGTCACGCTCGACGAGGCGATGGACCTGCTGTCGGATCGCCGGGCGATGCTGCTGGTCAACGACCGCTCCGGCCGTGCCGCCGTTCAGGTGCCGGCGCCCTCGCTGATGCTGGATGACGGCGAGATCGAGCGCCGCGTCCGGCTGATGCGGCCAATGGAGCAGCATCATGCCTCGCTGACCATGATGGCGGAAAGCCACTGGGTCGAAGCCGACCGCGCGGCCTTCGCATCGGCGTGGACCGCTGAGGTCGCCGACGTGCCGGCCTTCTCCGAGAACACCATTCATGTCGTCTCGGGCCTGTTGCTGCCGATCTGGAAGCGCCTGCCAAACGAGTCGACGCGGGTCTACCGGCTCCAGACCGACGACGGCGAGCGCATCATTGGCCGCAAGGTTTCGCCCGCCTGGGTCGCGGGCGCACTGGCAACGGGAACCAACACGCTGGCGCCGGATGACGCGCTCGCGGCCCTGATCGACGGCAAGACTATCCTCGACCTCGCCGAGGGTCTCCAACTCCGCCGCGTCCGCGTCATGGGCGCCAACCGCATCGAACTCTCCGGCTTCACCGACATGATGCGCGAACGCCTCAGCGCTTACGGCCTCTTCCACGAGATCATTTCCTGGAAGCTCCGCATGTTCGTGCCAACGGACGCGAGCGGTTCGGCCGTGCTTTCGAAGGTCATGGAGCGCTATCCCGTCCAGCGGATCGCCGAGCGGGAGGCCGCGTAGATGGCCCGCCATGACGCATCCGAGCTGGCACAGCGTCTCGGCCGGCAGGCCGAGGCCGTGTGCCGGCACTATCTCTCGGCCGGATATCGCCAGGGCCGCTACTGGCTGGTCGGCGACGTCCGCAACACGCCGGGCCGCTCGATGTTCGTCCGCCTGAAGGGAGCCGATTCCGGCAAGGGTGCGGCGGGCAAATGGACCGACGCCGCCACAGGCGAACACGGCGATCTCCTCGATGTCATCCGCGAAAGCTGCGGGCTGATCGACTTCAAGGACGTCGCCGATGAGGCCCGGGCCTTCCTGAGCCTGCCACATCCCGAGCCGGACCCGGACCACCAACGACGCCCGACATCGGCGCCCGCCGGATCTCCGGAGGCCGCACGACGGCTCTTCGCAATGTCGCGGCCGATTACGGGCACAATCGTAGAATCGTATCTACGGAAACGCAGCATCACGGCTTTGCACGGAACCGCATCGCTCCGCTTCCATCCGCGGTGCTACTACCGACCGGACGAACATTCGCCGACCGAGACATGGCCGGCGATGATCGCGTCGGTCACCGATCTCGACGGCCGGATCACGGGCGTACATCGCACATGGCTCAGCCCCGAGGGGAGCGGAAAGGCGCCAATCGACACACCGCGGCGGGCGATGGGCGATCTCCTCGGTCATGCGGTCCGGTTCGGCACGGCAAACGATGTGATCGCGGCCGGCGAAGGCATCGAGACGATCCTGTCACTCCGCATGACCCTATCGAACCTGCCAATGACGGCTGCACTCTCGGCCGCACACCTTGCCGCCATCCTGTTCCCGGCGACGCTTCGCCGACTCTACATCGCCCGCGACAACGATCCTGCTGGTGACGCCGCGCGCGATAGCCTGGTCGAACGGGCACAGGCGGCCGGCATCGAGGCGATCGTGCTTTCTCCGACGCTCGGGGATTTCAACGAGGATCTCCGCACTTGCGGCATGGGCCCGCTGCGGGCAGCGATCCGGCAGCAGCTCGCCCCCGAGGACGTCACCCGTTTTCTCGCCCTGACGGCATAGCCGGAAGGGGCAAGCGCGGGGCACCGGCAGCCGCATCGGTCTCGCACGAGGCTGCATCCCGTTGCGCCGGAGAGGACCGCGACCCGGCCTTCGAGAGGGCGATCGGCCGTCAAACGTGCCGGACCGGCAATGGCTGCGCCCGGCTATTTTCCGGCGCGCTCCAGGGGAGCGCTTTCCATCGCGAAGCAAAATAGCCGGCCTTCGCCATCCGGCGCGATGCTTGGCCCTGCGCTGACGCTCCGGGTGCAGGTCCGGCCCGCCCGACGGCTTTCGTCGCCAGAAGGCCGCGAGGGTCGCGGTCGAACCGACGAAGGAGCATCCCATGGCGAGCGAACACGACGACGGCTTCGAACCGCACCACGCCTCATCCCCAACCGACCACGTCCTGACTGAACTCCAGCTCTACGGTTTTCGTCCCTTTCAGGACGAACCCGATCCGAGGCCGCTTCCCGAAGGCGATGCGGTCGCCGGGGCCATCGCCGACATCTTCGATGCCCTGATCGCCACCCTCGAGGACACCCGCCTCGAACCCGACCTCGATGGCCTCCTTTGGTCGACCGTCAACCTCTTCCATCGCGCCACCGACCGGATCGAACGCGAACTCGACGACAATGAGCAGGCGCAGCGCCGCAGCCAGCGCGAACAGGATGGCTCGGAGGTGAAGTCGGTAGAACTCGAACGCCTCACCGCCGAAGGGCAGACTATGATCGAGCGCCGCAATGCCTTCGAGCTGATGCGCGATCAGGCCGCAGAACACTTCGAGCGCCACACCGGATCATCCTGGCGGCCACGCAGCGGATCGATGGTCAATCACCGGGCCATGACCTCAGCGATGATCGACAGCCGCGACTTCCTCGCCGCCAAGCGCCGGGCCGAGAGCGAGGTGCTGATCCCGGCGGGTCCGAAGATCGCGGTTACCGGCGGGCTCGACTTCAACGATCACCGGCTGATCTGGGCCAAGCTCGATCAGGTCCACGCCAAGCATCCCGACATGGTGCTCATGCACGGCGGATCGCCGAAGGGCGCTGAACGCATCGCTGGTCGCTGGGCCGATCATCGCAAGGTTCCGCAGATTGCATTCAAGCCCGACTGGACGAAGCACGCGAAAGCCGCGCCGTTCAAACGCAACGATCAGATGCTCGCGGTCCTGCCGATCGGCGTGATGGTGTTCCCCGGCACCGGCATCCAAGACAATCTCGCCGACAAGGCGCGCAAGCTCGGCATCCCGGTCTGGAAGTTCGGCAGTGGCGGCGCGTAAGCGCCGCCTACCCCAGCGGTGAGAAACCGCAATTTTACGCTGCCGGAAGCCTGCACTTCCGCAAAACCACATTCAGTCTGGCTTTCCCGTCACAGCGATCCTGGCCGCGCGGGCATAGTGCTCCAGTTCAACATCGCTCTCTATCAACCTATCGAGGAGCGCCTTCATGTCGGTTTGATCCGAGGACGACTGAAAAGGGCCTGGCTGACGCTCGATCGCCATGACGGCAATGGCCAGCGCCTTCTTCACCAGATGCAGATCTCGGTCCCTGAATTCAGCCACGACCTCATCACTCCGTGGAACTGGCAACAATCGCTCACGTCGAAGGCGACGATTGCAGGATATAGACAATAGCCGCTGCAGGCAGCAGCCAAATCTCTCCGCATCTACTTGAGACGTCGGCTCCAATCCAGGCGGAGACATCTCCGCTTCCACTTGCGCTGATCCTTGGTCCAATCGATGGCCTGACGCCATCAACCCGTAAAGGGTCGGCTACGCGCGCGTGCCGCCGCTTCGGCTTCGCCTGCACGGTGATTGCGGCCATCGACCGGACACATCGGGCGCCTGTCGCGCGGGAGATGGTCTCCCGCCTCCAAGACAGGAGCCGGATCAATGTCTCTTAACGATGCTCACGCCTTCGCCTTCAGCCTCGCCACCACGCTCATGGTCGCGATCGTCATCTTCAAAGCCGGCGACGGCACGGCGAGCGTCATGCCCGCCAACGAATACGACGGGGACGCCTCGGCGATCATCCACGAAGTCGATCCCTTCGCCCCTTGAGGGCGACGGTCCGCTCGGCCGAGCGGGAATCCGGACGGATTTCCGCTGCCGTCATCGCTCAACTTCGGCTATACTGACATCGGCGCCGTGGTGGTGGTGGAAGGCGCGACCGTAGACCTTCATCTCACGGAGCACACCACCATGGTACTCGGCATTCTCTTGAGCATCACAGCCATCGGCGTTTTCTGCTGGCTGCTCTTCACCCTCGCCATCTACGCGCTGCCCTTCTTCGCGGGCGTCACCGTCGGCATGTGGGCCTATGGCACTGGCGCGGGCTGGCCCGGCAGCATCGTCGTCGGACTGCTCGCTGCCGGGCTGATGCTTGGCGTCGGCCAGTTTCTCTTCGCCTTCGTCCGCCCGGTCTGGCTCCGGCTGACCATCGGAATTGTCTTCGCAGCACCGGCAGCCGTCGCCGGCTATCATGCCGTTCACGGTATCGCGAAGCACGCCATGCCTTCGGAGACCTGGCAGTTCATTTTCTCCGCAGTCGGTGCCATCGCCATCGGCGCGACAGCCTGGATTCGGATCGCCGGCGCGGAGCCCGCCCGATCCGGGCAGAGCCTCGCTCGGGGCTGACGTTCTCGCAGCAATGTCGCGGCGGACCAGCGGCGTATCGAAGCCGTCCACAACATCGTGGAGCAGGCAGGGATCGGGCGGCGATGGGCGAGCATATCCGGGCCGGGAGGCGGCAGCCGGCTGAAGAGCCCTGACCAGCGAGCGTCGAAGACTCGGCACGATCATGGTGCGGAGGTTTGGCGTCTGCCCGAAAGCGTCGTGCGGAAACCGGTGCAGGCGTTTGATCAGTACCGGGAGACGGAACCGCCGGTGATAGCGCCGCGTCTCTATCGGTCACCGAGAAGTCGTCATCGTCTCCATTGATCGGTTCTGTCCGGCCGAGCGCTCCAAAACGGCCTCTTCGATGGGTGTATCTGGCCGAAGGGCGGCTTCGCCTCGATCGACTATGGCGCAACAGCGCCGTCAAAACTTTCTTCCCCTGCCGGCTGCGCCGTCATTCCTCGCGGGACAAGAAAGTCCCTCCTTTGCTGTCTGAAGCCCTGCGGGTGCGCCGTCGATCGCCTCCGGCCGGTCGATCACCATCGAGGCCGCAATGGTGCGGGCTCGAAAGACAGTGATCAAGGAGACTTCCCATGGCGACCATCGGCACCTTCAAGAAGACCGGCTCGAACGAGTTCACCGGCGAAATCGTCACCCTCAGCGTCCAGACCAAGAACGTCCGCATTGTCCCCGACGTCCGCGCCAGCGGCGAGAACGCTCCCAGCCACCGCGTCTTCGTCGGCCGAGCCGAGATCGGCGCCGCCTGGTCCAAGCGTTCCAACGAGGGCCGCGACTATCTCGGCCTGAAGCTGGACGACCCGAGCTTCACCGCCCCGATTTACGCCAACCTTTTCGACGACGAGGACGGCGACGGCTACAGCCTCATCTGGTCCCGGCCCAACCGCCGCAACGGCGACTGAGCCGCCACCGATGCCCCGCCCGGATCGCCGGGCGGGGCATCGCGCCTGTGGGAATCCAGTCCGCAAGCAGCCGGAAGCTCCCGATCACCCCGAAAAAAATGACGTCGCACCTTTTCTCGTGTACGAATCACTAGTTTACTAGGTGGCAGTATATTAGGGGAAACGGCGACCTCTCCGCATGAGATTGCGGGAGATTGTCGCCAGAAATTTGCGTCGACTGAGACATGCCAAGGGCCTGTCGCAGGAGGAACTAGCTGATCGTGCCGAGATCAATCGCAACTATGTCGGCATGCTTGAGCGGGAACAGCACGCCGCGACGATCGATATGCTGGAAAAGCTCGCCATCGTCCTTGAGATTGATCCCGTCGCATTTTTCGAACGGACTGAACGGCAGGGCGCCGACGAAGATTGACTGTGCGGCGCGCGGCGATGCCTGTGCTGCATCACGCGATGTCTACTCGCGCAGCTTACGACGAGTAAAAACTTCGTTAATGTCGACTCGGAACCGAATGGCTGTCGCCATTGATGTGTCGGGGGACCCATCATGACCGCGCCGGATTTTCTTGACGAACCGCCCCGGAGTGCGACGGCCACCGACTATGACATGAAGCATTTGAAGCTCTACATTCGCCTGCTCGACGCCCATGCCGACGGCGCGGACTGGCGCGAAGCGATTACCGTCCTGTTCGGCATTGATCCCAGCGACGATCCCGAACGCGCCCGGCACATCCATGAAAGCCATCTCTTGCGCGCCCGATGGATGACCGAGCACGGCTACCGCGACCTGCTTCGGCGCGGCCATCACTGACGGCTCCGCGATTCCGTGATGCGCCGCAGCGATCACGCGACGCTTTTTCGAGGTCTTCCCTGATCCAGCTCAACCGGGAATCGTATCCGGCCCGGGTGTATGAACCATGTGAGCCAGGAGGTAACCGATGGAGCCGGACCCATCGCAGTGGCGGTCTTCAATCAGCTATGACTATTTCGACGATCTCGGTGTTCCAGACCTGGCGTGGGAATGCTTGCGGCGCAATGTCGACTATCAACACGACTATTCAAAAGCATTGAAAGAGATGGATGACCCCGAGCAGGCGAACGCGTCGTTTCGCCTGCGCTGGGGGTTGCAATTTCCCTGTCAACCCAAGCCACAGCGCGATCGAGGAGCCGATCCATTGGACTCCAGAGGCCGACCCGGGAAAGGTCCTGCTGATTGCGGCGCCGTCTGCCGCCTCCGCGGGCGCGCCGCCGCCGGCGCTTGATCCCAGCGCAGCGCGCCGCAGCACGCACGAAGTCCATGCAATCCATGGCAGTGGCACCTACGCAGTCCCTTTCGTTCTGATCGGTGGCGCCGCTCCAGATCAGGCGCTGGCGGCAGTCATACCGCTCGACAGTGATGCACCCGACCGGATCGACGCCATCTCGCGCCTTTGGGGCGCGCTCCAGGCGCCGCCTCCGCCCATCGACCTGCGCATAACGCCTCAGCGGCGTCAGCGGCTGCGGCACATGCTGCGGGCGTTCGATGGCCGCGCCTGCCGTGCGACCTACCGGGAGATCGCCGAGGTGATGTTCGGCGTGTCTCGTGTCGCCTCCGACTCCTGGAAAACATCGGCGCTCCGCGACGCCACCATTCGGCTCGTTCGCGATGGCCTCGCTATGGTCGATGGCGGCTACCGTGACCTGTTGCGCCGACGCAGACGGCGCTGACAGCACGTCATGGCAGGGGGTGCGAAATAACCCCCTCTATCTTCACCATCCCCCCAGACGGCAGCTCTTCGCCACCGTGGCCTTCGCCCGCCGCTGATCGCCAGCGGCCTCAACGAACGCCCCGGAGGCCCGATCATGTCCGCCAATCTCGCCGGCTTGCCGCCGCGCTTTCTACGCACCCCTGAAGCCGCCCGTTTTTTAGGTCTTTCTGGCCGCACGCTGGAAAAACATCGGACCTATGGCACCGGCCCGGCGTACCGCAAGCTCGGCGGCCGTGTCGTCTACGCCATCGACGACCTGCAGGCTTGGGCCGATCGCGGCGCTGTCACGTCCACGTCGGACCCGCGCGGCGCCGTTCTTCCCGCCAAGCGCCATCAAGCGACGACGCCGGCCCAAGCCGGCCGCCACGCGCGCTGAGACGTGCCGGCATGTCGTCCCGCCATCCAAGCCACGAACGCGAGCAGCTCGATCTTTTCCGGGCACTGCCCGGCGACCTCGCGCCGCGAGATGCGCAGGACCTGATGGCCTATCCGTTCTTCTCGCTCGCCAAGTCGAAGCGCCTTGCGCCGATCGACTTCAAGGCGGGCTCGATCGTCATCCGCGTCGAGGCCGTGCCCGAACATGGCATGGCCACCATCTGGGACGCGGACGTGCTGATCTGGGCGGCCTCCCAGATCGTCGAGGCGCGCGACGCCGGCCTACGCCCGTCGCGGCTCATGGGCACCACCCCGTATGAAATCCTGAACTTCATCGGCCGTGGCGTATCGCTGCGCGACTACGACCGCCTGAAGGCCGCGCTCGACCGGCTGCAGTCGACTACCGTCGCGACCTCGATCCGCCAGCCGACCGAACGGCGGATGCACCGCTTCTCCTGGATCAACGAGTGGAAGGAGCGCGCCGATCACCGCGGCCGTCCGCTCGGCCTCGAACTGATCCTCCCCGACTGGTTCTACGGCGCCGTCCTGGACGACGCACTCGTGCTGACGATCGACCGCAAATACTTCGATCTCACGGGCGGACTGGAGCGCTGGCTTTACCGCCTAGTGCGCAAGCACGGCGGCAAGCAGGAGTTCGGTTGGAGCTTCGACTTCCCGCACCTGCACGCCAAGTCCGGCAGCCTCTCGCCGCTCAAACACTTCGCCTACGACCTGCGCGACATCGTCCGGCGCCAGCCGCTGCCCGGCTATCGCCTGACCATTGAGCAGTGCGTCGGTGGCCCAGAAATCCTGTCCTTCGCACCCACCGATCCCGACGCGCTCGGCATTCCACGCCGCCGCCGCCGCTCGACAACTCGCCCTGGGGATAAGCTGTGAATAGTCTCGTGCTATCAGGGACCGGCACCATCGTGCCATCGGGGACCGGACTCTCGTGCTATCGGGGACCGAAATCGCCGATTTCTCGCGCTGAATCAGCAGCTTGCGAGCCCTGTAACTTATCTAACCTAGATTCCTACGGAATCTTTCTAACGGAACCCGGTTTTTCGCGCCGTGTGGACGAGTCCCCGATCGCCGGGAGACCGTCATGATCGTCGCTCTCCTCAACCAGAAGGGCGGCGTCGGGAAGACGACGCTGGCGCTGCATCTCGCCGGCGAATGGGCTCGGCATGGGCAGCGCGTCACGCTGATCGACGCCGATCCGCAAGGGTCAGCGCTGGACTGGTCGCAGCAGCGAAGCCGGGAGGGACTGGAGCGGCTTTTCGGTGTTGTCGGCCTGGCGCGCGACACGTTGCATCGCGAGGCGCCCGAGCTTGCGCGTGACGCCGACCATGTCGTCATCGACGGACCGCCACGCGTCGCCAGTCTCATGCGCACGGCGCTGCTCGCCGCCGATCTCGTGTTGATCCCGGTGCAGCCGTCGCCCCTCGACGGTTGGGCGTCGGCCGAAATGCTCGCGCTTCTCCGCGAGGCGCGCATCTACCGCCCGCAACTCGCCGCGCGCTTCGTGCTGAACCGCTGCGCGGCTCGCACGGTGCTTGCCCGGGAAACCGCCGAGACGCTCGCGGATCACGACCCGCCATTGCTCGCGACCACCATTGGTCAGCGCATCGTCTTCGCCGATGTCGTGCAGACCGGCCGGATCGCCGCCGAACAGGACGAGGATTGTCCAGGCGCGCGGGAGATCGCCGCGCTCGCGGCTGAAGTCGCGAGGATCGGCGCATGAGCGAACGATTCGCCAAGCGCGGCTTCGCATCCCGGCCGGGCGATCCGGAAAGCTGGATCAAGGCGCCCGATCGCCAAGCGCAGCGCGCTCAGCCCGCCGACGACTTCTCGGCCAGACTGACCATCGACGTCACCGCCGACATGCGCGGCCGGATCAAGATCGCGGCCTTCCAGCGCGGCCAGACGGTCGCTGACATGCTGCGTGCGCTGTTCGAGCGCGAATTCCCGCCATCCCAAGGAGACGCCCAATGACCGGCCTTGCCGCCGCATCCGCGCGCGCCGACCGCGCCCTTCACGCGCGGCCGGAGGATCTCACCCAGGTCGAACTCGTCTGGATCGAGAAGCAGATCGAGCACTGGATCCGCTTCGGCCGCGAGGTCCGCGAACAGGTACTCGACCGCCGACGCCGCGTCCTCTCGTTCCCTCCCGACGCGGCCTTCGCGCTGGTGCGCTGGGCCGCGAACGAGCACGGCACCGTGCTCTCTCGCCTCGACATTCTGCGCGCAGTCGGTCCTGGCGAACCCTGCCAAACGATCCCGACCGTGAGGCCTGGCGGCGACATCCTGCTGCGCGTTGACGGCTGGCCGAAGGTGGAGCGCATGCTCCAGCTCATCGACGCGATCGAGGCCGTCGGCATCGATCCAGTCGAGGTCTCGCCCGATCATTGGCGGCACGTTCACAACCGCCTTGCCGCCGGCGAGACGCCACGCGCCTACACGATGCAGCGCCATCGCGCCTTCCTCTTGGCGCGGAGGATCGGCGCATGACCCGGCTCGGCTACGCCATCACCACGACGGCCGCCGTGTCTTTGCTTGGCATCCTGTCGCTCGTTTCCTTCGCGCCGAAGCTGATCTGGAATGCGTCGGCCAGCACGCCGATCGGCCTCTACGCCATTGAGCCCGACCGGTCCCCGGAAGTCACCGATCTGGTCGCCGTGCGCGCGCCCGAGCCGCTCGCGAGCTTCCTCGCCGAGGGTGGTTATCTGCCGCGCGGCGTGCCGCTGATGAAGCGCATCGTTGCGCTTCCTGGCCAACGGGTTTGCAGGACCGGCCTCGCCATCACCGTCGACGCCGTGTGGATGGGCGATGCACTCGATCGCGATCGTCGCGGCAATCCGCTGCCCGTCTGGCGGGGCTGCCGCGTCGTCGCCGAGGGCGAGCTGTTCCTGATGAATGGCCAAGTCCGCGACAGCCTCGACGGCCGCTACTTCGGACCGCTTCCCGCCTCCGCCGTGATCGGCCGGGCCATCCCTCTCTACACCGACGAGGACGGCGATGGCCGCTTCGTCTGGCGCGCGCCGACGCGGTGACGACGTGCCCGTTCCCAACCTCGCCGCACATCCACGGAGGCAATCATGTCCCTGATCGGTCAATTCAGCCGCACCAAGTCCGGCTATGCCGGGCGCGTCAAAACGCTCGCTCTCGACGCCGAGCTGATGCTCGTGCCCGCAGAGCAATCCGACGCAGAGAACGCGCCGGATTATCGCGTCCATCTCGGATCGGACGAAGACGGACCCGAAGTTGGAGCGGGCTGGAAGCGCACCGGCGAGAAGGCCGGCGACTACGTCTCGCTGCAGCTCGACGATCCGACATTCAGCCAGCCGATCCGCGCCAATCTGTTCCAGTCTGCCGACGACAAGTCTGCCTGGGGTTTGCACTGGAATCGCCCGCCCCGCCGCAGCGAGCGGGACTGAGCGATGTCGGCCCGCCGCCATCGCGCTATCGTCGGACGGTTTCCCACTGTCCGACAAACAGCCTTCCTTCTCCTTTCCGGCCTGCTCTTCGCCGTGTCGTCCGCCGTTCCGGCCACAGCACAGGACGAGCCGGCGCAGCGGGCTTCTCCCGCTGACCCCTATGCCGGTCACATCGCCGAGGCCGCGCGCCGGTTCGGCATTCCGGAGACGTGGATTCGCGCCGTCATGCGCGTCGAGAGCCGCGGCGATGTCCGCGCGATCTCGCCCAAAGGTGCGATGGGCCTGATGCAGATCATGCCCGCGACTTGGGCGGAGCTGCGCGCTCGACATGGTCTCGGCAACGATCCCTACGCGCCGCGCGACAACATCCTCGCGGGCGCGGCGTATCTCCGCGAGATGCACGATCGCTACGGCTCGCCCGGCTTTCTGGCGGCCTACAATGCCGGTCCCGGCCGCTACGAGGAATATCGCGCGACCGGTCGCCCATTGCCGGCCGAAACGCGTGCCTATGTCGCCGCTCTCGCGCCAATCATCGGCCTCGGCGATCTCGCTGCCCCCGTCACGGTAGCGACCGCCGACCCGCTCGCCTGGACCCGCGCACCGCTCTTCATCGTGCAGGTCGACAGCAGCGCGGGTGCCGTTCAACGGCAGCGCGACGGCGATCCCGTTGCACTGCCCGCACCGGAGTCCGCGCGCGATCCGGAACTGCCTGCACCGCGATCGGACGGGCTGTTCGTGGCGCGAACCGACAGTGCGGGGCCACGATGACAGACTTCGCACTCCATGCGGCATTGTCGGGCTCTGGCGTGGAATTGGCGTCAGAGGCGGGAAGAGCAGGCACCACAACCGCACGATGGCAGGATAAAGGGCCGCGATGTGCGGTCTTGTGCGGTTGTGGTTTTTCAAGGGTTTATGGCGCGTTTGCGCGATGCGCACCTGATCGGCGCAGCCTGCACGCACGGGGCTTCCGCAATGATTTCCTTGGCTTTGCGCGATGTGCGGGGTTCCGGCCATGAGCGCGGAGGACGATTTCCGTATCCGACCGGGCCGCATCCGCTCGACCCGCGCACAACAGGCCAGGCCCTTCATCGCGCAGGCCCTCGCCGCCGCGCAGAAGGCCGGTGGCACCGTCTCTCGGAAAGGAAAGATCGGTCCCGCCAACCGCTCGCGTTTCGGCCGCGGCCAACGCGCGGCGGTGCAGGCCAATCGCATGCTCAGCGCCCGCTCGCGCGGCGCGGTGATCAAGGCACGCGTCGTCCGCCAGGGCGGGCGCAACGCGCCGCTCGGCACCCATCTCAATTATCTGCGTCGCGATGGCGTCACCCGGGATGGAGAGAAAGCCCGGCTGTTCGGACCCGGCGGCGATGACGCCGATCCCAAGGCGTTCGCGGAGCGCTGCGAGGAGGACCGGCATCATTTCCGCTTCATCGTCTCGCCGGACGACGCGCTGGAGATGTCCGACCTCAAATCCTTCACCCGCGAGCTGGTCGGCCAGATGGAGAAGGATCTCGGCACCCGGCTCGACTGGGTCGCCGTCGATCATTGGAACACCGAGCATCCCCACGTCCATCTGATCGTGCGCGGCGTTCGCGACGATGGCGAAAACCTCGTCATCTCGCGCGACTACATCAAGGAGGGCATGCGCGACCGAGCGCGCGACCTCATCACCCAGGAACTGGGACCGCGCACCGACCAGGAGATCCGCCGCACCCTCGAACGCCAGGTCGAGGCCGAGCGCTGGACCAATCTGGATCGCCAGCTCGCGCGCGACGCCTACAGGACCGGCATTGTCGATCTCGCCCCTCACGCCGACCGCCAGCCCGACGAATTCCACGCGCTGAAGGTCGGCCGCCTGCGCAAGCTGGAGACACTCGGGCTCGCTGACCAGGTCGGGCCAGGCCAATGGGCGATCACCGATAAGGCCGAGGCGACACTTCGCGAGCTCGGCGAACGCGGCGACATCATCAAGCGCATGCATCGCGCGTTGACCGATCGCGGCATCCAGCGTGGCGCCGCGAGCTATGTGCTCGCCGGCGAGAGCCTGAACGATCCCGTCGTCGGCCGGCTCGTCGATCGAGGGCTCGACGACGAGCTGAAGGGCACCGCCTATGCCGTGGTCGACGGGGTCGACGGCCGCACCCATCACATCAAGCTCACCGACCTTGATGCCGCCGGCGACAGCGCGCCGGGTTCGATCGTCGAGCTGCGCAAGTTCGATGATGCGAAAGGCCAGCGCCGCGTCGCGCTCGCCGTGCGCTCTGATCTCGACATCGCGGCCCAGGTCACCGCGACCGGCGCCACCTGGCTCGACCGGCAGGCGATCGCCCGCGAGCCCGTGGCGCTAGGTGGCGGCGGCTTCGGTGCAGAGGTTCGCGACGCCATGGATCGCCGCGCTGCGCATCTGATCGAGCAGCGTCTGGCGGAACGCCAAGGCCACAGCGTCATCTTCGCCCGCAACCTGATCGACACGCTGCGCCAGCGTGAAGTCGAGGCGCTCGGCGAGAAGCTCTCGTCCGAGACGGGGCGTCCGTTCTCCAAGGCCGGGACTGGCGAGTATGTCGCCGGCGCCTATCGGCAGCGCATCGCGCTCGCCTCCGGCCGCTTCGCCATGATCGACGACGGCCTTGGCTTCCAGCTCGTGCCCTGGTCGCCATCCCTCGAACGCCATCTCGGTCAGCATGTTTCCGGCGTCGCCCGCGGCGACGGCGGGGTCGATTGGAGCTTTGCCCGCAAGCGCGGTCTCGGCTTGTAGCCGCAATCAGAAAGGAGCCGCGCCATGTCAGCGACGAAAATCCTCTGGGGTCAGATCCTCACCGTCTTCATGATCGTGCTGTTCACGACCTGGGCGGCCACGCAATGGACGGCGTGGCGTCTCGGCTTCCAGGCGCAGCTCGGGCAGCCATGGTTCGATCTGGCCGGTTGGCCGATCTACTATCCGTGGTCGTTCTTCCCCTGGTGGTACTTCTACGACGCATACGCCCCGCCGATCTTCGTCGAGGGTGCCTATATCGCCGCGTCCGGCGGCTTCATCTCCATCGCGGTCGCAATCGGCATGTCGGTCTGGCGAGCGCGCGAGGCGAAGAACGTCGAGACCTATGGCTCGGCGCGCTGGGCTCGGGCTGACGAAGTTCGGGCCGCCGGCTTGCTCGGCGCCGACGGTGTCGTACTCGGCAAGCTCGATCGCGACTATCTCCGCCATGACGGCCCCGAGCACGTGCTCTGCTTCGCGCCGACCCGTTCCGGCAAGGGCGTCGGCCTGGTCGTGCCCTCGCTGCTGACCTGGCCGGGCTCGGCCATCGTCCACGACATCAAGGGCGAGAACTGGACGCTGACAGCCGGCTTCCGCTCCCGGCACGGCCGCGTGCTGCTGTTCGACCCGACCAATCCGAAGTCCGCCGCCTACAATCCGCTACTGGAGGTCCGGAAAGGGGAATGGGAGGTCCGCGACGTGCAGAACATCGCCGACATCCTGGTCGACCCGGAGGGTTCGCTCGAGAAGCGGAACCACTGGGAGAAGACGAGCCACGCATTGCTTGTCGGTGCGATCCTGCATGTCCTCTATGCCGAGGCCGACAAGACGCTGGCCGGCGTCGCCGCCTTCCTCTCCGATCCGAAACGCCCGATCGAGTCGACGCTCGCCGCGATGATGAAGACCGCGCACCTCGGCGAGGCCGGGCCGCATCCTGTCATCGCCAGCGCAGCGCGGGAGCTGCTGAACAAGTCGGACAACGAACGCAGCGGCGTGCTCAGCACCGCCATGTCGTTCCTGGGCCTCTATCGTGATCCCGTTGTCGCCGAGGTCACGCGGCGCTGCGACTGGCGCATCACTGACATCGTCGGTGGCAAGGACCCGACCACGCTCTACCTCGTGGTGCCGCCCTCCGACATCAACCGCACCAAGCCGCTGATCCGCCTGATCCTCAACCAGATCGGTCGACGCCTTACAGAGGACCTGCAGGCCAAGGGCGGACGCCATCGACTGCTGCTCATGCTCGACGAGTTCCCGGCGCTCGGCCGGCTCGACTTCTTCGAGTCCGCCTTGGCGTTCATGGCGGGGTATGGGCTCAAGAGCTTCCTCATCGCCCAATCGCTCAACCAGATCGAGAAGGCCTACGGGCCGAACAATTCGATCCTCGACAATTGCCATGTGAGGGTCAGCTTTGCGACCAATGACGAGCGGACGGCCAAGCGCGTGTCCGACGCGCTCGGCACCGCGACCGAGATGCGGGCGATGAAAAACTATGCAGGGCACCGGCTCTCTCCCTGGCTGGGCCACATGATGGTGTCGCGCTCCGAGACGGCCCGGCAGTTGCTCACCCCCGGCGAGATCATGCAGCTCCCTCCGTCCGACGAGATCGTCATGGTCGCCGGTACGCCGCCGATCCGGGCGAAGAAGGCCCGCTACTATGAGGATAGGCGGTTCCAGGAGCGGATATTGCCGCCGCCGGCACACGTCAAATCGAAGCGGGCGTCGACAGATGACCGGAGCAATCTGGCTCTGCCGCCGACGCCCGAGATCCCGACCGCCGCGCCGGCAGTCAGCCCCGATGATGAGGACACAACCGAATCCGAGCGCCGCCGCCAGCCCGAGCTGAACCGCGTGCAGCCGATCGAGAAGAACGCGCCGATCGAGAACGAGTTCGAGATCGATCCGGCAGACGACGCCGACGAAGATGTCGCCCGCACTAGCCGCATGCGGGACGCCATGCGGCAGGTCGCGCGCCAGGCTTCGCTCGATCCCGGCGACGGCATTGAGCTGTAGGACCCGCACCATGACGAAATCACCGAAGAAGCAGCGGCTCTCCGTCTATCTCGAGCCTGAGGTCATGAAGGCCCTTTCGGCACATGCCGCGCGGCGCGGCCATTCCCTGTCGCTGGTTGCCGAGGCTGGCATCGCGTCCTTCCTGTCGCCTGACGCGGCTGAGCGCCAGGAGGCGGCGATCACTAAGCGGCTCGACCAGATCGACCGGCGCATGACCCGCATGGAACGCGACGTCGGCATCGCCGTCGAAACGCTGGCGATCTTCGTGCGCTTCTGGCTTCAGACGACGCCGGCCTTGCCGGAACCCGCCGCGCAGGCCGCCCGCGCCAAGGCTGGCGAACGCTACGAGGCGTTCATCGCCGCGCTCGGCCGTCGACTCGCAAACGGGCCGAAGCTGCGGCAGGAAATTTCGGAAGACCTCAGCCCCGCGCGCGATGCGGAATAGTCGCTCACGCAGTCTTCGCAAGTAAATATCACTACCGCCGTTCCCCTGTCTTTGTACGCCACAGTACGACGACCACATTTCGGTTGTTGTCATGCCCTGAATTCTGCCTCTTCTACTCACCCCGATCCAGGGCCGCACATCGCGGTCACGCAAGAGAACGGGGACGACGTGGCGGCCACTCACCAGAAATCGGAGGCGATCCTTCGCGGCGCGCGCATGCTGCGCACGGCCCTCGGGCCGGCGATCGCCCAGTTTCTGGAAGATCCCGCGATCGTCGAGGTGATGCTCAACCCCGATGGGCGGCTCTGGATCGACCGGCTTTCCGAAGGGCTCTCCGATACGGGTGAGCGGCTCTCGCCGGCCGACGGTGAGCGGATCGTTCGCCTCGTCGCTCACCATGTCGGCGCGGAGGTCCATCCGGGCGCCCCGCGCGTCTCGGCCGAGCTGCCGGAAACGGGAGAGCAGTTCGAGGACTTTGCCGCCGGTCGTCGCCGCCCCGGCCTTCGCTATCCACCGACCCGCCGTCGCCGTCTTCACCCTCGACGACTATGTCGCGGCCGGCATCATAGGCGCGGGCCAAGCCGAGGCGCTGCGGGTCGCTGTCGCCGACCGGCGCAACATCCTCGTCGCCGGTGGCACCTCGACCGGCAAGAACCACTCTCACCAATCCGCAACGCCGGGTGTCAAGACCTCCGACCGCGTGGTGCTGATCGAGGACACCCGCGAGCTGCAATACGCAGCCGACCTCGTGGCGATGCGCACGAAGGACGGCGTCGTCTCGCTCTCGGATATGGAAATGCGTTCCTCGCTGCGCCTGCGCCTGATCGCATTCCGATCGGCGAGGTGCGCGAGGCGCCAAGCACTCGATCTGCTCAAGGCCTGGGGCGCCGGCCACCCCGGCGGCATCGGAACGATCCACGCCGACACCGCCATCGGCGCGCTGCGCCGCCTGGGCAAGCTCATCCAGAGCCGTCGTCACGGTCCCGCGCGCCCTGATCGCCGAGACGATCGATCTTGTCGCGGTCCTGTGGGCCGCGGCCACCTCTTTCAGCTCGCCGAGCTCGCCCGCATCGAGGGGCTCGGCCCCGACGGCGACTACCGCGTCACCCCCGCAAGCCAGCCCCTCACAGGAGATCCATCATGATCCAACATGCCCTGCGTTTCCGCCGCCATATCGCGACGGCGGTATCCGTCACCTTCGTCTCGCTCGCGCTCGCGCCCGCCGCCCACGCCTCCGGCTCCTCGATGCCGTGGGAGGCTCCTCTGCAGTCGATCCTCGAATCCATCGAGGGACCGGTCGCCAAGATCATCGCCGTGATGATCATCATCATCACCGGTCTGACGCTCGCCTTCGGCGACACGTCGGGCGGCGCGCGTAAGCTGATCCAGATCGTCTTCGGTCTGTCCATCGCCTTCGCCGCATCCAGCTTCTTTCTGTCGTTCTTCTCATTCGGCGGCGGGGCGCTCGTCTGATGGCCGACGGCGCGGACCATGGCGGCGAGCCGCCGGGCTTCTCAGTCCCGGTCCATCGGGCGCTGACCGAGCAGATCCTGCTCGGCGGCGCTCCGCGCTCGATCGCGATCCTCAACGGCACGCTCGCCGCCGCGCTCGGGCTTGGCCTCCGCCTCTGGCTAGTCGGCCTGGGGCTCTGGGCCATCGGTCACTTCGCAGCCGTCTGGGCCGCCAAGCGCGATCCGCAGTTCGTCGAAGTCGTGCGCAAGCATCTGCGCATCCCCGGCCACCTGTCGGTTTGAGGAGCGACGACGATGATGAACCTCGCCGAATATCGCAACCGCAACACCCGGCTCGCCGACTTCCTCCCCTGGGTCGCGCTGGTCGGCGAAGGCATCGTGCTCAACAAGGACGGCAGCCTGCAGCGCACCGCGCGCTTCCGCGGCCCCGACCTCGATAGCGCTGTGCCAGCCGAGCTGGTCGCCGTCGCCGGCCGGCTCAACAATGCCTTCCGTCGCCTTGGCTCTGGCTGGGCGATCTTCGTCGAAGCGCAACGCCATGGCGCCGCGACCTATCCGGCCAGCATGTTCGCCGACAGCGCGTCCGCCCTGGTCGACGCCGAACGCAAGGCCGACTTCGAGGAAGCCGGCGCGCATTTTGAGTCTAGCTACTTCGTCACGTTCCTCTATCTGCCGCCAGCCGAGGACGCTGCGCGGGCAGAAACCTGGCTCTATGAGGGCCGCGATCATGCCGGCGTCGATGCGCACGAGATCCTGCGCGGCTTCGCCGACCGCACCGATCGCATCCTCCAGCTCATCGACGCCTTCATGCCGGAATGCGCCTGGCTCGATGACAGCGAGACGCTGACCTATCTGCATTCGACGGTCTCGACGAAGCGGCATCGGGTCCGTGTGCCCGAAACACCGATGTATCTCGATGCACTGCTGGCCGATCAGCCGCTGACCGGCGGGTTGGAGCCCCGGCTCGGCGACGCGCATATCCGCATCCTCACCATCGTCGGCTTCCCGACCGCAACCACGCCGGGCATCCTCGACGAGCTTAACCGCTTGGCATTTCCCTATCGCTGGTCGACGCGGGCCGTGCTGCTCGACAAGACCGACGCCACCAAACTGCTGACCAAGATCCGGCGGCAATGGTTTGCCAAGCGCAAATCGATCGCCGCCATCTTGAAGGAGGTGATGACGAACGAGGCCTCCGTCCTCGTGGACACCGATGCGTCAAACAAGGCGGCCGATGCCGACATGGCGTTGCAGGAGCTGGGCGCGGACTATGCCGGCCAGGCCTATGTGACCGCGACGATCACTGTCTGGGACGATGATCCGCGCATCGCCGCCGAGAAGCTGCGGATGGTCGAGAAGGTCATCCAGGGCCGCGACTTCACCGCGATGCCCGAGACGATCAATGCGGTGGACGCCTGGCTCGGCTCGCTGCCCGGCCATGTCTACGCCAATGTCCGCCAGCCCCCGATCAACACATTGAATCTCGCCCACATGATCCCGCTTTCGGCGGTATGGGCGGGACCGGAACGGGACGAGCATCTGGCAGGGCCCCCACTGCTCTTCGGCAAAACCGAAGGCTCGACCCCGTTCCGGCTTTCCATCCATGTTGGCGACGTCGGCCACACGCTGATCGTCGGGCCGACCGGCGCCGGCAAGTCGGTGCTGCTGGCGCTGATGGCGCTGCAGTTCCGCCGCTACGAACGGTCTCAGGTGTTCGCCTTCGATTTCGGCGGCTCGATCCGGGCGGCGGCGCTCGCCATGCGCGGCGACTGGCATGATCTCGGCGGCGGGCTCACCGAAGGCGCTGACGACAGCGTATCGCTCCAACCGCTGGCCCGGATCGATGACGTCGCCGAACGCGCCTGGGCGGCAGACTGGCTGATCGCGATCCTTGGGCGGGAGAGCGTCCCCATCACGCCGGAAGTGAAGGAGCATCTCTGGTCGGCGCTGTCCTCGCTCGCCTCCGCGCCGATCGGCGAACGCACGCTGACCGGCCTGTCGGTTCTGCTCCAGTCGAACGACCTCAAGCAGGCCCTGCGGCCATTCTGCGTCGGCGGCCCCTATGGTCGCCTGCTCGACGCCGAAGCCGAACATCTCGGCGAAGCCTCGGTCCAAGCGTTCGAGACCGAGGGCCTGATTGGGACCGGCGCTGCCGCTGCCGTCCTCGCCTATCTCTTCCACCGCATCGAAGACCGGCTCGACGGTCGGCCCACGCTGCTGATCGTCGATGAAGGCTGGCTTGCCCTCGACGATGAAGGGTTCGCGGGACAGCTCCGCGAATGGCTCAAGACGCTGCGCAAGAAGAACGCCAGCGTCATCTTCGCCACCCAGTCGCTCTCCGACATCGACGGCTCGGTGATCGCGCCCGCCATCATCGAAAGCTGCCAGACCCGCATCCTGCTGCCGAACGAGCGCGCGATCGAGCCGCAGATCACCGCGATCTATCGCCGGTTCGGGTTGAACGACCGCCAGATCGAGATCCTGGCGCGGGCCATGCCCAAACGCGACTACTACTGCCAGTCGCGGCGCGGCAATCGCCTGTTCGAGCTGGGGCTCTCTGACGTCGCCCTCGCGCTCTGCGCCGCCTCCTCGAAACAGCACCAGGCGCTGATCGCCGCGGTGCATGCCCGCAGCGGCACCGACGGCTTCCTCCACGAATGGCTCGCTGAGAACCGGCTCGCCTGGGCGGCCGACCTCATCGCCGATCTCACCAACGTCATCCCCCAACCTGATCCGGAGGTACGCTCATGACCCGTTCCGTTCATTCCCGCTCGCGCGTGGGGCGCGTCGCCGCGGTTCTTCTCACCGCGCCGCTCGCGCTCTCGCCGATCCTCGCCACGCCAGCCGCGGCACAGTGGGTCGTCTATGACCCCACCAACTACGTCCAGAACGTGCTGTCGGCCGCCCGCGCGCTTGAGCAGATCAACAACCAGATCACCTCGCTTCAGAACGAGGCGACCATGCTGATCAACCAGGCGCGCAACCTAGCGAGCCTGCCCTATTCGTCGCTCCAGCAACTCCAGCAGTCGGTCCAGCGCACCCAACAGCTTCTGAGCCAGGCACAGCGCATCGCCTACGACGTCCAGAACATCGATCAGGCGTTCCAGACCACCTACGGCAACGCCTCAATGTCGGCCTCAGATCAGCAGCTCATCGCCCAGGCGCGCGAGCGCTGGCAAAACACGGTCGGCGGCCTGCAGGACGCGATGCGGGTGCAGGCCGGCGTCGTCGGCAACATCGACACCAATCGCGCCGAGATGTCCTCGCTGATCGGCCGCAGCCAGGGGGCCACGGGCGCACTGCAGGCGACGCAGGCCGGCAACCAGCTCCTCGCGCTTCAGGCGCAGCAGCTCGCCGACCTCACGGCCGTCGTCGCAGCGAACGGCCGCGCACAGGCGCTCTCCGAGGCGGAACGGGCCGCGGCTGCCGAACAGGGCCGCGAGCAGCGCCGCCGGTTTCTCACCCCCGGCAGCGGCTATCAGGCGGGCAACGCCCGCATGTTCCCGAATAGCGGCAATTGAGGGCGCGGCCATGGACGGCAAGATGCTCGCCCGTCTCGGCGCCGTGGTGTTCGTGGCGATCGCGGTTACCGCGACCGCGATCGAGATGAGCCGGAACGAAGAGCCGGCGGAAAGCTGGGCGTCCTCGCGGCCGAACACGGCTCCATCCGACCCGCTGCGCGACGAGCTGTTCCGCTGCCAGGCACTCGGCGAAGCCGGGCCGCGTGATCCTGCCTGCCTGCGGGCCTGGGCGGAGAACCGCAACCGCTTTCTCGCCCCCGGCGCTCGACCAGCCGAGCACTTGCCGAAGGCCGCGCCCGCTCCGCACTCGCCGGCGGAAGCAGCGCCTCACCCCCAGCCAGCTCCGGCCTCGCCGGCCGAGACGCGGTAGCACCATGGGCAACACCGGCGTCATCGACCATTTCCTCGAAGTCTTCACCCGCTACATCGATTCCGGGTTCGGCCTGCTGAGCGGCGAAGTCGCCTTCATCGCCACGACGCTGATCGTAATCGACGTGACGCTGGCCGCGCTCTTCTGGTCGTGGGGCGGCGACGACGACATCTTCGCGAGGCTGGTGAAGAAAACGCTGTTTGTCGGCGTTTTCGCCTACATCATCGGCAACTGGAACAATCTCGCCCGTATAGTCTTCGAGAGCTTCGCCGGCCTTGGCCTCAAGGCCAGCGGCACGGGCTTCACAACCGCCGACCTGCTGCGCCCCGGCAAGGTGGCGCAGACCGGCCTCGATGCCGGCCGCCCGCTCCTGGAATCGATCTCCGGCCTGATGGGCTACTGGTCGTTCTTCGAGAACTTCATCCAGATCGCCTGCATGTTCCTGGCTTGGGCGCTGGTGCTGCTCGCCTTTTTCATCCTCGCCATCCAGCTCTTCGTCACGCTCATCGAATTCAAGCTCACGACGCTCGCCGGCTTCGTGCTGATCCCCTTCGGCCTGTTCGGCAAGTCCGCCTTCATGGCCGAGCGAGTGCTGGGCAACGTCATCTCCTCTGGCATCAAGGTGCTCGTGCTCGCCGTCATCATCGGCATCGGCTCGACGCTCTTCTCCGAATTCACCGCCGGCTTCGGCGGCGCGACGCCCTCCATCGACGAGGCGATGGCGATCGTGCTCGCCGCGCTGTCGCTGCTCGGCCTCGGCATCTTCGGCCCCGGCATCGCCAGCGGTATCGTCTCGGGCGGCCCGCAGCTCAGCGCCGGCGCGGCGGTCGGCACGGGCCTCGCCGCGGGCGGCATGGTCGCCGCCGGCGCCGGTGCGGTCGGCGCGGTCGCGTCCGGCGGTGCCGCCCTTGCCGGAGGTGCTGCCGCAGCCGCCCGCGGCGGCGCCGCAATGGCTGGCGGAGCATCCACAGCCTACAGCCTCGGCGCCGCGGGCCATTCGGGCGCCAGCGGCGTTGCATCGGGGCTCGCTGGCGTCGCCCGAGCCGGCGGTAGCGCGGCCGTGTCGCCGTTCCGCCGTGCCGCCTCTCGCGCCACCGACAGCATGCGCTCGAGCTTTGATGCCGGCGGTAAGGCCGCGTTCGAAGCCACCGGCGGTTCCTCGACGATGGGTTCGGTCGGCGGTGACGCGGCCGGAGACGGTGGCGGTTCAACCGCCACCTCACCCGCGGGCGGGCCGCCGGACTGGGCGAAGCGCATGCGCCGCTCGCAGCGGGTGACCCACGCCGTCCAGGCCACTGCCCACGCCGTCCGCTCCGGCGACGCCCATGGCGGCGGCTCCTCCGTCAATCTCTCCGAAGGGGACCGCTGATGTTCAAACGACCTTCCACCCACTACGGCAAAGCCATCGAACCCGAGACGCCTTACCAGCGCGCTGCGCAGGTCTGGGACGAGCGCATCGGGGCCTCGCGTGTCCAGGCGAAGAACTGGCGGCTCATGGCGTTCGGCTCGTTGATTCTATCGGCCGGCTTCGCCGCCGCGCTGGTCTGGCAATCGGCGCGCGGCACGATCGTGCCCTGGGTGGTGCAGGTCGACCGGCTCGGCCAGGCCCAGGCCGTGGCGCCGGCTGTTGCCGACTATCGCCCGACCGACCCCCAGATCGCCTTTCACCTCGCGCGATTCATCGAGCAGGTCCGCTCGATCCCCGCCGACGCGATCATCGTTCGGCAGAACTGGCTGCGGGCCTACGACTTCACGACCGATCGGGGCGCGGCTGCGCTCAATGACTATGCGCGCGCCAACGACCCCTTCACCAAGGTCGGCCGCCAGCAGATCGCCATCGAAGTCTCCAGCGTCATCCGCGCATCCCCGGACAGCTTCCGCGTCGCGTGGATCGAACGTCGTTACGAGAACGGCCAGCTCGCCACGACCGAACGCTGGACAGCGATCCTGACGATCGTCGTCCAGGTCCCGCGCAATGCCGACCGGCTCAGGGCGAACCCGCTCGGCATTTACGTCAACGCAATCAACTGGTCACGGGAGCTTGGTCAATGAAGCCGTCTTTCCGTAAAGCCGGAAACCCGGCTTCGCACATTTCCGCAGTCCCGGCTTTGCGCAGAAGAGCATTGCCGATCCTCATGCTGGCAACGACGGCGCTCGCCGGCTGCGCCACCACCAATCCGCCACCGGAGATCTCCTACGACAACGCCGCGCCAGCGGTGCAGACGGTCGATCCGCCCGCGCCGGTGACCGTCGTCGAGATACCGCGGCCGCTGCCGCTGCCCGGACAAATGCAGCGCGTCGAGCCGTCCCGATCGACACCCGAACCAACCGACCCGACGGCACGCGTCAATCAGGCGAACGCCGCGGCCCGCATCCAGCCCGTGCGAAACGGCTTCATCAACTCGATGCAGGTCTATCCGTTCACGCAAGGCGCCCTCTATCAGGTCTACACCGCCGTCGGGCAGATCACTGACATCGCGCTGCAGCCTGGCGAACAGCTCGTCGGCTCCGGGCCAGTCGCAGCCGGCGACACGGTGCGCTGGATCATCGGCGACACGCAGAGCGGCGCCGGGCCGACGTTGCAGGTTCACATCCTGGTCAAGCCGACCCGTCCGGATTTGATGACCAACCTCGTCATCAACACGAACCTGCGCACCTACCATATGGAGCTGCGTTCGACCGAGCGGACCTACATGGCCTCGGTCTCCTGGCAGTATCCGCAGGATCAACTCATCGCGCTGCGACGGCAGAACGCCGAGGCCCAGGCCGCGCAACCGGTCGCATCCGGCGTCGACCTCGCCAACGTCAACTTCCGCTATGCGATCGATGGGGACCGCGCGCCCTGGCGGCCGCTGCGCGCCTTCGACGACGGCCGCCAAGTCTTCATCGAATTCCCGCGCGGCATCGGCCAGGCGAGATGCCGCCGCTCTTTGTCGTCGGCCCCGAGGGCAATACGTCCGAGCTGGTGAACTACCGCGTTCGCGGCCATCACATGATCGTCGACCGGCTCTTCGCGGCCGCCGAACTGCGCTTTGGCTCCGGTGACCGCCAGAGGCGCGTCCGTATCGTGCGCACCGACGGGAGGCCCGCATCGAGAGCGAGTCCGAGCCCCGGAACGACGAAGGGCCAGACGACGAGGCCCGGCCGCTGACCGGCGAGCCTGCCGGTCCCGCGCCAATGCGGCTGCGCGCGGAGCCGCCGCGCGTCACCCGCCTGTCGCGGAAGGTGCTGGCAGGTCTGAGGCCTACTCGCCAGCGTCGGGATCGGCGGCGCGCTCGTCTATGCGCTTCAGGACTCGCGATGGCGGTCGTCCGAACGAGGAACTCTACTCGACCGAGAACCGTCCAACCGCTGACGGCATCGCCGGTCTGCCGCGCGATTATAGCGGTGTGCCGCAGCTTGGCCCGCCACTTCCCGGCGACCTCGGCCGACCGATGCTCGGCGCTCAGAACAGAGGCCAACCCGTTCCCACGCCAGGCGTGGCCGCCCCCAATCCTGGCCTCAGCGCGGAGGAGCAACGCCGGCTCCAAGAATTGGAGTCGGCACGAACCGCGCGCCTGTTCGCCGCGACCGAGACCCGCACGGCCAGTCCGGCGCCCGCGGCGTCAACTGGCGCCGTAGCCCCGGCCATCCCGAATCTCACCGGGCTCGGTCTCGCGCCGCCTCCGGCGACGCCGACGGCCCAGGATCGGCAAAACGCCTTCCTCAACGCCGCCGCCGATCGGCGCACCGTCGCGCCCGATCGCATCGCGGCTCCGGCGTCGCCGAACATCCTGCAGGCGGGCGCCGTGATCTCCGCCGCGCTCATCACCGGCATCCGCTCCGATCTTCCGGGCCAGATCACCGCGCAAGTGACAGAGAACCTCTATGACAGCCCGACGGGTCGCATCCTCCTTGTCCCCCAGGGCACCCGCATCATTGGCCAATACGACAACAATGTTCAGTTCGGCCAAAACCGCGTGCTGCTGGTCTGGAACCGGCTGATTTTCCCGAACGGCCGCTCAATCGTGCTCGAGCGTCAACCTGGCGCTGATGCCGAAGGTTATGCCGGCCTTCAGGACGGCGTCGACTATCACTGGTGGGATCTGGCCAAAGCGGCGGGCTTGTCCACGCTGCTGAGCATCGGGGCCGAGCTCGCCACCAACGACGACGATCGCCTGATCCAGGCGATCCGCAACGGCGGGCAGGACACCATCAACGATGCCGGTCAGCAGATCGTTCGCCGCCAGTTGAACATCGCCCCGACCTTGACGATCCGTCCCGGGTTCCCCGTTCGCGTCATCGTCACCCGCGACCTCGTCCTCGAACCCTACGGAGGCTGACATGGCAAAGCTGAAGCTCGGGGTGGTCGCCGACGACAAACCGATCAAGCTCGTGATCGAATTTCCAGCGACCGTTCATCGCGACTTGGTCGCTTACGCGGAGATTTTGGCCCGCGAGACCGGCCATCCGGTAAGTGACCCGGCTAAGTTGATCGTCCCTATGGTGGAGAGATTCATGGCCACCGATCGCGGCTTCGCGAAGGCGCGCCGGCCGCGTCAGTCGCCTGCAGGCAGCGAGGGATAGCGCTCTTGCAGCAGGTTGATGAAACCCGCCAGCGCCGGATTGTCGTTGTCGCGCTGCCAATAGGCCGCGTAGTTGATCCGGCTCGGGCCGATTCCGTCCCGCGCCTCACGGTAGACTACGCCTGTATAAGAGGCCCCTACGCAGGCTTCGCACATCAGGCTGACGCCGAAGCCCGCTCCCACGAGGCTCTTGATGTTCTCGCGGGTGACATCGTGACTGATGACCTTGGGCCGCTCGCCTGGCGCGGCGAGCTTCGCCAGCAAGATGTCCTGGATCTCCGGCCCGGGATCACGCTGGCTGAAAAGGAAGATCTCGTCCTTCAGATCGGTCCAATAGACGATGTTGTTGCCCGCCAATCGGTGACCTTCGGGCAGCGCGACCATGATGCGCTCGCTCCAAAGACTCATGACCTTCCCCTCGCGAGAGATCGGATCACCCGTCACGATGGCGATATCGAGCCGGCCAGCATCGACGCCGGCGAACAGGCATGCGCGTGCGCCTTCATACGTCTGGATTTCGACCTTCGGAAACCGCGACGCATACTCGATCAAGCTGGCCCGCAGGTTCCCCGCCGACAGAGAGGTGTAGAATCCCACCGTGAGACTGCCGGCTTCGCCCCTGCCGATGGCCTTGGCGGTCGCGGCCATATGATCGACCGTTTCGACAAGATGACGGGACGTTCGCAATATTTCTGCACCAGCCGTCGTCAGCCGGACGCCCCCGCTGGTTCGTTCGAACAACACGACCCCCAGACGCTCTTCCAATTGCGAAATGCCGCGGCTCAGAGTCGATTGCTTGACCCCAAGAGCTTCAGCCGCTCGCCGAAAGCTGCGGTAATGCGCAGCGGCGACCGCAAAACGCAGATGTCTCAGTTCGATTTGTGCTTCCAGGGACCGGAACTCCTCCTGTGACTCCGGCTACCTCCAGTCATGGCACCCCCGGAATATGTGTGCCCGGCCGAGCAGCAACCGCCTCACCCAATATGGGAACTGTGCGCCGGATTTTGACTGTCCGAGCGCACAACAGACTCGGATCGGCGGAGCTGCTGACAAGAATGTAGTGAGGCTAGGAAGAGAATGCTATTGCGACGCGTTTGCAGAATTTCCATCCAAAATGGTTCAAACTTTCCTTTTGGTTGCGGCATGGTTCCTTGGCGCCGTGCGAGCGTCCCCCATGCATCAGGCCGCCTGACGATCGGCCGCGCGATACTGGCCATAGCCAACCTTTATAAGCAGCCCCTCTTCACACATGCGGGCCAGGTAGCAGCGAGGTACGCCGATGTCCGTTAGATCGCGGGTCCGCACGACGCCACGCTCATTCGCCAAGGCAACGGCGCGGTCCCTCAGCGAGGGTTTTGGGCCGCCGGCGAGGCGTAGCGCTTCTGCGCGATCCCGGTCACGCTTGCGGATTTTGGGCAGTATTGGCGTAGTTGGGAGTAGCGAAATCGAGAACTCGTAGTTCGCATCTTCGACGACCCCGGCGAGCCATCGCCCCTTCTCGGACATCGTCAGAGACTGGCCCGTTCGGCCACGACCCGTTGGTAAGCGGCGTGCAGTTGCGCGAAGACGCTACGCCCCTCCCCCGCTGCGCCAAGATGAATGCGGCGCAGCTCCGCCATGAAGTCCTCCCACATGGCCGGCCCACCTTCTTCAAGCAGTTCGGCGCGGATGGAGAGTTCGGGGCTCACCGGCCGGTGCCGCCGGCCCCAGGCGCCCATGTGGGCCAGCAGGGGCACGAGCTGAATGGAGGCCTCGGTGAGGCTGTAGATGGCCTTCTGCCGGTGCGTCGGGTCCTCGCGCTTGGAAAGCAAGCCAGCCTCCACCAGCTTCTTCAGGCGGTCCGCCAGGATGTTCGAGGCGATCTTCTCCTCCGACTGCGCCAGGAGCTCGCGGAAATGGCGCCGATTGCCGAACATCACGTCGCGGATGACGATCAGGCTCCAGCGGTCACCCAGCGTCTCAAGGGTCAGATTGATCGGGCAGCCCGACCGGATGTCCGCCTGCATGGCGCGGCCTCCACGAAACTGATTGCAAATTAAGATCGGTCGAACCCCGCCGCAAGCGGGGGCCCTCGACACCGTCCAGCCCATCGGCCACTAGTTTTGTACGAGGGAGAGCGAGGCGGAGATGCACAAGGGGCGGCTGGAAGCCTTCAGCGACGGGGTGCTGGCGGTCATCATCACCATCATGGTGCTGGAGTTGCACGTGCCCGAAGGCGCCGATCTGGCGGCCCTGGCGACCAGCGTGCCGACCCTGATCTTCTACGTGCTCAGCTTCATCTACATCGGAATATACTGGAACAATCACCACCACCTGATGCAGGCGACGCACTCCGTCACCGGGCCGATCCTCTGGGCCAACCTGCACCTGCTCTTCTGGCTTTCCTTGGTGCCCTTCGCGACGGCCTGGATGGGCGAGCATCACAAGGAGTCCCTGCCGGTGGCGGCCTATGGCGCCGTGCTGATTCTGGCGGCCGTCGCCTATACGATCCTCTCACGCTTGATCATCGCCCATGAGGGGCCGGCGTCGACGCTGGCGCAGGCCGTTGGGGCGGACGTGAAGGGCTGGTTTTCCCTCGTTCTCTACGCCACCGGCTTTGGCCTGGCGTTCGTCACGCCGATGGCCGCGAAGCTGATCTATGCGGCCGTGGCGGCGATCTGGTTCATCCCGGACCGCCGCATCGAAAAGGTCGTCACGTCCGAGAAGACCTAGGGAACCAGGGCCACCGTCAAGCGCAGGCCGACCAGCAGTTCGCCATCTGCGTCGCGGTCCGCGCCCGGGTGGGTGATGTACTGCACGTCCGGCTGCAGGGTGATGCGCGAGAAGAGCGTGTCCGAGTAGGTCGCCTCGATGATCGTCTCGCTATCACCCGAGTTCACGCCGGCGCCGATCTGGTTCAGCACGAAGCCGCGCGACAAATCATTACGCTGGAAGCCGATGGAGAAGGCGCTGTCCGGGCGGCTTCCCCACACCGAGGTCACCTGCAGGCCGGCCGTGAATGTGCTATTGAACGGCGTCGTCTTGCCTTCGGAGGCCCCGTAGCGGACGAACGCTGTCCCAGTTCGGCCTTCTCCATCCCCGAACACGCGCTGCTCGCCCAGTACATAGAAACCCTGGGCGGTGCGCCGCAGCGGATTGCCAAGGCCGTCGGTGTCCCGAATATCGTCCTGCTGCTGGGTATAGCGCCAGGCGCCGGCCGCGAGGCGGGTCGGGCCTCCCCAGCCCGCCTCGGCGATCAGGATCAGACCGGAATCGAAACTGAAATCCACACCACCATCGTCACCGGGGTCTCCCGCCCGGGCATTGAAGACGCCAAAGCGGATATACCCGTTCTCACCGAACTTCGCGTTCAGCCGCGCCGCCAGGGCCGTGGACGGGAAAATTGACGGGCCCGCCGCACCGGTCGCGGCGATCTCGTTGCCGATGCCGTAGGCCGGTCCGAGTAGTTGCGCGGACGAGGCGGTGACATAGAAGTCGCTGTTCAAATCGATCAGGCCGGCGCGGAGGGAGAAGTTGTCTCCGAAGGCTTGCTCGATCGCCGCTTCATAGAGGCGGATCGCCGGACCGCCTGTCTCGATATTGTCGACGCCGGAAATGGCGCCGGCAGAATCGTTCGGATGATCGCCGGCATTGCCGAGCAGCCGGAGTGTCAGGCTCGCTCCGGGCCAGCTCATGGCCTTCTCAAGGTCAATCTCGGCGGTGAAGTCGATGTTGTCGAGGCAGTTCACACCGCGATCGACGCCGCCTTCAGCAACCGCCATCACGTCGGCCGTATACTCGACCGTGACATCCATGGCGGCTTCTCCGGCGCAGGCTGGGCCGGCCAGGGCGCCAAGCGCCATCACGCCCGCCGCGCAGATCGCGAGCTTCAACCAGGGCGCACGCCCGTTCAACGTCGCGCTGACGCTCATGTGAGGATCCTCTGTCGGAAAGCCCACGGAGCCTGGCTGACGACCACTAATACAGGGTTAAGTCTGGGAATCATGTGCCATCAGTATCAACAATCGCGCCTCTTACAGCTCTTCCCAATCAATCCATTCTCTTCTCGAGACATCCAGAGTCAGCGCTAACCCAATCATTCCTTGGCTTCACTCGCCCAGTTCAGCGCCGCAGCCACGAACTCTTGCTGAGTCTCACGGATTCCCACGAAATTCCCAGACTTAAACGTTGGGCAAGAAATGATGGTTAGCGTCCGCCGCTCGCACGGTGGAGATTCAGGTGATCAAATTGTCGTCTATCAATCAGAAGGTCATGGCCGCGGGGGCGGCGGTGTTCCTCATCGGAGCGATGGCTTCGGGCTCGGGACTGTGGGTGGCGTTTCACCTGACCGGGGCGCTCTCCAATGCCGAAAACTCCGCCAAGGTCCTGCGCGGCCACATGGACGCCGACATGATGCACGACGCCCTGCGCGCCGATGTGCTGAACGCGCTGCGTACCGGCGCGGCCGGCCTGCCGATGACCGAAGTCCGGGCGGACCTGAAGGAACACGCGGACCGCTTCCGCGCCGACGTGAATGAAAACAAAACCCTCGCCACCGATCCCGCCACGAAGGCCGCCCTGGCCGCGATCGATTCTGATCTGAACGCCTACATCGCGGGCGCCGAGCAGATGGTCGAGCTGGCCGCGACCAATCCCACCGAGGCTGATGCTCGTTTCGCCGCCTTCGCCGGCCTGTTCAGCAAGCTCGAAGGCGGCATGGGAGACGCCACCGATAAGATCGAAAGCGTCGCCACCGCAGCGTCAGACAATGCAAAGTCAGCCGCGAAGTTCGCGCAGATGCTGATGATGGCGATCATGGCCGTGGCCGTTGCCTTCGCAGGCCTTCTGATCTGGATGGCGCGCAACGTGCTCGTGCGCCCGATCATCGATGTCACCACCGCCTTGACACGCCTGGCCGAGAACGACCTTTCCGTCGTGCCGCCCCACGCCGACCGGGGTGACGAGATCGGCCAGATGTCCCGCGCCCTCGACAGCTTCAAGCAGGCCGTGGCGCAGCGTCAGGCCGAGTTGGAGGCTGCCGACCAGCGCGAGCAGGTCGAAGCCGAACGCAAAGAAAACGAAGCCCGAAGGGCCGCCGAAGAGGCTGCCCGTGATCTGGTCGTCTCCTCTCTCGCCAGGGGTCTTTCCGACCTTTCTGAAGGCAACCTGACTAGCCGCCTCGATCAGGCATTTCCGGACCAGTACGAACAGCTTCGGCGTGACTTCAACACCGCCATGGGCCGTCTTGAGGAGACCCTGGTATCCGTAGTGGGCACGGCGCGCGGCATTCACGGCGGTTCCGGCGAGATTTCATCCGCGGCCGACGACCTGTCGCGCCGTACTGAACAGCAGGCCGCCAGTCTGGAAGAAACCGCGGCGGCCCTCGATGAAGTCACCGCCACGGTTCGCAAGTCCGCTGAAGGCGCCTCCCAGGCCCGTGAGGTGGCCGACAGCGCCAGGACCGAGGCTGACCGATCTGGTGAAGTCGTGCGTCGAGCTACCGAAGCGATGAGCGCGATCGAGGAATCGTCACGCCAGATCAGCAACATCATAGGCATCATCGAAGAGATCGCTTTCCAGACCAATCTGTTGGCTCTCAACGCCGGCGTTGAAGCCGCGCGAGCCGGCGAAGCCGGCCGCGGCTTCGCCGTTGTCGCCTCTGAAGTGCGGGCTTTGGCCCAGCGCTCGGCCGACGCCGCCAAGGAGATCAAGACCCTGATCAGCGCCTCCAGCCGACAGGTCGGTGAAGGCGTCGAACTGGTCACCCAGACCGGTGTGGCCCTGTCATCCATCGGCGTCACCGTGGCTCAGATGAATGCCCTGGTCGGGGAGATCGCCGCCTCGGCGCGCGAACAAGCCACCGCTCTGCACGAGGTCAACACCGCCATCAACCAGATGGACCAGGTGACCCAGCAGAACGCCGCGATGGTCGAGGAAACCACCGCCGCCAGCCATTCCCTGGCGCGCGAGGCCGAGGGGCTGGCCGCTCTCATCGGCCGGTTTCAGGTCTCCGGCGGCGGCGGCCCCGCACGCGGCCCGTTGCCGGTGCGCACGGTCACCTCGATGAAGCACACCAGCCGCAGCGGAGCAGCGGTGCGTTCCGAACCGGTCACCGGCGAATGGGAGGCCTTCTAGGGGCTTCTACCGGGCGGATCTGAAGCGGCGGTTCGGGCCAAACGGCGTCTGCTCTGACTTCGCCTTATCGCTCATGGCCATCTGCCGGGCCCGGTCGCTGGGACCGAAATTGACGATATCCTCGGCCCAGTCGGCATCCGATAGGATGTTGCGAATGATGGTCCGCAGGGCCCGCGACAATTCGCGCCGGGTCTCGTCGGCGACCCCGCAGAGGGCCTGCCGATTGTAGTCCATCAGCAGATCCACGGCGGAGAGATAGACGTCCTCTCCTTGTGGCGTAAGGGCCAGCGTTACTTGGCGGCGGTCTTTGGGCGGCGTCGAGCGCATCACCAGGCCTTCGGTGACCAGGTGATCTACGGCCCGCGTCAGGGTGGTGCGGTCAATTGTCGAATAGCGCGCCAGCTCGCTCATCGTGCACGCTTCGAGCCGGCGAATGATCGACAGGGTACGCCAACGATGCAGCGTCAAGCCGACCGGCGCCAGCGCCGAGTCAAAGGTCAGGTCCCGGTGACGCACGGCTTGGAACAACAGGTAGAAAAAGTATTCCGGTACATCGGTGGGAAATTCCCCGGCCTCGTCGACAGAGCTATCGGGGCCACGCTCGATCTTTCGGGGGGATTTGGTCATCGCCGCATCTCACGTCATTCCGATCATTCGCACAAGGCGCGCTTGCACCAAAGGGGGGCGGCCTCGCGCGCCGGCCCTGGTTCAGGGTGCGACAATTTGCGTGCGTTTTTGCTAAGTGCATTTGCACTGGAATTCTTGACCTGGCCCATCGTCAAGGTTAAAACCTCTCTTAGTTCCTGCTTCCAACCCAGAGCGCGCGCCCTTCGACGCACAGCCGCGCTGACCTATCCCAGCCGGGGCGTCCAAACGAAAGTTCGAGGATTGTGATGCCGGAATTCCGTCTTGGCGCCAGCGATGCCGCGCGCCCTGAACGTGGCGGTGACGCCGCGGCCCGGTGCGCGCTGGCTCTCAGCCGCGCGGCCCTGGCGGCCATTGCCAACCTCTCGGCCGATGCGCGATCCGCGGTCGACGGGGCGCTCGCCTTCGAAATTCTGGTGCTGGAATCGGAACACGGAAAAATTGCCGCTGCGGCGAGCAAGGCTGCGCGCGAAACCCGTGAGTGGCTGTGCGATCTCTCCGAGCCCGTAGGGGACGACGTGTCCGTCCTAGAAAACGCCATTTTGGCCATGGCTGAGCGCCTTGACCAACCTGAAGCCAGCAGGGCGGCCTGAATGGTCCCCTGCCCTATGAGTTGCGCAGCGTAGCTTACGCGCAAAGATGCGTCGTCCCTTCCCCAGGGCGCCGACGCAACGCGAGTCGCGTTGATCAGGCCGCTTTCCTGGCCTTGCCGGAGCTCCCCCAGTCTTCGGCATCGATCCCGGCTCCCGGCCCAGGCCGTCCCCCATGGCCTGGGCCGGACTCGCGTTCAGCACACGACCTCCGCGCCCTTCATCAGCACCACGATCATCGAAAGCCGCCGTGAGACGGGCTGGCGCGCCTTCCGCGCCGGCTAGGCCAAAGGCCTGTCAGGATTTCAGATAGTGCGCCGCTACGGCTTTCAACCCTTGGACGATCTCGGCGCGTCTGGCCGGATCGGTTTCCAAATGGAGCAACCGGAGCCCGTCGGTGTGTACTTCGATCGCCGGCCAGTGCACTTCACCCGACTGGCGGAAATGGTCAGCGAGATCGCAGAGGCTGTGAGCCGCGGCGCCCAGATCATCGAGATCGAAGGTCCCGGCCAAACTGAAAATGCCGTCAGCGGCCCTGTAGATATCGTCCAGGGCGACTGCCCCCCCTCCGACTTTCGCGGCGGCGACCCGTTCGGCCAGTTGCCCGCACTGCTTGTCCAACGCGGCGATGCAGTCATCCTTCACGCTGGCTATGCGTTGATCGGCGGCGGAAAGAGCCTCAGCGACGGTCTTGCCGCCTGGAAGGCTGACCACCTTGGCGAGGCGGTTTTCGATTTTGAAGACACGGGCGTCCGGCATCACATGGCCTTCCTGGGGCTGAACAGGGCGTCAATATCAGTCTGGTCGAGGTTCGGTTCGGTCGCCGCGCCCAGTTCGATGGAGAGGTCATCGTGGCGGCGTCCCTTGCTGCCGGCTGGGGGGCCCATGGCGCGGAAACGGCGGTCCGGTCCGCAGTATCCGTTGGACTCCACGAACGGGCGGGCCTCCTTGGTGATCCAAAGGATGCGCTGCATCATCACCATCGGCGGACAGGGCTTGCGAACCACGAAATTCGCGCCGCAGTCACGGCCCTTGCAGATGTCGGAAGTCTTTGTATGACCCGCCAGCAGGATGACCGGCGCCAGGCTGTTGGGCTGCAAGCCCGATCGCCGCAGCCAGGTCACGAGTTCAAACCCATCGCTGTCCGGCAGGCCGGAATCGATCACCAGCAGGTTCAGTTCGCGATTCTTCACCACCTCCATCGCCGTCTCGGCGCCAGAGCACAGGTGGGGAGTATGTACGCCGAAGCCGGCGAACATTTCGGTCAGCACCTGAAGGCCCTGAGGGTTGCCGTCGGCCAGGAGGACCTCGGCGCCGGAGAGGTTAATTCGCTCGTTGGGCTTGATGGGGATCACGGTCACGGGAGTCTCAATCCGTGAAGAGGGTCAGACCTTCTTCGATGGGAATTGAAGCTTGCGCCCGCCCCCCAAGGCGGTGCGCTTGCTCGGCGAGAGTCAGGCCCGCCGCGGCGGCGGAGGCATCGACGAAAAGGTGGGCGGGCGCGTCCGCGGCGAGAGCTGTCAGAAAGGCGGCCAGGCCCGCCATCTGCTGCCCCAGAAGGTCAAGACGCTGAATGTCTTCCATGGCGGCCATGTCGCCGCCGGCGAGCTCCGCCAGACGCCCGCCGAGCCGATCGGCGTCGTGCGCCATCCGCTCGAGTTCCTGGGCGGCCCGAAGCAGCGGCTCGCCAACCGGCGTGGAGCGGACCAGTGACATCAGAAAAGCTCCAGCCCGCCGGATTCCGGTGGTGGAGCGGGCTTCCTGACCCGTTCCTGCGTGAAGATGCTCATGCCGCCGTTCTCGAGGCGGATCTGCCGGGCGCGTCCGGAGACGGGCCAGAACTGTATTCGGCGGGCATGGTCGCCCCGCAGGCTGCCACCGAAATACTGGATGCCTTCGTCCTTCAGGAAGCGCTCGCCGAACGCGGCGTTCTGGGACCCGACATCCGTCAGGCCGTCAATCAGACGGGCGCCGCCGAACAGCTTGGCTTCCATACGCTCACGCCGCGCACCGCGTCGCAGCAGCCCGTTGACCAGCAGTTCCATCGACTGCACGCCGTAGCGCAGTCCTTCGGTCTCGCCGTCGCCGGGCAGCAGAAAATGGTTCATGCCGCCGACCCGGGCCACCGGATCACGCAGGCAGGCCGCCACGCACGACCCGAGGATCGTGGTCAGCACCACGTCGTCCTCATCGGAGACAACAAAGTGGCCCTGGATCACGTGGATCTTGCGCCCTTCAGCGTCGTCGGCGTCCGGCTGGAGCTGATGGACGGCGGCCAAACTCATGTGAGGACGCCGAAGACCGCTTCGATCTTGTCCTTCAGGATCTGCACCGTGAACGGCTTGACCAGGTAGTTGTTGACGCCGAACTGCACGGCGCGCTGCACCAGTTCCTTGTCGGCTCGGCCCGTCAGCATGACGAATGCGGTCTTCGAGATGGGCGGGTGTGATCGAATGGCGCGAAGCAGGCCCAGGCCGTCCAGCTTTGGCATGTTGAAGTCGCTGATCACCAGCTGGATCGGCCGGGCAAGCATTGTGCGCAATGCCTCTTCGCCGTCCGGCGCCTCATGGATGTTCGAGAAGCCGAGCTGCTGCAGGCCATTGCGGACCAGGGAGCGGATGGTCAGCTGATCATCGACGATCAGCACGGCGAGGGAAGTCGCGGCGGGCATCAGTGGGCCTCCTCGTGACGCGATTGGGTCATTTGCAAGATGGCCGCGCCGATCTTCTCGATCGGCATCTGGCGTTCGACTGCCCCCAGTTCAAAGGCTGCCTTCGGCATGCCGTACACAACACAGCTGGCTTCATCCTGGCCGAGGGTCGAAGCCCCAGCCTGGCGCATCGCCAGCAAGCCCGCGGCCCCATCGCGGCCCATACCCGTCAAGATCACGCCGAGGGCGCGGGCGCCGGCAGTCTTGGCCACCGAGTGAAACAGCACATCGACGCTCGGCCTGTGGCCGTTGACGTTGTCACTTTCGATCAGGCGGCAACGGCGCTGGGCTGCGCCCTCGATTGCCATGTGCGCGGCGCCTCCTGGCGCAAGCCAGACCTTGCCAGGCGTCAGCGGAGCGCCGGTAAAGGCTTCGGCCACTTCGGCCGCGCAGAACCGGTTCATCCGCTCGGCGAAGCTCTTGGTGAAGGTCGCCGGCATGTGCTGCGTGATCACCGTCGGCGGGCAATTCGCCGGCAGGCGCTCGATGATGGTCATCAGGGCCTCGACCCCGCCGGTGGAAGACCCGATCGCCACGATGCGGCCATCGCCGGAATAGTGGCTCGGCGCCGGCATCGGCGTGGCCGGCGCCTGACGAAGCCCGCGCACCCGGGCCCTGGCCGCAGCCTTGACCTTTTCAGCAAGGCCATCAAAGGCCGAAAGGCCGGCGGTGGCAGGCTTACCGATGCAATCCACGGCGCCCAGTTCGAGAGCCTCCAGCGTTACTTCGGCGCCCCGCGTTGTCAGGGTGGAGATCATCACCACAGGCATCGGCCTCAGTCGCATCAGGCGCTCGAGGAATTCGAGACCGTTCATGTTCGGCATCTCGACATCGAGGGTGATGACGTCGGGATTGAGCGCCTTGATCGCCTCGCGCGCTTCCAGTGGATCCGCCGCCTGGCCTACCACCTCGATGGAGGGGTCCTGGCCGAGGGTGGCCGCGATCAGGCCGCGCATGGTGGCGCTGTCGTCGACGATGAGAACCCGGGTCATCGCACATTCCCTCTTGGGCGATAGGTGGTGATGCCATCGGGTCGCAGCTGGTTGGCCGCCGGGCCGGTCACGCGTTCCGAATGGCCGATGTAGAGCACCCCCTGGGCCGTCAGCAGCGGCGTGAAGCGGCTCCAGATGCGCGATTGGGTGTCGTTCTCGAAGTAGATCACCACGTTGCGGCAGAAGATGGCGTCGAACTTGCCCTTCATCGGCCAGTCGCCGATCAGGTTCAGTTCGCGAAAAGCCACCAGATCACGCAATTCGGCGGCGACGCTCCACTGGCGCGCGCCGCCGCGTTCGCCGGCTGGCTTCAGCCACTTGCCGCGCAAGTCGGGGGGCACGGGCTCGATCAGGTGGTCGGCATAGACACCCCGGCGTCCCTCGGCCACCACGTTCGGATCGATGTCGGTCGCCAGGATCTTCACGTCGTAGTTGGCGGCGTCAGGCAGCAATGACAGCACGGTCATGCCCATCGAATAGGGCTCCTGCCCCGTCGAACAGGCCGCCGACCACAAGCGCACCCGCCCTCCCCGCTTCGCCTCGGCCACCAGCGGGGGCAGGACTTCGCACTTCAGGTGCTCGAAATGATGTGGCTCGCGGAAGAAGCGGGTCACATTGGTGGTCAGGGCCGCCAGCATCATCTGGCGTTCAGCGCGGCCCTCATCGCCGGCGACGAGGTCGCAGTAGTCCTTGAAGCTCGAGAGGCCGAGCGCCCGCAGGCGCTTGGCCAGCCGCGAATAGACCAGCGTCGCCTTGCTTTGCGGCAGAGCGATCCCGGCGTCGCCATGCAGCATGGCGGCGATTTTCCGGAAGTCCTGGTCCGTGAAGGCGAATTCGCCTTCCACCAGGGTGGGCTCCGCTTTTTCGGCGAACGCGGCCTGGCTCATGCGGCCTCGAGCTCGACGTCGGGCAGGATGCGGTCCAGGCCGAGCAGGCTCAGCATGCGGCCGTCCACGGCAAGCAGACCGCGCACGAAAGTCTTGGCGGTGTCGGACGCCACATCCGGCGTCGGCTGGATGAGATCATCGGTGACCGTCAGGATATCGCTCACGGCGTCGACCAGCAGGCCGACCATCTGATGGCCGATCTGGGCCACGATGATCACATGCCGGTCCGTGGGTTCGGCGCTGGCGAAGCCCAGGCGGGCGGCAAGATCGACGATCGGCAGCACCGCGCCGCGCAGGTTGATCACGCCGCGCACGAACGCGGGGCTGCGCGGCAGGGCCGTGGCCGCCGTCCAGCCGCGGATTTCGCGCACCGCCATGATGTCCACGCAGAATTCCTGCGCACCGATGCGGAAGGAAATCAGTTCTCGGCCATTGCCGCGGGTCTGGGTCAGGTCGGTCATGAGGGGCTCCTATCCAGCCGCCGCCAGCGCCTTGGGGGCCTCGGCGCGGATGGTCTCCGCGTTGCGTCCCACGGCGATGATCGTGTCGATGTCGAGAATGAGGGCGACACGGCCGTCGCCCAGAATGGTCGCCGCCGCCACGCCCGGCACCTGCCGGTAGTTGGCTTCCAGGCTCTTGATGACAACCTGCCGCTGGCCCTGGATCGCGTCGACGAGCAGTGCCGCGCGGGCCCCACCCTCCCCTTCGATCAGCAGGGCGACCCCGGAGCCGGCCTCGATCTGCTCGGATCGGAAACCGAGGGCGTAACCAACGTCGATCAGGGGCACGTAGGTGTCGCGAATGGAGATCACACGGGCGTCGCCGCCCAGACTAAAGATGTCGGAGGCTCTCGGCTGCAGCGTCTCGACGATGGCCGTCAGTGGGGCCACGAATGTCTGGTCGGCGACCGTCACCACCATGCCATCCAGCACGGCCAGTGTGAGGGGCAGGCTCATGGTGAATGTCGAGCCTTGGCCGGGGCGTGAAGTAATCGATATGCGTCCGCCAAGCGCCTGGATGGACCGCCTGACCACGTCCATGCCGACTCCGCGGCCGGAGATGTCCGAGACTTCGGAAGCCGTCGAGAAGCCCGGCATGAAGATCAGGTTGTCGGTCTCCTCGTCCGTCAGCTGGGCGTCGGCCGCGATCACGCCGCGCTCTATGGCGATGGCCCTCACACGGGCGCGATTGATGCCGCCACCGTCGTCGGCCACCTCGATGACGATCCGGCCCGACCGGTGCGCCGCGGATAGCCGCACGACGCCTTCGGCCGGCTTGCCGGCTTCCAGGCGCTTCTCAGTGCTCTCCAAACCATGGTCGATGGCGTTGCGGATCATATGGGTCAGCGGGTCGGCCAGCCGTTCGATAACGGTCTTGTCCACCTCGGTGCCTTCGCCCTCGGTGATTAGACGCACCTGCTTGCCCGTCATGGCCGCGACTTCGCGGGCCAGGCGCGGCATGCGCTGAAACACGCTCTTCACCGGCTGGGCGCGGATCGCCATGACGCTGTCCTGGATTTCCCGCGTCAACTGTTCCAGTTCGTCCAGGCCCATGGCGACGCCGCTGGCGCGCAGCAGCCCGGCCTCCATGACCCGCTGGGACAGCATGGCCTGGTTGATCACCAGCTCACCCACCAGGTCGATGAGGCGGTCGACCCTTTCGAGATCAACGCGGATCGTGGCGCTGGCGGCGGGCGCGGCGGCCGCGGCGGCTTCGGTCTTCTTCGGAGCCGCAGCCGGCGCGGGATTGGAGGCAGGTTCCACCGCCCCCTGCACCCTGGCCAACAGGGCGCTGATGTCGAATGCCGGCTCAGCCGTAGGGTTTTCCACCAGCGAAGGCGTTGCCTCGATCGCGACCGCGTCACCGTCGCCGGAAGCGCCTATAGCGACGATGCTCAGTTCGCAGTCGCCGTCGACGAACTCGAACACGTCCCGAACCGCGCCCGCCCCCTGGTCGGTCTGTAAGGTGACGATCCAGGTCAGGTACGCCGCTTCCGCGTCGAGACGGTCCAGCAACGGCAGGCGCGAGGGGTCAATCGCAACGTCAACCGGGCCCAGCCGCGAGAGCTCGCGCAGCAACAGCGCCGTTTCGTTGGCCTTGGCGTATAGGTCCGCCCTCGGCGTGAGGGTGACGCGCCAAGACGCGGTCTTCGGCTCGTCCACGGCGGCGCCAACCACCTGGAAGCTGAAGTCGCCCCAATCGTCCTCACCCTCACCGTGCGTGTCCTCGCCATCACCGGCCATTCCCCCCAGTTGGCGCAGTTCACTGATCAAGCCCTGAGCGTGGGCGTCATCGACCTCACCGCCGTCGCGGGCCGCACGGACCAGGTCCGCCAGCACATCGGCGGCCCGTAGCATCACCTTCAGGCCTTCTGAAGTCGGAACCAGGCGGCCCGAACGCACCTCGTCCAGGGCCGTCTCGAAGGCGTGAGCGAAACGGATCAGATGTTCGAGGCTGAACGCGCCGGCGCCCCCCTTGATGGAGTGCACCGCCCGGAAGACCGCATTGATGGTCTCCGGGTCGTCGTCGCCTTCCTCCATGGCCAGGAGTCCGGATTCCAGCTCGGCAAGCTGTTCCTCACACTCCTGAAAGAAAGTCTCTCTGATTGCGGCGAGGAGATCCACTGGCGACATCCCGTCAGGCCGCGACGCGGCGGATCGCGTCCACCAGCTTTACGGGGTTGAACGGCTTGACGATCCAACCGGTCGCCCCGGCCTGACGGGCCCGCATTTTCTTGGCGTCGTCGCTCTCCGTCGTCAGGACCAGGATTGGCACACCGCGCCATGTCGGATCGCCCCGCACTTCCTCAATGAAGCCAAAGCCGTCCATCCTCGGCATGTTGATGTCCGTGACGATCACATCCGGGCTGTTCTGCGAGAGCACTTCCAGGCCGTGCACGCCATCCTCGGCCTGGATCACGCTGAATCCAGCATCGGCCAGAGCCATTCGCAGCATTTCCCGCATGGTGCGAGAATCGTCGACGGTCAGAACGGTCAGGGACATCTCGACTTATCCTCGCTGGGCCAGGGCCAGTTCGGGCGCCCCGAACTGAGTCACGCCGTCAATGAATTCCGCGGATGGCTGGGACACGAAGAACGCCTGCCCATCGGCGGACCAGGTGCTATGCGCCGAAAGCAGAACCTGCAGGCACAAGCCGCCCAGGCGCTGTACGCGTGAGGCGTCCAGGGTCAGAGGCGAGCCGCGCTGGGACAGTATCTCCGCAGCCAGGGGCCGCGCCGCGATAATGTCCAGCACCTCGGGAAGTCGAACGGAATTGGGCTCGCCCATGGCTCAGAATTCCTCCCAGTTTTCGACTTCTGAGCGGACCTGAGCGGCCAAGGCCCGGGCGCCGTGAGCGGCCGGGGCAGGACGCGATGTGGCGCCGGCCAGGGACAGCGCGGAGCGCGCCGCCGGTTTCGGGGGCGGCGCGGCGGGACGAACGGCCTGCGCCGCGGCCACGGCGCCCAATTGGAAGCGGGCGATCAGGCGCGACAGTGACTCCGCCTCGCCCGCCAGAGCATGGCTGGCGGCGGTCGACTGTTCGACCATGGCGGCGTTCTGCTGGGTGACCTGGTCCATCTGATTGACCGCCGTATTGACCTGCTGCAGGCCGGTGGCCTGTTCCTGGGCCGAAGCGGCGATCTCGGCGATCACCGCCGACAGATGGGACACCTGCGTCACGATGCGTTCCAGGGCTTTGCCGGTTTCGCCGACCAGGCAAACCCCTTGATCCACCTGCTTTGACGAGGCGCTGATCAAGGTCTTGATCTCTTTGGCGGCATCGGCCGAGCGCTGGGCCAGGGCCCGCACTTCCGAAGCAACCACCGCGAAACCACGGCCGGCTTCCCCGGCCCTGGCCGCCTCCACCCCGGCGTTCAGGGCCAGAAGATTGGTCTGGAAGGCAATCTCATCAATGACGCCGATGATGTTGCCGATTTCGGAGGAGGAGCGTTCGATCTCGCTCATCGCGGCGACCGCGTCGCGCACAACCACACCGGAGGTTTCGGCGTCCTTCTTGGCTTTGGAAACGCTGTCATGCGCCTCGTTCGCGCCTTGAGCGGTCTTTCGGACGGTCGCGGTGATCTCGTCCAGGGCGGCGGCGGTTTCCTCCAGGCTGGCGGCCTGTTGCTCGGTGCGGCGCGACAGGTCGTCCGAGGCCTGGCTGATCTCGCCGGCGCCGGCGCGGATGCCCGTCGCATTGGTGGCGACCACCTGCATGGTTTCCTGCAGGCGCTCCATGGCGCTGTTGAAGTCCGCGCGCAGCTTTTCATAGGCTGGCGCGAAGGCGGTGTTCAGGCGGAAGGTCAGGACCCCTTCGGCCAGCCGATCGAGACCATCAGCCAGGCCTTGCACCACATCGGCGAGTTCTGCGGCGCTGCGGGCCCGCTCGGCCTCATTGGCGGTGCGGTCGGCTTCGCTCATCCGGCGTTGCTCGTCGGCGCGGCCTTCCAGGGCAATGCGTTCGAGGGCCGCCTGGCGGAAGCCCTCGACGGCTGCGGCCATGGCTCCGATTTCATCGCCGCGGCCCATGCCGGGTACTTCGATCTCATTCTGGCCACCGGCCAGTTTCGTCATCGTATCGGTCATTTGTCTGATCGGCTTCGCCGTGGCGCCTGACAGCAGCCACCCCATCAGAGACGCCAGAGCCAGCGCTGTTAGGCCACCCGCGATCAGAAACAGCTTCGACATCGACTGGGCCCGCGCCTGATCGGCGGTCAGGGTCACCAGTTCTTCCTTGTTGGCCTCGCGCAGAGCGTTCAGCGCCTCGCGGGGACCGGAAAGGCGGCCGGAGAGGGCCACACTGGCCAGGGCGCCGTCCCGGCTCAAAGCCGTGCGTGAATTGGTGATCTGCGCCTGGGTCTCTTCGCGGAATACCTGAGCGGCGGTCTTCAGCTGGGCGATGCTCGCCTGTTCCACGGGCGTCGCCGCGATGTCACTCAAGGTGCTCAGCGCGGTTTGATAGTGGCTGTAGTGCTCGTTGTAGCTCTTGATGAAGGTCTCATCCCGGCTGGCCACGAAGCCCCGCGTGGAATTCTGCATCTCCACCAGCGCCGCCTCGGTGGCGTCCACCGCCTGAATGGTCGTACGGCTCTCCACGGCCTCGGCGGTCGCGTCGGCAAGGTTGTCCAAGGTCCAGAACAGTCCGCCGCACATGGCGGCGATAATCACCAGCACGGCGCCAAAGGCCCCGGCCACCTTCTTTCCGATACTTACGTCGTTCACCGCCATTTTCCCTCGCAGTAGGTCTCGATGCGAAGGCGGTTCGGCGCACGGCTTCAGGCATCTCGGATTCGGCCCGAAGATCGCGGGAGACGCTCAAAATTCCGTTAATTATGGGAATTCTTGGGAATTGGGATTGAGAGAGAACGTCGCTACACGGAGTTAGTCGGCCCTCTTGCCGGTCACGCCGAAAACGGACACTCCAAACACCGCAGTGAATATGGGCGGCGAACCCGAGCGATCGCCCCGGCCGGCGCCATGGCAGGCCAGGGCGCAGAGCCGTCCCGCCAGAGCGGCCCCGGCAGCGACCACCACTCCGACCAGGAAAATACCCGCCAGCGAGGGCAAATCCGCACTTGGCGCCGTCAGGTGTGGTGTGATGCTTTCCAGCTCATCAAACGCCCGCAGCGTGATCGCGGCGGTCATCGGAAGAGCGATGCACAAGGCGATCGCAGTGCGGATGGGGAGGTTCAACTTGGGCACGGAGGGGCTCTGCAGGGACGGCGGGCGCCGAACGGGATAGCACAGCTACATCCTACGTCGATACAATAATCGCATTTGCACATATTATAAGCGCACATATTGTGCGCCGCGGCGAAAACGCACGAACAAGCGGCGCTTTCAGGTCTCCAGGCCGCCCTCACCGCTCAGGATGAGAAGGATTCGCGCACCATCGTCGGCGCTCAGCGCGTATCCCGAACGTCCATCGAAATAGATGCTGTCACCCGGCCGCAGAATCAGCGGGGCATACAGTGGGCTGTGCAGTGTCACCTCGCCCTCCAATGCCATCAAATAGGCCTCTCCCTCCGCGACTTGCATTGGCCCCGGCTCGCCGCGGGTTACGTCCAGAACGACCGGCGAGAAAGCCTTGTTCAGGAGGTCAGCGGCTACCGCTAGGCCCTTGTAGTCGCCGATCCGTACCGGCTCCCCTGCCCCGGCTCGCGCCACGGCGCGTCGTCCAGAGACCACGACAGGCGCAGCCGCCTCCCGCGCCACCAGCCCCTGCAGATCGACGTCCAGGGCTTTGCAGAGCCGCACCAGCTTCTCATAGTTCAAGGCATTCTGGCCAAGCTCGACGCGCGACAAGGTCGAAAGGGGCACGCCGCATTGATGGCTGAGCTCCGCAAGTGTCCAGCCCTTGGCCATCCTCAGCTTGCGTATTGCCTGGCCGATATTTCCCGACCGCTGGTCCTTCATGCCTTGTGCGTCTCCTTCGCGGGCCGCCATAGTCTGATTTGGCCGCCGGCTGCCACTCGCCTCCCGTCCCGCTGCTATCGCATCAAGCGCTCAACTCCGGAATGATCTGATTGGACAGCCCGGACGGGATGGGAAAATAAGTGCGACTCAACCCAATTTTGCGCCCCACTCAGGGAATCTCCCGCCAATGAGCGACGAAGCCGACGCCCTTCCCTTCGCCACGCCGGACTATGTTCTGCACGTAATGGTCGCCCTCAATCGCTACCGCGATTTGCGTATGGATGTCGTCCTGAAGGACATAGGCCTGAACGTCGCCCGCTACCGTGCTCTCGCAGCCGTCGCCCGTTTCGAACCCTGCGCCATGACCTATCTGGCCGACAGCACGATTGCCGACCGCACCACCATGACTCGCACTGTCGACCAGCTGGTCGACGGTGGCCTTGTCCTGCGTGAGCGCGGCGAACGGGATCGCCGCGAGGTGATTGTCCGCCTTACCAATGAGGGGCGCGCACTCATCACCATGGCCGCTGACCTGGTCTTCGCCCTCAACCGGGACCTTCTCAAAGGCATCACCGAGCGCCGGCAGCGCGAATTCATCCGCTTTGCTCACGACCTCGCGGAAAATCTTGAGCCCGATGCGGATGCCCGCGCCCGCGCCTTCAACATGCGGCCTGACGGCAGGTCGGTTTGAGCCACATGGGGGCGCGGCCAAGGCGCGCGGGCGCTTGATCGCGGCCCCGGCCCGGATTACACGGACGCTTCGCGAAAGCGGGCCGCCTTAGCTCAGTTGGTTAGAGCGCTGGTTTGTGGAGCCAGAGGTCCTCAGTTCAAGCCTGAGAGGCGGTACCATTCGTTCTAGTCCTCCAGCAGCGCCGCCCGGTAGCGCCGGCTGCCGCCGATCTCGCGCCCGTCCCGCAGCGCAATGGTCATATCCCCGCTATCCAGGCTCTTCACCCCGGCGACAAAGGCGCGGTTGACGAGCCGCGAGCGGTGCACCCGTACAAACCCGTCGTCCGCCAGAACCGCTTCCATAGCCGAGAGCGACGCTCTGTGGGTGATCTCACGCCCTTGCAGGTGAAGCCGGGCATAGTTCGCCGAGGCTTCGATCCAGAAGATTTCCGACGGCTTCACATAGAGCCGCCGCGCCCCATCGCGAATTTCCAGCGGGACGTCTTTGGCGTGCGGCGCGGCCGGCGCTTCCTGCTTCATGAAATACCCGCGCCAGGTCCAATAGATCGCGACCGAGGCCGCGTAGGTCAGGACATCCTTGCGGTACTCATAAATCCCGTCCCGGAAGGGCGTCAGGAAGTCGTAGGACCGCCCCATGAGGGCATAGAGCGGCACGCGGACCGCCCCCATGCTCAGGGTGTGAATGACGCTAAAGGGGATGGTCGCCAGACCATGCGCCCCCAGCCAAATCCAGGGCTTCTGGCGTGTGATCGGCAGGCGCCGGGCCAGCCAGAACACCGCCGGCAGCTCGGCGAAGATCACCAACCCGCTTGAGAACTCCCAAAGCGCGGACAGCCAGAGCGGCAGTTGCACGCCCGCCTCCGCCACGTCGGCGATCTTGCTGAATGTATTGACGGTGCAGATGGCCAGCACTGCCGCGAACGCCACGGCGTAGATCAGCGTGTCGCCGTTCGTCCCTGAAAACCAACCGTTCGCCCCAGATCGTCCACCGTTCGTCCCAACAGCTCCGCCCACGGTCCCAGGGCTGGTGCGCGCCGCGGCGGACGCCGGCAGCTTGCCGTCCTCTCCTCCACCGTTGGAACCGGCCATGCCCGACACCGCTCAGACCATCCCCCAGACCACGCCGGGCGCCGCCAGGCGCTTCGACCTCGACGTCCTGCGCGTCGGCGCCTTCGGTCTTCTGATCTTCTATCACGTGGGCATGCTCTATGTGACGTGGGACTTCCACGTGAAGAGCGACTACGCGTCCCACACCGTCGAACCTTTGATGCTGCTGCTCAATCCCTGGCGGCTCACCCTGCTCTTCATCATCTCCGGCTGCGCCACGCGTTTCATGGGCGAGGGCATGGCCGCCGGCGCTCTGGGTAAAAGCCGGTCCCTGCGCCTTCTCCTCCCCCTCGCCTTTGGCATGCTGGTGGTCGTCCCGCCGCAGAGCTGGGCCCAGGTCGTGGAGACCTTCGGCTATTCGGGTTCCCTGCTCGACTTCTGGCCGGTTTATCTCTCAGGCGGCCGCCCAGCGTGGGACATCATCATGCCCACCTACAACCACCTGTGGTTCGTCATCTACCTCTGGATCTACACCATGCTGGCCGTGGCTCTCTGGCGCTTCCTGCCGAAGATCGAGGCGGGCGTGGCGAAGATGCTCTCCGGCCCCGGCCTCTGGATCTGGCCGATTGCCCTGCCGGTGGCCTTCATCCTCTTCGTCTCCAGCTGGGCGCCGGAAAACCACGTTTTCTTCGCCGACCCCTACGCCCACCTCCAGTACGGCTCGGCCTTCTTCCTCGGCCTCGCCATCGCCCGCAATGACGCCGTCTGGGCCCGGCTGGAGAACAATCGCTGGCGCACCCTCATCGCCGCCATCCTCGGCTATGCCGGCTTCATCGCCCTTCGCCAGACCATGGGCGACAACATCGGCCTGAAGATCGCCGCCGGGGTCACGCGGGAGGCCTATGCCTGGGTGATGATGGCTGCGCTCTTCGGCTTCGCGAAGCATCACATCACCAAGGGCAGCCCGCTGCTGACCACCCTTACCGAGGCGGTCTTCCCCTTCTACATCGTCCACCAGACGACCATCGTCCTCGTCGCCCATGCCCTCAAGGGCCGCCACTGGCCCGTCGCCCTGGAGGCCGGCACGATCATCGCCGCCACCGTCGCCTCGTGCCTGGCCGCCTACTACATCGCCCGGGCCATCCCGCCCCTGCGCCTGGTCATGGGCCTAAAGGCGGAGCGGCCGAAGCCAGTCATCCGTTCAGAGTTGCAACCAGCTGCTCAATCGTAACGCCCGGCCCGGCGTCCTTGAACGGGGCGAGCCGGTCGAACACCGCCGCGCTCGCCTCATGGAAGCCGCCGGGCAATCCGGCGGCTTCAAACGTCTTGGCAATCTCCAGCATTTCCCCGGACCAGCGCCACGCCCTGGCCGCCGTCGCCCCGACGTTCTGGCTGCGGGCGATCAGGTCGCGGTTGCCGGCGTCCCACTGCTTCACCAAGGCGGCTTCGACGCCATTGGCCGCTGCCACGGCTCGGATCGCCACCAGGAGCGCGCTCGTGCCCTTGCTCCAGGCCGCGTAACACATCTTCAGGGCCGAGGCCGATCCGACCTGATCATCCACAACGGCCACCTCCAGGAAACCGCCCTGGAACAAGGCCATGGCCTCGTCCGCATGTGGCCCGGAAAGGTGCAGGTACGTCCGCCCCTGCTGCCGTGTCGCCCCTCCGATGATCCCGCCATCCACCAGACGCGCCTTCCCCGCCAGGGCCGCGATCGCCTGCATCGTCGCCGGCGAGACCGCATTGGCGTCCACATAGAGCCCGCCGAACCCCAGCCCGAACACGGCCCGCGCCACATCCAACGCCGCGTGAGGCGGACAGACCGAGACAATGGCGTCACTGGCGCCCGCGTCCCGCAAGGGCGCCAATTCCATCAGACCCAGCTCCTCGGCCCGCTTTCGCGTGGCAGGCCCCCGCCCCTCAGCCACCCAACACACCTCGTGCCCGGCCGCTTGCAGGCAGGCCGCCACCGTCGCGCCCATGTCGCCGATATTGAGAACCGTCACCCGCATGCTGGCCTCCTGCGCTGCGGGGCCAGCATAAATCAAAACCGCTCATCCCCGCGAAGGCGGGGACCCAGGTTTTTTTCAACCACCGGAGCCAAAGCCGCGATGTTCGTGTCCGGACTAGCCAGATCCAAAAAAAGCCTAGGCCCCCGCCTTCGCGGGGGTGAGCGGACCTGTTTGGTAACCCTCAGGCCCTGCGCGAGATGGGTGCAGCGAACCTCGCAGCCCGCGCCGTCACCTCTCCGATCACCAGCACCACCGGCCCCACACACCCCGCCGCCTCAACCACCGCTCCAAGATCGGCCAGCGTCGCCTCAATGAGCCGCGCCTCGGCCCGCCCGGCGTTCTCGACCGCCACCACCGGCGTCGATCCCGCCCGGCCCTCGGCCATCAGCCGCGCCGCGACGATCCCCGCGCAGTCCCGCGCCATATAGAGCGCCACCGTGCTCTGAGCATCCGCCAGCGCCCCCCAGCCCTCAGTCTGTAGCGCCCCATTCGTCAGGGTCGCCGTCGCCAGCACGATCCGCCGCGCCTCGCCTCTGTGCGTCAGGGGAAAGGCGAACTGGGCCGCCGCCGCGCTCGCCGCCGTCACACCCGGCACGATCTCCACCGCCACGCCTTGGGCTTCCAGATAATCGGCTTCTTCGCCCACCCGCCCGAATACCGAGGGATCACCGCCCTTCAGGCGCACCACCTTCAGGCCCTTCTTCGCCAGCCGCAGCATCAGGGCGTTGATCTCCGCCTGGGCCATGCTCGCCTTGCCGGCCCGCTTGCCGGTCTGGATTTTCAGGCAACCCGCCGGCGCCAGGGCCACGATCTCCATGTCCGCCAGGGCGTCATAGAGCAGGGCTTCGGCGCTCTCGATCAACCGGGCCGCCCGCACCGTCAGCAGGTCCGCCGAGCCTGGCCCAGCCCCCACCAGCCACACCTTGCAGGTCATGCGGGTTCTCCTTGCTTCAGCGGCGTGGCCGCGGGCCGGTATTGCGCGATCATCCGGGCCAGTTCCGGCCGGCAGGACCCGCAGGTAATCCCGGCCTTGGTTTCGGCCCCCAGGGCGTCGAGCTCGCAGGTCCCGGCCTCGATCGCCTTCTTGATCACCTTCTCGCCGATGTTGGCGCAGGCGCAGACCACCGGTCCGTTGTCCACGAGCCCCGGCATCCGCCCGGCGAGCAGCACGGCGCGGGTCTTTTCGTCGATCGCCTGATCCCCGAACCGCTCCACCAGCCAATGCCGCGGCGGCAGCGCCCCCTGCCCCACCGCGATCGCCAGGACGAGCTTCAGCTTTCCGCCCACGATCACCGCCCGGCGGCTGGCCCCCGTCCTCTGGTCGTCGAGCGTCAGCACCTCGGCATCGCGGTCGAGATTGATCGAGCGCAGCATCCTCAGGCGCTCATCCGGCCCGCCCCGCCCGGCAAATTCATGCAGCTGGCAGCCCGCCTGGGGCGTCCGGCGCCACACGAGGTCCAGCCCCTTCGGCGCCCTCTCCGCCTTCGGCGTGATCAGAAACCCGCGCCAGGTCTCCCCATAGGGCTCGATGCGCACCGGGGTGTGCTTGAACTCCGGCTGTCCGGAGGTCGGATCGGTATCGGGGTTGGTCAGAGGATTGGCCCGGCCGGACGGGGCATAGGCCGCGGTCCAGTGCATCGGAATGAAGAGATCGCCCCGCCGCTGGGCGTCGGTCACCCGCGCCGTCGCCACCGCTTCACCGAAGGGCGTCTCCAGCTTGGCCAGGCGTCCGTCCTTCACCCCCAGGGCCTCGGCATCGTCCGGATGGATGTCGATGGTGGGTTCCGGCGCATGGCGGCAGAGCTCGGGCGCGAGGCCCGTCCGGGTCAGGGTGTGCCAGTGGTCGCGCACCCGGCCGGTGTTCAGGGTCATCGGGAAGATCGGATTGACCGCCCGCGCCGGCCCCGCCGCCTCCACCGGATTGATCCGCGCCTTGCCGTCCGGGGTCTGGAACCTGAAGTCTTCGAACAGGCGCCGCGTCCCGCTCCCGTCTGCCTTCACCGGCCAATGGGTAGGCGCCAGAGACTCGTAGCCATCGTCCGTCAGGCCCGCCAACGCCTCCAGATTCAAAAACCGGCTGCCCCCGTTTTCGAACCCGGTCAGCGCCGCATACTCCCGGAACACGTCGCCCGGCCCCTGCCAGTCGAAGCCCGGCGCCCCCATGGCCTCGGCCACCTCGGCGATAATCCGCCAGTCCGCCTTGGCCGCACCCGGCGCCGGAAACACCGGCCGTTGACGCGACACACACCGCTCCGAATTGGTGACCGTGCCGTCCTTCTCGCCCCAGGCCAGGGCCGGCAGTTTCACGTGGGCGTAGGCCAGGGTGTCGGTGTCGGCCATCACGTCACTCACCGCCACGAACGGGCAGGCTTCCAGAGCCTCGATCACCCGGCCCGCGTCCGGCAAACTGACCACCGGATTGGTGGCCATGATCCAGATCGCCTTGATCCGCCCGTCCCGCACCGCCTCGAACATGTCGACGGCCTTCAGGCCCGGCCCTTTCGGCAGATGCTCCGGATCGACGCCCCAGAACCGCCCGGCGACGCCGCGCCCAGCCGCGTCAAAGTCCAGGTGCGCGGCGAGCGTCGTCGCCATACCACCGGCCTCGCGCCCGCCCATGGCGTTGGGCTGACCCGTGATCGAGAACGGCGCGGCCCCGGGCTTGCCGATCTTGCCGGTGATCAGGTGGGCGTTGATGATCGAGAGGCCCTTATTGACCCCCTGCGCGGACTGGTTCGCGCCCTGGCTGAAGAGGGTGATGGCCCGCTCGGTCGCCGCGAAGCGCTTGTAGAAGGCTTCCACATCGGCGCGCTTCAGGTCGCAATCCAGCGCCACTGCCGCCGCCGACTGGTCGTCCTTTGCCAGGGCCGCCGTCAGGTCCGCATAGCCCGTCGTGTGGGCGGCGATGAACGTCTTGTCGATAGCCCCGTGATTGATCAGCCAGGCCGCCAGGCCATTCCACAGCCGCACATCCGATTGCGGCTTCAGCGCCAGGTGCAGGTCGCTGATTTCCGCCGTATCGGTCCGCCGCGGATCGAGGCAGATCCAGAACTGGTCCCGCGCCGCCTTCGCCTGCTCTAGCCGCCGGGTCAGCACCGGATGGGTCCAGGCCGCATTGTGCCCGGTGAACACAACCAGGTCGGTCTCTTCGAGGTCCTCATAGGAGCAGGGCACGAGGTCGGCGCCGAACGCCTTCTTGTGCGCCGCTACCGCCGAGGCCATACAAAGCCTTGAATTCGTATCGATATTCGCCGAGCCAATGAACGCCTTCATCAGCTTGTTGGCGGCGTAGTAGTCCTCCGTGAGGATCTGCCCCGAGACATAGAAGGCCACGCTGTCTGGCCCATGCTCGGCGATCGCGTCCGAAAACGCCTTCGCCACCGCCCCCGTCGCCTCGTCCCAGGCCACGGGCCGGCCGCCGATCTCAGGATGCAGCAACCGGCCTTCCAGCCCCACCGTGGAGCCCAGGGCCGAGCCCTTCGAGCAGAGCCGCCCGCCATTGGCCGGATGGGCCTCGTCCCCCGCCACCCTCACGGCCCGGCCCTCGCCCGCCGTCAGCGAAACGCCGCAACCCACACCGCAATAGGGGCAGGTCGAGCGCGTCACACCATCCCCGCCGCCAGGAAGATCCGCCCGTCACGGATCTGCAGCGGAATGGTCGGGGCGCAGCCGTGGTCGCTGTCCGGCCCCATCGGCCGCCCGGTCGCCAGGTCGATATTCCAGGCGTGCAGCGGGCAGGTCACGGCGTGGCCGTGCACGATGCCCTGGCTCAAGGGTCCGCCCTTGTGCGGGCACTGGTCCAGCAGGGCGTAGAAGTGGTCGTCCCCCGTCCGGAAGATCGCCACATCCCCCATCGGCGAGCGGTAGCGCCGCGCCGTGCGGGGCAGGATCTCAATGGTCGACCCCACCTCGATCCAGGCGGCGGGCTTTGATTGCTCCATCACGCTCATGGGTGGGCCCCTTCCATCTCGGCGGTCATCAGGGTGAATTCGGTCTTGTCCTTGCCGGCCACACGCTCGGCCCACGGGTCGACCTGGGCGAATTCCTGGGACTTCACGAACCGGTCGTAGAGGCCCTTGCGCTCCTCGGCGTCGTCCAGGATCCGCTCGCGAATGCTCTCCAGGTTCACCCGCTTCATCCACTTGTGGATTCGCTCCAGGTACCAGGCCTCCTCGCGATAGAGCTGCACGATGGCGGCGATGGCTTCGATGGCATCATCCTCGGTCGCCACTTTCCCCAGCACCTCCGTGCCAAAGATTTCCAGTCCCGCGGCGCCGCCGATATGGATCTCGTAGCCGCTGTCGACGCAGATCACGCCAATGTCCTTGCAGGTCGCCTCGGCGCAGTTGCGCGGGCAGCCGGAGACCCCCAGCTTCACCTTGGCCGGCGTCCAGGAGCCCCAGAGGAACTTCTCCAGCTTCACGCCAAGCCCGGTGGAATCCTGCGTCCCGAACCGGCACCAGTCCGAGCCGACACAGGTCTTCACGGTCCTGAGCGCCTTGCCATAGGCATGCCCGGAAACCATCCCGGCCTTGTTGAGGTCGGACCACACCGCCGGCAGGTCCTCCTTCTTCACACCCAGGAGGTCGATCCGCTGGCCGCCCGTCACCTTCACGGTGGGGATCTTGAACTTGTCCGCCACGTCGGCGATCGCCCGCAGTTCGTCCGGGCTGGTGATCCCGCCCCACATCCGCGGCACCACCGAATAGGTCCCGTCCTTCTGGATGTTGGCGTGGGCCCGCTCGTTGATGAACCGGCTGGCCTTGTCGTCCTGGTACTGCCCCGGCCAGGTGCAGAGGAGGTAGTAGTTCAGGGCCGGCCGGCAGGTGGCGCAGCCATCCGGCGTCGACCACTCCAGGGCCTGCATGGTGTGCGGGATCGAGGTCAGAATCTCCGAGAAGATCCGCCGCCGCACCTCGGCATGGCCCAAGCTCGTACAGCCGCACACGGGCTTCGGCCCCGTCTGCGCCTTGTAGCCGTCCCCCAGGCTCAGCTTCAGCAGCTTCTCCACCAGCGGCGTGCACGAGCCGCAGCTCGCCGAGGCCTTGGTGTTGGCCCGCACCGCCTCTAGCGTGGTTAGCGACTTCTCGGCGATGGCCCCGGTGATCGCGCCTTTGCACACGCCGTTGCAGCCGCAGACTTCCGCGTCGTCCGCCATGGCCGCAACGGCCGCGCTAGGGTCCAGGCCTCGAAGGCCCTCCGTCACCGCCTGGCCGAAGATCAGGGTCTCGCGGATATCCGCGACCTCGGTCCCTTGCTTCATCAGGTCGAAGTACCAGGCCCCGTCCGCCGCATCGCCGAACAGCACCGCCCCCGCGACCTTGCCGTCCTCCACGACCACCCGCTTGTAGACCCCGCGCCCGGCATCCCGGAACACGATGTCCTCGCAGTTGTCCCCGCCCTGGAAATTCCCGGCCGAGAACACATCCACGCCCGACACCTTCAACCGCGTCGAGAGCAAGCTGCCCGTGTAGGCGCAGGCCTTGTCGGTCAGGGCGTCCGCCAGGGTCCGGCACATGTCCCAGATGGGCGCCACCAGGCCGTAGACCTGCCCGCGGTGCTCGATGCACTCGCCCACCGCATAGATGCTCGGATCAGACGTCTGCATCTGGTCATTGACCACCACGCCCCGTCCGACCGTCAGCCCGGCCTCCCGGCCCAGCGCCGTATTCGGCCGGATGCCCACCGCCATCACCAGGAGCGTGCAGGGCAGCACCCGCCCGTCATTCAGCTTCAGCCCCGTGACCTTGCCGTTCTCACCGAGGATCGCCTCGGACTGCGCGCCCAGCAGGGTCGAGACCCCCCGGTCATGCAGGGCCCGCTGCAACAGGAACCCGGCCGCTGAATCCAGCTGCCGCTCCATCAGCACGTCCATCAGGTGGACGACCGTCGCCTTCATGCCCCGGCGCGAGAGCCCGTAGGCCGCTTCCAGCCCCAGCAATCCGCCGCCGATCACCACCGCCGCATCAGCCTGCGCCGGCGGCTTGCCGGTTGAGACATTGGCGGCGGCGACCATGGCGTTTACATCATCCAGGTCGCGGAAGGTGACCACGCCCTCCAGGTCCGCCCCCGGCAGGGGCAGCCGCACAGGGTCGGAGCCCGTGGCCAGGATCAGCTTGTCGTAGGGCGTCTTCAGCGCCCCCTCGGCGAGGACCATCTTGGCCTCGCGGTCGATGCCCGTGACCTTCCGGCCGGTGTGCAGGGCGACGACATGCTTGTCGTACCAGGCTGGGTCGTTCAGCACGATGTCGTCGAACGACTTCTCCCCGGCGAGAACCGGCGAGAGCTGGATGCGGTCATAGTTGACCCGCGGTTCCGTCCCGAAAATGGTGATGGCGTAGCGGTCCGGGTCGCGCTTGATGATTTCTTCGAGCGCACGGCAACCGGCCATCCCGTTGCCCACCACGACCAGACGTTCTCTAGGCATTCGAACTCGGCTCCGTCAGACCCGCCAGGCGGGTGGTCAAGGGACGGACGCCTTTGTCCTTATGGGGTGCGGCCGAGCGGGGCCGCGAGGGGAGATGCGACTTCGTCGCCGCGCCTCCTTGAGGTCAAATCATGCTGCGCTGCGGAATGGAGGGCGAGCAGTTTCCACCCCGCAAGTGGGTGTGCCCCCTGATCGCTCTATTTTTAGGCGTTGCCTGCGCAAAACGGCGGAGTGTCGCATGTCGGGTGCGCAATGGCCGCGCCGTCTCCCCGCCGCACTTACTCGCCGGAATTTGACTCCGATCACGACGCTGCAAGGGCGGCTCTGCGATGAAGCGGCCATGTCGCGGGGGCAAATTCGAATTCGAGGCGCAATCCTCGCGGCGTTGGCGGCCGTGTTCGCCCTGGCCGGGTGCGCGTCGCTTGACGCCCAGCCCAGGCCAGACATGGTGATGGGCGCCCCCTCCCCCGTCAGCCCGACGCAATCGGATTGGGTCGCCGATACGCTCGAACAGTGTTCCCGGATCGCAAGACCGATGCTGCGCCGGGAGGAAGTCATCGCCTATGCCGGCGCGATGCAGCGCGCCCTGGCCGCGCGGCACGTCGACGTCGCCCTCGTTTTCGAGCAGTCCGGCGCCCCACGCTGGATCATGCCGCCCAATGTCCAATACGGCCATGGCGCCATCTTTATCCGCCAACCGGACAGCCCGTCGGGCGAGCCGCGCTACCTCACCTACAACCTCCTGCCGGGTTATGGACGTGGCGTCCCATGCGGCCGTTCGAGTCTCGTCACCTGGCCGGTGGAGAACTTTGATCGCGCCGTGACGGCGCTCGACCAGGCCGTTATCGTACCGACCCCGGCGCTGCAGGCGCGAATTCGCGCGATCGTCGGCTCGCCGGTCTATGCCCGTGTTCACAACCCTGCCTTTTCGATCATCGCCAATCCGCTGGACGAACGGTTCCAGAACTGTGCGGGCCTTATGCTCCACGTTCTGGTGGCGGCGGCGTGGAACGTCACCGACCACGAGGCCGTCAACCTGATCCTGCGGGAGAAATTCCAGCCTTCACGGATCGACGCCAACGCCGCCGTACGCCTTTTGGGTCCACTGGCGTCTTCGCGGCTGGCCGCGGGCGACCAGGATTGGACCGTCAGCACCGCCAGCTTCGAGTCCATCGACGTCTTCATGCGCCAGAACGGTCTTAGCCAGGAGACCTTTATCTTCTATTTCGATCCACGGCCCGCCGATGAGAGGTAGCCTTCTGACGGTCCTTTTCGCGGGCCTCGTGATGATGGCGCAACCGGCCTTGGCCGACGGGTTGGACGCCCCCAACCCATCTGTGCGCGCGTTGGCGTCGGCCGGCGCGAGAGATGTCGCCTCCGAAGGGATTGACGCGGCCTGGTCCAATCCCGCCGCCCTCGCCAGCCTGTATGAGCGGCAGTTCTTCGTGTCCGTCGACTGGGACGGCGCCGACGCCACCGGCGTGGACGCTGGCTCGTTCATAACCCGTCCCGCTTCAACGCCTGCTGCTGTTGGAGGGCAGGTTCGAACTGACGGAGCCGCACCGCAATTCAATCTCAGCGCCGGTCTGGGGTGGCGCGTCTCGCGGCGCCTTCTCGCTGGTCTGAGCCTCGCCGCGCCCTATGGCCAGGAAGTGGAGGCTCCGGCTGGGACTTGGTCGCGCTATCAGGCCACGGCGTTCGACTTCAGCGGCGCCAATCTGCGGGCCGGCCTGGCCTGGCTCGCCCGGCGGGACCTGACCTTGGCCATTGGCATCGACATCGCATACAGCCGCGTCCGCTACGACCTTGCCCTGCCCAATCTCGCCGCTGGATCGGCCGATGGGACCCTTTCCTACGAAGCTACGGGCCTGGACGCCGGCTGGGTCTTGGGCGCCAGATGGTCTCCGCTTCGCCGTCTGACCGTGGGCGCCAGCTATTCGTCCGGACTGAACCGTGGCGTCTCGGGCGGCCTGCGGGTCTCTGGCCTCACGGGCCTCGTCGCGGGGCTCAATGGCGAAGGAACAGCCGCGGCCAACATCGCCACGCCTTGGGTGGGCGCTGTTGGGTTCGATTGGCGCGCGGGCGCCAGCCTGACAATCAGTGGCGAAATCCGGTGCTCCGGCTGGTCCCGATTCCAGGGCCTCAGGTTCGCGAGCCCGGCCCCTGTCGCGGGCGCCCTGGCCACCGGCCGTGACACGACCTCCTACGCCTTCGGCGCTGCCTACGAGGTCGCGCCGCTCGTGGTCCTGCGCGCCGGCTACCGGTTCGATCCGGCCGCCCTGGCCCCAACAGCTCTGTTTCCGGGCGGATCGCGCCGCACCTATGCGGCCGGCCTTTCCTTCCCGATCGACCGCACGGCGGAAGTCGATCTGGCCGTCTCATGGAGCGAGATTTCCGGAACATCCGCCGAAAGCGACATTGAGGTTTACTCGGGCGCCCAGGCCACATCCGTCAGCCTGCGCGGGGCATGGCGATCCAGCCGCCCCGTGGTCGCCGTCGCACTGCGGCGGAGGATGTGATGCGCGCCGCCGCCCTCTTCGCCGCCCTGTTGCTCGGCGCCTGCGCGACCACCCCACACCACCTCGGCGATCCAAGCCCGGGGCGGGCGCTCGGCCAACCCCTGCGAGATCTCAACCTATTGCAGGAGAACCTTCCGCCCAGCTTGGAGGCGCTGGTCGGCAATCCGTACAACGCGCCCTCGCCCCACGACTGCCCCACCGTGAACGCGGAACTGGCTCAGATTGATCGTCTGCTCGGGCCCGATGTCGACATTCGCCCGGATTCCCATACCCGCCGGTCCGAACGCGAAAACGCGGCTGTCAGCAGCCTTCTCACGCAGCTGAGCACGAGCTGGATTCCAGGAAGGGACATTGTCAGGGCCGTTACGGGCGCTCAGGCGCGAGAACGCCGGTTGCGTGAAGCCGTCCTCGCGGGAGCGTTGCGCCGCGCCTACCTGCGAGGTGTCGCCGCCGAGCTCGGCTGCGCCTCCCAGCCGGCTGGACCCGTCGCACCTTGAAGCCGCGCTAGGCCGCTTCCACCACCGTCCGGCGGGCATGCAGGAACTCGATCACCGCGTGGCGGCAGCGCAGGTATTCGGGATCACCATCCACCTCCAGCCTGCGCCTCGGCCGCGCCAGGTTCACGCTCAGCACCTCGCCGATGGTCGCCGCCGGCCCGTTGGTCATCATCACGATCCGGTCCGACAGCAGCACCGCCTCGTCCACATCGTGGGTGATCATGATCACGGTGTTGCCCAGCTTGGCGTGGATCTCCATGACGCTGTCCTGCAGGTGCGCCCGGGTCAGCGCATCCAGCGCCCCGAAGGGTTCGTCCAGCAGCAGCACCTTCGGCTCCATGGCCAGGGCCCGGGCGATCCCCACCCTCTGCTTCATGCCGCCGGAGATTTCCGCAGGCTTCTTGTCCTTGGCGTGGGTCATCTGCACGAGGGCGAGATTGTGCATCACCCAGTCGCGCCGCTCCTTGGCGCTCTTGCGGCCGGAGAACACCTTGTCCACCGCCAGGGCGACATTGTCATAGACCGACAGCCACGGCAGCAGGGAGTGGTTCTGGAACACCACGGCCCGGTCCGGGCCCGGATTTTCCACCGCCGAACCGTCCAGGATCACCGCCCCGATGGTCATGTGCACGAGACCGGCCACCACGTTCAACAGGGTCGACTTGCCGCAACCCGAATGGCCGATGTTCGAGACGAATTGCCCCTTGCCGACCTTCAGGTCGATGGCCCGCAGCACTTCGGAGGCCCGGGCGCCCGGAAAGGTGACGCCGACATTTTCAATGGAGAGATAGGGTTTTTGCATGGGTGTCCTCCTCAGCTGACGGCCGTGCCGCGTGAGACCAGGCGTCCGGCGAAGGCGACGAGCCGGTCGAGGGCGAAGCCCGTCAGACCCACCCAGGCGAGCGCCACAACGATGTCGGAGATGCGGGACGAATTGTACTGGTCCCAGATGAAGAAGCCGATGCCGACCCCGCCCAGCAGCATCTCCGAGGCCACGATCGCCAGCCAGCTCATGCCGATGCCGATGCGCAGGCCCGTGAAGATGTAAGGCGTCGCCGCCGGGATCAGGATCTTCCAGACATACTCCAGCGGCGACAGGCGCAGCACCTTGGCCACATTGGTGTAGTCGGCTGGGATATTCCGCACCCCCACCGCCGTATTGATGATGATCGGCCAGATCGAGGTGATGAAGATCACGAACAGGGCCGAGGGCTGAGCTTCCCGGAAGGCGGCCAGTGAAATCGGCAGCCAGGCCAGGGGCGGCACCGTGCGCAGCACCTGGAACACCGGATCGAGGCCTCGGTGGAAGAACTTGTTGGCCCCCACCAGCAGGCCGAGCCCGATCCCCACCACCGCCGAGATCGAAAAGCCAATCCCCACCCGCGAAAGAGAGGTCATCACATGCCAGAAGAGGCCCTTGTCCACACCGCCCCGGTCGAAGAACGGATCGAGGATCAGGTCCTTGGATTCCGTCCAGATCATCGTGGGCGACGGCAGCCCCCCGGTCTTGCCCTGGGTCATGGCCTGCCAGACCGCCAAGGCCAGCGCGATCACGATCACCGGAGGCGCCCCATGGGTCAGGACATCCTTGGCAATCCTGCCGAAGTCCAGCTTCGGCAGGCGGGGCTTGCGGGCAGGCAAGGCGACCACCTCGCCGCCCCGGTGAAGGGGCGTCTCGGCGGCTGCGTGATCGTTGGACACGGCGTGCGCGCTCATGGGGCTTAGACCTTTTTGATGGCGAGGCTGGCGAGGTAGGCGCCAGGATTGGCTGGATCGAAGCTCTTGCCGTCGAAGAACCGCTCGACGCCGCGGCTGTCGCCAGCAGGGGCCGCCGCGCCGATGTCCCTGGCCGCTGCCCGCCAGATGTCGGCCCGGTTCACCTTGTTGATCAGAGCAGTCTTATTGAGCGAGGCCGGCAGGATGCCCCAGCGCTGGTCCTCGGTGAGGAACCACATGTCGTGCGATTTGTAGGGGAAGGAGGCATTGGCCTCCCAGAACTTCATGTAGTGCGGCGAGCCGGTGACATTGCGCCCGTCGCCGTAGTTGATCTTGCCCTGCAGCCTCGGAAGGATGTCGGCGATCGGCACGTTGATATATTGGCGGCCCGAGACGATCGAGCACATGGCCGGCCGGTTGGCCATCTTATCGCACCACTGCTGAGCCTCCATAACCGCCGCGGTCAGAGCCCTGGCGGCGTTGGGATATCGGTCCACCCAGGCGGCGCGCAGCCCCAGCGCCTTTTCCGGATGGTTGTTCCAGATTTCGGAGGTGGTGCAGGCCGTGTAGCCAATGGCCTGGTTCACCGTCTGGCCATTCCAGGGCTCACCCACGCAGAAGGCGTCCTGGGTTCCGGCCTTGAGGTTCGCCACCATCTGGGGCGGAGGGATGACGATTGTGGAGACGTCGCGGTCCGGATTGATGCCGCCGGCCGCCAGCCAATAGCGCAGCCACAGATCGTGCGTGCCGCCCCGGAAGGTCATCGCCACCTTGGCGATATTGCCCGCGGCCTTCAGCTGGTCGAACTTGGCCTTCGCGCCGGCGCTGTTCAGCCCCACGCGCACGCTTTTCAGGTCGTTGCCCACACTGATGGCCTGGCCGTTCAGATTCAGGCGCGCCGTGATGTACATCGCCGTCGGCGTGCCGCCCGTCGCCTGCCCGGTCGACATCAGATAGGGCAGCGGCGAGAGAATGTGCGAGCCGTCGATGCCGCCGCGTTCGGAGCCCAGCACCAGGTTATCGCGCACCGCCGCCCAGGAGGCCTGTTTCAGCACCTCCACATCGGGCATGCCGTGCTTGGCGAAGAAGCCGCGCTCCTTGGCGATGATCAACGGCGAGGCGTCAGTCAGGGCGATGAAGCCCAGCTTGGCCTTGGCCACTTCCGGCCCGGCCCCGGCCGCGAAAGCGCCGGACGGGAAAGCCATCTTCGCGGCGGCGACGGTGGCCATAGCGGCCGTCAGAGCGCCGCGGCGGGTGAGACCTTGGGTCTTGTTCGATTTGTCAGTCATAGCTGTGCAATTCCAATAGGTTATGGCTGAATATTCAGAGTTTGTATTCGAGAGTGAACCAGACCTTGTCGCGGTCCGGCGGGCCCAGCGTCGTGCCCACGGGCACGGTCTCTTCCCGGTCGAAGGAGGCGTATTTGATCGCCGCGGTCAGCTTGGTGGTGATCGCCGCCGTGACCTGCAGGTCCCATTCCCGGGCCAGGTCCGCCCCGGTCCGCTCAGCGTCGAAGTCGTGGTAGCGGACGGTCCATTCGGTGTTGAAGAGGTAGGTGAACTTGAAGCGGGGCCGCACGACGACCATCAGGTTCAGGTCGTTGATCCCGTCCACATGGGTCTTGTTGCCGGAATTGGCCGCCCAGGCGTCGGCCCAGCCATTGAAGGCGTGCACCGTGGCCAACGGCGTTGAAAATCCCCGCGCCCCGTCCCCTTCCAGGGACTCATACGTCAGCTTCACCGTCCAGATGTCGAAGGTGCCGGCGATATCGGCTTCGAAGTAGTCGAGGTTGAAGCTGGCGGGCTGGTTTCCGTAGTCGTTCTGGTTGGCGTATGTCGCCCCGTAGGCCACCTGGAAGAGGCCGACCCAGGTTTTGCCGGTCAGCCGGGCGCCATATGTGATCGAGGAGTTGGCGGCGGCATTCTCGAAGTCGAGGGCATAGACGAAGCCCTGCAGGCGCGCTGCTTCGGAGAAGGAATAGGTCGCGTTGAACAGGTGGCTGTCGGAGTGCCAGTCGAGGGCCTCGCCGAAGATGCGGTTGGCCTGCAGCACATAGGCGTAGGTCGCCTTGAACCGCCCGTAGGCGAAGTCTAGCCGGGCCGCGTCGAACGTCTGCTCGTCCTGACGCCAGCCGACATTGCCGACAAAGCGCTGGTCATCGATCAGGATGCGCTGACGACCGAGCGTGAACTGGAACATCGAATTGGGCGTCCAGGTGATGGTCGCCCGGTTCAGCTCGGTGACCGCCGGGTCATTGATGATCGGGAAGGTCGTCTTGCCGTTCAGACTGGCGCCGCCTGGCACGGCCACATTGAACCGCTCCGAGCCCAGCAGCCGCACATCTTCGAATTCCACGAGGGCCCGCAGATTGTGCCAGTCCGCCGTTTCCCAGCCGAGGCGGGTGCGGATCGTCGCCGCCGAGGCCCGTGTAGCCAGGTTGGCCTGATCGACATCCTCATAGCGGGCCCGCGCCTCGTACAGGAATTTCCCGCCCGCGATCTGGTCACTGATCGTCGGCGGGGGGGGCGGCGGCGGCGGCGGTTCCGGCGCCTCTTCAGCTTCCGGCGGCGCATCCGCCATCGCCGTCGTTTCCGGCTCATCGGCGGAGGCATCGGCAGCCCAGCTGGGAGAACTCGCCCCCAGCAGCACAACCAATGCCGTCCCCGCTAAGATCGTCCCTTTGTACATCGCCCTATCCCCCGAGCTTCGCGCCAAAGAAAAAGCGCCCGGCCAGCCCCCCGCGAGGAGCCGTCCGGACGCCATTGTCCAATTCGGTGCGGAACGTCGTTGCTCCGCGTCAGGGCAAGGTCACCACGCCCCGGCCCGGCGGGGAAGGAATGAATGCTGCAACGCACACTTGGGCGGACAATGCTTGTCGCAATGCACAATTGAGCAGCGCTCTGACCGCTTTCGCGGCGATCTTCGCTCACGTCTTGATCGTCAGCGGAGCGGTTTCGCCCAGCGGGGGACGCCTAGAGCCTACGCGCGCCATGCACCCACTTCCCAAATAGCGAATATTTCGCTATATGAGGCCGGATGACCCTGAGCGCTTCATGCGGTCTTTCTTTCCTTTGGGGAGAAGGCCATGCGTAGCTATCGCGCACGCTCCGGCGCCGGCGCGCACGGAACGCGCCGCAAGCGCCACAGACCGCGCGCGAACGCGCCCTTATCGCGCACGGAAGGCGCGCTAAGAGTCCCAAATACGGTGAAATACGGTGCGAATACGGTGGAAGGGGCCCTTTTCAGGCCTTCGCCAGCCGCTTCAGCGCGAACCCATCCACATAGCCCAGCGGATCCGCCGGATCGAACACAGATCCGTCCAGGAAGGCGTCCGCCGCCATCGGGATCGGCGCCGTGGCCTGCTCCAGCACCCAGGGTGCGTGATGAATGCCCTCGCGCTTGAAATCGACCAGCGGGGCCGGCTCTCCGAGATCCGCCGCCGCGGCCCGGAAGATTTCGGGCCTGTAGACCCCGGCCGCCGCGGCGAAATCGCTTGATCGCGGGGCCTGGCCCCAGCGCACCATCTGCGAGAGGAACCACACGGCGTGGCTGCGCCAGGGGAAGCTTGCCGCATAGCGGTGATAGACGAGGTAGTCGTGGCTCGCCCCCATGTCCTGCCCCGGCGCATAGGGCGGGCTGCCCAGCAGGGACAGCCTGACCACCTCCTCCGGCGCCCCGACATAGGCGGGCTTGGCCAGGATCGAGGCGAGTTCCGCCCGGTTCTCCGGCGCATCGGCCCAGGCCGCCGCCTTCAGCAGAGCCCGGACCGCGGCGCGCACCGTGTTCGGGTGTTCCTCCATCCAGTCGGCGCGCAGGCCAAACACCTTGTCCGGACCGGCGCTCCACCATTCGGAGGCATAGACCATGATCTCGCCCAGCCCCTGGTGCACCGCCAGTCCATTCCAGGGCGCGGTGACGCAAAACCCGTCGATCTGGCCGGCCGCCAGCTGCTCGACCATGCGCGGCGGCGGCACGACGGTCAGGCGGATGTCGCGGTCGGGATGCACGCCGCCTGCCGCAAGCCAGTATCGCAACTCGTAATTATGGATCGAGAAGGGGAACACCACGGCGAAGGTCAGATGCCCCTCGCCCGCCGCGCGGCGCTGCTCGATCAGGCGGCGCAGAGGCCTCGCCGTGCGCGGATGCTCGCCCATCGCCACCGGATCGGCCGCGCGCATCGCATCGGCCACCGCCTTGGAGACCGTGATCGCGCTGCCGTTCAGGTTCAGGGCCATTGGCGCGGCCATGGCCACCCTGTCGCCGCCGAGCCCGAGGCTCGCGGCCACGGGCATGGGCGCCAGCATGTGCGCCCCGTCGATCAGGCCGGCGGAAACCCGGTCGCGCACATTCGCCCAGGAGACTTCCCGGCTCAGGGTTACGTCCAGTCCCTCGCCCGCGAAGAAGCCTTTCTCGGCAGCGGCGACCAGGGGCGCGCAGTCGTTCAGGGGGATGAACCCCAGCTTCAGCCGGCTCGTTTCCAGCGCGCTCATTGGCCCCCTCCCTTCAGCACATTGGCATAGGCGATGAGGTCGGCCGCCACCGCGGCCAGGGGCCGGCCGGAGTCCATCGCCAGCTTGCGCAGCAGCTTGTAGGCCGCATCCTCGTCGAGCCCCCGCTCCTTCATGATCAACCCTTTGGCCCGCTCGATGGACTTGCGGTTGGCGAGGTCCGCCTGGGCCTTCGCGAGGTCGGTCCGCATGCCCTGCATCACCTCGAACCGGGTCAGGGCCACCTCCAGCACCGGCCGCACCCGCTTGGGCGACAGACCGTCCACGACATAGGCCGCCACGCCGGCATGCACCGCCGCCTCGGCCAGGGCCGGGGCCGAGCGGTCGACGAACATCACCACCGGCCGGGGGTTCTGCTCGGTGCGTTCCCTCAAGCTCTCCAGGGTGTCCCGGTCCGGGCTCTCGCAGGCGATGACGATGACATCGTAGGCGAAGTCGGCATGCCGGGCCTCCGCCTCGGCCATGTCCCTGGCGCGGCGGATTTCCAACGGTTTGACATCGCCCAGCCCCTCCTCGACGAGGGCGGCCCGGGCGGGATCTGGATCGATGACGAGGACGCGCATTCGCTCCCCGTGTGGATGACGCCGCCCCACTTCGGCGAGCACCGCAGGGTCACGGCCGGATCATCGGGCCCAATAAGCATGCCCCTGGCGCAACGGCGCCCGCTTTTTGAGCAGGCCGCGCCCGGCCCAATGGCGTCAGCTGGGCCGCTCGGTCAGTTGTCCGATCAGGGTGATCTTCTGCCAGATCTTCCGCCCGAGGTCGGAGGCCAGGCTCTCCACGTCATTCACCGCCGCCCCGATTTCCGGGTCGGGCAGCTCCCGTTGATAGAGGGCCGCGAGCTTGGCGATCAGAGCCAGCATCTCGGCGCAATAGTCGAGGTACCGCGCCAGCTCGAACTCGCTCATCTCCCGCTTCGGCGACGAAGCGGTCGGCCGGCTCGCCCCGCGCACCACCGATGGATCCTTGGTCAGCTGGTGCATGTCGATCACGTGTGCGAAGGCCCGCAGTTCCGACAGCGCCTTGTGCGCCGCTCCCCGCTTGATCCGCGCTTCCAGTGTCATCAGGAACCAGATCGCGGCGAACGCCAGGAGGCCGAGGTTCACCACCGACTCCAACCCGGACGCGAGACTGAGCAGCCCAGCCTGGCGCACTTCGGTGAGGCTCACCTGGCTGGCCAGGGCAACCAGCAAGAGGACAAACGCGACCACCACGAAAGCAACGCCGATCCTAAGCCCCAGGTAGGGCTTACCCAGTTCCATCGCCCTGCGCTCACTCGCCCGGGCGGTCGCCACCAGATCGGTGCAGACCCGCGAAAGTCCTGAGCCGGCGAAACGGTCCTCGATTCGCGCCAGTAGCCTCTCCAGCGTGGCGACGATGCGGGCCCCATCCAGGACGGCGGCGGTGGAAGGCGCTGGTGCGGCCATGATTCCGCGAGGCTACCACGACGTCGTCTTCCCGGGCAGGATGGGACGATGATCGCCGCCCCCCGACCGACGCCGCGATGGCGCAAGATCATGGCGTTCTTCATATCGCCTCTCGCCGGAATGATCCTGATTCTGCTGCTTGCTGGGCTGGGGATCATGGATGACGACGAAGCGCCTTCGCTTGGGTTCTACGTGGGTCTGGGTGTGGTTTATGCACTGCTTCTCGCGGCCTGGAGTTTCTGGCTCGGTCTGACCGCCTTCCTGCTGCACAGGCTGCGGGCGGCATGGGAGGCGCGCTGGATTCTGGTCAGCGCCGGCATTTTCGGCGCGATTCAGTCGGCGGTCGTTGTGATCGTCGACGACGATTTCCGCAACGACGCCGGCTTCGGGGCCTTTATGGCGGTCTTCCTGGTGGTGATGAACCTGGCCATGGCCCTGGCGTTCAAATTCCTGGCGGACCTGCCATGGCGAACCGTCTCGAACAGCGCTGTCGAAGACGTGTTCAATTAGCCGCGCCAGCGCTTGAACGTTAAGTCACTTGCTCCGCCTCACTGCTTGGGAGATCAAGAGCGCCTCGCCATCCCGAGGGAGCCATGGGATCTCGATTCTCCTGGGCGGCGGCCGCCTTCGGCCTGGCGCTGGTGACAGCGCTCTGGGTGTTCGACGCCGGCCCGGACCAGATGTCCTGCCAGATCGGCGGCGCCTGCGAATACCGGATCGCCAATCCGGTGATGGCCTTCGAGATGGTGCGCAGCCGCGCTCAGCTGGCCGATGTGGTCTCGCCGGATCCGGCGTCGCAGCCGGTCCGCGACGCGTTCGACGAAAGCGCTCGCCGCGACTTCCTGTTCATGGGCGCCTACAGTCTGTTCATGGTGGCCATGGTCTGGGCCCTCGCCGGTCGCCCCGGCTGGGCATGGATGCTGCCCTTTTGCTTTCTGGGCGTCATCGCCGTCGCCGCGGACGGCTTTGAGAACCGCACCCTTATGGCGCTCACCGCCGCGCCGCCGGATCCGATCCCGGCGATAGGCCGCCTCATCACCCTCACGTGGATCAAGTGGGGCGCGATCGCGGCCTTCTCGGGCCTCTGCGGCGTCGCCATCGCGCTAAGGCGAAAGCCGATCTGGGTGCGGATTTTCGCCCTGCCCTGCCTCGCCGCGCCCGCGGTCACGGCCCTCGCCTACGTCCACCCGGAACCGTGGGCGGATCTGATGGGCAACAGTGTCGTGCTCGTCTGGCTGACCCTGTTCTTCTACAGCCTCATTCAGATGTGGCTGGAGCGCCGGACGGCGGGCGAGACGCCGCCGGCCTGACCCGCCAGATCACATTGCCCACGTCGTCGGCCACCAGCAGGGCTCCAGCTTTGTCCTGCGCCACGCCCACCGGCCGGCCCCGGGCCTGGCCGCTGACCAGGAAGCCGGTGAGAAAGTCCTGCGGGGGCCCCGCCGGCTTGCCGTCCTGGAAGGGGATGAAGGCCACCTTGTAGCCCGCCGCGATCGAGCGGTTCCAGGATCCGTGCTGGCCTACGAAGGCCCCATTCCGATACGCGGCGGGGAACAGCCGGCCGGTATAGAACATCAGGCCCAGCGACGCCGTATGGGCGCCGAGGGCGTAGTCAGGCTGAAGCGCGCTGGCCACCAGATCCGGCCGTTGCGGCTTCACGCGGGTGTCCACATGCTGGCCGTAGTAGCTGTAGGGCCAACCATAGAAGCCGCCGTCGCGGACCGAGGTCATATAGTCGGGCACGAGGTCGTCCCCCAATTCGTCGCGCTCATTGACTGACACCCACAGGGCTCCGCTCTCGGGTTGCCAGGCAATGCCGACCGGGTTGCGGATGCCGGAGGCGAAGACGCGGTGTGATCCCGTGGCGCGGTCGATCTCCCAGACGGCGGCGCGTTCGGCCTCGGCCGGAATGCCGTTCTCGCCGACATTGGAATTCGAACCGACCCCGACATAGAGCTTCGATCCATCGGGACTGGCCAACAGGCTCTTTGTCCAGTGGTGATTGATCGGGCCGCCTGGCAGGGCCGTCAGCCGCACACCCGGCGCGCTTATCGCGGTCTGGCCCGTCTCATAGGGGAAGCGCACCACGGCGTCGGCATTGGCCACGTAGAAATCATTGCCCACCAAGGCCATGCCGAAAGGCGAGAACAGGCCTTGCAGGAATACGGTCCGGGTCTCGACAACGCCGTCACCGTCCGCGTCACGCAAGAGGGTGATGCGGTTGGCGCTGGGGGTCTTTGCGCCCGCCTGGCGCATCAACAGCCGCTCGAAGAAGCCCCGGATACCGGGCGTCGGTGGGGACGGCGGAGAGTCGGTCTCGGCCACCAGTACGTCGCCATTGGGCAGGACATAAATCCAGCGCGGATGCTGCAAGCCAGTGGCGAAGGCTGAAACCTCGAAGCCTGGCGCGGCGATCGGGGTCTGGCCCTCAGGCCAGCCGGTTGGCTTGGCGATCTTCACTGTTGGGATCAGGCCGGAGGCGGGCTTGGGCAGTTCCGGGCTGGCTCCATAGCGGTTGGAGTCGGCCACATGCTGTCCGGTACTGCAGGCCGCCAGGGCCAGCGCCGCGAGACCCACGAGAGAGCGATGAAAGCGCATACGGCGATCTCCAGCAAAGCCGACGCTCGCGAAACGCATGGCGCACGGCCCGGTTCGCTGCGCTTCTCTCTAAGGCAAAGTTCCGCGGCGCGTGAAGCGCTGCGACAAACAGTCGCGCTCCGTCCGCGACGCTACTCGAGACCGGCGCGCGGAACGTGAGGCAAATGGCGGGTCCGGTCCCACGGGCGGCGCCGAGGGGCCTTGAGGGAGTAGGACGGATTTTCGATATCGCGCGCCTCTTGCCCAAGCGGCCCCTGCCCTGGTGGCGGTCCATCGGACTCGCAGCCTTGTGTGTCGCCGTGGGCACGCTGCTGCGCTGGGCTTTGACGCCGCTCGTGCCCAATGTCCCGTTCGCCGCGTATTTCCCGGCCGTGGCGGCGGCCGCGATCTTTGGCGGATGGACCGGCGGATTGAGCTGCCTCGTCGCCTCGGCCGTGCTCGCGACCACACTGTTCATGAATCCGGCCCAATTCGAATCTCGTGACATCTGGCGGATCGTGAATTTCATGATCTCCGGCGGTGTCATCGTGATTGTCGGCGCCTCGCTGACAAAGGTCGCCCAGGCCAATGCCGACGCCCAGGCGCGCAGCGCGCGCAGCGAGGAGCAGTTGCGGGTCGTGGTCGGCGAACTGGGCCACCGCGCCAAGAATGGCCTCAGCATCATCCTCGCGATCGTCGAACAATCGGCGCGGGGCGCACAAAGCGTCGAAGAATACCGGGCCAAGCTGACATCGCGCATCGGGGCCATGAGCCGCTCACAGACCCTTGTCACCACCTCGACAGACCGAACCATCGACTTGCGCGACCTGCTGAGCGCGGCCCTGGAGCCTTTCGATGACGGCCGGCTGAGGATGTCCAACGACAGCCCGCTCATCGCGGTGGGCGCGGACCTGGCCCTTGGCCTCGCCCTGATCGTTCATGAGCTGGCGACGAACGCCACCAAGTACGGCGCCCTCAGCGGCGAGGCCGGCGAGGTTCGCCTTAGTTGGAATCTCTCGGACGGTCGTTGCGAGCTGAACTGGACCGAGGCGGGCGGTCCCGTCCCGAAGCCAGGGGCCAAGGGCTTCGGTAGCCGACTGTTCGCTTTCGGGCTGCGCGGGCAAGGCGGCGAGGCGATCCACAGCCTGCCGCCAGAAGGCGCGCATTGCGTTATGCGCTTCCCGGCGATCGCCGCGGCCTAATTGAAGTTCGCCGGGTCCGGGCCAATGCGGCCCGTGGGTGAATCCAGACCGGCGATGGCCGCCAGGTCTTCCGCATCAAGGGCGAAGTCGAAGACAGCGCCGTTTTCGGCGATACGTGAGCTGTTGCCGGACTTCGGGATGGTCGTCAGGCCGAGCGCCAGGTGCCAGGCGATGACGACCTGGGCAGGGGTCTTGCCATGTTTGGCGGCGATGTTGGCGAGGACCGGGCTTCCCAGGTTACGAGCCTGGCCCAGGGGGCTCCAGGACGTGGTGACGATGCCGGCCCGGGCGTGGAACTCGCGAAGGCCGTGCTGCTGCCACCAGGGATGCAACTCCACCTGATTGACGGCCGGGGTCACGCCCGTCTCGGCGATCACCCGCTCAATATAGGCGGGTTGATGGTTGGAGACGCCGATGGAGCGGACCCGCCCTTCCGCCCTCAGCCGGATGAGCGCGCGGAAACCATCTACGTAGCGGTCGCGCCGGGGCGCGGGCCAGTGGACGAGGTAGAGATCGAGATAGTCGAGGCCGAGCCGCGCCATTGAGGCGTCGAAGGCCCGCAGGCCCGTGTCGTAGCCCACATCATCACGCCACATCTTCGAAGTGACGAAGAGGGCTTCGCGGGGAAGGCCGCAGGAACGGACCCCCTCCCCCACGCCGCGCTCATTGGCGTAGATCGCCGCCGTGTCGATGGCCCGGTAGCCGGCCTGAACGGCGGTGCGGATGGCGCCCGCCACCTCGCCATCCCCGATCTGATAGGTGCCCAGGCCGAGGGCCGGCATCAACCGGCCGTCGTTGAGCGCCCGCGTTACGGTCTCGGCCAAACCTAGATGCCGCCGACGCTGGCCAGCGCCACGCCGCCGTCCACCACCAGGGTATGGCCGACCACGTAATCCCCCGCCCGGGACGCCAGGTAGATGGCCGCGGCCGCCATGTCCTCATCCGTGCCGATGCGGCGCGAGGGGATGCCGCGGGCCACCATGTCGCCCTGGTCCCGCGCGGCGCGGTTCATCTTCGAGGCGAAGGCGCCTGGCGCGATGCCGGTGACCACGATCTTGTCGCGGATCAGGCGGGCGGCGATGCGGCGGGTCAGGTAGATCAGAGCCGACTTGGAAGCGTGGTAGGAATAGGTCTCCTGCGGATTGAGGCGGATGCCGTCGATCGAGCAGATATTGATGATCTTGGCCGGTTGCTCGGCCGTGGCGTTCGACTTCAAGAGACCATGCAGGGCCTGGGTCAGGAAGAACGGGCTCTTCAGGTTGAGGTCGAGCACCTTGTCCCAACCGCTTTCCGGAAACTCCTCGAAGTCCGCGCCCCAGGCGGCGCCGGCATTGTTGACCAGGATGTCCAGCTTCGGCTCCAGCTCGGTGATCCGCGCGGCCAGGGCCTTCACGCCTTCGACGGTGGAAATGTCCTGCGGCAGGGAGATGCACTCCCCGCCATTCTGAGAGAGCTCGGCGGCGGTGGCGTCGCAGTCGGCGCCATTGCGCGAGGAGATGTAGACCTTCGCCCCGTGCAGGATGAAGCCCTCGGCGATCATCTTGCCGATGCCGCGCGAGCCGCCGGTAACGAGGGCGACGCGGCCCTTCAGAGTGAACATGTCCTGGATCATCGGGGTCCCCGCACCTTGATTTTCGAATGTCTGGTGCGGCGTCGTCGCCGCTTGCGGGGCCGGCGTCAAGGCGGAGTTGACTCAAGGTGAGGCGCGCTTTGATGGTGCGGCAAATCATTAGGGGCACGCACGAATGGCCAGCCGCGATGAGCTGATCGGCATCATGAACGCCTATCTGGACTCCGGCGTCGCGAAGACCGAGAGCGCAGTGCAGGCCTCCTGGGCTGCGGAGGCCACGGAGAACGGGGAGCCGGCGGAGGTCCTGGGCGGGATCTGGGACACCGCGACGGCAATCCCCTGGCGGCACGTGTTCGCCGATGCCGAGACGGGCGAGGCCGGCTGTCATGCCAGCGTTCTGGAGAGCGATTTCGCGGCGGCGGTCTCGGTGCGCCTGAAGGTCGAGGCCGGACAGGTGACGCAGATCGAGCGCCTCGTCACGCGCCGCGGCGAGGCGGGGGTGGTGGCGCCGCACCGGTGGCTGGAGGTGGACCCGGCCTACGGCCGCGTGGAGCCAGAAGGCGAACGGCTGACGCGCGCTGAGCTCATCGCCGCGGCGGAGGCCTATTTCGACGCCGTGGAGGCGCACGACGGCTCAAATCTGGCGGTGACCGATGACTGCAACCGCATCGAAAACGGCGTCCAGACCACTAACAATCCGGCCATCGGCCTGACCCTCGGCTGCAAGGAGGGCCTGAAGCACCTCACCTACATCACCAAGGTGCGCAACCGGCGCTATCCGGTGGTTGATGTGGAACGGCAACTGGTCTGGGGGCTGGTGGTGTTCGACGTGCCGCCCGGCGGGACGATCACCATGGTGGTGAATGGCGAGAAGATTGTCCGCGAACAGGCGCCCCGCACGATCCGCATCGCAGAGCTTTTCAAGGTGACGGGCCGGATGATCAGCGACATCGAGGTGGTGGTCCGCAACGGACCCATCGGGGCCGGTGATGGCTGGAGCTAGCCCCAGAGTTCGGCGGGAGCGGGCTCCAGGATCGACCCGGCGGACCGCAAGCCTGGCTCCCGGTCCTTGGCGAGAAGCAGCGGTCCGTCGAGGTCAACGAAGGCCGCGCCAGACGTCAGCAGCATGGCGGGCGCGACGGCGAGGGAAGTGGAGACCATGCAGCCGATCATGATCTCCAGACCCATGGCGCGGGCGGCGTCGATCAGGGCGATGGCTTCGGTCAGGCCCCCCGCCTTGTCGAGCTTCACATTGATCATGCTGTAGCGGCCCTTGCAGGCCTCGAGCTCGGCGCGGGTATGAAGGCTCTCGTCGGCGCAGAGCTGGATCGGGCCATCATAGGCCTCCAGGGCGGCGTCGTCGGCCTGGCGCAAGGGTTGTTCGATCATCAGAACGCCGAGACGGTGCAGATCGGGCGTCAGCCGGACGAGATCGTCGAAGCTAAGGCCCTCGTTGGCGTCGAGGATCAGCCTGGTCCTGGGCGCGGCGGCGCGAACGGCCTCCACCCGGGCGAGGTCATTCGGACCGCCGATCTTGAGCTTGAGGAGGGGCCGCCGCGCCTCGCGTCTCGCCGCCTCGGCCATTGCTTCAGGCGTGTCGAGACTGATGGTGAAGGCGGTTTTCACCGGCGCCGGCGCGCTTAGCCTCGCCAGTTTCCAGACAGGCTCTCCCCGCTTCTTCGCCTTCATATCCCAAAGCGCCAAGTCGAGCGCATTGCGGGCGGCGCCGGGCGGCAGGCGGCGCAGAAGGCCCTGGCGATCAAGGCCGGCCACGACTTCGCCGGCGACGCACTCGATTTCCGCCAGAACACTGGAGGTGGTTTCCCCGAAGCGCTTGTAGGGAACGGCTTCGCCCCGGCCCACGTAGCCTTCGTCTTCGAGGCGAACGACGACGACCTCGGCCTGCGTCTTCGAGCCGCGCGAGATGGTGAAAGCTCCGGCGATCGGCCAGAGCTCGGCCTGCGCGGCTACTCGCATCAGCCCCTGTAGCCGGTTGCGGCGTCCAGTAGCAGGAACACCCGGCCGGTGGGGGTTGCGAGCAAGGTCGCGACCTCGGCGCCGGCCGGATCGCGGTCGGCGGCCTCATCAATGATCTCGCCGTAATGCCGTGTGAAAGTGGAGATCCGCGCCCCGAATTGGGGGTCGGCTAGCATCTTGCGCGCCAGACGGCGAATGGCGGCGGGCGCCAGGGCGCGCACCACTTCACGGGCGCCGCCCCCATCACCGGTCTGCACGACGGCGGATATTTCCTCGATGCGAGCCCTGGGCAGAAGAGCGGCGGGGTCGATGCCCATGCCTTCCACGTCTCCGACCAGCCGCTCGCCGAGTCCGGCGTCAGCCGCCTCGCCCTCCATTCCGCCCAGCAACTGTTTCCAGGTCCAGCCATCGTCCTGGCCGGGCGGCGGGGTCTGCCCGCTGGCGCCCTCGAAGATGGCCTTGAATTCATCATCCGTGGCGGTGGGAGTCAGCTTCAGCCGGTTGGCGCGACCGGCGTCGTCATTGGTCGCGGGAGGCGGCGCGGCGGGTGTTTCCGGCGCTGCAGGTTGCGCGGATTCTGCTGGCTTCGGCGTCAAGGGGGCTCGGGGCGGCAGGGGGCCGCGGGCCAGGGAGGGCGCAGCGGCGCTGGCGTTGCCGGCGACGACTCCCATCAGCTGAACCGCTTCGGAGAGCATTTCGTAGTTGCGCCGGATACGCTCCTGGAAAGCCTGGTCGATAGCCTGGGTTTCCGCGGCGGCCCTGCGGGCGGAAGCCATCAGGTCCTCCATGCCTTTTTCGACAGCCTGCTGCACTTCGTCGCTGCGGGCCTTGGCTTGCTCAGGCAGGGATTCGCTTCGGGCGCGGATTTCCTCAAGCATGACCTGCAGGTCCGCCAGGTTGCTCTTGGCGGCCTCGACGCCAGCTTCGAGGCGATCGGCCGTGCGGGCGCCGGCCTCTTCCACCAGCTTGGCGGACTGGTCGATGAGGGCGCGCGCCTCGTTGAGCCGCGCCTCGAAGATCTGGTCGGCCTTCAGCCCGGCGGTGAAGGCGGCCTCGTTGAGCTGTTCAACGCGAGCGCGCGCGGCTTCGGCGTGAACATCGGCGGCTTCGCGCGCCTCGGTGGCCGCCGCGCCGAGCGCCTCGGCCGTCTGGCGCATCTGTTCCCGCAGGGCCTCGCGTTCGCGCTCGCCAATGGCGGCCATCTCATCGAGGGACTGGGCGGCCGAGGTGCTGAACAGTTCACGCTGCTCGCGCGCCGACTCCGTAAGGTCGGTGAACTGGACAGCGGCTTGGGCGACCAGCTGGCTCAGATGCTCGGCCCCCTTCTGCGCGGACTCGCCGAGATGAGCCGCATCGATGCGGGCGTTGGCGATGAATTCAGCGAGTTGGGCGCCGCGTGTCTCGGCGAGAGCGGCGAAATCCTCCTGGTCCGCCCTCAGGGCGTGGGCGACCGTTACGAGGGCGGCGCGTTGCTGGGTCAGCCCCTCCTCCACCGAACGCATCTGTTCGGACACTCCGCTACCCGCCGTTTCCAAGCGAGTGATCTGACGGGAGAGTTCGCCTCCCGCCGCCTGGGCGGCGTCCACCGCCTCACTGGCGGCGGCGGCAAGATCGGCGGCGCCTCCGGCCAGGGTCGCCTGGCCTTCGCGCAGCTGGGCGTCGGCCAGGTCGGCGGCTTCCTTGACCATCTGGGCCTGGCGGCGGATCGCGTCGGCGACGGCGGCCGAGCGTACGTCGAGGGTGACGGCCAGGGCGTTCATCTCGGCCCGCTCCTGGCCGAGGTTCTGTGCGAGGCCCTGGGCGGTCTGGGCGGACTTCGCTGTCGCGTCCACGAGCCGTTCAGTCTCGATGGCAAGCGCCTCGCGCAGAGCCAGGAGATGTTCACGCGCCTGATCAGCAGCTTCGCCGGTTGTGCCGATCTGGTTGCGCAGGCTCTCGATCAGGGAGCCGGCCTGGGCGGCGGCGATGGCCGCGGGGGTCAAGAGGCTGTCGGCGAGGTCCTGGGTCCGGCGGCTTTCCGCGGCCAGCTTGCGCCCCTCGGCGGCTACATAGGCGGCGGCGAACAGGAACCCTGCCGGCACGATCGCCAGGGCGCCCAGAATTCCAAAGGTGAAGGCGTCGAGCTCGAACGGCCCGCTGCGCGTCTGGTAGCCGAAGACGAAGGCGGCGAGGCCAGCGGCCCAAAGCAGGGTCAGGGCGGTTGCGAGACCGTAGAACTGGGAGCCCGACGCAGCCGGGGCCTTGTCGCTCTTGCGGGCGGGAAGGCGGTCACGGCTCGCTGTCACGGCAGGAGCGAACGGCGCGTCCGTGACCGCGGGGGCCGGATGGGCCGGCTCGGAGGGTGCGAGCTCCGGCGCTGCTGCCGCTGCGGCCGAACTCTGCTCCTCAGCCACGCCGGCGGGCGCACTGCCCTGGGGAGGCGTAGGCACGGTTTCCGCTTCGGGAAAGGTGCCGACCTTAACGGACGAAAAGATCAGAGGATTTCGTTTGTTGGTCGACATGCCCGTCTTACTGCGGCGGCGCCGGACTTAAAGGTCATAAGGAGGGCGCGGCCCGGCTCCCTACGCGTCATCGGAAGGTAACGCTGAAATTCCAATTCCGCAAAGCGCGCACGCGTTGCGCGGCCATGTAGCGCAAGCGCGGCAACCGCGCCACGGTCGCCGGAACCTTTCACTTTTTCTGATAGTCGGGACCTATGCTTCTCGGGTTGCCCCTGGCCCTCCCCTCGCCTAGATGAGCCGCTCTCGGGGTCTCGCCAGCGGCTGGCGGATGTCTGAGGGCCGCAGTTTTCCCTTGCCGTATCGGACCTTGGCTTAATGTCTTCATCGCTCGACCGCGTCGCTGAAGTGGCCGCCGGCACAGCCAGGACCGCCGCAGAGACTCTGACTCACCTGCAGCGCCTGGAAGCCGAAAGCATTCAGATTTTCCGCGAGATCGTCGCGGAATGTGAAAAGCCGGTGATGCTCTATTCGATCGGCAAGGATTCCGCGGTGATGCTGCGCCTGGCCACCAAGGCGTTCTATCCCTCCAAGCCGCCGTTTCCGCTCCTGCACGTCGATACGACGTGGAAATTCAAGGCCATGTACGAGATGCGCGAGCGCATGGCCCGCGAAACCGGCATGGAACTACTGGTCCACCAGAACCCGGAAGCGAAGGCTAGGGGCATCAACCCCTTCGACCACGGCAGCCTGCACACCGACATGTGGAAGACCGAGGGCCTGAAGCAGGCGCTCGATAAGTACGGGTTCGACGCGGCCTTCGGCGGCGGCCGGCGTGATGAGGAAAAGAGCCGGGCCAAGGAGCGTGTCGTCTCCGTCCGGTCCCCCTCCCACGGCTGGGACCCGAAGAACCAGCGGCCGGAGCTCTGGAAGCTCTACAACACCCGCCGCTCGGCCGGTCAGAGCCTGCGCGTCTTCCCGATCTCGAACTGGACCGAGCTGGACATCTGGCAATACATCCACCTGGAAGACATCCCCATCGTGCCCCTCTATTTCGCCGCCGAGCGGCCGGTGGTGGAGCGGGACGGCCAGCTGATCATGGTCGATGACGAGCGTTTCCGCCTGAACCCGGGCGAGACGCCGATGATGAAGAAGATTCGCTTCCGCACCCAGGGCTGCTATCCGCTGACGGGCGCCGTCGAGAGCGATGCTGAAACCCTGCCGCAGATCATTCAGGAAATGCTGCTGGCCACCACGTCGGAGCGGCAGGGCCGGGTCATCGACCACGACCAGTCCGCTTCGATGGAGAAGAAGAAGCGCGAGGGGTATTTCTGATGGCCCACGTTTCGGACCTCATCGCCACCGACATCAACGCCTATCTGGAGCAACACCAGAAGAAGAGCCTGCTGCGCTTCATCACCTGCGGGTCGGTGGATGACGGCAAGTCGACCCTGATCGGGCGCCTGCTCTACGATTCCAAGATGATCTTCGAGGATCAGCTGGCGGCCCTGGAGGCCGACTCCAAGACGGTGGGCACGCAAGGCGGCGAAATCGACTTCGCCCTCCTCGTCGATGGCCTGGCGGCGGAGCGCGAACAGGGCATCACCATCGATGTCGCCTACCGCTTCTTCTCCACCGACAAGCGCAAGTTCATCGTCGCCGACACGCCAGGCCACGAACAGTATACGCGCAACATGATCACCGGCGCCTCGACGGCGGACCTGGCGGTGATCCTGATCGACGCGCGCAAGGGCGTCCTGACCCAGACGCGGCGCCACTCCTTCCTGGTCAGCCTGATCGGCATCAAGAAGGTGGTGCTGGCGGTGAACAAGATGGACCTGGTGGGCTACGACCCCGAGGTCTTCACCCGCATCGTCGCCGATTACCGCGCCTTCGCGGCGCAGCTGGGCCTGACCGACATCCTGGCGATCCCGATCTCCGGCCTGAAGGGCGACAATATCGCCTCGGCCAGCGAAGACACGCCCTGGTACCAGGGCCCGACTCTGATGCATCACCTGGAAACCGTCGAGATCGACGAGGCGCGGCTGCAGGCCGGGCCGTTCCGGATGCCGGTGCAGTGGGTGAACCGGCCCAACCTCGATTTCCGCGGCTTCTGCGGTCAGATCTCTTCCGGCGTCGTCAGGAAAGGCGATCCGATCAAGGTGCTCCCCTCCGGCCGCGAAAGCCGGATCAAGGAGATCATCATCGACGCCAAACAGAATGATCTGCCTCAGGCGGTGGCCGGCCAGTCCGTGACCCTGACCTTCGAGGACGAGATCGACTGTTCGCGCGGCGACGTGATCTGCGCGGCGGCGAGCCCCACCGAAGTGGCCGACCAGTTCGAGACCACCATCGTCTGGATGGCGGAAGAGCCCCTCCTCCCCGGCCGGCCCTATTGGCTGAAGATCGGCACGCAGACCGTCTCGGCCACGGTCACCACGCCGAAGCACAAGATCAATGTGAACACCCTCGAGGAGCAGGCTGCCACGCAGCTGGACCTCAACGAGATCGGCGTCTGCAACATCAGCCTCGACCGGGCGATCGCCTTCGAAGCCTATGAGCAGGACCGCGACCTCGGCGGCTTCATCCTGATCGACCGGATTTCCAACGCCACGGTCGGCGCCGGGATGATCCACTTCGCCCTGCGCCGCAGCCAGAACATCCACTGGCAGGCCCTGGACGTGAACAAGAAGTCCCGCGCCGCCGCCAAGAGCCAGACGCCCGCCGTGCTGTGGTTCACCGGCCTCTCCGGCTCAGGCAAGTCGACCATCGCCAATCTGGTGGAGAAGAAGCTGCAGGCCATGGGCCGGCACACCTATCTGCTGGACGGTGACAATGTGCGCCATGGCTTGAACCGCGATCTCGGCTTCACCGATGCGGACCGCGTGGAGAACATCCGCCGCGTCGCCGAAGTGGCCAAGCTGATGGCGGACGCCGGCCTCATCGTGCTGGTCTCCTTCATCTCGCCCTTCCAGGCCGAGCGCCGTCTGGCGCGGGAGCTGATGGAGGATGGTGAGTTCGTCGAGGTGCATGTCGACACCCCGCTCGCCGTGGCCGAGAGCCGCGACGTGAAGGGCCTCTACGCCAAGGCCCGGCGCGGTGAGCTGAAGAACTTCACCGGTATCGACAGCCCTTATGAGCCGCCGGAAAACCCGGAAATCCGCATCGACACCACCAAGATGAGCGCGGCGGACGCGGCCGAGGACATCGTCGTGAAGCTCGATAGCCGCGGTCAGGATTACGCGATCTAGCCTTCGGGCCGCATGCCGGTCCGCCCGACTCGCGGCAAACTGGCGCCTCAATCGCGCGGGAGCGGATGATGGCGGAAATCAAACGGTTCTTCTGGTGGCGGCTCCTGCGCAGTGACGCCTCGGCCTATGTGCAGCTCTACCAGAAGGGCCGGCGGGTGAAGTCCGGCCGGGGCCTCGCCTTCTGGTTCCTGCCGGACCAGGCCTCCATCGCCGAGGCGCCGATGGATGACAAGGACCTGCCCTTCCTGTTCAACAGCCGCTCGCGGGATTTCCAGGAGATCACCGTGCAGGGGATGGTGGTCTGGCGGGTGGCCGATCCGGAGAAGCTGGCGGACCGGATCGATTTCTCGATCAGCCTGCTGAACGGCGCCCCCCTCACCCGGCCCCTGGACCAGATCGCCACCCTGCTCACCGGCATCTCGCAGCAGCTCGCGGCGGAATATCTGGCCAGCCTGGATGTGAACGGCCTGCTCGCCGCCGGCGTGGGGCCAGTGCAACAGGCGATCGCGGCGGGCCTGACCGGCAATGCCCGGCTCGCGGAGATGGGGCTGGAAGTGGTGAGCATCCGGGTCGCCGATCTCTCCCCGACCGCCGAACTCAAGCGCGCCCTGCAGACCCCGACCTTCGAACAGCTGCAACAGAAGGCCGACCAGGCCACCTTCGAGCGCCGCGCCCTGGCCGTGGAGAAGGAACGGGCCATCGCCGAGAATGAGCTGGCCAACCAGATCGAGCTGGCGCGCCGCCAGAAGGAACTGATCGCTCAGCAGGACGAAAACGCCCGCTCCCAGGCCGTCGCCGAAACCGCCGCCAAGAAGATCACCGCCGACGGCGACGCCGACCGTATCCGCGTGATCGAGACGGCCAAGGCCGAGGCGGACCGGGCCCGCGTCGCCGTCTATGCCGACCTGCCCCCCGCCGTGATGCTTGGCATGGCGGCCCAGGAGTTCGCCGGCAAGCTGAAGAGCATCGATCACCTGAACGTCACGCCGGACATGCTGACCCTGCTGGCGGGCGCCATGGGCGGCAAGGCGGACGCTGGCCCGCCGAACGGCAAGGCCTGACCCGGTGTCCAGCCTGCCCCCGAGGGCGGTGCTCATCACCCGCGAGACCGACTACGAGCGCCTGTTGCACGCCCACGCCACGGTGGCCCAGGCGGCGTTCTTCCTGCGCACCCGGTCACAATCCATCGAGACGGTCCAGACGGCCCATGAACGGTTTCGCCAGACCGTGAATGACGTGCGCGCGGCGATCCCGGAGGAGTGGCGGGTCGCGCGGGTGGATCGTGATGACCTCGACCGGTTCCTGTTCACCCCGGAAGATATCGTGCTGGCGGTCGGCCAGGACGGACTGGTGGCCAATGTCGCTAAGTATCTGTCCGGACAGCCGGTGCTGGGCATCAATCCGGCCCCGGACCAGTTCGAGGGGGTGCTGGTGCCGCTCAACAGCCAGCAGGCGCCGCGCCTGATGGTTGCCGCCGCCGAGGGCCGGGCCAGCCTGGAGAAGCGCACCATGGTCCGCGCCGAACTCGACGATGGGCAGGTTCTGGAAGCCCTCAACGAGGTGTTCATCGGCCACCATTCGCACCAGTCGGCGCGCTACATGATCCGCTTCGCCGGCGAGGAGGAACGCCATTCCTCGTCGGGGGTCATTGTCTCCAGCGGAACGGGCGCGACCGGCTGGGCGCGCTCCCTCAGTGTCTCCACCGGGCACAGCGTTTCCGTTTCACCCACCGACCCGCGACTGGCCTTCTTCGTGCGCGAGCCTTGGCCCAGTGTGGCTACGGGCGCGACCATCGCCTTTGGGGAATTCGGGGCGGAGACCGCGTTTCAGATGCTGTCCAACATGAACGAGGGCGGCGTGATCTTCGCCGACGGGGTGGAACAGGATCACCTAAGCTTCGGCTGGGGCCGCACGGTGTCGGTCGGCCCCTCGCAGCGGACCTTGAACCTCGTCCGCAGCTGAAACGACAACGGGCGCCGCCTTTCGGCGACGCCCGCGATCTAGGCTGTCAGACTGTTCCGACTAGCGGCGGCGGCAGAGCACGTCCCGCAGGACCGGCACATTGACCTGGAACCGGTTGTCGAAGCCGAGGGCGCGTTGGCCACGGCTCGTGGTGTCGTAGTAGATCGCCGCGGCGTAGCCCTGGCGCTGGCAGTAGGTGTCAGCGGCCTGGCGGTTGAAGGCGACCACGTCGTTGCCGTTGATGGTCGGGCGCGGGAAGAACACGGCCGTGCGGCCTTCCGAACGGCCGTCGGAGTTGTTCCAGCCGCCATTGGGCCCACCGCCGCCGTTCCAGCCGCCGTTGCCGCCACCATTCCAGCCGTCATTGTTATCGTCCGAACGCAGGGACGAGAGCTGGCGGGAGAGGTTGTAGCGGGAGAGGTCCGGCACATTGCCGTCGAGATCGACGCAGCGGCCCTGGTAACCGACGTGCTCGCAAAGACGCCAGTCGCCTTCGATGCGCGCGCTCATCGGCACATCGTTGAAGCCGAGGCGGTTCAGGTCCGGCGTGTCGGTGGTCACGGTCACCGAGCGGCCCTGATAGTTCGGATATTCGTAGAGGACGACGCGGGCGTCATCGTCATTGTCGTTGTCGTAGCCGCCGTTATAGCCGCCACCATTGTAACCGCCGCCGTTATAGCCGCCGTTGTTGTTGCCGCCGTAGCCGCCATTGTTGTTGCCGCCATAACCGCCGCCGCCATAGGGCTGGGCCAGGGCCGCGCCTGCGCACAGAACGGCGATCGCCGCGCCCGCCAGAGCCAGTTTCGTGGTCTTCATCATCTCGTCCTCCTGCGGCCTTAAGCCGAGCCTGGGCGCCAAGCTGTGGCTCGGCCCATGAACGGCGGCTGAACCGACCAATGGCCCAGGCCGCGCGAGGTTCAACCCGCGAAATCGAGGACGATTTTCCCGAAGTGCTCGCCGGCGGCCATCGAGGCGAATGCCTGCTTGACCTCGGTGAAGGGGAAGACCTTGTCGACGACGGGGCTGATCCTGTGCAGCTCAATCGCCTTGCACATCGCCTCGAACATCAGGCGCGATCCAACAGAAACACCCTGCAGGCGAACACTGTTGCCGATCAGGGCGGCCGGATTGAACGGCTCCCCTGCCCCGGCCACGACGCCGATGATGGCGATATGGCCGCCGATCTTCACCGCGCGCATGCTCTCTTGCAGGGTGCCCGGGCCGCCCACTTCCATGACGAAATCGCAGCCGACCCCGTTCGTGGCGGCCTTCACCGGCTTCGACCACTCCGGCGTGGTCTTGTAGTTCACCAGGTGGTCGGCCCCCAGCGCCTTGGCCCGTTCCAGCTTCTCGTCTGAGGACGACGTGATCAGGGTGCGGAAGCCGGCGGCGTGGGCAAATTGCAGGCCGAAGATCGAGACACCACCCGTGCCCTGCAGCACCACCGTATCGCCGGCCTCAAGATCGGCGTCCGTGATCATGGCCCGCCAGGCGGTCAGGGCCGCGCAAGGCAGGGTCGAGACCTGATGGTCGGTGAGGAAGTCGGGGACCTTGGAGAGCCCTTCCTGGCTGAACACGGCCAGTTCGCGCCCTGCCCCCGGGATCGGCAGGCCGAGGGCCGAGGTTTGCCCCGCCAGAGTCGGGGGACCGGCGTTCCAGTTCTGGAAAAACATGGTCGCGACCCGATCGCCGACAGCGAAGCGCGTGACGCCCGGCCCGATCGCCTCGACAACGCCGCAGCCGTCGGAGAAAGGCGTCATTGGCAGGGGCGTACCACCCCGGCCATAGGCGCCCGCGCACATGATCATGTCCCTGTAGTTCAGGCTGACCGCCTTGATCCGCACAAGCACCTGGCCCGGTCCGGGCTCCGGGTCGGGAAGCTCGACGATCTGGAGATTGTCGATGCCAAGGGCGTCGACGAGCTGAATGGCGCGCATGGGGAATTCCTCCTGGACCTTTGAACCCAACAATCACGCCTGACGATGGGTCAGGAAAGGGTCTGAAGTTCGATGCCACGCGCCCGCTGCAGGGGCTTAAGGAACAGGGCGCCCACCAGACCGAGGGCCGCGCAGGCGCTCATCGCCAGATAGCCAAGGGCGCCGACACTATCGAACAGCATCCCGGAGGCCATGCTGGCGAGGCCGATGAAGATGCCGCCAGAGAGGGCTGAGTTCAGGGTCTGGGCCGCTGAGGCGCTCCGGGCCGGACTGAGGCGCTCGATCAGTTGCAGGGAGCCGATGAAGGTGGCCGTGAAGGTCATTGAATGCAGGGCCTGCACCGGCACGAGCAGCCACAGGGGCGGCGAGAAGGCGAGGCATGTCCAGCGCACCAGGGCCCCTGCCCCGCCGAGGACCAGCAGCCGCTCCGGCCCCACCTTCCGCCGCCAGGGCTCCATGAACCAGAGGAAGCCGATCTCAACGAGGACGCCCCAGCCCCACAGCAGGCCCGACGCGCTCGAGGGCAGGCCCTGGGCCTGCCAGGCCAGGGTCGAGAACCCGTAGTAGAAGGCGTGGCTGGCCTGGATCAGACCGGCGGCGATGATCGTCAGCATGAAGGGTGGGTTTTTCAGGAGGCCGCCGAGCCCCTGCCAGCGCGCCCGGCGGTCGAGCCGCTCGCCTTTCTCATGCACAGGATCGTCCGGCAGGATGAACTGGGCCGCCAGGCTCGCCGCGAGGATCGCCGCCGTCATCCAGATCACCACGGCCACAGGCTGCGTGGCGGTCAGTAGGAACCCCATGCCGACATTCGCGACGATATAGGCGCCCGAGCCGATCCCGCGTGGCCAACCGAAATTGAAGCCGTCCGTGCGCGCCCGGCGCAGGGCGATGACGTCCGCCAGCGGGCTGAGGGTCGAGAACAGGCTTTGCGAAACGAACCAGAGGGCCGCCCACCACCAGAACCCATGGCTGATACCGAAGGCAATGTAGAGCGCACTGACAAGTGCGCCGATGATCGCCATGGGGGTGCGGCGTTTCTCGAAGCTGTCCGCCCACACAGCGAGGGCCGGACCGGTGATGATCCGGGCGATGCTGGGGGCCGCGAGGATGAAGCCGATCTCCGATCCACTCAGCCCTTGGGCGTGTAACCACACGCCTATGTAGGGCCCGCTCGCCCCGTTGCCGATGAACAGTGCAGAGTAGTAGAGCCCCAGGCGCAAAGTGATCGGCATAGGGTCAGCTAACAGACTTGGAAGGTCTCGTCGCTACCGTGCCGCGCGACGTCTTCGCGCCTGCGACATGATGTGCTAAGGCCCAGAGTTCGAGGGACTAGGAGTACGGTCGTGGAAGGCACGCCCGCCGCGCCACCCGGCCGGCAGATCAAGACCTGGGAGATCATGGGGGCTGTCGGCGCCGCCGCTCAGGCGCTGGTTGGCGTGTTCGCGTGGCTCGACGGCAAGAACAATGGCGAAGGCGCCAAGTTCATGCTGGAGCAGATCACCTCGGCTCTATTCATTGTTCTCTTTCTTGTCGTCGCGCTCGTCACCGCCGGGCGGGCGATCCGGAAAATGCCGCTATTCGGCGCCTTGCAGCAGTGGCTGGGAATCTGGGCGGTGATCGCCGGGGCGACCTGGATGTTCCTGGCCCTCGGCTGGTTTGAGCCCGGCGGCAACTCCGGCGCCCAGGCCCAACCCCCTCCGAAAGTCGCCGCCGCACCCGCGGCGCCCGCCGCGCCCGTCACCGCCGTGGTGGCCGCCCCGCCGCCGGAAGTTTATGTCGCGCCGCCCAGCGCCGCGCAGGGGGTGGAGACCGCCGACTCGCAGGAAGCCTTCGTCCGCTCCGGCGCCGCCCAAGCCGCGGACTCATCGCTCTTGGCCCGCCCGTCGTTTGATTGCGCTTCCGTCCAGGGCGCGGCCGAACTGGCGATCTGTGGCGACGAAGCTCTCGCCCGGATGGACCGGCTGGTTGCGATGACCTACGTCCGCCGCCTCGACCGGGGCGACGCCGTGGCCCGAGAAACCCAGAACGCCTGGCTGGGGGCCCGCAACGCGGCCTGCGGCGCCGATGCGATCTGCCTCAAGCGGATGATGAGCGAGCGGATGCGCACCTTGCAGTCCGCCCCGATCGTTGCCCCCGCGGCTCCGCCGCCGGCCCCCGCCGCGACCCCAGGCACCCCGGCCGCGCCGCGCTAGCGACCAAACTCCAACCGGCGGCCTTCGGCCATGTCGCGGTAGAGGCGCAGGATGGCGTGATCGAATTCCCGGTCACCTGATGCTTCTACGGAGGCATGGAGATCGGTGAGCAGCCGCCTCAGGTCCGCGTTGGCGGCGTCCAAGGCCGAAATCGTCAGCATTTCATCCGTCTGGTCGACGGCCGCGGATATCCTGCCGGCAAACTCGGCGTCGTAGGTGGTGCCCGCCGCGCGGCGCAGGACGAGGCGGATGGCGGCGTTCTCGGCGACGCGGACGGGGATCGCCTTGTCGGCTTCCTGGGCCGCCAGCATCGACATCATGCCGATCATGCCGACCTTGGAGGCGTTGAAGTCCCCAGCGGCTTCCGGCGGCGGCGGGGCGGAGAGCGCGGCGCCGACCCCCATCAGGATCTGCTGGATCGTCGGAGTCATAGGCCCTCCCAGGCGAGCAGGCGGTTGGCGATGATCTCGTCGTGGCGACGGGCCGTGATCCAGCCGGAGAAGCCCAGGATGGGCTCCTTGAAGCCGCCATCGGCATATTCCTTGGCCGACGAAATCCAGATCGCCTGGCCCTTCACCGAGGCGAAGAGGTCCCACCAGCGCATGGCGACGGGGTCGATCTTCAGGCCGGACGCCTTCTCCCAGATGGCGATGGCTTCTTCGCGCTTCACCATGCCGGAGACGCGGGTGGGATCGCCGTGGTTCCACAAGGGGTCCGTGCCCCAACCGAAGTCCTCCAGCGGGTCGCCCAGGTGGGCCATTTCCCAGTCGAGGATGGCGATGATCTTACCCTTGCCGTCTTGCAGGAAGTTGCCGGAGCGATAGTCGCCGTGGACGAGGCTCAGCTTCTGGGCGGGGGGCGGCGGGTTGGCGTAGAGGCGGCGGATGGCGGCGCGGACGATGGGCTGGGGGTGCTGTTCGTCGTCGTCGATGACGCCGGCCCAGTAGTCGAGCTCACGCTTCCAGGCCTGATCAAGGGCGACGCTCTCGGCGACCTGGCCGATCGGCATCTTCGAGGTGTCGGCCCCGGCGATGCGGCCCATGATGCCGAAGAACTGCTCGGCGATCTCCTGCTCATGCCCGGCATAGGGCGCGGGCGCGAACGGGCTGGACGCCGCGCCGCCATCGATCTTGGTCATGATGAAGAACGGGCGTTCGAGCTCGGCGCCGTCCTCCTCCAGGGCCACCGGGTTGGGGGCCGGTATGCCGATATCGTGGAACGAGCGGATCGCCTCGAACTCGATCCGCCGGTCGGTCTCAATCAGGCTGCCAGGCGGGTCGCGGCGCAGGATGAGGGGCCTGCGCTCCTCGCCGCTCACGGCTTCGAAGCGGTAGGTCTCACGGCTCGCTCCGCCGGGAATCCGGGCCATCTTCTCGATGGCGACGGGCTTTCCCCAGATACGGCCGAGATAGGCGCTGAGCTGCGCCGTCAGACTCACTTGGCGAAATCCAACATGCCGGTGAAGCCGCTGGGCTTGTGCGGCCCAATCACCAGTTGCTCCAGCACGCCCCGGCCCACGTCCAGCTGGCCGTCTGGCTGATGGTGGGTCGCCTTGACGATCTCCTGGATGTGCAGGTGGTGCATCTGATGGACATCGGCCTCGGCGATCTTGAAGTCCTCCCGCTCGACTGCAAGCTCGCCCTGATAGTTGCCGTGGCCCCACTTCGGGTGGGTGTAGCCGAGGCCCATCATGAAGAAGGTGTACTGCGGTTCGAAGACCACCTTGCCATGCTTGCCGAGATCGACGGTGGCGGACTTGGCGTGGCGGGTGCCCGATTTCCAGTCGATGTCGATGGAGCAATCCTCGATCTCGAAGTGCTCCTCGGCGGTGGCGCCGTCCTTCGAATAGACCGCCCGGCGGTTCCACGGCAGGCCGTTGCCGTCGTCATTGGTGTGGAAGAAGAAGCTGCCGGTCTTGAAGTTGCACGGCGACCAGATCCAGAAGAACTGGCCCGGCTGTTGCGGCACGACGGGCTGCGGATCGCGGGCTCCCACCGAGCGAATGCCCCAGGAGCGGTCACGGGTGCCGACGAAGCCGTCGACGCTGGAGCGCTTGCCATCCACCTCGATCCAGCCGGAGTAGCGGCCGTTCTGGGTCAAGCGCGTGTAGTCCATGAAGGCGCGCGGGCCCATGCGCCGGATGAAGCGCGGCTCCTCGATGGGGAAGGCCCGGCCGGTGAAGTGGATCTCGGCTTTCACGCCGCGCTCGGTGTCATTGACCCTGACAGTCAGCTTCTCCAGCGGCGCGTCGACCTCAATGGCGATGGGGCCGGCATGAGTGTCCATGCGCTCCATGTTGAGGTGCCGGGAGGCATGCAGAGCCGTCTCGACGCCGTCGCGGATCAGGCAAAATGAGGCGTCGCAAATGTTGAGGTGCGGATAGACGCCGAAGGCGACGGAGAAAAACACATCCTGATCACCCTCCCCCGCCGGCGCGTAGCCGTTGAAGAAGTAGCGGTCATAGAAATTGCGGTCCGTGCCGGAATAGGCGATCGGCTCGGATGTCTGGTGAATGGGAAAGTCGTCGCCTTTGGTGAGCATCGCGCCGTCTCCTCTTGTATAGCTTCCAGCGTCAACCGCGCCTGGCGAGCGCCAGGAGCCTTACCGCCGGGCGAGGCGAAATCAACGGTGACGGAGGGGCAAGCATGACCTGGTCGCGACGCAATTGGATGACACTGGCCGCGCTCAGCGGGTTCTTGTCCGTGGCCATGGGCGCGTTCGCGGCGCACGGAATCAAAGACCCGAAAGCCGCCGAGTGGATCCGCACCGGGGCGATGTACGAATTCATGCACGCCATGGCAACCCTGGCGTGCGCGACCTTCATGCAGGTGGGAGCGAAGCGGGCGGCGCGGGCCCCGGCCTTCTTCCTGTCGGGCAGCGTGCTCTTTTCCGGCTCGCTCTACGCCATGGCTCTGGGAGCCCCGAGGTGGCTGGGGGCGGTGACCCCGTTCGGGGGCATGCTGTTCCTGACCGGGTGGCTGCTCCTGGCCTGGGCGGCGCGAGGCGTCGATCCGGCGGAATGACGCTAAATCGACGCTAAATGGCGTGTTGGCGCGAAAAGGCGCTTCGCGCCGGCGGCGCCCTATTTCGCCTTAAAATAAGGTGGAACGGGCGAGGGGCGCGCTCAGCGCTACTTAAACCCTCCCCTTCAGGGGAGGGCAGAGCCCGAAGGGCGAGGGTGGGGGACACCCCTAAGCGACTTGCGAAAGTAAGATTGCCGGGCGGTCCCCCACCCTGGCGCTGCGCGCCTGTCCCTCCCCTGAAGGGGAGGGTTTACTGATCTCTCTCAGCCTAACGATTTCAAAGACCACCCGACGACTTAGGGTGGCTGGTTCGCAAATCAAGTACCGTGCGGCTCGTGCTTCGTCTCCATGGGCTTCGCCATCAGGTAGAGGGCGGCGCTGGAGAGGAGGATCATCACCAGGATCAGGAGGGCGAGCGGGCGAACCGTGCCGTCGTGGAGGATGCCGGCCAGGGAGGAGATGAAGGCGCCCATGCCGAAGGAGACGCCGCCGGTCAGGGAGGAGACGGCGCCGGTGCGCGACGGGTCGGCGTTCATGGCGGCGGCCTGGGTGTTGGGCCCGACGAGGCCGAAGGAGCCCATGGTGATGTAGAGCGGGATCAAGAAGCCCCACATGCCGCCGATGCCGGTGACGGCCATGAACACCAGGATCGCGGCGAAGACGATGGAGGCCGCCCGGGCGCGCATCAGCACCTCCTCCGGCGTGAACCACTTCAGGAGGTGGGCATTGACCTGGCTCATGAGGATGAAGCCGGCGGCATTGAGACCGAAGAGCCAGCCGAAGTTCTGCTTCGAGACCCCGAACACCGTCATCAGGACGTAGGGCGAGAAAGCCAGCCAGGAGAAGAAGGCGCCGGAATTGAAGGCCCCCGAGAGGGTGTAGCCGACCACGCGCGGCTGTTTCAGCAGGGCCCAGTAGGCGGAGATGAAGTTCTCGCTCTTGGACTGGACGAGGATGTGCTCCGGCCGGCTCTCATCGAAGCGGATCAGCATCCAGATGGCGACGCCGGTGGAGACGGCGGCCTGGAACCAGAAGATCGCCCGCCAGTCGGCCACGACCAGGAGGTAGCCGCCGAAGATCGGGGCGATGATGGGGGCGAGGCCGATCACGAGCATCAGCAGGGAGAGGACGCGGGCGGCCATCTGGTGGTGGAAGCGGTCACGCACCGAGGCCCGGGCCACCACCTGGCCCGCGCTGCCGCCGATGGCCTGCAGAAAGCGGGCGGCGACCAGCCACTCCACTGACGGCGCCAGCGCGCAGCCGACAGCCCCGGCGATGAACATGGCCATGCCAACGATCAGAGGGCCCCTGCGGCCCACCCGGTCCGACAGCGGGCCATAGAAGAACTGGCCGATGCCGAGACCCGCGAAGAAGGCGGCGAGCGTGGCGCTGACCGCCGCCGGGCTGGCGTGCATGTCGGCCGAGATCGACGGCAGGCTGGGCAGATACATGTCCACCGCCAGCGGCCCCATGGCGGTGAGCGAGCCCAGAAGGAAAACCAGGGCCCAGGGCGTCTTGTCTGTGAGGGGGGTACGCGGGGCGGACATTGCAGGTGGTCTTTAGACCGAATTCGCGTCGGGGGAAGCCTTGAAGCGCTTGCCTTACCTTCCGTCGCGAGGTCAGGCTCCCAGCCGATCAATTCCGGAGAGAACCAGCATGTCCGCGTTCGAGACGATGATGCCGCCGGTGCAATATGCCGACGTGAACGGCATCCGCATGGCCTACTACGAGGCCGGCCCGCGTGAGGGCATCCCCGTCGTCTTCCTGCACGGCTTCCCCGAGATCGCCTTTTCCTGGCGCCACCAGATCAAGGCCCTGGCCGACGCCGGACGCTGGGTGATCGCGCCGGACCAGCGCGGCTATGGCCTGACCTCGCGGCCAAAGGCGGTGGAAGACTATGACATGGAGCACCTGGCGGGCGACCTGATCGCCCTGCTGGATCACCTGGGCATCGAGAAGGCCATCTTCGCCGGCCACGATTGGGGCGGCATCATCCTTTGGCAGATGCCCCTGCGCTATCCGGACCGGGTTGCGGGCGCGATCGGCCTCAATACCCCCTTCATGGCCCGGGGGCCCGCCGACCCCATCGCCATCATGCGGGCCCGGCTGGGCGAGGAGATGTACATCGTCCACTTCCAGAAGCCCGGCGAGGCCGACGCCGTGCTGGACGAGAATCCGCGAAAGGCGATGCAGTTCTTCATGCGCCGGCCGATGCCGGCCGTGGAGGTCACGCCGGATCCCAGCGGCGGCGTCACGCAGGCGGTGTCTCAGGGCGGGGTGACCGGCGCCCCGGAAAGAGCCGAGGGCGAGAGCGTCTTCCCGCTGATCAAGATCCTGCAGATGTACGACGGGTCCTTCGATCCGCGCCCGCCCCTGCTCACAGACGAAGAAATGGACGCCTTCGTCGAGACCTTTGAGCGCACCGGCTTCACCGGCGGCATCAACTGGTACCGCAACTTCACGCGCAACTGGGAGCGCTCGGCCGACGTGCCGACCAAGGTGACCTGCCCGGGCCTGATGGTGATGGCCGAACTCGACGCCGTGCTGCCGCCCTCCGCCGCCGACGGCATGGAGACCTACGTGCCTGACCTGGAAAAGGTCTTGATCAAGGGCAGTGGCCACTGGACGCAGCAGGAGAAGCCGGAAGAGGTCAATCAGGCGATCCTGGGGTGGCTGGATAAGCGCTTTCCGAAGTAAGGTGCCGCCATGGATCGCAGCGCCCCCCTCCCCCCGGTGATGTCCGCCAGCGGCCGCCGGGGTCTGTTCCCGGAAGTCGAACCGCACGAGCAGGGTTGGCTGGCCGCAAGCGGCGGGCACGAGATCTTCTATGAGGTGGTGGGGAACAAGGCCGGCAAGCCGGCCGTGGTGCTGCACGGCGGGCCGGGCGGGGCGATCAACCCGACCATGCGAAGGTTCTTCGATCCGACCAAATGGCGCACGGCGCTTTTCGACCAGCGCGGCTGCGGCAAGAGCCGGCCAAACGCCAGCCTGGACGAGAACACCACCTGGACCCTGATCGAGGATATCGAGCGTCTGCGCGAACACCTCGGCTATGAGAGCTGGACGGTGTTTGGCGGCTCGTGGGGCTCAACGCTCGCCATCGCCTACGCCATCACCCACCCGGAGCGGGTGGACGCTCTGGTGATGCGGGGTATTTTCCTGCTGACCAAGCGGGAGCTGCATTGGTTCTACCAGGACGGGGCCTCGATGATGTTCCCCGACGCCTGGGCCCGGTTCTGCGCCCCGATCCCGCCGGCCGAGCGCGGCGACATGATCAGCGCCTATCACAAGCGGCTGACGAGCCCGGACCGCAAGGTGCAGGCCGAGGCCGCGGCGGCCTGGAGCCAGTGGGAAGGCGACACGATCTCGATCCGGGGGCCCGAAGCGCGGCCCTCGAAGTTCAACGAGATCGACTTCGCCATCGCCTTCGCCCGCATCGAATGCCACTTCTTCGCCCATGGCGGCTTCTTCGAGGAAGACGGCTGGCTGCTGAAGAACGTGCACCGCATCCGCAATATTCCGGGCTGGATCGTGCAGGGCCGGTTCGACGTGGTGACGCCCCTGGAGACGGCCTGGGCGCTGAAGAACCAGTGGCCGGAAGCCCGGTTCGAGATCGTTTGGGACGCGGGACATGCCTCCACGGAGCCGGGGATTATCGACGGGCTGGTGCGGGCGACGGATCAGGCGTTCGGGGCCGTCGCGCGATAGGTGCGTGGGGACATGTACTTATTACGTGTCCCCTTTCCTGGATTTAACCGCGTCCGTGCAGCGGTTTCAGAGGCGAAGCTAGGGGACACGTAACAAGTACATGTCCCCGGCGGGCGTTAGTTCCCGTAGGCCACCCGGATCGCCCCGGCCAAGCGCCCTGCATCCGGATAACGGTCCTTCATCGCATCGGACACCAGGGTCGTCGTGGCGGCGAGGTCCAGGCCGTCGGATTTGGCCGCCAACGTCCGCGTCGAGACCTCTTCCAGATAGCTCCGGTACCCCCGGATGAAGCCGATATCCCCCAAGGGCCCGTGGCTGGGCACCACGATCTGCGGGGCGAGGGCTTCGAGGCGGGCGAGGCTATCCAGCCATTTCGCGACGGTCGTGCCCTGGGCCATCATCGCCGGCTGGGCGCGCATGGCGACGTCGCCGGAGAACAGCACCCGGTCGCCCGGCACCCAGATGGCCGTGTCGCCGGCCGTGTGGTTGGGGCCAAGGGCGATAAGCTGGACCTTCACCCCGCCGCCGAGGTCGAGGTCGTAGGTCTGGTCGAAGACGATGTCGGCGGTGCGGAACTGGGCGCCTTCCAGGAGCTGGGCCATCACCGGGGAGCGCGAGGCGAAGAGGCGGGCGACGGTGAGGCCTTGCGTCTGGATCTCTGTCACCTGGGCGCGGGCGCGGATCATCTTGATATTCGCCGGGAAGGCCTGGGCGCCCAGGTCATGCTCCGGATGGATATGGGTGGTGACCAGGTAGATCTGGGACCCCGCCGCGAACTTGGCGGCTACTTGGGCGACAATGGCGCCGTTGGGCGGCCCCATGCCGGTGTCGACCACCAGCACGCCGTTGGCGCCGAGGATGAAGCCGATGTTGGAGACGCCGGGGACCGAATTGTCCGGGATCACGCGCACGTGGGAGGAAATGACCCTCAGTCCTTCCGGCTTGACCATGGGAGCTGGCGGCGGGGCCGGCTGAGCGGCGGCGGCGGAGACCAGGGTGAAGGCGGTGAGCAGGGCGAGGAAGGACTTCATGGCCGCGATCGTACCCCGGAAAGGCTTACATCAAAGCGCCCTTGCCGCTGGTCACCTCGGAGTAGCGGTGGACGCGGACGGATTGGACGAGGGCGAAGCCGACCATGACCGTGATCATCACCGTGCCGCCCCAGGAGAGCAGCGGCATGGGCACGCCGACGACAGGGGCGAGGCCCATCACCATGGCCCCGTTGATCAGCACATAGGCCGCGAAGGTGATCGTGACCCCCGCCGCGCAGAGCCGACCGAAATGGCTGTGCGAGATCATGGCGATGCGCAGGCACATGAAGATGATGGTGGCGTAGAGGGCGAGGATCGAGACGCAGCCGACGAAACCGAATTCCTCGGCCAGGGTGGCGAAGATGAAGTCGGTCTGTTTCTCGGGCAGGAAGTTGAGCTGGCTCTGGGAGCCGAGGCCGAAGCCCTTCCCCAGGAGCCCGCCTGAGCCAAGGGCGATCTTCGACTGCATGATATGGTAGCCGGAGCCGGAGGGGTCGCTTTCCGGATCGAGGAAGGTGAGCACGCGCTGGCGCTGATAGTCGTGCAGGAAGAAGAAATAGACCATCGGCGCGGCGGCCGCGGCGGCGGCGATGCCAAGGCCGACGATGCGCAAGGAGAGCCCGGCGAGGATCATCATCGCCCCGCCGGTGGCGGCGATCAGCAGGGCTGTGCCGAGGTCCGGCTGCTTGGCCACAAGGGCGACCGGGGCGGCGATCAAGGCCGCCGGGATCAGCAGCCACCAGGAGAACTTGGCCTTGTCGCCCGAGAGGCCGTGATAAAACCGGGCCAGCGCCAGGACGATGCCGATCTTCATCACCTCGGAGGGCTGGAAGCGGCCCAGGAGGGGCAGTTCGATCCAGCGCTGAGCGCCAAGGGCGATGTCCCCCATGATTTCCACCCCGACCAGCAGGGCGAAACCCAGGGCATAGACCGGGTAGGCGATGGCGAACCAGACGCGCAGATCGACCATGGCCAGGACGATCATCATGGCGAAGAAGACGGCGTAGCGCGCCAGGTGCGGCAGGGCCCAGGGCGTCCAGGAGGCGCCGGCGATGGAATAGAGCATCAGGGCCCCTGCCCCGGTGATCAGGGTCAGGACGAGGCAGAACGTCCAGTCGATCTGACCGAACTTGACGACCAGCCGGTCGCGTTCTCCAGGGCGGGAAAGGGCGCTGTCGGTCAAAAGGGTGGCAAGTCCCTGGGCAAGGCCGGACCGCCGGCGGCGGGGGGCAGGTTGGCGGAGGGCGGGGCGGCGACGGGCGGTGGCGGACGCGGCGTATCGACCGGCGCGCCGAAATCATCCGGCGAAGGGGCGGAAGGCGTGCCGGGGGCGTCACGGTAGGGCCGCTCGATGCGGGCGCGGACTTCCGGGTCTTTCAGGAGGGCGACGCGCATGATCTCCCGGGCCCGGGGCGCGGCGGCCGAGGCGCCCCAGCCGCCATGTTCGACGAGCACGGAGAGGGCGTAGCGCGGATCGTCATAGGGGGCGAAGGCGACGAACCAGGCGTGGTCACGCCATTGCCAGTCGAGGTGCAGCGTGGCGCGCGATCCGGAGCCGTAGGAGTGCGACTGGGCTGTTCCGGTCTTGCCGGCCATCTTGATGGGGCCAAGGCCGAGCTGGGAGGCGCGGAAGCCGGTTCCGCCGGCGTCATTGGCCACGGAGGCCATGGCCGCGCGAATGATGTCCAGGTGCTCTTTCGGGAACGGCAGATCCGGCACGGCGTTGCCCGCAGGCTGGGGCACGCCGCCCACTGACTTGATCAGGCGCGGCATCAGGGCCTTCTGGGCATTGGCCAGGCGCGAGACCATCACACACTGCTGCAGGGCGTTGACCGAATTATAGCCCTGGCCGATGCCGATGGAGGGGGTCTCGCCTGGGTGCCAGACCGGGTCGCGCGGGAAGGCGCGGCGCTTATAGGCCTTGTCCGGCACGATGCCCGGCTTCTGGCCCGGAATGCCGATGTCGAAGGTGTTGCCGTAGCCGAGCTTGCGCGCCGTGGCGGCGATCAGGTCCGGCCCGACGGCGAGGGCCGTCTGGTAGAAGAAGATATCGCAGCTGGTCTTGATGGCGTTGTGCATGTCCAGCGTGCCGTGCGAGGCGTCGCAGTGCCAGACGCGGCCGCCGAAGCTCCAGGCCCCGCCACAGGTATGGGTGACGCTGGGGCTGATGCCGGCCTCGAGGGCCGCCAGGGCGACGGTCATCTTGTAGGTCGAGCCAGGCGGGTAGTTGGCGGTCAGAGCCTTGTTGTAGAGGGGCTTGCGCTCCCATTGGGAGAGGGCCCTGTATTCCGGCCCGGTAAGGCCGCGCACGAACTTGTTGGCGTCAAAGCTGGGGGCCGACATCAGGCAGAGGATGTCGCCGGAGCGGCAATCCATCATCACCGCCGCGCCGCTCTCGGCGCCGAACACTTCCAGGGCGCGGTTCTGGATATCGGCGTCGAGGGTTAAGACGATTTCCTTGCCCGGAGTTGAGGGGATATCCCCCATCGGATCCGCGCGAACTTCACGACCATTGGCGTCGACTTCAACCTTCTTGGCGCCAGGGCGCCCCCGCAGATCGAGATCGAAGGACTTCTCCACCCCCTGCTTGCCGATCCGGAAGCCGGGGTGCAGCAGGATCGGGTCCGGGTTAGGCCCCGCTCTCTTGACGTCGTCCGCCGAGACCTTGGCCACATAGCCGATCACGTGAGCAAAGGCGCCGCCGAAGGGATACACGCGCACCTCACCCATGTCGGCGGTGACGCCGGGCAGTTCAGGCGAGCGGACATTGATGCGGGAGAACTGTTCCCAGGTCATGTCCTCCATGACCTGGACCGGCACCTTGCGAGGCGTGCGGGCGATCTCCTTCATCAGCCGGGCGATCTTGGCCTCGTCGAGGGGCACGAGTTCGGCGAGCTTCAGAAGGGTCTGGCGGTTGTGCTCCTCGTCATCCTTCGCCACCAGCAGGCGGAAGTTCGGGCGGTTGGAGGCGAGCGCCACGCCATTGCGGTCGGTGATGACGCCGCGCGGCGGCGGGGTCAGGCGGTAGTCGAACTGGTTGGAATCCGCGAGGCTGACATAGCGGCGGTTCTCGACCAGCTGCAGGCGGGCGAGCTGGGCCCCAAGAGCCGTGAAGCCGACGCCGACCAGGCCGCCCATCAGGAAGGCCCGGCGGTTGAACACCCCCTGACGCTGGTTCACCTCGGCGAAGAAAATGGCCGGTTCGGTCATCTGAAGCGCACGTCCGCGTCCTCGAAGCGCTCAATCAAATTGTCCGCGAAGGGAAACAGCACCGCGGTGGCTAGATATTGCCAGAGTACGGCGATCGGGTCGGCGAGGTTACCGGTGGCGGCGATCACGAGGACGTAACCCGCCCCCATGGCGACGGCGCAGGCCGCGCAATACCAGATCCACATGATCAGCCGGCCCTGGCCCATGATGATCGGACGCGTGACCAGCACCGCTCCGTAAGCCGCCAACAGGGACAGCGACCACAGGCCTCTTTGCCCGCCCCAGAAGATGTCGAGGAACGTGCCCATCAGCAGCACGGCGAATGGGGCCAGGATCGAGGGCCGGATCAGAGCCCAGGCAAAGGCCGGGGCCATGGCGAAGACCGGCTCCGGCAGGGAGAAACCGAAAATCCGCCAGGTGGCCGAAAAAAGCACGGTGGCGCCGATGCAGAGCAGGACGGGCAGGCCCAGCCACCTGAGCGGATTGAGGGGTTTGGCGGCCTTGGCGTTCATTCGGCGAGGCCGTAAGGCGGCGCTTCATCCGCCGGCGGTGGCGGTGGGCGCGGCGTCGCCTTGGGACGGGGTGAGGGTTTCGGGCGCGGCGGCGAGGGATTGGCGGCGGCGGGCGCCGGAGAAGCCTTGGCCGGCGCGGCGGTCGCCGGGCGCGCCGGCGGCGTCGAGGACGGACGCGGAGCGGTCTGAGATGGAGCGGCTGGAGGCGTGGCGGCCTTGGGCGACGGCGTCGCGGCGGGCGCGGGCGCGGGCGGCGTCTTAGCGGCCGGAGCCGCAGGCGCCTTCGCCGGCGGGGCGGCGGCTCCAGGCGCGGGCGGGGCGACGTTCAGGCGCGGATCATCCGTCGCTGTACCCGGCATGGTCTCGACCAGGGTCGGACCCGAGGCGATCTGGGAGAAGTCCTGGAAAAGCAGGATCTTGATGAAGTCCACGGGGGCCGCGTCGCTGGAGAGCGAGACCCGCCATTGGCCATCAACGCCCTTCACCGCCACGCCGACCGGCAGGCCGCGCGGAAGGACGCCGCCGTCGCCGGAGGTGACGATGAGGTCGCCATTCTGGATCGGCTCACGGCTGCGCAGGTAGGAGAGCTTCGGGTTCGGGCCGCCATCGCCCACCAGGATCGCCCGGGCATTGGTTCGGTTGACCATCACCGGCGTGCGGCTGGCGACATCGGTGAGCAGCAGGACGCGGGAGAGATTGTCCGAGACGCCGACCACGCGGCCCACCAGGCCCCGCTCGCTCATCACGGGATTGCCCACCGCGACGCCACGGCTCGAGCCCTGATCGGCAAGGCGGGAATTGGCGTAGGGGCCGCGTGCGTCACTAATGGTGCGGGCCGCGACCATAGGGATCGGCGGATCGGTGCGCAGGCCCAGCAGGGCTTCGTAGCGCTTGTTGGTGTTGCGCAGGGCGACGGCGATGTCGCGAGCCTGGCGCAGCTCGGCGACCTCCTGGCGCAGGCGCCGGTTCTCGGCGGCGGTGTTGAGGTAGCTGGACACCCAATCGACCACGGCCCCGCCCCAGCGGCCGGGCGCGGCCACCACGCCTGATACAGGCGCCGCAACTGTATCAACGGTCTTGCGAGTGACGTCGTAGGCCTCGGCCTTGAACTCGCCCCGGCGGTCGGTCGCGAACAGCGCGATGGCGACAATGACGGCGACAATCAGCGCCACCGCCGCGGTCCACCGCAGGGGCACCTTCAGATCGCCAAATGGACCATCCCTAAGGGACAATCATGCCTCCAGGGCCCCCGCCCCAAACGACTCAGGCCAGATGACCGCCAGTCTAGGCTAGGCCAGGGTCGATTCCAGCACGCCCCGCATCCACTTCGGATGCTCGAGCACCTTGCCGCAGCCCAGGGCGACGCAGGAGAGCGGATCGTCGGCCACGGTCACCGGCAGGCCGGTGTGGTCGCGGATCTCGGCGTCGAGGCCACGCAAGAGGGCGCCGCCGCCGGTCAGCATGATGCCCTTGTCGGCGATGTCGCTGGCCAGTTCCGGCGGGGTGGCTTCCAGGGCGACCTTCACGGCCTCCACGATCTGGTTGACCGGCTCCTGCAGAGCGTCGGCCGCCTGCTTCTCGGAAATGCGCACTTCGCGCGGCACGCCCTGCATCAGGTCGCGGCCCTTGACCTCGATGGAGAGGCCTTCGCCGTCGGCGGGCGCCCGGGCCGTGCCGATTTCCTTCTTGATGCGCTCGGCGGTGGTCTCGCCGATCAAGAGGTTATGGTGGCGGCGCATGTAGGAGATGATCGCCTCGTCCATCTTGTCGCCGCCGACGCGCACCGAGCGCGAATAGACGATGCCGGAGAGGGAGAGCACGGCCACTTCGGTGGTGCCGCCGCCGATATCCACCACCATCGAGCCGGTGGGCTCATGGATCGGCAGGCCGGCGCCGATGGCCGCGGCCTGGGGCTCGTCGATCAGGCCGACGCGGCGGGCGCCGGCGTTCAGGCAGCTGTCGTTGATGGCCCGGCGCTCCACCGCCGTGGCGCCGGACGGCACGCAGACGATGACCTTCGGATTGATGAAGCCCTTGCGGTTATGCACCTTGCGGATGAAGTACTTGATCATCTCCTCGGCGACTTCGAAGTCGGCGATGACCCCGTCGCGCATGGGGCGGATGGCTTCCATGTGACCGGGCGTGCGGCCCAGCATCATCTTGGCTTCGATGCCGACGGCGTGGACGACCTTGCGTCCTCCGGAGTTGCGCAGCGCCACCACGGACGGCTCGTTGAGCACAATTCCGCGGCCCTTCATGTAGATCAGGGTGTTGGCTGTGCCGAGGTCGATGGCGATGTCATTGGAGATCACGCCGAAGAGGGATGCGAACATCGAGGGCCCTAGGTATTCGTGGCTTGAAGCGAGGCAAGGCTATTTCGGGCGCCGCGCGAAACACTTTCTAGCAACAAGCGTCCCCCCTTCAAAACGACGCTTGGGCCAAATGTCCGTGAATCTCGCGAAACGAAGGCCCGTTTGCCCTGCGAACACGGCTAATTCAAGTGCAATCGCGAGTGACCGGCGCGCGCCGTCAGATGAAGTTGCACAGAGTGGGGACAATGAGGCGTTGCGGCCGCCTCCCGGCCCGCCCTAGACTTCGCAAAGCTTGACTGAAGACCCGCGAAGGGAGGCCCCAGATGACCCACGCCGCGACCTCCCGGAGCCTGAGCCTCGCCGCCTGAGGGCGCTGCGCCAAGCTCCGGCCCATTTCAGCAAATCCCTTGTCCCGCTTGGCCCTGACGCCAGCGGGCCGGAGCAACCCATGCCCCCTACCCTGCCTCCGGGCGGCGATTTCGCCACCCGAGCCCATGTCCGCTTCGCCCTCGACGGCGACGGTTTCATGCTCGGCGAGAACGACCCCACCCGTCAGAGCGGCGCCCGCTTCTGGCTGCAGCGCGGCCATGATCAGGTGACGTGGCGCCTTCGCGCCTCACTTCCCAATGACGTGAAGGGCGAGATCGCCGCCCTCGCCGCCGCCGAACCTCCGTTCCGGGACGATGCCACGCCGCCGGCGCATTGGGCGCGCTACCGGGCGATCCTGGAACGGGCCGGGCCGGTGGAGGTGGAGCGCCACGGGCCGGTCTATCTGGTCGAGCACAACCTGCCGGTTCCAGCCGGTTACAGCTTCCTCGCCTCCGAGGACGCCGCGCCCCTGATCGAGACCTGGTGGAAGAACGGCATGCCGAAGCCCCTCTTCGACATCGGCTTCACCGACCCGGACGAACTCTGGGCGCCATGGCGGGTGCTGCTGATCGACGGCGAACCCGCCGCCGTGGGCCAGACCGCGCGGATGAGCCCCTTCGGCGTCGAGTGCGGCGTGATCACCGTGCCCGACCACCGGCTGAAGGGCCTGGGCGCCGCTGTGGTCTCCGCCTGGAGTCATGCCCCGGCCTTGGCGGGGCTGCCGCTTTATTACTCGACCAGCCACGACAATGTGGGGTCCCAGGGGATCGCACGGCGGCTGGGCGCGATGCGGGTGGGAGACGAGTGGAGCTTGAGCTAGCGCGCTGACCCCAGCACCTTGTTCAGCTCACCGCCCGGCGCCGCCTTGGCGAAGGCGGTGAACGTCCCCTCCCCGGCGATTTCCTTGGCGGCCTCCAGGAAACCGCCCCAGGCCGCGCGGGCGAGAGAGCCGCCGACGCTGATGCGGCGCACGCCGAGGCCCTCCAGTTCGGCCGCCGAGAAGCCGGGGGTGAGGATGTTGACCGGCTTGGGGGCCACGGCCTGGACCACCGCCTTGATGGTCTCGACGTCACGCAGGCCGGGGGCGTAGAGGCAGTCGGCGCCCGCGTCCGAGTAGGCCTTCAGGCGGCGGATCACTTCGGAGAGGTCGGTGACGCCCCAGAGGAAGGCCTCGCAGCGGGCCGTGAGCACCACGCCCGTCCCCGCCAGGGCCTTGGCCGCGGCGGCCACGCGGGCGACGGCCAGGTCGAAATCGTAGAGAGCGCTCTCCTTGCCGGGGGTGGAATCTTCCATTGAGAGGCCGGCAACGCCGATCTGTTCGGCCAGGAGGACGTTGGCCGCCACGCCCGCCGGATCATCGGCGAAGGCGTTCTCGAAGTCGGCGTTCACGGGCAGGTCGGTGGCGGCCACGAGGTCGCGCAGGTGGGACAGAACCATGTCGCGCGTCACCTGATAGTCCGCCCGGCCTTGCGACCAGGCAAAGCCGGCGCTGGTGGAGGCGAGCGCCTTGAAGCCGAGGTGCTGCAGCATGCGCGCCGAGCCCGCGTCCCACGGGTTGGGAATCACGAAACAGCCGGTCTCATGCAGCTTGCGGAAGGCGGCGCGCTTGTGGGCGGTGTGGACGAGCATGGGACCTCCTGACATTCCGACGATCCCTTCTAGCGAGCTTACGCCTAGAGAACGCGCGGAAATCGGACCTCAACTGCAGGAAGACAGCCCCACACGTTTGCTGGCAGAAGGGGCGCATGAATTCCGCCGACAGTTTCAGCGCCGACTACACCGAAGCCCGCGCCAAGTTCCTCGCCGAAGCCGCCCAGCACGACGGAGACCTCGCCGCCTACGCCCACCCCGAGCGGGGGCCGACAGGCGGAGACCTCTCCACCGATGTCGCCTGGTTCGGGCCGCGCGATGCCGAGGCCGTGCTGGTCATGATCTCCGCCACCCATGGGGTCGAGGGCTTCTGCGGCTCCGGCGCCCAGGTGGATTTCCTAAGGCGGGGCGAGACCGCCCGTCTGCCCTCCGGCCTGGCGGTGATGATGATCCACGCGATCAATCCCTACGGTTTTGCCTGGCTGCGGCGCGTGACCCACGAGAACGTCGACCTCAACCGCAACTGGATCCCGTTCAATGGGCCAAAGCCCGTCAATGCGGGATACGACGAGCTCTATGAGGCGCTCTGCCCGAAGGACTGGAGCCCGGAGATTCTGTCAGCTGCCGAGCGCGCCCTCCTGGCCTATGGCCAGCGCGAAGGCTTCCCCGCCATGGCCAAGGCCCTGACCGGCGGCCAGTACAACCACGCCGATGGCATCTTCTACGGCGGCCGCGAGCCCACCTGGTCGCGCCTGACCCAGACCCAGATCTTCGCCGAGCATCTCGGCAAGGCCGGCCGGATCGGCATCCTCGACTACCACACCGGCCTGGGCCCCTGGGGCTATGCCGAACAGATCGCTACCGTGGCGCCCAGCCACCCCGAATTCGCCCGGGCCCAGGCCTGGTACGGCGCGGCGGTCACCTCCACCCAGGACGGCACATCAGCCTCGGCGGAGATCGCCGGCGATGGCCTGGGCGCCGCCCCGGCCCTGCTGGCCCACGCGGAGGTGACGACGCTGGCTCTCGAAGTCGGCACCCTGCCCGGCCCGCCCATCACCCGCGCCATGCTGGCCGACAACTGGCTGCACGCCCACGGCGACCCGCTGGGACCGGACGCGCCTGCCATCAAGGCCGCCCTGCGCGACGCCTTCTATGGCGATGCGGACGACTGGAAGGGTATGGTCGCGGGGCAATCGCTGATCGCCTGCCGCCAGGCGATCGCGGGGCTGACCCGCGCCTAGAAGAGGGCCGCCATCACCACACCCGCGGCCGTCACGGCTCCAGCGATCCACTGGCCCACGGTCAAGCGCTCTGCGAAGAAGCGGTTGCCGGCGATGGCGGCGACCGGCATCTCGACGACGCCCACGGCGCGCACCGGCCCGGCCGGGGCCATGGCGAAGGCGGTGAACCAGAGGGCCGAGGCAGCGGCGCCGAAGAAACCCGCCCCCAGGGATTGCCGCCAGCTCCTCACCACCGCGACCAGGGCGTTGCGGTCGCGGACGGCCAGGTAGAGTCCCAGGCCCGTGGCCTGGATGGCCTGAACCGCGACCACTGTGGCGGGGCCGGCGAAGCTGGGGTGGTGCGCGTCGAGGGAGATACCCGCGAAGCGGTACATGTTGGACGACAAGGCGAAGAAGGCGCCGGCCACCGTGCCCAGGATGGCGGGCGTCCAGTCGCGCGTGATGTCCGGACTATGGCGCGGCCACGAGAGATAGAAGAGCCCTGCCGTGGCCAGGGCGAGGCCGACCCAGGCCAGCGGATGCAGGAAGTCGCCAAACGCCAGGCCCATCAGGGCGCCGATCGGGACGCCGCTCTGCTGGAAGACCGTGCCCAGGGCGAAGCCCGCACGGTGCATGGAGGTCAGCACCGCCGCCGTCGCCAGCACCTGAGCCCCGCCGCCGATGGCGCAGAAGAGCCAGAACTTGGCGGTCAGCACCGGGGCGATGCCCGGGGTCAGCAGGGCCGCGGCGCAGGCGAAGGCGATGGCGAACGGCAGGCCGAAGAGAAACCGCACAAGGGTCGCCCCCCAGGGCCCGGCGTCGCCCACCAGGCCGCGCTGCAGGGCGTTGCGGGCGACCTGCAGGGTGGCGGCGAAGGCGGTGATGGGAATCCACAGCATCAGGCGGCTTTCCGTGTGGCCACGACCATGCCGGAGCCGAACGGCATCAGGCTGACCGCGAAGCCGCGCCTGGCCGTCAGGTCGGCGATCAGGGCGTCGACATTGGCCTGGTGCCCCTCGGGCCAGTTGGGTTGCGGCAGCATATCGTCGATCACGTAGAAGCCCCCCGGCGCCAGCAGCGCCAGGGCCGCCTGCAGCCCCTCATACTTCCCCGGCCACGCATCCGCGAAGATCAGATCGCAAGAGCCCGCCCGCTCGCCCTGGATGAAGGCGAGGCCATCGGCGGTGACGAAGGTGACGCGGCGGTCCTGCGCGAAAGCCTCGCGGGCCACATCCTGCACCACCGGATCGGTGTCGACGCTGACAAGGCGGGCGGCCTCGTCCATGCCGGCCAGCAAGTAGCAGGTGGCGAGGCCCGTGCCGGTGCCGAGCTCCAGAATGCGGCCGCCGGGCTTGGCGGCGGCGAGGCTGCGCAGGGCGGCGCCCACGGCCGGGTCGGAGGGCATGTCGAAGCCCATGGCGCGGGTGCGCGCCTCTATGGCCCGCCAGCGCTGCGGCGGGGCGATCGTCTCGATGAACATGGGAAGTCCCTCACCGCCTCCCCGGTGAGGGAGGCGGCTGGTTGAAGTCAGATTGCGGTGAAGCGCTTAGAAGCCGCTGGCGACCATCGGCGCCGGGGCGGTCTTTTCCTTGCGGGAGAAGAGGTTGTTCAGCGCGTTCACATAGGCCATGGCGGCGGCGACCAGGGTGTCGGTGTCGGCGGCCTGGCCGGTGGCGATACGGCCATCTTCCTCCAGACGCACCGAAACCTGGGCCTGGGCGTCCGTGCCTTCGGTCACGGCGTGCACCTGGAAGAGACGCAGGGCGGCCGTGTGCGGCACCACCAGGTGGATGGCGTTGAACACCGCGTCGACCGGGCCGTCGCCGGTGGCCTTGGCTTCATGCTCGACGCCGTCGACGGTGACCTTCAGGTCGGCTTCCTGCGGGCCTTCCGTGCCGGCGATGACCTTCAGGGAGACCACCTTGATGCGCTCGCCGCCGCGGGCCAGGGCGTCGTCCACCAGGGCGATGATGTCGTCGTCGAAGACGTGCTTCTTCTTGTCCGCCAGGTCCTTGAAGCGGCCGAAGGCCTCGTTGAGGGCATTCTGGCCCAGCTCGTAGCCCAGGCCCTTCAGCTTCTCGCGGAAGGCGTGACGGCCGGAGTGCTTGCCCATCACCAGGTTCGTGGCGCCCTGGCCGACATCTTCGGGCGTCATGATCTCGTAGGTGTCGCGGTTCTTCAGCATGCCATCCTGGTGGATGCCGCTCTCGTGGGCGAAGGCGTTCTTGCCGACGATCGCCTTGTTGAACTGCACCGGGAAGCCCGTGATCGCCGAGACATAGCGGCTGGCGCGGGTGATGTGGCGCGTGTCGATGCGGGTCGGGAACGGCAGGCGGTCCCCCCGCACCTTCAGGGCCATGACCACTTCTTCCAGGGCCGCATTGCCGGCGCGCTCGCCGATGCCGTTGATGGCCACTTCCACCTGACGGGCCCCCGCCTGAACCCCGGCCAGGGAGTTGGCGACGGCGAGACCCAGATCGTTGTGGCAGTGGGTGGAGAAGATCACCCGGTCCGCGCCCGGCACGTTTTCGATCAGGTCCTTGAAGATCTCCGCATATTCCGACGGGTAGGTGTAGCCCACCGTGTCGGGGATGTTGATCGTGCCGGCCCCGGCGTTGATGGCGGCCTCGACGCAGCGCCGCAGGACGTCGCGCTCGGTGCGGGTCGCGTCCTGGGCGGACCATTCCACGTCGTCGCACAGGTTCCGGGCATGGGTGACGGAACCGACGATCGAGTCGATCACCTGTTCCGGGCTCATGCGCAGGATGTTGTCCCGGTGCGAGGGGCTGGTGGAGATGAAGGTGTGGATGCGGCCGCGCTTGGCCGGGCGGATGGCCTCGGCGCAGCGTTCGATATCGGCCACGGCGGCGCGGGCCAGGCCGCAGACGGTGCTCTCGGTGACGATCTGGGCGATGGCTTTGACGGCCTCGAAGTCGCCGTTGGAGGCGATCGGGAAGCCGGCCTCGATGACGTCGACGCCCATCTCCTCCAGGATCTTGGCCAGTTCGAGCTTTTCGTCGTGGCTCATGGAGGCGCCGGGCGACTGCTCGCCATCGCGCATGGTGGTGTCAAAGACGATGACGCGGTCTTTGGGATTGGTAGCGGACATTTTGGTTCTCTTCGCGAGAGGAAATCTTGGGTTTGGGCGGCGTCTAGGAGGTTCTACCCCTGAGCGCCCCGCCCGCGAAGAGGATCGCGCGGCCTAAAGGGTCGCCCAGGGGCGGCTAAGCCCCGTGCGGAGAAGAAGCAGGCTGTTTGGCGCGATACGCATGGGGAGCTTCGTAGCGATTTGGCCGGCGTCGCGCAAGATGTTTGCGCCGGAAGTGGCGAAATGGCGCATTTGCGCAACAATCATTCAATTGGTGTCGGCGGGCCAGTCTTGCGAACGATGGCGGATGTGAACGATCTGAACTTCTTCCTCAACGATCCGGTAGACGATGATATGGGCGGTGCGGCGGACGACGATCTCCCGCGTGCCAGCAACTTCGCCCAGACGACCTCGGGATGGCAGTGATTCAAGCGACACAATCGCGGCCGCGATGAGGTCTAGCTGCCCCTTGGCGGCCGAAGGGTTCTTGGCGAGCAAGTAGTCAAGCAGCGCGTCGAGGTCGCCCTGAGCACGCCGCGTGATGACGACTTTCAAGCGGAGTGCTGGGCCAATCGGGCACGAAGACGCGCTTCGACTTCTTCCCAAGGGCTGACGCGCCCAGCGTCCGCATCGGCGAGCCCCTCAGCAACTGCAGCGCGAAATTCGGCCAAGTCCGCGATCACATTATGCGCGCCACGGAGGACAAGCTTCGAAATCGGAACCTGCTCGACGGCCGCCATGGCCTCTAGGTCCGCCTTCTCTTGATCGCTCAGCTCGATGGTCACGCGAAAGGTCATGGGCCCGAGCCTACCCCTGTTCGCCCCCGGAGTCAGCTTCAGCCGCCTCTTCGCGGGTCTTCAGCCAGGCGCGGGCGATGAGGCCGGAGACGAGCCAGATGGCGGCGGCGATGGCCAGGAGGATCACCGGCTGCCAGCCTCCGCCCTTCATGGCGGCGACGACGGTGTTTCCGGCGAAGGCGGTCAGGGCGATCTTCGGGATGATGCCGATGGCGGTGCCAAGGGCGAACTGCCAGGGGCTCATGGGCGTCACGCCCGCGGCCATGTTGACGACGATGAAGGGCGCGGAGGGCACCAGCCGCACGATCAGGCTGGCCATAAAGCCGTTGCGGCCGACGAGGGCCATGAACTTCCGGACCCCCTCCCCCGCATAGTTGGCGATCAGCCTGGCTCCGAAGGCGCGGCCGAACCAGAAGCCGACCAGCGAGGAAACGAGGGTTCCGATCCAGGAATAGGCGAAGCCCAGCCACGGCCCGAAGACCACGACCGCGGCCGCGATCAGGGCGAACTGCGGCACGCCGAGGAAGGCCAGGGCCGCGAAGGCGATGACCGCGACCGGCAGGGCCCAGGGGCCGTTGGCCGTGCCGGCGAGCCAGCTTTCCACGGTGCGCTCGCCATCAAGGCCGAGCAGCGGGGCGCCGAAGAGGAAGATGATCCCCACCCCGCCGAACAGCACGAAGCTGACGGCCAGGGTCCGCCAGGCCTTGGCGTCCATGTTGGTGAGGAAGGCGATCAGCCGGCGCATGGGCGGGCTTATAGCCAGCGTCGGCGCCAGCGGCGAGGCGGGATCAGGGCATTGTCAGAGATTGCGCGCGGCCTGTAGCGTCGCCGCATTCATTGGAAGGATTTTCGATCATGCGACTTCAACTGGCTCTCCTGGGCGCTCTGGCCCTGACCACCACCGCATCCGCCCAGCCGGCGGCTCCCCCTGCCCCCGCCAAGGCCCTGCCGATGGCGCTGGCCCTCGAAGCGGCCCAGACGGCGGTGACGACCTGCGCGGCCAATGGCTACAAGGTGACGGCGGTCATTCTCGACGCGGCGGGCGATACGCGGCTGGTGCTCTCGGGCGACGGCGCCTCGAGCCGCACGGTGAGCATCGCCACGCGCAAGGCCTTCACGGCGGTGACCCTGAACCGGCCGACCATTGAGCTCGCCGACGCCATCAAGGCCGACCCCACCATCGGGCGGCGGATCGAGGCCGATCCCCGGATGATCTCCTGGGCTGGCGCGCGGCCGGTGAGCATGGGCGGGCAGCCAGCCGGCGCCCTCGCGGTCAGCGGGGCTCCGGGCGGGGACAAGGATGACGCCTGCGTGGCGGCGGGCCTGGCGAAGATCGCCGGCCAACTCGGCTAAGCGCGGGGAATCGGCGGGGCCCGGGGCGGCAGGACCGCCAGGGCCGGGCTCTGGGCCGAGGCGTCGAAGGCGGCGAGGATGCGCTGAAAGCGGGCTTCGACGAACATCCGGAACTCGGTGTGGGTGAAGATGTAGAGCTCGTTCGCCTTCACCGCCTCGACCACCCGGTTGGCCACCGGCCCGGTGGGAATGCCGGTGAGCACGGGGCTGTCGGCGGCCCCCTCCCCGCCCAGGAACACCCCGGCCTGCTCTTGACCATAGTCCGCTTGGCGGTTGCGGCGGCTCTCGTGGATGCGGGTCTTCACGTAGCCCGGGCAGAGGATGGAGACGCCGATGTTCTTGGGCGCCAGCTGCACGGCCCAGCCCTCGCTCATGGCGACGACGGCGAACTTGGAGGCGTTGTAGGGTTCCATGCCGGGCGCCGAGACCATGCCGGCCATGGAGGCGGTGTTGACGAAGTGGCCGCCCTCCCCGTGGCTCTCGATCAGAGGCATGAAGATCTCGGTGCCGTAGATGACGCCCTTCACATTGACGTCGAGCACCCAGTCCCAGTCGCGCTCGGCGACCTCGCCCATCGGCCCGCCGGCCCCGACGCCGGCATTGTTGCAGACCACATGGACCTTGCCGAACTTGGCGATGGTCTCGAGCGCGGCGCGGCGGAGGCTGTCACGGCTGGTGACGTCGGCCACCACGCCCTCGACCCGCACCTGCTTGGCGCGCAGCTCCTCGATGGCGGACTTCAAAGCCTTCTCTTCGATGTCGGCCAGCATGACGCTCATGCCCTCGCGCCCGAAGGCCTCGGCCATGGCCAGGCCAATGCCGCTGGCCCCGCCGGTGATGAAGGCGACCTTGCCCTTGAGGTCCTGCATGAAACGTCTCCCCTATGTGATTGCCGATCACCGAACACGACGCGGTGCGCCCCGTCCAGCGTGTCGTGGCGGAACGCCCTTCAGGTTGCGCCGCAGCACGGGCGCGGGTAGGAACGGCGCCGTTTCTAGACACCCTTGGAGAAGGAAGGACTTCCCCCATGCCGTTGCAGTCTCAGGCCCTCAGCCGCGTGAAGCCCTCCGCCACCCTGGCGGCGGATGCGAAAGCGCGTGAACTGAAAGCGGCGGGGATGGACGTCATCGGCCTGGCGGCCGGGGAGCCCGACTTCGATACGCCGGACAACATCAAGGAAGCGGCCATCAAGGCCATCCGCGACGGCAAGACCAAGTACACCAACGTCGACGGCATCCCGGAGCTGAAGGAGGCGATCTGCGCCAAGTTCGAGCGGGAGAACGGCCTGAAGTACAAGCCCTCCCAGGTGAACGTCTCGCCCGGCGGCAAGCCGGTGATCTACAACGCCATGGTCGCCACCCTGAACCCGGGCGACGAGGTCCTGATCCCGACGCCCTATTGGGTGAGCTATCCGGACATGGTGCTGCTGGCCGGCGGTGAGCCGGTGTTCGTGCCGACCAGCGCGGAGACGGGGTTCAAGCTGAAGGGCGCGGACCTGGAAGCCAAGATCACGCCGAAGACGCGCTGGATCATCCTCAACTCGCCGTCGAACCCCTCCGGCGCGGCCTATACCAAGGCTGAGCTGCGGGAGCTGGCCGACGTTCTGCTGCGCCATCCGCAGGTGTGGATCCTGACCGACGACATGTACGAGCACCTGGTGTTCGACAACTTCGAGTTCTGGACCATCGCCCAGGTGGAGCCGGCCCTCTACGACCGCACCCTGACCATGAACGGGGTGTCGAAGGCCTATGCCATGACCGGCTGGCGGATCGGCTACGCGGCGGGTCCGGAAGAGCTGATCAACCTGATGCGCAAGGTGATGAGCCAGACGACCTCGAACCCGGCCTCGATCTCGCAATATGCAGCGGTGGAAGCGCTGAACGGCACTCAGGACTTCATCAAGCCGAACGCCAAACTCTTCCAGGGCCGGCGCGACCTGGTGGTCTCGATGCTGAACCAGGCTCAGGGCATGCACTGCCCGACGCCGGAGGGGGCGTTCTACGTCTATCCGTCGGTGGCCGGCCTTATCGGCAAGACGGCGCCGTCCGGCAAGGTGATCGACAGCGACGCCACCTTCGCGACCGAGCTGCTGGAGACCGAGGGCGTGGCCGTGGTGCACGGAGCGGCCTTCGGGCTCTCGCCATTCTTCCGGATCAGCTACGCGACCAGCAATGCGGCGCTGGAGGATGCGTGCACGCGAATCCAGCGGTTCTGCGGATTGGTGAAATAGGTCTCGGCTAGCCCTCACCTTTAGGGGAGGGCAGGACCGCGAAGCGGGACGGGTGGGGGACGCCCGTAAGGCAACGTGGAATTGCCGGGCAGTCCCCCACCCTCGCCCTGCGGGCTCTTCCCTCCCCTGAAGGGGAGGGTTTTCCGTGACCAAGCCCTAATCCACGAACGCCAACCAATCCTGGTCGTCAGCCGTCAGGACCTCCGGGCGGTCGGTGAAGTCCTGTTTGTTGTCGTTGCCGATGGTGATGGGCGCGCGTTCGGGTTGCCAGACCCAGCAGCCGCCCATCGGACCGGTGCGGGGCTGGGCGGCCGCTGACGCGGCGCCTGGGATGGGAGTTGGCATGACGACGGGCCGATCCGGGTGGTTTTCCCGGCGGCCGGTGGTGATGAAGACGGCGCGGCGCAGAACAAGCGAGGCTTCGGCCTCGTCGAGGGTCGGCAGATTGCGGGCGAAGCCGGTGAAGCCGCCGCCGAGGCTGATGCCGGAATAGGGGTCGGGGCCGGTGATGTTGTTGCCGTCGATGGCCCACTTGAGGATCTCTTCACCGTCGCGCCAGAGGGTGGCGGTGGTGGCGCCATCGATGCGGTCGGGGATCGCGGCCTTGTAGGTGCGGCGGGGGATCTTCCGCGCCAGGGCGGCGATGGCGAGGCCGGCAAGGTCGAACTGGTGGGTGCACTGCTGGCGCGCGTCGGCGCGCTCGTTGACGGCGGCGGAGGCCTCATTGAGCGGCATGGCGATGAGGTCGCTGACCCGCTCGCCGGCGGCCGGGCAGAGATTGGTCGGGTTGCGCAGGGCCCAGGTCTTGATGTTGACCACCTGACCGAAGCGGGCGCGGGCCCAGAGGCGGAAATGGTGGAAGTCGTCCTCGACGCAGGCGCGGGCTTCGGAAGCCCCCTCCTCCAGCTGACGCGTCGCGATCTCAACGCGCCGGTGCAAGACCCCCATGCAATATGCCTCTGCTACTCGGCCGCCACGTGGCCCGGACCTTCCAGGGTGTCTATGATCGGGGCCTCGGCGTAAAGGGCGTCGCGGCGTTCAAGTTCGGCGCGGATTTCGCCGTGGCGCTGGGCGTTGAGCCGCCAGCCGATGACGCAGGCCCCGCCCAGCATGACGAAGACGATGGGGCCGATGATATAGCTCATCTCGAGATTATGGATCGCCTGGGGCGTGTTGCGGGCGGCCAGGGCCGGCACGTAGCCGAGCTTATCCAGCAGGGGATAGGTGATGATGATGGCGAAGGCCGAGGCGACCTTGGCGGCGAGCGTATTGACCGCATAGATCATGCTCATCTGCTCGCGCCCCTGCTCCAGGCGAACCTCGTCGCCGACGTCGGCAAGCATGGCGCGGATCATCAGGTCGAAGCCGGCGGCCATGGCCCCGCAGAAGAACATCATCGGCGCGCCGAGGGCCATGGACCCCTTGGGAATGAGCAGCACCGTCATCAGGCCGAGGGAATAGGCGGTGGTGGTGACCATCAAGGTGCGGTGCTTGCCGAAGCGGACGGCGGCCCGTGCCGTCAGCGGGGCGCCGACAATGCCGGCGGCGATGTAGATGCCGAGCAGGATGGAGAGCTGGCCGCCGTTGAAACCGCGCGAGTCCCGGAAGAAGAAGATGTAGAGGGCGCTCATCCAGCCTGGGCCGAGGGTCAGGGCCATCTGGGCGAGGAAGAGACGCAGCAGGTCCGGCTTCAGGAAGAGGGCCAGATAGTCCTTGACGGTGAGATGGGCGGTGGGGACGTCCGGTTCGATAGGCTCCCGGTTGGCGAAGGCGACGACGAGGGCGCAAGGCGCGAGGGTCAGCACCACCAGCCAACCCATCAAGGGGATGGTCTGACTGTCCGGGACTTTGAAACCCGGCAGGGCGATGGGAATGGCGATGGCGGCCACCGCGCCAAGGACCCCGATGGCGTTGAGGGCCCCGAAGAGGCGGGAGCGGTCGTTGTAGTTGGGGGCGAGTTTGGCCGCCCAGGCCGAATGGGCGAGGCCGACGATGGACGTGCCGAGGTAGTAAACGAGCAGCCACGAGACCAGCCAGATGCTGGAGAATCCGTGCGGCGCGGCGATGAAAAGCATCCAGACCGCGATGGTCACGATGGGAATGCCGCCCACCAGCCATACACGGTAGCGGCCGAACGGCGTCTGGGTGCGGTCCATCAAGGCCGCCAGGGCGACGTCGACGGCGAGATCCAGCAAGCGAACAGTGCCCCAGGCGGCCCCGATGAGGGTGAGGCTGACGCCGAGGTCAGTGGCGTAGTGAGGTCCGAGATAAACGGCGATCGCCAAGCCCAAAGCCGAAAGCGGCATGCTCAGGGATGAAAAGGCGATGGTCTTGCCCAAGCCCAGTGATCTGGGCGGCAATGACCGGGCCGGCGCCTCGGTGCTCATGAACGCGTAACTCCCCGCTCGCCGGTTCGCTGACGCCGGCGTCACGAATGAAGGTCTAGCGCGAGTTTCAAGGGATGGGAGATTAAATCGTCGTCAGAGGGGTGACGGTCTCATCCTCCCTCGGCTTGGCTGAGGGAGGACAGGGCGCGTCAGCGCCCAGGTGGGCAAGTGCGGGTTCTGCAGAATGCCAGGACGGCTTGGCGCACGTTCCAGTCGTGACTCGCCCCCTGGACGCTGCGCGTCCGGTCCCCCTTGGCCGAGCCAAGGGAGACTTGGCCCGGAGCTAGTGCTTTTCGCGCCAAGCCGACTTGGCGGCGGCGGCTTCCATGTTTAGGCGGACCTTGTCGTCGTCGACGTAGTCGACCCAGCTGATCGGGATGATGTGGTGCTTGAAGCCGGCGCCGAGATCCATCTTCGAGAGTTCGATCTCCGTGCCGAGGACGTGGTCGACGCGGCCGACGTGCTTGTCGTCCGAGCCCACGACTTCCATGTGTTCCTTGATTTGCGAGGCGTTGATCATGGCGTTCTCCTTGTCATTGGCAGCGCCCCCGCCTGCCGGTTTCAACGCAGGGCCAAAGGCTTGGTTTCGCGCCGCGCGCCGCCTTTTCATGGCCAAGGTCCCTGGCCATAGTGGCGGCATGGCCAAGCTCTCCCCCTCCCCCCACTCGCGGCTCTCGCGCCGCGCCGCCCTGATCGGCGCCGCGGGTCTGATCACCACGCCGGCCTTCGCCCAAGGATCACAAAACCCCGTGCAAGGTGGGGTGAACGACGCGCCCAACAATGGCCACCCGCCGCTGGACGCCCAGTTCTTCGAGGACGGTGTGCGGCTGATGGAGGATCAGCAGACAATCCTCTTCTACCGGACCAAGCCGGAGGGCCGGCAGGGCGTGATGAACCGGATCAACTACATCGGCAGCCTCTACGCGCCCGACGGGACGGCCCTGATCGAGGACGGCGGCGAGCCGGACCAGCGCGGCCTCTACTGGGGCTGGCGCGAGGTGCTGATCGATGGCGATGTGGTGGCCGACAGCCGCGGGCTAAAGGGGATCAACTTCTTTACGCGGCGCACCCATTTCGAGAGCCTCACCCCCACCTCGGCGGCCCTGACCGTCGACGTGGACTGGATCATCACGGCCGGACCGGAGCTGCGTTTCGCGGCCAATGAGACGACCACGACGACCATCTTCCGCACCCTGTACGGCGAGCGGAGAGTGCGGGTTGAGACCATCATTCAGTCCAAGCTGCCGGGCCTCGCCCTGGACGGGGCCGGGCGGGACGAGGCGGGAATCGGCCTCACCCTGAAGCGGCCGCGCAGCCTGACCTTCAGTTCCGGAGGCGGCAGCCAGGATCTGGCCAACCAGGGCACGGTGGCCGCGGGCGATACCATGACCTTCGCCTGGCAGGGCGATGGTGCTCCAGCCTGGACTGTGGAGATGGCGTGCGCGGTGAACGGTGAGCCGACCCACAGCTGGCGGGTGGGAGACGATGTGGCGGCCCAGAGCGCCGTTCTGCCTGCACCCCGGCCCTACATCATTCCGCTCAGCCGGCCCCTGGAACTGCGCACTGACCTCTCGATCCGGCCGACCCAATGAGCCGGATCGTCAACTTCGGCGACGTGCGGAAGGCCCGGGCGAAAGCCGAGGAAAAGGCGCGCGCCGCGGAGAACCGGGCACGGTTCGGCCGTACCAAGGCCGAGAAGGCGGCGGACAAGGCGGCGGCGGAGAAGCTGCGGCGCGAGGTGGATGGGGCGAAACGAGAGGAATGAGAAGGAGCGGCGCCTCTAAGCCGCCTGCCTCATCGCCATCTGGGCTTCGCCGATCTTCGCTTCGCCCCCCAACTCGCGGACGATGTCGCGATAGATCGTCGGCTCACCGATGTTCAGACGGCGGCGCGCGGCCTGGAGATCCTCGGCGAAAAGCGCCTCATAGTCCTCGCCGATCAGCCATTTGGCCTTCTTGCCGTTGTCATAGGCCTGGCGGATGCAGGCGTAGAAAGGCAAATCCGGGCGCATCTTCTTACCAAGGCGGGCCACGCCCAGGGCGATGACCACGAACCCTAGGGCCTTGGTCTGGGGATAGGAAAAGGCGACCACGCAGCCCTCCCCGAGGCCGTCGGTGTTGTAGCCGGACAGCACGTGCCAGACATCGTGGATGTCGCGTATGCGGCGGCCGTACCAGGTATGGGGATGCTTGAACTGCGGTTCGGTCGTCATGGACCGCCGGGCGGCCTCGGCGAGGCCGGCGGCGGAGATGTTGTTCTTGCGGATGAACTCGCGGTAGGCGGCGCCCACAGTGTTCGGCGCGAAGGCGTCGAGCCACGCATTGTCGCCGAACGGCTGTGACAGCTCGACCCGTTCGTAGGCCAGGCGCCCGCCCCCCGGCGTGGCCAGTAGACGAGAATAGCCCTTGGGCGGCTTGTTGGAGCCCATGGCGCGCATGATTTCGAATACGTGTTTTGTGTCCCCCGTCTCGCGCAGGCGGCGGAACGCGCGCCACGCCTCACCTAGGCCGCGCTTCGGCGTTTCCACGGCGGGCTCTTCCATGGAGGGGGAAATCGACGTCATCTTGGGCTCCACGATCAGAGTGAGCCAAGGTGACGCCTCCGTCACTTTTTGACAAGGATCAAAAACCGAACGCCATGTCGGGCCTGGAGAAACGCAGTATCAGCCTGGCCGGGCACGGTACCTCCCTGGCCCTGGAGCCCGAGTTCTGGGCGGCGCTGGAGGCCGTGGCCAAGGCGCGGGGGATCAGCCTGAAGCGCCTTATCGAGGACCTCGATGAAGGCCGCGGAGAGCGCGGCCTCGCTTCGGCCTGCCGGGTTGCCGCGCTGAAAGGCTAGCGCGGCGCGATGTTCGGGGTCGGCAGTTCCGGCGGCTTTATGTCCGGGACGGCGGGCTGTTCGATGCGCGGCAAGCTGACGTTCACGTCCACCTGACGGTTCGGATTGATGCCGCCGTTCAGCAGGAAGTAGGCGATGATGGCGACGACGATGAGCAGGGCGCCGGCCACGAAGGCCATCGCCGAGCCGCCCCCAGAGTCTGTTTGCTGGGCCATGAGAGGCTCCTGATGAAATGTCCCTGGATCAGGAGAACGGAAGGCCGCGCACGCGGTTCCGATGAGCGCGCGGCGTGCTACATATGTTCTTTCCATGTCTGACTCGTCTGATCCCTTCGAGGCCCCCTCCCCGCGCATCTCCGACCTCGCCCGCGTGGCGGGGCCGGACTACATGGCCGGCCTCAATCCGGAACAGGCCGAGGCGGTGCGCGAGACCGAGGGCCCCATCCTGGTGCTGGCCGGGGCGGGCACGGGCAAGACGCGGGTCCTGACCACCCGGCTCGCTCACATCCTCGCCACGGGCAAGGCGCGGCCGTGGGAACTGCTGGCCGTGACCTTCACCAACAAGGCCGCGCGCGAAATGCGCGAGCGGATCACGGCGATCATCGGGCCGTCCGCGGAGGGGCTGCGCTGGCTGGGCACGTTTCACTCCATCGCCGCGCAGATCCTGCGGCGGCATGCGGAGCTGGTGGGGCTGAAGTCGAGCTTCACGATCCTCGACACCGACGACCAGGAACGGCTGATCAAACAGATCCTGGAAGCCGAGAACATCGACGCCAAACGCTGGACGCCTAAGCATATGGCGGGGCTGATCGACCACTGGAAGAACCGGGGCTGGACGCCGGATAAGCTCCCGCCGAGCGAAGGGGCTCAGTTCGCCAACAATAAGGGCCAGGCGATCTACAGGATGTACCAGGAGCGCCTGAGGGTGCTGAACGCCTGCGATTTTGGCGACCTTCTGCTGCACAACCTGACGCTCTTCACGGCCAATCCGGACGTGCTGGCGGAGTATCACGAGCGCTTCAAATACCTGCTGGTCGACGAGTATCAGGACACGAATGTCGCCCAGTACCTCTGGCTCAGGCTGCTGGCCCAGAAGCGGCAGAATGTCTGCTGCGTGGGGGATGACGACCAGTCGATCTATGGCTGGCGGGGCGCGGAGGTGGACAACATCCTGCGCTTCGAGCGGGACTTCCCGGGCGCCAAAGTGATCCGCCTGGAGCGCAACTACCGCTCGACAAGCCACATCCTGGGCGCGGCTTCGGGCCTGATCGCCACCAACAAGGGGCGCCTCGGCAAGACCCTTTGGACCGACGCGGACGGCGGCGAGAAGGTGATCGTACGCGGCGTGTGGGACGGGGAGAGCGAAAGCCGCCTGATCGCCGACGAGATCGAGCGCTGGAAGAAGGGCTCGCGGGACCGCCCCCCCCGCCCCTACAGCCAGGTGGCGATCCTGGTGCGGGCCAGCTTCCAGATGCGGGCCTTCGAAGAGCGGTTCGTGCTGTTGCAGATCCCCTATCAGGTGATCGGTGGGCCGAGGTTCTTCGAGCGGGCCGAGATCCGCGACGCCCACGCCTACCTGCGGCTGGTACAGTCGGAAGACGATGATCTGGCCTTCGAGCGGATCATCAATGTGCCCCGGCGGGGCATCGGCGATACGACCGTGCAGAAGCTGTTGCAGGCGGCCCGCACGGCGGGGGTCTCGGCGGCGCGGGCGGCAAGGGATCTGGTGCGGACCGATGAGCTGGCGGCGCGGACCAGGACAGCGCTCTCCAACTTCCTGCGCGACCTCGACCGCTGGCGGGACCTGGCGGTGAACACCCATCACGCCCGGGTGACGGAAACCATCCTGGAGGAGAGCGGCTATACGGACGCGCTTCGTCTCGACAAGGGGCCGACCAGCCAGACGCGGCTGGAGAACCTGAAAGAGCTGGTCCAGTCGATGGGTGCCTTCGAGACCCTGCAGGACTATCTGGAGCACGTCTCGCTGGTGATGGATCTCGACCGTGGGGCCGGCGAGGATTCGGTGCAGATCATGACCCTGCACGGCGCCAAGGGGCTGGAGTTCCCGCTGGTGTTCCTGCCCGGCTGGGAAGAGGGCGTGTTCCCCTCGCAGCGCTCAATGGATGAGAAGGGCGAGAAGGGCCTCGAGGAGGAGCGGCGGCTGGCCTATGTGGGCCTGACCCGGGCGCGGGAAGAGGCGCGCATCTCCTTCGCGGCCAACCGGCAGGTCTATGGGCGGTGGACGAGCCAGATGCCGAGCCGGTTCGTGGACGAACTGCCTGTGGCCCACGTCGAGGCGGCCAGCGAGACGGGTTACTACGGCGGCGGTCCTGGCATGCCTCAGCCGACCACCAGCCGCTGGGAAGAGACGCCGTCCTTCGGGGCCGGTTATTCCTCGCCGGGTTGGCGGCGGGCCCAGGAGCGGAACTATCGCGGCGGCCCGGCGGGCCGCACCCAGGTGATCGAGGGCGAAGGCCGGCTGGTGGCGGTGTCGGAGCCGTCCGCCGAGGGCGCCTACAAGCGCGGCGAGCGGGTGTTCCACGTCAAGTTCGGCTACGGCCAGGTGACGGCCGTGGAAGGCAACAAGCTGACCGTCGACTTCGAGAAGGCGGGCGAGAAGCGGGTCATCGACAGCTTCGTGGAAAAGGCCTGAAGGGAACCTCGCCCTGCATCCCGCGCTTTGCCTGACAGCTGTCAGGCGGAGTTTGGATGATGCGCTTGTTGATGATCGGATGTGTCGCCGCGGGACTTGCCGCCAGCCTGGCGGTTGGATCGCCGTCCCGGGCTGAAACCTATGGGCAGCCGGCCGAAGTGGCTCCCGTTTACGTGCCGGCCCAGGAACGGGCCCGGGCGGAGGCTGATGCAGCCGCGGCGCGCCGCCAGGTTCCGGACGGGAAGACGGTCTATGCCATGGCCTATCCGCAAGGGCCCGGAGCGCCCTTGAGCAACTATGCCGCGCCGGACCGGCGCTATCCGTCCGTTGCCGGCGACACCCTGGCCGGAGCGCCATACCCAGGTTGAGGAAAAACTGGCGCGAGGAATGCACGCGCCACGGGCAGTTGAACCCTTTTGGGACAGTGCCCATGCTGAATATCTCGATGGTGAAGATGCCCGCCGACGTGAAGCGTCTGGTCGGCAAGGAGATCGTCCGTTTCAACCACCGCCTGGAAGAGACCGGCCTCTTCAGTGATCAGGCCCTGGCCAATCTCATCGACGACACGCCGCGCGACCAGGTGACGATCTGCACCATGCGCGAAAACCCTCCACCGCATGAGCGCTGGATCGCCGGCGACGCGCACGATCTGGATGGCGCGGCCCTGATCGAGGCGGCCAAGCGGGGCCACCTGTGGGTAAGCCCAAGAAGCGCCATGACCAAGCACCCGAAATACCGCGCCGTGTTCGATCGCCTGATGGACGACTTCTCGCGCGCCACGGGCCTCAAGGTGATGAGCGCCGACGCCGCCGTGCTGATTTCCAGCGCCAGGATGGGCATCTTCTTCCACGTCGATCCGGCGGAGACGATGCTGTTCCACGTGCGCGGCAACAAGACGATCTACATCTACCCGCCGACCGAAGAGACCGTGACGGAGGCCGCCCTGGAGGCGATCCTGCTGAAGGAAACCCTCTCCGACCTGCCTTACCGGGAGGAGATGGAAGCCGGGGCGGTCACCGTGGAACTGGAGCCGGGCGAAGCCGCCTACTGGCCGCAGCATGCGCCGCACCGGGTGATCAACGGCGCCAACCTGAACGTCTCGGTGTCGACTGAGTTTTCCACGCCGCGCTCGATGCTGGAAAACGGCGTGTTCTACGTGAACGGCCGCCTGCGCCGGCAGTTCGGCTGGAATGTGAAGTCGCGCGGCACGCCTGATCTCCTGAAGCCTGCCTACCTCCTGGCCGCCAAGGCCCTGAAGACCTGGGCCCCGCCGAAGACCAACTTCGAAGCCAGCCACGAACGTCAGTTCGACGTCGACCTCTCGGCGCCCAACTGCATCCGCTGGCGTGAGGGGTTTGGGCCGGTTGCTTTGAAGGCCGCCTGACGCCCCGGACAACACACTCTGTCATCCCGGAAAGCGCGCATCGCTTGTCCGGGACCTCGGACAGGTGTGTGGAATTGTTCTGCGATCAATCTTTGAAACCAATCGGAGGTCCCGGATATTCGCTGGCGCGAATTCCGGGATGACAGAATTGTTTGGGGTGTTGAGACCCTCTAGAGGGAGCCCCATGAGTTCAGACCCGATCCAGATCATTGCCCGGGGGCCGCGCGCCATTGCGGAGGCGGCGGCGGAGGCCGTGGACGCCGATCCCGTGCTTGAGAGCACCACCTATTCCATCCTCGAGGAGGATGAGGATCGGGGCGTCTGGCGGATCGACGCCTTTCCCACCGAAGAGGCCGAGGGCGAGGCCCTGCTGGCGCTGCTGAAGACCTTCGAGCTGACGGTGACGAGCGAGGTGTTGGCCGATGCGGATTGGCTGGCCATGGCGCTGTCGGGCCTGCCGCCGGTGCGGGCTGGGCGGTTCTTCGTCTATGGGGTGCACGACCGGGGCAAGACGCCGGCCAATACGGTGAACCTGCGCATCGAGGCAGGCGCCGCCTTCGGCACCGGGCATCACGGGACGACCGTGGGGTGCCTGACGGCGTTCAGCGATCTCCTCAAGCGCAAGCGGTTCGAGACGGTGCTGGATGTCGGCTGCGGCACCGGCGTGCTGGCCATCGCGGCGGCGCGGACGGGCAGCCGGGTGGCGGTGGGCACGGACATCGACCCGGTCTCGGCGCGGATCGCGCGGGAGAACGCCAAGGTCAACGCCAGCAAGGCGAAGTTCGTCTATGCGGCAGGCCTGGAACACCCCCTGGTGCGTCGGGGCAAGCCCTATGACCTGGTGTTCGCCAACATCCTGGCGCGGCCCTTGATCTTCCTCTCCGGGCGGATCGGGCGGGCCCTGAAGCCGGGGGGCCTCGCCATCCTCTCCGGCCTGCTGCGCACCCAGGAACGGGAGGTGAAGGCGGCCTATCTGGCCAAGGGCTTCGTCGTGCACAAGCGGCTCTACCGCGACGCCTGGGTGACCCTGGTCCTGAAGCGCGGCTAGGAACCGGGCCCGGCCCCTCGCGTTTCTCCGGCCACGGGGAGACCTGAAGGAGCTTGAGAGCCATGGCCTATACCGAACGCGAAACCCGGGTGACCCCCGAGGGCCCGCCGAGCGTCACCGAAATCCGCCGCGAGGAAGTGCGTGAGAACCGCGCCGCCTGGTGGGTGGCCGGCCTGGTGGCCGTGGTGGCGATCCTGGCGGTCGTCTATCTGGTGAGCAATTCCAACACCGCTCCGACCCAGGACCAGATCACTGCCGCCGCCGAACAGGGCCGCGCCCAGGGCCTGATCGAGGGCTCCACCGCCGCGACCAACAATGCGGTGAACAGCATCAACACCGCGTCCGCCTCGGCACAGCGCGAAGCCGCCATTGCCGCCGACCGGGCCCGCGCCGCCAGCGACAGCGCCGCTGACGCGGCCAGCCGCGCGGCTGACAATGCGTCCAGCGCCGCCGCCAGCGCGGCCGACAGCGCCTCGGACGCCGTGGATGACACGACCACGGCCGTGAAGCCCTAACCCTTCACGGATTGGCCATGGGGGCTTACATCTTCCCCCATGCGCCAGACCTTTGACGAGACCACTCAGCCGTCCTTTGGCCCCCGCCATGTGCCCCTGATCCGGGCGGCCATGGCCGAGCAGGGTCTGGACGGCTTTCTCGTGCCCCACGAGGACGAGCACCACAACGAGTACCTGCCGGCAGCCAATGACCGGCTGGCCTGGGCCACTGGGTTCACCGGGTCGGCCGGGGCGGCGGTGATCCTGAAGGACAAGGCCGCTGTCTTCGTGGACGGCCGCTATACCCTGCAGGTGCGCGACCAGGTGGACCAGGGCACCTTCGAAATCCTCGACCTCGTGGAGGGCGGGGTGCCGGCCTATCTGGAGACCGCCACGGGCAAGGGCCAGGTGATCGGCTATGACCCGCGCCTGCACAGCCCGGACGCCCTGGCCAGCCTGAAGAGCGCGGCGGCCAAGACCGGGGCGGCCCTGAAGCCGGTGGACGCCAATCCCCTCGACGCCGCCTGGAGCAGCCAGCGGCCGGGCCAGCCCTCGGCGCCCGTCGTGCCGCAGCCCCTCGCCTATGCCGGGGAAGATTCCATCTCCAAGCGCGGGCGCGTGGCCGAGCTGGTGAAGGGGGCCGGGGCGGACGCCACCGTGCTGACCGCGCCCTCCTCGATCGCCTGGCTGTTCAATATCCGGGGCGGCGATGTGATCCGCTCCCCCCTACCCCTCTCCCAGGCCGTGCTGAATTCGGACGGATCGGCGCGGCTGTTCCTCGATCCGGCCAAGGTGACGGACGATCTGCCGGCCTGGCTCGGCAACAGCGTCAGCCTGGAGGCGCCGGAGGCTTTGTCCGGGGCTCTGAAGGACTTGGCGGGCCGCAGGGTGCTCGTCGATCCGGCCGAGAGCTCGGCCTGGTATTTCGCGGAACTGGAAGCGGCGGGCGCCGAGATCGTGCGCGGCCAAGACCCCTGCGCCCTGCCCCGCGCCACCAAGAACGCCACCGAGATCGCCGGCACACGCAGAGCCCATGAGCGCGATGGCGTCGCCCTGGCCAGGTTCCTCCACTGGCTGGCCACCGAGGCGCAGGAGACCCTTCCGGACGAGATCGAGATCGTCACTAAGCTGGAGGGGCTGCGGGAAGAAACGGGCGCCCTGAAAGATCTCTCCTTCGACACCATCGCCGGGGCCGCCTCGAACGGGGCCATCGTCCACTATCGGCCGACCCAGAGGCTCAACAAGCGCACCGAGCGGGGCAACCTTCTGCTGGTGGATTCCGGCGCCCAGTACATGGACGGCACCACCGACGTGACCCGCACCGTGGCCATCGGCGAGCCGACCCGGGAGATGGCCGAGCGCTATACCCTGGTGATGAAGGGCCACCTGGCCCTGGCGCGGGTGCGCTTTCCGGCGGGGACCACCGGCTCGGCCATCGACGCCCTGGCGCGGGCGCCGATGTGGGCGGCGGGCCTCGACTATGACCACGGCACCGGCCACGGGGTGGGCTCCTACCTCGGCGTGCACGAGGGGCCGCAGCGGATCTCCAAGCTGCCGAACTTCGTGGCCCTCCGGCCCGGCATGATCGTCTCCAACGAGCCCGGCTACTACAAGACCGGCGGCTACGGCATCCGCATCGAGAACCTGCAGTACGTCACCGAAGCCGCGGACATCGCGGGCGGGGAGCGGCCGATGCTGGGGTTTGAAGCGCTCACCCTGGCGCCGCATGAGCGGAGGCTGATCGTGGTGGAGATGCTGACCGGCGAAGAGCGGGCGCAGATCGATGCCTACCATGCGCGGGTGCTGAAGACGGTGGGGCCGCATGTGCCGGCGGATGTGCGAGTTTGGATGGAAGGGGCGTGCGCGCCGCTATAGGTTGCACTCCTGGCCGAGGGGGCAACATGAAGCAGGCATTGTTCGGCCTACTGGCCGCATTCGTTTTGACGTCCGTTGCCAGCGCCGAGCCGGCGCGGGACTTCATGAGGCTTGAAGACCAGCCCTACTTCGCTGTGCTGCTGGATTTGAATTCAATCGTGAGAACGTCGGAAGGCGCTCAGGTTGATGTTCTAGAGCTATCCATGACCGGATCTAGCACTCCACCTAGAGTCTCGCTCGAGCGAATGACGCTGGATTGCGAGTGGCGCACCGCTCGCAGGGTTCAATTGACGGAGTCAGATGGCGGCGCGCGGGCATCAGGTGCACCGGCCTTTGTGGACTCGCGCTGGCATCCGATCAGCGAGGTGCTCCGTCATGTTTGTGAAGGCGGGGCGCTCAAACAAAGGCGGCACTACCAAACCGTGGATGCGGCGATCGAGGCATTCCGAGCTGAGTTGCGCGCGGCTCCAATTCCGGTGTCTGGTCCTCGGGAACCTCCCCCACCCCCAAGCCTGAACATCTTCCAGCAATCGCCTGCCGGCGGAATGAGGCTTGTGTTGGCGGCGCCAGACAATGCGTTGCAAGCCAGACGCCTCATTTTCATAGATTGGTCGAGGCGCACCGGCGATACGGTAAACCCAACCGCGCGACTGTTGTTGGTGCTGCGTCCTGAGGGGTCCGGCGATCAAACCGTCGCCTTGCGTACTGTGCGCGTCGACTGTCGAGCCAAGACAGTGGCGCGGTCCCAAGACACCTACTGGACGTCAATCGGGGAGCAGACTGAAATCATCGACGAGCAAGCTATTTTGCCACTAAAAGCCGGGAGCGAAATGTCTCATGTCGTTGCCCTCTTGTGCGACCGTGATCCGCCATCCGAGGCAGGCCTCGCGAACGTCGACGATGCGGTCGCCTACGCGCGTCGGATTTGGGCCTTGAAGACTCTGCAGCAAGAAATCGCCGCATTGCCACCGCCGGCGCCCTCACCATCCAGCGCCACGGAACCAGCGGTGATCACCCGCCCCAATTGGGTGAAACTTCCAACCGGCGAGGACTTGGCGCGGCTCTATCCGCCAGCGGCAGAGGCGACTGGCTTGGGAGGCCGAGCGACGATCGTCTGTTGGGTGACCGATGGCGGCGCCCTTCGCGACTGCGAAGTCGTCGCGGAAGACCCGCCTGGCAACGGCTTTGGGCAAGCGGCCCTGGGCCTTGCCGCATCTTTCCAAATGGCGCCGCAAATGGCGGATGGTGCTCCGGTTGGCGGCGCCCAGGTTCGTATTCCGCTTGTCTTCCGATTACCCGAGTGAAGCGAAGGCCTAAACACCGCGGCTGCTGCGGTCAGCTCAGAAACGTGGGTCCCGGCTTTCGCCTGGATGCCTTTGGAAGGGGTGCGTTGCAACGACCCGAGGGCCGTTGACCCTCCGGCCCCGCACGAGGCGGCGCCACCTCCCCGCATCGCAGGGAGGATGGGTGGGTTCAGTGCTCGTCTCCAAATTCCCCGAACAGTTTCAACCCCTCGATCCAGGTCGCGCCGTCTTTCTTGATCACGGTGCGGGGGGCGGGGCCGCCTTCGGTGGCGATGGCGGCGGCCAGCTTCTCCGAGTGGGTGACGAGCCAGATCTGGCTGCGGTCGGAGGCTTTGACGATCAGGCGGGCCAGGGGTTCGAGGAGGTCCGGGTGGAGGGAGACTTCGGGTTCGTTGAGGGCGATGAAGGCGGGTGCGCGGCAGGAGAGAAGGGCGCCGGCGAGGGCGAGGAAGCGCAACGTGCCGTCGGAAAGCTCAGCCGCCTCGAAGACGCGCTTCGGATAGTCCGGATAGACGAGGCCGAAGCTGGCGGTGCGGCCCGGCTCGGGAATGACCAGGCGGGCGCCCGGGAAGGCGTCATCGACCACCTGATCGAGGAGCGCCGTATCCTGGTGGATATGGGCGAGGGTCGCGAAGACGGCGGCGAGGTTGGCGCCGTCGTAGTCCAGGGCCGGGCTGGTGACGGCCAGGGTGTCCCGCCGCAGGGGTGAGGCGGCGTCGGTGCGGAAGTCGTGATGGAAGCGCCAGTCGAGCAGGGTCTGGCGAATGAGGTGCAGGTCCGGGTAGCGGGACGGGTCCTCCAGGCGCGAGAGGGCGGTCTCCGAGGCCATCAGATCGGCGTCGACCTCTACCTTTTTGCCGGCCTCATCCATGACCGTGAGGGCCGCGCCCCGGCGCTGCAGCAGGACCTGGCGGCGCTGGCCGGTGCGGAAGGCGGCCGTCTCCTCCTTGATCTGCGGCTCGAGATCGAAGGCCGCCGAGGTGGGCGTCTTGAAGCCCAACTCCACCTCGTAGGTGAAGGCCCCGAGGCCGGCGGCCCCCTGCCCCGCCCGGTGAGGCTGACGGACAGCTTGATGCGCGGCGGCAGGCCGGCGCGGCGGGTCCCGGCCCAATAGGCGCTGTCGAGGCCGCCCTCGGCGGAGAGGTCGCGGGCTAGGTCCCCGGCGGCAGCGGCCTGGATCAGCTGCAGGCCGCGATAGAGGTTGGTTTTGCCGGCGCCATTGGCGCCCACGAACACGGTCAGCGGCTCCACCGGCAGGGAAATCCGCTGCAGGGAGCGATAGCCCTCGGCGGCGAACTGGCTGACGGTCAGGGGCAAGGGGCGGCCTCGACTATGGGATCAAGAGGCAGGATGACAGAGCCCCTGCGCGCACTCTAGCGTCCTGCGCGACGGAAACGGACGGCGCCTGCGTTAGGCTAAAGAAATCCGGCGCTGGGGAGAGGCGAAGATGCGGTTCAGATGGCTCGCGGGATTGGCGCTCGCCCTCTCGGCGTTAGCGTTTCCGGCCCTGGCCGCGCCGCCCCAAGCAACGATTGATACGGGCCAGCTCGCCGGCGCCAGCAACGGCAATATCCGGGTGTTCAAGAACATTCCCTTCGCCGCGCCGCCGGTGGGGAACCTCCGCTGGCGCCCACCGCAGCGGCCGGCGAGCTGGAGCGGCGTGCGCGACGCCACCGCATACGGCGCCGCCTGCCCGCAGCCGGACCGGCCTGATGGCGCCGGCGGCGGCCGGGCGGACCGCCAGAGCGAGGACTGCCTGACCCTGAACGTCTGGGCCCCGGCCAATGCCCGGAACATGCCGGTGATGGTGTGGATCCACGGCGGGGCCAACCGGCTCGGGTCAGGCGCCTTCCCGGTCTACGACGGCTCGGCCTTGGCGCGGCAGGGTGTGATCGTGGTGACCATCAATTACCGCCTGGGCCTGCTGGGCTTTTTCGACCACCCGGCCCTGGCCGGCGAGGATGGCCAGGGTCAGGCCTTCGGCAACTATGGCCTTATGGACCAGATCGCCGCCCTGGAGTGGGTGAAGCGCAACATCGCCGCCTTCGGGGGCGACGCGTCGAACGTGACGGCCTTTGGCGAAAGCGCCGGTGGAGCCAACCTGATCTACCTGATTACCTCGCCCGCCTCGCGCGGCCTCTTCTCGAAGGTGATCATCGAGAGCGGCGGCGGCACGCAGAACCCGCAGGGCGTGGAGGAGACCCGCGCGGCGGGCCTGGCAGCCGCGGGCCGCATCGGTCTTGGCCCCAATGCCACGGCGGCCGACCTGCGCGCCGTACCAGCCGAACGCTGGAACGAGGCGGCGGGCGGCTTCAACGCCCTGGGTTTCGGCCCCTTCATCGACGGCAGGATCGTCGTCGAGGCCCCATGGCAGGCCTTCGAGAGCGGCCGCGCCATGGACGTTCCAATGATCATCGGCGCCAATTCCAACGAAGCGAGCGTGCTGGCGACGTTCGGCGCCGGACCAGGGGCCGTATTCGCCTTCGCGGGCCTGAAGATGCCGCAGTTGCGGGCCGCCTATGGGGCCCCGCCTCTCTCCGACAATGAGTTCTACCGGCAGGTCCTGGGCGACGCGACCTTCGTGGCGCCGGCCCGGTGGGTGGCGCAGCAGACCGCCTCCGGTGCGCCGACCTTCCTGTATCACTTCTCCATGTGGCCGAGGTCCGGCAGGGAGACCTGCCAGGGGCAGGCCATGGCTCGGAAATCCCCTACATATTCCAGAGCTGGAACCGCATCCCCGCCCTCGCCCCCTATGTACGGCCCGACGACCAGGCCATGGCGCGCAAGATCAGCGCCTGCTGGGTGGCTTTCGCAAAGACCGGCATTCCTTCCTGCTCCGGCGTTCCGGCCTGGCCGGCCTATGGCGGGGCGAACGGCGATGTTCTGATGGAATGGGGCGCCCGCGTGCGCGTGCAGCGCGACTTCCGCAAGGCCCAGCTGGATTTCGACATCGCGCGCACGGAGGAATTGCGGAGCATGGGCGCGCGGCTCGGCCGGTTCAGGCAGTAGGCCCTAGGCTCCGATCAGGGCCAGCCATTCGTCCTCGGTGAGGACCTGGATGCCGAGATCCGTGGCTGTTTTAAGCTTAGAGCCCGCACCGGGGCCGGCCACGACGATGTCGGTCTTCTTGGAGACGGAAGACGCCACCTTGGCGCCCAGAGCCTCGGCGCCGGCCTTGGCTTCGTCGCGGGTCATGCGCTCCAGGGCGCCGGTGAAGACGACGGTCTTGCCGGCGACGGCGGTGTCGGTCTTGGGCTTCTCGGCAGGCTGGATGTCGAGCTGGGCGACGAGGTCGCTCACCAGGGTGCGGTTGTGGTCCTCGGCGAAATAGGCGGCCATGGCCTCGATCACGGCCTCGCCGATCTGATCCAGGGCGTCGAGCTCTTCCTTGGCCTCGGCGTCACCGGCGGCGACCCGGTCCATGGCGGCGAGGAAGTGGCTGTGATCGCCGTAGCCGCGGGCGAGGATGATGGCGGTGCTTTCGCCGACATGGCGCACGCCGAGGCCGAAGATGAAGCGGTCGAGGGCGATGGTGCGGCGGGCTTCGATATTGGCGATGAGGTTCTTAACCGAGGTCTCGCCATAGCCGTCCCGCTCGCGCAGGGCCGCCAGAGCCGCCTCATCGCGGGCCAGCTTGAAAATATCAGCCGGCGCCTTCACCAGCCCCTCCTCGAAGAAAGCGGAGAGCTGCTTTTCGCCCAGGCCCTCGATGTCGAAGGCGCGGCGGGAGACGAAGTGCATGAGGTGGCGCAGGCGCTGGAACGGACAGGCAAATTCGCCCGTGCAGCGACGGACGACACCCAGGATCGCCTGGCCTTCCGCATCCTCACCCTGGATGTCCTGGGCGAGGTCGGTGTGCAGCGGGCACGGGCAGTGGGTGGGAAAGGCGAAGGGCTCCGCACCCGCCGGCCGCTCCTCCGGGACCACGCCCACGATCTGGGGGATGACGTCGCCGGCCCGTTGCAGGATCACGGTGTCGCCGATGCGGACGTCCTTGCGGGCGATCTCATCGGCATTGTGGAGGGTGGCGTTGACGACGGAGACGCCGCCGACCGTCACCGGCTTCAGGCGGGCGACCGGGGTCAGGGCGCCGGTGCGGCCGACCTGGATGTCGATGGCTTCCAGGATCGTGCGGGCCTGCTGAGCCGGGAACTTGCGGGCGATGGCCCAGCGGGGCGAGCGGGAGACAAAGCCCAGACGGCCCTGCCAGTCCAGGCGGTCGACCTTGTAGACGACGCCGTCGATGTCGAAGCCGAGCTTCGGGCGGGCGGCTTCCAGGTCGCGGTAGGCCGACAGCAAGCCCTCCACCCCTTCCACGCGGCGGGATTGGGGCGTGGTCTTGAAGCCCCAAGCCTTCAGATTCTCCAGCGCTCCCCACTGAGTGTCCGAGAGCGGGCTGGAAGCCTGGCCCCAGGCATAGGCGAAGAAGCGCAGGGAGCGCTGAGCTGTGATCCTGGCGTCCAGCTGGCGCAGGGAGCCGGCGGCGGCATTGCGCGGATTCACATAGGTTCGCGTGCCGGCGGCCTCGGCCGCGGCATTGAGCGCGCGGAAGTCGTCCTCGCCGAAATAGACCTCGCCCCGGATCTCCACCACGTCCGGCCAGCCCTTGCCGGCGAGCCTTTGCGGTATGTCGCCAATGGTCTTGAGGTTCTCCGTGACATCCTCCCCCACCCGCCCATCGCCGCGCGTGGCGCCCTGGACGAAGACGCCGTTCTCGTAGCGCAGGGAGGCGGAAAGGCCGTCGATCTTGGGCTCGGCGGTATAGGCCACCGGATCGTCGGAGAGGCGCAGGAAACGCCGGATGCGGGCGTCGAATTCCACCGCCTCCTCATCGGAAAAGGCGTTGTCGAGGCTGAGCATCGGCACGCCGTGCTCGACGGGTGAGAACTTCTCGGCCCGGGCGGCGCCGACCTTGTTGGAGGGAGAATTCTCCCGGATCAGGTGCGGAAAGCGGGCCTCGATATCGAGGTTGCGGCGCTTGAGGGCGTCATACTCCGCGTCCGAAATGATCGGGGCGTCGTCCTGATGGTAGTGAAGGTCGTGGGCGGCCAGCTCATCGGCGAGACGCGTCAGCTCATCGGCGGCTTCGGTTTCGGTGAGGTCTGAGACGGGTTTCGGCGCGGCCATGCCCTGTTGTAGCGCGCAATTCGCGACCGTTAAAACACCGGCCGGGCCGGCGGTGCGCTAAGGTCGGGGCGGAGGACTCATGCCGGCATTTCCCCTGGAATTCGCATTCTTCGCGGCCACCCTGGCCGGGGTCGCGCTCTGGCACAAGCGGGCCTTGACCGTGGCCCTGACCGGACTGGCGGTGACCTTGGCCTACAAGCTCGCCCTGACCGGGTTCGCCGAGGGGCCGGGGCTGGCGGGGCTGGGCGCCCACGCCGTGCATGAGTGGGTAACCCTGGCGAACCTGATGCTCTTGCTTGTGGGTTTCGCGGTGCTCGCCCGGCACTTCGAGCTCAGCAACCTGCCTCACGCAATTCCGCATTTCCTGCCGCGCGGCTGGCCAGGCGGAGTGGCTTTGCTAGCCTTGGTGTTCGTGCTCTCGACGATCCTCGACAACATCGCCGCGGCGGTGATCGGCGGCGTGGCGGCGCGGCATGTCTACCGCGATAAGGTGGGCGTGGCGTTCGTGGCCTCCATCGTGGGCGCGGCGAATGCGGGCGGTGCGGGCAGCGTGGTGGGCGACACCACGACGACGATGATGTGGCTGAAGGGGATTTCGCCTCTGGTGCTGCTCTGGGGGTTCCTGCCCGCCACGGTCAGTCTGGCGGTGCTGGGGGTCATCGGCGCTGTGCGCCAGCACCGGCTCGCCCCGGCGGAACGGCATACCGGACCGCGCCTGGCGATCGATTGGCTTAGGGTGTTGGTGGTGCTCGCCGTGCTGGTCGCGATCATCGGGGCTAATGTGACGGTCAATGTGATGGAGCCCGAGCTTGGCGAATTGCTACCGGTGCTGGGCATCGCCATCTGGATCGCCCTCCTTCTGCTCCTTTGGGTGCGGGCGCCGGACTGGAGCGTGACGCCGAAAGCCGCCAAGGGGGCCCTCTTCCTGATCGGCCTCGTGGCGCTGGCGTCTCTGATGCCGGTGGCGGCCCTGCCCGCGCCAAGTTGGATCACCAGCCTCGGCCTTGGGTTCTTGTCGGCCGTATTCGACAACATTCCGCTGACCGCTCTGGCGCTTGGTCAGGGCGGCTATGACTGGCCGATGCTGGCCTATTGTGTGGGTTTTGGCGGCACCATGATCTGGTTCGGATCCTCCGCCGGGGTCGCGATCACCGATCAGTTTCCGGAAGGCCGGTCCGTGGCGGCATGGCTGAAGGAGGCCTGGCACATTCCGCTGGCATACCTCGCCGGGTTCGGCGTGCTGATGCTCGTCCGGGGCTGGAGCCCCGGCTAGCCGATCAGGGCGCGGGCTGCCGCCCTCGCTGCATCGGTGATTTCGGCGCCGGAAAGCATGCGGGCGATTTCTTCCTCGCGTTCGCCGGGCGAGAGGGTCTCGACGGCGGTGCGCACCTTATCCCCCTCCCCGGCCTTGGCGACCCGCCAGTGGCAATCCGAGCGGGCGGCGACCTGAGGGCTGTGGGTCACGACCAGGACCTGGGCATTGGCGGCCAGGTGCTTCAGGCGCAGACCGACGGCGTCCGCCACGGCCCCGCCGACGCCTTGATCCACTTCGTCGAAGATCATCAGGGGCTGGGCCCGTTCCCCGCGACCGGCAAGCGAGGCTTTCAAGGCCAGGGCGAAACGGGCCAGTTCGCCGCCGGAGGCGATGGCGCCCAGCCCTGCAAAGGGTGCCCCCGGGTTGGTGGCGATTTCGAATTCGATGCGGTCTGAACCGGAAGGACCGGCGCGATCCTCGCCCAGGGGTTCGATGGCGACGCGGAAGCGGGCTTTTTCGAGCTTCAGGGGGGCGAGTTCCGCCTCGACCGCCTTGGCGAGACGGTCGCCGGCGGCGCGGCGGGCGGCCGTCAGGTTGGCTGCGGCCTTCACAAAGGTCTTCCGGGCGGCTTCAGCGGCCCTGGTTGCCGTCGCCAGGGCGTCGGCTGACGTCTCGATGGCCTCCAGGCGGCGGGCGAATTCGGCGCGCAGGGCGGGCAGGTCGTCGACCTGTGCATTCAGCTTGCGAGCCATGGCGCGAAGGGCGAAGAGCCGCTCCTCCGCCGCCTCCAGACGTTCCGGATCGACATCGAAAGCCTGGGCGGCCTGGTCGACCAGATCCACGGCCTCGGTGGCCTCGATGAGCGCGCGGTCGACGGCTTCGGCAGCCGTATTGATCCTTGCCAACGCCGCGCCTTCCGCGTTCGCACCGGCCTGCAGGGCCCGCTCCCGCGCCCGCTCCAAGGCTCGCATGGTCTGAGCCAGGCGAGAGATCAGAGCGTCGCCCCCCAGATGATCGCGGGCCGCCGAGATGTCTCCAAGAGCCTTCTCCGCCGCCCCCAGCAGGGCCCGCTCCTCGGCCAGGGCCAGTTCCTCTCCATCCTTGGGGGCCAGGCGGTCGAGTTCAGCGAGGCGAAGGGTGAGTTCCTCGGTTTCGGCGGCGGCGCGGCTCTGCAGATCCGTGAGACCGGCGACCGTTTCACGGGCGGCGCGCCAGGCGCTCCAGGCCTCGGCGGCGGCGCTGAGTTCCGGGCCCAGACCTCCGAAGGCGTCGAGCAAGGGCCGGTGGGTGCGAGCGTCGAGCAGGCCGACGGTTTCATGCTGGCCGTGCACTTCAACAAGGAGGCCGCCAAGGTCCTTAAGGACGCCGACGCTGGTCGCCTGGTCATTGACGAAGGCGCGGGAGCGTCCGTCGGCGCCGAGGGTGCGGCGCAGGACGAGGTCCTCGCCCCGATCGTAGGACAGCCCCTTCTCATCGAGATAAGCCCAGACCGGCGAGCCGGGCTCCGGCGCGAAGATCGCCGCTGACATGGCCTGGGAGGCTCCCCGGCGCACCAGCCCCTGTTCGGCGCGCGCGCCGATGGCGAGGCCGAGGGCGTCGAGGATGATGGATTTGCCCGCCCCGGTCTCACCGGTGAGCGCCGTCAGGCCCGGACCTATGGCGAGGTCCAAGGCTTCGATGAGCACCACATCACGGACATTGAGGCCGATGAGCATGAGGGAAACAGCCTACGCTGAATCCCCCGATCTCAAAGACCCAGCGTGCGGTGGAACCAGCCCCGGCGCGGCGGAGCGGTCGGGGCCGTGGGGGTGGTCGTGGCCGTCGAGCCATTGGCATTCGCCGAATTGTCGGTGGACGGCGTCGCTGTCGCCGCAGCGTCCGGCGCGGGCGGCGGCGCGACCGGGCGCGGATCGCGGCCCCACGGAAGCCAGCGATTGCGGCGGCGCTCGCCGCCGGCCGTCGGCGCGGTTTCGGGCTGCAGTCCCCGGTCGGTCATCAGCTTGTAAGCGTCGGAGTACCAGATATCGCCGGGGTAGTTGTAGCCGAGCACGGCAGCGTTCTTCTTGGCCTCGTCCACGAGACCGACGATCAGGTAGGCCTCGACAAGACGGTAAAGGGCTTCCGGCGTATGTGACGTGGTCTGGTAGCGGTCAACCACGGTGCGGAACCGGCCGATGGCGGCGATCGGATCCGCGTTCCGCAGGTAGTAGCGGCCAATGGTCATTTCCTTGCCGGCCAGCTGGTCATTGACCATGTCAATCTTCAGGCGCGCATCGGCGGCATATTCGGAATTGGGATAGCGGCGCACCACTTCGCGCAAGGCCAGGGCGGCGCTTTCCGTGGCCGCCTGGTCGCGGTTCACGTCGACGATCTGTTCGAAGTAGCAGGTGGCTTTCAGGTAAAACGCATAGGGCGTCGACGCATTGCCCGGATAGAGGGCGATAAAGCGATCCGCGTCGGCGATGGCGTCCGTGTAGCGGTTCGACATGTAGTGAGCGTAGGCGGTCATGAGGATCGCCCGGCGGGACCATTCCGAATAGGGATGCTGGCGCTCGACCTCGCGGAAATAGTCGACAGCCTGGTTCCACTGACCACGATCCAGCCGCTGGGCGCCGGCGTTGTAGAGCAGTTCGACCGGCCGCTCCTCATAGGCGAGGTGCGGCGCTTCCTTCTTGGCGCAACCGGCCACCACGAGGGTCGCGGCGGACATCAGGATGAGGGCGAAACGGCCCAAAGTCTTGCCAAGCACGTACGAACACCTCTGACCCAATGCGCGCCCCCGCGCCCCAGCCTCATACACCAGCCAAGTGCGGCGGCAAACGGGCGTAGCAGGGATCAGACGGCCCTGGCGAGTTCCGGCGACAGCATGACATAGCGCCAGGCTGATGAACGGGCGAGCACGGCGCGGACCAGCAGGTTATTCAGGCCATGACCGCCGCAAAGGCTTTCGAAGCGCCCGATCACGGGCGCGCCAAGCAGATAGACATCGCCCACCGCGTCCAGAGCCTTGTGGCGCACGAATTCATCGGGGCGGCGAAGGCCTTCCGGATTGATCACCTGGTCATTCTCGATGACCACGACGTTCTCCAGGGAGCCGCCGCGGGCGAGACCGGCGGCGCGAAGGGCTTCGACCTCATGGGCGAAGCCGAAGGTGCGGCAGTTGGCGAGTTCGTCGCGGAAAGTCTTTTCGGTCAGGGGCAGGTCGACGCGCTGACGGCCGATGGCCGGCGAATCGAAAATGATCTCGAAGGCCATCTCGTACTGCGCGGCTGGCGCCAGTGAGGCGGTCTTATCCCCCTCTTCCACAGCCACGGTTTCGAGGATTTCGATGTAGCGGCGCGGGGCTTCCTGGCGGCGGCGGCCGACCTGGTCGAGGATGGCGATGAATGGTAGGGAGGAGCCGTCCATGATCGGCACTTCGGGGCCGTCAAGCTCCACCACCGCATTGTCGATATCGAGGGCGCAAAAAGCGGCCATCAGGTGCTCGATGGTCGAAACCGTGACGCCAGCGGCGTTGCTGATCACGGTGCCAAGCCGGGTCTGGCAGACCGCCAGGCCGTGGGCGGCCACGGCATTGTCCCGGTCCTTGATATCGACGCGGACGAACGTGAAGCCGCTGTCGGCGGGCGCCGGACGGATCGAGACCCGCACATGCTGCCCGGTGTGGACGCCGACGCCGGCGAAGATGGCCGGAGCAGCGACGGTGTGTTGAAACGCCGTTGGCGTCGAAGAACCTGACAAGAAGAGAACCTTCCCCGAATTAAGCGTCGCGAGCGAGGATTCGGCCCACGAGACGCCCCCATCACGCGTTCTAGGAGTCGTGCCGCGTTGCAGCAACACAACTCCTGTTTCGCAATGTTTCGGAGCTAAGCCTTTGGAAAAACGAGCTTAGTTGGCCAAGCGGCGCAGGAACGACGGGATCTCCAGATCGTCCCCGTCCTCGGCTTGATCATCGTGGGAATGCGACGACTGAACCGGGGCCTGATGGCGGTATTGGGGCGCTTCGGGAGCCTGGCGCTGACGGCCGAAGAGGCTCGAAAGGAAGCCGCCACGCGGCGCGCGATGATCGTCGGCGTAGTCGATCGGGCGAAGGGCGAAGGCTTCCTCAGGCATCGGCTCGTCATCTTCGACCATGGGATCGACGATGCGCGCGACCGGGGTCGGGTGCGGCACCTCAACGACCTGGGGCGTGGCTTCATAGACCGGCGCCTGGGCGATGGGCTGGACCGGCGCGGCGGGCTCTTCGAATTGGAAGTCGCTCTGCGGCGCGGGCTGGGTCTCGACCATCCGGCTCTGCGGGTAGGCTGCGGCGCGCAGGGGTTCGAAGGCGCGATGTTCGGGCTGAACGGGCGCCTCGTAGGCCACCGGAGCGACGGGGGCCTGGATCGGCGGCGAAAGGGGCTCGACCATCATCACCGGTTCCGGTTGCGCCGCCGCACTGGGCAGCGGCACGGGGGCCGGCGTCGGAATGGTTTGCGTCGTGCGGGCGTCGGTGCGGCGGTATTGCGGCTCGATCATCTGGATCGAGGCGCCGTCCATGCCGGTCGCGACCACGGAAACGCGGATCTTGCCCTGCAGGTTCGGATCGAAGGCCGCGCCGAAGATGATGTTGGCTTCCGGGTCGACCTGGTTGGAGATGGCGTTTGCCGCCTCGTCGACTTCCAGCAGGGTCATGTCGAGGCCGCCGGTGATGTTGACCAGCACGGCCTTGGCGCCCTTCAGCGAAACCTCATCGAGCAGCGGGTTCTGGATGGCATTGTCGGCAGCCGTCAGAGCGCGGCCCTCGCCTTCGCCCTCCCCGGTGCCCATCATCGCCTTGCCCATTTCGGTCATGACCGTCCGGACGTCGGCGAAGTCGAGATTGATCAGGCCGGGCAGCACCATCAGGTCGGTGATGGAGCGCACGCCCGAATGCAGGACCTGGTCAGCCATGCCGAACGCTTCGGCAAAGGTCGTCCGCTCGTTGGCGATGCGGAAAAGGTTCTGGTTCGGAATGACGATCAGGGTGTCGACATAGCGTTGCAGTTCGGAGATGCCGGCATCCGCCAGGCGCATCCGGTGACGGCCCTCGAAGTGGAAGGGCTTGGTGACAACGCCGACCGTCAGAATGCCGCGCTCGCGAGCGCACTTGGCGATGATCGGACCGGCGCCGGTGCCGGTGCCGCCGCCCATGCCGGCGGTGATGAAGACCATGTGGGCGCCATCGAGATGCTCACCGATCTCGGGGATGGATTCTTCGGCCGCGCTCATGCCCACTTCCGGGTGGGCCCCAGCGCCCAGACCCTGCGTCACTTGCACGCCGAGCTGCACGCGCTTGTCGGTCTTGGAAAAGGCGAGCTGCTGGGCGTCGGTGTTGGCGACAACGAATTCAACGCCCTCGAGACCGGCCTCGATCATGTTGTTGACCGCGTTACCGCCGGCGCCGCCAACTCCAAACACCACGATCCGGGGCTTCAGTTCTTTCGTCTCAGGAGCGAAAACCTTGAAATTCATAGCAAACCCCGCGTGCCTTTCCACAATCGGAAGCTTCGGGCCACCCGCACGCCCATTGCCTCGCCAGGATGCGATTAACGATCCGTCACCCTTAATTGTGGGTTAACTGGATAAAGCGAGTCGCGGGTCCGTCGAGCCGCGAGAAACCGGGAATCGTGGATTCGGAAGGGTTTGGGGAGAGTTCGCCGCCGAGACAGATCGACTCGGCTGCGACGGTTTGCCCGAACTTCTTAGAGGTTTTCCCGCAGCCATGCGGCGGCCCGGGTCATCACGTTGGACTTTGAGTCCAGACCAGCGGTCCCGGAGCGGGCGGCGGCGGGCAGTTTTGGGCCGGCTTCGCGCGGCCCGAAAGCGGCGCGATGCAGGACGCCGGCTGCGGCGCAGAACGCGGGGCCGGATGCGGCGTCGGCCAAGTGGGGCACCCGCTTGGGCCGGCCCAGGCGAACGGGACGGTCGAAGACACGCACAGCAACTTCACGGACCCCAGCCAGCTGGCTGGCGCCGCCGGTGAGCACGATGCCCGCCCCGGCTTCGATCGGCGCGCCCGACGCCTTCAGCCGTTCACGCAGCAGTTCGAGGGTTTCTTCGACACGAGGCGCGATGATGCCCTTAAGCATGGAGCGCGGCGCCACGACCGGCCCGGCGCCCGGATCATCTCCGCGCGGCGGGGCTTCAATCATCTCGCGGTCTTCGTTGGCCGAGGCGATGGCCGAACCGTGCAGGGTCTTGATGCGCTCGGCGCCGGCGATGGTGGTGGAAAGCCCGCGAGCCACATCCTGGGTCACATGAGCGCCGCCGACGGCGAGGCTGTCCACGTGCACAAGGCTGCCGCCGGAGAACACGCTGACGGAGGTCGACCCGCCGCCCATGTCGATACAGACGGCGCCCAGGTCCATCTCGTCTTCTTCGAGGGCCGCGAGGGCCGAGACGTAGGGCGCGGCGACCACGCCCTCGAATTGAAGATGGGCGCGCTCGACACAGGCGCCGAGGGTCTGGAACACCGGCTCGGCAATGGAGACGATCAGCAGCTCCAGGCCGAGCGAGCGACCGTACATGTTGCGCGGGTCCTTTACCCCACGCTGGCCATCCACGGACCAGGCGATCGGACGCAGGTGAATGGCGCGGCGTCCTGGGATGCGCACACCGGACATGGCGGCGGAAATGGCGCGGGCGAGGTCGGCGTCCGCGATCTGGCGCGCGCCAAGCGAGACCCGGGTCGCGACGCGGTGGCTGGCGAGCTGACCGGCCGTGGTGCAGACGGTGACGCCCGCGACATTGGCTTGGGCGACGGTCTCGGCGCGTTCCACCGCCTGGGCGATGGCCTCGGCGGCCTGATCGACGTCGATGATGGCGCCGCCGCGAACACCGCGCGACTGCACGTAGCCTACTCCGGCCGTGGTCAAGGTGCGGTTGGACTTGCTGACGCCATCGGGCTTCATGATGAAGCAGGCGACCTTCGAGGCGCCGAGGTCGACGGCGGCCGTCAGGGGCTGGCGGCCCAGGGCGGCTTTCAGGGCCTCACGGCCATGCGGCTTATCGAGCGGGACTTTCGGCTTCGGCCGAACGGCTTCCTTGATCATGCGCCCTCCGCCGGCATTTCTTGCGGCGCTGGAGTTTCACGGGGACGGACCGCGACCATCTCCGGATCACGCAGATCGATGCGCGCCAGGTTCAGGTCGAGCACTCGGGCCCGCTGGTCGAGTTGGTCCAGCTGGATTAGGGCGGCTTCTTCGCCCACGGCTGGCAGTTGAATGATGGCGCCGTCTTTCAGGCGAAGGTCCCAGCGCCGCCCATCGACGCGCACGAGCGCTTCCAGGTGCTGCATCAGGCGCGGGCGCCCGGCGATGGCGGGGAGGATGGCCCCGGCGGCCTCGTTGGCCCCGGCCCCGACGATCAGGGGCAGGCCCGGGAAGCGGCCCGGATCGGCCTCGGTGACCGGTGCGCCGTTGGCGTCAATGACAACGGTGCGGCCACCGTGTTCCCAGACGGCCAGCATGGAACGTTCCTGCACGGCAAGAACCAGGGTGTCCGGCAGCAGGCGAATAACCCGCACGTCCTTCACCCAGCCGACATGCAACAGGCGCTGGCGCACGTCTTCCAGATTGATGCCGAGGATCGGCTGGTCCTGATAAACACCGGCCGCCTTCAGGATGTCGGCCTGGGCCGCAGGCGACGCCCCCTGCAGGTGGATGGTCTTCAAGGCGAAGCCGGCTGCGGCGAAGCGCTGATCGATCGCCTGGCCAGTGGCGGCGGAAAGCTGTTCGGCTCGGTGGCCGGTAGCGAGGGTGATGACGATCCCGGCGGCCAGCACGGCGGCGGCGCCCATCAGGGCCAGTTTGGGGGAGAGGGCGACACCCTGAGCGGCGCGCAGCTTCGCGGCCGCCTGCGAGCCGCTCTTCGCGGCCGGGCGTGAATTGCTTTTGCTAGCGGACGTTCTCGTCCGAGGCGCGGGCTTAGCCGGCCCGGCCCCCCGCACCGCCGCGGGCATACGCGTCCTCCACCATCCAGAGCACCAATCGGTCGAACGTCACCCCGATATGGGCCGCCTGCTCTGGAGCAAGGCTGGTCGGCGTCATGCCGGGCTGCGTGTTCACCTCCAGAAGGACCAGAACATTACTAACGTCGTCATAACGAAGATCACTTCGGCTAACGCCCCGGCAACCAAGTGCGGCGTGCGCCTTCTCCGCCAGAGCCTTGGCGCGAGCGGTGACATCGTCGGAAATGCGGGCCGGAATGATGTGTTGAGACCCGCCCGCCCCGTACTTGGCCTCGTAGTCGTAGAAGCCCTCCGTCGGCACGATCTCAGTGACCGCCAGGGCCTTGCCGTCCATCACCGCCACTGCGAGCTCGAGCCCCGGCACGAAGGGCTCCACGAGCACCTCCTCGCCATAGGTCCAGGAGGGGAGGCCGACCTCCTTGGGCGGGCTGTTGGCCCCTTCCTTGATGATGAAAACCCCGACGGAGGAGCCTTCCGCATTGGGTTTGACCACATAGGGCGGCTTGATCACGTGGTCCTTGGCGACCTCGAAGCGGTTGAAGAGGCCTCCACCGGGAACGTCGACGCCGGCCGCTGCCAGGACGGCCTTGGTGCGGGTCTTATCCATGGCCAGGGCCGACGCCAGAACGCCCGAATGGGTGTAGGGCAGACCCAGGGTTTCGAGCACGCCCTGGACGCAGCCGTCCTCGCCCCATTCGCCGTGGAGGGCGTTGAAGACGACGTCCGGTTTAGCGGCCGTGAGGACCTGAGCGAGGTCTCGCCCCGCGTCGATTTCACTCACCCGCGCCCCAAGGTTGTTCAGCGCCAGGGCACAAGCTGCGCCCGACACCAGCGACACCTCCCGCTCCGAAGAGAGCCCACCCTTCAGCAGGGCGACGTGATGGCCTTCGAGGGGCAGGGGCATGGCGGGCTCCGGGGGAATCTCTGCGTTGGTCCTCTCTGGCGGAATCGTGGGCGCCTGTTAAGCCGAAAGCATGGCGGACACTCTCAGCCTTCGCGCGCTCAACAGAGCCCTGCTCGCCCGGCAGATGCTGCTGGGCCGGGCCAGCGTCACCCCGCTAGCGGCGATCGAACAGCTCGGCGGCCTGCAGGGGCAGGAAGCGCGGCATCCGTTCGTGGCCCTTTGGGCCCGGCTGGAAGGGTTTCAGCCGGCGCATCTGCGCGACCTGATCCGCCAGCGCGATGTCGTCCGCGCCACCTGGATCCGGGGCACGCTGCATCACGTCACCCGCGCCGACTACATCCGCTTCCGCACCACCCTGCAGCCGGTGCTGACGGCGGGGATGCTGGGCATCTTCAAGAACCGCAAGCTGGATCTCGATATCGGCCCGGTCGTGGCGGCGGCGCGGGAGGTCTATGCTGGCGCCGGCCCCCTGCCCTTCGGCGCCTTGCGCGAGGCCCTGGCCGCGCGCTTCCCCGATATCGACGAGCGCATGCTGGGCTTTGGCGTGCGCTGCGCCATGGCCCTGATCATCGCCGATGACGACACGGCCTGGAGCTACAAGGCCGACGGCGCCTTCGGGCCGGCCGAAGCCTGGCTGGGCGAGACGATATCTCAGGACGTGGACCTGGAGGGCCTGGCCCTGCGCTACCTCGCCGCCTTCGGCCCCGCGACTGTCGCCGATTTCCAGAACTGGTCGGGTCTGGCCGGCCAGAAGGCGACTTTCGAGGGCATCCGCGGTCGCTGCGTCGTTTTCCGCGATGAACGCAAGCGCGAACTGTTTGATCTGTCCGACGCGCCCCGGCCTGACGAAGCCACCCCCGCGCCGCCGCGCCTGCTGGCGGAATTCGATACCGCCCTGCTGGGCCACGCTGACCGCAGCCGCATCGTGCCGGAGCGCTACAAGAAAGCCCTGCAGTCGAATAATCTGCGCGTTCCCGCCGTGATCCTGGTGGACGGGTTCGTGGCCGGCATCTGGACCTGCACCGTCAAGCGCGGCGAGGCTCTGGCGACACTCCAGCTCTTCGAGGATATCCCGCAATCCGCCCGCAAGGCGCTGCGAGCCGAGGGCGAAGCCGCCGCCCGCTTCCTGGCGCCGGAGGCCAAGGCCTGGGGGTCGCAAATGTCCTGAATGGGCTGTCGCAGGGCGGATTGTTCGGCCGAACGCCGCTCGCTACTGTCTGGAGAAGGGCAAGTGGGGGTGTGCGTGCGACGTGTTTTCGTAAGGTGGGGTCAGGCGCTCGTCCTGGCTTTGGCCGGCCTGTGGAGCCTGTCCGGCGCGGCGGCGGCTCAGACGTTCGGCGATGGCAATTTCTCCGCCGCGGTCAGTATCAACCAGGCCCTGGCCCTGCCGCCGATCATTCAGCAAAGCAACGATCCGACGATCGCCGCCGGCCGCACCCTCGTCGCCGACCTTGGCCTTTCCGTCGCCAGCACGACGGTGATCAAGCGCGCTGAACAGCCCGATGAGAACAAGTGGGCCTTGTCGACCGGCGATCTCAACAGCGCCCATTGCCGTGACAAGGAAATCACCGTGCGCATTGAGACATGGCTCGCCCCCCGCGGCGGGACCCCCGTCCTGAACGATGTGCGCCTCGCCCGGTTTGTCGATTGCCGGGTGGCCGGTGCGGTGCTGGTCATCAAGTCGAACGGCACGAACCTGACCTCCATCGCCGGCTGGTATCCGATCTGGGCGACGCCGCCGAAAGAGCTGTTCACCGCCGAGAAGCGCGACATGGCCAAGGCGAGCCTCGCCATAACCATCGGGCCGAACATGAGCCTGGGCCGGATCGTCAACTATCGCATCGGCCTGGCCGGCCGCCAGGTCAGCTGGACAGGCTATCCGCAACAGACCGCCTTCCCCGCCATTGTGACGCCGCCGGGCGGGCGGCCGATCCTGCTCTGGGCCGAAGGGACGAGTTTCGACGCTGCGGACGGGGCCCAGGCGGCGATCAAATATGGTGATGGCGCTTCCCTTTTCGGTCCCACCTACAACGGCGCCTGCGGCGGCGACTTCGCGGCCGGGCAGTTCGCCTGCGCTCCCGGCCGGCCCGGCGGCGCCCTGGCGACCCTCAGCGTGCCGACGACCATGAACGGCGCGCCGCCGACGCCGGGCTCATTGCCCTATGGCCGCTATCTCTATCTGCCGGTCGCCGGCGAGGCCGCTCAGAACCGGCCCACGACGGCCTGGTTGTGGCCCTCGGACGAGGTGTTTTTCCGGCCGCTTGTCTGCCCCGCCGGGCCTGAGCCGCCGCCCGGCTGGCTCGTCTGGCGTTGCGCGTCCGACGGCCATATCCAGTTCCTGTCACGGCCCGTGCGCGCCGGCGGTTTCTCGACGATGACCTTCGAGATCACCAGCGCCTCTCCGCTTCGCGGCGTGCTGCGTGAGCGCCGGGCAGGTGCGGATACCGTCATCGTGCAGATCTCAGGTCCCTTTGAAATGCGCTCCAACGGCCCCGCTCCGGCCGGCCAGATGCTGGTCAACACCCTGACTTTGAAACCGCAAACGGGTTCGGCTTCTCCGGTGGCGACGCGGCGGCTGTTCAGGGGCGCGTTGACCGACATGGGCGTTGAACGCCTGACCACCTCGGGCAAGGGCGAATGCACCGAAAGCCTCGACGCCAACCCGACCTATGAGCCCTGTGAGTACTACCGGGGCCTGCCTGTGAGTGCGATGCAATGAGCTGGAGCCCCACACTGACCTGGCGCGCCCTCGGTAGCGCTGTCGCGCTCGCGTTCCTGGCCTTCGGCCTAGCCTCCGCGGACACGGTCGTCGCGACGATCGACGGGTTTGAAATCCGCGAAACAGGAAACGTCGCCTTCAACAGCGCCCAGCCCAATTTCGAAGCCAAAGCCTACACGATCACCAGCGCCCCCATCGCAGGGCCTTTTCTCTCCGGCCCCGCAGAGGAAGCGCAGGAACGGGCCTACTGCACGCGGATGGCGGCGGCGATCAATCAGTTCCGGCGACAGAATAACTACACGCTGCCGCTTCCCTTTTATCGGTCCGTCACACTGCCCAACGGAGACTATTTCTACCTGCCAAGGGCCGGTTGTTCGACGACTCCGATGAACATGACGACGCGGACCTACCGCTACCAGGTGCAGCTGCAAATGGGGCGGGATGGCTCCAATAGCCGGGCCACGACCGCGCCGGCGCCCGCGGCGTCCGCGCCCAGACCGCCGCCAGCGACAACGAGCCAAGCCTCACAATCCGTCTGCCTGCCGCCCGAACAGCTGGTGGGCACGTGGGCGATCATGGACATGCCGGGTTACGTCGTGCGGATCGTGCCGGGGCAATTCGGGCTGGATGTGGGCGTTCGCTCTCCGGACTACACGCGGCCCGGCAGTTTCATGTGGCTCGGTGGGCCGGGGATGTTGAGGCCGACGCGGTCGGATCCGTGCTTCTTCACGCGCAACGGCGCGATGTCGCAGGATGGCATGCGCTATGACCCCAGAACGCGGACGATCTCGTTCCGGCCGGGGACAAGGGGCCAGCCGGGCGGACTGACAATCAACAAGGAACGGGACGACACCGGCCTGCCCTACACCCGCACCGATAGTCCGCCGCCGATGCCGGTGCGATGCGGGGAGCGGGATATCGAGGGGCAGTGGCGCCGCCGCAGCGATGGCATGACCATGGAGGTCATGACCATGAACTTCCAGGGCGGCGGGTCGGCGCGGGTTCTGACCCATCCGGCCCGGACCTGGCCGAGCGATGTTCCAAAGCTCGATAACATCGTGCAGACGGCCCCTGAGGCCTGCACCTACGGCGCCCGGTGCTACACCCTGAAATACAATTCCGAGGGTTATTTCGGGGAACAGGAGGCCTGCATCCTCAACTACGATCCGGACCGCCGCCTGCTGACCGCGTCAGGAACGCACGGGACCTTTGAGCTGATCACCGGGCGGTAGGCGCGGCAGGCGGGACGAGGCTTCTCAAGTCGAAATCCCCGTCGGCGATTAGGTAGATCGAGGCGGCCCAGGCGGCGACGTTCTGGGCAAGTTGGGCCGGGTCGACCTTGTCGAGGGTGTCGTCCGCTGAGTGGTGCCAGTCGAAATAGCGTGAGGCGTCGGGGCGCAGGCCGATGGAGGGCACGCCCTGAGCGATGAGACCCGCCACGTCCGAGCCGCCGGCGCGGCCCGGCTCGCCGAGGGCGATCTTCAGGGGGGCGAGGATGGCCGGCAGGGCCTTCAGGCCCGGCAATTGCGCGGCGCCCACGGGCAGGCGCAGGGACCAGACGCGGTCTGAGCCACTGTCGCTCTCGGCGGCCAGGACCATGTTCTTGATCTCGTCCTGGTG